>NZ_JMLE01000004.1 GCF_000685965.1 Arthrobacter sp. UNC362MFTsu5.1 | reverse complement strand
CAAGGCCCCATCGGCTGGGCCACCAGCGAAGCGGACACCAACCAAATCGACACCAGCCAGGCTGCCAAAACGGCAGTGAGTGGCGAAGCTTCGGTCCCCGCGGAACCGGACCCTGCGGACGACGGCTGCCGGAACACCACCGAGTTCCTCCGTTTGCGGCTCCGGATCGGTGCCGGCGAAGCCCGCCGCCGGCTCGCGCTGGCCGGGGCGGTACTGCCGCGGACCGGGATCACCGGGCACACCCAACCACCGGAACGGCCGGAACTCGCCGCCGCCGTCGCAGCCGGGACCGTCGCGTCGCGGTCCGCGACCATCATCACGCTCGCCCTGGACCGGGCCGGCCACCACGCGGATGCGGAAGTTACCGGCCGGATGGAGCATGCCCTGACCCGGGCCGCGGTGGAGCACGACACCGACTTCGTCGCCCGGGTCGCCGGGCAGTGGACGGAGGCGATCGACCAGGACGGGTCCGAACCCACCGAAACCGAGCTCCGGCACCGCCAGGGTGTGTTCATCAAACAGCCCCGCCGCGGACTGCAGCGGATGGAAATCTTGGCGACCACGGAGCAATCCGAGCACCTGCTGACGGCGATGAACATCGCCACCAACCCCCGCACCCGCGCTGGTGAGGGCAGTGCCGGTAGCGACGGTGACGGGACAGGCAGCACCGGTGAGGAGAAGCCGGACCTCGATAAGAGGACCCGCCCGCAGCAGCTCCTGGATGGTCTCGTCGGCGCGGTTAAAGCAGGACTGACCACCGGCACACTCCCGGCCGCGGGCGGGCTCCGGCCCCAGGTCATGGTCACCATCGACTACCGCGACCTCCTGGCCCGGCTGGACAACCTCGAACACCCCGCCGCCCAAGGACCCGGCCACCGTTCAAGCACCGCCACCGGAACCGGCACCGGCTTCCGCGGCACGGGCACGGGCACGGGTGCCACGGCAGGCATCCCCGTCACAGGCATCCCCGGCACGGGCTCCTTCACGTTCACCGGCCCCGTCACCGCCGCCACCGTCCGCAAAATCGCTTGCGACGCCGACATCATCCCCGTCCTGCTCGGCAGCCAGGGACGGATCCTGGACATCGGACGGACCACCAGGGTCTTCCCGCCCCACATCCGCAAAGCCCTCACCGCCCGCGACCAAGGCTGCGCCTTCCCCGGCTGCAGCATCCCCGCACCCTGGTGCGAGGCCCACCACATCACCTACTGGTCACGCGGCGGAACCACCAGCACAGACAACGGCACGCTGCTCTGCAGTTCCCATCACCACTTGATCCACAAAGAGCAGTGGCAGATCCAGGTCAGAACCGGGATCCCCTGGTTCATCCCGCCACCCCACATCGACCCAAGCCAGGTCCCACGACGAAACAACTACTTCAGATGCTGAAAGGTGCACGCCCTGAACTGCCGGGCTGGGCACTGCGGCCCGGCGAAACGGACGGCGCCTCACTTCACGGCGGTCAACCCTAGACGGCGGTCGACCGCTGTGCGGCGCCCTACTTCACGGCGTGCCACTTAACTGCGCGCCACCCGCAGATGGATGGCGGAGCTAGAGGTGATTGACGGAGGCTATACGTGGATGACGGAGCTGACCGCGAGAACCGTCGGCGACTGCTTGCCATGCTCGCAGACGGTAACGTCAGCGGTCACCTCGAAGTCGCGGCGGTCGCTATTCCTGCCACGGCGGCCGTAACCGTCGATCGCGAAGTCCAGGTCAGTTGAACCGGCGGCCACCTCATACATGAAGTCCGCCGTGAAAGTGGCACCCTTGAGGCTTAGCGTCGGCAAAACGCATGCCGCACCCACGCTGATGAAGGAAAACGACAAACTGCCAGGCACCGGCGCCTGCCCACCAACCTGCAAGGCCGACGCAACGAGCACTACCGGATTTATGGTGATGCGGACGCTCACCGAACCGGAAACGGCGCCAAGACCCCTCAGGCTGAGCGCGACGGGCACCTTGACCGCGGGCCGCAGGTGGCCGGCCTCGTTGGGATGCGTGGTCGAAGGAATGGCCCGGACACCCGAGACCAGCATCGCTGAAGCTGACCCGCTCGAAGTTGCCCCGCTCGACACTGCCGCAGTCGAAGCTGGCCCGGTCAAAGCCGGCACCGCCGCGGCCGGAAGGACAGCAGCTGCGGAGGGAGAGACATACGTCGCTGGCATGGACGGAACCGATCGCTCGCCGCCCCACACCGCCCTGCGGCGCGTGGTTCCGGCATGGTCCTTGATGCGATAAGCAAGCTCTGACATCTACGTCCCCCGTAGCAATCGGTTGGACCTCCCGAACGGGTCGCCCAGCTGCTGTGACCGGTTTCACCGGTTGACTCCACTGTGCACACTGTGCCTTTAGGTTCACGCAATCGATGCACAATTTTGGATCAACATCTGCTGATTCATCTAGGCGATTCGCCCCCGGGCAGGGGCGGCCCCGCATGTTAAGTTGAAGATCAGGGATCGCACCGATCTGACAGCCACTCCGGAAAGAGCCCTCACCGTGGAATCGCCAACGCCCGTACGGATCCTCACAGTCTGCACGGGAAACATCTGCCGCTCCCCCGTGGCCGAACGCCTGCTGCAGGCCGGACTGGACCAGGTCCTGCCCGGCGGCTTCGAAGTGCGGAGCGCCGGTACGCGTGCCATGGTTGGCAGCCCCATTCAGCCGCTCTCGGCCGAGATCGTGAACATGTACGGCGGCACGGACAAGGGCTTCGCGGCCCGGCAGCTGACCCCCAAAATCCTGCGCGACACGGACATCGTGCTGACCATGACCTCCAAGCATCGCGGCGAGGTGCTGCAACTGGACGCCTCCCTGCTGAAGCGCACCTTCACCATCCGGGAATTCGCGCGCATGCTGGAAGCCCTTGAGGAGCGCGACGCCGCAGCGGGCGAAGCGAGCAAAAAAGCGCCCGACGCCGGCACACTCTGGCGCGGCCTGCCCGCCCGCCTCGCCTCCGTCCGGCACCTCGCCCTCGCCGCGGACAGCGCCGACAACGAAGTGATCGACCCCTACAAACGCGGCCCCGAGGTGTACCGGCAGATGGAAGACGAGCTAGCCCCCGCCATCCTCACCATCCTCCGCTACGCCCGGCTCAACACGCCCACATAACAGGACTTTCGGCGTCGCCCTTTTCCGCATTAGCGGTGGTAGCGTCCGGTTATGGACAACCAGTCTGATCCGGAAGGAGCGGCTGAAAGCAAGCCGCCGAAGGGAAATTTTGCATGGCTTCCCGTCTGGCTGCGCCGGCAGCCCACCTGGCTCAAAGCCGTCCTGGCCATGGTCCTGGTGATGGCCCTGGGCAGCACGGCGTACGCGTTCTCGCAGGTGGGACGCGGCGGTCCGCCCGCCCCCACCGCCAGCGGGGTGGCGACGGCGGAAGGCGCCACCGCGACGCCGTCCCCCACCGAACCGGCCCCGGCACCGCCCGCGCCGCCTCCGCCGGCACCTGAACCGCCGCCCGTGGCCATGAACATCCTGATCATCGGCAGCGACAGCCGCGGCGATTCCCGGGCGGAGGAAGCCCAGGCCGCCGCCGGAACACCGGCCGATCAGCGCGGCGACGTCCTGATGCTGGTCCATGTTCCGGCCGACCGGCAGAAGATCTACGGCATCTCGATCATGCGCGACATGTGGGTCAACATTCCCGGCCGCGGCGAAGCCAAGATCAACGCCGGGCTGGAACTGGGCGGCATTCCGCTCATGGTCCAGACCGTGGAAGGGCTGTTCAACACCCACATCGACCACGCCGTGATGGTGGACTTCCCGGGCCTGTGGGCCGCCACCGATGCCCTGGGCGGCGTGGACGTGAACGTCACCGTGCCCTTCACGTCCACCCACGACACCCGGCACAACTTCCCCGCCGGCATCAACCACCTCACCGGCGGCCAGGCCCTGGAGTTCGTCCGCGAGCGCTACGCGTTTGCCGACGGCGACTTCCAGCGCATCCGCAACCAGCAGACATTCCTCAAAGCCGTCATCAGCAAGTTCATGAGCGCCGGCACCCTCACCAACCCGCAAACCGTCCTGAACGTGGTCAACGCGGTCCGGCCGCACTGGACCGTCAGCCCGGGCCTCACTGTGGAAACCATGGCCAAGCTGGGCTTCAGCCTGCGCGACGTGGGCCCCGAAGATGCCATCTTCTTCCGGCTGCCCGACGGCGGCTTCGGCTTCAGCACCACCGGGCAGTCGATCGTCTTCCAGAACCCCGGCGCCATAGGCGCCATATCCGCAGCACTCGCCAGCGGAACCCTGGCGGACTACGTGGCGGCCAACGGATTTGAGGGCGGGAACTGAGAGGGCGGGAACTCCGGAACTGACGGCTCGGCTACCAAGGAAAGCCTCCACCACGCCAAAGTGGCCATCTGCAGGCGATTAAGGACCTACACAGGTGGCTGTTGAATCAGGGTGATGGTTTTGGTGAGATAAGTTCCGGCGACGGCGGCCGCTTAGGCGGCCAGGCCGCCGTCGAACGTTCCGCCGTCGTGCGTTCCGGTGAAGTGAGTTCCGGTGAGGTGCGATCCGCCGCTTACGCGGCGAGGCTCATGGCCCGGCTCCTGAGTCGGGTTGCCCTCTCCGTACCCTTGTGCGCCGCAACCGGCGGCGCGGGAGCCAGGACGCTGATGTTGCATTCCGCCTGAAGCGGATCAATGGACGCCGGCAAGTGGTGCGATTCCGAACATGCCTGCAGCTGCTCCATTGCAGCCGGCTCAACACGCGCGTGGCTCACATCCACCACCAGGTGGAGTCCTTCCTTCAAATGATTTGCCCTCTTCACAACCACATACAGGGCCTGGAGGCTTTTCGCCGTCACATGGCCTTGGGCGGCAACTTCAGCCTGTCCGCAATCGAGATCGAGTCGTACTAAAACCTTGAGTTTGTCGTTCAAGTGTTTCCCCTATTCACTGCATGGCCGCGACGCTGCGACCTCCATCAGCCTAGGGAGCGAATGTGACGTACGCAACATTGTGCGTCACATGCGGAAAGAGTGGCGTTATGAACCGCACGGGGTGTTGTGGCCGGCTGCGGCGTGGGGTAATGACTCGCCTACGATGGAGCCGGTGAGGACCGGGACGTTTGTGGCATGGATGAAACGCCGCCAGATCGGCCTTTATCTTGCCGCCATAGTTGCCGGCGGGGCCGCGGGTTTCCTGGCACCCGGTAGCGCCGCTGCCCTGGAGCTGGCCATCAATCCCGTGCTGGGGCTGCTGCTCTACGCCACGTTCCTGGGCATCCCGTTCGCGTCATTGGGGCAGGCCGTGCGCGACCTGCGTTTCATGGCAGCCGTGCTGGTGCTCAATTTCGCCGTGGTGCCCGTTGTGGTTTTCGGGCTGAGCCGGTTCGTCGCCAACGACCAGGCACTCCTGGTGGGCATGCTGCTGGTGCTGCTGACGCCGTGCGTCGACTACGTGATCGTGTTCACCGGCCTGGCGGGCGGGGCCAGTAACCGGCTGCTCGCCGCGGCACCTGTGCTGATGCTCGCCCAGATGCTCCTGCTCCCCGTGTATCTGCTGGTGTTCGTGGGGCCGGGCCTGGTGTCCGCGATCGACCCGGCACCGTTCGTGCAGGCCTTGGTGGGGCTCATCGTTGTCCCGCTGGCTTTGGCGGCACTGACGCAGTGGCTTGCCGGACGGTCCTTGCCGGGCCGGGAAGGTGACCTTCCCGGCGTCGGACGTGCCGTCGTCGGGCGGCGGGTCATGGCCGTTATGGCAGCCCTGATGGTCCCGCTCATGATGGTGACGCTGGCCGTGGTGGTGGGTTCGCAGATCACGGGCGTGCGCTCTGAGCTGGGTTCGCTGGTGGCCGTGGTGCCGCTGTATGCCGCGTTCCTGCTGGTGATGGTGCCGCTGGGCCTGCTCGCGGCCCGGGCTGCCCGGCTGGATGCCCCGGCCACCCTGGCTGTGGTGTTCAGCGGTGCCACCCGCAATTCCCTGGTGGTGCTTCCGCTGGCACTGGCGCTCCCGGAGCCGCTGGCCCTCGCCGCCTTGGTGGTGGTGACGCAGACACTGGTGGAACTCGTCGGCATGGTGGCCTTGGTGCGCTTCCTGCCGGGGCTAGTGCCGGCCGGCGCTTCCGCCCGATAACGGAACCAGGCTCCAGGCAACGCCTCTAGGAGGCCGTGACTGGAGCCTGGCTGCGTACCGCGGAATCATGCTATCCGCGAGATTGGTTTAGCAGGTGAGCGCCACCGATCCGGTCAGGTTGGTACCGGTCTTCGTGCAGTTGAAGATTTCCGTTCCCGGAGGCTGTTCGATGACAAGGGTAATGCTCGTCACCGTTACCACGGGGTTGACGCCGGTCCAGTTGGGATTCGGGCATCCAGCTTCGGCCCCGGTTACTGTGCTCGGCGCCGTCAGCACTGCCGCGAGCGTGTTGAGCGTGAGGTTGCCGTTCTTGATAGCGCTGCTGTCAATGAAGGTTGGAGCGACGGCCGGACCAATGACCACCTTGTTCTGTCCAGGTGCAGTGTTTCCGCCGCCGTTCTGGCACTGGTACACGGCAGCTCCGCTGACCGTGACGGTGGCAAGAAGGTCTTCGCCGCCGAGTCCGGTGATGACCGCCCTACATGTTGTTGTTGCCGTAGATCCACTGATGCTCACGGTGCAGACCGGCGAACCGCCCTTCTTAAAATGCGGACTAGCTGCCTGGGCAGCCGACACCCCTGCCGTGAAAGCCAGCAGGACAACCGTGAAAAGCATGATGAGTTGTTTGATGATTTTCTTCATGGGATTGACCTCTGAGATGGCGCTGGCATAGACCAGCGCATAGTGGCACATCCACTCGGACACCGACTATCCCGTTGCCCGAGAATAGTCCGTTGCCCCCCAGTAATACGGGCCAATATCCGACGCGACATACAGAATGCGCGTCCTACAGAATCGTTACGACGGCTCCTGGGCCTCGCCAGGAACCGCCTGAAAATGTACTCCTTCTCAGGAGCTCTGCTTTGAGTTCCCGATTCTTCAAAAGACACCATGCGGGGTCGGGGCGAATAGGGTCTTTTGCACCTATTCTTTCGGCTCTGCGAAGCGGTGACTGTTTCGTCTCCTCGTTATGAGACGGGAGCAAGGCGCCTACGTGGGGCTGAGACACTTCACGTGAGCTAAGGGCCGGCGGCGCCTGGGGAAGCCTCGGTCTCAGAAGGCTTGTCACCGCCGGCCCAGCTCAACGTGATCCGGAAACGTTGTCCGGGCCAAGTATCGGACTGGCGGGAGTTCCCAGGGGGACCAGGTCCTCCGCCGACCGACTCCTAAAGACTATTTACCGCCAACATCCTGTGCGTGAGTGGCCACTACTTGTCTTTAAGTTGCAGAAGTGACGCGGTGTGCAGGGCGCTACGCACGGCGATAGCGGACCACTCTATCCCCCGGTAGCGAACGCGGGTGCCCGCAGCGGAATAGCTTTATATATTGAGTCAATGACCCAGACTCCAGTGCAGCACCCTGCCGACCACACCCCTGCGTCCGCCGCCCCCGTAGCCAGGAAGATCCCCACGGAACGGACCCACCACGGCGACACCTTCGTGGACAACTACGAATGGCTGCGGGCCAAGGACTCCGAAGACGTGGTGGAGCACCTCAAGGCAGAGAACGCCTATCAGGAAGCGGTCACCGCCCACCAGGAACCGCTCCGCGAGGCCATCTTCCAGGAAATCAAGGGCCGCACCCAGGAGACGGATCTGTCCGTCCCGAACCGCAAGGACGGCTGGTGGTACTACACCCGTTCCGTGGAGGGCAAGGAGTACGGCATCCAGTGCCGGGTCAAGGCCCTGAACACCGGGGACCCGGTGGCCGACTGGACGCCCCCGGCGGTGGAGGCCGGCGTCGAACTTCCCGGTGAAGAAGTCCTGCTGGACTGCAACGTGGAAGCCGAAGGCAAGCCGTTCTTCGCCGTGGGCGGCACCGCCGTGACCGTTGACGGCAACCTTTACGCCTACGCGGTGGACAACGCCGGCGACGAACGCTTCACGCTGCGCTTCAAGGACCTCCGCACCGGCGAGATGCTCCCGGACGTCATCGAGAACATCTTCTACGGCGTCTCCTTCTCCCCCGACGGCACGCGCCTGTTCTACACCGTGGTGGACGACGCCTGGCGCCCCTACCAGGTCAAGTCCCACGTGCTGGGCACGCCCGTCACCGACGATGAGGTGATTTACCAGGAGGACGACGTCGCCATGTGGCTGGGCTTCGACCTCGCCTCCGACCGTCGTCACCTCGTGCTGAGCATCGGCTGCTCCGAGTACAGCGAGACGCGGCTGCTCCGCTTCGACGATTACGACGCCGGACTCAGCACCGTGATTTCCCGCGACGAACGCGTCCTCTACGAGGCCGAACCGTTCCTCTTGGATGGCGCCGAGAAGATCCTGGTGACGCACAACCGCAATGCCATCAACTCCATGGTGTCGCTGGTGGACCCGGCCGAGCTCACCAGGCCGCTGGCCGAGCAGGAGTGGACCACCGTCGTCGAACATTCCGACCAGGTGCGCGTCAACGGCGCGGGCGTTACGTCCACGCACGTGATTGTGTCCGTCCGCAAGGACACCATCGAGCGCGTGCAGGTGCTGGCACTGGCCGGCCTGGGCACGGCAGAGCAGGGCGACCCGGTGGAGCCGGCGTTCGACGAGGAACTGTACACCGCCGGTGTGGCGGGCTCCGACTATGAGGCGCCGGTGATCCGGATGGGCTACACGTCATACTTCACGCCGTCCCGCGTGTACGACTTCGTGCTGCCGACTCCGGCTCAGCCGGCCGGTGAGCTGCTGCTCCGCAAGGAAAGCCCGGTGCTGGGCGGCTACTCCCCCTCCGACTACGTGGCCACCCGTGAATGGGCGACGGCGGCCGACGGCACCAAGGTTCCCCTGTCGGTGCTGCGGCACGCATCCGTTTCCCGCGATTCCTCCGCGGCCGGCCTGGTGTACGGCTATGGCTCCTACGAGCTGAGCATGGACCCCGGCTTCGGCATCCCGCGGCTGTCGCTGCTGGACCGAGGGATTGTGTTCGTGATTGCGCACATCCGCGGCGGCGGCGAGCTGGGCCGCCACTGGTACGAGGACGGCAAGAAGCTCCACAAGAAGAACACGTTCACCGACTTCATCGCGGCCACAGACTGGCTGGCTGGTTCCGAGTGGGTTTCGCCGTCCCGGATCGCGGCAATGGGCGGCTCCGCCGGCGGGCTGCTGATGGGCGCCGTGGCCAACCTGGCACCGGAAAAGTACGCCGCGATTGTGGCCGCCGTGCCGTTCGTGGACGCGCTGACCACCATCCTCGATCCGGAGCTGCCCCTGTCCGCCCTCGAGTGGGAGGAATGGGGCAACCCGATCACGGACCCCGAGGTGTACGCATACATGAAGTCCTACACGCCGTACGAGAACGTGGGCGCCCTGCCTTATCCGAAGATCGCCGCCGTGACCTCCTTCAACGACACGCGTGTGCTTTACGTGGAGCCGGCCAAGTGGGTGCAGGCCCTCCGTGCTGTTTCCACCGGGTCCGAGCCGATCGTCATGAAGATCGAGATGGACGGCGGCCACGGCGGAGCCTCCGGCCGGTACGTCCAGTGGCGCGAACGTGCCTGGGACTACGCCTTCGTGGCCGACTCCGTGGGCGCAGTGGAACTGCTGCCGGGGGCCGGGCTGAAGTAACTCCATCGATTGCTCCGTGACGGCCCTTTTGGATCCCCTAAACGGCCGTTACGGAGCAGTCGATGGGCTACTGGGCGGGTTAACCGCCGTCGGGGTGTTCGGCAAGCAGGTCCGCGAGCGTCTCCAGATTGGCGCGGACCGTCCGGGTGTGGGCCTTCTGCACGAAGGGGTCGGCCAGTTTTCCGAACACCCCGCCGAGCCCTGAACCTGCATCGATGCGGTGGGTGAGGCGGGTCCCGTCGCCCTCGGGCTCTAGGGTGTCGGTGATCGTGAAGTCGAACTGGCCTTCAACGGACCGGATCACCGTCTTGTTGGGCGGATCGAAGTGGGTGTTTTCGCTGACCCAGTCGAAGTGCCTGCCCAATACCTTGCTGCTGCCTTTGGTCCGGGTGCCCACCCCGACAGGACCATCTCCCACCTGTTCGGCCTGGACAACGGACGAATCCCACACGGGGATGTTCTCGCTCCTGATCAGGAACTCGAACACTTCCTGGGGCGGGCGGGCAATGAACACACTTTCTTCGATGACGGGCATGGCGGGCACTCCTCGGACACGCCTTCTGACGGCACGGCTCGGCCGCCAGGTAGGTTTAGCGCCAGTGTGGGCCGCCCCCGGCTGGGGTGTCAACGCCGAGCATTGGCTGCCTCGGCCGGGATAGCTACCAAATAATGATCATCATGCTTACTATTGACTGGCATTAGGCACATCGGTTTAGAAACTGCTCACTGGGGGCAGCAGAACCCGTGCCGGAACTGGAGTTATTCGTGAGCACTGAACAGGGCTTGACACCGCTTTCCGACGAAGAACTGATGGCACAGGGTGGCACCGCGCTTCCGGATAAGGAAGTAGCCTCCGTCCTGGACCTGAACGCCGACCTGGATCTGGGCATCAACGCCGCAGCACCTATCGACCTCGCTGTGGCAGCCAACGCCAACGTGGCAGCCCCGATCGACGCTGCGGCCTCCGCGAACATCCTCTCGTACGGTTCCGAGGCACAGGCCCTTGCTGACCAGGGCGTGATCATCGATCAGGGCATCACGGCTGATGCCACGGCAGACTCCACGCAGGACAGCACTATTGACCAGGCGCCTGAGACAACCGACGCAGACACTGCCGGCAGCGGCGCGGCGGACGGAACCACCGCTGGCGGAACCACCGACGTCGGCGCCCTGCCGGTGGATCCCTCCGCCGCCTTGGACGGGGACCTCCTGAACGTCAACGTGGATCTGGCCGCCGACGCGGACATCGCTGCTCCGATCAACGGCGCAGTTGCAGCCAACGCGAACGTTGCCGCCCCGATCGACGCGGCGGTGGCTGCCAACATCGGTTCCATCGACAGCGACGCGTTCGCCGTGGCCCAGCAGGATGCCATCATCAGCCAGCACATCGACGGCGAAGCCACCGCATCCGCTGACCAGCAGTCCGATCTCCGCCAGTAGAGCCCGGAGACAAACACCACAATGAGCACGCCTTAATGAGCACTGTGCACGGCGGGCCGTCCCGGCTGGACGGCCCGCCGGCTTCCTCCGCGCCCGCCGCAGGCCAGCTGACGGACGAATCCGGGACGCCCGCCGCCTCGCCCGACGTTCCCGTCCGCGCCGACGGCATTGAGCTGATCGGCGAAACGAAGGGCTCCGGCTACCGTGAGCCGCCGTCACTGGTACGCCGTGCCGACGGGCAGGCCATCCAGCTCACGCGACTGCTGTACCTCGTGCTGGAAGCGATCGACGGCCACCGCAGCGTCGATGAGGTTGCGGACCATGCCGGTTCCAGGTTCGGCAAGCTGGTCAGCCCGGACAACGTCCGCACACTGATCAGCTCGCAGCTGCTGCCGCTGGGGCTGCTCCGGCTGGCCGACGGTTCGCAGCCCGAAGTGAAGAAGGCCGATCCGCTGCTGGGCATGCGCTTCCGGTACACCGTGACCGATCCGGACCGCACACGGAAACTGACCGCCCCGTTTGCGGTGCTCTTCAATCCGCTCGTCATCGTGGCAGTGTGCGCAGCCTTCATCGCCGCGTGCTGGTGGGTGCTGATGGTCAAGGGACTCGGCTCGGCCACGCATGACGCCTTCGCCAACCCCGGCCTGGTGTTGCTGGTCCTGGCTGTGACCGTGCTGTCCGCCGGTTTCCACGAGTTTGGCCATGCTGCCGCCGCACGCCGCGGCGGCGCCACGCCGGGAGCCATGGGCGCAGGCCTGTACTTGATCTGGCCCGCATTCTTCACCGACGTCACGGACTCCTACCGGCTGGGCCGCGGCGGCCGGATCCGCACGGACCTGGGCGGGCTGTATTTCAACGCGATCGTTGCCGTGGCCACCATGGGTGCCTGGTGGGCCACCGGCTTTGATGCGCTGCTGCTGGTGGTGGTCACCCAGATCCTGCAGATGGTCCGCCAGCTGCTTCCCCTGGTCCGCTTCGACGGCTACCACATCCTGGCCGACGCCACCGGTGTGCCGGACCTCTTCCAGCGCATCAAGCCGACCCTGCTGGGGCTGCTGCCGTGGCGCCGGACCGACCCGGAGGCGCAGGTTCTCAAGCCCTGGGCGCGCGCCGTTGTGACCATCTGGGTG
Organism: Arthrobacter sp. UNC362MFTsu5.1; assembly: GCF_000685965.1. Classification (GTDB taxonomy): domain Bacteria; phylum Actinomycetota; class Actinomycetes; order Actinomycetales; family Micrococcaceae; genus Arthrobacter. Next base: position 210,134 of record NZ_JMLE01000004.1, on the reverse strand, counting down.
CTGGTCACCGTGCCGCTCCTGCTGTTCAGCCTGGCAATGATGGTGATCTCGCTGCCGAGGCTCCTGGGCACAGCATGGGCAAGCGTGCTGAAGCAGCAGTCCCAACTGACCGAAAGTCTCACCGCCGGTGACATCGCGGGCGCCGCGGTGCGCGCCCTGGCGATCGCCGCCGTCGCGCTTCCCGTGGTGGGCATCTTCTACGTCCTGCTGCGACTGGTCCGCCAGCTGACAACAGGGCTGTGGCAGAAGACCCGCGGCAAGGCAGTCCAGCGCGGTGCCGCGATGGCCGTCGTCGCCGCTGTTGCCGCCGGCCTGGCCTGGGCCTGGTGGCCCGGAACAGACACGTACCGGCCGGTCCAGCCGTACGAACGCGGCACCCTGGCCGATGTCACGACGGCGGTGTTCCCCACGGCGTCATCCACAAAGCTGAGTGAGGGCCGGGCCGGGAAGACGGTGGCGTTGTGGCCCGCCGGTGCCGCGAAACCCACCCGGGAACAGCCCCAGCTGAGCATGGTCATGGTCCCCCGCGCCGACACTGCCGCCACCCGCAGCACGAACGCCGGCAGCGAGGCCGCCGCGCCGCCGTCGTGGGTTTTCCCCTTCGACCAGCCGGCCGCCCCTGAAGAGGGCGACAACCAAGCTCTGGCGGTCAACACGCAGGACGGCTCGGTGGTGTACGACGTCGCCTTCGCCCTGGTCTGGGCCGAGGACGGCGAACCTGTGGACACCACCAACGAGGCCTACGCCTTCGCCAGCTGCACCGATTGCGCGGCCGTCGCTGTGGGTTTCCAGGTGGTGCTGATGGTGGGCCAGGCGGACGTGGTCGTTCCGGAGAACCTGTCCGCTGCCGCGAACTACAACTGCGTCCGGTGCCTCACGTATGCGCTGGCCAGCCAGCTGGTGCTCACGTTGGATGGACCGCTCAGCGACGACGGCATGGCCCGGCTCAACGCGCTGTGGGCTGAGATCGCCGAGTTCGGGCGGAACCTGCAAAACGTTCCGCTCTCCGAAATCCAGGGACGCCTCGACGCGTTCAAGGAGCAAGTCATGGAGATAGTACGGAACGATCCCAGCGCCACCAAGGGCACCGCCACGTCCGCGACGCCAAGCTCCACGGCCACTCCGGTGCCCGGACCGTCCGAATCAGCGCCCGGGTCAAGCCAGGCGCCCGTCCCCTCCGCCACCGGCGGGGCACCGGCGCCCTCGGGAACGACGACGGCACCGGTTCCGGCAGGGCCCGTCACCGGCGGCGCCGTGACGGAGAGTCCGGCCACCACCGCTGAGCCCACTGCAGCGCCGACGGAACCGGGCCTAGCCACGCCCACACCCACTTCGACCGGCGGTTGAGCCTGCGGCTGCGGCGACCGGTGGTTGAGCCTGCGACTGGGTCGACCGGCGGTTGAGCCTGTCGGGACCCGGATCTCGACAGGCTCGGTCACCGGGGGTTGGCAGGATCTAGGCGCCTTGTCTAGGCGGTGACTGGACCGGTCGGTGCCGCGGCGCTGGCGGCATGTCCGCGGCGGCCGCTGGGCCACATTTGCACAGCCATGACGAACGCCCAGGCAGCCATGAGGACCAGGGCCACCAACCGGGGCGGCGAGTCGAACAGGCCAACGTAGGAAACCATCAGGCCGTGGACGATCCAGGCGACTCCCGAGGCGGCAGCCAGCCATCCCGGCCACCGGGCAAATGCGTATCCGTACGCGATGGCCAGGCCGTAGAAAATCAGCGCGAGTCCCAGCAGGATGTTGGAGTAGCTCTGCAGAGCGTACTCAGTCCATCTCAACCCCATGGCAGCTGACAGCGCTGACGACTCCTGATCGGCGGGAGCAACGGCCCAGGCGTCCACAGCCCATTTGAGCGCCACGCCGTCCACCGCCTGGAGCATGGTGATGGCCGCCGCGGTCAGCACCACCGCTACCAGGCCGAAGCGCGCCAGCGGTTTTGGCCCCTCCTTCTGGGCGGTCATGGCGAAGTACAGAGCCACGAGGCCGCCGGAGAACATCAGGGCAGCCACCCACTGCGCGAAGTGGATGGCAATCCAGCCGTCGTTCTGCGCGTACTCCATAAAGACCGCTGTGTGGTTCATGGGGTGCTCCCTGGACGGGTGGACCGCCGTTGCGGCCACCAGCAGGATGACGCCGAGGGGAAGCGCAATCGCACCGATCCTCCCCCAGAATGCTCTTGGTTCCACTCCCGTTTCCATCGCTTCTCCTCTCCAAGCCGGCTGCTTCCCAACGGTGCCCGTGATCCCCTGCGGGAGGCATGGCCAGGCTTTCCATTGCTTCAATGTGGCTGGAGCGGGCGAGATATGTTCGCCCGTAGCAACAGATTAGGAGCATGGGCGCGGAAGGGGTAGCCCTTCCAAAATCGGCCAACCCTGGCCGCTTGAGCAGACTGGGGCCATAGACACTGCCAACGGAAGCGAGCCCCGCGTACCGTGATGGTGGACGAAGTGAGGTACTCGAGAACCGCTGCTGAACCGATACGGAGAGGTAACACGCAATGAGACTGACGTTGATGGAGTTCCTGACCTTGGACGGTGTGTCGCAGGGTCCCGGCTCCCCGGATGAAGACACCAGCGACGGCTTCACCCAGGGAGGGTGGTTCGTCCCGCACCTGGATGAGGAGTTCGTGCAACAGGCTGTGGACTGGCTGGGCGGGGCGGACGCATTGCTGTTCGGCCGCCGCACCTACGACAACTTTTCGCGTGACTGGCCGCAGATGACGGACCCCGACGATCCGTTCTCCGAAAAGATGAACGGCCTGCCGAAGTACGTGGCTTCCCATAGCTTGAAGCAGGCGTCTTGGACACCGACGACCATCCTCTCCGGGGACGTCGCGGCGCAGGTCGCCGACTTGAAGCGGCAGCCCGGAAGGGAGCTGCAGATCCACGGGAGTGCCAGGCTGGCGCAGTCCCTGTTAGCCGCCGGGCTGATTGACGAGGTGAGGCTGGTGATCGCCCCGGTGGTGGTGGGGAACGGGCGGCGGCTGTTCCCGGTGGGAGGCGTCCCGGCGGGCCTGCGCCTGGTCAGCAGCAGGACGACGCCGGGCGGACTCGCCATTCTTGTCTATGAGTCGGCAGGGCTTCCGGAATACGGGACGTACGGGGCCGGCGCTTAATTCCGGGCAGCCGGCGTGTCAGCTGCCTGCTTCCGGCCGGCCCATTCGTCGCGGAGCATGGCGTAGACAACTTCCGTGGCCCAGGCGCCCTTGTAACGCCACTTGTCCACGTGCTTGCCTTCGAGGCGCATGCCCAGCCGCTCGCAGATCGAGGCCGACGCCGTGTTCAGCGCGTCCAGTTTGGCGTCGATCCGGTGGAAGTCCAGGCCCTCGAAACCCAGCTTCAGCATCGCCTCCGCAGCTTCGGTGGCGTAGCCCTTGCCGCGCGCCCCCGGGGCAAGGCTCCAGCCGACTTCCGCCTGGCCGAAGCCCGGCAGCCATTTCAGCACCACTTCGCCGATCAAGCCTGGCGAGTCCGCGGCCTCGATGGCCAGCGCCACCCAGTCGCCCTCCTTTTTGAAGACAAAGTTGGCGTAGTTGCCCACGCGTTCCATGCACTGCGTGTAGCTCTTGGCTTCGCCCGGCAGGAACCGTGCGGTTGCGGGCAGCGAGTGGTAGGCGTAGAAGGCGTCGAGGTCGGCGGCCTCGAAGCGGCGCAGGACCAGGCGGTCGGTGCGGATGGGCAGTCTGATGTCCGGCATGGTTTGAGCGTACCCTCCGCGGCTTCAGCACTGGCGGCTGCAACACTGGCCGCTTCAGCACTGACGGCGTCAGCACACTGGGGGTGTCCAATAGACACTGCCACCGGATCTGCGGCCTGCGTAGCGTGGTGGATGTGGACAGAAAAAACGAAATCCGCGAGTTCCTGATCTCGCGTCGTGCGAAGATCAGCCCGGAGCAGGCCGGTATCCCCAGCTACGGGGAGCTGCGCCGGGTGCCGGGCCTTCGCCGCGAGGAAGTGGCACAGCTTGCCGGGGTGAGCACGGACTACTACACGCGGCTGGAACGCGGCAGCATCCGGGGCGTCTCCGACTCGGTGCTTGAGGCCGTGGCCTCCGCCCTCCAACTGGACGACGCCGAGCGGACCCACCTGATGGATCTGGCCCGGACGGCCAACGCCCCCTTACGCGGGGCACGGCGCCAGGCCTCCCGCCGGCCCGCGCAGCAGCGGGTCCGTCCCGGGGTGCTGCGTCTCCTGGACGGAATGACCGGAGTGGTGGCCATCGTGCAGAACGGGCGTTCTGACGTGCTGGCCGCCAACCTCCTGGGCCGCGCGCTGTACTCGGAGGTCTTCGACTCCGCCGTGGCCTCCGGTCCGGACACGCCCGGCCGGCTGCCGAACCAGGCCCGCTACCTTTTCCTCGACCCGCGCGCAGCAGACCTGTACCCCGACTGGCGGGCGATCGCGGCCACCACGGTGGCGATGCTGCGGCTGGAAACGGGGCGGAATCCCCATGACCGGGCGCTGAACGAGCTGGTCGGGGAACTGACCACCCGCTGCGGCCTGTTCGCCGGATTGTGGGCGGGACACGACGTGCGGATCCACACCACCGGGTCCAAACGGTTCCACCACCCGGTGGCCGGGGACCTGTCCCTGCAGTTCGAAACCCTGCACCTCCCCGGCGACGAAGGACAGACCCTGTTCACCTTCACCGCGGAGCCCGGCTCCGCGTCCGAAAACGCGCTGGCATTCCTCGCCAGCTGGGCGGCATCACCCGCCGAATCAACCATCACGACCCACCCAACCACCAAGACCGAAACAACCAGCAGGAAAGACAGCACCTCACAATGACTGAACAGAACACCCTCGCCCAGGACACACTTGCCCAGACCAACACCCTCGCCGGGGACGCCGTCACCGGGAAGAAGGTCTGGTTCATCACCGGAGCCGGCCGCGGTATGGGCACCGACATTGCGAAGGCCGCACTGGCCGCCGGCCATGCCGTGGTGGCCACCGGCCGCAACCCGGAAAAGGTCGCCCAGGCCCTGGGCGACAACGAGAACCTGCTGGCCGTAAGGCTCGACGTCACCGACCCCGCCGACGCCGCCGCCGCCATCCAGACCGCCGTCGACCGGTTCGGCCGGATCGACGTCCTCGTGAACAACGCCGGTAACTTCTACGCCGGGTTCTTCGAGGAAATCAGCCCCGAGGACTTCCGGGCGCAGATCGAAACCACCATGTTCGGGCCCATCAACGTCACCCGTGCGGCCCTGCCGGTGATGCGGGCCCAGCGCTCAGGTCTGGTGGTCACCATCTCCTCGACGGCCGGCATCGCGGGCGGAGAGTTCCTGTCCGCCTACGCCGCGTCGAAGTTCGGCGTGGAGGGCTGGGCGGAGTCCCTGGCCCTGGAGGTCGCCCCGTTCGGCATCCGCAGCATGATCGTGGAGCCGGGGTTCTTCCGCACCGAGCTGCTCACCCCGGAATCCACCCGGTACGCCGAAACCACAATCGATGACTACGCCGAGCGCACCGAACAGACCGTGGCCGCATGGCGCAGCATGGACGGGCAGCAGGGCGGCGACCCGGCCAAGCTCGCCGCCGCCCTCATCAACCTGGCGGAACTGGACGAGCCACCGCTGCGCTTCGCCGCGGGAGCTGACGCCGTCGGCGTGTTCGAGGAGCGGGCCAAGGCCCTCCAGGACCAGGCCGGCGCGCACCGCGAACTCTCCAGCAACCTCGCCCACGTGTGACTAGTGAGGGAGCGTCCCGGTAAATGCGACCAGAAGTGAGGGAGCGTCGGGGTTAGGGGGCAACCGATGAATGCACGACGACGGCGGTCGCCTCTGCGATGGCGCGCTCCTCGTCGGTGGGGACCACCAGGACTGGGATGAGCGACGCGGCGGTGGAAATCACCCGCGGTTCCTTGGACCGCTCACTGTTCAGCCCGGCGTCGAGCTCTATGCCCAGCGCCCCCAGCTTGTCCCCCACCAGTGTGCGGAACTGGTGCGAATTTTCGCCGATGCCGGCGGTGAACACCAGCGCTTTCGCCCCGCCCACGGCCACGTGGTACCCGCCGATGTACTTGGCCAGCCGGTAGGACGCGACGGCGAGCGCAGTGGCAGCGCGGGCATCGCCGGCTTCGGCGGCCTCCACTACGGAGCGCATGTCGTTGTTGCCGGCCAGGCCCTTGAGCCCGGATTCGCGGTTGAGCAGCGAGTCGAGGTCCTCCGTGGACCAGCCGGCCCGGCCCAGGAACACAAGGATGGACGGGTCGAGGTCGCCGGAGCGGGTGCCCATCACCAGGCCCTCCAGCGGGGTGAACCCCATGGAGGTGTCCACGGACTTCCCGCCCCGGATGGCCGTGACGGAGGCGCCGTTCCCCAGGTGGGCGAGGACGCCGTCGAACTCTTCCACCGGGAGGTCCAGCAGCGCCGCTGCCTGGTGCGAGACGTACTCGTGCGAGGTGCCGTGGAAGCCGTAGCGGCGGATTCCGTGGTTGGTGTAGAGCGAGTCCGGCACCGCGTAGCGCCACGCGTGCTCGGGCAGGGTGCGGTGGAAGGCTGTGTCAAACACGGCAACCTGCGGCATGTCCGGCCATTTCTTGGCGATGGCGCGGATGCCCAGCACGTTGGCCGGGTTGTGGAGCGGAGCCAGCGGGTTGAGCCGCTCGATGGCGCGGGTGATCTCGTTGTCGATCAGCACGGGCTCACCGAAGCGCTCCCCGCCGTGCACCACCCGGTGGCCCACGGCGTCCAGTTTCCGGTCGCCCAGCACCTCGTGGATGGCGGCGTCCACCTGCTCCAGTGCCTCGGCGTGGTCGCGCGGGCCCTCGATTTCGCCGTCGCCTTCACCGCCGTTGCCCATGCCGATCTTTTCGATCAGCCCCTCGGTCAGGACGCTGTGGGATGCCACGTCGCGCACCTGGTACTTGAGCGAGGACGAACCGGAGTTGATGACGAGGACGAGCACTGGGCCTCCTAAGCCGTAGCTGCTGCGGTGGTCGGTGGAAGTTCGATCGTAGCGCCATTGCATCGGGCGCGGCGGGCGCTTAGAGTCGGCGGACCAGCTGGACTATGCACGGAGGGCTTTTCCATGAGTGACAGCACCACCCAGCCGACCGGCGGGGAGCCGGACGCCACCGCACCGGAGAGCGCCGGACCTGCGGGCACCGCGCCGGAGTCCGGGTCCAAGGCGAAGGACCCCACCGGCGTCGAGGGCGCGAACCCGGCCCTGGACGACACAGGCAACCTCAAAGCCGCCGAGGTGGGCGAGTCCCCCGAGCCGCCCGAAAACGTGGAGGACCTGGACCTCACGCCCGAAGACAGCTAGCTACGCGTGCGCTAGCTACGCGTGCGCGGCGGCGGGTGCCGGTTCGGCGGCCGGTTCCACGGACTGCGCCTGCACGGCCGTGATGGCCACCGTGTTCACGATGTCCTCCACCGTGCAGCCGCGGGAGAGGTCGTTCACCGGCTTGCGGAGCCCCTGCAGGACAGGCCCGACGGCGACCGCCCCCGAGGACTGCTGCACCGCCTTGTACGTGTTGTTGCCGGTGTTCAGGTCCGGGAAGATGAACACGGTGGCCTGCCCGGCGACGGACGAGCCCGGCATCTTGGACTGCGCGATCGCGGCATCCACGGCGGCGTCGTACTGGATGGGGCCTTCGACGGCGAGGTCCGGGCGGCGCGCCTTCACCGCTTCGGTGGCCTGCCGGACTTTGTCCACCGCCTCGCCGGTGCCGGATCCGCCGGTGGAGTAGGACAGCATGGCCACCCGCGGGTCCACGCCGAACTGCGTGGCGGTCTCGGCCGAGGCCAGCGCGATGTCCGCCAGCTGCTCGGCGTTCGGGTCCGGGTTGACCGCGCAGTCGCCGTACACCAGCACCCGGTCCGGCATCAGCATCAGGAACACCGAGGAAACGATCTTCACGCCGTCGCGGGTCTTCACGAACTCCAGCGCCGGGCGGATGGTGTGGGCGGTGGTGTGCGCAGCACCGGACACCATGCCGTCCACCACGCCCAGCTGGACCATCATGGTGCCGAAGTAGCTGCCGTCCAGCATGACCTCCAGCGCCCGGGCCAGGTCCACGCCCTTGTGCGCACGCAGCTCCGCGTACTTCTCGGCAAACTGCTGGCGCAGCTCGGACGTGGCGGGATCCACAATTTTCATGCCGGACAGGTCGATGCCCTGCGTGGACGCAAGCTCGCGGACGTCCGACTCGTTGCCCAGGATGGTGAGGTCGCAGACGTCCCGCCGGTGCAGGATTTCCGCCGCACGCAGGATCCGCACGTCGTTCCCCTCGGGCAGCACGATGTGCCGGCGCTGCAGCCGGGCCCGTTCGATCAGGTCGTGCAGGAAACGGAGCGGCGTCATCCGCTCCAGCCGCGGCAGGTGCAGGCGCTCCACCAGCTCGGCCTCGTCCACGCGCTTTGCCCACAGCCCGACGGCGGAGGCCACCTTGCGCCGGTGCCCGGACCAGATTTCGCTGCGGACCTCTGACACGCGCTTGGCCGTGGTGTAGGTATCGTCCGGGCTGGCGAATACGGGGAACGGCGCCTGCGCCAGCAGCGAGTAAATGTTGGGGTCCGGGGCCAGGCCGCCGGTGAGGATCAGCGCTGACGGCACCGGGAACTCCGGCGAGAACGACGACGCCAGGCACGCGACCATCACGTCCGCGCGGTCGCCCGGGACGATCACCAGCGCACCGTCGTCGAGCACGTGCAGGAAGTTGGCCACGCTCATGGCCGCCACCTTGATGGAGTGCACGTCGCGTTCCATGTCCTGCCGGCCGGCGACCTGGCGGATCCCCAGGGCGGTGGCCACCTCGCCGGTGGTGGGGCGGGCGATGTCCTCCAGCTCCGGGAAGACGTACACGGGCCGGCCGGACGCGCCGGGCTTCACGGCCGCGACGATCCCGTCCACGTCCTCCGGATCGGCACGGTTCACCATGATGGCCAGCAGGCTGCAGCGTTCCGCCGCCAGTTCCTTGCGGGCAACCTCGACGGCGTCGGCCGCCTCCGCCACGGTGCGCCCCTTCGCGCCCACCACCGCAACGATGGACGCGGCCAGGTTGTTGGCGAGCCGGGCGTTGAGGTCGAATTCGACGGCGGCATCCTGGCCGGTGAGGTCGGTCCCCTCCACAATCACCACGTCGCAGTGGCGGGACATGTCGGCGAAGATCTCCACGCAGCGGGCGTCGATCTCCGCCCGGTTTCCCTCCGCCAGCAGCGAGCGGACCTCGGCGAACGTCAGGCCGCCTCGGCAGCGGTCGTCGTCGAGGTCGAACCGGGATTTCATCAGGGCCACCATGGGGTCCGAGGCGGCGTCGGTGCCGTGGACCACGGGTTTGAAGAAGCCGATGCGGTCCGCGTGCCGGTGCAGCGTGTCCGCAAGCCCCAGCGCTATCAGCGACTTACCGGATCCCGGTGTGGTCGCGCTGACGTAAATCCCCTTGGCCATGATCCGCCCTTAGGTAGTGACGTGGTGATGCTCCGTCCCTCCATACTTCCACGGTCAGGACCGCTGGACATCCCTGCTGTGGGGTGCGGGCTGGGTCGGCAGTTGGACCGGTGTGCCGGGCTGGCCTTCGACGGGATACTCCTGAACGGGTCCGACGGCGAGTTCCCGGATATGTTCGGTGGCGGCCCAGCTGGCCAGCAGCCGCAGCCGTTCATCCGACGGCGATCCCGGCACGGCCGGGTAGACGGTCAGCCTGAAGCCGGGGTCCTCGGCCAGGTCCATCGCTTCGTACGTGAGCTCGAGTTCCCCTACCACCGGATGGTGGAACACCTTGGTTCCGGCGTAGTGGCGGCGGACGTTGTGCGCTGCCCACCGGATGCGGAACTCCTCGCTGCGCGTGGACAGTTCCCCGACGAGGTCCGCCAGGCGCTTGTCGAAGGGGTTCTGGCCGCTGTAGGTGCGCAGCAGTGCCACGTTGGTGTTGGCGGCCAGTTCCCAGTTGGGGTAGAAGTCGCGGGCCCGGGGATCAAGGAAGATGAACCGGGAGTGGTTGGCCGGCCGGGCGGGACCGCGGTACATCTCCGAGTACAGGGCGTAGCCGAGCTGGTTGGCCGCCACAATGTCCATGTGCTGGTTGCCGATGAAGGCAGGCGCCGCCGTGATGGCGTCCAGCATGAACTGGAGGGGCGGGCGCACGGTCCCGCTCTGGAGGGGACGCTGCTTGGTCCGGCCGGACGCACTGGAGGCCCTGGCAAGGTTGTAGAGGTGGTCCCGTTCCGCTTCGTCCAGTTTCAAGGCCCTGGCGACGGCGTCGAGGACACTTTCGGAGGTGCCGGCAAGGTTCCCGCGCTCAAGTTTCGTGTAATAGTCCACGCTGACCCCGGCGAGCATGGCGACCTCTTCGCGGCGCAAGCCGGGGACCCGGCGTCGTCCGCCAAAAAGCGTGAGTCCGGCCATTTCCGGAGAGATCTTAGCGCGCCTTGAGGCGAGGAACTCCCTCACCGCCATCCTGTTATCCACCCGTTCACGCTACACCGGGGCAGGGGGTCCCAGGGAGGTACTGCCAGAACCCGGATAGGGAGAGCCGTGGCTAGGAATGGCGCGGCCGGGTTGAATGGGAAATCAACCCCCTCACCACTGGAACGGAGCCAGCATGACCGCCACCGGCGCCCCTGCCCACGCCACTGCACCCGGACCTGCTCCCGCGCCAAAACAGGCCGTCGGCCGGCCGCTGGCGGTGGTGCTCGGGCTGCTGACAATCTTCGGTCCGATTTCCATGGACCTCTACCTGCCGGTCCTTCCCGCCCTCACCGCCGAGCTCCGCAGCACAACGTCCGTGGCGCAGCTGACCATCACCGCCTGCCTGCTCGGCCTAGCCATCGGGCAGGTGGTCGCCGGACCCCTGTCGGACCGCTTCGGCCGCCGGAAGCCGCTGATCATCGGCGTGATCGCCTACACGGTCACCTCGGTGCTGTGCGCGCTCAGCCCCACGGTCGAAACCCTCATCCTCGCCCGGTTCGTGCAGGGCCTCGCCGGGGCTGTGGGCATTGTCATCGCGCAGGCCGCCGGCCGGGACGTCTACTCGGGCGGGAAGCTGATCCGCTACTACGGCCGCCTCACCGTCCTGGGCGGACTGGCTGCCATCATCGGCCCCGTGATCGGCGGCCAGCTCGCGGCCGTCACGGACTGGCGCGGAGTGTTCCTGTTCCTCGCCGCAGTGGGTGTGGCCATCCTCGTCGCGTCCCTGGTGGTTTTCCGGGAGACCCTCCCGCAGGACCGGCGCATCACGGGAGGCCTCTCCCACACCCTCAACGACTTCCGCCGGCTCCTGGCGGACCGGATGTTCGTGGGCGCCGTCCTGATCACGGGCTTCACCTACGCCGCGATTTTCGCCTACCTGAGCGGGGCAACGTACATCCTCCAGGGCATGTACGGGCTCTCCCCGCAGGGCTACTCGTTCGCCTTCGGACTGAACTCCCTGGGCTTCGTGATCTTCGGGTTCATCTCCGGCCGGCTGGCTGAGCACTGGTCCGAACGGGGAACCCTCGCCCTGGGCCTGGCCATGGCCCTCGCCGGCGCCCTGGGGCTGCTGGCCACGGCGCTCCTGCACCTGCCCCTGATCGCCATCATCCTGTCCCTGTTCACCATGGTCAGCGGCGTGGCCGTGACCAGCCCGCCGGCCACCTCGCTGGCGCTCAAGGAATATCCCGACATCGCCGGCACGGCATCCTCGCTCCTGGGCCTGGCCCGGTTCTCCTTCGGCGGCCTGGCGGCACCCCTGGTGGGCATCTGCGGTGCCAACGATCCCGTGCCCTTCGGCATCGTCGCGGCTGCCGCCGCAGCAGCGGCCGCACTCTGCCTGGGACTGGTCCGCCGGCGTCGAGACCTCGGATAGCGGCGCGGTTCGGTCCGCGGCAGCGGTTCGGTCAGCGGCGCTGGCGGGTCTGGCTGAGCTGCTGGATGAAGTGCCCCAGCGCGGTAGCCTCCGCGGGGCTGTCAGCAAGTGCCACGAGGCCGGAGGCCACGCCGGCGAGTTTGATGTTGCTGGTGTTGCTGTAGGTGGTCAGCAGTTTGAAGGCCTCATCCGATCCGATGCCGAGCCGGCCCATGAGGATGCCCTCGGCTTTCGCGATGGTGCTCCGGGTGGCCATCGCGCCGCGGACGGCTTCGCGTGCGGCCAGTTCCGTCTCCCGTTGGATTGTTGACGTCAGGTCCAGCATGACTCCCGAGATGGTCGACAGCTTGCCGGTCCCGTCCAGCACCGCCTCCCCCGCCGTCAGCACTTTTCGCTCGCGGGACGTGGCATCGATGAGGCGGTGGTACATGGCCACATGACCGCCATGTGCGAACAGTTCGTTGCTGACCTCCTGGATCCGCGGCAGGTCATCCGGATGCTTGTGCGCCATCGTCAGCTCCATCGTTGGAACGACGTCACCCCGGCGGTAGCCGTGGATGCTGTAAAGCTCATCAGACCACGTCATAACCCGGGATCTGGCATCAAAAACAAACGTCCCGGCCAACAAGTTTGACGCCCCCAAAGCACTTGAGTACGTGCGCGCCTGCCCCAAAATTCCGCTCATGGCATCCCCTGTCATGGGTCGGCTTCCCCCGCCTCCGATCGTACGCCGATCACGGCTGATTCCTATGGCTCAGGCCGGGCCAGCGGATAACTGATAATCCCATTCCAGTTCGGGACCAGCGGGGCTATGCTCAGCAGACGCATGATCAGGAGGCTCCGTGAACCCGCTCAAATTCCTGGCAGCCCTGCCGCAGCCAGTGAAGACCTTTTACATCCTGTTCTTCATCGTCTTTGTTGTCACCTTCGTGTCCGTTCCCCTGGGGGCCAGGGAAGTCACCCGCTGGGCGTCCGGCGCCCTCGGCCTCGTGGCCATCCTCCTTGGGCTGAGCATGCTGACGAACCTGAACGGATCCGCTACCGCCATGTCGAAGTACATGAAGGAGTCCAAGCCGATGGGCGTGGACTACTCCGGATCATTCTTGGCCAGTCCCGCCTATGCCCGGTTCTTCGGCGGATTCTTCGCCTTTGTGGGCGGGATGTTTGTGTTCACGTCCTTGAACAGTTCCGAGATGTGGGGCAGTTAGCGGGACCGGGAAGCACCCACAAGCACCCTCTCCCTGCGGCCGGAAACAGCAGCGGCTCTTGACAGCATGCCCCAAAATGGGATTACCTAATGAACATTCGGTAAATAAAGCTGGAGGCAATGACGCATGGCTGAAGCAACACTCTCCGGGGCCACCCACCCCATCCTTGAAAACGACTATGCCTCTGAATGGATGGGCATCGAAGTCCTCAAACTGGACGACGGTCACGCCACCATCCGCATGACCCTCCGGCAGGAAATGCTCAACGGCTTCGGCATGGCCCACGGCGGAATGATCTTCGCCTTCGGCGATACCGCCTTTGCCTTGGCCTGCAACCCGGCAAGCACGCCGGCCGGCACAGCGGGAGCCGACGGCGACACGATCACCGTGGCGTCCGGCGTCGACATCAACTTCCTCAAGCCGGCCTTCACCGGCCAGGTGATCACCGCCGTCGCCAACCGACGCGCGCATGCCGGCCGCAGCGGACTTTACGACGTGCAGATCTACGCCGCGGACCCCCACACGGCCATAGGCACCAACACAGGTACCGCCGCCGGCACCGCAGCCGACAGCGCCAACCATGAAACACCGGGCGAGCTCATCGCCGAGTTCCGCGGCCGCAGCCGCACCATCTCCAAGAAATAGAAACAGGGACCCCCAGATGACCCTCCACGCCACAGAACCAGCAGCTGCCGCCGACGCCGTGCTGGACCGCGAAGAAACGATATCCCGCGACGAGCTGGAGGCATTGCAGCTGAGCCGCCTCCAGCACACGGTCGCCTACGCCTACGACCGCGTTCCGCTGTACAAGCGCAAGTTCGACGAGGCCGGCGTCCACCCCACGGACCTCCGCGAGCTGGCCGACCTTGGCAAGTTCCCCTTCACCACCAAGGAAGACCTCCGGCTGGAGTACCCCTTCGGCATGTTCGCCGTGCCGCAGCACGAGGTGGCCCGCATCCACGCCAGCTCCGGCACCACCGGCCGCGCCACCGTGGTGGGCTACACCAAGAAGGACCTCGCCGACTGGGCCAAGCTGGTGGCACGTTCCCTCCGCGCTTCCGGCGTCCGCCCGGGCATGAAGGTCCACAACGCCTACGGCTACGGCCTGTTCACCGGCGGCATGGGCGCCCACGCCGGCGCCGAGGCCCTGGGCTGCACGGTCATCCCGATCTCGGGCGGCCAGACCGAACGCCAGATCACCCTCATCCAGGACTTCAAGCCGGACGCGATCCTGGCCACCCCCACCTACCTGCTGACCATCGCCGACGCGATGATGAAGCAGGGCATCGACCCGGCCTCCACGTCCCTCAAGTACGCCGTGCTGGGTGCCGAGCCGTGGACCGAGGAAATGCGCCACGAGCTCGAAACCACCATGAACATCAAGGCCTGCGACATCTACGGCCTGTCCGAGGTCATGGGCCCCGGGGTGGCCGGCGAAGCCGTGGAGACCCAGGACGGCAGCCACATCTGGGAGGACCACTTCCGCCCCGAGATCATCGACGCGTTCGACCCCACGAAGGTCCTGGGCGACGGCGAACACGGCGAACTGGTGTTCACCTCGCTCACCAAGGAAGCGCTGCCCATCATCCGGTACCGCACCAAGGACCTCACGCGGCTGCTGCCCGGCACGGCCCGCCCCGCGCACCGCCGCATGGGCCGCATCACCGGCCGCAGCGACGACATGATCATCCTTCGCGGCGTGAACCTGTTCCCCTCGCAGATCGAGGAAATCGCGCTGCGCATCCCCGAGCTCAGCCCGCACTTCCAGCTGGAACTCACCCGGCCCGAGGGCCAGCGGATGGACCAGCTCACGGTGAAGATCGAACGCCGGGAATCCGTCTCGGCAGAGGTCGTGGCCTCGGCCGCCAAGGTCCTGCAGCAGCAGATCAAGATCCACGTCGGCTCATCCTGCACCGTCAACGTCGTCGAGCCCGGCTCACTGGAGCGCTCAAACGGCAAGCTCCGCCGGACCTACGACATGCGTCCGAAGGCATAGCGCGAACGTACACTTGCGGCCCGGCCCGGTTGGGCGCCGCCCAACCGGGCCGGGCAAACGCCTACCGGGCCAGTTCCTGGAGGTAGTCCCACTGCATCTGGCCTAATTCGGTGAGGTTCGTGGGCTGGGTGAGTGAATCCACCCAATCCAACGGGCCTCCTCGGACGAGGTTGTGGTTGTCGCCGCCTTGGGCATGCCATGAGAAGAGCCCCACCCTGCGCTCGGTCGCAGCCTGGAACGCCGCAATGGCACCGGCGCGGATTCCTGCACCCCGATCCACGGCTTCCCATTGCTCCGGGAACCCAGTCTCACCGATGATGATCGGCAATCCTTGCCCCTGCACATCAGCGAGGAACTGGCCGAGCTGTTCAGCTGTGTCCCAGCGGTCATAAACATGTACGGAAAAGACGGTGTTGCCGAACTCGGCCTTCAATTGCGTGCCCCACCTGAGGAATGCTGACTGGTCATTACCGCCGCCCGCGCGCTCCTGGCCGAAGTGGGCGCCGTCGTAGACAATCACATTCTGGGCGCCGGTGGCCCTGATCGCTTGCGACATGGCCACATGGTTGGAGTACCAGGTGTCATCAGGCGGCAGCATCCAGCCGTTCTCGCCGGGTTCGTTCTGGAGGTTGAACCAGACATATGGATTGTCCTTGTATTTCGCCGCTTTGTCCGCCCACCACCCCTTCAATTCGTTCAGCTCAGCTGCTGTGGGATATGAGCCCGCCCTGAGAGTGAACTGTGCCAGCATCACCACAATCTTCTTGGCCGTGTACTCGTTGATGATGGCATCGAAGTCCGAGCTCGATCCGAAGTTGTAGTGCGGGTAGTCATTCGTTCCGCGGTCCAAGGCGACGTCGAGCCTGATGGTGTTCATCTTCCACACGTCCTGGACCGTCGACGACTTACCGATGGGGTTGGGCTCCCAGACGAAGTGGGGACCGTTAAAATTGGACCCCCGCGGGATGAAGGCATTGCCGTCGGGGTCGGTGATTTGGCTCCCGTTGGTGGTGAAGTTGAGACTTGCTGCTGCTGAGGATGACGGTCCTTGTTCGATGCCGATCAGACCGCAGACAGTGATGAGGATGGCAAAAAGGATGGTGGCGGCGCGCCCGCGCTTGAGTGTCATGGGGTTTCCTTGGGTGTTCTCGACATTCCCGGATCCGATTGCATGCCGCCCGCACAGGCAGCCACATTAGCCCGGCCCACCCAGCCCCGTGCTCCGCGTTCTTGGCCCCCTTATGAGACGAGGTTTTAGAGAGTTTTAGCACCAGCCCCCGGGGAGCGCAATAGGCTGAGTACTACGTCAGGAGCGGAAGAGTCCGCAATTGCCCATGTCGGCACGTCTGGCCGCAACGTTGGCATTCCGGTGCCACATGCGGACAGTCACCCACATGGGGAAGGTCCCCGGCTGCTGCAGCCGGGGACCGTCCTTTTACGGGAGGCATTCAGTGCACTACTGCCAATGCGCGACAGCGCTGTGACGTGCCGATGGCTAACCGCCAGCCGGGCAGCCCAACGTACCTGATCCCGTCCCGATCCTTGAAACATTTGAGTCAGAACCGGTCCCCGCGCCGATAGTTCCTCTACAAGCTTTCTAGCACCGGGGCACCGCGCAGGCAAGGCATTTCTGGTCCGTGACACTGATTGCGCCTAATAACCGAACGTTCATGAGAAAATAGCCGGTATGTCCACAACTGATGCACCCACCAAGCGCGGCCGCCCGGGATACGACCAGCAGTCGGTGCTGCAGATCGCCGTCGAGGTCTTCAACCGCCACGGCTACGACGCCACGTCAATGGGCATCCTTGCCGAAAACCTTGGCATTTCCAAGTCGGCCATCTACCACCACGTACCGTCCAAGGGCGACCTCCTCAAGCTCGCCCTGGAGCAGGCACTGGGCGGCCTCGAGGCCATCCTGGAGCAGCCGCAGGCCCAGTCCGGGACGGCCGAGGCCCGGCTCGAGTTCGTACTCCGCGAAACCATTTCCGTGCTGGTGGAACGCCTTCCGTTCGTCACCCTGCTGCTGCGCCTGCGCGGCAACACGGACATCGAGCGCGACGCCATGGAACGCCGCCGCACCTTCGACCACAAGGTGGCGGCCCTGATCTCCGCCGCCCGCGATGAGGGTTCCCTCCGCGAGGACATCGATCCCCGCACGGTCACGCGACTCCTGTTCGGCACCATCAACTCGATCGTCGAATGGTACAAGCCGGGCGGCTCGCTGTCCCCGGAAAAGCTGGCCGACGACGTCATCACAATGGCTTTCAAAGGGCTCAACGCGGCACGCTAAGTCCGTTCTCCCCCATCTACGCCGATGGGCCCTCCGGGGCACTCATTGACGGCGGCATGTGTGGCGCCCACCCTGTAGTCATGGCCACGAAATTATCCGAAGTCCTCTTCGGCACGTTCCCGCATTTGCGGTACCAACCCACGCCCAAACGCGTCCGTGCCATGGTGGGCGGGAACACCGTCGTCGACACCTTGTATGCGCTCCTGGTGTGGGAACCCAAGCGCGTGACCCCCATCTACGCCGTCCCCGAAGTGGACCTTCAAGCCGAACTCGCGCCCCCGTCGCAGCAGCCGGGCCAGATCGCGGAGCACGGTTTCAGGCTCAGCGCGGACGGACCGCACGCCTTGGATCCGCGCACGGGCTTCGGGCGGCACACAGCGGACGGTGAGGAGTTCGACGTCGTGACTTCCGGGACGAGGCTGCCCCGCGCGGCCTTCCGGCCGGCCGACCCCGACCTCGCCGGACATGTGGTGCTGGATTTCAACGCCTTCGATTGGCTGGAAGACGACGAAGAGATCATCGGGCACCCCCGTGACCCGTTCCACCGCGTGGACATCCGGGCGTCGTCCCTCACCGTTGAGGTGAGGCTCGACGACGTCACGCTGGCCACCACGAACGCCGCCCAGCTGCTGTACGAGACCATGCTGCCGGTGCGCTACTACATCCCGCCCGCGGACGTCAGGCTGGACATCATGGAGCCCAGCCCCAAGAAGACGGTCTGTCCATACAAGGGCACGGCGAGCTACTGGACGTACCCGAACTCGGAAACCGGGCGGAACATCGCGTGGATGTACGACCAGCGGTTCCGCGACGCCGCCCAGATCCACGGGCTGGTGAGCTTCTTTAACGAACGGGTGGACGTCACGGTGGACGGCGTCAGGCAGGAGCGGCCGGTCACGCCGTGGTCCGCGACGCCGCCGGATTCGCCGTGAACACAGAGCACCCTTAACCGGGCGCCGACACAGAACAGCGCCCCGGCAAGCCGGAGCGCTGTTCCTCGGCACGTAAACCCTGGGCCGGGGGTTAGAGCTGGTAATCCGCCACCGTGTTGATGTTCTCGTGCACGCAGAGGATGTTGTGCTCTGAATCCATGAACCATGCGCACTTTTCGGAATCCGTTGTACAAATGTGGTTCTCGGTCTTGAGATCCGGCAGGTCGTAATCCTGGAACGCGACGCCCCTGGCTTCCATTTCCCTGACCGTGCGTTCAATCTCGCTGACTTCGAAACTCAGGGTGGTGTGCTCTGAATGCTTGCCATCCCTGACAGGCATCAGCTGCAGCATCGGGCCGCCCTCCGAGCCAAACAATTCGCTTCCGTCATCTGCCACGCCCCGGTGCGGGAGCCCCAAAGTGTCCGCATAGAAATGCCGGGCACGCTCTACATCATCGACGGGCAGGACTGTTGTGGCTTTGTTGAGTACTAGGGTCATTTCGCCACCTCCTACGCAGAAAATTCTACGCCGGAGCAGGTCAGAAAGAACCGGCCCAACCCTCTCTCACTTCCCGCCGAAAAACCCCCAACGCCCTCTCACTTCCCGCCGGAAAACCCCCAACCCTCTCTCACTTCCGGTCGTATTAACACCCCGAAATCAATTCCATTTGTAATTGAGAATGATTCTCATATACCCTCAAAGCATGAATGTGACAGTGGTAAGTTCCTTGGACGCTTTCAGCCGGCAACAGGCGTGCGCCGCCCTGGCTGCGGAGACGCCGGGTGCCGTGCTCGTCTTCCATGACCTGCTCGAAGACGGGCTCGTGGTCCGGAGAATCTTCAGAGACGGCAAGCGACTCGAGCGTTCGGAATCCAGGCTCGAACACGCCTGCCTCAGCTGCACCGTCCGGCTGGATGTGGTGCCGACGGTACGCCGGCTGTCGACACCGGCTACGCCCGTTATTCTGGGCCTGCCTCCCGCAGTGACGTCCATGACGGCGGTGCACGCACTCCTGAGGGGCCTCGGCGCGTCAGTCACAATCGATGCAGTGGTCCTGGCATGCGCTCCCGATGCGGTGGAGGACCAGCTCTGGGACCGTCACACAGTGTTCGAGTCCGGCTTTACCCCCGTTCCGGATGATGACCGCACTCCGGGAGAATTCCTC
This sequence comes from Arthrobacter sp. UNC362MFTsu5.1, assembly GCF_000685965.1. GTDB lineage: Bacteria > Actinomycetota > Actinomycetes > Actinomycetales > Micrococcaceae > Arthrobacter. The sequence goes on along the minus strand of NZ_JMLE01000004.1, from coordinate 190,744 downwards.
ATTGGAGAACTCGCCTTCAGCGACACAGTCCTACTGGCCGATCCAGCCCTGGTGCCGGTCGATCAGGCGATGCGTGGCCGCGGAGTCCAGCTCATCAAAGAGGTGGCTCCCCACATTGCAGTGGCTGACCACGCGGGCGACGTACGGCCCGGGCGGCACAACCTTGCTGAGGCAACAGCCCGGACGGCAGCAGGCTCGGTGCGGATCCCGGCCGAATCCTCCTCGCCGTTCATCACTGTGGTGCAGCGGATTGCTCGGCCCCTTCACCCGGAGCGTTTCCGGCTGGCCCTGACAGCCCTGGCTGAGGGATCCTGCTGGCTGCGCGGACGGCTCTGGGTGGCCTCGGCGCCGGAGTGCAGGATTGCCATCCAGGGAATAGGCCCCCGCGTATGGCTGGAAAACACCGGTCCCTGGCAGACCGACCGGGACTCCCTGCCCTTCGCTATTGCGACGAGCCCCGACGCCGCGCTGGATTGGCATCCCGAGTTCGGCGACCGCGGGACAGTCCTGGCCGTCACTGGCGACGACATCGACCCCGCTGAAATCGCTGCCCTGCTGACGGCCTGCGAGCTGTCCGAGGCGGAAATGAACGACGACGCGGGGCTTTTCCCCGATCCATTTGGCCTTAACCACCGCACCGAATCAACACCAAGGAGCACATCATGAAGGTACGAAACTCCCTGCGGGCACTAAAGAAGATCCCTGGAGCCCAGATCGTCCGCCGCCGGGGCCGCACTTTCGTCATCAACAAGAAGAACCCCCGTATGAAGGCCCGCCAAGGCTGACCTTTTACCCGACACCACAACGCTCCCCCACCGGCATTGAACTGGTCCACATGGTGAGGGAGCATTGCGGTAAAGCCCGCCAAAAGTGAGAGAGCGTCCGGGGGTTGCTTTGTGTCCGGGCTACTTCTCGACGAGGGTGAGGACGTCGTAGGTGGCCACGATTTCGTCGTTCTGGTTGGTGAGGACGGCGTCCCAGGCCACCTCGCCGTACTCGTCGGTCTCGCGCGGGGTGATCTTCTTGGCGGTCAGGGTGACGCGGATGGAATCCCCTGCAGCCACCGGGGTGATGAAGCGCAGGTTCTCCAGGCCGTAGTTTGCCAGCACGGGGCCCGGGGCAGGCTCAACGAACAGCCCGGCGCCCCAGGCCAGCAGCAGGTACCCGTGCGCCACGATGCCCGGGAAGAACGGGTTGGCCTCCGCGGCTTCCTGGTTGGTGTGGGCGTAGAAGGTGTCGCCGGTGGAGTTGGCGAACTTGGTGATCTCCTCGAGGGTGACTTCACGGAGATCGGAGCGGACAGCGTCGCCGATGCGCAGGGTGCTCAGGTTCTTCCGGAACGGGTGCTGGCCTTCGGTTTCCAGCGTGAAGTTGCGGTCCGCGCCGGTGTGCCAGAGGCCCGTGACGGCGGTGAGCATGTTGGGCGAGCCCTGGATGGCGGTGCGCTGCATGTGGTGCATCACCGAGCGGATGCCGCCGAGCTCTTCGCCGCCACCGGCCCGGCCGGGACCGCCGTGGACCAGGTGCGGCACCGGTGACCCATGGCCCGTTGACGAACGGGCGTCCTCGCGGTTGAGCATCAAAACGCGGCCGTGGTGGGCGGCGATCCCGGTAACCAGTTCACGGGCAACCTCGGGATCGTTGGTGCACACCGAAGCCACCAGCGAGCCGCCGCCGCGGGCGGCGAGGCGCACTGCGTCGGCCAGGTCGGTGTAGCCGATCACCGAAGAAACAGGACCGAAGGCCTCCAGCGAGTGGACTTCCTCAGCTTCGGCGTCCGCCCAGCTGAGCAGCACCGGGGACATAAAGGCACCGCCTTCGACGACGGCCACTCCCCCGTCCGCTTTGGTCACCTTGGGCGAATCGAGCGTGCCGTACGCAAGCTCGCCGCCGGCGTCGAGCATTGCCTGGACAGCTGCCCGGACGTCGGCCAGCTGCTCAAGGGACGCAAGGGCACCCATGGTGACGCCCTCGGCGCGGGGATCACCCAGCACCACGCGTTCCTCGATGCGGGCACCCACGGCGGCAACGACGTCGGACACCAGCTCCCGGGGCACGATGGTGCGGCGGATGGACGTGCACTTCTGTCCCGCCTTGACGGTCATTTCGGTGACCACGGACTTGATGAAGGCGTCGAACTCCGGCGTGCCCTTGACCGCGTCCGGGCCCAGGATGGCTGCGTTGAGCGAGTCGGTCTCCGAGGTGAAGCGGACGCCGCCCTTCACCACGTTCGGGTGCGACTTCAGCGAATTGGCGGTGGAGGCGGACCCGGTGAAGGCAACGAGGTCGCGGTAGTCGAGGTGGTCCAGGAGCGTGCGGGCCGATCCGGAGATGAGCTGCAGCGAGCCCTTGGGCAGGATGTTGGACTCCACAATGGCCTTGACCACGGCCGCAGCAACGTAGCCCGTGGGAGTTGCCGGCTTGACGATGGTGGGAACGCCGGCGATGAACGCGGGCGCAAACTTCTCCAGCATGCCCCACACCGGGAAGTTGAAGGCGTTGATCTGGACGGCGACGCCCGGGATGCGGGTGAAGATGTGCTCACCGGCGAAGGATCCGTCCCTGGACAGCACCTCCATGGGGCCGTCCACCACCACCTGCGAGTTGGGCAGCTCGCGGCGGCCCTTGGAGCTGAAGGTGAACAGCACGCCGATGCCGCCGTCGATGTCCACCATGGAGTCGATCTTGGTGGCGCCGGTCTGGGCGGACAGCTCGTAGAAGTGCTCGCGGCGGGCGTTCAGGTACTGGGCCAGTTCCTTGAGCTTCAGGGCGCGCTGGTGGAACGTCAGCGTGCCGAGTTCCGTCTGGCCGGTGGTGCGTCCGTAATCCACGACGTCGGCAAGGTCCAGTCCCTCGGTGCTCACCTTGGCGAGGAGCTCGCCGGTGCTGGCGTCCAGGACGGGAACGGCGGAAGCCGCGGCGGCGGCGTCGGGCGTCCACCAGGAGTCCCGGACGAAACTGGGGACGGTCTCCACAGTGTCCAGTGAGGATTTCGGAGCAGTTGCAGTGGTGGTCATCGTTGACGGGTCCTTCCAGCGGGGGCAAGATCATCACGGCCAGTGCATTACTGACCGTCCGTTCGGTAATATGTCTACAGTACATGAATGTGCCGTGCTGCACACTAGCCTGTTGCACACTGGGAAGACCCTACGAAAGAGAAGTGGCCCATGCAGCCCGAAACCGGCAGCGCCGAACTGTGGAAAATCACGCTCGGCGAACTCGACGAGAAGATGGGCGTGAAAATCGTCGAGGAATCCGTGGAGCGCGTCGTTGCCACAATGCCCGTCGAGGGCAACCGGCAGTCGTTCGGGCTGCTGCACGGCGGCGCCTCACTGGCCGTGGGCGAGGCCGTGGGGTCCTGGGCCGCCGTGATTCACGCCAGCACCCTGGGCAAGACCGCCGTAGGGGTGGACGTGTCCGCCACGCACCACAAATCAGCGCGCGAAGGCCAGATCACCATCACGGCCACGCCCATCCACCTGGGCGGAACGCTCACCACGCACGAGGTCCTGCTCACCAACGAGGCCGGCCAGCGCCTGTGCACCCTCCGGATCACCAACCTGCTGATGGACCGGAAAGGCCGCGCGGAAAAAACTTCATGACTTTGCATCCAAAGAGGGGCTCCCGCCGGTAGTAAGGGCGTAAGCACAAACACAGCCCGTACCGGGCGTCCCTCTGAGGAGTTTGAAATGCGCAAAACAACCTACGCCGCCGGAGCACTGTCGCTCCTGGCAGCACTGACCTTCGCGACCCCCGCCCAGGCCGGCGGCTGGAACCACGACGATGCCCCCGCGAAGCTCTCGGTCCTGCACGGCGTGCCCGGCCTGACCGTGGACGTGTGGGTGGACGGGAACCTCACCCTGGACGACTTCACTCCGGGAACCCTCGCGGGCCCGCTGGAGCTCGCGGCCGGCGATTACGAAATCGCCGTCACCGCCTCGGACGCCACCAGCGCCGACAACCCGGTGATCGGGCCGGTGGACGTTGAACTGGACAGCGGCGGCAACTACACCGCGGTGGCCCACCTCGATGCTGACGGCGCCCCCACGGCCACGCTGTTCACCAACGACACGAAGGCTCCCCGCAACGACAACAAAGGCAAACTGACGGTGAGGCACGTAGCCGCGGCTCCCGCCGTCGACGTCCTGGCCGGCGGAACGGCAGTGATCGAGGAACTCAGCAATCCCGACGAGGCAACCCTGAAGCTCGAGGCCGGGACCGTTTCCGCGTCGGTTGCCGCGGCCGGGACCACCGATCCGGTGATCGGGCCGGCTGACGTGACCGTCGAGGCCGGCAAGAACACGATCGTCTACGCCTGGGGCAGCCTGGCCGACGGCACCCTGGACGTGGCCGTCCAGGTGATCGACTCCGAGGACCGTGGCTGCGGCCGCGACTGACGCGGCCCCCGGGAACGACGTGCACGGGGACGACGTGCGCAGGAACGACGTGCACCATCACTAATATCCATCACCGGTGGGGCCGCCTGGACGGGCGGCCCCACCGGCGTGCTTTAGAGCGCTCCGCCCGCCGCTTCCGGCGTGCCGGAGTCGTGGCCTCCACCGCCGTGCCCGCCGCCGTGCCCGTGCTGGCCGCCGCCCCCGCCATGCCCGCCGCCGTGTCCGCCGCCGGCGTCGCCCACCCGCTCACGGGCCAGGAACATCTCGACGTCGAACAGGTTGTCCGCCCGGCGGGCCACGTTCAGGAGCGTGGACATGGATGCGACCTCTTCCACCTGTTCCTTGAGGAACCAGAGCATGAACTGTTCGCCCAGGGGGTCGTTTTCGGCCCGGGCCGCAGCGAAGAGTTCCTTGATGCGGTCCGTGACTTCAATTTCCTGGGCCAGGGCAAGGACCAGGGGTTCCTCGGCCGAGGTGAAATCGTTCCGGACCGGTTCGACCCCCGGAATCGAAATTTTGATGCCGCGGTCCAGGATGTACCGGACCATCATCATCGCGTGGTTCCGTTCCTCGAGCGACTGCCGGTAGAAGTGCTTGGCAAGCCTGGGCAGGTCCTGCCCGTCAAACCAGGCCGCGATGGCGATGTACTGCTGGGATGCCGCGAACTCGTTGCCCACCTGTTTGGCGAGCAGGTCGTTGAATGTTGTGGTGCTCATGGGGCTCTCCTGGAATCGGGGTTCAGGGCTGAGGACCTGCGGCACGGAGGCTCTGCTGGGCCCGGGATTGCCGGAGGGCCTTCTTTGAGCTTGCTCCGCTGCCGCTGCGATGGTCAAGACCCTGCGCGTTGGCGGGACCTCAGGCGGGACCTCAGGCGGAGCTCCTGGCGCAGCTCCGGGCCGGGCCGCTGCCCGGCTCTCTGGCGGACCGTCAGCGGGCACGGCATAATGTGGTTCCACAGGTCTCACTGCCGCTCGAAGGAGCCATCCATGACGCCTGCCGGCCCGCATGATTGGGACGCTGCTCTCGATCATGCGTTCGCGTCCGGCCAGGAAGCGGCCCTCGCCGAGGCCTACCGGCGGCTGAGTCCGCTGGTGTTCACCCTGGCGCTGAGGTCGCTGGGGGAACGCTCAGCGGCCGACGACGTCACGCAGGAAGTCTTTATTCGCGCCTGGAAATCGCGCACCAGTTACCGGCCGGAAGCCGCCCGCCTGCCCGCCTGGCTGGTGGGGATCACGCGCAACGCGATTTCCGATGCACTGTCCGCGCGGATGCGCCGGCAGGAACTGGAACACGCTGCCGGACAGTTCGTCGGTGATGACCGGGTGGCCGGCCCGCCCGCAGCTGACGTGGAAGCCGTGGCCGACCGCATAACCTTGGAGGAAGAGCTGGACCGGTTGGGCGATCCACAGAAGGCGATCATGAAGCTGGCGTTCTACGAGGACCTCACGCACGATCAGATTTCGTCGCGCCTGCAACTGCCCCTCGGCACGGTCAAGAGCCACATCCGGCGCAGCCTCACCCGGATGCGGACCCGGCTGGAGGTGGGCCATGAAGCATCTTGACGATGAGCAGCTGAGCCTGATGGCCCTGGGCGAACCTGCCCTGACACCCGCCGAGGCCGACCACCTGGCGTTCTGCGGTGTATGTTCCGGCACCCTCGCGGCCCTGGAACGCACGGTCCGTGCCGCCACGGTGGATCCCGCGGCAGTGGAACTCGCCACGCCCGGTCCGCGCAACTGGGCAGCCATCCATCAGGCACTGGGGCTCTCCCCCGATCAGGCGGAGGACCCGCTGAGCCGCCAGACCACCGCGGACAGCACCGCCGCGGACAGCACGACGACGGCGGCCGGCTCGGCGACGCCGGTCACCCCTCCGACGCCGCTCCGTCCGCGAGTAGAGGGCACGGCGGCAGGTTCGGGAGCGGCAGGTTCGGGAGCGGCAGGTTCCGCAGGAGCTGTAGGTTCCACAGGATCCCGGTCCCCCAGGACCCCCAGGACCGGCGCGGGTGCCCGGCGCTGGGTGGCGATGGCAGCCGCCGCAGGGATCGTGGTGGGCGCGGCCGCGGTGTGGGCGGGCTACAACGTGCTCGGCCAGGGCCCGCAGGCGGGTCCCTCACCCTCGCCCACGGCGCCCCAGCCCGTGGTTATCGCCCAGGCTCCGCTGCAGCCGCTGGCGTCCTACACCTCGACCGGCAAGGCCCTGGTGGAAAAGCTTCCGGACGGCTCGCGCCAGCTGGTGGTCCAGCTGTCCGACGGACAAATCAGCGGGTTCCGGGAGGTCTGGGTGATTTCGCCGGACCTGTCCAAGCTCGTCAGTCTCGGCGTACTGGACGGCGAGCCCGGCGTTTTCGCCCTCCCCGCGGGACTCGACCTGGCGGACTACCCCATCGTGGATGTATCCAACGAGCCGTTCGACGGCAACCCGGCGCATTCTTCGGACAGCATCGCCCGGGGTGAGCTGACCGCGGAAAACTGAGCCGCCCGCCGTCGTGCGTTACACCCGTTTTCCCGTGCAATGAAGGGCCGATCGGCCCGGAAGTGGAACGGCCCCGACTGCTACGTTTGCTGTGCCGAGCGACGAAACACCGCCTGCAACCGGCATGACCGGAAGGGATCAACCATGCTCTCAGACACTGCATCTCCCGTCATCAAGGCAACGCTGCCTGTAGTTGGCGAGCACATCGAGGAGATTGCCAAGCGGTTCTACAAGCACATGTTCGAGGCACGTCCGGACCTCCAGGACGGCCTCTTCAACCGGGGGAACCAGGCGGACGGCCGGCAGCAGCAGGCGTTGGCGGGGTCCATTGCCGCGTTCGCCGGGTTCCTGGTGGACAAACCCGATCAGCTGCCGGATCACCTGCTGTCCCGGATCGCGCACAAACACGTCTCGCTTGGCCTGAGCCCGGACCAGTACCAGGTGGTCCACGACCATCTGATGTGGTCCATTGTGGACGTGCTTGGCGATGCCGTGACACCCGACGTTGCAGCAGCCTGGGACGAGGTCTACTGGCTCATGGCCAACATGCTCATCAACAAGGAACGCGGCCTCTACAACGCCGTGCACCTCTCACCCGAAACGATCTGGCGGACCTGGCGGGTAGTCCGGCGGATCCAGGAAACCGACGACGTGGTCACCTTCATCGTGGAACGAACCGACGAGCGGGACGTCAAGCCCTCCCTGCCGGGGCAGTACGTCACCATCAAGATGCTGATGCACGACGGCGTGCACCAGCCCAGGCAATACAGCCTCACCAAGGCCGACGACGGCCATCACCGGCAGTTCGCAGTGAAGCGGGTCCATGGACTCCCCACGCCCGACGGCGAGATGTCCAACCTGCTCCACAACGAAATCCACGAGGGTGACGAGGTGGTCCTCTCGGCTCCATTCGGTGACGTGGTCCTCGAATACACGGACCGGCCGGTGGTCCTGGCCAGCGCCGGCATCGGCATTACTCCGATGGCCGGCATGCTGTCCCATCTGGTGAAGTCCGGCTCCCAGCGTCAGGTCATGCTCCTCCACGCGGATGACATGCCGGCGTCGTTCCCGCTGCGGGCCCAGGTCACCGAGGACCTCGCCAAGCTGGCCGACGGATCGTTGAACACCTGGTTCCTCGAACCGGGCGATGTACCGGCCGCACCGGGGTCCGAAAGTGCGCCGGCCTTCAAGGGGTTCATGGACGTCAATGCGGTGGAACTGCCGGACGACGCCGAATACTACCTGTGCGGCCCCCTCCCCTTCCTGAAGTCCGTCCGGAGTGCGCTGGTTGCCCGGGGCGTCCCGGCCAAGGACATCCAGTACGAAGTGTTCGGCCCGGATCTCTGGCTGGCCGACTTCCAATAGCCTGGAAGAGCACCTCAGCGGCGGGAGCGCCGCCTGGCAAAAACCAGCGCGGCACCGCCCAGCAGCAGGACGCCCGCGCCGACGCCGGCCGCAGTGAGCAGGCCGTCGGCTCCGGTGGCCGGCAGCTGACCCGACGCGCCCGCCGGGGTGATCGACGCCGGAACAATGACCGGTGCCGGGTCAACCACGAAGGTGAGGTTCACCGGCGCCGAGGCCACGCCGTCGACCGCCTGGCTGACCGTGAGCGTGTGGGTGCCGGCGGTAAGCCCGGCCGGAACCGGCGAGCTCCACGTGCCGTTCGCAGCGGTCTGCACGGCTGCTGCGCCGTCCACGGTGACGGTCACCGTCGCGCCGTCCAGCGCTGAACCGGTGATCCGCCGGGGAACCGCGTCGTGGGCGAAATGCTGGCCGTTCTGGATGTTGGCAACCGACGGCGACGGCGGCACTACCGTGAAAGTCCGGGTTGCCGCCGGGCTGTCGGCGACGCCCCCTGCGGTCTGCACGGCCGTGACGGTGAACGCGCCGAACTTTGCGGGGCCGGTGACCGGCACGGTCCAGGTGCCGTCGGGCCCCACCACCGCCTGCCCGGTGGCGTCGCCGGAGAGCACCACGCGGGCACCGGGGGTTCCGGTCCCTGCAATGTGCTCGAGTCCTGTGAGTGCGGCGGCTTCCCCGGGCGTCGAAATGACGGGTGCCGGCAGCTCGGCCGGCAGTACTGTGACGTCGAACGAGCTGGCGCCGGAGTGGCTGAAGCCGTTGACGGTTTCGGCGGTGAATTGCAGCCGGCCTGCCGAGGAGGGCGCGGTGAACTGCCACTGCCCCGAGCCGTCCACAGGGACGTCCATCGGCGCCTGCCCGGGCATGGTGATGCGCACCTTCGATCCGGCCGCAACGGCAGAGGCGGGCGCCGCCGCGACCTGTCCGGTGATGGGCTGGTCGAGAGCCACACCGGCGCCGTCGGCCGGGCTCGTGAGTGAGGGTTTGTTGAGGAACAGCTGGAGCTGGACGCCGGGAAGCCGGGTCATGGCGTCCTCCAGCGTGGTGGCCACGGCGAAGTTGTTGATCGGCTGGCCGGGGACCACCTGGTCTCCAGCGGAGTGTGTGCCGACGGCGAAGTTGCCGCTGATCCAGGGGCCGCCGGAGTCGCCGCCGCTGGACTGCACGGACGTGGAAAGGAACCCGCGGAAGGCCCGGAGGTCGGCCGGGTCCGGGGTGAACCCGCCCACGACGTAGATGCCCACCTCGTCCACCGTGCCGCAGGACCAGCCGGCGGTCCGGCCGGAGCGGCAGACCGCCTGCCCCGGGGACGGCGAGGCGGTTCCGATGATCTTCACGGCCGTGGATCCGGGATCCGTGGGTGCGTCCCAGCGGCTGGCTGCGGGCTGGACGTCGATGCCCGGCCGGATGCCTTCGATGACAGCGATATCGGTGCCCACGTTTCCGGGGTTGGCTTCGTCGCCGGTGATCCAGGAGTTGCCCGGGCCGCCGAACTGGCTGAAGCCAAGGGTGCCCAGCAGATTGTTTGCGGGTGATGCCGGACGCTCCACGTTTGCGGTGGAAACGGTGCCGTCTTCGGTGCAGTGGCCTGCGGTGAGGACCAGCGACTCACCGTCCGGGCTGTAGGCCCCGTAGCCGGCGGAGCAGATCACGCCGGTGTTGAGGACGTAGCCCTGCCCGCCGAAGAAGTCCTCCTCGGGCGCAAGCGGAGCGCCCTGCTCAAGCCGGACGTTGGTGTAGCGCGCCACGAATTCCGACGGCGAGGGCGAAGCCGCTGAGGTTCCGGACGCCACGGTGTTCGCCGGGGTGCCGCCGGCCTCAGGCTGGTTGGTGCCGCCGGTGCGGATCACAAAGCTGCCGTTGGCGTAGGCCACCGCCTGAAGGCCTTCGGCACCCACCTCGCGGACGTAGTCCTTGAACAGCTGGTCGGTGCTGGCTGCGACTCGTTCCGGGGCAGGCGGCGCAGACGGCGAGGGCGCGACGGGCTGCGCCGGCGGAGCAGACGGCGCGGATCCCGCAGTCGTCGTGGCAGCAACCATCACAAAATCGCCGGGTCCGGCCGCATTCAGTTCAGCCACCCGGGACTCAAGCTCCGGGCCGCTGCCTTCCACCAGGATCCGGCCGTCTTTCAAGCTGATTCCCACATAGCCGGGCAACGCACGTAAGGAGGCAACGGCGTCGGCCGCGCGTTTGCCCTGGTCACCGGCCGCGTTGAACTGTTCCAGCGTCATTCCCAGGTCGCGGAGAACAGCCTCCGTCAGGCCGGCGTCGCTGATGGCCGGGGTGGAACCGCCCGGGGCGGGCGCTGCCGTGGCAGGCGCCGACGTCGAAACGGGCGCAGACGTAGCTGCTGGCGCCGACACCGACGGATCGGGAACCGGCGCACCGGACTCCGCGACGGCAGGAACCGCCAGGAAGGTGGCGCCGAACGCCAAAGAGGCCGTTGCAGCCAGTCCCAGGGCGCGGTTGAACGGATGCCGGCCGGAATGATGCGTCAAGGTGTCCCCCATAGTGTGTTTACGTCGTCACCCTGCTTGCCAGCCGAGACTGGATGGCAGCCAACTCGGCCGGGGTGATCCCGTGCCGCAACAGGTAGTTTCTGGTGTTCAGCGCCCGGACGAATTCCAGCGCTCCGCCGCCGCGCTTCTCCAGCAGGGGCACCAAAGTGTCCTCGTCCAGGTAGCGCTCATGTTTGTGGGGCGGGCCGACCGTACGGTGGCGCTCATTGATGCCCCGCATGGCTGCCTGGTAGCCGGCCACGATCTCGTGGTCGCCGGCACCGGTGAGGTCCTGGAGCATGGCGGCGATCATTCCGCTGCGGTCCCGCCCGGCCGAGCAGTGGATCACCACACCGGCGGGGGCTGCTGCTACCGCTTTGAAGACGGCCACGAGTTTGTCCGGGAACAGCCGGGCGTTGGCCGCGTAGCAGGCCGGATCGTTCAGGTAGGGGAAGCATAATTCTTTGAACTCCGGGTGCTGCGGGTCCTCGGTGGGGGCGTGCACGACGTCGAACGCCGCCAGCACCTCGGCGCTCACCTCGGGGTCCGTGTCCCTCAGCCCTTGTTCCGAGGGGTTCCGGAGGTCAATCACGGTGCGGACGCCGTCGTCGTACGCCTGTTTCCAGCCTGACTCGGTGACCCATTCCCGGCGCCCCATCCGGAAAACGCTGCCGGAAATGCGCCAGGCATTCACGGCTCCGTCCCAGTTCACGGGCTGTCCAGGCTGTTCCATCCAGACAGCTAATCACAGACCCCCGACATCCGGCACGGGTAACGGCCGAAGATTGGAGTAGCCCCCGGCAATAAACAGGTACTCCGGCCCGTATCCGGTGGCCGGGCGGCGGCGTACCCTTGGGCGTACTTGCGGCCTGGCCGCGGCCCGTGGCTCCGCAGCCCCGGTGCACAGTTCAGAACAAAGGGGAAACTGATGAGTGACCGGATTTTACGACGGCGGCGCGCGGCATTCGCGGCCGGTTTGGCAACACTGGCACTGGCCACGGGGCTGGCGGTGCCGGCCGGGGCGGCACCTGCCGGAGGACTTGATTACATCGCCGTCGGTGACTCCTACACTGCGGGGACCGGCGCCGGAGAAGCGGACAAACCGGATGATGCGACGTGCTGGCAGAGCACCCCCGGGTACGTTACCGACGTCGACAAAACAGGCCGGGTGTCCCTGGTGGTCAATGCCGCCTGCCACGGGGCACTCCTTTTTTCGGGCGATGACCCGCTCCAACAACAAATTAGCGTCCAGGCCCAGCTCACGGGCCTCATCGGCGCAGGGAAACTGAATCCGTCCACCGGAATCGTCACCATCACCGCCGGTGCCAACGACGCCGGAGTAAGCCAGGTGCTGGGCGCCTGCGCCGCCTACGGCGTTGAAGTGTGCGCCAACGCCGTCTCGGCCTCCGAAGGCGGGATGAGTCAGGTGGGTGCGGTGCTCGCGAATGTCTACGGCCAGATCCACACGGTGGCTCCGTCCGCGAAGATCGCTGTCTTGGGCTACCCCAGGCTGTTCGAGCCGGCGGACGGGAATCCGTACTTCTCCGCGGACGAACAGCGTCTGATCAACCGGGCCACGGACAAACTCAATGCCGCAATCGCCACGGCAGTCTCCAGTGCCAATGCCTACGGGGCGAACGCGCAGTTTGTCGACGTCACAGCGAGGTTCGCCGGGCACGCCGTGAACTCGACCGCCCCGTGGATCGCGTACAACAGCGGGAATCCTCTGGCTGACTCCAACTTCCACCCGACGCCCACCGGGCACCGGGCCTATGCCACGGCCGTGATGAACGAGGTTAAGCCGGGCACCTTGGCGAGGTAGGGTCCGGACCGCGTGGGCCAAGGCTCCCCGATCCGGGCGCCCTGGCCCTAGCGCTGCTTGGCCAGCCTGAACTCCAGGCTGGCCCGGACCATGGGCCACTCGTGCTCCAGGATCGAGAACACCACGGTGTCCCGGAGCTGCCCGTCCGCGGTCCGGGTGTGGCTGCGGAGCACGCCGTCCTGCTTGGCTCCAAGCCGGGCAATCGCTTCGCGGGACTGGTGGTTCAGCCAGTGCGTCCGGAACTCGACGGCGGGGCAGCCCAGCGTTTCGAAGGCGTGCCGCAGGAGCAGGAGCTTGGAGTCCGGGTTGGTCCCGGTGCCGTGCGACGAAGCCGCATTCCAGGTGGACCCGATCTCCACGCGGGGAGTGGCGGCGTCGATATTCATGTACGTGGTCATCCCGATCACCCGGCCGGGACGGCCGGTGGCCGGGTCGATCAGGCGCGTGGTGAACGGCAGCATGGACCCCTGCTCCTGGAGGCCCAGCCGGCGGTCGATCTCTGCAGCCATGCCCTGCGGGGTGGGCACGCTGGTGTACCAGAGCTTCCAGAGCTCACCGTCGCGGGCAGCGTCCACCAGGCCGTCCTGGTGCGCGTGGCTCAGCGGCTCGAGGACGACGTGCCGACCGGTCAGTGTGATGGGTTCGATGGAAGTCACCGCACCATCCTAGGGGGCAACGGCTAGGCTGTCGGCATGATCACAGTAGCCGGATCCGTCAGCTCTCCCCTCGGGGCAGAGGAAGCCTTCACCTACCTGTCAGCGTTCGAGAACACCGCCGAATGGGATCCCGGGACCCCTGTGGTGAAGAAGCTCTCCGAGGGCCCTGTTGCCGTGGGCCACCGGTACCACGCCGAAGCCGAATTCCGGGGAAAGCGGCAGACGCTCATCTATGAGGTGGTGGAGCTGAGCCGGAACCACATCAAGCTGCGGGGCGAAAACAAAACGGTGATTTCCGAGGACTCCATCGACGTCTCGCCGGACGGGACCGGCTCCACCGTGAAGTACACGGCGGAGTTCCAGCTCAAGGGCGCCCTCAGGATCACCGAACCGTTCATGAAGCCGGCGTTCATGTCACTCCGGGACCCGGCCCTGAACGGCCTGAAGTCCGCGCTCGACGCGCGGGCCGGGCGCTAGCCGGCCCACCGCCGTCGGGCGCTAGCCGGCCCACCGCCGTCGGACTCTAGGCCGGCCAGTCGAAGAAGCCCTTGCCGGTCTTCCGTCCGAGTTCGCCGCGGGCCACTTTGTCGCGCAGGATCTGCGGCGGCGCGAAGCGCTCCCCCAGGGTCGACTGCAGGTATTCCGCGATGCCCAGCCGGACGTCCAGGCCCACGATGTCCGTGGTCCGCAGCGGCCCGGTGGGGTGCTTGTAGCCCAGCACCATGGCGTTGTCGATGTCCTCTGCGGACGCGACACCTTCCTCCACCATGCGCATCGCTTCCAGGGCGATGGCCACGCCCAGGCGTGAGGAGGCAAAACCGGGCGCATCATTGACGACGACGGCGGTCTTGCCGAGCGCCTCGACCCACCTTTTCGCTGCGGTAGCCAGCTCGGGTGACGTCCGTTCGCCGAGCACCACTTCGATCAGCGTGGACGCCGGCACCGGGTTGAAGAAGTGCAGGCCCAGGAAGTTGCCCGGACGCTTCAGTTCCTTGGCCAGTCCGTTGACGGACAGCGAGGACGTATTGGAGGCCAGGTAGGCGTCTGCGGCGAGGCGCTCCTCGATGCCGCGCAGGGATGCCACTTTCAGGTCCCAGTCCTCCGGAACGGCTTCCACCACCAGCTGGCGGTCCTTGAAGTCGTCGTAGTCAACGGTCACGGAGAGCCGGGAAACCATCTCGTCCAGGTTGCCGTCTGTGGCGCCGCGCTCGATGCTCTTGGCGGCCGCGGACTCCACGCGTTCCCGGGCAGCTTCGGCCGAGGCTTCGTCCCGCTCCACCACCAGGACGTCGGCTCCGTTGATCAGGAAGGCGTGGGCGATGCCCGCCCCCATCCGGCCGCCGCCGAGGACGCCGACAGTAGCGGGAAGCCCCGCCGGAAGTACGGAATTGCCCATGGTTACTTCGTCCCGTCTGATTGGTCTGAATTCTTGGCTGTCTTCTTGTCAGTCTTCTTGTCCAAGAAGGCCTGCATGCGATCGAACTTCGCCTGGGACTCGAAGAGGATCCCCTGCGCCAGCTGGTCGATCAGCGGGTGCGCCTCGGCCGGAGCGTGGAACACGGACTTGGTGATCCGCACGGCCAGCGGATCCTGCCGCGCAATACGGTCGGCGAGGCTGTGGGCGCCGTCCATCAGGACCGGTGCCTCGTGGATCTCAGTGATGAGGTTGACGGCAAGGGCCTGCTCGGCGCGCAGCACCAGGCCGGCCAGCAGGATCTGCTTGGCGACGGGTTCGCCCACCAGCTCCTTGAGCCGCCAGCTGGCGCCCGCCGCGGCGAGGATGCCCAGGCCGGTCTCGGGATTGCCGATGCGGACGCTGGGTGTGCCGATCCGGAAGTCCGCGGCGTAGGCGAGTTCCGCGCCACCACCCAGGCAGTAGCCGTCCAGGGCCGCAATGACGGGCATGGGCAGCTTGGCGATCCGGACGAAGATCGTGGAATTGATGCCCTGGAGGGCGTCGTCCCGGCGCCGTTCCCGCAGCTGGGCGATGTCCGCACCCGAGGCGAAGACACCGTCCACGCCCGCAATGATGAGTACCTTGGGGTTCTGCTCCAGCGCGGCGCACACGGCATGGAGTTCGTCCACCATCTGCTGGTCGATCGCGTTCCGGACTTCGGGGCGGTTGAGGAGCACCACCACGCGGTCCTCACGCTCCTCGACCAGGAGGGTTTTGAAGTCCAGGGTGCCCAGGCCGCGGGTGCTCAAGTGCCCGTTCGCGCTTTCCGGGGCCGCCATTACACGCGCTCCAGCAGCATCGCGGTGCCCTGGCCGACGCCGATGCACATGGTGGCCAGGCCCATCCTGGCGTCCTCGCGTTCCATCCGGCCCAGCAGGGTGATGGCGATCCGTGAGCCGCTGGAACCGAGCGGGTGCCCCAGGCTGATGGCGCCGCCGTCGCGGTTAACAATCTCCGGGTCCAGGCCGAGCCGCCGCATGCTGGCGAGCGACTGGGTGGCAAAGGCTTCGTTGAGTTCGACCGCGCCGAGGTCGCCCACACTGTACCCGCTGCGCTTGAGGACTTTCTGCGTGGCCGGGACAGGCCCGATACCCATGATCTCGGGTTCGCAGCCGGCGGAGGCGCCGTCCACGATGCGGGCCCGGGGCGTGAGGCCGAGCCTTTCGATGGCCGCTTCGGAGGCCACGATGATCGCTGAGGCGCCGTCGTTCAGCGTGGAGGAGTTGCCGGCGGTGACGATCGAGCCGCCCTTGACCACGGGGCGGAGCCCGGCGAGCACGTCCATGGTGGTGCCGGCGCGGGGGCCTTCGTCGGTGTCCACTACCGTTTCGCCCTTGCGGGTCTTGACCGTCACCGGGACGATTTCGTCCTTGAACCGGCCGGCCGCGATGGCCGCGAGGGAGCGTTCGTGCGAGCGGACGGCGAAGGCGTCGGCGTCTTCGCGGGAGATGCCGTCCACGCGGCCCACTTCCTCTGCCGTTTCCGGCATGGAGTAGGTCATCTTGCCGTCGCGGGACAGCTCGCCCTTCTGGAACAGCGGATTGGCGAAGCGCCAGCCGATGGAGGTGTCGAAGATGGCGCCGGGCTTCGCGAAGGCGGTCTGCGGCTTTTCCTGCACCCAGGGGGCACGGCTCATCGACTCGACGCCGCCGGCGATCACGATGTCAGCTGCACCGGACTTGATCATCTGGCTGGCCATGATGATGGCGCTCAGGCCGGAGGCGCACAGCCGGTTGACGGTGATGCCGGGGATGTGGAGGGGCAGGCCTGCCAGCAGGGTGGCCATGCGGGCCACGTTGCGGTTTTCCTCGCCGGCGCCGTTGGCGTTGCCGAGGATCACCTCGTCGATGGAATCGGGGTCAAGGCCTGCGCGGGTGACGGCCTCGCGGACCACGAGGGCGGCGAGGTCATCCGGGCGGACCGCGGAGAGCGCTCCTCCGTAACGGCCCACCGGTGTCCGGGCACCGCCCACCAGAAATGCCTGCGGTCCTGCTACTGCTGAGGCCATGGAAACACCCTTCACGCGATTAACGGCAATGTCATCTGCGGCGGCAAGAGCTCGGGGCCTAATTTACCGACCGTTCGTTCTATAAAGATTACACTGCGGCCGCAAGGGGTCAACCGGGTTACGCAGGAACCCGCCAGCCGCCAGTCTGGAGGCTAGAGGACAGTGATGCCGAGATGGGCTGCCAGGAGCGGTGCCAGCAGGCTCAGCTGGTAGTCGTCGATCACCACGCCGGCCAGGCTCTCGAGTCCACTGATGGTGCGGAAGTCAGTGCCGCGCAGGTCGAAGTCCTTGAACTTCGCACCGGCCAGGTCCAGGGTGCCGATGGTGCAGTTCTTCAGGGCCACGCGTGTACCCGTCACGGAGCCAAGGTCCAGCTCGTTGATGATGCAGTCGCTGATCTGCACGTCCGTCAGCCTTGAGCCGCGGAGGTTGACGTAGTCCAGCTTGCCGCCGTCGATCCGCACCGACGTCCAGCCGCTCTCGTACAGTTCCGCCGAACCCCACCGTGGATTGCTGATCTCGACGTCGCGGAGCGTGGCCCGCGCGGCGGTAAACACGGGGGCGTAGACGTCGACCAGGACGCAGTCCCGGAAGGTGGCGCCGCGGAGCTGTGTTTCGTTGAAGGAGGCGCCCTCGAATTCACACTCGGCGAAGTCCGTGCCGCTCAGCTCGAGTCCGTCGGCGTCAGCGCGGCTGAACCTGACGCCGTCGTACCTTTCGCCGCGCTGGAAATCCGGGGACGGCTCATCGCGGAGCTCCTCAAGCCGGACCGGCGAGAGCCTCGGCGCCGTCACCTTGGGCGCTCTTCCTGCGGTACCACTTCCTGCGGCGGGCCTGCCCGCCATCAGAGGGACTCGGCCTTCGCAGCAATCTCGGACAGGTCCCTGGCCAGCATTTTCCTGGTCATGCTCATGCCGATCCTGCCGAAGAGGGCCATCATGACTTTGCTCAGGAGCGTGGGCTTGACCACCTCGGCGCCGAAGGTCAAAGTCAGGTCCGTCCCGCCGTCGCGCTCGGCAAGAATGAACCGCGTGGTGTAGTCCGCGCCGCCCTGGAGCGCCTTGACGGTTGTGGTGCCGGCCCTGGCGGCCGACGGCGGTTCGGCCTGGGACACCCACATTTCCACGGTTTCGGCCCGGCCCATCATGGTGCGGGTTTCCTTCCATCGGGTGCCTTCGCCATATCCGCCCTCGCTGAGCATCTGGACGGAGTCGACTCCGGAGAGGGTGGCGGCGGAGCCCGGGATGTCCGAGATCACGGCCCACACCTTGTCCGGGCTGGCGTTGACGTGACGGGCGAGGGTGGTCTTGTGGTCCATGCCCCGAGCCTATCCGGCAGCGCCGACAACCGTCACGGCACGACGCCGGATGGACCTTGCCTAACTCATGGACTTATTCCTTGAATTAGTAAGCATGCTTTGTGTTATGGTGAAACCGCTTAGTTTTTTTACCGGCAACGAGAGGTGGAATACACCATGGGTATCGGCGACAAAATTCAGAACGAAGCAGAGCACCTCGGCGGCAAGGCCAAGGAAGCGGCCGGCAACGCCACGGACAATGACCGTCTGCGCGCAGAGGGTCAGAAGGACCAGGTTGTTGCTGACGCCAAGAAAGTTGGCGAAAACGTGAAGGACGAGTTCAAAAGAGACTAGAGCATCCCAGGCGGTGGCTTCGGCCGCTGCCACGGGCAACGCGGCGGGCATTCCTTTGGGGGATGCCCGCCGTTTTTTGTGAGATTCTCGGGTGGACAGCAACCGCCAACGGAAGGTCCGCCCCATGACGATCATCGACCTCAGCGGCGCGGGCACCCCCGCGGGCACCCCTCACGGCGGAGCATCCGCCGTCGGCTCCGCCAACCTGCGCGGCTACCTTGCGGAGCCATCCGGGACAGGGCCGTTTCCGGCCGTCCTGATGATCCATGAGGCATTCGGCCTCAACGACATCTCGCGGCGCCAGGCGGACCGGCTGGCAGCCGCCGGGTACCTGACCCTGGCGGTGGACCTCTTCAGCGACGGCGGACCGCGGCGCTGCCTGGTCTCCACCATGCGCTCGCTCCTGTCCGGCTCGGGTAAGGCCTTCGCGGACCTCGCCGCAGCGCGGGACTGGCTGGAGGAATCGGGGCGCACCAACGGCAAGATCGGCGTCATCGGCTTCTGCATGGGCGGCGGCTTCGCACTGCTGATCGCCAAGGACGGTTTCGACGCCGCGGCCGTCAATTACGGCAGGCTGCCCAGGAACCCGGAGGAAGCGCTACTCGGCGCCTGTCCCGTGGTGGGCAATTTCGGCAAGGCGGACCGCTCCCTGCCTGGCGCCGCTGCGAAACTGGAAACCGCGCTGGACAAGCTGGGCATCGAGCACGACATCAAGGAATTCGACGGCGCCGGACACGCGTTCATGAACGACGCCGAGGAAGGACCCCGCGTGCTGCGCCCGCTCTTCCGCGTCATGGGCGTCAAGCCGGACCCGGAAGCGGCGGCGGAGGCCTGGCAGCGGATCGAAGACCACTTCGCCCGGCACCTTAAGGCCTGACCACTCAGCGCGAACGGACAGTTATGGCCCTGCACCAGGGGCTCAAGTGTCCGCTCGCGCTCCTCCGGGGGCCTCAAGTGTCCGCTCGCGCTTCCCCCGGGCGCTCAAAAGACGGGGACGACGACGGCGGCCGCCTTGGAAGGTGACCGCCGCCGTCGTCGTACTGCTTGGGTGAAAAGCGTTAGCTGAAGAGCTCGCTCTTCGGTTCGTTGTTCCGGACCTTCTGCCAGCCGAGCCACAGCACCAGGGCGAAGAACGGGATGGTGGCCAGGGTCCAGAGGCCCAGGTGGAAGACCTCGCCGGACTTGCTGGTCATGGTGTCGAAGCCGATCAGCACCGTGATGGCCAGCAGGGCAACCAGGCCGGCCCAGCTGCTCCAGGTTCCGCCGGGCGCGGGCAGGGAGGAGACCTTGCCCTTTTTCTTGCGCAGCGCGATCTGGCTGGCGAAGATGGCGCCCCACGTGAAGATCACGCCGATCGAGGCGGAGTTGAGGGCAAGGTCGAACGCGTGCGAGCCGCCCAGCCAGATGTTCAGCAGGATCCCGACGAGGTACACGGCGCCGATGGCCAGGATGGCGGCGTACGGCACGTGGCTCTTGGACATCCGGGTCAGCCATTCCGGGGCGTGGCCGTTGTTGGCCATGGTGCGGAAGATCCGGCCGATCGAGTACAGGCCCGAGTTGCAGGAGGACAGTGCGGCGGTGATGACGATCATGTTCATGACGTCGCCCATCCAGCCCAGGCCCATCTGGCCGAACACGGTGACGAACGGCGAGGTGCCGGCCACGTACTGGTCAGACGGCAGCAGCATGGCCAGCAGCGTCACGGAACCGACGTAGAACACCACGATGCGGAACACGACGGCGCGGATCGCCTTGGGCACTTCCTTGGCGGGGTCCTGCATTTCGCCGGCCGTAATGCCGACGAGCTCGATGCCGTTGTAGGCGAAGATCACGGCGTTCAGGACCAGGATCATGACGAGTGCACCCTTGGGGAACATTCCGCCTTCGGCCGCGAAGAGGTTGTTGACCGATGCGTGGCCGTCGCCCACCTGGGCGTTGGTAACCACCATGAAGGTGCCCACTGCCAGGAAGATCACGATGGCGCCGACCTTGAGGCAGGAGGCCCAGAATTCGAATTCGCCGAACGCCTTGACGCTCAGGAGGTTGACGCCCACCAGCAGCAGCAGTGCTGCGATGGCCGACAGTTCAACGGGCACGTTGGGGAAGAAGAACTGGAAGTACAGTCCGATCGCGATGAGCTCGGCGATGCCGGTCATGGCCCAGTTGATGAAGTACATCCAGCCGGACAGGTACGCGCCCTTCTTGCCGAACATTTCGCCGGCGTAGCTGACGAAGGAACCCGACGTCTGGCGGTACATGATGAGTTCGCCGAGCGCGCGCATCAGCAGGTACGCGATGACGCCGGCAATGGCGTAGGAGAAGATCAGCGCGGGGCCGGTGGAGGCCAGGCGTCCGCCGGCACCCATGAAGAGGCCGACGCCGATGGCGCCGCCCATGGCGATCATGGTGACCTGGCGGCCGCTCAGGGACTTCTTGTAGCCCTCGGCGCTGAGGGTGGAGTCGACGACGGCGGATTGCGCCGGCGGGCTCACGAGTTCTGTGGGGGTACTTTGTGGCACAACTGTTCCTTGTGGGTCGGGGGATGGCCGGCTCAGGAACGCGGAGCTTAGGTTCGGATAATTCGGGTTTATCCCCCGTTTGGGGCAATTATCCGGACCAAAACTCGCAGGGCGTCGAAGTTCGCGCGGCCTCCCCAGTTTACAAGCCCGGCGGAACCGTCAGTGACGCAGACAACAGTTGAAAGGGGATATGCCGAATAAATTCACCTATCGTGCGGCGGTACGCAGAATAATATTCTGATGGTTATCCATTTGGACGTCGTAGCTGGTCAGAGGTTCGGCGCCGGTGGTGGAACAGCCGGTGTCCAGGCTGAAGGCGTTTTGGTGCAACGGGCACAGGACCAGGTCCTGGTCGATGGTGCCGTCCGCGATCGGGCCGCCCTTGTGCGGGCACACGGCGGACAGCGCCCGAAGGCTCCCGTCGCGGAGCCGGAACACCGCCACCTGCTCCCCGTCGACGCCGAAGGCCCGCCCCTCACCGAACGGGATCTGGTCCACCGGGCCCAGGTTGAAGCCCGCGTTCATCGGACCGGCACCTGGGGAAGCACCGTCAGCGGCAGCGAGGTGCGGAACTGCCCGGGTGTCAGCGGATCGTCGCGTTCAGTCCACGGATCCATATAGCTGTCCACGGAGGCCTGCATCGCGGCGTCCAACCCGTCGGCAAGGCCCTCGGCATCGTCCACCACGACAGCCCGGATGTGGTCGATGCCCACCCGCGGCACGAACGAGTACGTCCGTTCCAGCCAGTTGGCGTTCTCCCGGTAGTACTGCATGAACCGGCCCGTCAGCACCTTGACCTCCTCCGGGTCATCGACGGTGGCCAGCAGGTCGCCTTTGCGGATGTGGGCGCCGGCCGCTCCCCCGACATAGATTTCCCAGCGGCCGCCTTCAACGGCCACCACGCCCACGTCCTTGACCAGCGACTCGGCGCAGTTCCGCGGGCAGCCGGACACCGCCAGCTTCAGTTTGGCCGGCGCCTCGATGCCCTGGAACCGCGACTCGATGTCGATGCCCAGCCTGGTGGAATCGCCGGTCCCGTAGCGGCAGAAGTCCTTGCCCACGCACGTCTTGACCGTGCGGAAGCTCTTCCCGTAGGCGTAGCCGGACGGCATGTCCAGGTCCGCCCAGACCTGCGGCAGGTCCTCCTTGGGCACACCCAGCAGGTCGATGCGCTGCCCGCCGGTGAGCTTGATCAGCGGGATGTTGTGCTTCTCTGCGACGTCGGCAATCCGGCGCAGCTGCTGCACGGAGGTCACGCCGCCCTTCATCTGCGGCACCACGGAGAACGTGCCGTCCCGCTGGATGTTCGCGTGCACGCGGTCGTTGATGAACCGGGCGTCCCGCTCATCGATGTACTGGTCCGCCAGCATCATCTTCATCAGCGACGCCAGGCCCATCTTCGATTTCGCATCCTCCGCGCTGCCCGGCGCCAGGGCGGCGAACACGGAGGACACCGAGCGGAGCCCCTGCTTGCGGATGGCCGCCATCAGCGAGGCCTTGTCCAGCGGGACGCCCGGGACGTAATAGCTGGCAGCCGGGTCCTCCGCCACGTCGCCGTCGGCCGCCCATTCCACCACCTGCTTCACCAGCAGCTTGCAGGAACCGCAGCCTTTGCCGGCCCGCGTGGCGTCCATGGCGCCGGCCACGGTGTTGCACCCGCCTTTGACCGCATCCACCAGGGATTTCTTGCTGACGCCGTTGCAGTTGCACACCTGGGCGTCGTCGTTGAGCTCGGCCACGCCCTGTTCCTCCCCGGGACCGCCCAGGTCGAACATCAGCGCGATCCGCTCCTCCGGCAGGGGCAGCCCCTTGTCGAAGGCCTGGGTCAGGTAGGCCACCTTGCGGCTGTCACCGAGGAGCGTGGCGCCCACCATCTTGTTGTCCCGGATGACGATGGACTTGAACACCCCGCGGCTGGGCTCGGAGAACACGATGTGTTCGTCCGTCTCCCGTTCCGGGCCCTGCAGGCCCATGGAAGCGACCTCGACGCCGGCAACCTTGAGTTTCGTGGCGATCCGGGAGCCAAGGTACGCCGCGGCAGAGTCCGCGCCCGTGACGTGGTTGGCGAGCACCACGGCCTGCTCCCAGAGAGGGGCCACCAGGCCGTAGACCTCGCCGCGGTGCTGGACGCATTCGCCCACGGCATAGATGTCGTCCTCGTCCACCACGCGCAGCTGGTCGTCCACCACGATGGCGCGTTCCACATGCAGTCCGCTGAGGACGGCGACATCCACGTTCGGGCGGATTCCGGCGGCCACCACCACCATGTCGCAGTCGATGTCCGGCCGGTCCCGCAGCCGGACGCCGGTGACCTTGTCCGTGCCCAGGACCGCGGTGGTGCGGCTGCCGGTATGCACCCGGATCCCGAGCGCTTCGACGCTCCGGCGCAGGATCGCGCCGCCGTCGGGCCCCATCTGGGCGTTCATGAGGTGCCCGCCGGAGTGCACCACGTCCACGTCGATGCCGTGGCTTTGGAGCCCGCGCGCGGCTTCGAGCCCCAGCAGGCCGCCGCCGATCACCACGGCCCTGCGTCGCCTGTCCGAGGGATGGCCTTCGTCCTGCGCGTGCTTCACCATGTTGCGGGTGTCATCGATGGTGCGGAACGTGAAGACCCCGGGCTTGATGGAGCCGCTGGGGGTGTACAGGCCGTCCATGGGCGGCATGAATGACTGGCTGCCGGTAGCGATGATCAGCACGTCATACGGGACTACGTGGCCGTTGTTGGCGAAGACGTATTTGGTGAACCGGTCGATCCGTTCCACCCGCACCCCGGCGTGCAGCGTGATGTTGTTGTCCTGGTACCAGTGCAGGGAGTTCAGGAAGATGTCCGCGTCGCTTTCCTCGCCGGAGAGGACGTGGCTGAGCATGATCCGGTTGTAGTTGCCGTAGGGCTCGTCGCCGAACATGGTGATGGTGAACTGCTCGGCGCCGCCGCGGGCAAGGATTTCCTCCACGGCCCGGGCACCGGCCATGCCGTTGCCGATCACCACCAGCCGACGGCGGGCGTCCCGTGTTCCGGGCGGCCGCTTGCCCTTCGACGCGGGAACAGGGCCGGGCAACCTGTGCTGGGCGTTGTGCTGTCCTTTGTGCTGGGACGTGGGCTGCGTCTTGTCTGTGACGGCGGTCATCAGTGTTCCACCATGCCCAGGTCAATCACCACGAAGCCCGCCACGCCCTCGGCCGCCAGCAGGAACACCTCAATCACCGAGCCGCCCTCGATGTCCTCCACCACGCGGAGCGGCACGTGGACGTCGCTCTTGGCGCCGATGGGGAAATACCGCATGGGCACGCCGTCGCGCATCAGGACCACGGTGATCAGCTCGGAACTGGAGTTCCCGCCCCGGAAGTAGAGGGTCTGGTTGATGATTCCGTCCGGAACGAAGTGGGCAAGCTCCCGGTGGATGGGGGCGGGCTTGTCGAGGCCCGCTCCTTCGAAGGGGAAAACGCCCTGCAGGAAAAGGTTCTTGGTGATCACGGGAGGGATCCTTTCGGCCGGCTGGGTAGGCCCGGCGGCTGAGCGCGCGGGTGCTACTTGAGCGTGGGAATCACTGACTCCCTTCCATCCTGCTCCGCAGTTGTTTCGGCCCGGCGCGTGCGGCGTAACGATCCTTTAACGCAAACCTCACCGTTTTCCGGGCTGCTTCCGCGCCCCGCCAACGACTGGAGGCAAGGCCGGAAGCAAGACGCGAAGCTAGACGAGGGCGCCGTCCCGCATGGCGTACCGGAGCCAGCTCCCGCCGGTGCCTTCCCGTGCGGCGCATTTGCTGAACCACTCCCCCAGCGCGCGGTCGTGGCTCACCATGATCAGCGTTCCGCCGAATTCCGAAAGGGCCGCTTCCAGCTGCTCCACCAGGACGGGCGCCAGGTGGTTGGTGGGTTCGTCCACGAGCATCGTGCCGAAGCCGCCCAGCAGCAGCCGTGCCAGGGCGAGCCTGCGCTGCTGCCCGGCGGACAGGCTGCCCACGGGCACGTGGAATTCGGTGGTCCGGAAGAGGCCCAGCCGCAGCAGAGCCTCCGCATGTTCGTCGATGTTCCCGCCCAGGCCGGAGACGAAGGCCGGGAGCAGCCGCTGCCCCGGGCGTTGCGGCGGCTCCAGTTCCTGCTGCAGGTAGCCGATCCGGCCGTGCCGCACCACGGTGCCCGCATCGGGTTCCAGGGTTCCCGCAAGGACGGACAGCAGCGTCGATTTGCCGGCGCCGTTGGGACCCGTGATGAGGATCTTCTGGCCGGCCTCCACCCGGAAATCGGTCCGTTCCAGCCGGCCGTGAACTTCCACGCCGCGCGCCTCCAGGGCGGGGGCGTCCAGGGCAGCGCCGTCGGACCCGCCCTGGAGGTCCACCGCCAGCTTCAGGGGAACCGGCGGACGGTCCACCGGGTTGGCCTCGAGCCGGCGGAGCCGCTCCTGGGCGTTGCGGACCTTGCTGCTGGCTGCCTGCTGCCAGGTGCCGGCCTTGAAGTCGAAGCCCATCTTGTCGCCGTCGCGCCGGCGGGCGTAGCCCATCTTCCCAGCCACGGTGTCCGCCTGCAGGCGTTCTGCGGCCATGGCATCGAGCCAGCCGCGGTACTGCTGCACCCAGCGTTCACGCTCGGCCGCCTTCTCCCGCAGGTACCCTTCGTAACCGTTCCCGTAGCGGTTGACAGCGCACCGTTCGGCGTCCACTTCGATGACGGAAACGGCCACCTTGCGCAGCAGCGCCCGGTCATGGGAAACCACGACGACGGTCCCCCGGTGGGCGGCCAGCCGCGCCTCGAGCCAGGCAGTGCCGCTCGTGTCCAAATGGTTGGTGGGCTCGTCCAGCAGAAGGATGTCCGCGGGGTCAGCCAGCACGCAGGCCAGCGCCACCCGGTGCTGCTCCCCGCCGGAGAGCGAACCCAGCGTCCGCTGCCGGTCCAGTCCGCCCAGGCCCAGCCGGTCCAGTGCCGCTTCCACGCGCGATTCCGCCGCGTAGCCTTCGCGGAGCTGGTATTCGGTCTGCAGGTTGCCGTAGCGCTCCAGTTGCTCCTCGTCCGCATCGGCCAGGCCGGATTCCAGGCTGTCCAGCTCGGCCTCGACGGCGCGGAGTGAGGCCAGCGCCTCATCGATGGCGTTGCCCACCGTGAAGGACGCCGGCAGGCCGGTGGTCTGGGCGAGGTAGCCGATGCGTCCGTGGCTGGCGGCCGTGCCTTCGTTCGGCGGCTCGAGCCCGGCCAGGATGCGCAGCAGGGTTGATTTGCCGGCTCCGTTTTCGCCGACGACGGCCACGTGCTCGCCGGCGCCAATCGTGAGGTCGACGGCAGCAAAAAGCTGGCGGTCACCGTAGCCATGGGTGACGCCGGTCAGGGAAAGGTGTTCAGTCAAGGGAAGTCCTAACGGGGTCCGGGAAATGGGCGCTGCTGGTTAGGACTTCATCGCTCCAGCCTGCCCGGCCGGACCCCCGGCGTCAAGCGCCGCCGTCGTACGCTTCACACGGCGAGCGCCACTGCCTTCCTGCGGCGGGCCTTCGCCAGCCGGGTGCCGATCAGCCCCTGGCGGGGGCTGAACAGGTAGACGGCGGCGAACACCACACCCTGGGTGAGCACCACCATGGCGCCGGAGGCGGTGTCCAGGTAGTAGCTCAGGTAGATGCCGGCGATGGAGCACACTGCGGAGACCACCGGGGCGATCACCAGCATGCGGGAGAACCGGTCCGTCAGCAGGTACGCCGTGGCCCCGGGGATGATCAGCATGGCCACCACCAGCACCACCCCGACCGTCTGCAGGGCCACCACGGAGGTCAGCGCGAGCAGGCCCAGCAGCAGTGCCCCCAGCCGCTTGGGCGACAGCCCGATGGCGTGGGCGTGCACGGGGTCGAAGGCATACAGCGTGAGGTCGCGGCGCTTGAGGATCAGGATGGCGAACGCCACCACACCCAGCACCAGCACCTGGATGAGGTCCGGGATGCTGACGCCCAGCAGGTTGCCGAAGATGATGTGGTTGAGGTCGGTCTGGCTGGGCGTGACGGAGATGAGCACCAGGCCCAGGGCGAACAGCGAGGTGAACACGATGCCGATCGCCGCGTCCTCCTTGACCCGGCTGGTGTTCCTGACCACCCCGATCAGGGTGACGGCGATCAGTGCGAACACCAGCGCCCCCAGGGCGAACGGCGCGCCGACGATGTAGGCAAGCACGACGCCGGGCAGCACGGCGTGGGAAACGGCGTCACCCATGAGCGACCAGCCGATCAGCACCAGCCAGCAGCTCAGGACGGCGCAGACCACGGCGGCGAGCGCCGTGGTGATGATGGCGCGCACCATGAAGTCGTAGCTCAATGGCTCCAGCACGATGTCGAAGAGGTCCATGGCTTAGCTCCAGTCCTGTTGCTTGGAAAGGCGGCGCTGGTTGGCAGTTTCCTGCTCCGGAAGGTCCCGGTTGAGGACGTCCAGGCCGAAGGCCATGGCCAGGTGTTCGGGCTGCAGGACCACCTCGGGCGGGCCGTGCATCAGGACCTTGCGCATCAGCAGCACGGCTTCGTCGCACAGCTGCGGCAGGGCGTGGAGGTCGTGCGTGGAGATGAGGATGGTGCAGCCGTCCGAGGCGAGTTCCCGCAGCAGGCGGGTGATGGTGGCTTCGGAGCGCTTGTCCACGCCGGCGAACGGCTCGTCCAGGAGCATCATCGTGGCACCTTGGGCGATGCCCCGGGCCACGAACGCGCGCTTCTTCTGGCCGCCGGACAGCTGGCCGATCTGCCGGTTCGCGAACTCGGACAGTTCCACCCGGTCCAGGGCGAGGTCGACGGCGGCGCGGTCAGCCTTGGAGGGGCGGCGGGTGAAGCCCTGGTGCCCGTAGCGGCCCATCATCACCACGTCGCGGACGGACAGCGGGAACTGCCAGTCCACGTCCTCGCTCTGCGGGACATAGCCGATTCCCCCCTCCTTGCGCGCCTTGGCCGGTGACTGGCCATGGATCAGCACGCGGCCGGCGTCGGGCTTGATCATTCCCATGATCACCTTGAACAGCGTGGACTTGCCGGAGCCGTTCATGCCGATCAGGCCGCAGATCCGGGCGGTGTCCAGGCTGAGCGATGCCGCGTCCAGCGCCAGGACTTCGCCGTAGTGGACGGTGACGTTTTCAACGAGGATGGCCGGAGTGCTCATGATCCTGCACCCGCCGGGGCACTAACCAGTGCTTCGGTGATGAGTTTGGAGTCGTGCCGGATGAGGTCCAGGTACGTGGGCACGGGGCCGTCCGCCTCGGACAGCGAGTCAACGTAGAGCACACCGCCGAATTTTGCACCCGTGGCTCCCACCACCTGGCGCATGGGGGCGTCGGACACCGTGGATTCGCAGAAGACGGCCGGGACTTTGTTGGCCTTGACGAATTCGATGGCCCGGGCGATCTGCTGCGGCGTGGCCTGCTGTTCGGCGTTGACTGCCCAGATGTAGACCTCCTTGAGGCCGGCGTCGCGGGTCAGGTAGGAGAAGGCGCCTTCGCAGGTCACCAGGGCACGCTGTGCCGCGGGGACGGTGGCGAGCTTCTGCACCATCTCGTCTTTCACGGCCTGCAGTTTGGCCTTGTAGGCCGCACCGTTCGCCTCGAACGTGGCGGCATTGTCCGGATCGAGCTTAGAGAACGCCTTCACCATGTTGTCCACGTAGATCTGCACGTTCACGGGCGACATCCAGGCGTGCGGGTTCGGCTTGCCCTGGTAAGAGTCCTCGCTGATGGACATCACCTTCACGCCCTCGCTCACCACGGCATGCGGGACGTCCAGGCCCTCGACGAACTGGGCAAACCACGCTTCCAGATTCAGGCCGTTGTCCAGGATCAGGTCCGCCTTCGAGGCCTTGCGGATGTCGCCGGGCGTGGGCTCGTAGCCGTGGATTTCGGCGCCGGCCTTGGTGATGGATTCGACCTGCAGCTTGTCCCCTGCCACGTTCTGGGCGACGTCGGCCAGCACGGTGAAGGTGGTCAGCACCACGGGCTTCTCATCGCCGGGGCCCTGGCCGGGAGCGGCACCCCCGCAGGCGGCCAGGGACAGGAAGAGGAAAGCGGCGACGACGGCGGCTCCGGCAGAGCGGAGGAAACCGGTTCGGCGGACTACTTTGGCGCACCGAAACAGAAATTTAGGCATACCGAATATTCTACCGGGCGCCCTAACTCCGCTGCAACGCCGGCAGTCATTGGCCAGCTAGGCTGGACACATGGGAACAGCTGTCCGCAATTCCCCGGCGCCACGGCCGGAGCTCTACCGTTTTTCCGCGCTCGACTACACCACCGTGGGGCTCTACGTGGCCATCGCCGCGCTCTTTGCGGTTGCCGGACCGCTGCTGCAGCCGTTGCTGCTGCAACTGTCCCCGGACCCCACCGTGGCCGTGTACTCGGTGAACCTACTGTTCTACGGCGGCGTGGGAATCCTGGCCGTAGCCGCCGCCCGCCGCGTCGCCTCCCGCGACCTCCGCGTGCTGGCCACTCGTCCGTGGTTCACGCTCATCATGATCCCGGTGGCAGTGGTGGCCATGCTGATCCTGACCGCCATCCTGGTGGCCCTGACCGGACCCGTGCAGGGCTCCGCCAACCAGGCCAACGTGCAGGCACTCGTGCAGCAGGTATCGCCGTGGCTGATCGTGCCCCTGCTGGTGATTGTGGGCCCGTTCGTGGAGGAGTACATCTTCCGCCACCTGCTGATCGGCAAGCTGAGCCGGCGCGTCAACATCTGGGTGTGCTGCGTCCTGTCCACCTTCCTCTTCGCCGCCCTGCACATCGTGGGCCAGGAAACGCTGACCCTGCCCGTGCTGATGCCGTACCTCGCCATGGGCGCCACGCTGGTGTTCGTGTACGTGTGGACCGGGAAAAACCTGATGTTCAGCTACTTCGTGCACGCCGCCAAGAACCTGCTGGCAGTGGTGTTCATCTACGCCATCCCGCCCGAACTGATGGAGCAGCTGCAGCAGGTCCAGCCCTAGGACCCGTCCGCCCCCTACCGCCGCGCCCGCCGCCGTCGTACTTTTGGGTAATGGGACTCAACATTCAGATCGTCATCGACTGCAAAAACCCGCACGAGCTTGCCGACTGGTGGGCGGACACACTGGACTGGGCCGTGGAGCCGCAGGACGAGGGCTTCATCCGGTCCATGATCGAGCAGGGGTACGCCACCGAAGCCGAGACCAAAACCCACAAGGGCAAACTGGTCTGGGAGGCCGGGGCCGCCATCCGGCCGGCGGAAGAGATCGATGCCAAGGCTCCGGAACGCCGGCTGCTGTTCCAGACCGCGCCCGAGGGAAAGACCGTCAAGAACCGGGTGCACTGGGATGTCCGCCTGGACGGCAGGGACAAGGATGAGGTGCGCAAAGAGCTGGAGGCACGCGGCGCAACGTTCCTCTGGACGGCCAGCCAGGGGCCGCACGAATGGCACACCATGGCGGACCCCGAAGGCAACGAGTTCTGCATCAGCTGAGGCGATTACTAGACTCGGTCTGTGAGCAACGTATTTCCAGCCAAGGTATCCGACGTCTTTGACCCCTCCCGGTGGCGCACCGTGGCCGGCTTCGACGACTTCCAGGACATGACCTACCACCGGCAGGTGGAGCGGGATTCGGACGGCGCGGTGCTGCGGGACCTGCCCACGGTCCGCATCGCCTTCAACCGCCCGGAGGTCCGCAACGCCTTCCGCCCGGGCACCGTGGACGAGCTCTACCGGGCCATGGACCACGCCCGCATGACCCCCAACGTGGCCACCGTGCTGCTGACCGGCAACGGGCCCTCGCCCAAGGACGGCGGGCACTCCTTCTGCTCCGGCGGAGACCAGCGCATCCGGGGCAGGGACGGGTATCGGTACGTAGTACAGAACGCAGCAGACGGCGAAACCAAGGAGACCATCGATCCCGCCCGCGCCGGCAGGCTGCACATCCTGGAAGTCCAGCGGCTCATGCGCACCATGCCCAAGGTGGTCATCGCCGTCGTCAACGGCTGGGCCGCCGGCGGCGGGCACTCGCTGCACGTCGTCTCGGACCTCACCATCGCCTCCCGCCAGTACGGCAAGTTCAAGCAGACGGACGCCACCGTGGGAAGTTTCGACGCCGGCTACGGCTCCGCGCTGCTGGCCCGCCAGATCGGCCAGAAGGCCGCCCGCGAGATCTTCTTCCTGGCCCGCGAATACTCTGCCGAGGACATGGTCCGGATGGGCGCGGTCAACGAGGCCGTGGACCACGAACGCCTCGAGGAAGTCGCCCTGGAATACGCGGCGGACATCGCGCGGCAGTCGCCGCAGGCCATCCGCATGCTCAAGTTCGCCTTCAACCTGGCCGACGACGGCCTGGCCGGGCAGCAGGTCTTCGCCGGCGAAGCCACCCGGCTGGCCTACATGACGGACGAGGCATTGGAAGGCAAGGAAGCCTTCCTCGAGAAGCGGGACCCCGACTGGTCCCAGTTCCCGTACTACTTCTAAAGCCCGCCCCACTGACGAAGGCAGACCCTGTGACTTCCCAGCTTCCGAACATCGAGCCTGCACTCAAGGCGCTGGCGGACGCCCTCCACGGCGAGGGCCCCGCCGTCGAGCTTTCCGCCGACGCCGACGGCCACCTGGTGGTCTCCGCCGTGGAAACGCCGGGCTTCGAGGACGCCGCCGTGGTGGTGCGGACCTCGGGTTCCACCGGTACGCCCAAGGCAACGGTCCTCACGGTGGAGGCCCTGGCGGCGTCCTCCGTGGCCACCGCCTTCGCGCTTAAGGGCGAGGGCCAGTGGCTGCTGGCCCTCCCCGTGCAGTACGTGGCCGGGGTACAGGTCCTGGTGCGCTCCCTCTTCGCCGGCACCCGGCCGTGGGCCATGGACCTCTCCGGCGGCTTCACGCCGGAGGCCTTCACCGCGGCCGCCCAGGAGCTCACGGACAAGATCCGCTTCACCTCCCTGGTGCCCACGCAGCTGCAGCGGCTGCTGGACGCCCCGTCCGCTGAAACGCTGGCCGCCCTCCGCCGCTTCAACGGAATCCTGCTCGGCGGCGGCCCCGCGTCGCCCGAACTGCTCGCCGCGGCCCGGGACGCCGGCGCGCGGGTGATCACCACCTACGGCTCCGCGGAAACCTGCGGCGGCTGCGTCTACGACGGCTTCCCGCTCGAGGACGTACTCGCCCGCGTGGACGGGGACGGCCGGATCCTGCTGGGCGGCGCCACCCTCGCCGCCGGCTACCTCGGCGACCCCGCCCTCACCGCCGACGCCTTCTTCGAGGAGGACGGCGTCCCCTGGTACCGCACCAGCGACCTCGGCTCCATCGACGCCACCGGCAAGCTCACGGTGCTGGGCCGCGCCGACGACGTCATCATCACCGGAGGCGTCAAGGTGTCCGCCACGCACGTGCAGGCAGAGCTGGAAAAGCTCGACGGCGTGCTGGCGGCCTTCGTGGCCGGCGTCCCGTCGGAGGAATGGGGCCAGGCGGTGGCGGCCTACGTCGCCGTGGACGACGCCACGCCCGCCGGCATCGAAGGCTTCACCGCGCGGAGGCACGATGCACTGGGCGCCCTGGCGCCCAAAACCGTCCTGGCTGCCGGGGAACTCATGATGCTGCCCAACGGCAAACCGGACCGCCTCGGCATGACCGTTCTGCTGGACGCCCTGCATCAGGGAAAATAGAAAAGCTCTTCCCAAGCTGAACCGAACAACGAACCAATCGGAGTACTGACCGTGGCTACAGCCGCACAATGGATCCAAGGCGCCCGACCGCGCACCCTGCCGGCTGCCATCGCACCGGTCCTGATCGGCACTGCCGCGGCCTTCGAGATGGACGCGTTCAAGCCCGTCAACGCCATCCTGGCCGCGCTGGTGGCCCTGCTGCTGCAGGTGGGCGTGAACTACGCCAACGACTACTCGGACGGCATCCGGGGCACGGACGAGGACCGCGTGGGCCCGCTCCGCCTGGTGGGCTCCGGCGCTGCGAAGCCGGAGATGGTGAAGCGCGCCGCGTTCGCCGCGTTCGGGCTGGCGATGCTGTTCGGCCTGGTGCTGGTGCTCATCACGCAGGCGTGGTGGCTGATCCTGGTGGGTCTCGGCTGCGTCCTGGCGGCCTGGGGGTACACCGGCGGCAAGAACCCGTACGGCTACATGGGCCTGGGCGACGTGTTCGTGTTTGTGTTCTTCGGCCTGGTGGCCACCCTTGGCACCACGTACACGCAGGCGGGGCAGGTCAGCCTGCCTGCCATCATCGGCGCAATAGGCACCGGGCTGATCGCGTGCGCGCTCCTGATGGCGAACAATGTCCGGGACATCCCCACGGACATGCAGGCGGGCAAGAAGACACTGGCCGTGCGGCTGGGTGACAAGCACGCCCGCGAAAGCTACGTGCTGATGCTCGCCGTGGCCATCCTGCTGGTGATCGTCCTGGCACCGTCGCGCCCGTGGATGCTCATCGTGCTGCTGCTGATCCCGGCCAGCCTGATGCCCTCTTGGCTGATGATCAACGGCCGGAAGCGCAAGAGCCTGATCCCGGTCCTGAAGCAGACGGGCATGATCAACCTGGGTTACAGCGTGCTGTTCTCGCTGGGCCTCGTGCTAAGCCACGGGCTCTAAGCGCCGGTGCCGCCGGGCGTCGGTGCTTCTAAGCATCGGTGCCGCTAAGCGGACCTAAGCGGACCTAAGCGTCCTTGCGGGGAACTTCGGTGCGGGGAACTTCGGTGCGGGGAATTTCTGAGCGGACGGTGATGTCCGGGTTGGCATCCACCAGGGTGTCCTCGGCGTCGGCGTCTTCCACCTCGCCGGCGGTCCGGATGGGCTTGGCCCGGCCGGAGAACCGCTCATGCAGGGTGGCCGTGGCGGCGTCGCGCTGCTTCTGGAAGAACAGGTAGCTGATCGCGAAAGCGATGAGGCCGGCGCACACCGCGGCGAGCAGGATTCCGATTTGAAGGAAGCTGAACAGCACGAACAGCGGCACAAACAGTGCCAGACGGATCAGGGAGTATTTCATAAAGGCCACAGTCCAAGTTTAGCCGTCCGCCGCCCGGCGCCCGGACGCTAGACTGGTGGTATGCCCCGTGTATTGGTCGCCGTTGCCGTTCTTGCCATATTCGTCTATGGCCTCGTGGACGTGATCCGGACTGACAAGCACCTCACCAGGGGTATTTCCAAGACGGCCTGGATCGTGGTGATGGTTGTCCTCCCCGTGGTGGGAGCGGCACTTTGGTTCATCATCGGCCGGCCGCGTGGAAGCCGCCCCGCCCCGCAGTCCTACGCCCGCACCACAGCGCCGGATGACGACCCCGACTTCCTGCGCAACCTGGAAATCCGCCGTCGGAACCAGGCCGAAGCGGACCGCCTGAAAAAGCTCAAGGATGAACTCCAGGCCAAGGAACGCAAGGTCAATGGCAGCCCTGCCGGCGGCGCCGAGGGCAAGGGGAAGCCGAACGGCACCCATCGGGGCGACAAGCACACCGAGGAATCACACCACCCCGAGACCGACGCGCACGGCACCGACGAGGTCAAGTAGCGCCTTTCGAGGTCATGTAGGGCTGGACGACGGAGTACGGCTAGACGACCGAGTACGGCTAGACGACGGCCGAGCGCCGCTCGATCAGCACGGTGTCGCGCCATTGCCCGGCACAGGGGCCATGGGTCATAAGGGCGATGCGCCGCCGTCGTCCCACAACCGTGTAACCGTTGGCGAGATGGAGCCTCAGGCTGGCGTCGTTCTCGGGAAAGACACTGGCCTGGATCGTCCAGATCCCGCCGCCCTCGGTGGAGTCCGCCAGCGCCTGGAGCAGCAGCGCTCCCACGCCGCGTCCGCGGGCGTCCGCAGCCACATAGACGGAGTGCTCCACCACCCCGGCGTAAGCCGGGCGCGATGACACCGCGGAGACTGCCGCCCAGCCAAGGATTCGGCCCTGCGGCGTCTCGCACACCAGCCGGTGCGGAAGCAGCCGTGAGGTATTGAACCGTTTCCAGTCCGGCGGCTCCGATTCAAAGGTGGCGTGACCGGTCTCAATGCCCTCGCGGTAGATCCGCCGGACCTCCGGCCAGTCAGCGTCCGTCATGGCACGGATCGTGAGGCCTGGAGCAGGCTGCGGGTTCACAGGCTCTCGAGGAGTCCGGCCGTCTGTTCCAGTGCGCCCGGAACCAGGGAGTAATAAGCCCAGGTGCCGCGCTTTTCGCGGTGCAGCAGCCCGGCCTCCACCAGCACTTTCAAGTGGTGGGACACGGTGGGCTGGCCCAGGTCCAGCGGTTCCGTGAGGTCGCAGACGCAGGACTCACCCGAGTCGCCGGCCTTGACGATGGACAGCAGCCGCAACCTGTTCGGGTCGGCTAGCGCCTTGAAGACCAGGGCCCGCTGCTGGGCCTCGTCAGCACTCAGCGCCGGCTTTACCGACGGGACGCAGCATGAGGCGTCCACGGGGGCTTCGACGATCTGCAGGGAGTTCATAGACCCATTATGCACATAGATTGACATTCATCGATATAGGTGGGGATACTCTCTATATCGATCTTCATCAATTTATCTCTTACCGGTTGCATCAGAGCGCGGCGGCTCCGTCGGGCCCTTGATTGAAGGCCCCGTCCTTGTTGCACTTGTTTACGCGGCGCTGGGGCACAGCGCCTTCGAACCACTACCCAGGAGACCACATGACCGCCGAAGTGAGCACCGAACAGCTGATCATCATCGGGTCCGGCCCCGCCGGCTACACCGCAGCGATCTACGCCGCCCGCGCAGGCCTGAAGCCCCTGGTCCTGGCCGGATCGGTAACGGCCGGCGGCGCCCTGATGAACACCACCGAGGTGGAGAACTTCCCGGGTTTCCCGTCCGGCATCCAGGGCCCGGAGCTCATGGACGGCCTGCAGGAGCAGGCGCAGCGGTTCGGCGCCCAGGTGATGTTCGACGACGTCACTGAGGTGACGCTAGCCGGGCACCTCAAGCGTGTGGTCACCGGCGCCGGAGACACCTACGAGGCGCCCGCCGTCATCCTCGCCACCGGCTCCGCCTACAAGGAACTCGGCCTTCCCGAGGAGAAGAAACTCAGCGGCCACGGCGTCTCCTGGTGCGCCACCTGCGACGGCTTCTTCTTCCGCGACCAGGACATCGTCGTCGTCGGCGGCGGGGACTCAGCCATGGAGGAAGCCACGTTCCTGACCCGCTTCGCCCGGACCGTTACCGTGGTGGTCCGCAAGGGTGAACTCCGCGCCTCCCGCATCATGGCCCAGCGCGCCAAGGACAACCCCAAGATCAGCTTCGCCTGGCACTCCGCCGTGACCGCCATCCACGGCGACCCCAAAGTCACCGGTGTCACCCTCACGGACACCCGGACCGGGGAAACCCGCGAGCAGGCCGCCACGGGCATCTTCGTGGCGATCGGACACGTGCCGCGGACGGAACTCGTCGAGGGCCAGGTTGAGCTCGACGCCGAGGGTTACATCAAGGTGGACTCCCCCACCACGGTCACCAACCTGACGGGTGTCTTCGCCTGCGGCGACGCCGTGGACCACCGCTACCGCCAGGCCATCACCGCCGCCGGGACCGGCTGCGCCGCCGCCCTGGATGCGGAACGGTACCTGGCCGCCCTGGATGATGCGGACAGCATTGCAACGGCCCTGGTCGAGGAACCCACCCACGCCTAGGGATTCACTGAACAGAGCTTCTCAACGGGAAGGAGGTGAGCTGAATGGACACCGGATGCTGCACCGACAACGGCTGCTGCGAGGACGAATCCTGCACGGATCAGGACTGCTGCTAGCCGCCCTCCCCGCCCGCCACCTTCCACCCTGCTTTCCCAACTAGGTAGCAGCAGATGTCGTTATGAGCCCTCAAAACGACATCTACTGCTACCTAGTTGGGCCGCGAACCGCCACACGAACTGATGAAAGAGGACACCTTGGATTCGACGACGAACCTTCCCGTTGCCGTGATCGGCGCCGGCCCCGTGGGCCTGGCCGCTGCCGCCCATCTCCTGGAACGCGGCCTGGAGCCGCTGATCTTCGAGGCTGGCCCGACGGCGGGAGCCGCCATTGAGCAATGGCGCCACATCCGGCTGTTCTCCCCATGGCGGTTCAACCTCGACGCCGCCGCCGTCCGCCTGCTCGAAGCCTCCGGCTGGGAATCGCCCCGGCCCACGGCCCTCCCCTACGGCGGCGAGCTGATCGATGATTACCTCGCACCGCTCGCCGCGCTCCCGGCCATCGCTTCCCGGCTGGAGAACGGTGCCCGGGTGGTTGCGGTAACCCGGTCCGGGATGGACAAGACACACACCCGGAACCGGGACACCACACCGTTCGTGGTGCGTGTGGAAGGTGCGGGCGGAGAAGTCCGCGACCACACCGTGGCCGCCGTCATTGACGCCTCCGGCACGTGGTCCATCCGCAATCCGCTCGGCACCTCAGGCCTGCCCGCCATCGGCGAAGAGACCGCCGCGGACAGGATCTCCTCGCCGCTTCCCGACGTCACCGGCCGGGACCGCGCATCCTTCGCCGGGCGCCGAGTCCTGGTGGTCGGAGCAGGGCACTCCGCCGCCAACACGCTCATCAGCCTCGCGGACCTGGCCAAGAATGAACCCGACACCCGGATCCTGTGGGCCGTCCGTGGCGCCTCCGCGGAGAAGGTCTACGGTGGCGGCGACGCCGACGGGCTGCCCGCCCGAGGCCAGCTTGGGAGCAGGCTCCGCCGACTGGTCAAGGCCGGCACCATCGAACTGCACACCGGCTTCGGCATTTCCTCCTTCAAGTCCCTGGACTCGCACGTCACCGTGGCAGCCGTTGACGGGCGCACGCTGGACGCCGACATCGTGGTGCCCTGCACCGGGTTCCGGCCGGACCTGGATATCCTGCGCGAACTCCGGCTCGAACTGGACCCCGCCGTGGAGGCTCCGCGCCAGCTTGGCCCCCTGATCGACCCCGAATTCCACTCCTGCGGTACTGTTCCCCCGCACGGCGCCAGGCTCCTGGCGCACCCGGACAAGGACTTCTACATCGTCGGCATGAAGTCCTACGGCCGGGCTCCCACCTTCCTGCTGGCCACCGGCTACGAACAGGTCCGCTCAGTGGTGGCAGCCCTCGCCGGGGACCGCGAAGCCTCCGACACCGTCCAGCTCGAACTCCCGGAGACCGGCGTCTGCTCCTCCGATGCCGGCACCAGCTGCGACGTCCCCGCCGCAGCATCCGCCGCGGACGCGGCGGAGTCCGGCTGCTGCGCGGCTCCGGGACCAGTCCTGGTGGGCTTCCCCACCGGCCTGTCCCACGGCCGCTCCGGCATCAACTAAGCCCCGCCCCGACCCCGCAAGCATCACCGCCCGCGAAGGAAACCTCACCCCTATGACCCAGGAACCCAGCAGCACACCAAAGACCCCGGCGGTCCTCTTCGTCTGCAGCAAGAACGGGGGCAAGTCCCAGCTCGCCGCCGGACTGATGAAACAGCTGGCCGGCGGGAGCGTCGCCGTCTACTCCGCCGGCACCAAACCGGGGAAGTCACTGAACCCGCAGTCCGTGGAGTCGCTGGCCGAACTCGGGATCGACATCACCGGCGAACACCCCAAACCGGTCACCGATGAAGTCCTGGCTGCCGTGGACGCCGTCATCGTCCTTGGCACGGAAGCAAAACTCGAACCCCGCGAAGGCACCCGGTTCGAGGTCTGGGAAACGGACGAACCTTCCGAGCGCGGCGTCGAAGGCATGGAACGCATGCGCCTGGTCCGGGAGGACATCAATGCCCGCGTCCGGAAGCTGTATGCGGAGCTGACCGGGGACTAGCATGCCCGCCCCGGCCGACGCCCCGGCCCTGGTGGCGGAGGGTGCACCCCGCGGCGGCCTTGCCGCCCTGTGCATCACCCAGACCACCGGCTGGGGCATCCTCTACTACGCCCTGCCAGCCGCCGTCCTGCCGATCACGGAGGACACCGGCTGGGAGCCGGCGCTGGTCATCGGAGCGTTTTCGGCCGGGCTCCTCGTATCCGCCGGCGCCGGCATCCTCGTCGGCCGCGCCCTGGACAGCACCGGCCCCCGCACCCTGATGATCGGCGGCTCGCTAGTCGGGGTCGCCGCGCTGGCCCTGGTGGCCCTGGCACCCGTCCTGCCGCTGTTCGCCGCTGCCTGGCTGCTGGCCGGCACGGCGCAGGCAGCGGTCCTGTACCAGCCGGCCTTCACCGTGATCACCCGCTGGTACGGCGCCGGGCGGGTCCGGCCACTGACCATCCTGACCCTCGCAGCCGGGTTCGCCTCCACCATCTTCGCTCCGCTCACGGCCGCGCTGTGCAGCAACATCGGCTGGCGGGCGGCCTTCCTGGTCCTGGCCGGGCTGCTGGGACTGATCACTGTGCCGCTGCACGCCCGCTATCTCAACAAGACCTGGAATGCTGACCCTCGACGGGGCACGGGAGCCCTGGACCGGAACAGCGTGCGCGCCCTCCGCCGCAGCCCTGAATTCCTCCGCCTGCAGGGCCTGATGGCGCTGCTGTGCCTCGGCCTCTACGCCGTGACCCTGAATATCATTCCCCTGCTGATGGAAAAAGGCGCCAGCTACGCCGTAGCCGCGCTAGGACTCGGGCTCGTGGGCGCAGGCCAGGTCGGAGGCCGGCTGCTCTTCGGCTTCATTCCGGTCCGGACGCGGCTGCCTGCCATCACCGGCACTGCCGCCGGCGCGATCCTGCTGCTTGCCGTCCTGCCGGGACCCCTGCCTGCCCTGATCGCAGCGGGCAGCCTGGCCGGCGCTGTCCGCGGCTGCCACACCCTGCTGCAGGCCACTGTCGTCGCCGACCGGTGGGGAGCGCGGAACCTCGGCACCTTGCAGGGGACCTTCGCCGCACCGCTCACAGCAGTCACCGCCGTCGCCCCCGCTGCCGGCCCGGCGGCGGCGGTTTGGCTAGGCTCCTACACGGGCATGGCCTACGTCATGGCCGGCGTCGCAGCGGCCGCTGCCCTCATGGCCGTCCTGGCATCCCGGCGCGGATAGTCCGGCGCGGATAGTCCGGCACAGATACTCCGGCGCGGATAGTCCGGCGCAGTAGTCGAGTCCGGGCCGGTCGTCCGGGCCGGCGGCCTGGCTACAGGCCCGAGTAGGAGTGCAGGCCGTTGAAGAACTGGTTCACGATGGTGAAGTTGAAGACCACGCAGAGGTAGCCCACAATCGACAGCCACGCGGCCCGGGTGCCGGTCCAGCCGCGCGTGGCGCGGGCGTGCAGGTAGCCGGCGTAAACCACCCAGATCACGAACGTCCAGACTTCCTTGGTGTCCCAGCCCCAGAAGCGGCCCCAGGCTTTCTCGGCCCAGATGGCGCCGAACATGAGGGTGAAGGTCCAGCCGACGAAGGCGATGGCGTTGATGCGGTAGGACAGGTTTTCCAGGCTCAGCGCCGAAGGCACCAGGCGCATGAAGCCCAGTTTGTCCGCGCCGCCGGACGCGATGGTCTTTTGCCGGTGCGCCTGCACCAGCTGCAGCGCGGACATGGCGAACGTCAGCGTGAACAGTGCCGAGGACAGCACCGCGATGGACACGTGGATGACCAGCCAGTAGCTCTGCAGCGCCGGCACCAGGTGCCCCACGGGGGTCCAGTAGGCCACGGAGGCGGCCACGAGCATGATGATCGCCAGGCCGACCACGAAGGTGCCCAGGAACCGCAGGTCGCGCCGGATCAGGACCAGCAGGAAGACAGCGACGGCCACGAAGGCGCCGGTGGTGAGGAACTCGTACATGTTGCCCCACGGCACCCGGCCCGCACCGAAGGCGCGGGTGACCACGCCGGCTCCGTGGATCACGGCGCCCAGCACGGTCAGGGCAACAGCAACGCGGGCGGGAACGCGGCGTTCGGCGGCGTAGCGCATGCCGGCGTCGGCCGTCTGCCCGGCGCCTGCCACGGCACCATTGGAGGCGCGTCCGGTGGCCGACGACGGCCGCTCGGCGCGGCCTGCCGGCCCGCTGACGTCCGAATCGGCGCGGTCAACGGCGGCACCGGCGCCGACGCCGGCACCCACCGGAACTTTGGACGTCGCTGCCGCGGACGCCTCGGCTGCGGCCGCAGCTTTGAGGTCCACGGCGAGGAGGGCCTTGCTGCTCTTGGCCAGGTCCCAGGCGAAGGCGATAAAGGCAACCGTGTACGTTCCGGCGGCCAGCAGCATAAAGAGCTCGCTGTACTGGCCCATGGTTTCGTTGATGGCGAGCATTACTGGTCCTTCTTCGACTCGGATGAGCCGGCTGTTGACTGGATAAAGTCTTCCGGGCGGGATTCCGTGGCGGCATCCCCGGAGGCACCGCTGGGGACACTCTCCGCGGGGCCATTATCCTCCGGCCCGCTGGGAGCTGTCTGTGAAGCCGTCCGGGAGTCCAGGCCCCATTCCTCCGTCAGCAGTCCGCGGATAATCTCCGCCTCCGCCGCCAGGCGGTGGTCTTCGCCGCGGGCCAGGAGACCGTACTCCACCATGGTGCGGCCGTCGGGGTGCGTACCCGTGCGGACCCAGACGCGCCGGCGGTTCACGTACAGGGAGGTCACCAGTCCGGCCACCGCCAGAAGGGCGAAGATCAGGGCGTAGAGCTGGCCCGGGTTGTGGTGGATGTCCACGCCGATGTAGCGCTTCACGCCGTCGAAGCTGATGGTTCCCTTGCCGTCCGGGAGCGTATACGTGGTCCCGGGCGCCAGGGTGATGCCGCCGGCGTCGAGGTTCCGGGCGTTGAGCGGCGTCAGCTTCTTCACGTCGAGCTCGAAGACGTTCTGCGGGGAGCCCGCGTTTAGTCCGAGGTCGCCGAAGTACGAGTTCAGCGTGAGCTGCGGGTTGATCAGCTCCGGGTCCCCGCTGAAGGACACGCCTTCCTCGGTGACGAACGCGGTGGGCAGGAAGAACCCGGCGAACCCGAGCTGGTCCGGCTTGGCGTCCGGGACCTTGATGACCACGGAGGAGTAGTAGTTGTCCCCCTGCAGCTTGGCCACCACCGGCCCCTGCATGGCGACGTTGCCGGCGCCGTCGCGGATGGTCACCACGGGGGCGTAGCCGTTGCCGGTGAGGTAGATGCTGGTGCCGCCCAGGCTGACGGGGTCGTTGACCTTCAGCACCTGCTTCTCGGCCGGTGCGTCCGGGGTTTCCCGGGTGGTCACGTCCGCCTTGAAGTCGATGGGCTGGCCGAACTTGCCCTTC
Organism: Arthrobacter sp. UNC362MFTsu5.1; assembly: GCF_000685965.1. GTDB lineage: Bacteria > Actinomycetota > Actinomycetes > Actinomycetales > Micrococcaceae > Arthrobacter. The sequence goes on along the minus strand of NZ_JMLE01000004.1, from coordinate 148,861 downwards.
GATTCACGGTCGAAGGTGATCTGGAACTTATCCAGCTGGATGGAGTAGGGCTGGAGCTGGCTGCTCTGGAAGTTGGTGCCCGGGGTGAACTGGTCGTAGCCCACCAGGGTGTTTACGAACGTGTCGCCCTCCACCAGGATCCGCTGCCCGCTGTACCCGAACAGGCCGCCGGCCGCCACGGAGACCAGCACGCCGATCAGCGACGTGTGGAACACCAGGTTTCCCACTTCCTTCAGGAAGCCGCGCTCGGCCCCCAAAGAGGGCCGCGCGCCGTCGTCGTCCCTGACATCAACGCGGTAACCGCGTTTCTTCAGCTTCGCGGCAGCGTCCGCAATGGCGTCCGACGCCGGGATCCCGGCGTCCGCGGGGATCACCAGCGTGCCGTACTCGGGCAGGCGGGAGAGCCTGGCCGGGGTGCGCGGGGGCTGGGAGCGCATCGCCTTGTAGTGGGCGATCGCGCGGGGAACCACGCAGCCGATCAGGGAGATGAACAGCAGGATGTAGATGGCGGAGAACCACGCGGAGGAGTACACGTCGTAGAGCTGGAGCGAGTCCAGGATCTTTCCGTAGTCCGGGTGGTCCGCAATGTACTGGGTGACGATTGAGGGGTTCGCGGGGCGCTGCGGGAACAGCGATCCGGGCACGGCCGCAACGGCCAGCAGCAGGAGCAGGAACAACGCGGTGCGCATGCTGGTCAGCTGGGTCCAGGCCCAGCGCAGCATGCCGGTGAACCCCAGGGCCGGCATGGCGGCTTCCGCTTTGGCCTTGGCCACGGGGTTCGCTGCAGCATTGTCTGCGGGTGCAGGCTTCTTCTTTTCGTTCACTCGCTCGCTCATCAGATCGGCAATTTCACATCGGTTTGGAACCAGTACTGCAGCCCGGACACCCAGGCCCCCCACACACCGCTGGCCATCAGCAGGCCGAGGACCACCAGGATTCCCCCGCCGATCCGCTGGATGGCGAGCCGGTGCTTGCGGAAGAAGGACATCACGCCGACGCCCCGGCGCACGGCCAGGGCAATCAGCAGGAACGGGATGCCCAGCCCGAGGCTATAGACGAAGGCCAGGAACGCGCCCTTGGCGGCCGAGGACCCGCCGGACATGCTCAGCAGCTGGACGGCGGAGTAGGTGGGCCCGATGCACGGAGCCCATCCGAGGCCGAAGGTGATCCCCAGCAACGGCGCGCCCCACAGTCCGGCCGGCGGCTTGGCATGGATTTTGGCATCCCGCTGCAGCCAGCTGAAACCGCCCATGAACACGACGCCCATGATGATCACCAGAACACCCAGCACCTGGGTGATCCAGGCATTCTGGCCGCCGCTGATCATCGAACCCAGCTGGCCGAACGCCCCGCCGAGCAGGACGAAAATCACCGAGAAGCCGAGCACGAACAGGCCGATTCCGGCCAGCATGCGGCCGCGCTTCTGCTTCTCCAGGTCCACGCCGGTCAGCCCGGTCACATAGCCCAGGTATCCCGGCACCAGGGGCAGGACGCACGGTGAGAGGAAGGACACGAATCCGGCGAGCAGAGCCACCGGGATGGCAAGCAGCAGGGAACCGTTCAGGATGGCTTCGGCGAAGGGGCTGTTCACGTGGGGGCGCCGCCGTTACTCTGCCACGGCGGCGGCGATGAGGGCCTTGAGCGTGCCCTTTTGGATTTCCCCGAGGACACGGGAGGCCACCCGGCCCTGCTTGTCGAGCACCAGCGTGGTGGGCACGGCACCCGGAGGAACCAGCCCGGACACGGCCAGGAGCACGCCGCCGTCCTTGTCGTGGAAGCTCGGGTAGGTCAGGTTGAACGTCTTGTCGAACGCCTCGGCTGCGGCCTTTTCATCGCGGAGGTTGACGCCGTAGAACTGCACTCCCTGCGGCTTGAACTCCTGGTGAAGGGCCTCGAGCGACGGCGCTTCGACGCGGCACGGCGCACAGGCAGCGAACCAGAAGTTGAGCACGGTGACTTTTCCGACGAAGTCCGCCGGCTCCACGGTGGTGCCGTCAAAGAGGGTTCCCTTGATACTGACGGCGGATTTGCGGTCGGCAGCAGCGAACTCGGTCACGGACCCGTCACCGGCAACGTAGTTCTTGTTGTCTCCGGCCTTGGCCTGCTTGGCCAGGGCGTCTTCCTGGGCACACGCGGAAAGCCCCAGCGTGAGCGCGGCCAGCCCCAGGCCGCCGGCGGCCAGCACACTGCGGCGGGAGGCTGCGGTGGTCACGTCGCGGGCGCCGGCCGCCTTGGTGAACTTGAATCCGGCCACGCTCAGGCTCCCGGGGTGTTCGAGGCGCCGGGCAGGAGTGCGGCAGCGGGCTCGCTGTATTCCACGCGCAGGAGGGTGCCATCGTCGTCGAAAACCAGCGACGTGATGGACGTGAGGGTGCATTCGCGCTTGCGCGGATCGTGCCAGAGGGGCTTGCCCTCGGCGCTCAGCCGGGTGGACCAGATGGGGAGCTGGTGGCTGACCAGGATGGCTTCCGCGTGGTCTCCGCCCAGCTCGATGGCACGGAGGCGCGCGTCCTGGACTGCGGCGATGACGCGTGCGGCCTGGGCTTTGTACGGCTCACCCCAGGACGGGATGAACGGGTTGCGCAGGTGCGGCCAGTGCTTGGGCTTGAGGAGCTCGGCCTTGTTGACCCGGAGCCCTTCGAAGTGGTTGCCGGCCTCGATGATGCGCGCCTCGGTGTGGATTTCAAGGTTCAGCGCTTCGGAGATGGGGAGGGCCGTCTCCTGGGCGCGGGTCAGCGGCGAGGCCACGAGATGCACAATGTTCGCCCCGTCGGCCACGCGGTCGCTGAAGTGCACGGCGAGCGTCTTGGCCATCTGCTGCCCGAGTTCGGAGAGGTGGAATTCCGGCAGCCGTCCGTAGAGGATTCCGTCCGGATTGTGGACCTCGCCATGGCGAAGGAGATGAACAGTGGCTTGGGGCATGTTTACCAGTTTCTCAAAGATGTCGGGTGATCTGAAATCTTCTACAGGAAGTAGAACTGAGAAGTTTGGAGAAATGTTCCCCGGAGTTGGAATAAAAGATGCATATGCATGTTTATACTGGGTGAAGCAGTTAGTTGAGACTTCAAGCAAAGAAGTTTTGGCTGGCGATCAGATGTCCTTCCGCAAGAGAACTTCCACCACAGATCACAAGGAGCAACACCATGGCACTGCCCGCCAACATCACCACCGGCACCTGGACCCTCGACAACTCGCACAGCGAAATCGGCTTCACGGTGCGCCACGCAGGCATCAGCAAGGTCCGCGGCCAGTTCACCGACGCCGCAGCCACGCTGGACCTCGCCCAGGACGTTGCCGACTCCAAGGTCAACGCCACCATCCAGACCGCCAGCTTTGACTCGGGCGACGTCAACCGCGACGGCCACGTCCGCGGCGAAGATTTCTTCGACGTCGAGAAGTTCCCGGAAATCTCCTTCGTCTCCAACGCGATCGTTCCCAAGGGCGACGCATACGAGCTCCAGGGCGATCTCACCATCAAGGGCGTCACCCGCCCGGTGGCGCTCGAAACCGAGCTCCACGGCGTGGCTGTGGATCCGTTCGGCAACACCCGCGCCGGCCTCACCGCCGAAACCACCATCAGCCGCAAGGACTTCGGCCTGACCTGGAACGCCGTCCTCGAAGCCGGCGGAGTGCTGGTCAGCGACAAGGTTGCCATCAACCTTGAGCTCGCGTTCATCGCTCCGGCAGCCTAGTTCTTCGCTTCGTAGTTCTGCACCAACAGCACCCCGCTCCGTCCCCGAGACGGAGCGGGGTGCTGTGCTTAATCCGGCTGCTGAACCGGGCCGGCCAGAATACCTCTGCGGAATGATCCATCGGGCCACCGCAGCGGGGTACGGTGGAACCAAACCATGCTGGGGGCAGGGGAACCGTCACTGATCCCGGTACCCGTTTTGTCAGTAGTCGACCCGCGAAGGACCAACTATGAGCACGCCTCCAGCCACCCCGAACGAACCCGAGAACGGCAAGCCTGGCCCCGACGCTCCCCAGTACGGGCAGAACGCGCCGCAGTCACCTGCCGCACCCCAGTACGGACAGCAGCCACCGGCCGCTCCGCAGTACGGCCAAAACACGCCGCCGGGCGCTCCCCAGTACGGCCAGAACGCACCCCAGTACGGACAGCAGCCACCGGCCGCTCCGCAGTACGGACAGCCCCAGTACGGACAGCAGCCGTTCGGCCAGGCGCCGCAGCAGTACGGCCAGTCCCCCTATGCCCAGTACCCGTCCGAACAGCCGCAGGGTCCCGGAGCCGCCGGGGTTCCGAAGATGGTCAACAACGCGTTCTGGATGATCATTGCTGCGGGCGCCCTCTGGCTCATCTCCCTGCTGGTCGCCATTCCCGCGCTGGATGATCCCGCCATGCGGAGCACCTTCGAGGAGCAGATGCGGGCAGGCGGCGCAGACATCGATTTTGAATCAATCAAGGGCGTGGTCATCGGAACCATGGTTGTGATGGGCCTGATCGGTGCCGGGCTCTACGCACTGGTTGCCTTCAACGTGCGCAAGGGCAAGAACTGGGCGCGCATCCTGGGCACCGTATTTGCCGCACTCTCGATCTTCAGCCTGCTTCCGCTCAGCGTCGGCTCCATCGCGGTACTGCTCGGGATCGCAGCCATTGTGATGCTCTACCTGCCGGCATCAGCGCCGTACTTCCAGAAGCAGCAGCCGTTCGGCGGCCCGTACGCCCAGCCGGGCAACCCCTACGGACGCTAACGCACCCCGAAGCACCACGTTCCGCAGCACCACAGTTCCACAGCATCACAGTTCCACAGCCGGAGGGCGTGGACTTTGGACGGCACCGGCGAAATCAGTCGCGGGCCTCCGGAGTCCGCGCCCTCTGCGTTTGGCCGGCAAGCTCTTGAGCGGAAATTGAGCCGCAAACTATGCCCAGAATGCCCTTCCGCACGGTACCGTGTTACCAAAATCACGCTGGGGGCAGGTGAGGTGGCTGATCCCGGTGTCTATTACTGAGTAACCGACTCACAAAGGATCACTAATGAGCACTCCGCCCGTCCCGCCGTCGTATCCCAGCGATCCAAGCGGCGGTTCCTACGGCCAGCCGGCACCGCAGTACGGGCAGGGTCCGTCCGCCTTTGCGCATCCGCCGCAGTACGCGCAGGCCCCGCAGTATGGCCAGGCGCCCCAGTACGGCCAGCCCCAGCAGCAGTTCGGTCAGGCGCAGTATGGGCAGCCGCAGCAGTCCGGGAAGCCGCAGTACTTCGCCTACCCCTCCGAACTGCCGCAGCAGGGAAGCTCGGGCACCGCCGCTCCCCCGCTGGTCAACCTCTCGTTCTGGCTGCTGATCGTCGCCTGCGCGCTTTGGGTGGGCTCAGTGTTCCTCTCGATAGGTTCCATAGACGACCCCGCCATGCGCAGCCAGTTCGATGCCAGGCTGGCAACCAGCGGAGCGGGCGTGGATTTCGAGGCCGTGAAGGGCGTCATTGTGGGAATGGTGGTGCTGATTGCCGCCGTCGGCGTGCTGCTGTACGCGCTGGTGGCGTTCAACGTCCGGAAGGGCCGCAACTGGGCCCGTGTCCTGGGTACCATTTTCGCGGCCTTCTCCCTGCTGGGCGTTCTGCAGATGGGACTCGGGACGCCGTCCATCCTGGCCGGGGCCGCGGCGATCGTGCTCCTGTACCTGCCCGGGTCGGCGCCGTACTTCCGGAAGTACCAGCCGTACGCCGGCCCGTACGGGCAGCCGGGCTACCCCTACGGGCGCTAGCGGCGGCACTTCTCGACGGCGGGATTACTCGCCGTCGTCGGGGTTCTGGATCCGCTGGGCGTGGTAGGCCAGGATCTGCAGCTCGGTGGCCATGTCCACCTTGCGCAGGTTCACGCCCGGCGGCACCTGGAGCATCACGGGCGCAAAACTGAGGATGCTTCGCACGCCGGCGGCGATGACGCGGTCGCACACACCCTGGGCCACGGCGGCCGGCAGGGCGAGCACCACCATGTTGGCGCCGGTCCGCTGGAGGACAGGCTCCAGGTCCGCGACGTCGCTGACGCGCAGCCAGCCCACCTCGTTGCCCACCACCATCTGGTCGGCGTCAAAAATGGCCACGACGTCGAAGCCCCGAGATTCGAAACCGCCGTACCGCGCCAGGGCCTTGCCGAGGTTGCCGGCGCCCACGATTGCCACTTTCCAGTCCCGGGTGAGCCCGAGTGCGGCCGAGATGTTGCGGCTGAGGTACTGCACTTCGTAGCCGACGCCGCGGGTGCCGTAGGACCCGACGTGCGAGAGGTCCTTGCGGAGCGTGGACGAGCTGACGCCCGAGGCTTCGGCCAGGGACTCGGACGAGACGCGTTCGATCCCTTCGGCCAGCATGGTGGTGAGGGCGCGCAAATAGATGGTCAGCCGGGCCACGGCCGCGGGCGGAATCTGCTTGGCCGCAGTTCCGCTATCCCCGTGGACAGCCTCGGGGGATGAATCCAGCGAAGTCACTATCTGCTCCATTGCGTCGCGTTGTGAGTCCACTCTAGAGCCCCCTCCGCGCTGCCAACAAAGCAGAAGTCGTCGCGCCTATTTGGCCACAGCCTGGCGTAGTATCCGCTCGAGGCGGGTTTCGTCGATCTTCCAGAAGTCCCGCTGGACGCCGTCCACCAGGACAACGGGGATCTCTTCGGCGTAACGCTCGCGCAGCTCCGGCTGGTTGTCCACCAGTTGTTCCGTCCACTCAAGTCCCAGTGCCGCTGTGACCCGTCCGACGGCGTCGCGCGCCGCCTCGCAGAGGTGGCAGTCAGCTTTGGTGATCAGGACGACGTCGGGTTTTGCCATGCCTTAACCGTAGCCCGGGCTGCCGCCCCGCTGCGACGGGGGCGCGCATCTGTGTGCACCCATCAGCATGGACTCGTCTGCGAGGCCGCGACAGCGCGGACTCGACCATTGACTAGACTCAAGTCATGCCCGAGGAGAAGTACGTCGCCGTAGTCCGGCAGCCGGCCGGTGCGCTGCAGCACGGCGAGGCCGCCTTCTTCGACGTCGACAACACGCTCATGAAGGGCGCCAGCCTCTTCCACGTGGCCCGAAAAATGCACCAGCGCGGCGCCTTCACCCTGCCGCAGGCAGCAGGCATGGCGTGGAAGCAGTTCAAGTTCATTCTCCGCGGCGAGAACATGGATGACGTCCACGCGGTCCGGGACTCGGCCCTGACCCTTGCAGCCGGCATCACCGTGGAGGACATCAAAGCCCTCGGCGAAGAAGTCTTCGACGAAATGATTGAGTCCAGGATCTGGCCCGGCACCAAAGCCCTGGCCCAGCAGCACCTCCGGGTGGGGCGCATGGTGTGGCTGGTGACGGCGACCCCCATCGAGGTGGCCACCGTGATTTCCACCCGGCTGGGCCTGACCGGTGCCCTGGGAACCGTCGGTGAAGTCATGGACGGGGCCTACACCGGCCGGCTGGTGGGCGACATCCTGCACGGCCAGGCCAAGGCCGTGGCCGTCCAGGGCATCGCGGACGCCGAAGACCTGGACCTCAAGCGCTGCTGGGCCTACAGCGACTCACACAATGACATTCCGCTGCTGAGCATGGTGGGCCATCCCGTGGCCATCAATCCCGACGCCCGGCTCCGCCGCCACGCCCGGGACAACAACTGGCCGGTGTACGACTTCCGATCCGGACGCCGAGCCGCAACGCTCGGGCTGAAAGCCGCGACTGTCGGCGGCGCCGCCTACGGCCTCTGGCGGGGCTTCACCCGCTTCCGCGGACCCACGGTTTAACTCTTACCACACGAGTGGCGTGCCCGCTGAGCTTCCGGAGCCTCAATCGGCCACAGTGCTTCGCGTAGGAGCGCATCGCGACCGAACGCGCGACACAGGTCGCCCAGCGACCGTCGGAGCGCCTTTCGGGCGTGTCTAAGCGACGGCGAAGCGCTGTTGCCGGGGAACCAAGCAAAGAAAAATGCCCGCTGCCAAAGGCAACGGGCATCTCACGCTGTAGGAAGTATCTCTACTTCTTGTTACGGCGCTGGTGGCGGGTCTTACGAAGCAACTTGCGGTGCTTCTTCTTGGCCATACGCTTGCGACGCTTCTTAATAACTGAACCCACGAAAGTTCCTTACAAACTAGATGGAGTACCTGTCTGATGGAAGAGGTCCGTGGACTAGGCAACAGACTAAACAACAAACAGATTCTTACAATAACGAAAAACGTTCCCTAACAGGGTACCGCTTATCCGGCGCTCCCACTGACCGCCCGCCAGACCGCACCCCTTGGTTGCGGCCGCTGCGGAGGTTAGGCGGTGTCCGTTTGGCCTTCCACGACAGCACCTTTGACGTACTGTTCGACGGCGGTCTCGGGCACCCGGAAGGAGCGGCCGAACCGGACGGCCGGCATCTCTCCGGAATGAACAAGGCGGTACACGGTCATTTTGGAAACGCGCATGAGCTCGGCCACTTCGGCCACAGTCAGGAACTGAGCGTTCGAGAAGTTCGACTCTGCGGACATTTCCCTTATTCCTTTGTTAACAGCTGATAAAGGCAACCCCATTGAAACCCCATTGCGGTGTGCCGATGCTGAGCCATCAACCTACCCTGTGCTAGTTACTCTAGTGGCTGATGGTGCCATTGTGAAAGTCATTTTCAGTAACCAGTTTCGCTGAACCGCCAGGGACTTTCAGCCCTGGCTGGCGCCGCGGCGCTTGCGGGCCGACGATGCCAGCTGGCCCAGTACCGACGCCGTGACATCCCACTCCATGCAGGCATCCGTCACGCTCTGGCCGTAGACCAGTTCGTCGGTGCCTGCGGCGTGCTCGGCCACGTCGAGGTTCTGCGCGCCGCCCACCAGGAAGCTCTCCAGCATGACGCCGGCAATCGCCGCGGCTGCCGCTCCGCCGTCTTCCAGTTGGGCGCCGATTTCTAGGGCCACCTCGGCCTGGCGGTGGTGGCTCTTGCCGCTGTTGGCGTGGCTGGCATCCACAATGAGCCTGGGGTTGAGCTGCTTGGCCGCCAGCTTGGCGGACGCGGCTTCGACGTCGGCCGCGGAGTAGTTAGGGCCCTTGCGGCCGCCGCGGAGGATCACGTGCGTGTCCGGGTTGCCGGCCGTGGCCACCAGCGCCGCCCGGCCGTCGCCGTCGATCCCCAGGAACGCCTGGGAGGCCGCTGAGGCGCTGCAGGCATCCACCGCAACCTGGAGGTCGCCGTCGGTCCCGTTCTTGAACCCGATGGGCATGGACAGCCCTGACGCCAGCTGGCGGTGGATCTGGCTTTCCGTGGTGCGCGCACCGATCGCGCCCCAAGACACGAGGTCGGCCATGTACTGCGGGCTGATGGGTTCCAGGAATTCCGTGGCCGTGGGGAGGCCCAGCGAGGTGACCTGCTTCAGGAACCGGCGGGCTGCCCGCAGGCCGGTGGCGATGTCGTGGCTGCCGTCCAGGTGCGGATCGTTGATGAGGCCCTTCCAGCCCACCGTGGTGCGGGGCTTCTCGAAGTAGGTCCGCATCACGATCAGCAGGTCTTCCTTGTGCTTCTCGGCCTGGCTCACCAGCCTGCGGGCGTATTCCAGGCCCGCTTTGGGGTCATGGATGGAGCAGGGGCCCACGATCACCAGCAGGCGGTCGTCCACGCCGTCCATGATGGCCCGGACTTCGTCCCTGCCGCGTTCGACGACGTCAGCAACCCGGGCGTCCAGCGGAAGTTCCGCGATCATGTCCTGGGGTGACGGAAGCGCCTGGAATTCGCTGACGCGCAGGTTTGAGGTGGACTTGGAAGGCTGTGTTTCGGTGGCTGCTGTGGTGCTCATGGGTGCGGGGTCCTGTTCCGGAAGGTGCGGAGCGGGCCCAGATCAGAACCCGCCGGAGAAATGGCGAAGGGCAGAGAATGATCTCTGCCCTGTTGGCTCTGAAGGAAAGTTGGATGCGTGTCAGTTAGACGCGGGCCCCTCCAGAGCCAACGAAAAATACGCATACCAACGGTTTGTCATAGCCAAGACCATAACCCCGGAAGCAACCGGCCGCAAACCGGGGCGTCACAAAACTCCGCGCAACACACCGCACCCCTCTCGACCGGCCCAACTAGCCCGGCCCAACTAGGTAGCAGCAGGTGTCGTTTTGAGCCGCCAAAACGACATCTGCTGCTACCTAGTTGGGAGGGAAGCGCTACCCGAGCAGCTTGCGCAGGTACTCCAGCTGGCGGTTCCACTGGTGCTCCTGGCCGCCCTCATGGTTGTTGAACCGGTACACCTCGATGTCCTTGGCCGGCGCCCCGCTGCCAGCGCCCGTTCCGTAGGCGTTGAAGCTGGCAAAAACGGTCGACGGCGGGCAGATGTCGTCCGCCTGCGCGGCCGAGAACAGCGCCGGCACCGTGGCCGCCCGGCCCAGGTTGACGCCGTCGAAGTAGTTCAGCACGGCGAGGACCGACTCGTAACGGTCCCGGTGGCGGGCCAGGAAGGCAGCGATTTCCGGATAGGGTCCGCGCGGCGTGATGTCGATGGCGCGGGGGAAGTCCTGCAGGAACGGCACGTCCGGCAGCGCGGCGATGACGCCGTCGAGCCTTCCGGCCGCAAGCCCGGCCACGGCAATGGTGATGCCGCCGCCCTGGCTGACACCCGCAACCACAACCCGGGAGGCGTCGACGGCGGGATGCGCCTGCGCCGCTTCCACCGCGCGGAAGGCATCGACATAGACCCGGCGGTAGTAGTAATCCTCACGGCTTCCGGCGCCGCGGGTCATCAGCCCCGCATGCGCCACGTCCCCGGCGGATGGGTGCGGGTCTGCGGTGTGCCCCAGGAGTCCGCCGTAGCCCTGCCCGCGCGTGTCCATGATGAAGTGCGCGTAGCCCGCCTGCGCCCACTTGGTGTCCTGGTTGGACAGCCCGCGTCCGCCGGAATAGCCCGCATACTGCACCACGACGGGAAGCGGCTCGTCCGCCGGGCGGTTCGCCGGCAGGTGCAGCCAGCCCTTCACCGGGGAACCGCCGAATCCCGCGAAGGTGACATCGAACGTGTCTACTACAGTGAGGTAGTTGTCCACGGGCTCGAACACGGCGCCCAGCGGGTATGCCCGGGCTTCGCTGACGGTGCGGTCCCAGAAGGCATCGAGATCCACCGGCGCGGTGACGCCGGAGGTGTAGTTTCGGAGCTGCTCAAGCGGTAGGTCGAAAAGTGGCATGGAATTCCGGTTCTGTGAAGCGGCCAATACGTAGGATGTTGCATCTTCTCAGGCGGACACGGCGGATTCAACCGTCACGACGCCACGTTGCGCAGCCGGGAAGCTTTCCAACGGCTGGGAGCCACGCACCAGGGCCCGCAGCTCGCCGAGCCCGCCCGACACCACGCCTGCCGCCCGGGCCTGGACCAGCACGTTGCCCAGTGCGGTGGCCTCGACCGGTCCGGCGATGACGCGTCTTCCGGTGGCGTCGGCAGTGAGCTGGCACAGGAGCCGGTTCTGCGAGCCGCCGCCGACAATGTGCACCACGTCGACGCGCACGTCGGCGAGGCGTTCGGCGTCGGCGATGGTCCGGGCGTACCCGGCAGCGAGGCTGTCCAGGATGCAGCGGGTGATCGCGGCGGGGCTGTCCTTAAGAACCGAGCCGGTGTTGCGGACGGCCGCGCGGATCCGTTCGGGCATGTTGTCCGGGGCGATGAAGTAGGGATCGTCCGCGTTGATCTGGGGTCCGCCCAACGGCAGCGCCGCAGCGCCGGCCAGCAGGTCCGCCAGCGTGGCCGTGTAACCCTGTTGCGCCCACGCGCGCTGGCATTCGCTGAGCAGCCAGAGCCCGCCGACGTTGCGGAGATACCGGATGGTGCCGTCCACGCCGCGTTCGTTGGTGAAGTTCGCCTGCCGGCTCGCCTCGGTGAGCACGGGCTTCTTCAGCTCGACCCCGACAAGCGACCAGGTTCCCGAGGAGATGTAGGCGAAGTTCCCGTGTTCGGCCGGGACGGCGGCGACGGCGGATGCGGTGTCATGCGAGCCGACGGCCACCACTTTCGTGGCCTCGGCCAGGCCGGTCCGGGCGGCGATGCCGGGCAGCAGGGTGCCGACGGTTTCGCCGGGCTGGATCAGCGGCGGGAACAGTTTCTTCGGCAGGCCCAGGGCGGCCAGGAACTCGGTGGCCCACTCCCCCGCAACAGCGTCGAAGAGGCCGGTGGTGGAGGCGTTGGTGGCTTCGGTGCGGCGCTCTCCGGTGAGCAGGAAGGCGATCAGGTCCGGGATGAGCAGGGCCTGTAGCCCGTCCAGGTCCTTTTCGGTTGCCAGCTGGTAGAGGGTGTTGAACTGCAGGAACTGCAGGCCTGTGGTGGCGTAGAGCCGGGCCGGGTCCAGTTTTTGGTGGACGCGGGCGACGGCGGCGCGGCTGCGGTCATCGCGATAGCTGAACGGCTGCGCGATGAGGTTCCCGGCAGAGTCCACCAGCCCGTAGTCCACCGCCCACGTGTCGATCCCGATGCTGCTGATCGTTTCGCCGCGCTCGGCGGCTGCGCGGGCCGCGGCAGCGAGCCCCGTGAGCACCTCGGCGAACAGGGCGTCGAAATCCCAGCGCAGGCCGCCGTCGGACTCCACCACGCCGTTCGGAAAGCGGTGGACCGTTTCCAGAGTCGCTTTGCCTTCACCACCGGCAACGCCGGGTGCCACCCGGCCGAGGATGACCCGGCCCGAGGAGGCGCCGATATCGACAGCGGCGAATACACTGCCGGCGACCACGCCGCCGTCGACACCGGGTGTTGGGCTGCTGCTCATCGCAGGAAGGCTGCGGCCACGCCGGCGTCCACGGGGATGTGGAGGCCGGTGGTGTGGGACAGTTCGGCGCTGGTGAGCACGGCGGCGGCGTTGGCCACGTGCTCGGGCAGGACCTCGCGCTTGAGCAGGGTGCGCTGGGCGTAGTACTTGCCCAGTTCCTGCTCGTCCACCCCGTACACCGCGGCGCGTTTGGCGCCCCAGCCGCCGGCGAAGATCCCGGAGCCGCGGACCACGCCGTCGGGGTTGATGCCGTTGACGCGGATGCCGTATTCGCCGAGTTCAGCCGCGAGGAGCCGGACCTGGTGGGCCTGGTCTGCCTTGGTTGCGGAGTAGGCGATGTTGTTCGGGCCGGCGAACACGGAGTTCTTCGAGGAGATGTAGATGATGTCCCCGCCCATGTCCTGATCGATCATGACCTTCGCTGCGGCCTTGGCCACCAGGAAGGAGCCCTTGGCCATGACGTTGTGCTGCAGGTCCCAGTCCTTCTCGGTGGTTTCCAGCAGCGGCTTGGAGATGGAGAGCCCGGCGTTGTTGACCACCAAGTCCACGCCGCCGAATGCCAGCACCGCTTCCTGGATGGCCGCGGCGACCTGGGCTTCGTTGGTGACGTCGGCCTGCACGCCGATGGCCACGTCCGGTCCGCCGAGTTCGGCGGCGACGGCCTGCGCATTCTCCAGGTTCAGGTCGGCAATCACCACGCAGGCGCCTTCCGCGGCGAGGCGGGTGGCGATGGCTTTGCCGATGCCGGAGGCGGCGCCGGTCACCAGGGCGATGCGGGTGGCGTGGGACTTGGGCTTGGGCAGCCGGGCGAGCTTGGCTTCTTCCAGGGCCCAGTATTCGATCCGGAACTTCTCGGATTCCTCGATCGGGGCGTAGGTGGAGATCGCCTCGGCGCCGCGCATCACGTTGATCGCGTTGAGGTAGAACTCCCCGGCGACGCGGGCGGTCTGCTTGTTCGCACCGAAGGAGAACATGCCCACGCCCGGGACCAGCACGATGGCCGGGTCCGCGCCGCGCAGCGCCGGGCTGTCTGGGGTTGCGTGCCGGCTGTAGTAGGCCTGGTAGTCCTCGCGGTAGTCCGCGTGGAGCTCCTGCAGCCGGGCGATCGAGTCCTCGATCGAGGCGTCGGCGGGCAGGTCCAGGATCAGCGGCTTGACCTTGGTGCGCAGGAAGTGGTCCGGGCAGGACGTGCCCAGGGCACCGAGCCGCGGGTGTTCGGCGGCTTCCAGGAAATCAAGCACGACGGCGTCATCACTGAAGTGCCCCAGCTGCGGTTTGTCCGTGGACGCCAGCCCGCGGATCACCGGGGCCAGCGCGGCGGCCTTGGCTTTGCGTTCCGCGTCGGGGAGGGCGCCGTAGCCGGGCAGTTTCGGACCGAACGGCTCGGTGCGGCCGTTCTCTGCGATGAACTTTTCGGCCTGGTCGATGATCCAGAGCGAGTTGGCCTCGGCCTCTTCGGACGTGGCGCCCCAGGCGGTGATGCCGTGGCCGCCCAGGATGGTGCCGACGGCCTGCGGGTTGGCGTCCTTGATCGCGGCGATGTCGAGGCCCAGCTGGAAACCGGGGCGGCGCCAGGGAACCCAGACCACCTTGTCACCGAAGATCTTGGTGGTCAGTGCCTCCCCGTCCACGGCCGTGGCGATCGCGATGCCGGAATCCGGGTGCAGGTGGTCCACGTGCGCGGCGTCCACCAGCCCGTGCATCGCGGTGTCGATCGACGGCGCAGCGCCGCCCTTGCCGTGCAGGCAGTAATCAAAAGCGGCCACCATTTCGTCTTCGCGGTCCACCCCGGGGTAGACATTCTTCAGGGCGTTCAGCCGGTCCAGGCGGAGCACGGCCAGGTTTTCGGCTTTGAGGGTTCCGAGGTCCCCGCCGGAGCCTTTCACCCAGAGCAGCTGGACGTCCTCGCCGGTGACCGGGTCCTTCTCCGTGCCCTTCGCGGAGGTGTTGCCGCCGGCGAAGTTGGTGTTCCGCTTGTCCGCACCCAGGCGGTTGGAACGGGCAATCAGGTCTTCAACAGTCTTGTTCGTGCTGCTCATGCTCTTATGCGCCCCATCCGGCCTGGTGACCGCCCACGCGGTCTTCGTTGATCTGTTTCTGGTAGCCGCTGGCTTTGAAGGCTGCCAGCGGGTCCGCGGGCAGGCCGCGGGATTCACGCCAGTCGGCCAGGACGGGCCGGACGTCGGTGTAGAAGGCGTCGTTGAACACCGCGTTGGCGGCCAGGACATCGCCGGCACGCTGGGCTTCGCCCAAAGCGGCGGTGTCGATCAGCAGGGCACGCGCGGTCATTTCCTGGACGTTGAGCACGGAGCGGATCTGGCCCGGGATCTTCTCTTCCAGGTTGTGGCACTGGTCCAGCATGAGCGCCACGCCGGAGTCTTTCCCGAAGCCGCCGCCGCGGATCACCTCGTGCATGATCCGGAACAGCTGGAACGGGTCCGCCGCACCGACGATCAGGTCGTCATCCGCGTAGAAGCGCGAGTTGAAGTCGAAGGAACCCAGCTTGCCCAGGCGGAGCAGCTGCATGACGATGAACTCGATGTTGGTGCCCGGGGCGTGGTGGCCGGTGTCCAGGCAGACAAACGCCTTCTCCCCCAGCGCCAGGGTCTGGGCGTAGGACGTGCCCCAGTCCGGAACATCGGTGTGGTAAAAAGCCGGTTCGAAGAACTTGTACTCCAGCACCAGGCGCTGGTCCTCACCCAGGGCGGCGTAGATCTCCTGCAGGGACTCGGCGAGCCGGTCCTGCCTGCCCCGCATGTCGTCCTGGCCCGGGTAGTTGGTGCCGTCCGCCAGCCAGATCTTCAGATCGCTCGAGCCCGTGGCGTGCATGATCTCCAGGCACTCGAGGTGGTGGTCGATGGCGCGCCGGCGCACTGCATCGTTCGAGGACGTCAGGGAACCGAACTTGTACTCGTCATCCTGGAACGTGTTCGAGTTGATGGTGCCAAGGCCCACGCCCAGGCCCGCCGCGTACTCACGCAGGGCGGCGTAGTCATCCACCTTGTCCCACGGAATGTGCAGTGCAACGGTGGGAGCCAGGC
Organism: Arthrobacter sp. UNC362MFTsu5.1; assembly: GCF_000685965.1. Taxonomy (GTDB): domain Bacteria; phylum Actinomycetota; class Actinomycetes; order Actinomycetales; family Micrococcaceae; genus Arthrobacter. The sequence continues at coordinate 133,153 of NZ_JMLE01000004.1, read as the reverse complement.
CCGTCAGCTCGTGCACCTTCGCGGCGTCCGCGATCTTCTCCTGCACGGTCCGCGGGGTGCCCGGTGTGCCGAACACCTTGAAGCGGGTGCCCGAGTTGCCATAGGCCCAGGAGGGGACTTCGATGGCAAGCTCTTCCAGCCTGCCCAGCGCCGTTGCTACGTCATTCATGTTGGTTATTTCCGGTCTCTTGTGTTGCTGCGGTATGGGGTGGTGGTGCTGCGGCCCCGCTGCTGGAGCCTTGGGTGACTCAGCGTGCCGCGGACTCCGCCGCGGCGAGCTGGTCGTCTAGATTGAAGACTTCTTCGAGGACCAGGAACCCTTCGTCGGGGGCCTGGTCCGTGTTGTCCGGGTTGTCAAAAAGAGTGGCCATCTCCGCCTGCCAGCGGGCATTGACGTCGGTGAGCGCCATCCGCGCCCTCACGGCGTCGAAGTCGTCGCATTCCACGTAGCCCACCAGCAGCCCGTCAGTGCCCAGGAACAGCGAATAGTTGTGCCAGCCCGCATCCTGGAGTGCCTTCAGCATCTCCGGCCAGACGGCGGCGTGCCTGCGCTTGTACTCATCGATCAGTCCGGGTTGGACCGAGGAGCGGAAACACACCCTCATCTGCGGCTCTCCTGAATTTCGGATTCTTTGAATCGTTTCATTGTTACGATTCAAAGTACTCTTGAAGTCGAGTAGGTGTCAAGCAATTGTCATTGGACGAAAACCCTTTCTCCGGGAAGGCCGTTTCGCTCGCAAGGGAACGCGCCCCGGGCAAGGACAATTGGCGCGGGGGTGTGATCCGGGCGTTTACACACGCCGCCCCGCACGAGAGAGCTTGGAGAAACATGTCACGGTCAGCCAGCATCAAGGATGTTGCGAACCATGCCCGCGTAGCGGTGGGCACGGTGTCCAATGTCCTGAACTACCCCGACCGGGTGTCGCAGCGGACCAAGGACCGGGTTCTGCAGGCCATCGACGAGCTCGGGTTCGTCCGCAACGACGCGGCCCGCCAGCTCCGGGCCGGGCACAGCCGCACCATCGGCCTGATTGTGCTCGACGTCGGCAACCCTTTCTTCACGTCCGTGGTCCGCGCCGCCGAGGATGCCGCCGCCCTGCAGGGCAGCGCAGTCCTGCTCGGAGACAGCGGGCACGATGCGAGCCGCGAGTCGAACTACATCGACCTCTTCCAGGAGCAGCGGGTCCAGGGCCTGCTCATCTCGCCGGTGGGCGATGTCACCGAACGCCTCGACCAGCTGCGCGAACGCGGCGTGCCCACCGTCCTGGTGGACCGGCTGGCCGACGAGTCCAGGTACAGTTCCGTTTCCGTTGACGACGACGCCGGCGGTTACCTTGCGGCGCGGCACCTGCTGGACACCGGCCGCCGTCGGCTGGCCTTTGTGGGAGGCCCGACGTCGATACGCCAGGTGGCGGACCGCCTCCAGGGGGCGCAACGCGCCGTTGCCGAGGTCCCGGACGCCTCCCTGGAAGTGCTGGATTCCGCCGGGCAAACGGTCCTGGCGGGCCGCGGCGTGGGCGACCGGCTGGTCCGCCGCAGCGCCGGCGAACTTCCGGATGGAGTGTTCTGTGCCAATGACCTGCTCGCACTGGGCGTGATGCAGTCCCTCACCATGCTGCACACGCTGCGGATTCCGGAAGACATCGCCCTGATCGGCTACGACGACATCGACTTCGCCGTGTCCGCCGTGGTGCCGCTCTCCTCGATCCGCCAGCCCACGGAAGCACTGGGCCGGACCGCCATCGAGCTGCTGGCCGAGGAAGTGGACGCCATGGGGTCCGCCTCGTCACGGCCGCACCACCGCGCCGTGATCTTCACTCCCCAACTGGTGGTGCGGCAAAGCACGGCGGGTGCCGCCACGCCGGATTAGACGCCGCCGGGAGCCGCTGAGGCCCTTGCCTCCGATACCCCTCGGGGGTATTTTGAAGTATGCCGTTGCGCTTCTTGTCCCGCCGCACCCGTTCAGCACCGGGCCGGCCGCTGCCTCGCGGAGAAAGACGACGGCGGGCACTCCGGATCGCCGTCGTAGCGCTGTTGACGATCATCGGTTTGCTGGTGGCCTCTACGGCGGCGAATCTCGTCCTGGAAGGGATCGAACGCTCGAACGCCACTGCGTACGGGGAGAAAGTCCGGATCGACCAGGGCACCATCAATGTCTCGCGTTCCGGGGACACCGGCCCCACCATCGTGCTGCTCAGCGGGCTTGGCACGCCCGCCCCGGGGCTGGACTTCGCGCCGCTGGTGCGGGAACTGACCGGCTTCCGGGTGGTGGCGGTGGAGGGTTTCGGATACGGCCACAGCGAAATGACCGCCCGGCCGCGAACCATCGAGAACATGAGCGAGGAACTTCACACAGTGCTGTCCCAGCTCGCCGTCGACCGTCCGTACATCCTTGCCGGCCATTCAATAGCAGGCTTTACCACCCTGTACTACGCCAACAAGTACCCTGCGGAAGTGTCTGCCGTTATCGGCATCGACCCCACGGTCACCGCAGGCATGGCCTCGGATGAAGATCCTGCCCACACCGAGGCGCCGGCCGCAGGCAATTTCTGGGAACGGCTGCCCTCGACCACCGGCCTGGTCCGCTGGGCCGCCGCGTTGGGCCTGGCGGACCCGGCTGGCGACAACTACACGCAGGAAGAGCGCGGGCAGATGCGCATGCTGGCCAGCTGGAACTACGGCAACGAGGCGCTGACCGACGAGACGAACAGGATGGCGGAAAACGCCGCGAAGATCCGAACACTCAGCTACCCTGACCACGTTCCCGTCCTTCAATTCCTGTCCCGGGAAACGATCAGCCAGCAGCCGGAGTGGCTGGGCTCCCACGAGCGCCAACTGGAAAATGTGAAGCGCCGCGAGCTGGTGCTCCTCGACGGGAACCACTACCTGCACTGGACGCAGTCCCAGGCCATGGCGACGAAAATTGCGGAGTTCCTGAGCCCGGCCGGCACCGTTCCCTGACGATCCGCGGTTCATCATGCGCCGGGGGAATCAGCCCGGGAGGGGCTACCAGTACCCGTATCAAGAGGCCCTCCCGCCGGGGATCCACTTCCTGTTGGATGGGCATAACCAACGAAAGGAACACCCATGGCTACCTGGCTCATCACAGGATGCTCCACCGGTCTCGGCCGCGCCCTCGCCCAGTCCGTGCTCGCCCGCGGCCACAACGCGGTGGTCACCGCGCGTAACGCCTCCACGCTGCAGGACATGGCGGCCGCGTACCCGGACACGGCCCTGGCCCTCCCCCTTGACGTCACCGACACGGCACAGATCAGCTCAGTGGTGCAGCAGGCGCGGACGCGGTTCGGCGGCGTCGACGTGCTGGTCAACAATGCCGGCTACGGCTACCGCGCCGCCGTTGAGGAAGCGGACGACGCCGACATCCGGCAATTGTTCGACACCAATGTTTTCGGCGCCGTCGACATGATCAAGGCAGTCCTCCCGGACATGCGGGCAAAAAGGGCAGGGTCCATCCTGAACATCTCCTCCATTGGAGCGCGGATCAAGCCGGCCGGCTCCGGATACTACTCCGCCACCAAGGCGGCCCTGGAGGGCCTCTCCGGTTCACTCCACAGGGAACTCCAGCCGCTTGGCATCAACGTCACCGTCATTGAGCCCGGCGCGTTCCGCACGGACTTCGCCGGCCGCTCCCTCACCCAGTCGGCGACGGCGATCGCGGACTATGCCGAAACGGCCGGGAAACGACGCAAAGAGCATGACACCGTCCACGGCACGCAGCCGGGCGACCCGGCGAAGGCCGCCGAGGCCATCATGGCGATCGCCGAAAGCGCGGCCCCGCCGTCCCTCCTGGTTCTTGGCCAGGACGCGTACAGCGCGTTTGACGCCGTCGCCCAGGCAGAGCGCGCGGAACTGGACGAATGGCGGGATCTCAGCCTCAGCACGGGCCTTGAGGGCTAGAGTTTCTCCACCGTGAGGTTCCGGTAGGCGGCACGCAGCGGCGCCATCTGCCGGAACCCGAGGTAGCCCTCGCCCAGCACCTGGTCCGAGGAGTCGGTCCAGTCAAAGAGGGGCAGCTCGTTGATGGAGAACGCCACGCGCGGGCCGTTCTTCACGAGTTCCATGCGGTAGAAGTCCCGGGCGTCCTCCGCCGGCGGCAGCGGGTCCGCGCCCTGGGCCACCAGTTCAAAGCCGGCACTTTTCCGCAGGTTGCAGGTCCGGAAGGCCCGCTCGGACTCGTACTTGTGCCGGAAGTAGGAAACATGGAGGGCGTCGATGTCACCCGAGTGGTATTGCGGGTAGAAGCCCGTGCGCCGGGCGACGCTGTCCGAAAACAGGTCATGCCCGCCGTGCCCCGTGGCCGAAAAGAACAGCATGGCCAGCCCCGGCTCGGCGAGCGGCAGGAACTCCCAGCTGATCCGGATGTCGTCCGGAAACTCCACCGGGCACCAGAAAGTCCAGTGCGCGTGGTCCCCGAACTCCTGATCGTCCAGTGCGCCGGAAAGCTCCAGGGCGCCCTCCCTGCATTCCTGCCGGAGCGGGCCCTCGGCCACCCAGCCGGACACGTCCGCCGGACCGGCAAGCGGATTGCTGTAAAGCAGTTCCGGACTGGGCGGCAACGCGCCCACCTAGCGCCGCCCCGCCGTCGTGAGTCCCGCCGTCGTGCATTGCAGCAGCGCAAGCCGGGCGGCAACCTCCCCGGCAACCAGGGACGCGCCGTGACGGGAGAAGTGCGTGTTGTCGGCCAGTCCGTCAGCCCAGTGGGCGTGCTCGCCGGGACCGAAATGGCAGAACAGCGGCTTCGATTCCTCGACGCCCAGCCCCAGGTAGAGCGTGCGGGTCCAGGCGTTGAGGTCGACGACGGCGACATGCAGTTCGAGCGCGATCTCACGGACCACTTCGGGATAGTCCTCCAGGCTGTCTTCCAGGGCACCGTCCGCCAGGAAGTGCCGGCGCTCCACGGAAGTGCAGAGCACCGGCACCGCCCCGAGCGCCTGCGCTTCCGCCACCATCCGGCGCAGGTTCGCCGCGTACCCCGTCCTGGCTGCCAGCTGGGGGCGTTTCTGGTCGTTGTGACCGAACTGGATGAGCACCAGGCTGCCCTCCTCCGCGGCTTCCAGGAGCTGACCCCAGAGCCCCTCCTCAATGAAGGACTCCGTGCTGGCACCGCCCTTGGCGAAGTTGTGCACGGCGGCCCAGGGGTAGACGTACCGGGGCAGCTGCGCGCCCCAGCCGCTCATGGGGTACTCGTGGGTGGGACAGTTGGCCACCGTGGAATCACCGGCGAGCAGTATCTTCATGCTGTTCCTTCTGTTGCGTGTTGAGCCGTCACCTGCCCAAGCCGAAGCCGGCTCAGCCCTTGACGGAGCCGATGAGCATGCCCTTGGCGAAGTGCTTTTGCAGGAAGGGGTAGAAGATCAGGATGGGCAGGGTGGCCACCACGATCACTGCGAATTTGATGCCCTGTTCCGGCGGGATGTAGTTCGGGTCCACGTTGCCGGAGCCCAGGAGGTCGGACGAGGCGGTGACCTGGCGCAGGTACATCTGCAGGGTCCACTTGGAGTTGTCGCTCAGGTAGAGCAGGGGCGACATGAAATCGTTCCAGATGCCCACGGCGTAGAAGAGCGCGAACGTTGCCAGTACGGGTTTGGACAGGGGCAGCAGGATCCTCCACAGGATCCCGATTTCCGTGGCGCCGTCCATCTTGGCAGACTCTTCCAGCTCGGCCGGGAGTTCCTGGAAGAAGTTCTTGATGATGATCAGGCTGAACGGGTTGATGGCGGCCGGCAGGATCAGCGCCCAGTAGCTGTTGAGCAGGCCGAGGTCCTTGATCAGCAGGAAGGTGGGGATCATGCCGCCGGAGAACACCATCGCGAAGACCACCAGGGACAGGATCAGCTGCCGGCCGCGAAGGTTCCGCTTGGCCAGCGGGTAGGCCATGGTGACGGTCAGGATCAGCTGCACCACCGTGCCCACGGCCGTGACTAGGACGGTGGTGACCAGCGCCCGGATGAAGGCCGGGGTGGAGAAGATGTATTCGTAGGCTCCCAGGCTGAACTGTTCCGGCCAGACGAAGAAGGCCCGACGGGTGATTTCCGCTTCGGTGGCAAACGAGCCGGCGAACACGTAGACGAACGGCAGCAGTGTCAGGACGCCGATCACGGCCAGGAAGACGTAGTTGGCGGCATCGAAGATCCGGCCGCCGGTGGTGTTGTGGATCTTCATTAGAACAGTCCGCTCTGGTTGAACCGCTTGGCCAGGGCGTTGGTGCCGAAGATCAGCACAATGCCCACCAGGGACTTGAACAGTCCGACGGCGGTGGAGTAGCTGTAGGCGCCCTGGGTGATGCCCACGAAGTACACGTAGGTGTCGAAGACGTCCGCCACCTCGCGGTTCAGGGCGTTGGTCATGAGGTAGATCTGTTCGAAGCCGGTATTCAGCATCTGCCCGATCGCCAGGATGAGCATCACGATGATGGTGGAGCGGATCCCGGGCAGGGTGATGTGCCAGACCCTGCGGAACCTGCCGGCACCGTCGATGATCGCGGCCTCGTACTGGTCCTGGTCCACGGTGGCCAGGGCGGCGAGGAAGATGATGGTGCCCCAGCCGGTGTTCTTCCAGATCTCCTGGAGCACAATGAGCGGCCGGAACCAGGCGGGGTCGGAGAGGAAGTCGATGTCCGTGCCAAGCACTGAGTTGATGAACAGGAACAGCGGCCCGAAGTCCAGGGCGAAGAGCAGGAAGCTCAGCGACGCCACGATGGTCCAGGACAGGAAGTGCGGGATGTACACCAGCGTCTGGACGGTGCGCTTGAGGATCGAGAGGCGGACCTCATTCAGCAGCAGCGCCAGCACGATGGTCAGCGGGAACGCGATGCCCAGGTTCAGGAAGGCCAGGATCAGGGTGTTGCCCAGCAGCCGGCCGAAGTCCGGGTTGGCGAAGAAATCCTGGAAGTGCTGGAAGCCCACCCACGGGCTGGCGTTGACGCCCAGGAACGGGACGTAGTCCTTGAACGCAATGCTGACGCCGTACATCGGGGCGTACCGGAACACCGCAAAGTAGAGGACCCCCGGCAGCAGGAGCAGGTACAGCCACTTGTAGTGCGCGAAGTGGACGGCGAAGCGGCGCCGCCGCCCCGGCGCAGGCGCTGGTGGCGGCGCCTGCTCCGGGGCTTTGACGTCAACGGTGGACGTTGTCACTTGCTGTCCTGCCAGAGCTTGTTGATCTCGTCCTGGACCTTGTCGCCTCCGCTGGTCTTCCACAGCTTGATGGCATCCTTCAGGCCCTGCTCATCGGTCTGGCCGGCGAGGTACTTGATCCGGGCGTCGGCCACGATGTTGTCCAGCTGTGCGCCCTTGGCGACGTAGGTGGGCGAAACGAACGCTGCGGCGGGGTTGTAGACGGCGCTCTTCAGGTCCTCAGCCATGACCTCGACCCGCTTGTCGAAGACTTCCTGCTCGTAGTCCGAGGCCTGCTTGACGGGGTAGAAGTTGTTGCCCGTGACGTTGGTGCCCAGCTGCGCGTAGCTCTTGATGTCCGTGGCCACGGCCTTGCCTTCAGGGGTTTCGGGTTTGATGGCGGCTGCCTTGCCGTCCTGGACAGTGAAGTTGATGCCTTCGATGCCGTTGTTGAGGAGCGCGGCCACGTCCTTGGAGTTCATCTTGTCGAGGAACTGCAGAACGTTCTTCAGCTCAGCCTCGGTGCGGACGCTGGTCTTGGGCACGGCCAGGAAGCCGGAGTAGCCGTCCGTGGGATGGGTGTGCAGTTCGCCGTCCGGGCCTTTGAGCCCGCCGACGAAGCCCACCTTGTTCTGGAAGTCGTTCGGGTTGGCCTGCTTGAACAGGCTGATGAGGACGCTGACGCGGGAGTCGACGTCAACGATGATGCCGCCCTTGCCGTTGAAGAACGGTTCGTTCCACTTGGTGCCGTCAAAGGTGGCGAAGTCCGGGTTGATGAGTTTCTCGTCCACCATCTTCTTGACGAAGCGGTTGGCTTCCAGGAATTCCTCGGTCTCGAAGCTGGGAATCAGCTTTCCGTCCCTTTCGGTCCACCGGTTGCCCGCGCCGTACCAGGTTTCAATCATGTCGTACGGGCTGTTGGTGCCCAGGGCGCCGAACTTGGGAACGGTGATGCCCCAGGTGTCGTTCTGGCCGTTGCCGTCCGGGTCCTGTTCGGTGAATGCTTTGGCCACCTTGTAGAGGTCCTCAGTGGTTTCGGGAGCTTTCAGTCCGAGCTTGTCCAGCCAGTCCTGGCGGAACATGACGGCCGAGCGGATGGGGTTGCGGGCACGGAAGACGCCGTAGACCTTGCCGTTGACGCTGGCGTTCTTCTCGACCTCCGGGAAGGTGGTCTTCAGGTTGGGGTACTCGTCCAGTTTGTCGGTGAGGTCCCAGAAGGCCCCCGCCTCGGCATTCTTGACGAAGCCCGGCGACTTGCCCTGCACCACCATGACCTGGGGGATCTCGGAGGAGGCGAGCGTGATGTTCATCTTGTCCTCGTAGGACGCGTTCGGCGTCCAGGTGATGCTCACGTCCTTGCCGGTGAGTTCCTCCAGCTTCTGCTGCACCGCGCCGTCGGCGGACGGCGGCTGTGCCTCCAGGAACGGCGCCATGATGGTGATCTTCGAGGAATCGGCAGCCGGCGCTTCACCCCCGCTGCACGCCGTGAGGGTCAAGGCGGTGGCGGTGACGACGGCGGCCGCCAGGCTGAGTTTTCTACGGATCATGGTGATTTCCTTTTCCACTTCTTCGGGGTCGGTTGGGTCAGGTGGTTCGGTTGGTCAGTTTTTGGGGCTGGCTCTGGAGTCAGGTGTGTGTCCGGGAAGTGCCGGCATCATTTTGATACGTTTCATTACGTGCCCGGGAAAGCTGGCCCGCGCCAACGCGGAGGACTCCAGGCTCCGGCGGGCGTCGGACGGCTCAGGCAAGGGGGGCTCCGACCATGGCGGCCGGGAGCGTGGCGCCCGCGGCAGGCTCGCCAGCACTACCGGTCACCGATTCGTCGTTCGCAGTGAAGAAGCGGTCGCACAGCCACCCGGTCACGTAGAGCCACGCTCCGACGCTGAAGAAAGGGATAAGTCCCGGCAGCGCCTGGCTGGCGAACAGCGCGACGGCGGTCACGAACAGCAGGATCGCCGTCCCCGCCAGGTGCCGGAGGGCAAACCGCGAGGACATCAGGAGGTACTGCGGAAGCGGAAGCTCGTAGCGGGCAAACATCGGAAAGAGATGGCAGGCAACAGCCACCAGGAAGATCGCGGCAACAAAGGTCCCGGCCGCCAGCAGCTGCGAAAGAAGGTCGCCGGAGCGGGAGAAGTAGTTCCAGTTCAAGGCCAGGGCGGCTCCGGCCAGCAGGATCGGCAGCGCCAGGGCATTGCCGCGGCCAAAGTTGCGTCCATACTCCCGGGCGAAGGAGCGGAACAGCGGAGCAGCCTCGCCCCGGACCCGGCGGCGCACCATGACCTGCGCGGCGGCCGTGGCGGGGCCCGCCCCGAGGACGCCCAGCCCGGCGAGCGAGAACACCATCCACAGCAGGTTCAGGCAGGCAATCCAGAGCAGGGTGTCGAAAAATGAGTACGCCTTGGCGCTAAAACTTCCAGCCAGCACAGCCAGCCCCCTTCGGATCTCCATCGTTGCAGAAACGGGGGCCACAGTGGTCCACGTCACCTCAGTAAGCGGTTTCTCGAAAATCTAGACGCTTTTACTGCGGCGGTCAAGGCGAAATTTGAATCGTTACATATTGGCCCGAGCCGGGTTAGACTGATGGCAGCAGCAAATTGGAAAGCGCTTACCATCCGATGAGGAGGGCCCCCCGGCCTACCCTGAAAGCGACGGTCGCGGGCCCCGCCCCGGCGATTTCCGCATCGACACCGACGTCAGACCCGGCCCCGGAAAGGGAAGCCCCGGGCACAGAAGAGGAGAGCCATGGGCACCCTGTCCGCGCCCGTCCCGGAAGAACCCGACATGCCTGCCACAGAAGGCAGGATCGCCTCCGCCCCGGCCAGGGTGGCCCTCGTCGGCGTTCACGGCTTCGGCACCCACCACCTCCACAACCTTGAAAGGCTCCAGCACGATGGAGCCGTCACCCTGGTGGCCGTTGCCGACCCGAATCCTCCGGCCGCCGGCGCGCTCCCGCCCGGAACCGGAGTGTTCGGCACCCTGGACGAGCTCCTGGCGGCAACCCCGGCGCTGGACCTCATTATTGTGGCCACGCCCATCCAGACGCACGCACCGCTCGCGCTCACGGCCCTCCCCCACGCCGACCTCTACTTGGAGAAGCCCCCGGTGGCTTCCCTGGCCGATTTCACCAGGCTGCAGGACGCCGCCGCAGCGGCCGGACGGAGCGTCCAGATCGGCTTCCAGAGCCTGGGCTCGCAAGCCCTGCAGGCCATCGAAGAGCTGCTGGCCGCCGGCGAAATCGGCACCCTCCTGGGAATCTCCGCGACCGGCCGCTGGGTACGCGACCGCGCCTACTACAAGAGGTCGCGCTGGGCGGGCAAACGCAGCCTGGACGGCGTCGACGTGGTGGACGGCGTGGCGACCAACCCCCTGGCCCACGCCATCGCCACTGCTTTGCGGATCGCCGGCGCGCGGACCGGGGACGATCTCGCCTCGGTGGAAACTGACCTCTACCGCGCCAATGACATCGAGTCGGACGACACCTCCGTCATCCGCGTCCGCACCGCATCAGGCCTTCCCATCACCTGTGCACTGACCCTCTGCGCCACGGAATCCGTGGAACCGTACGTCACCCTGCAGGGCAGTGAAGGCACTGCGGTGTTCCACTACACCGAAGACCGCCTGACCGTCAGCACTGCCGCCGGCGAGCGCCATCAGGTGTTCGGCCGGCTCGACCTTACCGAGAACCTGCTGGAGCACTTGCGGAACCGCCGCCCGCAGGACCTGCCGACCGGTGCGCCGCTGATCAGTTCCCTCGCGGACAGCGGCGCGTTCATGCGCGTGCTGGAGGCGATCCGCACCGCCGCTGCCCCTGAGTTGGTTCCTGCCCGCTATATCGACTGGGTAGGCGAGGGCGACTCCGCCCACCCGGTGATCGCTGGCATCGAAGATGCCCTGGAACGCGCGACGGCGGCGCACGCCACCTTCAGCGAACTCGGCCTGCCCTGGGCGCGGCCTTCTGCCGACGGCGCGGACACCCTGTCCCTTTCCGCAGCGCCTCTTTCCGCAGCGCCTCTTTCCACAGTGCCTCTTTCCGCAGTGCCGATCGTTACGGTCCGAAGCGGTTCCGCCCTCGCGGCCCGCCTCTCGCCCCGCCCGTACCTGCATCCGGTGCGGTCATTCGGCGGCGTCACCGTCACCGACCACTTGCCCGCGGACCATCCGTGGCACCTGGGCGCCGGCATCGCCCTGCAGGACGTGAACGGCGCGAACTTCTGGGGCGGCAAGACGTATACCCGCGCCGCCGGACGGTACGAGGAACGCCCGGACCACGGCCGGATTGTGCAGCTCGCGGCAAGGCCGGAGACGGCATCACCGGCCGGCGTATCCCTCCACCAGGACCTGAGCTGGCAGGCGCCGGACGGCAGCGAACTCCTCCGCGAGCGCCGCACCACCCGCGCAGGGAGGGTGGACCACCGGACCTGGCGGCTGGACCTGGCAACCGAACTGACCGCCGTCGTCGACGCTTCGCTGGGCGGTCCCGGGTCCAACGGTGCCGCGGGCAGCGGCTACGGCGGGTTCTTCTGGCGGCTGCCTGCTTGCTCCGCGGCGGACGTCTTCACGGCGGACCGGGAGGGTGAGGCAGCCGTCCACGGCTCCGTCTCGCCCTGGCTGGCCTGGACCGCGGAGTTCCCGGAGGGCGCGGCGAGCCTGGTGTTTGCGGCGCCGGCCGAGGCACCCGATCCCTGGTTCGTCCGGCTGCACGGCTACCCGGGGGTGGGTTCGGCGCTGGCCTGGGACAGTCCGGTGATCCTCGCCGCGGGAGAATCGATCCGTCGCTCCTTCACGGTGTGGATCGCCGACGGCACGCTGGCCCCGTCCGAGGCTGGCGCATTGGCTGCTGGCAGGTGACGGGGCACCTTGCCCCCGCCGGTCTTCTCACCGACGGGCTTGAAGCCTGCCTGACCGCCTCAAAGCGCCCGCACTTCGGCTGGGTCCTGGCGGCCGGAGAGGGAAGTGATCCGGCCTCCCGCCATCAGAGCGCCTATCAGCTCCGGGTCAACGACGCGGCCGGCACGCAACTGTGGGACTCGGGCATCGTGGCCTCCGGTGAGCAGCACTATGTCCCCTACGGCGGCCTTGAGCTCGCACCGGACGCCGACTACCGGTGGGCCGTCCGCGTCCACGACGCCAGCGGCGTCCCCGGGCCCTGGTCCGCGCCGCAGGGTTTCAGCACGGGCCTCGACACTCCGGACTGGGACGCCGAATGGATCCGCCGGGAGCCCGGCGGCCGCGCCCCGCTGGAATTGTTCGACGGCGCCCTGCGGGTTGCCGGTTCGCCGTACCTCCCGCTCCCCTCCCCGCCCGTCCGCCAGGTCCGGCTGGAGGCGCGCCTGAGGCCTGCGATGGGATGGGCGGGCCTGCTCCTGCGCACCACCGGCCCCGGTACCGGCCTGCTGCTGGAACTGAATTCCGCCGGGGCCGTGGTCCTCCGGCGCGCGGCCCGGTGGGAGATCCCCTGCGCTTCCGTGCCCGCAACCGAGGTCCTCGCCAGCGCCCAGCGGGAACGCGACGTGACCATCGGCCAGGAACGGCTGCCCGGCAAGGACCTGGTCCCCGGCACCTGGCAGGACCTGACAGTCACCGACGACGGACGCACCATCACGGTGATGCTCGACGGCGCGGAGCTACTCACTGTGGACGAGCCCGCCCCTGCCGGGTTCCGGGGAAGCCTTGCCTTGCATCAGGGCCCGCGGAGCCAGGCCGAATACGGCTCGCTCCTGGTCACTGAAACCACGGGCGGAACGGCGCTTGTTGACCACCTCTACGACGTCGGGGCTGACCGCGCAACTGCCTGCCTCGCCAAATGGACCCGCACCACCACCCACCGCCAGCCCGACGAGTGGACGCTGGCCCGCACGGACATACCGCTTTCCGGCACCGTGGTGCGCGCCAGGCTGTTCGCCGCCGCCAGCCACCAGGCCGTGTTCCGCATCGACACAGCGTCCTCAGGCAGGGCAGTCCTGGAGACGTCGTCCTTCGGCTACCCGGGTGAGGGCTATTACGACGCCGCCGACGTCACCGCCCTGCTGCAGGCCGGGGTCCGCGATGTGGTCCTCTCCGCCCGGGTGCATTGGTACGGGCCGGGCCAGGGCAGGGCCGCCGGCGTTCCCGGGCTCCTGGCCCAGCTCCATGTCGACTACGACGACGGCCGCCGCGAAGTGTTCGGCACCGGTCCCGGCTGGCAGGTGGCGGAAGGTCCGTACCGGCAGTCCGGTTACCGGAACGACGAAGGCGACCCGGTGGAGCATCTGGACGCCACCGCCCCGGCAGCCTCGGAGTCCGCCACCTGGGAACCCGCCACGTCGCTCGGCAGGCACCCCGTGGCAGATTTTCCCGCCGTTCTCCCCCGGCGCACGTTCCTGGCCCGGATACCCGTGCCTGCGGCCAGGCTGCTGACGGCGCAGGACGGTACGGTGGTGGCCGACTTCGGCCGCGTGCTTCCAGCCCGGCCGGTGGTGGAGTTCGCCGACGGCCGGGCCGGCCGCACGGTGATGATCCGGGCCGGCTACACCCTGGATAAAGAGGGCCGGGTTGACCGCGGCAAGTCGGCCAGCCAGAACACGGACATGTCCTTTCCCTACACCCAGGCTTCCGGGCCGCAACGTTACGAAGCCGCCGTCCATCTGGGGTTCCGGTACGTCGAAGTACCCGGAATCCCGGCGGCGGAAATCGCCGCGGTGGGCGGCGTCGTCGTCCATTCCGAACATCCCGGAAGCGGACAGCGGGAGGGCGGCTTCAGCAGTTCCGATCCGGCGCTTGACGCCGTGTTCACGCTGCTGCGGGACTCCGCGCTGTACGGCGCGCAGGAACAGTTCGTGGATACCCCCACCCGCGAAAAGGGCCAGTTCCTGGGCGACGCCGTCAATATCTCTTACGCCACCATGGCACTTTTCGGCGAGCGGCAGCTCACGGCCCAGGCCTTGCGCGAGTTTGCGGCGTCGGCCGGTCGGTATTGGTCCGGCGGCGGCGACCACGGCCGCTACAACGCGGTGTATCCCAACGGCGACGGCAAGCGCGACATCCCGGATTTCTCCCTGATGATGCCGGAATGGGTGGAGGATTACCACCGGAACAGCGGCGATACCGCCCTGGTGGAAGAGCTGCTGCCGGCCCTGCGCGCCACCGCCGGTTACGTGCTGCGGCACATCCCGGCGGACGGCCCGACGGCGGGACTCGTCACCTGCCTCGGCGGCGGCTCCGGTCCCTACCTCCACGGGATTGTGGACTGGCCGGCGCCCGGCCGGTTCGGCTACGACATGGCATGCGCGGCCAAAACCACTGTCAACGCGCAGGCCTTTTCGGTCCTGGACGCGGTGGCCGGGTTGTGCGGGCTGACCGGTCGACGCCGGGAAGCCGAGGAGTACCGTGCACGCTCGGTTGAGCTCTCCGCCGCGATCAACGCCCGCCTGCGCGTGGACGGAGTGATGGTGGACGGGCTGCACGGGGACGGCACCCCCAGCAGCCACGCCTCCCAGCACGCCACGTCCTTCCCGTTGTCGCTCGGCATCACCCCGCCGGAGTGGGTCCTGCACGACGGGCGGCGGCTGGCCGGGATGGGAATGCGGCAGGGTCCCATGACCGTGCACCGCCTGGTGCGCGCACTGCTGGCGGCGGGGCTGGTGGACGAGGTGCTGGACCTGCTGACCAACCCCGGGCAGCCCGGCTGGGCACGGCTGCTGGAATCAGGGGCCAGTTTCACCTGGGAAGCCTGGGAACTGGACGAGGCCACGGACTACAGCCAGTCGCACGCGTGGTCCGCTTCCGTGATCCGGGAAATCCTGAGCCACCTGCTCGGCATCCGGGTGGCTGACGGGGGCGCGGAGGCCCGCATCGAACCGCCGGCCGGCCGGCTGGGGCACGCCCGCGGGAGTGTCCCGCTCCAGCGCGGAACGGTTTCGGCCAGCTGGCATCGCGGCCCCGCCGGGATGGAACTGGGCTGCACGGTGCCCGCCGGCGTCCGCGCCGTGGTGGTGCTGCCGGCCGGACGCTACACGGCGGAGGGCCCGACGACGCCGGTTTCCGCCGTCGTCGGGCCCTCCACGGGAGCCGGCCCCGTTACGTTCCGGATCCATCCGGGGACCTGGCACTTCCGGCCGGAATAGCCAGGCGGCCGGCCCTGGCTCGGCCCGCTAGCTGAGTCCGCTCTTGATCTCGTCGATCGACTTCTTCGCGGCCTCCTCCGGGCTCAGCCGGCCGAAGTGGACCTCGGTGACGAAGCGGGTGAGGATTTCCGAGGCCGGGCTTGAACCTGCCGGCGGGACAACAGGGGCGTCGCCCACTTCATCCGCAATGTCGTTGATGAAGGTGGCCGTGGCGGCGTCCGCCGGGCTGAGTTTGGGCTGGATGGCGTCGCGCACTTCGGAGTTGCCGGGGATGCCGCGGTCAGCCAGCGCGATCTCGCCCGCTTCGACGCTGTTCGCCAGGAAATCGATGAACTGCTGTGCCTCTTTCGGGTGCTTGGTGCGCGAGCTCGCGGACCAGAGCTGGGACGCCTTGTAGTACTGCTTTGCCGACTTGGCATCACCGTCCGTGCTCGGCGGCCGCTTGATCTCCAGGGGCTGGCCGGAGGCCTTGGTCAGGGCTCCCAGCTGGTTGGACCACAGCCACCCCATGGCGAACTTGTTGGTGGCGAGGCCTGTCTGGTCCAGCGATGCGCTGGCCTCTTCAGTCATGACGGAGGCGGGCGGCACCGATTTGGCGTCGCGGAGCCCGGCCTGGAACTCGAAGTAGGACGTGGCGTCGGACTCATCGAACCCCAGCTTCCCGTCCGCGGCGAAGAGGGACTTCCCATGCTGCCGCAGCCAGAGATTGAAGGAGGCGTCTCCGGTGATGGGCCCGGATCCGTAGGTGCCCGCCTTGCCTTTGGCTGTGATGTCGGCGGCCGTCTTCTCGTAGTCCTGCCAGGTCCAGGACTGGTCGTCCGGCAACGGCACGCCGCTGGCGGAGACCAGCGAGGGGTTGGCCAGCACCACCAGTGCATTCATTCCCGCCGTCACGGCAAACTGTCCGTCCGGGGTCTTCCCCGCGTCTGCCGCAGCCTTGTCGAATTTGGACAGGTCCACGTCCTTGAGGTCCAGCAGCGCCCCGCGCTTGGCATATTCACCCAGGTACTGGAGGTCCATCTGGATGACGTCCGGAGCCTGCTGCGAAGCCACCTGGGTGGCGAGCTTGTCCCAGTAGCCGGACCAGTCCCCGTACTCTCCCTCAACCTTGATGTTGGGGTTCTTGGCCTCGAACGCGTCAATCAGCTTCTGCGTCATTTTGTGCCGGACATCCGAGCCCCACCAGGTAAAGCGCAGCGTCACAGGGCCGCCGGCATCGGACTGGGCACCGCCTCCGCAGCCGGAAAGGGTCAGCGCGAGGGCGGCCGCCACTGCCGCAATCTTGGGAGTCCGGGATTTTAGGGCGCGAAAAATCATTCGATGTCCTCTTCGACGGGTGGATTGAAACGAGCGAGAAAACGCTTTCTCACTTACCCTAAATGTGTGCCCGGTCACAGTCAATGCCCTGTCGCAGTCAATGCGGATGCGCTGCCGGTTTTGTCCGGCTCGAGGGACTACGGCGGTCGACGGCTCGGGTTAGCTGGCAAAAGACCCGTCGCCGGACCGCCGCCTGGCAGTCAGCCACAGCAGCAGCCCGATGACTGCAGCGGACAGCATTCCGAGCGCGCCGGTCACCACCAGTCCGGTCCTGACGCCGAACTCTTCCGTAAGCCAGCCGGCGAGCAGCCCGCCAAGGGCGTGCCCGCCCAGCAGCAGCGGCAGGTACAGGGCAAGGACGCGGCCCCGGACTTCCGCTCCGGCTTCCAGCTGGACGGTGGTTGCCGCGCTGGTCAGGAAGAGCAGCGTCATCACCCCCACCAGTACCAGCATGGCCACAAACAGCTCCTGCGTCGGCATCAGGGCGGCCACCAGCTGGGTAAGGCCGAACAGCCCCGCGCTCACCACGATTCCGCGGCGCCCCAGGGTGCGGAGCCGCGCCGCCAGCAACGCGCCGGCCAGGGCACCGCCGGCACTGAACGTGTTGAACATGCCAAAGCCGGCGGCGCCGCTGTGCCAGACGTCGCTGGCGAACGCCGCAAGCACCACGGGTCCGTTCATGCCGAACGCGCCGAGGAGCCCGGCCAGCAGCATCACCAGCAGGAGGGACGGCCGGTGGCGCACGTAGCGGAAGCCGGCCAGGACCTGCCCGCGCCCGCGGAGGGGCGGTTCGCTGGGGTGCAGCTGGGAGGTCCTGATGGCGATGATCATGCCCAGTACCGCCAGGCACACCAGCGCGTTCGCGGCGAAGGCGGCAGCCGAACCCGCCCTGGCGATCAGCAGGCCGCCGAGGGCGGGGCCCACCATCGCCCCGAGCTGGCCGATAGCGTTGTTCAGGCCGATCGCGGGTCGCAGGGCGGCATCCCCCACCACCTCGTTGACGAAAGCCTGGCGGGCCGGGCCATCCACGGCGGACGTGACACCCAAGGCCGCACAGCAGGCGTATACGGCCCAGACGGTGATCCCGCCGCCGGCATCCAGGACGGCGAGGGTGAGGGCCAGGAGGGCAGTGACGGACTGGCAGATCAGCAGGATGCGGCGCTTCGGGAAGAGGTCCACCAGCACGCCGCTGAGCGGTCCCACCACCAGCATGGGCAGGAACTGGAGCGCCACCGCCACGCCCACGGCCGCGGGGCTTCCCGTCAGCTGCAGGACCAGCCAGTCCTGGGCCAGGCGCTGCATCCAGACGCCCGTGCTGCCGGCCAGCTGAATGGCTACGAACAGGCGGTAGTTGCGCTGGGCCAGCGGGTGGTACCAGCGCGGCGGCCGTTCTAATCCTGGCGCAGCTGCCGGCGCTGAACGTTGTCCTGAACCATGTCCTGGACCATGTTCGGGGGCTTGGAGGGACTCTTCGGACGGGTGGCGCTCGGAAGTCACGTCTGGCTCAACTCGGTTGTGAAGGGGACCTGCTGGGACGGTGTGGTGCTACGCGCGCGCCGCGCGCATCTTGACTGCGGCCGCGGCCAGGACCAGGGTGCCCGGCACCACGACGAACAGGGCTGCCAGCATCCACACAAACACCACGGCGGCGAAGAGCGCGGCGGCCAGCAGGAGGGAGCCGGTCCAGTCGCGGACCGAGAGTGCCTTCGCGGCTGCCAGGGCGGACGGCCAGCCGCGCCCGGGCGCCTGGCCGCCCGCAAAGTCCGACCACGCTGCTGCGGTGCGCAGCAGCAGGATGGCTCCTGCGGCCGCCAGGACGACCGTGGCCGGCAGGACAACGGAGCTGCCCGGCAACTGCCCGGCCGTTGCGAGCAGGAGGTTCAGGACAACCACGACGGCGGCTGCCGCCGTCGTGATTCCCAGCTTCCAGCTGCCCGGCAACGCCGAGCGGAACGTGCCCCAGAGGCCGCGGACTGAGTCATCCCTGCCCGAGAGGTGCCGCTCGAGGTGGGCGATCCCCGCCGCATACGCGGCGGGGATCGTCACCAGCGGGATGGACAGCACCAGCACCAGCAGTCCGGCCAGCAGGGTCTCGGAAAACAGGGCGAAGCGGTTGACCGGGATCGGTTCCTCGCGGCCGGACGCGGGTGTGGTGCTGTCCACGCCGTCAGCCCTTGAGGCCCTGGGTTGAGACGCCTTCAACGATGTAGCGCTGGAAGACCAGGAAGAACACCAGGACGGGAAGGAGGGCCATCACGGACATGGCGATCATTGCCCCGTAGTCAGAGGACTGGGTCTGGTCCACGAAGAGGCGCAGCGCCAGCGGCAGCGGATACTTCTCCGGGGAGTTCAGGTAGAGCAGCGGGCCCAGGAAGTCGTTCCAGCTCCAGATGAAGGAGAAGATCGAGGTGGAGATCAGCGCCGGTTTCATCAGCGGAAGCATGATCGAGGTGA
Source organism: Arthrobacter sp. UNC362MFTsu5.1 (assembly GCF_000685965.1). Classification (GTDB taxonomy): domain Bacteria; phylum Actinomycetota; class Actinomycetes; order Actinomycetales; family Micrococcaceae; genus Arthrobacter. The sequence goes on along the minus strand of NZ_JMLE01000004.1, from coordinate 114,144 downwards.
AGATCCGCACGTGCCCGGCGCCGTCGATGCGGGCCGCCTCGTCCAGTTCGGCCGGAAGGTTCCGCATGAACTGGACCATCAGGAACACGAAGAACGCGTCCGCGGCCAGGAACTTGCCGATCAGCAGCGGAACGTAGGTGTCCACCAGGCCCAGCTGCTGGAAGACGATGTACTGCGGAATGATCACCACGTGGAAGGGCAGCAGCAGGGTGGCAATCATCATGCCGAAGAAGATGCTGCGGCCGGGGAACTTGATCCGGGCGAAGGCGTAGGCCGAGACGGAGGCGGAGAGGATGGTGCCCACCACGGCGCCGACGGCCAGGACCAGGGAGTTGGTGAAGAACTGCAGGGTGGAGACCCCGCCGATCCCTTCCATGGCCGTGACGAAGTTGTCGAAGCTGAAGTTGCTGGACCACAGGGAGGTGTTCGACCCGCCGATTTCGGCGTTCGGCTTGAAGGACGAGGCAATCATCCAGAGCGCCGGGTAGAGGACGACGGCGGTCAGTGCCAGCGCCACGATGTGGAAGATGACGCTCTTGGCGCGTTTGGCGCCCGCTGACTCGGACTTCGGGTTGTACACGGGCGCCGGGGCTTCGGCTGCCTGCTTGACGGGTTTCGGCTGTGTGGGTGTTGCCATGGTTGTCATTTCGAATCACCGCTGTAGTGGACCCAGGACTTGGACGTGCGGAAGAAGATCAGCGTGATGATGCCGACGACGATCACCAGGAGCCAGGCCATCGCCGAGGCGTAGCCCATCCGGAAGTCGCTGAAGCCCCGCAGGTACAGGTAGAGGGTGTAGAAGAGGGTGGAGCCGGCCGGGCCGCCTTCACCATTGGAGATGATATAGGCCGAGGCGAAGATCTGGAATGCGTGGATGGTTTCCATCAGCAGGTTGAAGAAGATCACCGGGGAGAGCATGGGCCAGGTGATGTTGAAGAACTTCCGGACCGGACCCGCGCCGTCCATCGACGCCGCTTCATAGAGGTCGGCCGGGATCTGCTTGAGGCCGGCGAGGAAGATGACCATCGGGGCGCCGAACTGCCAGACGGTCAGCAGGATCATCATCGGCATGGTCATGGAGGGGTTGCCCACCCAGCCGCCGAGGTTGATGCCGAAGAAGGACAGTCCCTGGTCCACCGGGCCGGAATCGCCGAACATCGCCTTCCACACGATCGCGATGGAGACGGACGCGCCGATCAGGGAGGGGGCGTAGAACGCCGAGCGGTAGAAGCCCTGCCCTTTGCGCTTGCTGTTGAGCAGCATGGCGATGGCCAGTGCGGCGGCGAGCTTCATCGGGGTTCCGAAGACCACGTAGGACACGGTCACGCCGACCGACTGCAGGAAGCGTTCGTCCTGGAACAGGGTGGTGTAGTTGTCCAGCCCGATCCACTTGGGCGGATCGAACAGGTTGTAGTTGGTGAAGGACAGGTACAGCGAGGAAATCATCGGCCCCACGGTCAGGGCGATGAATCCCAGCAGCCAGGGCAGCAGGAAGGTGTAGCCGGCGCGGGCGTCCGCGCCCCGTTGCCGCGACTTGCGCGGCAGCGGGGGCGTGGACGACGCCGAACGCCTGTTCAGGGTTGGGCTTTGAGTCATGTCTATATTCCGTCAGTTGCGAGTGTCGGGCGGACAGTAAGCGGATCAGGAATTCTGCTTGATGAGGTCTTCGGCTTCCTTGAACCACGCGTCGGCTGCGCCGTCCACGGTCACCTTGCCGAAGTTCAGGTCGGAGCTGATGCGCTTGAAGGAGGTTTCGAGGGTGCCGAAACCGACAATGGGCGGCTCGGGGGCGTCCTTGAGGTACTTCTCAATGGACTTCTCGTAATCGACCACGAGCTTGTCGGTGCCTTCGAACGTTGTGCCGTCACGCTGGGTCTTGGAGGCCGGGACACCGCGGGAGGTCTTGAAGATCTGGCCCACCTCGGGGTCGTTGACCATGAAGTCGATGAACCGGGCGGCCGCGTCCTTGTACTTGGTCTTGGCGCTGGCCACCATCAGCATGGAGGGCTTGAGGAACAGGCCCAGGTTGTCCGGGTCATCGGAGGGAACCGGGACGAGCTTGAGTTCCTTGGCGCCGCTGTCGGCGAGGTAGCCGGCCATGAAGTTGTCCCAGGTGACTTCGGTGGCGGTCACGTTCGAGCCGAACGGGGACTTGGGGGCGAGCTGGGTGGTGCGTTCCTCGGAGACGATGGCGGGGGTGCCGCGCAGGTCCTTGGTGAGGTTCCACCACTTCTTCATGTCGTCCTTGGTGAAGCCGAGCTTGCCGTCCCCGGTGAAGGCTTCGATGTTGTTCTGGCGCAGCCAGATGTTGAACATCCACCAGACGCCGGTGTAGTCGGTGGAGCCGAAGAGCGCGCCGTTGCCCTTGGCGCCGACCTCGGTCAGGAACTTGTTGAATTCGGCGTAGGTCCAGTTGCCGTCCGGCTCGGCGATCCCGAGTGAGGCCACCTTGGCGGGATCGTAGTACACGGCGAAGGCGTTGGTGCTGGTGGGGATGCCGTAGGTCTTGCCCTTGATCTGGCCGGAAGGCAGCAACGACTTCTCGAAGGCATCCGTGTTGATCTTCACGGTGCCGAGGTCCAGGAGCTGGTTCCGCTGGCCGTAATCGCGGAGGTAGGAGAGATCCCACTGCATGACGTCCGGGAGGCCGCCGCCGGCCGCCTCGGTGGCGCGCTTCTGCCAGTAACCTGCGAAGTCGGAGAAGTTGCCCTTGACTTTGATATCCGGGTTTTTGGACTCAAACAGGGCGATCGCCTTGCGGGTGCGCTCTGCGCGGTCGTCGTTGCCCCACCAGGTGTAGTTGATCGTGACCGGGTTTGACGCGGAACCAGTCTGCGCCGGAGCGGACTGTCCGCAGGCCGCCAGGACAGCGGCAGATGCGGTGCCTAGTGCCACGGTGGTGAGGAAATTCCGTCTGTTGATCATAAGAGCCTCCTTGCTCGGTTGTGTAAGCGCGATTCCCTGTGATTCTCTACAACGAGAGTAGTGATCTGGCTTACACGCTTTCTGAAACGATACAATATCCCCATTCCCAGATTTGGGCAAGCGTTTTCCAAACATCTGCTTTCATGCCATGATCGTGCACCAGCATCGACGAAGGAGTCCCATGTCATCCCAGCAAGAATCCACCCCGCCACCGGTGTGGAACAGCCTTGAAGGCATTGCCTTCGGAGGCGACTATAACCCGGAGCAGTGGCCGGTCAGCACCCGGCTGGAGGACCTGGAACTGATGAAGGAAGCCGGAGTCACCTTCCTCAGCGTCGGCATCTTCTCCTGGGCGCTGCTGGAGCCCTCCGAGGGCGACTATGACTTCGGCTGGCTGGACGAGGTCCTGGACAACCTGGCGGCGTCCGGCATCAAGGTGGCCCTCGCAACCGCCACGGCAGCTCCCCCGGCCTGGCTGGTGCGCAAGCACCCGGAAATCCTCCCGGTCACGGTTGACGGCACCGTGCTGGGACCCGGCTCCCGGCGGCACTACACGCCGTCGTCGGCCGTCTACCGGCGGTACGCAACCGGCATCACCAGGGTGCTGGCGGAACGCTACAAGGACCACCCGGCACTGGCGCTGTGGCATGTGGACAACGAGCTCGGCTGCCACGTTTCGGAGTTTTACGGTGACGAGGACGCCGCCGCCTTCCGCCGCTGGCTTGAACAGCGCTACGGAAGCATCGAGGCGCTCAACGCCTCCTGGGGAACGGCGTTCTGGTCCCAGCATTACGCCTCGTTCGAGGAGATCCTGCCTCCCGGCGTGGCACCGTCCACGCTCAACCCGGGCCAGCAGCTGGACTTCCAGCGCTTCAGCTCCTGGGCCCTGATGGACTACTACCGCACCCTGCTCGGCGTGCTCCGGGAGGTGACGCCGGAGGTGCCCGCCACCACCAACCTCATGGTGTCCAGCGCCACCAGGTCCATGGACTACTTCGACTGGGCCGGGGACCTGGACGTGATCGCCAACGACCACTACCTTGTGGCCGCCGATCCGGAACGGCAGATCGAACTCGCGTTCAGCGCGGACCTCACCCGCGGTGTTGCCGGCGGCGACCCGTGGATCCTGATGGAACATTCGACGTCGGCCGTCAACTGGCAGCCGCGCAACCAGCCGAAGATGCCGGGCGAAATGCTGCGCAACTCGCTGGCGCATGTGGCCCGCGGCGCGGACGCCGTGATGTTCTTCCAGTGGCGGCAGAGCTTCGCCGGCTCGGAGAAATTCCATTCCGCCATGGTCCCCCACGGCGGCCAGGACACCCGGGTGTTCCGGGAGGTGGTGGGGCTCGGCTCCGCGCTGCGGAAACTGGCGCCGGTGCGCGGATCCCGCGTGGAATCACGGGTGGCCATCGTGTTCGATTACGAGGCATGGTGGGCCAGCGAAATTGACTCCAAACCCAGCGTTGACGTGAAGTACCTGGACCTTATGCGCGCCTTGCACCGCTCACTGGTCCTGCGCGGGATTTCGACGGATTTTGTGCACCCGTCCGCCCCGCTGGACGGTTACGACCTGGTGCTCGTGTGCACCCTGTACAACGTCACCGACGCCGCCGCAGCCAGCATCGCCTCGGCTGCGCGGGCGGGGGCGACGGTCCTGGTCAGCTACTTCAGCGGCATCGTTGACGAACAGGACCACATCCGGCTCGGCGGGTACCCGGGCGCGTTCCGTGACCTGCTGGGCGTCCGGGTGGAGGAATTCCATCCGCTGCTGGCCGGGTCCTCCGTCAAACTGAGCGACGGCGGCGTCGGAACAGTGTGGAGCGAGCACGTCCATGTGGCGGGCGGGGCTGCCGGTGAAGACGCCGCTGAAGTCCTGGCGACGTTCACCGAATACCCGCTCGACGGCGTTCCGGCCCTCACGCGGCGCCCGGCGGGCTCCGGATCGGCGTGGTACCTGGCCACCTTCCCGGACCGGGACGGCATCGAGTCACTGGTGGACCGCCTGGTCGCGGAGTCGGGAGTTTCCGCGGTGGCCAACGCGGACCAGGGCGTCGAGTTGACCCGGCGCCGCAACGCCGACGGCACCGGATTCGTGTTCGCCATCAACCATTCCCGCGCCGACGCCAGGGTGGAGGTGGCCGGGACCGAGCTTCTCTCCGGCGAACGGTTCACGGGATCGGTTCCCGCCGGTGGCGTGGCGGTGGTCGCGGAGGACTGATCCCGCACCGAACTGGCATTTCGCGGCAGTGCCGGCTCCCGGCATTGCCGCGAAATGCCATCTGGAAGCGCACGCAGAAGTGCCCCCGCCCGAATCATCGAATGGGGGCACTTCGGCAGGACCTGCTAGCTGATGGCTGACTTCATCTCGTCAACCGCCTTCTTGCCGGCTTCCTCGGTGGACAGCCTGTTGAAGAGGACCTCCGAGGTGTACCGCTTGACGATCTCCGCGATGGCGCCGGCTCCCTTCGGCGGCGGGGCCGGGGCTTCACCGAGCTCGTCCTTGATCTGGTCGATGAACTTGACCACCTTGATGTCGGCGGGGGTCAGCTTGGATGCGATTGCTGCCCGGACCTCGGAGTTGGGGTAAACGCCGCGGTCGGCCAGGAGCGTTTCGCCGGCCTTCGTGTTGTTGGCCAGGAAGTTGATGAACTTGGCGGTTTCTTCCGGGTGCTTGGTGCGGGACGACGCGGACCAGAACTGGGAGGCCTTGTACCAGAGTTTGGCGTCGGCGGAGGTGCCGGTCTTGGACGGGAACCGCAGGATCTGGAGTTCTCCGCCCGCTGCCTTCTCCAGGGCCGGCAGCTGGTTGGACCACCAGAAGGCGAGCCCGTTCTTGCCCGTCGCCAGGCCGCTCTGGTCCAGCGGCGCAGCTTCGGCCTCAACCACCTCGGAGGCTGAGGGCACAGCCTTCTTCTCGCTGAGTTCCTTCAGGAACGCCCACCACTCGGCAATGTCGCCCGGCTCGAAGCCCAGCTTGCCGTCGTTGGTGTACAGCGACTTGCCGTTCTGCCGAAGCCAGACGCCGAGCGAGGCTTCGTCGGTGCCGTAGGCTGCAGCGCCGTAGGTGCCCTTTGGCGACTTCGCGGTGACCTCGGCGGAAATGCGCTCGAAGTCTTCCCACGTCCACGTGCTGTCGTCCGGCAGTTCAACCCCGGCTGCCTTGAACACGGCGGGGTTGGCCAGGATGGTCGCTGCGTTGATGCCCGCGGCAATGCCTGTCAGGCCGTCCTCGTTCTTGCCGGCGTTGAGGGCCGCTTCGTCAAGCTTCGACGTGTCGATGTTGTACTTGGAAAGATCCAGGAGGGCGCCGCGGCTGGAGTACTCCGTGATGTATTTTTCGTCCATCTGGATGATGTCCGGGGCGTCGTTGGCTGCCACCTGGGTGGCAAGCTTGTCCCAGTAGCCGCTCCAGTCGCCGAACTCCGGCTTGATCTTGATGTTCGGATTCTCGGCTTCGAAAGCCGCAATCGCGGCCTGCGTCAGCTGCGCCCGCTTGTCCCCTCCCCACCAGGAGAAGCGGAGTTCGACTTTGCCGTCGGCGCTCTGCGGCGCCGCTCCCCCGCCGCAGGCACTAAGGGCCAGGACGACGGCGGCAGCTGCGGCGACTGCGCCGGTTCGGCGCAGCCTCCGTCCGGACTGGGCAGATGTTGCCTCTGCTGCACCACGACGGGCGGCTGAGGCAGGGCGGGAAAATAGCGGCACTTGATTCTCCGATCTTCTTTGATCTTGAAAGCGGATGGGGTTTAGGTACTGAGGGGTCTGGAAAGCCTGCGAGTCTGGAAGTTGATGAGAAAACGCTTTCTCATCACTGAGAATACAAGCAAGGAACTTGTAATACAAGGTGTTTCGATGGACCAATTTGATGCCCGCCCCACGCGCCGGGGTGGGCGGACAACGAACATCCGCCCACCCCGGGGACTGCTGCACAGCTAACAGCCAGGAGCTACCGCAGTCAGCCGCGAAGGCTGCGCACGAAGGAAGGCTGCGCACGAATCACGGCCGGTGCACGGGCAGGCTTACTTGATGCCCGTGGTCGCGATTCCCTTGATCAGGAAGCGCTGGCCGAACAGGAACACGAGGAACACCGGCAGCAGGGACACGATGGACATCGCGAAGAGCGAGCCCCAACTGGTGGCCGACTGGGAATCCACGAAGGCCCGGAGGGCAACCGGCACCGTGAACATCTCCGGATCGGTCAGGTAGATCAGCGCGCCGAAGAAGTCGTTCCAGGTCCAGATGAACGTGAAGATGGTGGTGGTGGCCAGGGCAGGGACCATCAGTGGCAGGATGACCCGCAGGAAGATGCGCGGGTGGCCGGCGCCGTCGATACGGGCAGCCTCGTCCAGTTCCTTGGGAATCCCGCGGATGAACTGCACCATCAGGAACACGAAGAACGCATCCGTGGCCAGGAGCTTCGGCACAATCAGCGGCCAGAAGGTGTTCACCCAGCCGATCTGCGAGAACAGGATGTACTGCGGAACGATGATCACATGGAACGGCAACATGATGGTCAGCAGCATGACGCCGAAGAACAGCTTCTTGCCGCTGAACTGCAGCCTGGCGAAGGCGTAGGCGGCCATGGAGCAGGAGATCAGGTTTCCCAGGATGGAGCCGATCACCACCACCGCGGAGTTGAGCATGTAGTGGCCGAAGGGATGGGTCAGCGCGGACCAGCCGTCAACGTAGTTGCCCATCTCCAGGCTGTTCAGCCAGAGGCCCGGTTCGCGGAAGATCAGGTCATTGGGACGCAGCGACGAGACAACCATCCACAGCAGCGGGTAGATCATGATACCGCCGGTGAGGATCAGGACGGCATGCTTGGCCAGTGCCTTGATCCGGGCGCTGCGGCTGAAGGCCAGGGACCCGCGGGATTCGCGTTTCCGGCCGCCGCTCTTGAAGCTCGCGCCCTTCGTTTTTCCTCCGGCGGACGGCACTTTCTCCGGAGCCGGCTTGGTCTGTAGTTCAGTCATCGTAGAACACCCAATACTTTGAAGCGATGAAGTTGATGGCCGTGAAAGCGCCGATGATTACCAGCAGGAACCACGCCATCGCCGAGGCGTACCCCATGTCGAACTGGCCGAATCCCTTCTGGTAGAGGTAAAGCGTGAAGAACATGGTGGAGTCGGACGGTCCGCCGTTGCCTCCCGAGACGATGAACGCCTGGGTGAAGGACTGGAACGAGCCGATGATCTGCAGGACGAGGTTGAAGAAGATGATCGGGCTCAGCATGGGCAACGTGATCCGCCAGAACTTCTGCAGGGTGGTGGCTCCGTCGACCTCGGCCGCCTCGTAGTACATGTTGGGAATCTGGCGGAGGCCGGCGAGGAAGATGATCATGGGGCTGCCGAAGGTCCACACATGGAGCAGGATGATGGATCCCAGCGATGTGGACGGGTCCGAGATCCAGCCCGGCCCGGTGATTCCGAACATGGCCAGCACCTGGTTCACCAGGCCGGAGGTTCCGAAGATCTGCTTCCAGAGGATGGCGACGGCCACCGAGCCGCCGAGCAGGGACGGCAAGTAGAAAATGGACCGGTAGAACGGCAGGCCCCGCAGGCCCTTGTCCAGCACCAGTGCGATCAGCAGTGCAACGGCCAGCTGGAGCGGAACTCCGACCAGGACGTAGGTGAATGTTACGCGGAGTGAATTGTGGAGCCGCGCATCACCGAGCATGCGGGTGAAGTTGTCCAGCCCCACCCACTCCGGCGGCTGCAGGAGGTTGTAGTCCGTAAAGGACAGGTAGAGGGACATGATCATGGGGCCGACGGTGATGGCCACGAGGCCGATCAGCCATGGCAGCAGGAAGATGTAGGCGGCCTTGTTGTCGCGGCGGTTCGCGCGTTTTTCCTCGGGGGTGGCCGGCCCTTTGCGCCGGCTGATGGAGGACAGTTCGCTGATAGCGCTCATTGCCTCCCCCTCGGTTGACGGACGCCTGCCGGCGTCCCCGGGTGATGCTGTGCGGCCATGTGGTCTCCTTTGGTCATCGTGGCCTTCCACGGCGGGCTGGTGTGAGGTGCTTTTCGCCGTCCCGGGCCGCGCGGACCGTTCCGACACTACCCGGCTGCCTGGCTTCCGGAGTGACCGGGCCAACAGCGGCTTTGTACCAAAGTAAACGCTTTCTTGACCGGTGTACAGCCTTTTGCTAATTTTTGAGAAAGCGTTTTCTGACTTTCGGTTACCTCCGGATCAGAGCACCAGCGAAAGGCAGGACAACGATGCTTGCACCCGGCACCGCGCCGCGGCCCAGCGCCATCGGCGGCTACGAGGACTGGCCGTCCTACCTGCGCACCCATCCGCGGCACCTTGCGGAGACTTCGGCGGGGCAGGAACTGGCGGACGCACTCGGGGTTCCGGCCGGTCCGGCAGCGCCGGGCACGGTGATCGAGTCGGAAGCAACGCACGACGGCGTCACTACTTCGCGGGTCAGCTGGCAGTTGGGCTTCGGTCCCCGCACCCGTGCCTGGTTCCTGCGCCCGGCCGGCGCAACAGGGCCTTTGCCGGGGATCCTGGCGCTCCATTGCCACGCCGGCATCAAGTCCGCAGGAGCCGGACGCCTGGTGGATCCGCTGGCCGCGGACCTCCAACAACGCCTCTACGGCGGCCGCCCGTTTGCCACCTGGCTTGCAACGCAGGGCTTCGCGGTCCTGGCGCACGACACCTTCTCGTGGGGCAGCCGCCGTTTCGCCCTGGGCACGCCCCCGTGGCGGACTGCCGCCGTCATGGAGGGCCGCAAGGCGCTCTGGCGGGAGGCCGGCGTCGTGCCTTCCGAAACGGAGCTTTACGACGCCGCCGCGGCGGCCCACGAGGACACCGTGGCGAAAGCGGCGGGACTCCTGGGCACGAGCTTCGCGGGGATGGTGGCGCATGACGACCTCGCAGCCCTGCAGGTCCTTGCCGGGCTTCCGGGCGTGGACGCCGGCCGGCTGGGCAGCGCCGGGTTCTCCGGCGGCGGCGGCAGGTCACTGGTGCTGGCCGCGCTCAGTCCGCTGGTCCGCAGCTTCGTGGTCACCTGCATGATGACCACTTACCGCTCGCTGGTCCCTGCCTACCTGGACGCCCATTCCTGGCTCCTCCAGACCCCCGGACTGTCCCGGCTGGGCGACTTTCCCGAACTGGCGTCACGCTCCACCGCGGACAGCTTCCTGGTGCAGTACGCGCTGGCGGATGAGCTGTTCCCCGAGGACGGAATGCGCGACGCTGACGCCATCCTGGGCGCTCCGCAGCACGGCCGCTACACCGGCAGTTTTTGGCCGGGCGGACACGCTTTCACTACGGACATGCAGGAGGAAGCCGCCGCCTTCCTGCGGCAACAGCTTTCCCCGGTTCCCCTCGCCACAGCCCGCCAGAACGGACTCTCATGACAGCCGATACTTTTACTTCCGCCACCGACGAACGACGCCGGCCGGCCACTTCCCCGGTGCCGCGCATCGCCCTCGTGGGCGCGCAAGGCTACGGGACCCGCCACCTGGACAACCTGGCCCGCCTGGGCGAGCTCAACCTCGTGCAGCTCGCGGCGGTGGCGGACCCCCGCCCGCCGGCCGAGGGCACGCTTCCCGAGGGCGTGGCCACGTTCGCGTCGCTGGAGGAACTGCTGGCCGCCGGGCCGGCGCCCGACGTCGTCATTCTGGCCACCCCCATCCAGACCCACGCGCCGCTTGCCCTGGCGGCGATCGCTGCGGGGGCCGATGTGTACGTGGAAAAGCCGCCGATGGCGTCCCTGGCCCAGTACGACGAAGTGCTCGCCGCAGCGCGGCGGGCCGGCCGACTGGTCCAGGTGGGCTTCCAAAGCCTCGGCTCCCACGCCCTGCCGGCCCTGGACCGGATTGTGGCGTCCGGTGAAATCGGCGAGGTCCGCGGAGTGAGCGCGGTCGGCACGTGGGTGCGCACCAGGGGCTATTTCAAACGCTCACGCTGGGCCGGCAAACGCAGCCTGGACGGCACGGACGTGGTGGACGGCGTAGCCACCAATGCCCTGGCGCACGCCGTGGCCACCGGACTGAAGATCGCCGGTGCGGAAAAGGCTGACGACGTCCTGTCCGTGGAAACGGACCTCTACCGCGCCCACGCCACCGAAAGCGACGACACCTCGGTGATCCGGGTCCGCACGTCCCGCGGCGGCGTCCTCCTCTGCGCGCTGACACTCTGCGCCGAGGAACAGACCGCGCCGGCTGTCACCGTCCACGGCACCCTGGGCAGGGCTGACTTCTTCTACACCGAGGACCGGCTGACCGTGACAACGCCCGACCGCGAGCGCACGGAAACTTTCGGCCGCACCGATCTGCTGGAGAACCTCCTGGCTGCCCGCCGCTCCCCTGCCGGTGCGCACGGGCTGCTGAGCCCGCTGGCCGGCAACGGCGCCTTTATGACGGTGCTGGAGGCCATCCGGACCGCGGAACCTCCGCGTGCGATCGGCGCTGGGCACGTCACGTGGAAGGGCGGGGACGACGACGCCCATCCGGTGGTCCGCGGAATCGGCCAGCTGCTGCGCCGGGCCGCCGCGGCGCAGGCAACTTTCGCTGAACTTGGTGTGCCGTGGGCCCGGGAGCTGGATACCGAACATCCCGAGTTCATGGTGGACGGCTTCACGGTGGACGGCCGCGAAGTGGCCCGCGGAAACGACGGCCGCCGGATTGCACCCACGTCCTCGTCCCGCCCGTACCTCCACCCGGTCAGAACCCTGGCCGGGACCGTGGTGACGGACCATTTGCCCGAGGACCATGTGTGGCACCTCGGCGCGGGGGTTGCCGTCCAGGACGTGGACGGCGTGAACTTCTGGGGCGGCCGCACCTATACCCGCGACGCCGGCGCCTACGTCTGGCGGAACGACCACGGCCGCATTGTCACGGTCGCGGCTGACCGTGACGGGAACGTGCGGACCGAAACACTGCAATGGCTCCGGCCGGACGGCACACCGCTCCTGAACGAACAGCGGGCGTGGAGCTGGGCCGCCGTCGGCTCTTCCGTGTGGCGGCTCACGCTGGACTTCACCCTGACGCCGAACGGACCGGACCCGGTCACGCTCGGCAGTCCGGGCTCGAACGGCCGGCCGCAGGGCGGCTACGGGGGCTTCTTCTGGCGGCTTCCCGCCGTCGACGGGCCAAGGGTGTGGACGGCGTCCGCGGAGGGGGAAGAATCCCTGCACGGGGCCGTCCCGTCCGCTGCGGCGCCGTGGCTGGCGTGGTCGGGCATCTTCCGGCAGGGAGAGCCCGACGGCGGTCGCGCCACCCTGGTCTTCCTGCCCCGGCCGGGGCCCGAGCAGCCCGGCGACCCCTGGTTTGTCCGCGTGGCGGGGTATCCCGGCGTCGGCCTCTCCCTAGCCTGGGAGCAGCCGGCAGTGGCCAGCCACGCCAACCCGTTGCACCGGACCGTCACCGTCCTGGTGGCCGACGGGCTCCTGTCCTCTAGCGATATCGAACAGCTCATCACCACTTTGGGGGAAACCGCATGAACACCGTCACACAGCAAACGCAACAGGCACAGGAGACACATCAGGTGTCGAATCTGAGCGACGCCGAGGCCCCGGGGAACCCGGCCGACCGGGCAGTCAAACGGCGGCGCGTCCTGGACATCCTGGACGCCGCGGGCCGGGAGTCCCTCCTGCTCACCACCAACACGGCGCTGACGTGGTACCTGGACGGGAGCCGGGTCCACATCAGCCTGGCCGGTGACCCCGTCGCAGCAATGCTGGTTGACCGTGACGGCGACCATCTGGTCACCTTCAACAACGAGGCCGCCCGGATCGCGGCGGAGGAACTGCCCGACGGCGTCGCCCTCCACGCGGTGCCGTGGCACGGGCAGCTGCATGCCGCCGCATCCATGCTCGCTCCGGGAGGGAAGCCGCTCTCGGAAGCCGATGTTGCGGACGAGCTGAGGACGGCCCGCCAGCAGTTCCTGCCCGGGGAAAGCAGCCGGTACGCCCGGCTGTGCGCCGGCGCAGCGGCCGCCATGACCGACGTCCTCGCCGAAGCCACTCCGGAAACCACGGAGTTCGCCGTGGCTTCCGCCCTGGCCGCCCGGATCGTGGCGATGGGGGCCGAGCCGCTGGTGCTCCTGTGCAACGGTGCGGAACGCAGCGGGTTCCGGCATCCGCTGCCCACCCCCGCACCGATCGGCCGGCGGGCTATGGCGGTGGTGTGCGCGCGGCGCAACGGGCTGGTGGCCAACGTAACGCGCTGGGTCCGGTTCGACGCCGGCACCCCGGCCGAACTCGATGCCGAAGCCCGGATTGCCGCGGTGGAGGCGGACATCTTTGACGCCACCGTTCCCGGGGCACGCCTTGACGGCATCTTCGCGGAAATCCGGGAGGCCTACGTCCGGCACGGCTTCGGCCCCGACCAGTGGACCCTCCACCACCAGGGCGGTCCGGCCGGATATGCAGGCCGCGATCCCCGGGCGACTCCCGCAACCGAGGACCTGGTGGTTCCCAACCAGACCTTCACCTGGAACCCGTCCGGTCCGGAAGTGAAGATCGAGGACACGGTGCAGCTCACCGGGGCCGGGATCGCAGTCCTCAGCGTGGATCCGCGCTGGCCCGCCGCCGTCGTGAACGGGATCCGGCGGCCGCTCACACTGGAGCTGTGAGCACGCAACATGGAGTCACCGGTATAGACCGGTAGGCAGTATCAGGGCGAAACCACGGAATTTTTTCTGCCTTGGACGCCGATCAGATGGCCCATCGATTGGATTTGACTTGAAAACCTAGTCCGATTCGGTGGGGTCCGCCGACTCCCGGCAGCGCTGAAATGGTCGGCTCCACAATCCGCGGGATAGGGCCCATTGAGCCTCCGTTACGTGGCCGGCAGCGGGTTTTTTGGCGTGTTCTTTCTCACGATCGGTTCCCTTGCGGGCCGGACTGGAGCGTCAATAGCGTGGCACGGGACCGCGACGTACCAGCGAAGGACTGCAATGCCATCAGCACCCGCCAAGACGGACCCGCCCGCCCCCACAAAACCACCGGCAGGGAACCAGCCGGCCAACCGGGCCCCGGCAAACCGGCGCCGGTTCCTGACCGACGGACTCCGCTGGGACCTGCCGGCATCCCTTGTGGTGTTCCTGGTGGCCGTCCCGCTGTCCCTGGGCATCGCGGCCGCCTCGGGCGCCCCGGTCATGGCCGGCCTGATCGCAGCCGCCGTGGGCGGGATCGTCGCCGGAAGCCTGGGCGGCTCACCCCTGCAGGTCAGCGGACCCGCAGCCGGGCTGACAGTCATCGTCGCCGGCCTGATCGAACAATTCGGCTGGCCGGCCACCTGCGCCATCACGGCCGCGGCGGGCGTGCTCCAGGCGCTGCTCGGCCTGGCACGGGTGGGCCGAATTGCGCTGGCCATCGCACCGGTGGTGGTTCACGCCATGCTCGCCGGCATCGGCATCACTATCGTGCTGCAGCAGCTGCACGTGCTGCTCGGCGCCGAGTCCGCCAGCGAGGCCTGGGACAACATCATGGCCATGCCGGGCAGCATTTTCGCCGCGGACCTCGCCGCGGCGGTCCTCGGCGCGGTGGTCATCGCCGTGCTGCTCGGCTGGAAGCACCTTCCCGCGGCGGTACGCCGGGTTCCCGGGCCCCTGGTCGCCGTCATCGCGGCCACCGCCCTCTCCCTGCCCTTCAACGTGGACCGGATCACCTTCGACGGTTCCCTGCTGGCGGCGCTGTCCCTGCCCGAGATGCCCGGCGGGAACTGGACCGCCGTGGTGATTGGCGTGGTGACTGTGGCACTGATTGGCAGCGTCGAATCCCTGCTCTCCGCCGTGGCAGTAGACAAGATGCACCACGGACCGCGGACGGATTTCAACCGCGAACTCCTGGGACAGGGCGCCGCCAATGTGACCTCCGGAATGCTGGGCGGCCTGCCCGTCACCGGAGTGATCGTGCGGAGCGCCACCAACCTTGAAGCCGGTGCACGGACGCGCAAGTCGGCCATACTCCACGGCGTCTGGGTGCTGGTGTTCTCGCTGCTGCTGGCGGGACTCATCCAGCTGATTCCGCAGGCTGTCCTGGCGGGACTGTTGATCGTGATCGGCTCCCGCCTGGTCCGAGCGGCCGACATCCGGACCGCACGGCGGACCGGTGACCTCACCGTCTACGGCGTCACCCTGTTCTGCGTGGTGTTCATCAACCTCCTGGTGGGAGTGTTGACCGGCCTCGTCCTGGCCGTCGCCCTGGTTCTCTGGCGGGTGGCGCGGGCCAGCATCCATGCGGAACCGACAGGCGCCAGCGACGGCAACCGCTGGCGCGTGGTGATCGACGGGTCCTGCAGCTTCCTCTCGCTGCCGCGCCTGAGCACTGTCCTGGCCTCTGTTCCGGCCGGCACGCACGTGACCGTTGAGCTGGAGGTGGACTTCCTCGACCATCCCGTGCACGACACCCTTGAGGCCTGGCGGAACCGCCACGTGGGCAACGGCGGCACCGTGGTCATCGAGGAAAGCGGCACCGCTACGCTGCACGACGCCCAGGCGGGGCCGCCGAGCCGCGGCAGTTCGCGTTCGGCCCTGAGGAGCGGCTTCGCCCCGTGGCGCAGCTGGCAGCGACGGCTGATCGGGCAGGGCGCGGCAGGGCCGCAAGCTGCCGCGCCGGATGCTCCGGGACCGGACGCTGCGGGACCGCACGTTCCGGGGCCGCACGTTCCGGGACCCCTGCGTTCGGTACTGGATGGCGTGGACAACTACCACCGGCGGAACGCCCATCTGGTGCGTCCCCATGTGCAGGAGCTGTCCTCGTACCAGGATCCGGGCACCCTCTTCGTGGCCTGCTCGGATTCCCGCCTGGTGCCGAACCTCATCACCAGCAGCGGCCCGGGTGATCTCTTCACCGTACGGAACGTGGGCAATGTGGTGGGCGACGACGGCCGGGACGCCTCCATCGAGGCAGCACTGGAGTTTGCCCTCAACGAACTCTCGGTGGAATCGATTGTGGTCTGCGGGCATTCGGGCTGCGGTGCCATGACCGCCCTGTGGGCAGACCCGGACGGCGCTGTTGAACCTGATGGTGCTGTTGAACCTGACGGCGCTGTTGAACCTGATGGCGCGGGCGATCGAGGCGCCATCGACGTCTGGCTGGACCATGCCCGGCCAAGCCTGACGGCTTTCCGCAACGGACATCCCGTACAGGTGGCTGCAGCCGAGGCCGGTTACGGTGCCGTGGACCAGCTGGCCATGGTGAACGTTGCAGTCCAGCTCGACAGGCTCCAGGGCCACCCCGGGCTGCAGGAAGCGCTTAAGTCAGGACGCGTCCATGTTGCGGGGCTGTTCTACGACATCTCCACGGCCCGCGTCCTGCAGATCACGCCCGACGGCATCGGCCACCTGGACCCCGCTGCAAGCAGCCGCTGAACTGTGTGAGCCGGAACGGTCCGGGATTCAGGCGTTGGAGAACCACACGACGTGCGGTTCCCGACGGGCTGCGCGCGGAGCGGCGAGCCGCTCCGCGCGTGCCGCCTTGTCCACGTAGGCAGATTCCACACGGGCAGATTCGCGCCTCGCGGCAGCGGGCTTGGCCGGCTCAGGCCTTGCGGCCGCAGGCTTGGCCGGTTCGCGCCTCGCGGCCGCAGGCTTGGCCGGTTCAGGCCTGGCCGGGCGAGCACCCACAGGCTCAGCCCGGACAGCCTCAACCGCAACGGTCTTTTCAACCCTGACAATTTCCAGGGCCTCCACGTCCAGCAGCTTGCGCGCCCCGGTTCGCGAATCCACGATCCAGAACAGGTCCGTGGAAGGAATTGTCTCCGTCACGCTCCCCCGGTGGAACAGCCGGCCCTTGTGCCAGGCCTCAATTTCTTCCCCGACTGCCAAATCCGAACACGTCCGGATGGTTGAATTCCCGCTTGCTTCCACTGTGTGCCTCCCCTGGCGATGCTCCTGGGAACAGCTTCCCCCAACAAGATTGCGGCAACGTTTCCGGGCGGTGATCTTCCTGTGTCGCCTGCCGTGAACTGCCCTGTGAAGCTACGGAAGCACCAGCACGCCGTCCACGCGGCGCGGAATGCCGAGCGTGTTAGCTTCACGCAGGGCAGGATGCAGCACTGCTTCGGGAGCCTCCTGATAGGCAACGGGACGCTGGAAGCGGCGCACCGCCGTCGCCCCCACCGAGGTGAACAGCGACGTGGTGGCCGGGTACGGCCCGCCGTGCTGCTGCGCCCAGTTCACCGCAACGCCGGTGGGCCAGCCGTCGAACAGCACACGGCCGGCGAGGCCGGAGAGCAGCTCCACCAGGCCGGAAACATCCTCGCCCGGCTCCGCGTGGACGGTGGCCGTCAGGCTGCCGGGCACCACGGCAAGGGCTTCGGCCAACTCGTCCTGGTCCGAGTATTCGATCAGCAGCGTGGTGGGCCCGAAGCACTCCTCCAGCAGTTCCTCCGGGCGCTCCAGTACGTTTGCCGCGGAGGTCAGGAACACCACCGGGGCGGCACCGTCTGCAGCCGCGTCCTGCTCCACCGAACCGCTGACCACCTCGACGGCTGCCGCGCCCGCGGCATCGGTCAGTCCAGCCACCGCCTGCAGTCCGTCCGGGTAGGCCTCGGCGATGCGCTCCGTCAGCATGGGCGCGGCCGCCTTGTCCTTGGTGGCTTCGGCCAGCAGCGCCGGGAAGTCGGTGCCGGCCGGGATGAACACGAGCCCCGGTTTGGTGCAGAACTGCCCGGCGCCGAGGGTGAAGGACCCTGCGAGGCCTGCGGCCAGCTCGCCGTCCCGGGCCCGCAGCGCTGCGGCGGTGACCACCACGGGGTTGAGGCTGCCGAGTTCGCCGTAGAACGGGATGGGCTCGGGCCGGGAAACGGCCAGGTCGAACAGCGCCCGGCCGCCGGGAATGGATCCGGTGAAGCCCACGGCTTTGATCGCCGGATCCTGCACCAGCGCGGTGCCGGCTTCCCGGCCGCTGACCAGCGCGAACAGGCCGTCGGGGGCACCGGCCGCAGCCAGCGCCGCCGTGACGATGTCCGCCGTCCGCTCTGACAGCCTGAGGTGGCCGGAGTGGGCCTTCACAATCACGGAACAGCCGACGGCGAGGGCAGACGCCGTGTCACCGCCCGCCACCGAGAACGCGAAAGGGAAGTTCGACGCCGAGAACACAGCCACGGGGCCGATCGGCTTCAGCAGCCGCCGCAGGTCCGGTTTGGGCGGCGTGGCCGAGGGATCGGCATGGTCGATCACCGCTTCCAGGTAGGAGCCTTCGGTGATCACCGCGGCGAAAAGCCGCAGCTGGCCGGTGGTGCGGGCTACCTCGCCGGTCAGCCGTGCGGCACCCAGCCGGGTTTCCGCATCGGCGATGGCCACCAGTTCGGTCACGTTGGCGTCCAGGGCGTCGGCGACGGCGTGCAGCCAACGGGACCGTTCGACGTCGGACGCTGCAGCGGCCGCTTTGGCCGCCCGGGTGGCGGCGGCCGTCAGGGCCGTGAGGTCGAGGGTTGCAGTTGTCACAGTAATTTCCTGTCCTGGTGGTCGGAGGGGTCCGAGAAAGCGAACCCCAGCCCGGGCCGGCCGGCAAGCGTGAGCCGGCTGTTGCTGACGTGCACGGGCGAGGGCGCGTCCAGTATGCCGAGCTGTTCGAAGGAGGCGTCCTCGACGTCCTCCACCAGGGTGGGCTCGGCCATGGTCAAGGCGAGCTGGCCGGAGAGCTCCGGCAGCAGGTGCGGCAGGACCCTGATGCTGTGCGTGCGGGCAAGTTCCACGATGCGCCGGAACGGGGTGATGCCGCCGACGCGGATGATGTTGGGCTGGATGATGTCCACCGCGCCGGCTTCGATGAAGTCGCGGAAGCGGTAGATGGTGTGCAGGTTCTCGCCCAGCGCGATGGGCACCGGCGAGTGTTGGCGGAGCCTGCGGTAGGCCCAGAGATCGTCCGCGCGGAGCGGTTCTTCCAGCCATTCGAGGCCGAACTCCGCCAGCACGTCCAGGGCCCGGAAGGTGGCGGGCAGGTCCCAGCGCTGGTTGGCGTCGATCATGAGCTTGCGGTCGGGCCCCAGGACCTTGCGGACGGCGGCCACGCGCTCGGCGTCCTCCCGGATGTCCGGCTTTCCCACCTTGATCTTGACGGCGTTATGCCCGGCGGCAACCCAGCGCTCCACCTGGTCCACGAGCTCCCCGAGTGAATAGTGCAGGTTCACGCCGGAGCCATACACCTCCACGGAATCCTGGCGCTGGCCCAGCAGCCCGGTCACCGAGGTTCCGGCGCGCCGTGCCTGCAGGTCCCACAACGCAAGGTCAACGCCGGCCATGGCGATGGTGGTCAGTCCCCCGCCGCCGGCTTCGTGCAGCCGCTTCCACAGCTGGTCCCACACTCCTTCGGGATTCGCGTCGAGCCCCCTGATGAAAGGCGCGACGTCGAAGTCGAGGAGGGCTTTGACCGCTTGCGGGCCGATGGTGGGCGTCCAGGAGAAGCCATGGCCGGTGCCGCCGTCGTCCGTTTGGAGTTCGGTGACGATCACATGGTTTTCCGGCGCCTCCGCGCCCCAGCTCCGCAGGAGCGGAACGGTCAGGATGCGGCTGGACAGACCCGTGATGAGCGGTGCGGTGCGGACCGCATCGGCAACTGGGGCTTCGGCAAGCTGGGCTCCGGCAACTGGCGAACCCATTAGCGGCCGGCCAGCTCGTAGCCCTTGGCCAGGATGGACTTGAGCTGGACGAGTTGTTCCTCGGTGGGGTCAACGAGCGGGGCGCGGACCGGACCGACCGGCAGGCCGCCCAGGCGCAGTCCGGCCTTGATCAGGGAGACGCCGAACCCCGGGGTCTGGTCGCGGAGGCGGACCAGCGGCGCGTAGAAGCCGTCCAGCAGGGCGTGCCGGCGGTCCTCGTCGCCGGAGATGTAGGCGTCGTAGTAGGCCTTGGCGATCTCCGGTGCCATGGCGAACGCGGCGGAGGAATAGAGCGGGATGCCCAGGCCGCGGTAGGCGCCCTGGGTCAGTTCCGCGGTGAGCAGGCCGTTGAAGAGCAGGAAGTCCTCGCGGCCGGTGGCGTTGATGGCGCTGACGATTTCCTGGGCGAGGCCAACGTCGCCCAGGCCGTCCTTGAAGCCGATCACCTTGGGGTTGGCTGCCAGGCGGGTCATGGAGGCGGCCGTGTACTTGGCGTTGCCGCGGTGGTAGACGATCACCGGCAGGCTGCTGGCCGAGGCCACTGCCTCGATGTACGCCACCAGGCCGTCGGTGGGGCCGGTCACCAGGTACGGCGGAAGGACCAGCAGCGCGTCCGCTCCCGCTTCCTCGGCCACCCGGGCGGCGGCCAGCGCATGGCCCAGCGGACCGCCGGCACCGGCCACCACCGGCACCTGTCCCGCAACGGCCTCGACGGCGGCGGTCACCACGGTGCGCACCTCGTCGAGGCTCAGCGCATGGAACTCGCCGGTGCCGCAGGCCGGAAACACGCCGCCCGGCCCGTGCGGCAGGCGGGACGTGATGTGCTCCTTGAGGATGTCCACGTCCACGGCCCCTTCCGGTGTGAAGGGCGTGACGGGGAAGAACAGTACGCCGTCGAATTTCATCGGGTCTCCTTTGATCCTGTGCCTGCCGCGACCAGCACGGCAGGGGTCTCGTCGTTGAGGGTGGTGTCAGTCTTCAGCTCGGTCCGCCAGCTTCGCCGGGGCTCCCAGCCGAGCAGTTCGCGGGCCTTGGCAATCGAAAAGGCCGGGCTGGTGCCGGTGAGTCCGGCCGCAAGCTCCGAGCTGCCGGGCAGGAACCGCGGCATCAGTTCGGCTAGCGGTGCGGTGGCCAGCGCGTCGGCGGCGCCCACGAAGAAGGTTTCCCCGTTGGGGATGGTGTCCATCTTCTGCAGGAGCACGTCCAGGAAATCGGCGACGTCGCGGGCGTCCACGTAGTTGAAGAGCGCCGGTGCGGACAGGGCGGGGTCGGCCAGGCGTTCGGCCACGGTGTGGCCCTGCTGGGTGGGTGCCCCGTCCCATTCCTCGGGCGAGATCACATAGCAGGGCCGGAAGGCCGCGTAGCGGATGGCATCTCCCTGGGCAGCGGCGAACATCTGCACTGTCTGCTCGGCAATGAGCTTGGACAGCGCGTAGGCGTTCCACGGTTTGGGGGTGGTGCGTTCGTCCACCGGGAAGCCCTCCGGCAGCCAGCCGGCCGGCGAACCGTACCCCAGCACGGTGGGGCTGCTTGCGGTGACGATCTTGCCGATGCGCAGTTCGGTCGCCGCACTGACGACGGCGTATGCCAGCCTCGTGTTGGTGCTGAAGATGACGTCTTCCGGCGCGCTGAACGGTACGGCGATCGCCGCAAGGTGGACGACGGCGTCGGGCGCTGTTTCGCGCAGGAGGCGCACCGCCTCCCCCGGCGCCAGGAGGTCGGCTGTGTGCTGCTCAACGCCGTCGGGCAGCTGGGCCGCGGGGACAGCGTCCCGGTCCACGGAGATGACGTAGTGGCCTGCGGCGGCGAGGCCGGCAACAACGCTGCGCCCCAGCCTGCCGGAGCCGCCGGTAACAAAAATCCTGCTCATGGTGATCTGGTCCTTACTCGGTCTGGGGGTCAGGTCACTGGGCACGGGTCGACGCCGGCCCGGTCGACGCCGATCGGGCCGCCGGCCGGGCGGCCCGGCGGAGGTCGGCGCCGAGTCCCAGGTCCGCGGTGCGGACCGGCAGCCCGGACTCCAGGGACGCATTGCCGGCAATGCCGACTGAAACGGAACGGAGGCCGTCGAGGTAGCCGGACGGACGGCCCAGCGGGTCCTCGCCGGGGCCGTTGAAGAGATCGGACAGGAGGAGCTCGTCGCCGCCGCCGTGGCCGCCTTCGCCGTTGACGATCGGCACTTCATAGGCCGCCTCCCAATGCCGCTGGACCACCAGCCGTTCACCGTTGCGGCGGACCGCGTCGTCTTCATCGACCGGCGTCGCGGAGGGATCCACCACGGTCTTCTTGTCGGTGCTGTGCACCACCGCTGCGCGTTCCACCACTTCGAGTTCGGCGCGGCCCTCGGTGCCGTTGACGGCCACGCGGTAGCCCTCCCACGGGCTGTGCGCATTGAGCGAGTAGCTGAGGACGGGACCGCCCTGGTAGTCCACCACCAGCGCCAGGTTGTCCTCGATGGTGATGCCGGCCGTGAAGACGTCCTGGTCGCGGCGGTAGCCGTCGTAATGCTCGTTGTCCAGGAACAGCGCCTTGAGCCGCTCGTCTTCACGCAGGTCCAGCGCGAAGGGGTCCCGGACCTCCGTGTCCACGGTTCCCCGCTCCGGACGGGGGCCCAGGCCGCGCTCGGCGGCGTTCGTGTCGCCGTAAAACTTCAGTCCGCCGGATGCGAAAACGCGCTCCGGCACATCGTCGATCCACCAGTTGACCAGGTCGAAGTGGTGGGAGGCTTTGTGGATCAGCAGGCCGCCGGAGTTCTTCTTTTCGCGGTGCCAGCGGCGGAAGTAGTCGGCGCCGTGGACCGTGTCCAGGACCCAGCTGAAGTCGATGGACGTGACCTTGCCGATCACGCCGCTCTGGATGATCTCCTTCAGCGCGCTGTTGCGCGGCGAGTAGCGGTAGTTGAAGGTGACCACCACGTTCCGGCCAGTCTCTTCCACCGCCTTGGTGATCCGGCGGCAGCCTTCGGCGTCGATGGTCAGCGGCTTTTCGACGACGACGTCGGCACCGGCCTCGAGGCCTTCCACGATGTAGTCGGCGTGGGTGTAGTCCGGCGTGGTCACCACGACCCGGTCAATGTCGTTGGCCCGGATGAAGGCGGTCAGATCGGCGGGATCGAAGGCCGCGACAGGACCCGGAGCGCCGAGTTCCTGGATGAGTTTCTGGTAGAACTCCACGCGGCCGGGGTTCACGTCGGAGAAGGCCACCAGTTCGGCGGTATCCGAGTGCTTGCCGAAGATGGCACGGATGTACATCTCGGACCGGCCCCCGGTGCCGATCAGCGCGATGCGCGCTTTGCGGACGGGGTGGGCGGAGACAGAGCCGGCGGCTGCGGCTGCTGTCCCGCTGGCTGCTGTCCCGCTGGCTGTTGTGCCGTCGGCTGCGACGGTGCTGCCCGGAGTGACGGTATTGGCGGTGTTGCCCATTGCGGTGTAACCCTTTCGGAAGGCAGGAACGCTGGCCGCTTGACGGCCGGTAGTGGTGCGGTGAGAATTGTGAGAAAGCGTTTTCT
Source organism: Arthrobacter sp. UNC362MFTsu5.1 (assembly GCF_000685965.1). Taxonomy (GTDB): domain Bacteria; phylum Actinomycetota; class Actinomycetes; order Actinomycetales; family Micrococcaceae; genus Arthrobacter. Next base: position 91,155 of record NZ_JMLE01000004.1, on the reverse strand, counting down.
CGGAGCGTTATAAGCTTTGTATCAAGACTCTGGCGGTCCCGTCAACCATCCCCCGAACGGGGAGGCCCGAACGGGAAGACAAATCCGGCAGGGGTCGGAGAAGCCCGGAAAGGGGCAGCATTGGGCAGGAGAGCCACCACCCGGCGAATCGGCATTGCCGACGTCGCCCTCAAGGCCGGCGTTTCGCACGCCACCGTGTCGCGTGTCATGAACGGCAACTTCACGGTTGACCCCACCATCGCCGAGCGGGTCCGGGCGGCCGCAACCGAGCTGAACTACCAGCCGAACCCGGTGGGCCGCAGCCTGGCGCTGGGCAAAACGGACACCATCGGGATCGTGGTGCCGGACCTCTCCAACCCCACTTTCCAGGCCATCCTCCGCGGCCTCAGCATGGCGGCCGCCCAGGATGGCTACCGCGTCCTGATCGCCGATTCGTCCGAGGTGTCAAGCGAGGAGGCCATCCTCGCGGGCGAGGCGCGCCGCCGCTGCGACGGCCTGGTGCTGTGCGCGCCGCGCATGGCCGACGCCGAACTGGAAGAGCTGGCGCCGTCACTCCAGCCCATGGTGCTGATCAACCGCACCACCGTGGACACCCATACGCCGAGCCTTATGGTGGACTACGGCCAGGGAATCCAGGAACTGGCCGAGCACCTCGTGGGCCTGGGCCATACGCGCCTCGCCTTCCTGGCCGGTCCTGCCCGGAGCGCGTCCAACGGCCTGCGCCTCGCGGGCCTGGCAAAGTTCACGGCGGCCCACCCGGGGATTGAGCTGCAAATGCTCGACGGCGGTTCCACCTTCGAGGCAGGGCACCAGTCAGTGGATGCCGTTCTGGCAAGCGGCGCCACCGGCATCCTGGCCTTCAACGACCTCGTGGCCATGGGCCTGCTGAGCGGACTCCACGAGCGCGGGATCCGGGTCCCTGACGACATGTCCGTCACCGGCTTCGACGACATTCCGTTTGCCCGCTACACCACCCCGACACTCACCACGGCGGCGGTTCCCATCACCGAACTTGGCCAGCAGGCGTGGCACCGGATGCGGGACCTGATCCGCCAGGTCCCCTCCGACGCACCCGCCGGGGGGCCCACGGTATTCGAACCGAAGCTCGAAGTCCGCAGCAGCTCAGGAACCGCACCCGCGACCAACTAACTCCCGCCGGGCGGGGCCAGCAGCACGTCGACGAGCTGGGACAGGCCCTCCGCCATGTCGACGTTTTTGTCGTAGAGCCACTGCAACTGCAGGCCGTCGAAGGCCGCCACCACCAGCCGGGCCAGCATGGTGGCGGACACGTCCGTGCGCACTTCGCCGGCACCCTGGCGCCGGCCGATGTCCTCGGCCAGGTCCGCCACCACCTGGGCATAGCGTTCCTGGAAATAGGGGTGGGAGTCATGCCCCGGATCATTTGCCGTCGCCGAGGCCACGGCATAGAGCGTGGTCAGCCCCGGCTCCTTGCGGTTGCGCTCAGCGATCAGCGCCAACAGCTGAAGGCCCGCTTCCTCCTGGTCACTGACGGCCAGGCTCCGCCGGTCCCGCTCAGCCAGCACGGCCGTCAGCAGTTCCTGTTTGCCCCGGAAGTAGTGGAACAGAGTGGCCTCCTTGACCCCCACCAGCTCCGCTACGCGCTTGAGCGCGGTCCCTTCGAAGCCTTCCGTGGCAAAAACATCAGTGGCCGTCTGGATGATCTGTTCGCGGCGTTCCGCTCCCTTTGCGTACTGGCCGCGTGGCTTCGACGTTGACATTGAGTCAGTGTATTTCACTTTTTTCAGCGAAAATCTAGTCACACTCGGTTTTTGTCGCTACCATCGTTCTCAGGACCCAACGGAGGGTCACTTTTCGTCAGGAGGCAACGTGGCCGTCAAGACCATTCCCCAGGATTCCGAGGCTTCTCCGGCCAGCGGAACACAGATCAGCAGTACTTCAACAAGCACCATCGCTCCGGGTACACCGCCCGCTGCGGCACAGACCAAGGCCCCGCGTGCCTACGTCATCGGCATGCCCATCGCCAGCGCGGGACTCTGGATGGCGGTCCTGGCACCGGCCCTGGTGGTCCTGGCCATCAAGGTCTCAGAAATCACCACGCCGGACACCCGCGCCGGGGCACTGAGCCTCGTGGCCGGCGTCGGCGCCCTGGTTGCCCTGCTCGCCAACCCGTTCTTCGGCAGGCTGAGCGACCGCACCACGTCGCGGTTCGGCATGCGCAAACCGTGGATCGTCGGCGGCTCGCTCCTGGGCCTCGCCTCCCTCTTCCTGCTGGGTTCAGCCACGGGTGTTGCGGGCGTGCTGGTTGCCTGGGTCATCGCCCAGCTTGGCTTCAACGCCGCCCTGGCAGCACTTGTGGCAACGCTTCCGGACCAGGCCGCGCCGGCTGAGCGCGGGCGCCTGTCCGGCCTGATCGGCATGACCCTTCCGATCGGCCTCGTGGCCGCCGCCTTCTTCGCGCAAATGTTCGATAACGCGCTGCAGATGGCCGTTGTGCCCGGAATCGTCGGCACCGCAGTGGCCATCGCTTTCGCCTTCACCTTCAAGGACCGCGTGCTGACGGAAAAGCCCGCCCCGCTGAACCTCAAGGAAATCCTGGGTTCCTTCTACTTCAATCCCCGCCTCTACCCCGGCCTGGGCTGGGCCTGGCTTACCAAGTTCATGGTGTACATCGGCTACTGCGCCGGCCTGCTCTACCTGCCGTACTTCTTCACCGACCACCTGCACGTGGCTGAATCACAGGTCACCAGCCTGGTGTTCCAGGCCACGCTGGTCAGCTCCGCCGGTACGGTGGCCACCAGCCTCGCCGGCGGCTGGATCAGCGACCGCATCGGCAAGCGCAAAGGCATGGTGATCATCTCCGCCCTGATCATGATGGTGGGCCTGATTGTCATTGCCACCAGCAGCACCACCGGCCAGGTCCTGGTGGGCCAGGCGATCGCCGGACTGGGCCTTGGCTGCTTCAGCGCCGTGGACGTCGCCCTCATTACCGACCTCCTGCCCGGAAGCCAGGGCGACAACGCCAAGACCTTCGGCGTCTTCAACATCGCCCAGGCTCTCCCCCAGTCCTTGGTGCCCGCCGTCGCCTTCCCGGTCATTGCATTCGGCGGCTACCCCGCCCTGTTCCTCGGCGGTGCGGCCATCGGCATCATCGGCGCCGTCCTCGTCATCCGCATCAAAGGAGTCAAGTAAATGAATCCCGCACTCTCACCGGCCGCGCTGGCCCCGGCACCGGATTCCCCGGACGCCGAGGCCCGGATCCGCGAACTCGCCCGCAGCCTCACCCTCGAACAGCAGGCACAGCTGCTGACAGGTGCGGATGTCTGGTCCACCCATGCGATTCCGGAAATCGGACTGAGCCGCGTGGTGATGTCCGACGGCCCCGCCGGGGTCCGCGGTGAAGACTTCGATGAGCGCCACGACTCCGTCTCCCTGCCGTCGTCGTCCGCGTTGTCCGCCACCTGGAGCGTCGAAACGGCGCGCCGCTACGGCCAGGTCCTGGGCCAGGAGGCACGCCGCAAGGGCGTGCACGCCGTCCTGGGCCCCACCATCAACCTGCACCGCTCCCCGCTGGGCGGCCGGCACTTCGAATGCATGAGCGAGGATCCGCGGCTGACCGCAACCATGGCCGCCGGGTATGTTGCCGGCGTGCAGTCCATGGGTGTGGGCGCAACCCCCAAGCACTACCTGGCCAACGAGGCCGAGACGGACCGCTTCACCGCAGACTCGGTAGTGGACGAACGTCCGCTGCGCGAGCTCTACCTGGCGGCCTTCGAAGACGCCATCACCGAAGCCCGCGCGTGGCTGGTGATGAGCTCCTACAACTCCATCAACGGCACCACCGCGAGCGAAAACAAGCTGCTCGAAACCCCGCTGTCCACGGAATGGGGTTTCAACGGCGTAGTGGTCTCGGACTGGACCGGCGTGCGCTCGGTGGATGCGGCGAACGCCCACCAGGACCTGGAAATGCCGGGACCTGTCGGGCACTGGGGCCCCAAGCTGCTGGCCGCCGTCAAGGACGGCCGCGTCAGCCGCGACGCCATCGTGGAGAAAGTCACCCGCATCCTGCGGCTGGCGGCACGCGTCGGCTCCCTCGAAGGTTTCACGCCTGCAGTGACCGAGCTCCCCGCCCAGCTGAACGGCGCCGCCGTCGCCCGTGAAGTGGCTGTGCGCGGCGCTGTGCTGGTCCGCAACGAAGGCGGCCTCCTGCCGCTCGACGCCACGAAGCTCGGCAGTGTGGCGGTCATCGGCCACAACGCCGAGGAAGCACGCACGCAGGGCGGCGGCAGCGCCACCGTGATGCCCAAGTACACCGTCTCGCCCCTGCAGGGCCTCCGCAAGGCACTGCCCGACGACGTCAAGGTCACCTATGTCCGCGGCGCCAAGGTGGCCGAGGGCCTCCAGGCCTTCCCCCGCACCTCGCTCCGAAACCCGGTCTCCGGTGTTCCCGGAATCCGCGTGACGTTCCTTGCCGCTGACGGCAGCGAGATTTTCGGCGAAGACCGCCTCGCCTCGCACCTGATCTGGTTCGGCATCGGAATTCCCGCTGGCGCCGCTTCCATCCGGATGGAGGCCGACTGGACTGCCGACACGGCGGGCGTCCACCACCTGGGCGTCGGCACCGTGGGCCAGATCCGGCTGGCGCTTGACGGAGCCGAGGTGTTCAACAGCGAGCTCGAAGACGACACCGACGTCCTCGGCGCCGCCTTGTTCGATCCGCCCAAGACCGTCCATGCCATCGAAACAGCCGCCGGCCAGAGCGTCCGGATCGAGGCCGAATACCAGCTGCCCAAAGAACAGGTCATCCCCTTCACCGCCATCCTGCTGGGTGAGGAAACCGTGGTGGCGGACCCGCAGTCGGAGATCGACGCCGCCGTGGAAGCCGCCCGCGCAGCGGACGTCGCCGTTGTGGTGGTTGGCACCAACGCGGCCATCGAGTCGGAAGGCTTCGACCGCAAGGACCTGGACCTCCCCGGCCTGCAGAACCAGCTGGTGGAAGCCGTGGCCGCCGTGAATCCGCGCACCGTGGTGGTGGTGAACTCCGGATCGCCCGTGCTCATGCCGTGGCTGGACAAGGTGGGCGCGGTACTGCTGGGCTGGTTCGGCGGCCAGGAATTCGGCACTGCCATCGCCGACATCCTGCTGGGCACGGAGGAACCGGGCGGGCGCCTGCCCACCACGTGGCCGGCAGCGCTGGCGGATGTCCCCGTCCTCAACACCACGCCGGTGGACGGCAAGGTGGTCTACTCGGAGGGCATCCACGTGGGCTACCGGGCATGGCTCAAGCAGGAAGCCGCGGGCGGGGCCGCTCCGGCGCTGCCGTTCGGCTTCGGGCTGGGCTACACCACCTTTGAGCTGGGCACCGCCCACGCACCGCAGTACGTGAGCGCCGGCCAGGACGTTGTGCTGCACGTCCCGGTCCGTAACACCGGCACACGCACCGGCCGCGAAGTGGTCCAGGTGTACCTCGACCGTGCGGAGTCCGCCGTGGAGCGGCCGGTCCGCTGGCTGGCCGGCTACGCCGGAACGCACCTGGCGCCGGCAGGAACGGACAGCGTTGAAGTCCGTATCCCGGCCAAGGCCTTCGGGCATTACGACGGCGGCTGGCAGTTCGAGCAGGGCACGTTCCGCCTGCTGGTGGGCCGGCACTCGGCCGACGACTTCCAGACGCTGGAGATCGAGCTGCGCTAACTGAGCTGTCCGGGCTAAAGCCGGGCTGGGTCCGAATCCTTCGGACCCAGCCCGGCTTCTTTGTAATACCCCTCGATGTGGGCCGCAACGAGCCCGGCTGCCCTGCCGCCGTCGTGGTTGTTGATGGCGGCGAGGATGTTGCGGTGTTCGGAGCGGAGCCGTGCGGCGGTGGCGTCCCAGTCCGGAAGGTTTGCCGTGAGTTTGCCGGCGTAGCTTTGGATCGCTTCCCGGAGCGAGCCCATCATGGCGCTGACCACGGCGTTGCCCGCCGCCTCGGCGAGGGCCAGGTGAAAGCGGACGTCGAGGGCCAGGAATTCATCGGTGTCCGGGCAGGCGTCCATCTTTTCGAGCAGTGAGGCGGCCTCCGCGAGGGCCGGCGAGTCCGTGCGCGCCCGGGCGACAGCCCAGGACTCGAGCAGGACGCGGGTCTGCACAATGTCCGCCACCGGCAGGTGCGAGGTGGCCACATGCAGGCGCAGCGCCGAGCCGAGCGCCGCCGTCGGGTCCGCGATGACCACGGTGCCGGCGTCGGGACCGGATCCCACGCCTGCCCGGACAACGCCCATGGCTTCCAGGATGCGGATCGCTTCACGGACGGAAGTGCGCGAGACCTGCAGCTGCTCGGCCAGCGTCCGCTCCGCCGGCAGCCGGCCGCCCAGGGCAAGTTCGCCGCTGGAAAGCTGGTTCTCGATCCATTGCAGGACCAATTGATGAGTACGCATGGGCCAATGGTACTTGATGTGGTTGGACCACATCCTTTAGAGTGTGGTTAGACCACAGAGCCACCACAGCCCGATGCCCCGGAGGCAGCAATGACGCACACCATCCAGCCCAACAACCCCGAGACCACCCCGGCCCCTGAGACTGACGTGGCCGGAACTGACGTGGCCGGCGCTGCCGCGCCTGCGGGTACGTCCCTGTCCGGAGCCGTGAACGGCGCCGTGAACCGTGCCGCAGCGGCGGTCCCGGCGGCCCTCAAGCGCCGGGTGCCCAAGTATTCGGACCTCGCGCCGCTGATGCAGTTCAAGAAGCCGGAGTTCAGCCGTGCCGCGAAGCTGCAGCGCGCCAGCACCATCTGGGAGCTGCGCGACATGGCCAAGCGCCGCACCCCGCAGGCTCCCTTCGACTACACCGACGGCGCGGCAGAAGCCGAAATCACCCTGCGCCGCGCCCGTGAGGCCTTCCTGGACATTGAATTCCGGCCGGGCATCCTCCGGAACGTCTCCAGTATCGACCTGAGCACCGACATCCTGGGCAGGCCGTCCCGGCTGCCCGTTGGCATCGCACCCACCGGTTTCACCCGGATGATGCAGTCCGAAGGTGAGTACGCCGGGTCCCAGGCCGCCGAGGCCGCCGGGATTCCCTACACGCTTTCCACCATGGGCACCGCGTCCATCGAGGACGTTGCCGAGGCGGCACCCAACGGACGGAACTGGTTCCAGCTGTACCTGTGGACGGACCGCGACCGTTCCCTCGAACTCATTGAACGCGCCGCCAAGGCAGGAAACGACACCCTGATGGTCACGGTGGATACCGCCGTCGCCGGCGCCCGCCTCCGGGACGTCCGCAACGGCATGACCATCCCGCCGGCGCTCACGCTGAAGACCGTCCTGGATGCGTCGTACCGCCCGGCCTGGTGGTTCAACTTCCTCACGCACGAACCGCTGACCTTCGCGTCGCTCTCCCGCTACACCGGCACCGTGGCGGACCTGATCAACTCCATGTTCGATCCCACCCTGACCTTCGAGGACCTGGACTGGCTGCGCGAAACCTGGAAGGGCAAGCTGGTGGTGAAGGGCATCCAGACCGTCGACGACGCCCGCAAGGTGGTGGACCACGGCGCCGACGGCGTGGTGCTCTCCAACCACGGCGGCCGCCAGCTGGACCGCGCACCCATCCCGTTCCACCTGCTGCCGGACGTCAAGGAAGCGTTCACCAAGGACAACTCGGACGCCGCGATCATGCTGGACACCGGCATCATGAGCGGCGCGGACATCATTGCCGCGCTGGCACTGGGCGCCGATTTCACGCTGATCGGCCGCGCCTACCTGTACGGCCTCATGGCCGGCGGCCGCGCCGGCGTGGACCGGGCCATCCAGATCCTGGAAAAGGACATGACCCGCACCATGGCGCTGCTGGGCGTCAGCAAGCTCTCCGAGCTGACCCCGGACCACGTGCGGATCCTCGGCAGGTAGGCCGCCCCGGCTTTCGGAGGCCCCGCCCAACTAGGTAGCAGCAGATGTCGTTTTGAACGCTCAGAACGACACCTGCTGCTACCTACTTGGGTACCGGGCTACTTCTTGCGGCCGAACTTGGGCAGGTTTGCGATGAGGTCCGCGGCCTTCGTGGCGGCGCGGCCCACGGTACGGCCGATCTGCTGCGGGACGGTGTCGTCCCCGGCGGTGGCCACGGGGATCGCAACGGCCGGGCTCAGCTGGCCGCCCTCCGAGGCGCCGGGCACCGCCGCGGCGGCCGGACGGGCGGTGCCCGCAGCGGCCGGCACCGGCGACGGTGCCGCGGTTTCCGCAGCCTGCTCCGTTTTTCCCTCCAGGATCTGGGCGGCCGGGGAGCTGACGACGGCGGCGGCCTGCGGCCCGACGTCGAACGTCCCCAGCCAATCGGCGACGCCGGCAAGGGGCTTGGGGTTCAGGGCGTAGTAACGCTTCTGGCCCTGGGCCCGCATGCTGACGAGGTCGGCCTCGCGGAGAACCTTCAAATGCTTGGAAATGGTGGGCTGGCTGGCATCCAGTTCCTCTACCAGTTCCCCCACTGCTTTGTCCCCCGAGCGGAGGGATACCAGAATGTCACGCCGGGTTGCCTCAGCAATGACGGCAAATACGTCGTCTGTCACCATGTGATCCACCCTAGCGACATATACGCCGGATGGCATCCACTATTTCGTCCCGCGCACGACGGCCATTGCCCTGTACCGGCACCGGTGCTAGAACGGACTCACGGTTGCCCCGGGCTCTCCGGCTGCGGCCGCTCAAACATGAGGGGTGGGTGGCCATGGATTTCCTCCGCCAGCAGCTGTTCAACATCATCGCGTTTGTGTTTTTGGGCCTGTTCGTCGCGGTCTGGGGCTCCGTGCTGCTGCGCGTCGGCTTCTGGGTGCCGGACGGCAGGACGGTTGCGCCGCCGCTGAACGGTGCCCTGGTCACCGCGGCTGGCGTGCTGGCCACCTCACTGAGTTCGCTGACGGCGTCGGCCCTCGGATTCACCATCGCCGAGGTGCGCCGTGACGAACAGGTGCAGCGCGACCTCGCCCCGGGCGACGCGGATGCCGTCTCCTTCAACCCGGCGGAGGTCACTGCCCGCCTGTCCGGCCGGATCGTGGCCGCAGTGGTGGTGTACCTGGCGGTGGGGCTGCTGGTGCTGCTGCTCTGGCTGGTGAAGGGAACAGCGTCCACGGACTTGATCGGCGCCTTCGCGCTGTCATTGCTGGGCTGGCTGATCGGGGCCGCCGGGGTGGTGTTCCAGACCGAGAAGCCGGTTTCCTAGCCCGGCCGGGCCAGAGTTAGTCGAACCAGATTTAGTCGAACAGCGCTAGTCGAACCAGGGATCCAGCCCGTACAGCGGGAACACTTCCTTGCGCGTGGCCATTACGGTGCGGTCCACTTCGTCGTTGGGATCGAAGCCCACCTCCCACGAACGCCACCACACGTCCACGTCGTCGCCCATGAATTCGGGCGCCGGCACGCCGTAAACGGCCCCGTACTTCTCCTGGACGTACTGGCGCCAGTCTGCGGGGACCGGGGTGCGGAGCGGCACCGGCCGGCCGGCCGCGATGGCAATCAGGTGGCTCCAGGAGCGCGGCACCACGCTGATCACGTTGTAGCCGCCCCCGCCGGTGGCAATCCACCGGTTGTCACAGTAGCGGGCAGCGAGGTTCCCGACGGCGGTGGCCGCTTCACGCTGGCCGTCCACGCTGATGTTGAGGTGCGTGAGCGGATCCAGCCGGTGCGAGTCGCAGCCGTGCTGGCTCACAATCACCTCGGGCTCGAAGGCACCGATCAGCTGGGGCACCACCGCGTGGAATGCCCGGAGCCAGCCGGCGTCGCCGGTGCCGGCGGGCAGTGCCACGTTGACCGCGCTGCCTTCCGCGTTGGGGCCGCCGATCTCGTTCGCAAAGCCCGTCCCGGGGAACAGGGTCAGGCCGGTCTCGTGCAGGGAAATGGTGAGGACCCGGGGATCATCCCAGAAGATGCTCTGCGTCCCGTCGCCGTGGTGGGCGTCGACGTCGATATATGCCACGCGCTGCACGCCGCCGTCGAGCAGTTTCTGGATCGCCAGGGCGGCATCGTTGTAGATGCAGAATCCGCTGGCGCGTTCCCGGGCCGCGTGGTGCATGCCGCCGCCGAAGTTGACGGCCCGGACGGCGCTGCCGTCCAGGATGGCGCGGGCAGCCAGCAGTGACCCGCCGGCCAGCCGGGCGCTGGCCTCGTGCATGCCGGCAAAAGCGGGATCGTCCTCCGTGCCCAGGCCCCGGGCAAGGTCGGGGACGTCCGGGTTTGCGCTGACCCGGCGGACCGCGGCCACGTACTCGGGGCTGTGGACGGTGCACAGTTCCTCGTCGCCGGCCACGTCCGGGGCGGCCACGGTGACGTGCCCCAGGTCCAGCAGGCGCAGGCTGCGGGCCAGGCGGGCGGTCAGCTCCATCCGTTCCGGTGCCATCGGGTGCCCGTGGCCGAAGTTGTATGCAGTCATGGCCATGTCCCACACCACCATCGTTGGCAGTGCGGGCTGCGTGAGTCCGGGCAGGAATGTCATCAAGGACAGGCTACCTGAGCGGGGCACCCGGATTTCCCGGTCATCGCGCGGAATATAGTGGTTTACTACTGAAGGAAGCAGTTTCAACCGAGGAAAAGCCGCACATGACGCAAAGCCAGCCGAGGTCCCAGAGCCCGGCTAACTGGCATCCCGGCATGCCGGAGCGTGAGGGCCTGTGGATTTTCACGGGTATCCGCGACTTTATCGACAACATCGCCAACACGTCGCCGGCACGGCTGGCGCTGACCGCGTTCGGTGTTGTCATCATTTTGTTCACCGGGCTCCTGTCCCTGCCGGCGTCCTCCGCCTCCGGCGATTTCACTCCCCTGCACCAGGCTCTCTTCACCGCGGTGTCCGCGGTCTGCGTCACCGGCCTGACCGTCGTGTCCACGGCGGTGCACTGGTCCTTCTTCGGCCAGCTGGTCATCCTGATCGGCATCTTCGTCGGCGGCCTCGGCACGCTGACGCTGGCCTCGCTGCTGGCGCTGATGGTCAGCAAGAAGCTCGGCGTCCGGGGCAAGCTGATTGCCCAGGAAGCCATGAACAACGCCGGCCGCCTCGGCGAGGTGGGCACCCTGCTGCGGATCGTCATCACCACGTCCGTGGTCATTGAGGCCGCCCTCGCGGTCACCCTGATCCCCCGCTTCCTGACGCTCGGCGAGAGCTTGGGACAGTCGGTGTGGCACGGCGTCTTTTATGCGATCTCGGCCTTCAACAACGCCGGTTTCACGCCGCACTCGGACGGCATCGTCCCCTACGAGACCGATCTCTGGATCCTGGTCCCGCTGATGCTCGGCGTCTTCCTGGGCAGCCTGGGCTTTCCCGTGGTGATGGTGCTGCAGCAGAACGGGCTGAACTGGAAGAAATGGAACCTGCACACCAAGCTGACCATCCAGGTGTCGTTCATCCTGCTGGCTGCCGGAACGCTGCTGTGGGGGCTCATGGAGTGGGAAAACATGCGGACCATCGGTTCCATGGATGTCGGCGATAAAATCGCCCACTCGCTGTTTGCCTCCGTCATGACCCGGTCCGGCGGCTTCAACCTGGTGGACCAGAACCACATGGAATCCACCACCATGCTGCTCACCGACGCCCTGATGTTCGCCGGTGGCGGGTCGGCTTCCACGGCCGGCGGCATCAAGGTGACCACCATCGCCGTCATGTTCCTGGCCATCGTGGCCGAGGCCCGCGGCGACGCCGATGTGAAGGTTTACGGCCGCACCATTCCACAGGGAACCATGCGGGTGGCCATCTCGGTGATCGTCGCCGGCGCCACCCTCGTCTCCGTCTCGGCCTTCCTGCTCCTGCACATCAGCGGGGCCTCCCTGGACCGGGTGCTCTTCGAAACCATCTCAGCCTTCGCCACTGTTGGCCTCAGCACGAACCTCAGTGCCGAGCTGCCGCCGTCGGGCGTTTATGTCCTGTCCGCGCTGATGTTCGCCGGACGCGTGGGCACCGTGACCCTCGCCGCTGCGCTGGCGTTGCGCCAGCGCAGCCAGCTGTACCACTACCCGGAAGAGAGGCCCATCATTGGCTGATTCCTCAGGCGCCGTAAATCGCCCCGCCCACAACGCCCCCGTGCTGGTGATTGGACTGGGCCGCTTCGGCTCATCCACCGCCGAGCAGCTGGTCAAGCAGGGGCGCGAGGTCCTGGCGATCGAACGCGACCGCAACCTGGTGCAGAAATGGGCGCCCGTGCTCACGCACGTCGTCGAGGCCGACGCCACGAACATCGACGCCCTGCGCCAGCTCGGCGCGCAGGAGTTCAGTTCCGCCGTGGTGGGGGTGGGAACGTCCATCGAATCCTCGGTGCTGATCACCGTGAACCTGGTGGACCTCGGGATCCAGCATCTCTGGGTCAAGGCGATCACCCCGTCCCATGGCAAGATCCTGACCCGGATCGGCGCCAACCACGTGATCTACCCGGAGGCCGACGCCGGTGTCCGTGCCGCGCACCTGGTGTCCGGACGGATGCTGGACTTCATCGAGTTCGACGACGACTACGCGATCGTGAAGATGTATCCGCCGCGGGAGACTGTCGGGTTTACCCTCGAGGAATCCAAGGTCCGTTCCAAGTACGGCGTGACCATCGTGGGCGTGAAGACCCCGGGCGAGGACTTCACGTACGCCCGCCCGGAGACCAAGGTGTCGTCGCGGGACATGCTGATCGTGTCCGGCCACGTGGACCTGCTGGAACGGTTCGCCGCCCGCCCGTAGCCAGCCGCGAGCCTGCGGTGGGCCGCGAGCCTGCGGTGGCCCCCGCCGGGGCCGCTAGCCGAGCTGCCGGGTGATTTCGGCGGCGCGGGCGGCTGCGGCGCGGGCGCCGTCGGCGATGATCGCCGGCAGGCCGCGCTCGTCGAATGTGGCGATGGCCCGCTCGGTGGTGCCGTTCGGGCTGGTCACCGCCTTCCGCATTGTGGTGGGATCCGCGCCGGGCTCAGCCAGCATCAGGCCGCCGCCCGCAACCGTTTCCCGCGCCAGCAGGAGTGACAGCTCGGGATCCAGCCCCAGTTCGACGCCGGCGGCCGCCATCGCTTCGGCCAGGTAGAACACGTAGGCGGGACCCGAACCGCTGATGGCGGACAGCGCATCCACCTGTTCTTCGGGCACCTCCACGACGGTCCCGGTACCTTTGAGGACGTCCTTGGCCAGCTGCAGCTGTTCGGCAGAGCAGTGGGTTCCGGGCGAGACGGACACGACGCCGCGCCCGAGTTTTGCAGGCGTGTTCGGCATGGTGCGGATCACGGGCTGTCCGGCCGGCAGTGCAGCTTCGAGCTGCGCGATGGACACCGCGGCGGCCACGCTGATGACGATGGTCTTCGGGGACAACGCACCGCTGATTTCCCTCGCGAGATCGGCAATTCCCACAGGCTTGACGCCAAGGATCACGATGTCGGAGCCGGTGGCCGCCTGCATGTTGTTTTCCGGCTCCTCTTCGCCGGCTATGGCCGTTATGCCGGGGTGCCGCTGGGCAAGTTCGGCGGCACGTTCAGCGCGCCGGACGGTGGCCACGACATCCGCGGGGTCCGTTCCGGCCTCCAGCATGCCGCTCATGACGGCCTCGTTCATGGATCCACAGCCAAGGAATGCGATTCGGTTGCTCATTGGTCCATCATGGCAGTTCGCCGAGCATTGTCGCATCCGGCCCCATTCACAGCTGGCTCACATGATGGCCGCAGCTTCTTCACAAAGTGGACGCCTAACGTAGTTATTACCTCATTGAGGGTGCGAGTGATGCGGCAAGCATGGGGATGTTTGCCCGGCACCGGTGGTCTGCAGCAGGTTTCCCCCATTTTCCTGCCAGGGCCGCCGGTGCTTCTCTTTTTAAGTCCGGGCTCCCGGCCCCGTCCTCAGCCCCGGCCAGTGCACATTGCCAGCCAACGCACAGGGAAAATTCCTGAAACACCCAAACTGGGTCGCTAGCTTGGAAGTGCCTCACAGGTGCGAGTGATGACAGCCGGTTCTTCGGGACCGGCGCGGCGCCGGGCGGCTGCGGAAGGGTTCCCCCAATTCCTTCGGCAGGACCGTCCGGCGCTTTCTCTTTTAAGGTCTCCGGGGTTTGGCAGGTTCTCCGGCGCTTTTCTCGTTCACCGGGGCTTTGCTCGCTCACCGGGGCCTTGCGCCTCGAACGGAAGCATTCACGACGACGGCTCGCCAGCCGGGGGCAGTTCCAGCAGCCGGCCGTCAAGGAACCGCCGCTCAGCCGCATTTCCTGCCAGCGCCAGCGCCTTCCGGTACTCCTTCCTGGCTTCGGAGTACCGGCCCAGGCGCCGGAGGAGGTCCGCTCGCACCGAGTGGAATACGCCGTAGCCCCCAAGGTCCAGGGCATCAACCAGCCCGAGGGCCGCGGCGGGGCCCTGCACTTCGGCAACAGCCACCGCCCGGTTGAGGGCCACCACCGGGCCGGGCGACACCTGCAGGAGCTGGTCGTACAGCCGCAGGATCTGGTTCCAGTCCGTCGCACCGGCCGACGGGGAGTCGCTGTGGACGGCGTTGATGGCAGCCTGAAGCTGGTACGGTCCCGGCCGGTTCAGGCGGAGGCAGCGGCGCACAATCGCCTGGCCTTCGAGGATCAGGTCCTGGTCCCACAGCGCCCGGTCCTGGTCCGCCAACAGCACCGTGCCGCCGTCGGGCGCCGTTCTGGCGGCGCGCCGCGACCCAATCAGCAGCAGCAGCGCCAGCAGCCCCTGGGCTTCGGGTTCGTCCGGCATCAGCGCGACCAGGAGCCGGGCCAGCCTGACGGCCTCCGTGCAAAGCTCGTCCCGGACCATTGCCTCGCCGGAGCTCGCGCTGTATCCCTCGTTGAAGATGAGGTAGACGACGGCGAGCACGGCTGTCAGCCGCTCCGGCAGTTCGGCACCGCGGGGAACGCGGTAGGGAATCCGGGCGTCCCGGATTTTGGCCTTGGCCCGGACCAGCCGCTGGGCCATGGTCTTTTCCGGCACCATGAAGGCGTGCGCAATTTCCGCAGTACCCAGCCCGCCCAAGAGGCGAAGCGTCAGCGCCACGCGCGCCGGCATTCCGAGGGCGGGGTGGCAGCAGGTAAAGATCAGCCGCAGCGTGTCATCGTTCACTCCGGCCTCCTCCCCCAGCTCATCCATCAGCAGGTCTTCGGGCGCCGCTCCCGGGGCTTCCCCGTTCCGGGAGTGGAGCAGCGCCGCCTGGGCATATTTGTCGTCGCGGGCGGCGTCACGCCGGAGCCGGTCGATGGCTCTGTTGCGGGCAGTAGTGATGATCCAGCCGGCGGGACTGGGCGGGATGCCCGCGGACGGCCAGCGCTGCACCGCTGCCGTGAACGCGTCCTGGACGGCGTCCTCGGCGATGTCAATGCTGCCGAACACCCGGACCAGGACCGCCACGGCGCGGCCGTACTCGCGGCGGAAGACGCGGGCTATCGCCACCGCGGGATCCCCGCCAGGATCCCCCGCACCGGTCCCGGAAACGGGTCCCGTCATCGGATGCGTCCGAACGCCTAGTGCTGGAAGGGGCGGACTTCGACCGGCAGGGTCACGATCTTTGCCAGCCTGCGGGCCCAGCCGAGGGCCGCGTCCAGGTCGCCCACGTCAACGACGGTGAAACCGCCCAGATGCTCCTTGCCCTCGGTGAAGGGGCCGTCGGTGATGAGCACCTCGTCCCCCTGCGGCCGCAGGACCGTGGCGGTGTCCGCCGGATACAGGCCGGCTGCGAACACCCAGGCGCCGGCTGCCTTCATCTCCTCGTTAAGGGTCCCCAGCTCGCGCATGATGGGCTCCAGGAACTCCGCGTCCGGCACGGGGCCGTCGGGCTGGTAAATGCTGAGCAGGTACTGTGACATTTGGTTTCCTCCTTGCGGATTCGGCCGGCCAGGTGCCGGCGTCTCACCCTCTACACGAACGGCCGCCGCCCGTATCGACATCCCGCACCACCCCGTTGAGAAAGCCTGTCGACAGTGTGGCTAGGCCTCCCGCGCACCGACCAGCGGGTGGCTCAGGTGCTGGCGTGCGAACGTCAGGGTTTCGTTCAGCCACTCTTCGCGCTCCCCCGCGAACTTCGCCCGCCGGGTGGAGATTTCCGCCACCACCACGCCGTCGAAGCCGGTCCTTGCCAGGTGTTGCAGCGCTTCGGCGCAGCCCTGGTTGCCGCGACCGGGAATCAGGTGCTCGTCCCGTCCGGAACCTGATCCGTCCGTCAGGTGGATGTGCCTGAGCTTGCTGCCCAGGGCTTTGATCGCCTCAACGCTGTTGGCCCCCGCGGTGGCGGCATGCGAGAAGTCCCAGGTGACGTCGTCGTAATCCTGCCCCAGCGGGTCCCAGTGCGGCAGGTAGGCAACCGTCTCCCGTCCCCGCACGCGCCACGGATACATGTTTTCGACGGCGATCCGCACCTGGTACATATCGGCGAGCTGCCGGATGCCGGCCGGGAAATTCTCCGCGTAGTTGTTCTGCCAGCGGAACGGCGGATGAACCACCACGGTGCCGCAGCCCACCTCTCGGGCCATCCGGCAGGACATTTCGATCTTGTTCCACGCCGAACCCCACACCTTCTGGGTCAGCAGCAGCGTGGGTGCATGGATGGAGACGATCGGCTGCCGGTAGCGGTGGCTGAGCTCCAGGAGGGAGTGCGGGCTCTGGCTGGTCGTGTTGTTGGTGACCATCACTTCCACGCCGTCAAAGCCCAGGTCCTGCGCCACGGCGAAGGCATCGTGCACGCTCAGCGGGTAGACGGACGCGCTGGACAGCGCCACCGGAATGACGCGGTTCTCTTCAGGGGAACGCTCGACGCCGGCGCTCATCTCAGTCGGCCCTCCCGCCGGATACGGTGGCCGGGGCCGCTGCGGCAGCCGGGGCGGTTTCGACGGCCTCCGCGATTTCGGCGGCTTGCGCGGTTACGGCGGCGGGGGCTGCCGTAACCGGCGGCAGCGCTACGTGGGAGGCGGGTTCCAGGGGACCTTCGAAAATCAGCTGGTCCAGCCTGCGGAGGATCAGTCCTTCACGCAACGCCCACGGGCAGATCTTGACCTTCTTGAATTCGAAGAGTTCCAGGGCGGCCTCGGCCACGAGTGCTCCCGCGAGGAGCTGGTTGGCGCGGGCTTCGGAGACGCCGGGGAGGTGCAGCCGGTCCTCGGTTTTCATGGCCGATATCCGCTGGGCCCAGATGCCGAGGTCCGTGGCGCCCAGTTGGCGCTTAACGTACGGTCCGGCGGCGCTCGGGGCAGCGCCGGCTATGCGCGCCAGGGAGCGGAAGGTTTTGGACGTCCCGGCCACCACGTTGGCCCTGCCCAGCTCATTGAAGCTTTTGACAGCGGGTTTCAGGGTGGCCCGGATGTAGCGCCGGAGCTCCTTGACGCTCTTGGCCGTGGGCGGGTCCTCGTGCAGCCAGTCGCGGGTGAGGCGGCTTGCTCCCAGCGGCACGGAGGTGGCCAGTTCCGGCAGCTCATCCTGGCCCAGGGCCATTTCGAAGGAGCCGCCGCCGATGTCGAGGTTCAGGATCGGTCCGGCGCCCCAGCCGTACCAGCGCCGGACCGCAAAGAACGTCATGGACGCTTCCTCGCTGCCGGTGAGTTCCTGGAGCGTCACCGTGGTTTCGTGCTTGACCCTGGCCAGCACGGCCGGCCCGTTGGTGGCTTCGCGGATGGCCGACGTACAAAAGGCCAGCAAGTCCTGGGCTTTGTGCTTGGCAGCGAACTCCCACGCTTCCAGGACGAATTCGATGAGCTCGTGCTGGCCGGCGTCGTTGATGTTTCCCTCGGCGTCGAGGAACTGCACGAGCGACAACGGGCGTTTGTGCGAGGCAAAGGGCACCGGCCGAGCGCCGGGATGCGCATCAACCAGGAGCAGGTGGACGGTGTTTGATCCTATGTCGAGGACGCCAAGACGCATTCTGCCATTATTCACCGATAGCAAGCCGCCGGCGCAACTGCGTCGGCGGCTTGCCCGTCCGCGTCGGGATTAAAGCAGCTGCTACTCGGCTGCTGCTTCGGCGGAATCCTCTGACGGCTGGTCCGCCCGCTTGAAGTCACGGCGGATGTTGGCCACGCCCTCGGGATCGATTTCAAAGCCGAAGGCGCTGCCCGGATTGATCACCATGCCGAGCTCGTCGCCGAGGTTGCCGATGATGGCGGCGCCCTGGGTGCCCAGGACGTTGGGGGCCGCGTCGAGGAACTGCTGGTCCACCCGGCTCGGGTGCGAGAAGACGGCAAGTACGGGCTTGCCCTCGGCGTTGGAGAGCACCAGGGGCTCCACCTGCGCGTCTTCGCCTTCAAGGGCGTCGGAGCTGATGATGTAGACCTCGTTGTTGAGGAAGGACAGGATGACGTCCACCGGGTTGGCATCCGGGTGGTCACCTGTGGCGAGCTTCTCTTCGAGGTCGTTCAGGGGCTGGATTTCCGCGGGTGCAGGCTGTTCAGTCATGTCTCTACTCGACCACGTTTGCCGGGCGGGGCGCAAACGTGCGGCGTCCGGCTTCGACTTCGTGGGTGCGGGCCGGGGGCTGTGTTCCGGAACGGAGCCCCCGGCCCGCACCCACGGCCTCAGCCACGCAGGAGCCGCAGCAGCCGCACTTTCATGCCCCGCTCGTCGAACAGGTCCTTCCAGCCAATGCGCAGGATCCGCCACCCCTGCTCGGTCAACAGCTTCTCCCGTTCCCGCTCCTCATAAATCACTTGGGCTGTCGGTTTGTAATCGAAGTACTTTGACTTCCCATCGAATTCCAAAGCGGCGCGGAGTTCCGGCCATGCGAAGTCGAACCGGTAGGTACCACGGGCTGTTTGCACCGGAAACTGGAGCACAGGGGCAGGAAACGTCAACCGCGCAATGACGTCCCTGGTCAACGACTCGCCGGGCGACTCGGACAGTGGGTCCGCAAAAGCCAGCGCCCGGCGGAGGCCGGCCACGCCCCGGACCCCGGCCAGCCGGGTGCACTCCGATTCCAGCCAGTGCCGATCCGCTCCGCTCCGTAGCCCGTGGTCGAGGAGGATCAGTGCCTGCCGGTAGCTGAGCATCCGGGCGCAGTCCAACACCGTTCGGTCCAATGACGTTACTGGCAGACCGCCTACCTCGATGCGGTCGCTGTCCAGGATATGAGCTGAATGCGCCCTGACATCGGCAGCGTGGGAACCCCGGGCCGCGTGGTAGGGAATGGTCACGTGAATCAGTTGGTCGGCCCGCCACAGATACAGGCGGTGCAACCGGGCGGCGGACGTGTGGCTGAACGTCAGGCCGTCGGCCGTCGCCGGCAGGGTCCGCTTGCTGTAGGCGACGAGCCGCGCACGCCCCCGGTCACCGTCAGAAAGGGCATTCCAGTAGCTGCCGCGGGCCATGATGCCAGTGCGTACTCGGACGAGGACGCCAGCAAGGAGGTGCTCGCTGATGCGCCGTTTGCTGAGACCCTGGGCCAGCAGCTCTTCCGTCCGCCACATGACGTCGCCGGCCGGTAGCAGACTCCCGGGTACGACGGCGGCACTGCTCACGGGGCCCGTGGGCATGACGCGAGCGGACGCGATGGAGGGGAACGGCGTGGCCTCCGCCCAGATGTTAGCGAGCGGATCTGTGGCTTCACGCGGCTGGGGCATTCCCTGATTGTTCATTGCACCAGCCTCCACTGGCGTCGGGAAGCGCGGAAGCACGGCGCCGGGCCATGTGGAGAACCCAGGACGTGGGTGCGGGCCGTGGGCTGCGTTTCGGAACGCAGTCCACGGCCCGCACCCACCGTCTCGGGCGGAAGGGCCCCTACTTCTTGGCAGCGGCCTTCTTCTTAGCGGGGGCCTTGCGTGCGGCGGGACGCTTGGCCGGGCCCTTGGCACGCTTCTCCGCCAGGAGTTCCACGGCCTGCTCGCGCGTCAGTTCCTCCAGGGAGGTGGCGCGCGGAACGGTGATGTTGGTGATGCCGTCGGTGATGTACGGTCCGAAGCGGCCTTCCTTGACCACGATGTTCTTTTCGGACACCGGGTCCGGGCCGAACTCGGCGAGCGGCGGCACGGCGGCGCGCGCACCCCTCTGCTTGGGCTGGGAGTAGATCTCCAGCGCCTGCTCCAGCGTGATCGTGAAGATTTCCTCTTCGGAACCGATGGACCGCGAGTCCGTGCCCTTCTTCAGGTACGGGCCGAAGCGGCCGTTCTGCACGGTGATGACGTTCCCTTCGGCGTCCTCGCCGAGTACGCGCGGCAGGCTCATAAGCTGCAGGGCCTCTTCCAGGCTGACCGTGTCCACGCTCATCGAGGCGAACAGCGAGCCGGTGCGCGGCTTGGCCTTTACGGGCTTCTTCGGCGGCTTGGGCTTGCCGTTCTTGTAGTACTCCACCGGCTGGTTGGCGAGCTGCTCGTCGGTCATTTCCGGAATGACTTCCGTAACGTAGGCGCCGTAGCGGCCGTTCTTGGCCACCACCGTGTGACCGGTGTGCGGGTCATCGCCAAGGACACGCTCCTCCGGAGCGGCCGTCTCCATCAGTTCCTTGGCCTTGGCGGCAGTCAGCTCATCCGGAGCCAGGTCCTCGGGGACGTTCGCGCGGGCAGACTCAACCACTTCGCCGGTCTTCGGGTCGACCGTGGGGATGGAGCTTTCCAGGTACGGGCCGAACTTGCCCACACGAAGGGTGATGCCCTCGGCGATCGGCACGGAGTTGATTTCCTTGGCGTCGATTTCACCAAGGTTGTTGACGATGCTCAAGAGACCGGGGTCGGAGTCTTCGCCGTAGTAGAAGTGCTTGAGCCAGGCGGCGCCCACGGCCTGGCCGTTGGCGATCTTGTCCAGGTCGCCTTCCATGTCCGCGGTGAACTCGTAGTCCACGTAGTCGTGGAAGTGCTGTTCGAGCAGCCGGATCACGGAGAAGGCGATCCAGCTCGGGACCAGCGCGGAGCCCTGCTTTCGCACGTAGCCGCGGTCCTGGATGGTGGAAATGGTGGAGGCATAGGTGGACGGGCGTCCGATGCCCTTCTTTTCCAGCTCCGCCGTCAGGGAGGCTTCCGTGTAGCGCGGCGGCGGCGAGGTTTCGTGGCCAACGGCAATGATGTCCGAGGCGGTGAGTGCATCGTCCTTGGCCACGTTGGGCAGGCGGCGGGCTTCCTCGGAATCGTCGTCGCCGCGGCTTTCGTCCTTGCCTTCCTCGTAGGCTGCAAGGAAGCCGGGGAACGTGATGACCGTGCCGGAGGCGGAGAACTCGGCGTCCCGGCCGTCCGCTGCCACCGCGCCCAGGCGGATGGTGGCCGTGGAGCCCTTGGCGTCGCCCATCTGGGAGGCGACGGTGCGCTTCCAGATGAGCTCGTAGAGCCGGAATTCGTCGCCGGACAGCTGCTTGGCTACCTGCGCCGGGGTGCGGAAGGAGTCACCGGCGGGGCGGATAGCTTCGTGGGCTTCCTGCGCGTTGGCGGCCTTGCCCGTGTAGACCCGGGGCGACTGCGGCACGTACTCCGGTCCATAGAGCTCGGACGCCTGGCGCCGGGCGGCCGTCACTGCTTCGTCACTCAGCGCGGAGGAGTCCGTACGCATGTAGGTGATGTAGCCGTTTTCGTAGAGGCGCTGGGCCACCTGCATGGTGCTCTTGGAGGAGAACCGCAGCTTTCGCCCGGCTTCCTGCTGCAGCGTGGACGTGGTGAACGGAGCGGCCGGACGGCGGGTGTACGGCTTGGTGTCGACGGAGCGGACACGGAACTCGGCGCTCTGCAGGCCTGCCGCGAGGGACGTGGCGAGTTCCTCGTTCAGGTGCGCGACGTTGCGCGAGGTGAGTTCGCCGTTGTCGTTGAAATCGCGGCCGCTGGCCACCTTGGCGCCATCAACGGCCGCCAGCTTCGCTTTGAAAGAGGAAGCAGCACCCGAGCCGGCGCCGAACTGGCCCGTGAGGTCCCAGTAGGACGCGGCCTTGAAGGCCATGCGTTCCCGTTCACGGTCCACCACCATGCGGGTGACCACGGACTGGACGCGGCCGGCTGACAGGCCGCGGGCCACCTTGCGCCACAGCACCGGGGAAATTTCGTAGCCGTACAGGCGGTCCAGCACGCGGCGGGTTTCCTGTGCATCCACCAGGTCCTGGTCGACGTCGCGCAGGTTGCCCATGGCGCGCTGGATGGCTTCCTTGGTGATTTCGCCGAAGGTCATCCGGTACACCGGCACCTTGGGCTTGAGTACTTCCAGCAGGTGCCACGCGATGGCCTCGCCCTCGCGGTCCCCATCGGTTGCGAGGTAGAGTTCGTCGGCGTCCTTGAGCGCAGCCTTGAGCTCAGTCACCTTCTTCTTCTTGTCCGCGGACACCACGTAGTACGGCTTGAAGTCGTTTTCGATGTCGACGGCGAACTTGCCGATGGAGGTCTTCTTGAGTTCGGCAGGGAGCTCCGAAGGCTGCGGCAGGTCACGGATGTGACCGATGGAAGCCTCCACGATAAAGCCCTCGCCCAGGTACTTGGCGATGGTCTTGCTCTTGGCCGGAGACTCCACGATCACGAGTTTTTTGCCGGTTTTGGCCTTGCTTGGCACGGTGCTCCTACAGAAAAAGGTTGGCTCGGGCAGATGAGCCCATACTCGCCTAGTTCACCATATTTTGAAGGATGATGCGCATTCATGTGGAAAACGGGTGCCGGGCATCACTTACGGTCGTCAGGAATCATGGACCACATCGTGGCCATTCTCTCGGCGCCGTGGGGAACTTGGTCCGGGTCTTCGAGCTCGTAATCCTTGAGCAGCCCGAACACCTTGGCGGTGAGCTCGGAGCGCTGCGCCGGTGTCAGGTACAGCAGGTTGCTGGAGAGCACCACGACACCGGGCGCCTCGGTCGATTCGCTGTTCTTCCGGCGTTCGTCACGGACCTTGGCGTAGGCGTTGACCCTGCGCCGGAAGGCATCCAGCTCCAGGTCGAGGACGGCAAACTCGGGGCTGGCCACTCCCCCGCCTGAATTGATGGTGAAGTCCGTTCCGGCGGCCCGCCACCGGCGTTCCCTGGCGTCGCCGGCAGTGGCGGCCGGCTCCACGATTCCCCATTTCTGCAAGGCCCGCAGGTGGTAGCTCATGGCGCTCGGCGTCAGGCCGGTCTGCGCGGCAAGCTCCGTCGCCGTCCGGCTGACCTGCGTGGAATACAGTTCCGAGATCACTTCCAGCCGTGCCGCATGGGCCAGCGCGCGGATGGCCTTCGGGTCGGTGATCTCCACCTTCTTTTCCGGCCGTGCCCTGCGTTTGGCACCCTCTTGTGCGGCCGGCTCCGTTTCTGGAGTTTCTGCATTCACGACTCCATTCTATCGGCGATCAGCCAACTCTGAAAGAAACGCTTGACATTCCATCGCACCGGGGAGTAGTTTCGCGGACATGGGGGACATGGCCGGGAGATCGCCTGCCTTAATACAAGTAAATCCAGCGCTTTGGCGAAACCGGGACTTCCTGTTGGCAAGCAGTGCCCGGTTCCTGGCTGCCACCGGCATGGGTGCCGTGGTGGTCAGCGTAATGCTGCATCTGCAGGCACTGACCGCGGCCGGCACCGTCACGCTCGCGGGCTCCTGGCTCGTGGCCGCCTACCTGCTGTGCTCGGCCCTGCCGCTGGTGATCCTTGCCCCCTGGGCCGGGCGGCTCGCTGACACGAGGGATTCCCGGACAATCGCGACGGCGGCCTCCGCCGGAAGTGCCGCAGCCATTGCAGGCATGGGCCTAAGCATGCACTACCTGGAAAACTACATTCCCGTGCTCTTCGCCCTCACGTTCCTGCTGAACGCCTGCCAGGCCGTGGCCGGCCCGACGTTTCAGGCCCTGCTGCCCCGCATTGTCGGGGAAGAGCGGACACCCAGGGCCGTGGGAACCATGCAGGCAACCATCATGATCGCGGGAATGGCAGGGCCTGCGGCAGGCGGAGTGCTTAGTGGGTGGGGCGGTTCGCTGCTGGTGTTTTCCGTGGCAAGCGCCCTCTACGTCCTGATGGGAGTGGGCGCGTTCCTGATCCGGACCCGGAGGGGCACCTCCGCCGAACGAGCCGGCAGGAAGCTGCCCGCTTTGATGGACGGGCTCCGGCTTATCCGGCGGGACAGCCTGGTGTGGGCCCTGGTGCTCGGCGCACTGTTCTTTATTGCCGTGGGGGAAGCAACCAACGTCCTTGAAGTTTTCCTCGTCCGGGGCGAGATGGGCGCGTCCGAAACGCAATACGGCCTGCTCGTGGCCTCTTTTGCCCTGGGAATGGCCGCCGGAGCCGTTCTCGCCGCCCGCATCACATCAGCCCCGGTCAGGCTCCGCGTCCTCCTGGGGTCCATGGCGCTGACGTCCACGGTACTCGCGGTCATCGGGCTGGTGCCCACCGTGGAGCTGATGTTCGTGGCCTACACCGGGATGGGAGTCTTCTGCGGTGTCCTCAACGCCTGCTTCGGAGCGATCGTCATCCTTCGGATGCCCGAGGAAGGCCGCGGGCAGGCGATGTCCATGATCGGCGGCCTGACCCGCGCCATCACCGTGGTGGCGTTGGCGTTCGGGGGCCTACTCGGCGTCCTGCTGCCGGTCCGGGCCGCCTTCCTGCTGGTCGGCGGCATCGGCGCGCTGGTGTCGCTGGCCATCGCGATTACTGTTCTGTGGCGCTTCGGTTCAGACCCGGACGGTCCGGCGGAACCGCCCGCCGTGTCCGGTTCAGGCCGGCAGGAGGAACCCGTCGAGGACCAGGTTCCGGACTTCGGCGAGGAGCCCGTTCCGGAACGTTTCGCCGTCGAACCCGTCGCCCCCGCCCAGCAGCGCTTCAAGGGCACCGGTGATCTGCCCGACGGACAGATCACCGTCGCACGCTGACACGAAGCCGGCAAGCTCAGTACTGAGCAGGTTGGTGCGCCGAAGCCCCGAGCCCTGGCGCAACAGGATCACGCCGGGGTGTTCCGCACCGGGCCGCTGGTGGCGCTCCTCCGTGACGTCCTCCGCCACCAGCAGGTGGGTGGCGGCAAGATTGTTCGCGGCCACCCAGTCCGCCCGCTCCACCGCTGCGCCCAGGCACGGGCCAATGGGCTGCTCGATGGGATAGGTGATTTCCTCGAAGCGGCTGATGACCGGCCGGACGCCCGCGGCGGGGCGCCGGAGGAAGATCATGCCGAAGCCGATCCCGGCCACGTTGCGTGAGGCAAAGTCGTCCAGGTAGGCGGCGTAGGCGTCCTGGTAGTGCTGCCGGTCGCGGGACTCGGAGGCGTCCCGCAGCCACGTTTCGGCGTACTGTTCCGGGCCCACGAGCTCGCGCTGGATGAACCAGGCGTCCACGTCCGGTCCGGCCCAGCTTTGCGGCCTTTCCTGCCAGGCGGTCCCCGCCGTGACCTCCCAGTTGCCCAGGAGCTGGGCTGTTCCGGCCGGGGCCAGGACGGACGGCAGTTCGCGGACCAGCGACGCAACAATGTCGTCTCCGGGCAGCCCGCCGTCGCGGTAGGTGAATTGGTCCGCGGCGGCCTCTCCCAGGCTCCGGGGCGTGATCACGAACGGCGGATTGGACACCACCAGGTCGAAGGTTTCGCCGGCCACGGGTTCCAGCAGCGAACCCAGGCGCAGGCTTATCCGGTCCTCCGGCCTGGCGGGGTCGATGCGCAGTGCTTCGGCGTTGAGGAGCAGGTTGAACCGGGTGAAGGCAAGGGCCCGTGCCGAGATGTCCGTAGCTGTCACGTGGTCCGCGTGTTGCAGGAGGTGGAAGGTCTGGATGCCGCAGCCGGTGCCCAGATCCAGGGCTTTGGAAACCTGCCGGCGGATGGTGGTCTGCACCAGCGTGGTGGAGGCCTGCCCGATGCCCAGCACATGGTCGTGGCGCAGGACGCCGGGCTGCTGATGCGCCGCGAGGTCGCTGGCCACCCACAGCTCGGCCCCGCCGCCATTGTCCGCGTCGGTTTCGTCCGCACCCGCCGCGGCATTGCCGCTCCAGCCGTACGGCCGGAGGTCAGCCTTTGCCCTGACGGTTCCCGAAGCGGAATCCGTGCCGGTCTCCTCCGCCGCGGACGGTTCGACGAGCCCCAGCGTGAGGAGGCCCTCGGTGCGGATCCCCGGGAGGGCGGCGTCGAGCACTTCAGCATGCTGGGGCACGGCCAGGAGCCACAGGCGTACGACGGCGGCGAGCGCCGCTGCGTCGGGGTCACCTTTCGCGGCGGCTTCTGTGGCGATCAGCGACGGGATGAGCTGGTCCCGGCCGAGCGCAGAGTAAGCGGATTCGCCGAGCAGCGCGGCGACTCCGTCGACCGTGTACCCGATGCCGCGCAGGTCCGCGGCGAGGGCGGACAGCAGCTCCGGGAGGTCGCTGCGAGGGGCGTCGGGAGTGTTGCCGGACGTGAAGTGCATAGCTGTTTCAGTCACTGAGCAAGTCTATGGTTCCGGGATGCGCCCGCCGGCCTGCGCTTGCCGGAGTTCCCACACCCGGGGTCGCCGGGCCGATTCACTGGGATCAGTCCGCCTTCGGCGGGATTGTCGGCAGCACCACCTATGCTTCTGAGCATGAGCCGCAAAAGTGTGATCTTCGTTGACGCAGGTTTCCTCCTGGCCACGGGCGGGCTGCGGGTCACCGGGAACTCGCTGCGTTCAGCATTTTCGGTCCAGTACAAGAACCTTGTGGACGGCATCCAGGAATTTGTCAGCGAGCGCGACAGCCGGGATCTGCTGAGGATGTACTGGTATGACGCGGCCAAGGACGGAGTGTTCAGCGACGAACACAAGCGGATCGGCCTGCTGCCGGGGGTCAAGGTCCGGTTGGGCCGGATGTCTTATAACGGCGAGCAGAAGGGTGTGGACCTCAAGCTCGGCCTGGACCTCGTGGGAGTTGCGCGGAACCGTTCGGCCGACGTCGCCTACCTGTTGTCCGGCGACGACGACCTTGCCGAAGCGGTGGAAGCAGCCCAGGACCTCGGCATGAAAGTGGTGCTGCTGGGGATTGAAAACCAGGGCCACCGGCTTGGCGTCACGGCAGTGGCCGAGCATCTGGCGCTTCAGGTAGACGACATCGCCACCCTGCCGCAGTCGCTCTTGGACCGCTGCTTTGCGAAGTCGGCGCCGGTGGCGGAGGCTGCCGCCCAGGCTGCTGCGCCGGCCGGCGCCAGCCTGGGCAACGGTGTTTCAAGCAACGGCGCGGGCCATGCTCCCGGTACGAGGCCGGTTCCGGGGCCGGGTGTTTTGCCGGCCTTCAGTCCCGCGGGGCCGGAAGCAGGCGCTGCCACGGCCTCGGGTCCCGAGGCTGCCGGGCCTCCCGCCGGCGCCGAGCCCGCCGATGATTCCGTGTCCGCTGCTGCCAGCCCGGCAGGCACCCCCGGCCGCCCGGTGCCGACGCCGGGCCCACGGCGGGCACCGCAGGACCTGCGGCCGGTCCCGGCAGCCGGTATGGTGCGCCGCGAACCGGTGTATTCCACCGCAACAGGTGCCCCCGCTGCCCAGAGCCCGTGGTTCGACCTGGTGGAGAGCGCCGAAGCGGTGGCAGTCAGCCTCGCGGACAACTGGCACGGCAGCGTCAGCCAGCGGGAACTCAACGAACTCCTCGCAGAGCGTCCGCTGCTCCCGCCGACGATTGACCGGGTCCTGATCAAGGACTGTGCCGCGAAGATCGGCGAAGCGAAGACGGACCTCCAGGACATCCGGAAGGCCATCAGGGCTGCGTTCTGGCGCCGCCTCGACGAGCTGGTGTAACAGCGCCACGGCAACGCCCCGCAGAGGCTGGCCCGCATGAGTTGGTTGCGGCCCGGGCTGGTTCCGGGGCACCATGGTCCTATGCATCTGCAGCAACGATTTATCAGCCCTCGGCCGCTTCCCGGCCGCACGGGCTTCTTGTTGCGCGCATAATCTGCGGCCGCCGGGGTCCGTCCGGTGCAGCGGCTGAGGGTGATTCCTCCCGTCCCAAAGCTGCCCCAAAGGACCCCCATGAAGAACTATCTCTCCCTGACAGAACTCAATTCCGCACTCGCCCTGCGCGACCTGACTGACCCCGGCGCCGGAGCGCACGCCATGCAGCGGCTGCTGGCGGACGTGGTCACCGCGCTGCAACGGTGTTGGGATATCCCGACCGAAACCCACCGGCTCAATCCGCTGGTGGCCACCGCGGACAACTACGACAGGCTGGGCTATGCGCCAGGGGACGTGACCCGGGACTCCCGGTATTCGCGCCATGTCAGCCCCACCGTAATGCTGCGGAGCCACACGTCAGCGGGGATCCCGGCGCTCCTCGACTCACTCCGCGGCGAGCAGGGCCGCTACGACCGGCTGCATGTGCTGCCGGGGCTGGTCTACCGCCGGGACGCCATTGACCGCACGCACGTGGGTGCGCCGCACCAGGTTGATCTGTGGCGCATCAAGGCGCGCGGGCTGCTGGGGCCGGCTGATCTGCAAGCGATGATGGCGGCAGTTGTTGAAGCCGTTCTTCCGGCGGCTGAGCACCCCGGCGTGCAGTGGCGGGCCACCCCGGCCACGCACAGCTATACGGCGGCTGGCCGGCAGCTGGACGTGTTGGTCGCCCTGCCGGACGGCCGCAGCGAATGGCTGGAACTCGCCGAGTGCGGCCTGGTGGCTGCGCCCGTGCTGCGCAGCGCGGGGCTGGATCCCAGGAGGTGGGCCGGGCTGGCCTTGGGCATGGGGCTGGACAGGGCCCTCATGCTGCGCAAGGGCATGGATGACATCCGGCTGCTCCGTTCGGAAAATCCGGAGATCCAGGCGCAGCTGCTGGACCTGGCGCCCTACCGTCCGGTTTCACTCATGCCGGCAGTCCGCCGGGATCTCTCGCTGGTGCTCACGGGCCCGGCCGAGGCCGACGTCGAGCTGCTGGGCGACCGGGCACGCTCCGCCCTTGGCACGGAGGCCGATGTCCTTGCAGCCCTGGAGATCAAAGCGGTGACGCCGACGGCGGAGCTGCCGCCTGCCGCCGTCGACCGCCTCCGCATGGGACCGGGCGACGTCAATGTCCTGCTCCGGCTGGTGCTCCAGCCGCTCGACCGGACGCTGACCGATGAGCAGGCGAACCGGCTGCGGGACCGGGTGTATGTTGCGCTCCACCGGGGAAAAGTGCAGGAGCTGATCGCCGGGTAGGCCTTCCCCGGGGCTGGTCCGGGCCCCGGCCGGGGTCCGGACCAGCCCTTTTCAACAGGTAAGTTGGAGGTATGTTTTCACGTTCAACCGGGCCCCGGCGGCTGTCTGCGCTGAGGCGCGTCGTCGGCACGGCGGCCCTCGGCGCCAGCCTCGTGGTGGCCGCCTCGGCCTGCTCCCCGGCCGTGTCCATCGAGAACGCTGACGTCCCGGCGTGGAAGGCCACGGCCCTCCCGGCCGCCGGCGGGACCGTGCTGGAGGATGCCGGCAAGATCCTGAACCGGCAGCCGCTGGTGAAGGACGCCGCCGACATTCCCGCCGGCGTCTATACCCTGACCATGACGTGCGACGGCGGGGGCAAGGCCTTCTTCACGGTCAGTACCGGAGGAACGAAGCTCGCCGAAGCCGGCGCCGCCTGCAACGGCAGCCGCGAGCGCGCCAAAGTCACTGTCCCTGCCACCGGGCCCGTGCAAATCAGTGCCTCCAGCGTGGACGCCCCGCTCATCTACGCCTACCATTTGGCCGCGGCGGGCTAGCTGTGACTTGCACCGTCAGCGACGGTGCGTATGCTCAGGGGCATGTCAGCTCTTTGGGGGAAGCGGATGGTCAGCGTTGCTGCGGTTGTGCCTGTTCTGGCACTCCTCGCCGCCGTGCTGGGCGGTTGCGAGTACAGCACCGACACGTACGCGGAAGACGGCGATCCTGAGCAGTCCCAACCGCCCGCCGCTGCATCCCGGCCGCCGACGGATGCCGGCCGGGACCTCGCGGATTCTCGGGACGCCCGGCACAGCCCTCAGGACAACATCGACGCGCTGGCCGAACTGCTGGGCCGCCCTGACGGGAGCGGGCTCCCCTACGCTTCCGGCGGTACGGCCTCGTGGACTGCTGACATTCCTGCCGGGGAGTACTTCCTGACAGCTGTCTGCGTTGCCGCACCGGGCGCAGAACTGGTGGTGCGCCTGGGGACCGCTGCGCCGGAGCGGACCTCTTTCCGCTGCGGAATGGGCAAGGTGATGTACCTGGACCACAAGGGTGGCACGATCAGCGCCGAAGTCGTGGCACCCGCTGATGCGCCCTACGTCGTCACCGGCGTCAGGCTCGATCCCGACAAAGCGCCCCGCGGCCCCTCGTTCGCTCAAACAACAGCCTGGGCTGCAGGAGAACTCGGCCCCGTGCAGGCCGGCGAATTCCGGGGGTATCCGTGGGAAGGCCAGTGGCATCATTCCGGCGCGCCCGCAGTGGCCGGCATGCTGACCTTCACGTTCGTCTGCGACGGGCCCGTCATGGTGGAAGTCACCGTCCTCCAGCCCAGGGGGACAGATCTGTTCCAGGGCAGCATTCCCTGCGGCACGCCGTTTCCGGCCGATTTTCCGGTAGGACCCGAGGGCGTCATGGTGATGATGGATTCAAACAACTATCCCGTCCAGGCTGCCTACAGCCTGGTGCCCGCCGCCGGAGGCCGGCAGTGACAGGGATCCTGGCCCGACGCCGCGCGGCGGTGCTGGTGGCAGCGGCCCTGATCGCGGCCGCCGTCGCCGGGTGTGAATATGCGAACGACGTCGGCCCGGACCCGTCCCGCCCGGCTGGCCGGCCGGAAAATCCCCTCGGCGCAACACCCCTGCCCATCGCTTCGGCGGACCCCGCCCTGGTGGCTGAACTGGACCGGAACATGGCCGCCGTCGAACTGATGCTGGCGGACGTGCCGGAGGGTGCGGGCGGCGCTGCCGGGGGTATCAGCGGGCACAGCAGCAGCGGTGGCGGTTTGAGCTTCAGCGTCGTTCTGACGCAGGCGGGCACCTACACCGTCACCGTCGTCTGTGTGGGTGCCGTGGAAGCGCAGCTTCTGGTCACGTCCCGCGGATCCGCCGGAGGCTCCCATCGCATTGATTTTCCCTGCGGGGAACCGGTCGAACGGCAGGTTGAGCTGGGCACCGGTCCCGTCACCGCCCATATCGTAAGTCCGGACGAGGGCAGGATCCACAAAGCGGCGGTGGGGGCGGTACGAATTCTGGACCCGGCGCCCTGACGTCAGGACGCGCGCGTCGGCCGCGTCCGGCCGCCTCTGGTTCGGGCCTGTCCGCGGGCCTACAGTCAGAGTATGCACACGGTGCAGGCACCCCTGGTGCCACGGCGGACGGCCGCGGCAGCCGCCGTCGTGCTTTCCGGCGTTCTGGCCACCGGAGCCGCGCTGGGCGGCTGCGAGTACGTGTACGACGACGGCCGCGGGCCGCTGCCGACTGCAACGGCGCCGCCGTTTACGGATGCGGCCCTCCCGCAGGACCCGCGCCGGAACCTGCCGGTGACCGGCGCGGAACTGGATCAGTGGGTGGAACGGGTCCTGCCGGAGACGGCCGGACAGGTCTTCCATACTGGCTTCGGGCTGCTCAAGGCGGGCACCACACGGCAGGAAAGCACCGGGCACCTGCCCAGCGGGACATACTCGCTGACGCTGGCCTGCAAGAGCCCCCGCAGGGTGTCGTTCACGGTACGCAACGGGGAGCTCGCGCTCGTGGACCTGAGCCTGCGGTGCGGAACCTCAAGGGTGAATGTGATCCATGTGTCCAATGACGCCGTGCTCAGCGTGGAAATCGCGGCGCAGTCGGCGGCGAACTTCGCCTACCGGATCAGCCGGCTCTGAACACAGGACACTGCACACAGGACACTGGCTACGGGACTAGGCCGCGCAACCTTCCGGGCAGCGGAGGGTCTCCGGGCTGGAGGCGCAGTCCGCGCAGTAGAGCGTGAGGGTGCGGCAGCTGGAGTTGGAGCAGTTCTCGAACTTGCTGGTGGCGGCCGAACAGCGCACGCACTCGCCGATGGTCTTGGCGTCCTCGCTGAATTCGAGGTGCATGCGCTTGTCGAAAACGTAGAGCGATCCTTCCCAGAGGCCCTGGTCCTTGAAGGTTTCGCCGTAGCGGACAATTCCGCCGTCGAGCTGGTAGACCTCCTTGAAGCCTCGGTTCACCATGAGACTCGAGAGCACCTCGCAGCGGATTCCGCCGGTGCAGTACGTGACCACCGGCTTGTCCTTCAGGGAGTCGTACTTGCCGGAGTCGAGTTCCTTGATGAAGTCGTGCGTGGTGGCCACATCTGGAACTATCGCGTCCTTGAACTTGCCGATCTGGGCCTCGAACGCGTTGCGTCCGTCGAAGAACACCACGTCCTCGCCGCGTTCCTTCTTGGCGTCCACCAGCTGGTGGAGTTCCTCGGGCTTGAGATGCGTGCCTCCGCCCACCACGCCGTCGGCGTCCACCTGGAGTTCGCCGGGGGCACCGAAAGATACGATCTCATCCCGTACCTTGACGCTGAGGCGGGGGAAGTCGGCCGCTCCGCCGTCCGACCATTTGACGTCAATGCCGTGGAAGCCCTTGTATTCGCGGGTTGTCTTTACGTACTGCTTGACGGCGTTCAGCTCGCCGCCTACCGTGGCGTTGATGCCGTCCTTGGAGATGAGGATGCGGCCGGTGAGGCCCAGCTTTTCGCAGAGGGCGCGCTGCCACAGGCGCACGGCGTCAGGGTCCGCGATCGGAGTAAAGCCGTAAAAGAGCACAATTCGGTTCAAAGCCACGTGTTTAAGGGTACTTGGTGTCCGAAAGCGGCTGAAACGGGGCCTTTGCCTCTACCGGCGGCTCCGGTCACAATTCAGTAAGCAAGCCCGCTTCCCGGCCTGTACCCCCTGTTGCTTGCGGCAGGGCTGGAATACTCTCATCACATGAGCCCAGACGCCATGGTTGAAGACATCACCCGCCTCGTGGAAATCTGGGTGACCGGATGGGCCGGTTGCCGAGGCTACGAGACGCGAACGGAAGGCCGCTTCCCGGCCGCGCTCCGCGCGGACACCACCAAGGAGTGGGAGTACTTCGCCCACGATCCCTCTGACACCGAATTCGCCGAGCTCGCCGCCAAGACCGCCGAAGCTCCGGCCAGAATCCTTACCGTCCTGACCAACGATGTCGCCCGTTACACCTACCTGGCCCAGCAACACGGACTGAACGTCACCTCGGCGTCCCAGACGATGATGATCGTGGACATGGAAACCCAGGACTCCGAAGATCCTTGGCTTTCCGACGATGAACTGAAGCTGACCACCCTCAAGAAGGACAACGTCCACCACGCCGTGGTGCACGCCGGCGAAGCCGTTGCCGCCAGCGGACGCGTTTTCGTGGTGGGCCACACCGCCGTCTTCGACAAGATCGTCACGGAGCCGGACTACCAGCGGCGCGGGCTGGGAAGTTTCATCATGAAGGCGCTGGCGGCGCAGGCCTTCGAGCACGATGTGGAAAACGGCCTGCTGCTGGCTTCCCTGGACGGGCAGAAGCTCTACTCGCATCTGGGCTGGACAACCCTGTGCCATGTACTGATGCTGTCCGCCTCCGACGAAGGCTCCGATCTGTCCGTCGGCTGACTTTGGCCGGGCGGGCAGCCTGTCGATGCGCGTCGTCGCTGCCGGCTGCTCCCGGCGCGCGTAATGCCGGCTGGGCGTGCCGGGCGATTTGAGCCCGGATGAAACAATACTGAAGTGAACCCCCATGACTCCCTGATTCCGTTGCTGGGCCGTGGCCCGGACCCGGAACAGCTGCGTCATGTCCGCACCATTCCCGCCCGGCAGGCGGTGAACGAGCCATGGCCGGAATGGGCCCACCCCGACCTCGTCAACGCCTACGGCTCGCTGGGCATCCACGAGCCGTACCGTCACCAGATCCAGGCGGCGAACCTTGCCCACGGCGGCGAGCATGTGGTGATCGCCACCGGCACTGCGTCCGGTAAATCCCTGGCCTATCAGCTGCCGGCACTGGACGCCATCCACCGCTCGGAGCTGCGGGTACTATCCGAGCCGGGAAAAATCCACGACGACGGCGCCGTCGCCCTGTACCTCTCCCCCACCAAGGCCCTGGCTGCCGACCAGCTCGCTGCCATCCGCTCGCTCAGGCTCCCGACCGTCAGGGCTGAAACGTACGACGGCGACACGGACCCTGCGTCGCGGCGCTGGATCCGGGACCACGCGAACGTGATTCTGGCCAACCCGGACATGCTGCACTTCGGCATCCTGCCCAACCACGCCTGGTGGGCCAGCTTCTTCCGCCGGCTCAAGTACGTCATCGTGGACGAGGCCCACAGCTACCGGGGTGTCTTCGGTTCCCATGTGGCCAACCTGATGCGGCGGCTGAGACGAATCTGTGCCTATTACAGCGCCGGCGCCTCCCAGCCGGGCCCGGTGTTCATCGCGGCCTCGGCAACGGCATCCGAGCCGGGAACCTCCTTCGGCCGGCTCATCGGGGCACCCGTCCGGGCTGTGTCCGAAGACTCGTCACCGCATGGCTCAACGACCGTTGCCTTCTGGGAGCCGGCCCTGACGGAGTTGCGCGGCGAGAACGGTGCGAAGGAACGTCGGACGGCCGTGGCAGAAACCGCCGACCTGCTGGCCAACCTGGTGTCCTCCCGCATCCGGACCATTGCGTTCATCAAGTCCCGGCGCGGGGCGGAGACCATCTCGGCCATCACCAAGCGGCTCCTGGATGAGGTGGATCCAAGCCTCCCCCAGCGCGTTGCCGCCTACCGTTCCGGCTACCTCCCGGAGGAACGGCGGGCGCTGGAGAGGGCCCTGAGGTCAGGGGAACTCCTGGGGGTTTCCAGCACATCGGCGCTCGAACTCGGCATCGACATCTCCGGGCTCGACGCCGTCCTGGTCGCCGGCTGGCCCGGCACGAGGGCTTCCCTGTTCCAGCAGATCGGCCGGGCGGGGCGGGCCGGCCAGGACGCCATCGCCGCATTTGTGGCCAGCGACGACCCCCTGGACACGTACCTGGTGAACCACCCCGAAGCCATCTTTGACGTTTCGGTTGAGGCGACGGTATTCGATCCGTCCAATCCCTACGTGCTGGGGCCGCACCTGTGCGCCGCCGCAGCTGAACTGCCGCTGGGTTATGCCGAACTCGACCTGTTCGGCCCCACGTCGGAGAAACTGCTGGACCAGCTGGTGTCCCAGGGTTACCTGCGGAAGCGGCCGGCAGGCTGGTTCTGGACGCATCCGCAAAGCGCTGCGGCCATGGTGAACCTGAGGGCGGACGGCGGCGGACCGGTAAGCATCGTCGACGCCGAAACAGGTTCCCTGCTCGGCACGATGGACTCTCCGCAAACGCACTACCAGGCCCACACGGGAGCCGTGTACGTGCATCAGGGCGACAGCTATGTGGTGGAGGAGCTGAACGAGGGAGACCACTGCGTGATGGTGCGCCGCGCCAACCCCGATTACTACACCACGGCCCGTGACGTGACCCAGATCGAGGTCCTGGAGACGCAGCGGACAGCTCAGTGGGGTGACGTCGCCGTGCACTTCGGAGACGTCAAAGTAACAACGCAGGTGGTCTCCTTCCAGCGCAAGGCACTGATTTCGAATGAGATTCTGGGCGAGGAACCGCTCGAGCTGGGCGCCCGTGACCTGTTCACCAAGGCTGTCTGGTTTGTGGTGGACAACCGTTCGCTGACCGGGGCGGGCCTGATCGAGGCCCAGTTCCCCGGCGCCCTGCACGCCGCCGAACACGCAGCCATCGGGCTGCTCCCGCTCGTCGCGTCCAGCGACCGCTGGGACATCGGCGGGGTGTCCACTGCCATTCACGCCGACACCGGAGTGCCCACCATCTTTGTGTACGACGGGCACCCCGGCGGCGCAGGCTTTGCCGAACGCGGCTTCGACAAGGCCAAGGTGTGGCTTTCCGCGACCCGTGACGCCATCGCTGCCTGCGAGTGCGACGCCGGCTGCCCGTCCTGTGTGCAGTCGCCCAAATGCGGCAACAAGAACAACCCGCTGGACAAGGCCGCGGCGATCACCTTGATCGATGTCCTGCTGAAGGACGCCACCGAGCAGCCCGCCGGGCAGCCGGGAGCTCCCCTTCCGCATACTGCCGGGGCCGAAGAGCGCGCCGCCCGATCCTGAGGCCGGCCCATGGCGGCGGTCCTGTGGTGTCCGGCCCAGAGCCGCGGTCCCGTGGTGGCCGGACGATGGCCGCGGTCCGTGGTGGCCGGCCTATGGTGGCGGGCCCGCCCGGGCGTGCCCGGCGGCAGCGCCGAATATGCTCCGGTTCAGGAGCTCAGTACGCACCTCCACCGTGTCGCGTCCCCCTTCCGTGCAGCTGGTGATTTTCGCACCCTGCCGGCCCGCAACGTCGGCCGCAACGGTGCATGGCACCCCCTGGCTGATCCCGCGCAGTGCGTCCGCGGCGGCCAGCGCTGCCAGGTCGGCGGCTGCTGCGGCCCTGGACGCCATCACGGCTGACTGGGCCAGGAGCAGCATCAGCGCCATGGCCACCATCACCACCATCCCGAGCCCGGCAGCAAGAACCGTCCCTGATCCGCGCTCATGGACCTGGCCCGGATGGCCATTTTCCGCAGCCGGCGGGTCCGGACGCCCGGCTTCTACGTTCCCCCGGCGCGGTCTTGCCCGCGCGCTCACGAGGCTGCAGCTTCCAGGCCTTGACGCCGCCCCTGTGCGGTCGGCGACCGTGCAGGCAACGCCTCCTGAGGACGCAGGCGTGCGGACTGGGCCGCTTCGCCCCGTGCCAAGGCCCGGGCAGACAGCGTCCACGGGACGATCGACCCGACGGGGCCGGAGACTCTGCCGGACACCGTGACACTGAGCCACTCGCCGTCCGCTGCAACTGATGATGACGCCGAGGCTCCCGCGAGCTGCCGTACGATTCCCTCGACCGCTCCGGCGTCCTCCCCCCGCGCCAGGGCCCTCGCCCCGGCCCTGGCGGCCTCCTCCAGCCGAAGCTGGGTAATCCCGGCCGCCGATCCCGCGAGGAGCAGGGCAAGGAGAAGGAGGACGGCCGGCAGGGCCACCGCAAATTCGGCGGTGACCGCCCCGCGGTCCTTCCCCGGACCCCGGAA
The DNA here is from genome assembly GCF_000685965.1 of Arthrobacter sp. UNC362MFTsu5.1. Lineage (GTDB taxonomy): Bacteria > Actinomycetota > Actinomycetes > Actinomycetales > Micrococcaceae > Arthrobacter. The sequence goes on along the minus strand of NZ_JMLE01000004.1, from coordinate 54,382 downwards.
CGCCGTCATCCCTGGCGCATGCCGGCGCAGGCCCGGCATCATGGCAACGCCAGGGCCGTCCGGATCAGGTTCAGCAGGAAGCCCCGCACTTCATCGCTTCGGAGGATGAACACCAGGATTCCGGCAAAACCAACGGCAGCCAGTGTGGCGATGGCGTATTCCGCGGTGGCCATTCCCGCCTCGGATCCCATGAGCCGGACCCGTGCGCGGGCCGTTACGGGCGCCGCGTCCCTCGCACCGGGGTAGATCTCGTGCACCTTCGCGTCGGCGCGGCTGGCGGGTTCGGAAGGCTCGGGCTGGGGGTACGGACGGTGGTTGGAAGTGACTGACATGGGATTTCCTTTCATTGGTTTCCGGCTAATGTGCCGGCTGGCTTGACTCTCCCGGCTAGGCCCAAAGGAGATAAGGGACATGTTCGGCTAAGTGGAAAAGCCCGGAATCTCGCGGCTGTGGAGGAACACTCGGGCGCCGTGCCGCCCCGGACCCGGCTGCAGCGGTCAGCTTCCGGAGGGCAGCATCGCGAGCAACACCGGAACCACGCCGAGGCAGATAAAGGCGGGCAGCGAACAGAGGCCGAGCGGGACCACCAGCCGCACGCCGAGCGCGGCCGCACGCTTTTCCGCAGCCCTGAAGCGCTCCCGCCGCAGCCTTGCGGCCTGAGCGTAGAGAATGGCCGACGACGGCGCCCCTGTCAGGGCGGCAAAGCCCAGGGCCTGCCGCAGGTCCAGCAGCTCGGGGGCCCGGACCTCGGAACTGCGCCACGCGGTCTCCCAGTCGGCGCCAATGGCCAGCGCCGACACCACGGGCCGCAGCGACCGGTGATATTCAGGTGACGCTGAGGCCGCGACGAGCTCCAAGGCTCGCCCGATCCCCGACCCGGCGTCCAGCATTGCTCCGATCAGCTCCAGCATCATTGCTGTGTCGCGCAGGCCCTCGCCGGCCGGCCAAGGGGCCCGGGCTGTGCCTCCGCCCTCGCCGTTGGTTCCGACGGCGGGATGCCCTTGGTGCTGCCGGAGAAGCCTCCGGTGTGCGCTGCCGTGCCCGGTCAAAGCCAGTGCCGCGGCGGCGGCCAGCATCAGGGCCACAGCCACGGCCGGAAGCAAGGCCGCCGTCATGATGTTCCAATGGCCGAGCGGACAAGCCTGGCAGACCAGAGCCGGCCGGCCACTGTCAGTGCCACGCCGGCAGCGAGCGCAGCCATCCCCAACGGTGTGCCGAGCAGGATGGACAGCGGATCCACGCCCAGGGCGACACCCAGCCCTAGGCCCAGCAGGGGAAGCCAGGTCAAGAGGGTGACGGTGGCTTTCGGCCCGGCCAGGGCGGTCTGGCGGGCAGCTTCGGCGTCGTCCTCCACTTCAAGCTGCGCCGCCAAGCGGGTCAGGACGTCCGCCAGCGGGCAGCCGCTCGCTGCGGCAATGTCGAAGCATGCGGCGAGCTCACCCCAGATTCGACGTTCGCGGCTTGGGCTTCCGGGGAAGGCCGCTGCCGACGCCGAACGGATGGCGTCGGCCACGGGGGAACCCCGCATTGCGGCCGCCCTTGCCACGGACACCATCGACAAGGACGCAGGAGAGAGTCCCTGCACGTCGTCCTGTCCGGCCCCGGGACGCTCGTCGACGGCATAGACCAGCCAGAGTTCGTCCCACAGCCGCGAGGGCGTCCTGCCGCCTTTGAGCAGCGCTGCCAGTTGTTGGACCACAACGGTCATGGGCACATGGTGAGGGTGGTGGCGGGACGTTCCGGGCCGGATGGAGCGCCGGGCCTTTGGCGTGCCGCGCGACTCGGGGCGCCCGGCGCCCAGTGCCGCACGGATCCTTCCTGAGCGGCCGCCGCGAGGCCGGGCCACCAGCCACGCGGCCAGTGCCAGCAGGGCGATCAGCAGACTCATCATCCGTCTGCCCCGGACTCTGGCACCGTCGGCACCGCATCGCGGCCGCCGGTCAGGGATTCGTCAATACCCAGCCGCCGGGCCAGCCCCGGCCACGAAGGGCCCAAGGTGACGGTTCCACCGCGCACGGAAACAGCCGCTGAGACCTCCAGGCCGTGGGCGCCGTCTTCAATGACACCGATGCTTGCCACCTGGCGGAGGCCTCGGAAGCGTTCAACGTGCACCACGACGTCCAGGGCACTTGCAACCTGGAGCCGCATGGCGTCCTGGCCCATCCCGGCGAGGGCACCCAGCGCGGTAAGCCGGGCAGGAACGGCTGCCGCTGTGTTGGCATGGATGGTTCCGCCGCCGCCGGTGTGTCCGGTGTTCATGGCGGTCAGCAGTTCGCGAACCTCCGCCCCGCGGCATTCGCCAACCACCAGGCGGTCGGGCCGCATCCGGAGGGCCTGCCGGACCAGTTCGGCAAGATCCACTGCACCGCCGCCTTCGAGGTTTCCGTGCCTGGATTCAAGCGAAACGACGTGGGGATGGACGGGGTTAAGTTCGGAGGCGTCTTCGATCAGGACCAGCCGTTCGCCGGGATGACTCAGCCCCAGCAGCGTGGAGAGCAGGGTGGTTTTTCCTGATCCCGTGGCACCGCTGATCAGGAAGCTCAGGCGCCGGGAAACCATATGCTCCAGCACGTCCTGGACAAGGGCACCGAACATGCCGCCGTCCCGCAGCTCGTCCAGCGTGAACACCTCATGGCGGCGGATTCTGATGCTTAAGAGTGTTCCCGCCGTCGAAATGGGCGGCAAAACTGCGTGGATGCGGTATCCGGCCTCCAGCCTGACGTCCACGCACGGGGACCCGTCGTCAAGCCGCCGGCCGCCGGCCGCCACGAGGCGGGACGCCAGGGAACGGACCTGACTTTCGGAGGAAAAGGACACCGGCGCCTGTTCCAGCCCGTTCCCGCGGTCCAGCCAGACGGAGTCCGGGGCGTTGACGAAAATGTCGGTCACCGACGGGTCCCTCGTCAGCACCTGCAGCGGGCCCAAACCGTTGAGCTCGGCACTGATCCGCTCGACGGCAGCCAACGATCCGGCCGTACCCAGGAGCCTGCCCGTGGCCTGAACCGCCACGGCCACCCGGGACGGTGTCACCGGGCCGGAATCGGCCATCACGGATTCCCTCACCGATTCGAGCAACCCGGCGTCCAGGGCGCTGCTCTGCCGCCGCCTTAAGTTTCCGGCCGGACCGGGAAAGCGGGGCAGCCCCGGCGGCTGCGACGGCGTGGTCATGGCAGCCCGCCGCCCAGCAGATCCAAGACCGACGCTGCGAACCGGCGCACGGTGCGCCGACGGCCCATCTCCAGCAGGCGGCCGAGCTCCGTGGCGTTGGCCGTGCCCTTCACTTCCGGGACAAGTCCCTGCAGGGGCAGGCCCACGGATTCGGCGATCAGCGGCCCGTCCAGGACGGCCCCGGCTTTGCCCCGGATCACCAGGGCCGTGTCCACCGGCGGAAGCTCCTGCAGCAGCCTGGCGGATGAAACGGCGGCTTTCAGCTGCGCGGGTGCCACAACCAAAATACGGTCGCAGTCCCAGGCAAACGTCCGCAACGGTTCCGTTCCGCGTCCGATATCCACCAGGACCAGTTCGTAGCCCCGCCGCGCAGCGTCAAGAACGCCGCCCACGGTGGCGGCTTCCACGCCGGGCTGGCGTTCGCGGCTGCCCGGCCAGGACAGAAAGGAAAAACCGCCCGCCACCGGCAGAGCGTCGGACAACTGTTCAGGATCGATGCTCCCGCTCGCCTCCGTAAGATCGGTCCATCGAAGGCCCGGTGTTTCCTCCGCGGCCAGGGCAATCTCCAGGCCGCCGCCCCACGGATCGCCGTCGATCAACAGGACCCGGGCTCCCCACTCCGCCGCGGCCTGGGCGATCCAGATCGCAGCCGTGGTGGCACCGGCTCCGCCGCACCCGCCGGTCACGCCCAGGACCAGTCCGCCGGCTTCCGGCGACCGCGATCGGCTCAGGTATTCGGCAAGCCACGCGGCGGCGTCCGGCAGCACGGCCACCCGTTCGGCTCCCAGGACCGCGGCGAGGTGCCAGAGGCTGTCACCTTCGCCGCTGAGCCCGACGAGCACGGCCGGTGCGCGGCGGCGGGGCGGCAGTTCGCGGATGTCACTGCCCACCAGGACCACGGACGCGGTGTCCCAGAACGGGGCCGCTTCGGTGGCATCGGCGGCGACGCGAAGCTGGCCGCCGGCAGCGGCAACGACCCGCTCAACCTCACCGCGCAGGAAGTCGAAGCCGGTCACCAGAAGTGTTTCGGCGGACTCCGCGGGAAGCCATGCGCCCGGAGCGCGCTCCCCCGCCGACGCGCCCCTGCCCGGGGCACCTGCCGCGGTTGCACCGCGGGCTGCCGGACCGGCCAGGCCGAGCGGATCCGCCGGGCTGCCTCCGCCAGGCTGCCGCCCCCGCTCTTGCCGGCTGCTCGGCTGCCGTCCCCGCTCTTGCCGACTGCTCGGTTGCCGGCTCCCCGTATGCCGGCCAGGTGGCTCCTGGGAAGCGGGGCCGGAGGCCGTCACGGGGCCGGGACCGGTGAATTCCGGCGTGAACTCCGGTGTGGGTTCCTGAAGATGCTGCCTGCTCATCCTGCCACTGTGCCGAGCGGCCGCGCTGCCGGACAGCCCCGCCGCAAGCCATGTGGACAACGCCCTGCCCCGGGCACCTGTGGAGGGACAGTGAGCCCGCCGGACCCGCACCCGGAGGCAGGCTTTCCGCCATCGACCAGACGGCGGCGCAGACCATCCCGCTCCACAAGGCAGAATTGAGGCTATGTATCTGCTGCTGTCCGCCCACGCTGACGGCGCAGCCCTCCAGGAGCTCACACCGGACGGCTCCCCCGCCCCCGGCAACCCCGAACCGCGCCTGATCAGCGCAGGCGAACTGGCCGGCGTCGTACGTCAACTCGAAAAGCGGCGCCCGCGCTGGATCTGGCACCGGACGCAGGAATGGTACCCGGCGCTGCTGGCGGCAGGGGTTGAGCTGGAGCGCTGCCATGACCTGACGCTCTGTGGCGCCATCCTGGCCCATTCGGAGTTCACCGCCCACACGGACTACGCCCGCAACGCCGAAAAGCTCACGCAGGACGACGACTCGCAGCAGCCGCCCCGCGCCCTCCAGCCACCGCCCCAGCCGGCACACCAGGGGGCACTCTTTGAAGACTCCGGACTCGGCCGTCAGCCCAGGCACTCGCTGGAAGAGCTGCGCATGGAGTTCGCCGCCCAGCAGGAAGCGCTCGGCCAGGCGAGCACGGAGGCGAACCGAAGGCAGCGCCTCCACCTGCTCCTCGCCGCAGAATCCGCCGGCGCCATGATCGCCGCGGAAATGCAGCACACCGGCGTGCCCTGGCGGGAGGAACTGCACGAACAAATCCTGGCGGACTACCTGGGCCCGCGGCCGCCGCTGGGCCACCGGCCCGCCAAGCTCGAGGCGTTGAACACGGAACTCCGCAGGCTCCTGAATTCGCCAAGCCTGAACCCGGATTCGCCGCAGGACCTCATGCGTGCCCTGCACCGGAACGGCATCGAGGTCAAGACCACCCGGCAATGGGAGCTGAAGGAATCCAGCCATCCGGCCATCGAGCCACTCCTTGCCTACAAGAAACTGTCCCGGCTGCATGCGGCCAACGGCTGGGCCTGGCTGGACGCCTGGGTGAACAACGGCCGCTTCCAGCCCGAGTATGTGGTGGGAGGCGTCGTCTCCGGGCGGTGGGCATCCCGCGGCGGCGGTGCACTGCAGATTCCGCGCCAGATCCGCGGCGCGGTGCATGCCGATCCCGGCCACAAACTCATCGTGGCCGACGCTTCCCAGCTGGAGCCGCGGGTCCTGGTGGCCCTGGCCCAGGACTCCAAGATGGCCGAGGCAGCCCGGGACAAGGACCTCTATGCCGGCATTGCTGCCCAGGGTTTCGGCGGTGACCGTGCCAAGGCGAAGGTGGCCCTGCTCGGTGCCATCTACGGTGCCACAACGGGTGAATCCGGGCGGCTGATGCCCCAGCTGGCGCGCACCTATCCGCGCGCCGTCGGCTTCGTGGAACAGGCCGCCCGGGATGGCGAAGCAGGCGGAACCGTCACCTCGCGGCTGGGCCGCAGCAGCCCGCCGCCGTCGGAACGCTGGCTGCAGAGCCAGCAGTCCACCACGGCGGAGGAACAGCGCCGGGCAGATGCGGTTGCCCGCTCCCGCGGCCGGTTCACCCGCAACTTCGTGGTCCAGGGCTCGGCCGCTGACTGGGCAGCCTGCTGGCTGGCGGAATTACGACGGCGGCTCCGCGCAATGCGGTCGGCCGGCGGCACTGCCGGTGAACTGGTGTTCTTCCTGCATGACGAAGTGATGGTCCACTGCCCTGACGATTCGGTGGACGCCTGCATCGGAGCCATCGAGGAGGCGGCCGCGGCGGCCAAGGAACTGCTGTTCGGCCGGATTCCGGTGGAATTTCCGGTGAGTGTTGCCGTAGTCGACTCCTACGACAAAGCCAAATAGTTCGCTGAAAGACGCGGCCTGTAACGTACCCGCGGGTAGCTTTGTGAACTGTCTCACCTCCCGGTTAAGCTCAATTAGCCGGTTCGCAGCAGTGGCAGTGCAGCACCGAAAAGAACCGGCCGATGCAATGACGCATGGATATTTGGGGAGGCACCGCACAATGGCTGGCACATTCGAAATCATCAACGCTGAAGAAGAAGCTTTCTACTTCAGGCTCAAGGCCGACGACGGCACGGTAGTGGCGGTATCGCCGCGGTTCAAGACACTCAAAGGCGTGGTGGCCGGCATTGATGCCGTCCGCGAGAGCGCAGCCACAGGACTTGTGGTCAACCGGGCCCGGCGGGAACTGGCCACCGGATAGCCCCGGGCAGACGGGGCGGGCCGCCCGCGTACGGCCCCGGTCGGCCTGACCGATGGGTCAGGGACCCGCCGGAAGTTAAATGTCGATCTGGTGCAGCCGGTTCCGGTCCCACGGGACGGCCCAGCCCAGCTGATCAAAAAGCTCATTCAGGATCATCCCGGTGAAACCCCAGACCACAACTTTGTTCACCACGAAGGCTGGGCTGAGGAACGACTGGCCGCCCCGGCTGACGGTGGCCATCACCCTGTTGTCCGGGTCCAGCAGGTCGCGGACCGGGACACGGAACACCTGGGCCGATTCGCCGTAGTCCACCACGCGGACCGGAGACGGCGAGTGCCACCAGGCGAGCACCGGCGTCACCAGGAAGTTCCCGCGCGGCAAGGCCAGCTGCGGCATGGCGCCGAGAACCTCCACACCGGCTGAATCGAGGCCGGTCTCCTCCTCCGCTTCACGGAGGGCAGCCTGAATGGGCGTCTCGCCCGGGTCGATTCCGCCGCCTGGAAACGCCACCTGGCCGGGGTGGTCGTCCAGGGTGTGGGCACGTTCCAGCAGCAGGACATCGAGATCGGCCGGCGCCAGGTGCTTCGAGGAAACGGCGGGGACGTTGTCCAGGGCGCCGAAGAGCATCAACACGGCGGCCTTCCGGGCGACGGAATCGTCCACGGTCAGATCCCGCCAATAAGGATTGCGCTCCGGGCCGTTCCCGGCGGTGATGGCCTCAATGAGGCCGACGAGGTCCTGGCGGGCAGTCATTTCCCCCGCTTTTGTGATTCCATCCGGATTTCGGCAGCCCGGTGGGTCTCCGCCAGGAGCTGGGCCAGGAGGGCTTCCTGCCCCGGGGCCAGCTCGTACTTGAGCAGCTTGGCTGCTTTCACCGGATCCGTCTCCCCGGCTCCGTAGCTGGGGCACCAGGTGGCCACCGCGCACGCACCGCAGGCCGGCTTGCGGGCATGGCAGACGCGCCGCCCGTGAAAGACCACGCGATGCGAGAGCATGGTCCAGTCCCTCGGCTCGAAGAGCTCGGCCACGTCCGCTTCGACACGAACGGGATCATCCGAGTCGGTCCAGCCGAACCGGCGGGCCAACCGCCCAAAGTGCGTGTCCACGGTGATTCCGGGAACGCCGAAAGCGTTGCCCAGCACCACGTTGGCGGTTTTCCGTCCGACTCCGGGCAGCGTCACCAGATCCTGCAGCCGGGGCGGCACCTCGCCGTCGTACTCGTCCACCAGCCGGTTGCAGAGTGCCATGACGTTCCGCGCTTTGGCGCGGAAGAAACCGGTTGGCTTGAGGATCACCTCAAGCTCGGCAGGGTCCGCCTCGGCCATGCTCCGGGCGTCCGGATACCGGTCGAACAGGAGCGGCGTGATCTGGTTGACCACGACGTCGGTTGTCTGTGCCGACAGGACCGTGGCCACCAGCAGCTCGAAGGGGCTGCGGAAATCCAGCTCGGCGTGCGCATACGGGTAGAGCTCCGCGAGCGCCCGGTTGATCCTGCGGGCGCGCCGCTTGAGCGCCAGCAGGGACTCGCCCGCCGCCCTGGGGGTGATGCTGCCCGGATTCGGCGTCCCGGAAACGGTGGCCATCAGGGCCGGCTAGCCGCGCTCGATGTTGCTGAGGTCCCGCAGCACGCCGACGCGGCCGTCGGTATGCTGCACCAGGAATTCGTGCCCGCGGTCTTCCAGGGCCAGAACCCACCCGCCGGGTTCGATCACGAACGCAGGCATGCCCGTCCGCTCGTCGACTGCAGTGCGGGGCTGGGCGACGGCGAACCAGAACGCCTCGTGGACCGGCTGCTCGTCGTGTTCTTCCGGGCGGCTGTAGGGGTCCACGGTGGCGCCGATGGGCTCCTGCGACTTCACCTGCGGGTTCAGCATCGTCGCAGCCGGCGCCGAAGCTGCCGGCGCCGACGCTGCGTGATCGGTGGCCGCGGGAGCCGACGCTGCGTGCTCGGAGGCCGCGGGAGTCGACGCTGCCGGCGAAGCACCCGTGGCGGGAGCTTCGGCTGAGTCCCGGCCCGCGGCCGCGGGAACTGCCGCGGCCTGCGTCCGCTCCGCAGCCGAAGGCACGACGCCGGCGGCCTGCGTCCGTTCCGCAGCGGAAGGTACGACGTCGGCGGCCTGCGTTGCGGGCGAAGCGTCAGTACCGCGGCTGGCGGCGGCGGCACCTACTGCTGCTGCTGCCGTAGCGGCAGCAGCGTTGTTGCCGGCCGCGTTGCCGGGCGTGGCAGCGGCGGCAGCAGCCGGCACGGAGTCTGCGTGCGGTGCGGCGGCCTGCGCCGTCCCCTGCTGCGCTGCTGCGTGCTGCGTCTCTCCGTATGAGGTTGCTGCGCGCGGGGCTTCACTGGCGCCAGCTCCGGCGTACGGCCGGTCGGCGTTCGCCGCACCGGTGTTCGCCGCACCGGCGGCCGTTGCTTTTCCGGCGGCAGCGCCGCCTGCGGCACCCGCGGCACCCGCGGTCAGTCGCTTCGACCAGCCGGCCAGAGTGCTGGAACCCGGGTCCTTGGCGGCCTTGGGCTCCTTCGGGGCGCTGGGCTTGCGGAACGGCGCGGCAGACTCGCGGGCCACGACGTGTGCGGGGACCTCCGCGCGGTCCAGGAAGTCACCGGCGAGGACGGGAATGAAGCGTGCCAGAACGGTGGCAGCAAACAGCCCGACGGATCCGATCAGGCCCACCAGCATGACCGGAATGAAGGCTTCGGCCGCGGACAGGAAGAAGAACCCGAGGGTGAACGACGCCACCACGGACGCGAACTGGTCAATGGACAGCGACCCCACCCGCACTTTGGACTCGGGGCTCAGCCTGCGTGCCACGAAAAGGGCCGTCACGATCAGCGGCAGGATGATGCCCAGGCCCAGGAAGAAGAGGCTTCCCAGGTTCCACAGGTTGTAGCGGGAATCGAACATCGGGATCAGCGATGCGACGAACAGAATCAGCGTTGACGTGAAGACGGTGAGGTCCCGCACGGTGAACGGGCCGAGCACCGTTTCGTTCTTCTTGGCCGTCAGCCTGCTTCCCGCGGACTTTTGCCCGTCAGTGCCTGCCGGCTTGCCGGAAGAAGCCGGGCCGGTGGCCTGGCCGGCCGTCTGACCGGGATGCGTATGGACGGCCTTATGCTGTCCATGGCTTTGCTGGTTCATACTGTTCTCCTTAGCACGGCGGCGCCCTGGACAGCGCCTCCTAACGGCAGGCAGGAACGGGACCGCAAGCGGTCCTGTCGCCTCCATCGGATGTCACAACTCCATCTCAGCCTAGCCAAGTGGTTGGCTGATCACTAGCTGACGGGCCGGAGGCGGGCCCGGCAAAACACCCGTGGATTTCCCTAGCACACCCGCCTGTTTGCCGGGTGGATGCGGGGCGTCCGGCAAGGCCGGCGGAGGCTCCGGTTCCGGCACGGGAGGTCTCAGCCCCGGACCTCCGGGAACCATTCGGCGCTTAATAAACACCGCTCACGGTTCACTATGTGACGGGGCGCACGTCTGGCGCGGGGCAGGCGTTAGTGTTTATTTCGGAACAGCTCTTTGCGGTACAGCCGTGACCAGCCGATGCCCGATGCCGCGCATGCGGCACGGCTGCGGCCCGGTGGCGGCCCGTCCCGCGCAGCAAAGATCGATGAATGATGAGGTTCACCATGTCCCAGGACACTCCCAGCTCCACGGCCACCGCTGCACACACCGACGTGCCGGCCAACCTGTCCACCGGCGGAGCCGTTGCAGTCTCCGCATCAGCCGCAAGCCCGTCAGCCAACGGAGCCCAGGGCGGGAACGGCGACGCCTTCGAAAACCTCTCCCAGGAGAACCGGAAGTTCGCTCCGTCACCGGAGTTCGCGGCCAGCGCCGTGGTCACCGCCGCGGACTATGCAGAGGCCGACGCCGGCCGCCCGGCTTTCTGGGCGAAGCAGGCCCGCGAACTGCTCACCTGGAGCAAGGACTTCACCGAGACCCTGGACTGGTCCAACCCGCCCTTCGCGAAATGGTTCGTCGGCGGCGAGATCAACGCCGCCTACAACGCCCTGGACCGCCACGTGGAGAATGGGCTCGGGGACCGGGTGGCCATCTACTTTGAAGGCGAGCCCGGCGATTCCCGCTCGTACACGTACGCGCAGCTCACCGAAGAGGTCAAGAAGGCCGCGAACGCCTTCGAGTCCCTCGGGGTTGCCAAGGGCGACCGCGTGGCCGTGTACCTGCCCATGATTCCCGAGGCCGTCATCACGCTGCTGGCCTGCGCCCGGATCGGCGCCGTCCACTCGGTGGTGTTCGGCGGCTTCTCCGCCGAGGCCCTGCGCTCCCGGATCGACGACGCCGGGGCCAAACTCGTCGTCACCGCCGACGGCACCTACCGCCGCGGCAAGCCCAGCTCCCTGAAGCATGCGGTGGACGATGCGTTGTCCCACGAAGGAGACGGCAGCGGCCACACCGTCGAGAACGTCGTCGTCGTCAAGCGCAACGGGCAGGACGTCGACTGGCACGAGGGCCGGGACCACTGGTGGGCTGACACCGTTGACGCCGCTTCCCCGGAACACACGGCCGTGGGCCACGACTCTGAACACCCGCTGTTCATCCTCTACACCTCCGGCACCACGGGCAAGCCCAAGGGCATCCTGCACACCACCGGCGGGTACCTCACCCAGGGCGCCTACACCCACAAGGCCGTCTTCGACCTGCACCCGGAAACGGACGTGTACTGGTGCACCGCCGACGTCGGGTGGATCACCGGCCACTCCTACGTCGCCTACGCCCCGCTGATCAACGGCGCCACCCAGGTCATGTACGAAGGCACACCGGATTCCCCGCACCAGGGCCGCTGGTGGGAGATCATCGAAAAGTACAAGGTGAGCATCCTCTACACCGCCCCCACCGCGATCCGCACCTTCATGAAGTGGGGCAAGGAGATCCCGGCCAAGTTCGACCTCTCCTCGATCCGCGTCCTGGGCTCCGTGGGCGAACCCATCAACCCCGAAGCCTGGATGTGGTACCGCGACGTCATCGGCGCCAACGCCGGCAAGAACGGCGAGAAGAAGGAGAACCCCGCACCAATCGTGGACACCTGGTGGCAGACCGAAACGGGCGCCCAGATGATCGCCCCGCTGCCCGGCGTCACAGCCACCAAGCCCGGCTCCGCCCAGGTCCCCCTGCCCGGCATCGCCGTCGACGTGGTGGATGAACTCGGCGAATCCGTGCCGAACGGGCACGGCGGGTTCCTGGTGATCCGCGAACCGTGGCCGGCCATGCTCCGCGGCATCTGGGGCGACCCGGAACGGTTCAAGGAGACCTACTGGTCACGGTTCGAGACCATGTATTTCGCCGGCGACGGGGCCAAGAAGGACGACGACGGCGACGTCTGGCTCCTGGGCCGGGTGGATGACGTCATGAACATCTCCGGCCACCGGCTCTCCACCGCGGAAATCGAATCGGCCCTGGTCAGCCACCCGGCCGTCGCCGAGGCCGCCGTCGTGGGCGCCGCCGACGAAACCACCGGACAGGCCGTGGTCGCGTTCGTGATCCTCCGTGAGGATGCGGTGGACTCCGGCGACGCGATCGTCCAGGAACTCCGCAACCACGTGGGCAAGGAAATCGGTCCGATCGCCAAACCCAAAACCATCCTGGTGGTGCCCGAACTACCGAAGACCCGGTCCGGGAAAATCATGCGCCGGCTCCTCAAGGACGTCGCGGAAGGCCGCGACCCCGGCGACGCCACCACACTGGCCGACAACACCGTCATGGCGCAGATCGCCCAGTCGCTCCGGAAGTAGCGGCCGCTCAGAAACTAACAGTCCCGGACGCCTCCCGGGAAACCAGCCGGCCCCGTTTTCCCCCGCCACGGCGGGGAAAACGGGGCCGCGGTGCTTTGTGACGATTCAAATAGCGATTGCCGTCAAAATGTTCTTTCCCGTTCTTTCCTGTTCCCTTTTGAGACGTTATAGTCATGAGCATGTGAGGTCTCTCACATGCAGCTATTTTTCAAGGGAGAGAACATGGCAGCACAGTTTGATGCGTCGGCAACCGCTTTTCCGAGCCGGCGGACCATCCTCAAGACCGTCGGCGTCGGCGCAGCCGGCCTGGCGGGGATTCCGTTCCTCGCGGCTTGTACCGGCGGAAGCGGACCGTCGGCCACAGGTTCCGACTCGCCCGGCCTGACGTTCGGTTCCGGGTCCTCGGATGATGTTCCCAAGCGCGCCTACCAGGCCGTCACGGATGCCTTCACCGCCAAGTCCGGCAAGAAGGTCACCACCAACGTGGTGCCGCACAACGATTTCCAGAACAAGATCAACTCCTACCTGCAGGGCTCCCCGGACGACACCTTCACATGGTTTGCCGGCTACCGCATGCAGTACTACGCGGGCAAGGGACTCCTGGCACCCATCGACGACGTCTGGGAGAGCATCGGCGCCAATTACTCCGACGCGCTGAAGAAGGCGTCCACCGGCCCCGACGGCAAGATGTACTTCGTCCCCAACTACAACTACCCGTGGGGTTTCTTCTACCGGAAGAGCCTCTGGGCGGAGAAGGGCTACGAGGTTCCGGAGACTTTCGACGCGCTCAAGGCCCTGGCCACCAAGATGAAGGCTGACGGCATCATTCCCATCGGCTTCGCCGACAAGGACGGCTGGCCCGCCATGGGCACCTTCGACTACATCAACATGCGGCTCAACGGCTACCAGTTCCACGTGGACCTGTGCGCGCACAAGGAATCCTGGGACCAGCAGAAGGTCAGCGCCGTTTTCGACACGTGGGCCGAACTCCTTCCGTTCCAGGACCCGGCGGCCCTGGGCCAGACGTGGCAGGACGCCGCAAAGGCACTTGAAGCCAAGAAGACCGGCATGTACCTTCTCGGTTCCTTCGTGACCCAGCAGTTCACCGATCCCGCGGTCCTGGCGGACATCGGGTTCTTCGCGTTCCCGGAGATCGCCATGGAAGGCCGCGACGCCGTCGAAGCCCCCATCGACGGCCTCCTGCTGTCCAAGAAGGGCGGCGAAAACAAGGCGGCCCGGGACTTCATGGCTTTCCTTGGGTCTGCCGAGGCACAGGACGCGTACGCCGCGGTGGATTCATCGAACATCGCCACGGCCAAGGGCACGGACACGTCCAAGTTCACGCCCCTCAACAAGGCGTGTGCGGACACCATCGCAAACGCCAAATACATCAGCCAGTTCTTCGACCGGGATGCCCTTCCCGCGATGGCCAACAACGTGATGATCCCCGCGCTGCAGAGCTTCATCAAGGACGGCAAGATGGACGTCAAAAACCTCGAAGCCCAGGCCAAGACGCTGTACGCGGCACAATAGCGAGGGAAGACTTCCATGAGCAGCACCGCACGAGAACTGATTCCGCCGGAATCCCGGGAGCCTGAAGGCGCTCCCGGGAGAACCGGCAGGGCCAAGGGCGGGCGGGTCCGCCGCCTGTCCGGGCGGGACAAGCTTGTCCTGTCCCTGATGGTGGGCATCCCCACCCTGATCGAACTGACCCTGGTGTGGCTGCCCATGCTGATGTCGGTGGGCCTGAGCTTCACCCGGTGGAACGGACTGGATCTGGGCGACATCCGCCCCGCCGGCCTGGACAACTACCAATTCATTTCCCAGGACTACCCGCCGTTCTGGCCGGCGGTGCAGCACAACATGCTGTGGCTCCTGTTCCTGGCACTCATCGCAACACCGCTCGGTTTGCTGCTTGCGGTGCTGCTGGACCAGAACATCCGCGGCAGCAAGATCTACCAGAGCATCTTCTTCGCCCCGGTGATGTTGTCGCTGGCCCTGATCGGCATCATCTGGCAGCTCTTCTACCAGCGGGACAACGGGCTGCTGAATTTCCTGCTGGGCACGGCCGGGACGCCCCAGGCCGTGGACTGGTTCGGAGATTCCTCGGTCAACATCTGGGCCGCCATGATCGCAGCCACCTGGCGGCACGCCGGTTATGTCATGCTCCTGTACCTGGCCGGGCTCAAGGGCGTGGATCCCAGCCTCAAGGAGGCCGCCGCAATCGACGGCGCCAACGGCTACCAGACGTTTTTCCGGGTGGTCTTTCCGGCCATGCGTCCCATCAACATCGTGATCGTGGTCATCACCATCATTGAGTCGCTGCGGGCCTTTGACGTTGTGTACGTCATCAACCGCGGCACCAACGGCCTGGAAATGCTCAGCGCCCTGGTGATCCAGAACCTTGTGGGCGAAGGCCAGGTGATCGGCGTCGGCTCTGCCCTTGCGGTGGTGCTGCTGGTTATTTCCCTTGTCCCCATCGTCTTCTACCTCAGCCGCACGTTCGGCAAGGAGAACAAAGCATGAGCTCCCCCGCAACAAGCACAGCACACGCCGGCAGGAAAGCTACCGCCCCCGCACCCAGGTCCGGAAGCCGGCCGAAACGCCACTACGGGACCCACATCTTCCTGACGGTCATGGCCGTCATGTGGCTGATCCCGCTGGGCTGGTCCGTCTTCACTGCCCTCCGGCCGGTGGCGTCCACCAACGAGCACGGCTACTTCAGCCTTGCCGGCGCATTCAATTTCGACAACTTCATCCAGGCCTGGACGCAGGGCGGATTCGCCACCTACTTCTGGAACTCCGTCATCATCACGGTTCCGGCCGTGCTGGTGACCCTGTTCCTGGCGTCCCTGATGGCGTTTGCCGTGAGCCGGGTGAACTGGAAGTTCAACATCACGCTGCTCATCATGTTCACCGCCGGCAACCTGCTGCCGCCGCAGGTCCTGGCGGCGCCGTTGTTCGAGATGGCCAAGCACTTCGAGGTGCCGTACTCCTTCAGCGATTCCGGCAACATGCTGAACACGTACATCATCGTCATCGCCGTCAACACCGCTTTCCAGATGGGATTCTGCACGTTCGTACTCTCCAACTACATGAAGGCCCTCTCCGCCGACCTGACCGAAGCCGCGCTGGTGGACGGTGCCGGAATCTGGCGGCAGTACCGGGAGATCATCCTCCCGCTCTGCCGGCCGGCGTTTGCTGCCCTCGGCACCCTGCAGGTCATCTTCATCTACAACGACTATTTCTGGCCGCTCCTGTTCATCCAGAGTGGCAACCGGCTCCCGATCACCACGGCCATCAACAACCTCCAGGGCCAGTTCCTGAATAACTACAACCTGCTGGCCGCCGGCGCCGTGATCACGGTCATCCCCACGCTGGTGATCTATTTGCTCCTGCAGCGGCAGTTTGTTGCGGGGCTGACTCTTGGTTCCTCCAAGGGGTAGACCATGATGGAACCTGACGGGGGCAGCACTCCCCCGCCCGCAGCCCGAAAGGAATTCCATGCTCCCCGCAGCACGCCACCAGGCAATCGTGGACGCAGTCCAGCGCGAGAGGGTGGTCCGCGTCTCGGACCTGGCCCAGCAGCTTGGTGTGTCGCTCATGACCGTTCGGCGGGACATCGAGCTGCTCGAGGAAGGCGGCCGGGTGGAGCGGATCCACGGCGGCGCCAAGCTTCCCGGCGATGCCAGCACGCACGAACCGGGCTTCGAACAGAAATCCACGCAACTCACGGCCGAGAAACGGGCCATTGCCCTGGAAGCGGCGTCCCTTGTCCATGAAGGGATGGCGGTGGGACTGGGTGCCGGAACCACCACGTGGGCCCTGGCCAAGGAGCTGGTCAACGGACCGCGGATCACTGTTGTGACCAACTCCATCCGCATTGCCGACGTGTTCCATCACGGCTCATCCTCCGGTGCCGGACGGTACGGGTCCACGGTGATCCTGATCGGCGGCGAACGCACGCCGTCGGACGCGCTGGTTGGACCGATTGCGACGGCGGCGCTGAAGCAGCTGCACCTGGACCTGCTGTTCCTGGGCGTCCACGGCATGGATCCCGATGCCGGCTTCACCACGCCCAACCTGCTCGAGGCCGAGACCGACCGTGCGTTCGTGGCGGCCTCGCGCAAGGTGGTGGTGGTGGCCGACCACACCAAGTGGGGCACCCAGGGCATGAGCACCATCTCGGGGTTCGAGGAGGCGGACGAGGTCATCAGCGACTCCGGCCTCAGTGCGGACGCGCGCCGGTTCCTGCAGGAAAGCGTCAGCCGGCTGCGGATCGTGGACGCCGGCTAGCGGTGTTGCCGGAAAGCTCTACGGGCAGCCGCAGGATTGCCTGACCAGCAGCTTCGTGGGAAAGACGTGGTGGCGGGGCGGCTCGCCGCGGCCGGCGCCGACCAGCGCGCGCACTGCGGCGTCCGCCATCGCACGGACCGGCTGTTCCACGGTGGTCAGCGGAGGCCACGAATATTCGGCCTCCACCGAGCCGTCGAAGGCGGCCAGGGCAATGTCGCCCGGAACGGTGAGTCCCGCTTCGTGCAGGGCACGGAGGATGCCCACTGCCTGCATGTCAGAGCTCGCAAAAATCGCCGTGGGGCGGTGCCCTGATGCCAGCAGGCGTTTGCCCGCGGCGTAGCCCCCGTCCCGGGTGAAGGCGCTGCGCGCGATGGGGCCCTCGGGCAGTCCGGCAGCCTCGAGCGCCTGCAGCCAGCCCTGTTCGCGGTCATCGGCCTCATTGGCCGTGGTGGTACCCATGGCCAGGCCGATGTTGGTGTGGCCGTGGCCGATCAGGTGTTCCACGGCAGTGCGTGCACCGGCGGCGAGGTCCACGCCGACGCTGGTGACGCCGGCGGGCCTCTCACTGTGGCTGAGCAGGACCGATGAAATCTCCGCCGATTCCAGGTCCGCCAGGTCCGGTTCGGAAAGGACGCTCGCAAGCACCACTCCGTCCACCTGGCGCGCGGCCAGGTTCCGGATGTGCCGGCGTTCCTTGGCGAGGTCGCCGTCGGAGTTGGTCAGGAACAACGCGTAGCCGAGTTCGCCGGCTGCGTCTTCCACGGCGTGCGCCAGCAACGAGAAGAACGGGTTGCTGTTGTCCGGAATGATCAGGCCGATGGTCTCGCTGGACCCGAGTTTGAGGGCACGTGCAGCGGCGTTGGGGCGGTAGCCCAGGACGCGGATCGCGTCCTGGACCTTCGCCTCCGTGGCAGGCGCCACCCGTTTAGGGCCGCCGTTGACAACGTAACTGACCACCGCCGTGCTCACACCCGCATAGCGGGCAACATCCTTGCGGGTTACCGGACCTCGGGTCGGGTGCGTTGCGGGAATGGTCATGGAGTACATGCTAGCTATGC
The DNA here is from genome assembly GCF_000685965.1 of Arthrobacter sp. UNC362MFTsu5.1. Lineage (GTDB taxonomy): Bacteria > Actinomycetota > Actinomycetes > Actinomycetales > Micrococcaceae > Arthrobacter. The sequence continues at coordinate 36,507 of NZ_JMLE01000004.1, read as the reverse complement.
GTCCCGCGGAGCGTCGCCAAAATCGCGGATGGGCAGGCGTTCTCCGTTCTGCTGGGCCGAGGCATGCGCCACGATTCCGGGAAGAGTGAACCTCGCGGCCACCCAGGCATTGACGGGCGGCAGCGTTCCTTCATTGACCGCGGTCACGAAGTCGTCCACCAGGAACTGGTGGCTTCCCTCGTGCCCGTTCGGGGCGCCGCGGAATTCCTCCGGCAGGCGGCTGCGGTCATGCACGGGGGCAAGGCCGGAGATGAAGGCGTCGCGCAGTTCCGGCGCGACGTCGGCCAGCGACGGGTCGTCCAGCGGGATGCTGGGCCGGGTTTCCACCTGTTCGGAGATGTCGTGGACGTTTTCCTTGTCCTGCCACACCGTGACCTTGGCCAGCTGCTCGAAGCTGGCTTCGGTGCCGAAGAAGCGGAACCGGGATTCACGGATGTGCGACGGGTAGCCCACACGGCGCATCTCGTTGGTCCGCATCGCGCCGCCGTCGTTCAGTTCAAAGAGTGCGGTGGCATTGGAGAAGTCGTTGCCGAACATGCTGACGTCCTTGTCGAAGACGCCGTCGTCGCGGTCGTCCTTGACGCCGATGCAGCTGACGCTCACCGCGTGGGACGGCAGCGCGCCCAGGACGCCGCCGATGGCGTGGGTGGGGTACAGCATGGGCGGGTAGCTCGCCGTCGACTTCCAGGCGTCTCCGCCGCTGTACTGGTAGGCGTCGTAGAAACCCAGGTCCATGTCGTGGACGTAGTCGCCTTCGCTGTAGAAAATCCTGCCGAACTTGCCGGCGGCGTGCTGGTTGCGGGCGTAGACGGTGGCGGGGTTGTAGTAGCTGGTCTCCCCCATGGCGTACACCAGGCCGGTTTCCTTCACGGCCTCGATGATGCGCTCGATCTGTTCTTCCGAAACAGCCATGGGCACAGCGGAGTAGACGTGCTTGCCGGCACGGAGCGCCTGCTCCACCAGCGGGCCGTGGGTCCAGCGCTGCGTGAAGATGGCGACGGCGTCGACGTCGGACGCCAGCAGTTCCTCGAAACTCGCCTTGGTGCCGTCAAGCCCCCAGCGCTCCTGCGCCGCGGCGGCGCGTTCCGGCCGTTCGTCGACGACGTAAACCTCGCTGACTCCCGGGTGGAGCTTGAAGAGATGGGCGAAATGGCCGCCGAACTGCCCGACACCGACGACTCCGATTGAAAACGCCATTGTTTACCTTCCCTTGGCTGGCCCGCGATTGCGGGCATGAAGGCCCCGTATGGGCCTGCGCCAAAGTCTTCCACCCGAATCTACTCGAGTCAACGGATTTGGAAGCGTTAGGCGTAACTTTCTTTGTTTGCAGGAAAAAATACTTGCCACCTCATATCTACTCGTGTAGATTCATCACCAGTTGTTACCCACATCACAGTCAGGAAAGGGTCGATGATGACCACCCTTACCAAGCAGCAACAGGACCCGGCAGCCCGGCCCGGACTCCCCACGGCCGGGAAGACCGCCCGGAAGGGCCGGCTTCGCCGGCTCGGCGACTTGAAGATGGCATTGTTCTTCATCTTCCCGGCAATGATCGGCTTTGTTCTCTTCTATCTGGTGCCCACCATCCGGGGCGTCTACCTCAGCTTCACCGAGTACAGCATCCTGGGCGACCCCACCTGGATCGGCGTCAAGAACTACACCGCCATGCTTGGCGATGAACTGTTCTGGAACGCCATGGGGGTCACCGTCCAGTACGTGGGCCTGAACATCGGCTTCCAGACCGTAATCGCCCTCGGACTGGCCCTCCTGATGCACCGAGTGGCAAAGTCCACGTTCATCCGCGGCGCGTTGCTGCTTCCCTTCCTGGTGGCCAACGTCATCGTCGCCCTGTTGTGGTTCTGGATGCTCGACTACCAAATCGGCATCGTCAACGAAATCATCAACTGGATGGGCCTGCCGCGCATCGCCTTCTTCGGCAGCGAGCAATGGGCAATCCCCACCATTGCCGCCGTCAACGTCTGGCGGCACATGGGCTACACGGCCCTCTTGCTCTTCGCCGGGCTGCAGTCGATCCCCAACCACGTCTACGAGGTTGCATCGCTGGACGGTGCGTCCCCCACCCGGACCTTCTGGAGCATCACCATGCCGCTCCTGCGCCCCGTGATGGTGCTAGTGCTCGTCGTCACCGTCATCGGCTCATTCCAGGTTTTCGACACCGTGGCAGTGACCACCGGCGGCGGCCCCATCAACGCCTCCCGCGTCATCCAGATGTACATCTACCAAAAGGCCTTTGGCGAATCGGACTTCGGCTACGCATCGGCCCTGTCCGTCATTCTCTTCCTCATTCTTGCCCTGGTGGCCTTCGTGCAAATGAAGTTCCTCAAGGGCAACGAATCGGATCTGGACTAAGGAACCCCAGCCATGAGCACCTCCACACTCACCCGCAAGTCCGTCAGCAACATTCCCGTCAAGAAGAAGCCCGTCAACTGGCGGCGCGTCGGAGCCTGGGCCCTGGTGGCCGTTGCAGTCGCCGTCACCGTGGCACCCTTCCTGTGGATGCTCCGCACGGCACTGTCCACGAATGCCTCACTGGCCTCCAACGCAGGCAACCTCCTTCCCGCGGACTTCAACCTCGGAGCCTTCAAGCGGGTCCTCGGAATGCAGAGCCCCGAGGAGGCCATCGCCGAGGGAGGCTCGGGAGCCGCGATCAACTTCTGGCTCTACCTGCGGAACTCGGTCATCTTCGCCAGCGTCACCACGGCAGGGCAGGTCTTCTTCAGCGCCATGGCAGCCTACGCGTTCTCCCGGCTCCGCTGGCCCGGACGGAACGCCGTGTTCGGGCTGTTCCTGGCCACCATGATGGTCCCGCCAATCTTCACCGCGCTGCCCAACTTCCTGATGATCAAGAACCTGGGCCTGCTCAACACCTTTGCCGGCATGACGCTGCCCTTCCTGTTCATGACCCCGTTCGCCATCTTCTTCCTGCGCCAGTTCTTCCTCAGCATGTCCCGGGAAGTGGAAGAGGCCGCCATGCTCGACGGCGCCAAGCACCTACGGATCTTCTTCCAGATCGTCCTGCCCAACGCAGCGGCGCCGCTGGCCACACTGGCCCTCCTCACTTTCATCGGCCAGTGGAACGAATACTTCTGGCCGCTCCTGGTGGGCCAGGACGAAAACGTCCGGGTGCTCACGGTGGGCCTGGGCGTCTTCAAGTCCCAGTCACCGCAAGGAGCCCCCGACTGGACCGGCCTGATGGCCGCAACGCTCGTGGCCGCGCTCCCGGTGCTCCTGCTGTTCATTGCCTTCGGCAAGAAGGTGGTCAACTCCATCGGCTTCTCCGGAATCAAGTAACACCTTCAGTTCACTTTCCCCAGAAACACGTTCGTCTCCAGAAACACCCTCGAAAGGTCCATCATGAAGAAAACCATCGGCGTCGCAGCTGCCGCCGCGGCAATCGCCCTGTCCCTCTCCGCCTGTGGCGGAGGCAGCCCCGCCTCCAGCGAGGCCAAGGGCGAGATCAACTACTGGCTGTGGGACGCCAACCAGCTCCCGGCCTACCAGCAGTGCGCTGACGATTTCACCAAGGCCAACCCGGACATCAAGGTCAAGATCACCCAGCGCGGCTGGGACGACTACTGGACCACCCTGACCAACGGCTTCGTCGCCGGCACCGCCCCGGACGTCTTCACGAACCACCTCTCCAAGTACCCCGAGTACGCCGCGAAAAAGCAGCTGCTCTCCCTGGACGACGCCGTCGCCAAGGACGGCGTCAAACTGGACAGCTACACCAAGGGCCTGCCGGAACTCTGGGTCGGCCAGGACGGAAAGCGCTACGGCCTGCCCAAGGACTGGGACACCGTAGGCCTGTTCTACAACAAGGCCATGACGGACTCCGCCGGCCTCACCGCCGAGCAGATGGCCAACCTGGACTGGAACCCGAAGGACGGCGGCAGCTACGAGAAGGCCATCGCGCACCTCACCACGGACAAGAGCGGCAAGCGCGGCGACGAAGCCGGCTTCGACAAGAACAACGTGGCTGTCTACGGCCTGGGCCTGGCAGGCAGCGGCTCCGGCCAGGGCCAGACCGAATGGAGCTTCCTCAGCGCCACCACGGGTTGGACCGCCACGGACAAGAACCCGTGGGGCACCAAGTTCAACTACGATGACCCCAAATTCCAGGAAACCATCGCATGGTGGGCCGGCCTGATCGAGAAGGGCTACATGCCCAAGCTGGAAACCACCGTCGGCGCCAGCCTGGCGGACAACTTCGGTGCCGGCAAGGCCGCCATCAACACCACGGGTGACTGGCTGATCGGCCAGTACAAGACCTACAAGGGCGTGGAGACCGCGTTCGCCCCCACCCCCAAGGGTCCCGACGGCAAGCGTGCCAGCATGTTCAACGGCCTCGCCGACTCCGTCTGGGCAGGCACCAAGAACCCGGCGGCATCCGTGAAGTGGGTTGAATACCTCGGCTCTACCGCCTGCCAGGACGTTGTGGCTTCCAAGGCTGTCGTCTTCCCCGCCATCACCAGCTCCTCCGAAAAGGCAGCCGAAGCGTTCAAGGCCAAGGGCACCGACGTCTCGGCCTTCACCACGCACGTCAAGGAAGGGACCACCTTCCTCTTCCCCATCGCGGACAAAGCGGCCAAAGTTGACGGCATCATGAAGCCGGCAATGGATGCCGTGCTCTCCGGCAAGAAGCCCGCCAGCTCCTTGACCGAAGCCAACAACCAGGTGAACGATCTCTTCAAGTAGACCGCACCTGTAGTGGCTGCGTAAGTGGTCGCAGCCACGGCCCCGGGTGCCGCCGTTTCATCCTCGCGAAGCGGCGGCACCCGGGGCACCCCACCCCGCACGTACATATTTATCCCGCCGCCAGCGTCACCGGACGCCCGCCACAACGAAAGAGAAACCCCATGGATCCCCTGCACCTCCGCTCCGCCGGCACCAGCCTGGTGATCAGCTTCGACAGCGGGGAGGCCGAGGTCATTCACTGGGGCGCAGATCTGGGCGCGACACTGCCCGATCTGGCCATCCTCGGCGAACCGATCCCGCCCTCCGCCTCCGACGCAGCCGTCCCGGCCGGGCTGCTGCCGCAGGCGTCGTCGAGCTGGCGCGGACGCCCTGCCCTCCGCGGGCATCGGATCGCCGACGGCGTGCCCGGCTACGACTTCTCCGTCCGCCTCCGCGTCGCGGACGTCAAAGCCGGCGGAACGTCCGCCGTCGGGAATTCAGCTGTGATTGTCCAGTCAGATCCGGACGCCGGCATCACCGTCGAATCCACGCTGGAACTGCACGACGGCGGCCTGCTGGAAATGCGCCACACCGTCACCAACACGGGCACTTCACCCTTTCAGCTCGACGAACTGGCCACCGTGCTGCCGGTGGCTCCTGACGCCGTCGAACTTCTTGACCTGACCGGGCGCTGGTGCCGTGAACGGCACCCGCAGCGCCGGGCCATCCAGCAGGGCACCTGGGTGCGGACCGGGCGCCACGGGCGCACCGGCCACGACTCCTCGCTGCTGCTGGCCGCCGGCACGGCGAACTTCGGCAACCGCCATGGCAGGGTCTGGGCCACCCACCTTGCCTGGAGCGGAAACCACGAACAGTTCGCGGACACCATCGGCGACGGCAGGACCATGATCGGCGGCTCCGAGCTGCTGGGCCCGGCCGAAGTGATCCTCGAGCCGAACGGCAGCTACACCACCCCCGCACTGTTCGCGGCGTACTCGGACCGCGGCCTGGATGGCATCAGCGAGGCCTTCTACAGCTGGTTCAGGAACCGTCCGCACCACGTGCTGCCCTCGGCGTCAGCCATTTCAGCGGGTAATGCAGGCACCGGCAAGGCCCGGCCCGTGGTGCTCAACGTCTGGGAAGCCGTCTACTTCGACCACGATCTCACCACACTGGTCGAACTGGCGGATTCGGCGGCTGACCTGGGCGTGGAACGCTTCGTGCTCGACGACGGCTGGTTCCGCGGCCGCAGGCATGACCAGGCGGGCCTGGGCGACTGGTACGTGGACGAGGGCCTGTGGCCTGACGGCCTCACGCCGCTGATAGATGCCGTCACCTCCCGCGGGATGGAATTCGGCCTCTGGGTGGAGCCCGAAATGATCAACCTGGACTCCGACGTGGCGCGCGCCCACCCGGAATGGATCGTTGGACCCGCTGTCCGGTCCTACAAGGACGGCGGCCGGCTGCCGCTGACCTGGCGCCACCAGCACGTCATCGACCTGGTCAACCCCGAGGCCTGGCAGTACGTCTTTGACCGCATCGACGCCCTGCTCCGCGAAAACAACATCAGCTACCTGAAGTGGGACCAGAACCGGGACCTCACCGAACACGGCCACGCCGGGCGCTCCTCCGTGCACCAGCAGACGCTGGCCGCCTACCGCCTCTTTGGCGAACTGAAGAAGGCCCACCCGGGCCTGGAGATTGAGAGCTGCTCCTCCGGCGGCGCCCGTGTGGACCTCGGGATCCTGGAAACGACCGACCGGATCTGGGCTTCGGACTGCAACGACGCCCTGGAACGACAGACCATCCAGCGCTGGACCGGGCTGGTGGTACCGCCGGAGCTGGTGGGCGGTCACATCGGCCCCACCACGTCCCACACGACGGCCCGCACGCACGACGTTTCATTCCGCGCCATCACGGCATTCTTCGGGCACTTCGGCATGGAATGGGATGTCCGCCAGGTCCACGGCGCGGAGCGCGAAGAACTCAAGCGGTTCATCGGCCTGTACAAGGAGCACCGCGGCCTGATCCACTCGGGCCGGATGGTCCGGGCGGATGTTGCCGACGATTCATTCATGCTGCACGGCGTCGTTTCCCAGGGCACCCCGGCGACCGGAGACACGGCAGCTCTGTTCGCGCTGGTCAGCACCCGGACCTCGTTCGCGGAGCGTCCGGGACGCATCACCATTCCGGGACTGGACCAGGACCGCAGCTACCGCGTTGAGGCCATCTTCCCGACACCCGGCGACGCGGACTACGCGCACAACTACACCCAGGCGCAGCCGCCCGCCTGGCTGGCCGCCGGGGCGGATGCCAGCGGCCGGTTCCTGGCCGAGGTGGGGCTGCCCATGCCCGTCCTCAACCCGGAACACGCAGTGCTGCTGCGCCTGACTGCCATGTAGGTTCACTGCCTGTAGCTTCAGCGCCGCGCAGCTTCAGCGCCACCCAAAGAGCCTGCCGGCCGGGTAGCAACCCGGCCGGCAGGCTCCCTGCTTTCCACTACCGCTTAGCGGGCGTCGAAAGTCCCTAGCGGGCGTCGACCAGGACCACCTCGTACGTGCTGGCCCCCTGAACGCCGAACTTCGCGTTAACCAGGGCGAGGGTATCGCCGAACAGGGCCCCCGTCGTCGGGACCTGGAAGTCAGGACTGGTGATGACGTCCTTGACCTCGAAGGAATCCAGCCGGGAGTCCAGCCGGACGCGGCTCACCTGGTTGATCATGTTTTGCACGGCCCAGAGGGTGTTCCCCTTCACCACAATCCCGTCCACGTAGGGCAGCTTGTCCCCGGTGATCTTTGCGGTGTCGGCGTATTCACCCGATCCCGGCTCCACCGTGTACAGGGCTTCGTTCGCTGAATGCGCCAGGATCAGGGTCCGGCCGCCCCGGACGGCCGCAATGCCGTTCAGGTTGAAGTCGGCAGGAGTCTCAGCAGCAGGTCCTTTCAGCGTGAGCTTCCTGACCTCGTCACCCGGTTTGCCGTGGCGATCCACCGGGACAAAGTACAGCTCGCCCTTCACGGAGTTGGTGAACCAGGCGCCGTCATCCGTGACGGCGACGTCGTTGATGAAAGCCGGATCCGCCGTCAGCTGGTACGTGGCCACGGTCTTCCGTGTGTCCGTGTCATACACGTAGGCCTGTCCGGTGAAGCCGCCGGCAACGAAGAGCAGGCCGTTCTCCACGTCCACTTTCATGCCGACCGCCATCCGGCCGTCCGGCACATCGATGAACAGCCGGGCGGTTCCGCGGCGGATGTCGCCCCGGAAGATGTCCCCCTTCATGAGGTCCCCGGCGAAAAAGGTGGTGCCCACTCCCTCGGCTATGCCTTCGGCGGACGAAGCGCCGGGAAGCTCAATGACCTTGTCATCGCCCTTCGTCGACGGCGGACCGGCAGACGCAACGGGTGCCGGAATTATGAGTGCTGCGAGGGCCACCAGTCCCACGGCGGCACGGCGCATCGCATTTCCTGAATCCACATTTTTGCAGCGCATGATGACGCTCTCTCCAGATCGGGCTTTTCGCGCGAGCTGACCGGTACGGGAGCTCCGCACGATGGTCCTTCAAGTCTAGGCACCGGCACAAAGCGTGGCCAGAGGTTCGGAAATGGCATGCGTGCCAAGATGGACCATGACCGATTCGTGCGAGGTTTTGGTGGTCGGCGCGGGGCTTGCAGGGCTCCAGTGCGCCCGGGAGCTGCAAGCAGCCGGGCGTGAGGTGCGCGTGTGGGAAGCGGCCGACGACGTGGGCGGCCGGATCCGCACGGAGCACCGGGACGGATTCCTGGTGGACCGCGGGTTCCAGGTCCTGAATCCCGCGTACCCTGCCGTCCGCCGCTGGGTGGACGTCGGTGCCCTGGACATGCAGCCCTTCGGTGCCGGGCTGGGAGTGCGACGTGACGATGGATTGGCCGTGCTGGCCCATCCCCTGCGCGAACCGCAGCTGATCGCCGGGACCTTCGGCAGCGGCCTGGCGAAGCCGCGCGAGGTGGCTGCCCTCCTTCGCTGGGCGGCTCCCGCCATCGTCCGGTCCTGGGGACAGTACGACGACGGCGGACGTCGTACCGCCGTGCCCGTCCGGGACGTGACGCTGCGGCAGGCCATGGACGACGCTCGTCTGGCGGGCGGGCTCCGGCGGGTGGTTGAACGGTTCTTCGCCGGGGTGCTCCTCGAAGACGACGGGAGCACCTCCAATGACTTCGCCCGGCTCCTGCTGCGCACCTTCGCGTTCGGAGTGCCGGGGCTGCCGCGACTGGGCATGCAGGCCCTGCCGCGGCAGCTGGCGGCCGCGCTCGCCACGCCTGTCCGCACCGGGACCGCGGTGGATTCCATCCGGCGCGAAGGCGGCTCCATGCTGGTCCGTGCCGCCGGCGCCGAGCTCCGGGCTGAGCAGGTGGTGGTGGCCATGGACCCGGCCAGCGCCGAATCCCTGGCGCTGGGAATCGACGGCGGAGGCGCAACGGGAAGCGGCGTTCCCGCCATGAAGGGCGTGCTGACGCACTGGTTCGCGGCCAGCGAGCCGCCGACCCGGCTGAACCTGCTGTGCGTCGACGCGCGGGAGCGGCCCGGCGGGCCCCTGGTCAATACGGCCGTCGTGTCCAACGCAGCCCCGGGGTACGCCCCCGCCGGCAGGCACCTTGTGCAGACGTCGGCGCTGTTCGGCCCCGGCCGGCCGGTGCCCGGCGATGATGCGGTCCGCCGGCATGCCGCCGAAATCTACGGGGCGGATGCCGCGGGATGGGAGCTGGTGGCCCGGCACGAGGTTCCGAATGCCCTGCCCGTCCAGCCTCCGCCCTTGGGGTCCCCGCAGCCGGCTGAGATCTCCCCCGGACTCTTCGCCTGCGGCGACCACCGCGCCACGGCCTCCATCCAGGGTGCCCTGGAAAGCGGCCACCTCGCGGCGCAGGCTGTCCTGCGCCCGGACTTCGGGTAGCGCGGATGCGCTATTCAGTGTCCCGGCACATCGTGTCCCGGCACATCGCGGCGCCCGCCGCGGAGGTGTGGGAGCTGCTCACCGACGTCGGCCGGTGGCCCGAATGGGGTCCTTCCGTGACGGGTGCAGAGCTGGACTCGCCCGGCTTCACGGCCGGCAGCACCGGCCGGGTGAAGACGGTGGCCGGTGTCAGCCTGCCCTTCACGGTGACGGAATTCCGGGCGGACCGCTTCTGGTCCTGGTCGGTGGCCGGAATCCGCGCCACCGGGCACCTGGTGGTCCCGGAAGGCGACGGCTGCCGGGTCACGTTCACGGTTCCTTGGTGGGCGCCCGCCTATCTCCCTGTCTGCTCAGCGGCACTGCGCCGCATCGCCAGGATCACGGCCCGTCCCGTCAGCCCGCCGTAAAGAACAGCGCACGCTGCATCCGAAGCGATAGATTTGCTCTCATGACTGAAGCCTCCCCCGCCACCGAAGCCGGCCGCGGCACCATCCTTGTCCTCAACGGACCCAACCTGAACCTGCTGGGCACCCGGGAACCGGAGAAGTACGGCACGGCAACGCTGGCCGACGTCGAACAGCTCGCCAAGGAGGCCGCCGCAGCCTACGGCCTGGAGGTGGAATGCTTCCAGTCCAACCACGAGGGCGCGCTGGTTGACGCCATTCACGCGGCCCGCGGCAAGGCCATCGGCATCGTGCTCAACGCCGGCGCCTACACGCATACCTCCGTGGCCATCCGCGACGCCATCTCCGCGGTACAGCTGCCCGCAGTGGAAGTCCACATCACCAACGTCCATGCCCGCGAAGAGTTCCGGCACCACTCGTATCTTTCGGACATCAGCAAGGCCGTGATCGCCGGTGCCGGCGTGATGGGCTACCGGTTCGCCGTCGAATACCTCGCAGAACTGAACGCCGGCAAGGCCTGATCATGGGTGCGGGGAACGCGGGCACCGCGGACTGGTACCGGAACTTCGGCACCTTTGATGCGCCGGCTTCCTCCCCGTGCTACGCAGAATGGTCGCTGGGAATCGCCGGCGATGCTGAACTGATCAGCCGCATCGAACAGTGGCCGCACAACAAGCGGCAGCCCCTCCTGATCCTGGCGGCAGCCCGGTTCCTCGGCGCCGGGATCACCCCGTACCGCGAGTTCCGGGAGTTCCTCCTGGCACGCTGGGACGAGGTCTCGCGGGTCGTGCTCTCCCGCGCCACGCAGACCAACGAGGCGGGCCGGTGCACCACGCTGCTGCCGTCCCTCGCCGCCATCGCAGGCTCGACGGGCCGTCCGCTGGCACTGATCGAGGTGGGTGCCTCCGCCGGGCTTGCGCTGTTTCCGGACAAGTACGCCTACGAGTACGACGACGGCGGCTCAGTCACGCGGCTGGTGCCGCAACCGGACGGGGCGCGCCCCGCGGCTGAGGAAGCGCCCGTTCTGCGCTGCGCAGTGCAAGGTGCCGTCCCGCTTCCCGCCGAGCTCCCGAAGGTCGTGTGGCGGGCCGGGATCGACCTGAACCCGTTGGACATCAACAACCCCGACGACGTCGCCTGGCTGGAAGCGCTGATCTGGCCGGAGCAGGACTTCCGCCGTGATCGGCTGCGCCGGGCCATCGCGATAGCGCAGCAGGATCCGCCGCTGCTGGTGGCCGGCGACCTGAACGAGCAGCTGGTTTCGCTAGCGGACCAAGCGCCGCCGGACGCCACCCTGGTGGTATTCCACAGCGCGGTGATGGCCTACCTAAATGCCTCCCAGCGGGAAGCCTTCCGCGCCACCATCGGCACCCTCGCAGCAGAGCGCGGCTGCCACTGGCTGTCCAACGAGGGCCACACCGTGCTTGCCCAGGCGGACGGCTCCGTGGTGGTGCCGGAAATGGATGACTCAAGGCTCCGCGGACGGTTCCTCCTCCTCCAGGACGGCGTGCCCGTGGCCATCGCCGGGCCGCACGGCCAAACCCTGGAGTGGCTCTAGGGTCCCCGCCTGCTTACATCTGGTCCCCGCACCGCTTACTTCTGGATGCACTGCCCGGAGGAAACAGGGCTGCTCAGGCCCGGCGCCTGGGCGGCCACCGGCCCCAGGTCATCCATCGTGATGGCAAAGCCGAGCTCGGCATCGGACGTGGCCTTGGCGAAGATCACACCGGCAACCATGCCTTCGGTGGTGAGGAGCGGCCCGCCGGAGTTGCCTGGCTGGACATCGCCGGCAAGCCGGTACACGTCTTCGGGAGCGGGGTTGCCGCCATAGATGTCAGGGACCAGGACGGTGGCGATGTCCTGCACCGTTGCCGGTTTGGACTGGAAAGGACCGCCGTGCGGGTAGCCTGCGAACGCGGCCGGGCTGCCTGCCGGCAGGTCCGCGCTCAGCTGGAGCGGAGACGACGGAAGTCCGTCCACGGCAAGGACGGCGAGGTCATGCTGGCTGTCGAAATACACCACCCTGCCGGGCATGGCCCCTCCGCCCGGGATCTCCACCACAGGCTGCGACACGCCCGCCACCACATGGGCGTTGGTCACAACCCGCCCCGGCGACACCACAAAGCCGCTGCCGGTCTGGTTCTGGCCGCATTGGTAGGCGGTGCCCGCGATTTTCAGGACCGACTCCGCTGCCCGGTTCAGGGCCGGGGTGTCCGTGCTCGCGTTGGGAATGGCCACCTGCTGGCCCTGCCCGAGCCCTTCGATGAGGGTGGGTATGCCGTCCCCGATCACGGTGGAGCGCAGCTGCGCCACGGCTGTTTTCACCGGCACGGGCGTGAGTCCGTCGATGAAGCGAATGACCTTGGATTCCGCCAGCTGCTGGGAAACGAACGGCACGCCCAGGGCGCTGATGCTGAAGGAGAGCATGGACATCACGAGCGCTGCCACCACCACGTTGACTGCTCCGCCCACCACCCGGTCCATGGCCCGTAGCGGCTGGATCCGCACGGCACTGCGGATTTTGCGGCCGATCATGGTCCCGAGCGCATGCCCCAGGACTATGAGCACGACGGCGGCGGCGACGATCGCGGTGAGCCTCCAGCCGCTGTCTTCCACGAGGTTGCTGACGATGGGCACGGACACAAACGCCGCCACGGCACCGACGATGAACCCGGCGATGCCGCCGAGGGTCACCAGGAAGCCATTGCGAAGGCCATAGATCAGGTAGGACAGCAGCGTCAGGATCAAGGCCAGGTCCAGGATGGTCAAGCCGAACACACGGGCTCCTCACAAAAACAGGTAAGCCCCAATTCTAGTGGCGAACCCTGACAGTTTGCCGTGACTGACAGCCGCCCCGGGGCAACCGCGAGGCGCCCCGGAAAGCCCGGGCCCGCCGTCGAAATCTGCTCTGTAAACGCACTCCAGAGGCCCCGGACCGGCCTCGGAAGGCCCATTTCAGGCGTTTCACGTGCCAAGTACGTCACAGAACCTTCAAAATTCTGAAACAATGGCTGAAGCGCCCCAGCCGACACATTTTACTCAGGAGAATTCATGGACATCGAGGTATTGCGCCGCGCACCCCTTTTCGCCACGCTCGACGACGAAGCATTCCGTCTGCTCACGGACGAGCTCACCGAGGTGGACCTGTCACGCGGAGCCTCGGTGTTCCGCGAAGGCGACCAGGGTGATCAGCTCTACTTCATCGTCTCCGGCAAGGTAAAGCTGGGCCGCACGTCCCCGGACGGCCGCGAGTCGCTGCTGGCGATCCTCGGCCCGGGTGAGCTCTTCGGCGAAATGGCCCTCTTCGATCCGAGCCCCCGCACGGCCACGGCAACCGCCGTCTCGGAGACCCGCCTCGCCGGCCTGAAGAACGAAAGCCTCAACGCCCTGCTGCGCACCCGCCCGGAGGTCTCGGCCCAGCTGCTGCAGGCACTGGCCCGCCGCCTGCGCCGCACCAACGACTCCCTGTCGGACCTTGTTTTCTCCGACGTTCCGGGCCGCGTGGCCAAGGCGCTGCTGGACCTGGCCGACCGCTTCGGCCGCCCGGCAACCGACGGCGTCCTGGTGGCTCACGAGCTCACCCAGGAAGAGCTGGCCCAGCTGGTGGGCGCCTCCCGCGAAACCGTGAACAAGGCCCTGGCCGAGTTCGTCCAGCGCGGCTGGCTCCGGCTGGAAGCCCGTGCCGTGGTGATCCTGGACATGCAGCGCCTCCGCCAGCGCTCCCGCTAGTCATTCTGCGGCATTCAATCAAGGAAAGTGCGCGTCGCTCCCCTAGCGGGAAATGACGCGCAAAATGCCTGGCGACCCCCGAATAACGGTGTCGCCAGGCATTTTCTGTGTCGTCAGTCTATTTGCGGGTCGGGAACGAGCGAGCACGCAGAGGATGTCAGAGCGGTCGGCCTACCGCTCCCGCTGCGGCTCGCCGGCGACCGTCTTGGCGGCCTCGACTTCGAGCATCAGCTTGCCGCCTTCTTCGACGAGCTTCGGCTGGTAGACGTGCGCCTTGCGCTTGTAGCTCAGGTAGGCGATGCACCCGTTGGCGGCCGCCATCTTCTCGAGCATGATCTCTGAGCCTGGCACCAGCAGCTGGCCGAGGGTCAGGCCCACGGTGTTTTCCTGGCCCACTTCATCGCCCAGGGCGGTGGTGTCACGCTCCGCAATGACTTTGCTGGCGCAGACCCAGCGGCCCCAGACACCTTTGCTTTCCAGCAGCGTGGGCTGCTGGTTCACGGGTACGGTGGCGGCAAAGTACCGGGTGTTGAAACGGCGGTGGGCGAAGTCGGGGCTGAGCCAGTTGACCAGCGGTTTCAGCAGGTCGGTACGGATTGAAAGCCCGCGCTTGGCCAGGACGTCGATGAAGGATTTTTCCTGCTCGGCAACGGCAATCCGGGCCCGCATCCATTCCGGCGTGGAGGTGGCCTCCACTGTGGTGGACAGGTCCGGGCCGGCCAGGAGCACACCGGTTTCTTCGAAGAGTTCTCGGATGGCGCCCACCACGTGGCGGCGCGCCAGCCCGACGTCGTCCGTTCCCATTTGTTCCGCCCAATGCTGCGGTGAGGGGCCCAGCCAGCTGACGGCGTCGTCGTCGGTCGCCTCAAGGGAACCGCCGGGAAAGGCGAGGACTCCGAGCGGCGAGGACCCTGGGCGGTAGCCCAGCCAGGTTTCCAGCCCTGTGGGGGCGTCGCGGAGCAGGACGACGGAGGAAGCGAGGCGGGCGGCACGTGGTGTCCGCTCGCCGTGTTCGAGCCAGCTTTGTGCTGCCCCCTCAAGATCGGGAGGCAGCACAAACAGGCGACGGGCTAACTGGGGCAAGGGAAGTGACCGGCCTTAGCTAAATTCGGCGATCAGTTCGACTTCGACCGGCGAGTCCAGCGGCAGGACCGACACGCCGACGGCGGACCGGGCGTGCTGGCCCGCATCGCCGAGGACCTTGCCCAGGAGTTCCGACGCGCCGTTGATGACACCCGGCTGGCCCGTGAAGGACGGATCCGAGGAGACGAAGCCCACCACCTTCACGATCCTGGTAATACGGTCCAGGTCACCGATCACGCTTTTCACCGCCGCGAGGGCGTTGACTGCACAGACTGCAGCGAACCGCTTGGCGTCTTCGGGAGAGACCGTCGGTTCGTCGGCGAAGCCTTCGGTGCCCGTGGACACCTTGCCGGTAGCTTCGAGTTTGCCGTTAATAAAGGGCAGCTGGCCGGAGGTGTAAACGTGGTTGCCGGAGATGACTGCCGGGACGTAGGCGGCCACCGGGGCCGCGACTTCCGGAAGGGTCAGTCCCAGCTCTGCCAGCCGCTGTTCCACGGCCGATACCGGTGCTCCGTTTTCCGCGCCGGAGGCCGAATTTTCCGCGCGGGCCGGGGATTCCGGCGCCGTGCCTGCGGGGCTTGTCATAACTACTGCTTCTCCCTCTTAAGGTAGGCAACGAGGCCGTTGCCGTCAGGACCGGTGACGACCTGGACGAGCTCCCAGCCGTCCTCGCCCCACTGGTCCAGAATCTGCTTCGTGGCGTGAATAATGAGCGGAATCGTGGCGTACTCCCATTTGGTCATGAGCTAAAGACTAGTCCTTGCCGGTAAAGTGGAAAACATGGCGACTGGTAAGAACCCTTTATTCGACACGGCCACCACCCTCGGAAAGATCCTTGCTTTCCTTGGCGTGAGCGCTATTTGTGGTGTCCTGGTAGCGGGCCTGCTGGTCCCGGCGGCCGCTGTTTCCGGCAGCACAGCCAGCGGTTCCATCGAGTTCTTCGACACCCTCCCGGCGGAGCTGCAGGTGGACCCGCCCAGCCAGTCCACCAAAATCCTCGCTTCCGACGGAAGCCTGATCGCCAACCTCTACGCCGAAAACCGGACGCGCGTTGCACTGGACCAGATGTCGCCATTCATCAAGGACGCAGTGATCGCCATCGAGGACAGCCGCTTCTATGAGCACGGCGGCGTGGACACCACCGGCATCATGCGTGCACTGGTCAGCACCGCCCGCGGCAACAAGCAGGGCGCGTCCACCATCACGCAGCAGTACGTGAACAATGTCATCAACGCCTCACTCGAGGCCGAAGGCAACACCGAGGACATCAAGCTCAACGGCGTGAACAAGGGCGTGGGCGACAAGCTCCGCGAGATGAAGCTGGCCATCGCCCTGGAGAAGAAGTTTACCAAGGAGCAGATCCTCGAGGGCTACCTCAACATCGTGTTCTTCAACCGGGACGCCTACGGCATTGAAGCCGCGTCCAAGTTCTTCTTCAGCACCACGGCGAAGGACCTCACGCTCCCGCAGGCCGCGCTGCTGGCGGGCCTCGTCAACAGCCCGTCGTTCTTTGACCCCATCAACAACCCTGACAACGCGAAGAGCCGCCGCGACCAGGTGCTCAAGGCCATGTACACCCAGAAAAAGATCACCCAGCCTGACTATGAGGCCGCGGTGGCCACGCCGGTGGAAACCAAGGTCACCCCTGCCCGCCAGGGTTGTGCGTATGCGTCCACCGCACCGTATTTCTGTGATTACGTCCTGCACCTGCTGCTCAACGATCCGGCCTACGGCGCCGATGCCACTGAACGTGAGCGGAAGATCTTCCGCGGCGGCCTGACCATCACCACCACCCTTGACCCCAAGGCGCAGAACGCGGCCCAGGCCCAGGTGGATGCGTCCGCCGGCGCCAACCCGGACAAGTGGGGTGCTGCGGTGGTTTCCGTCCAGCCGAACACCGGCAAGATCACCAACATGGCGCAAAATACGGTGTGGTTCGCCGGCGATGGCAAGTTCGACAGCCAGCTCAACTTCAGCGTTGACCAGTACGACGCCAACGGCAACGACCTCAACGGCCTCGGCGGTGCACAGCCGGGTTCAACCATGAAGCCGTTTACGTTCGCTGAATGGCTCAACGAGGGCAATTCGATGAACTCCATCCTGAATGGCGCGGTTCGTCGCTATCCGCAAAGCTTCCCGTGGAAGAACACCTGCCAGACGCCGACCGTTGGCTGGTATGACAGCACGAACGGCGATTCCAGGGACCTGCAGAACGCCGAGGAAGGCTACTACCGTTCAATGACGGTCCTGGACGGCCTGGCGAACTCGATCAACACCATGACCTTTGCCACCGCCGCCAAGGTGGACCTGTGCGGAATCCAGAAGATAGTGGACGCCGTGGGCCTCCACGAAGGCCTCCCCCAGCGGGACGACACGGGAAAGATCACCAACCCGACGCCGCCGATCACCATGACGACGATTGGCAACCTGCTGGGTTCCAGGCAGACGTCGCCGCTTGCCATGGCCAGCGCCTTCGCCACGTTCGCGAATGACGGCAAGTACTGCGCCCCGATTGCCATCACATCCGTGACGGACCAGACCGGCGCCCAGCTTCCGGCCCAGGCCACGAACTGCCGTGACGCGCTTAAACCGGAAGTGGCACGCGGCGTGAACTACGCCCTGCAGGAAGTCCTCAACCGCGGATCAGGCTCGCTGATCCAGCCCCGGATTTCCACGAGGACCAACTTCCCCATCGCAGCCAAGACCGGTACCTCCAACAACAACGGGTCCACTTGGGTGGTGGGCCACACCACCGGCCTGGCCACCGCGGCGTGGTTCGGTGACGCGCTCGGAACCCAGCAGCGCGCGGGCCAGAACGTGACCGTCAACGGCAAGTTCTACACGGGCATCGACGGCTACATGATCGCCGGACCGATGTTCTCCAACTTCATGTCACAGGTTGCGCCCGCCTACGGCACCAACCCGTTCACGGCACCTCCGTCCAACATGGTCAACGGGGCGCCCACGCGGACCACCACCCCGACGACGCAGAGCACCGCCCCCGCAACGGCACCCGCCTCTCCGGCTCCGTCGCCGGAGCCCAGCAAGGACAACGGCAAGGGCAACGGGTAGCGCACCGATGGGGGATAAAACAACGCTGGCAGGCCGCGCCCGGAGCATCGGGCGCGGCTTTGCCGTAACCGCAGCGGCCGGCGCGGCAGCCGGCATGGCCGCGACAGGCTACGGGCTATGGGAAAAGAACCAGTTCGTCCTGCGCGAAGAGACCCTGCCCATCCTGCCGGCCGGTTTCGGTCCTTTCCGGATCCTCCACCTGAGTGACATCCACTTCGTCCCGGGCCAGAACCGGAAGGCCCAGTGGCTGTCGTCGCTCGCGGAGCTGGAACCGGACCTGGTGGTGAACACGGGCGACAACCTCAGCCACGCCAAGGCGATCGACCCCCTCCTGAAGGCGCTGGCCCCCCTCCTGGAATTCCCCGGCGTCTTTGTGCCCGGGTCCAACGACTACTTCGCGCCCACGATCAAGAATCCCGCCTCCTACTTCCTGGGTCCTTCTAAAGCCCAGAAGAAGCCCGTGGAACTCGACTGGCCCCGGCTGCGCTCCTACTTCGGCATGTCCGGCTGGGTGGACCTGACCAACCGCCACCAGTCCCTGGTGCTGAACGGCCTGCGCTTTGATTTCTCCGGCGTCGACGATCCGCACCTGGGCCTGGAGAGATACGCCGGCTGGCCCCGCGGAACCAAAGGCCAGGACAGGACCCCGCACCTCCGCGTGGCCGTCATCCACGCCCCTTACCAGCGCGTGCTGGACCACTTCACCGATGACGGCGCGGACCTCCTGCTGGCCGGCCACACGCACGGCGGCCAGATCTGCCTGCCGGGGTACGGCGCACTGGTGGCCAACTGCGACCTCCCCACCTGGCGTGCCAAGGGACTCAACAACTGGGAAAGCAACGGCAGCACGACGCCGGTCAACGTCTCCGGCGGGATCGGCACCTCGCGCTTCGCACCGGTCCGCATCGCCTGCCGGCCCGAGGCCGTGCTGCTGACACTGACGGAACGCTGAGCCCGGTTTCGAGGGGCTCAACCTCCGCCTGCAGTATTGCGGACCGCAATGACTGGGGAAGATTCCCGCGCGGTGCCGAATCCTGTGAACCGTGTCACTCGATGGCATAGGGTAGTTGCTAAAGGAAACTACATTCGCAGTTGAGCTTTAAGAAGCGGGCATGGCCAAGCAGACTCCATTCTTCACGTCAATCAGCCGACTCTATCCCCATGTGAAGCCGATCATCCCCCGGCTTGTGATGGGACTTTTGTGCGCACTCCTCGCCAGTATCGTGGCGCTGGCCATCCCCCAGGTCCTGCGGGTCCTCATCAATGACTCGCTCCGGCCGGGCGGCGCAACGGACGCTGTCTGGGTGGCCTCCCTGATCATCCTGGGCCTGGGCATCGCCGAAGCCGGGCTGGTTGCCCTCCGCCGTCAGTTCGTCATCAACCCGGCAACCACCGTGGAAACCCGGATGAGGGTGTCGCTCTACGGGCACCTGCAGGACCTGACGGTCTCCTTCCACGACCGCTGGGGTTCCGGGCAGCTGCTCTCCCGGGCCATGACGGACTTGAACTTCCTGCGCCGCTGGATGGCGTTCGGCGCCATCATGCTGGTGGTGACCACCCTGACGGTGGTGATCGGCGTCGTCGTGATGTTTGCCATGAGCTGGCAACTGGCACTGATTTTCCTGGCCGCGGCGGTGCCCATCATGATCTACGGTTTCCGTTTCAGGACCCGCTTCAGCAAGGTGGCCCGCCGCAGCCAGGACCAGGCCGGCGACCTCGCCACGACGGTTGAGGAGTCGGTGCACGGCATCCGTGTGCTCAAAGCGTTCGGCCGCAGCCGCGAAGCCCTGGAGAACTTCAACGAACAGGCCGAGGAACTCCGGCAGACCGAAATCGCCAAGGCGAAACACCAGGCCACCTTCAGCATGGTGGTCACCCTCCTCCCCGAGCTCGCCCTCGGCGCCGGCCTGGTGGTGGGCATCATGCTGGCCGCGGACGGCCGGCTCAGCATCGGTTCGCTGGTGGCGTTCTTCGCCACTGCGGCCGTGGTGGCCGCGCCCGTGGAATTCAGCGGCATGCTCTTGGCCATGGCGCTGACGGCCAAGACGGCCATCGACCGGCATTTCGAGGTCATGGACGCCGCCAACACCATCACCAGCCCGGAGCATCCCCGCGAACCCGGGCAGCTCAAGGGCGCGCTCAGCTTCAACGCGGCGACGTTCGCCTTCGAAGACGCCCCGGACAAGCCGATCCTCAAGGACGTCAGCCTGGACATCCGCCCCGGCGAGACCATGGCCCTGGTGGGCATCACCGGCAGCGGCAAGAGCGCGCTGCTGCAGCTGGTCCCCCGCCTCTACGACGTCACGGCCGGCTCCATCACCATCGACGGCGTGGACCTGCGCGAGTTCTCCGTGGAACAACTGCGCACCGTGGTGGGCGTGGCCTTCGAAGACACCACCCTGTTCTCCAATTCCGTCCGGGACAATGTGCTGCTCGGGGCCAAGGAGCGGAGTCAGGAAACGCTGGAGGAAGCCCTGGACGTTGCACAGGCCCACTTCGCCTACTCCCTACCGGAGGGCCTGGACACGCTCATCGGCGAGGAGGGCCTCAGCCTGTCCGGCGGGCAGCGGCAGCGCATCGCCCTGGCCCGTGCCATCGCCGCGAAGCCCAAGGTGCTGGTCCTGGACGATCCCCTGTCCGCCCTGGACGTCAACACCGAAGAACTAGTCGAAGCCCGGCTGCGCGAGGTGCTCGCCGACACCACCACCCTGATCGTCGCCCACCGGCCCTCCACCGTCGCACTGGCGGACCGGGTGGCGCTGCTCGAGGACGGCCGGATCGCCGCCGTCGGGACCCACGCCGAACTGCTGGCGCACAACGAGCACTACCGCTACGTGATCGCCAGCCTCGAAACGGAACCGCGGGACCTGGATTCCGAACTGTCCGAACTCTCAGAATTAACGGACGAGTCCGAGGAGATCTCCCGATGACCACCGCTACCTTCGGCACCGCCAACGAGGACAACGCCCACCTGAGCAAAAGCGAGAGCAAGGCCGTACGACGGCGGTCGCTCGCCTTGCTGGGGTCCTTGATCCGTCCCGTCCGGCTGAGGTTCTGGCTCACCATCACCATGGTGGTACTCTCCCAGGCCGCCCGGGTGGCCGGACCGGCGCTCATCGCCTTCGGGATCGACCATGCCATGCCGGCACTCCAGGCCGGGGACAACATGCCGCTGGTGCTCACCGGCGTCGCATATCTTGCCGCTGCGGTTGCGACGGCCGGCCTCACGGCGCTGTACGTGACCTCGACGGCGAAGCTGAGCCAGGCGATGCTGCTGGACCTGCGGGTCCGGGTGTTCCGGCATACGCAGCGGCTCAGCCTCGAGTTCCACGAGAAGTACACGTCCGGGCGCATCATCGCCCGCCAGACCTCCGACCTTGAGGCACTGCGTGAACTCCTGGACTCCGGCGTCAGCTCGCTGGCCTCGGGGATGCTCTTTATGGTGTTCACCGCCATCACGGTGTTCGCCCTGGATTGGCGCAGCGGCCTCATCGTGCTGGCCGCAGGCGTGCCCATGTACTTCCTGGCCCGCTGGTACCAGAAGCACTCCCAGATCGCGTTCCGCGAATCCCGGGTAGTGTCCGCCCGGCTGATCGTGCACTTCGTGGAAACGATGACGGGCATCCGGGCCGTGAAGGCCTTCCGCAAGGAGCGCGAGAACGCTGAGCGCTACGGCGAACTGTCCGAGGACTACCGCAAGGTGACCGTACGCTCGATCAACCTCAACGGCGTCTTCCAGCCGGGGCTGGTGCTGATCGGCAACGTCTGCGTCGCCGTGGTGCTGCTGTTCGGAGGCTTCCGTGTGCTGGGCGGGGACCTCGCCGTGGGCGTGCTGCTGGCCTTGATCCTGTCCACCAAACGGTTCTTCCAGCCGGTGGACCAGATGGCCATGTTCTACAACTCCTTCCAGAGCGCTCAGGCGGCCCTGGAGAAGGTCTCCGGCCTGCTGGAGGAGGTTCCCACCGTGCGGCCGCCGAAGAACCCCGTAGCGCTCACCGACGCCCGCGGCACCATCGACTTCAACGGCGTGGAGTTCCGGTACGGCGACGGCCCCGTGATCATCCCCCGGCTGGACCTGCACATTCCGGCCGGGCAGATCGTGGCCCTGGTGGGCCAGACCGGCGCCGGCAAGTCCACGCTGGCGAAACTGATCGCCCGCTTCTACGACGTGACCGAGGGGTACGTGACACTGGACGGGGTGGACCTGAGGAACCTCACCACGCCGGACTTGCGGCGGAACGTGGTGATGGTGACGCAGGAGGCCTTCCTGTTCAGCGGCTCCGTGGCGGACAACATTGCACTGGGCCGCCCCGAAGCCTCCCGCGAGGAGATCGAAGAGGCTGCCCGGGCCGTTGGCGCGCACGACTTCATCATGGAACTGCCCCAGGGGTTCGACACCGACGTCAACAAGCGCGGCGGGCGCGTCTCAGCCGGCCAGCGCCAGCTCATCAGTTTCGCCCGGGCGTTCCTGGCCCGCCCGGCGGTACTCATCCTCGACGAAGCCACCTCCTCCCTGGACATCCCGTCGGAGCGTCTGGTGCAGAGCGGGCTCGCCGGCCTGCTGGCGGGCGTGGCAGGGCACGACGCCGGCCGCACGGCCCTGATCATCGCCCACCGGCTCTCCACAGTGGAGACCGCCGACCGCGTCCTGGTGGTCCACGACGGACGCGTCGTGGAGGACGGTACGCCGGAGGAACTGATCGGCGGCGGCGGGCGGTTCGCGGAGCTGCACGGGGCGTGGAAGGACTCGCTGGTGTAGCTCCCGCGGGGCTTCCGGGCGCCGATTTCACATGGCGGCCGGAATCGGATACTCTTGTGAAGTTGCTTTTGAAGCAACGGATCGGGATGTGGCGCAGCTTGGTAGCGCGCGTCGTTCGGGACGACGAGGTCGCAGGTTCAAATCCTGTCATCCCGACCAAAAGCAAGAGGGTCTTCCATTCGGAAGGCCCTCTTTGCGTTGCACCTGCGGCCGCATTGCTCCAGCGGTGCTGCTTGCGGCGCTGCCGCCCGTGGCCCTAGAGGCCCTCGAACGTGGAACGCTGGCTGGCCTGGCCGTCGCCCAGCAGGGGAACCCGTGGCTGGTTGGAGCCGTCGTCCTCCCGGTAATCTCCCCGGGTTTCATAGGTCTGGACCTGGTTCACGTACCGGTGCCTAAGCCGGAGTCCATAGGCAAAGAGCACCAGCGCCTCCAGCAGCAACGCGATGCCCGCCATCCCCCACACCAGGGTTCCGGCGTCGGCCGTTCCGCCCACCACGGTGATTATCGCCGACCCCGCCACGGCGGCCACGATCAGCGAGCTCCCGGCGACGGTCCACGCGGCATAGGCCCGCTTCAAGTCATTCGATCCCCTGTGCGTCATGACACTCCCCCCGCATCGTTTGGCCAAAAAAATAGCTCCGGGACATGGTTCGCGCATGTCCCGGAGCTTGTGTTCCCTTGCGGGAAGTACATCAACCGCCTACATCGGGTCCGGCCAGTTACCGATGTATGCCGGGAAAGACATGGGGTCCGGCCAGTTACCGATGGCCTGGGCAAACTGCATGGGATCGGGCCAGTTACCGATAGCGATGGTGCTTCCCAGCTGATCCGCCCAATTGCCGGTAGGACCTGCAGACAACACTGCGGGGGCTGCGGCTGAAAATGCCAGTGCGCCAGCCAGTGCGGCGGCGGCTGCAATCTTCTTCAACATTAGGTTTCCTCAATACGAGTCGGATTCGTTACAAAGTCAGCACTGCCCTTGTTGACATACATTGTAAAATGTTTTCCACAGAGACTGTCAAGCATTTGGTATAAAGACTGTCCGGAATAAGGAGGAAACCCGTGGGGAACGGATTCGGGGAGAAGCTCCGCGCCGAACGACTCGAACGTGGGTTGACGCAAGCAGAACTGGGAAAGGACCTCTATTCTCCCAGCTACATCTCCCTCTTGGAAACAGGCCGGCGTGAACCAACCGCCGATGTTATAGAAGAGTTAGCCCGCCGGCTGGAGCTGGCCCCCAAAGCGTTGGAAGCCTGGAGCCAGCCCATCTCGGTCAGCGACGCCGAGTATGTCCTGGCCGGGCTCTACGCCCGGCAGGCCTGGGACCTCCGGGACTACCCGCTCGCAGCGGCCCACGCCGCCACTGCCGCCCAGATCGCCCTCGAAGGCAAGAACACCAGCGCATGGTGGAACATGACCTACATGCAGGCGGAATGCCTGATGAAACAGGGCCAGCTGCAGGAGTGCCAGAACATCATGCAGCACCTCCTGGAACACCCCATGGCCACCGAGTCCGCCGGACTCGGAGTGCGTGCCCGGCAGATGCTGGCCGCAGTGTGCCACGGGCAGGGACAGCTGGCCACCGCCGTCGAGCATGCCCAGAAGGCCGTGGAACTGTGCTCGCAGCTGCCCAAGGGCTCCACGCTGATCATCGGCGCCTTGCGCGCGCTGATCGGCGCCCTGGCCGAGAGCGGCCGGCTGGACGAAGCCTGGACCTACTGCCAGGCCATGAACGACCAGATGGACGACCAATCCATTTCCCAGCTCGCAGGCGAGGTGGCGTGGGTGATCGGCAACGTGGCGTTTATGCGGCACGACTACCCCGAGGGCATCAAGTACCACGAGCGGGCCGCCAAGCTGCTCTCCCCGGCCAACGACATCGAACTGTGGGCCCGTTTCAACAAGGCCTCCGCGGCCGTCCGGCTCTCCTCCGGCATTGTGGAACCGGAAACCCTCTCCGCGATCGAGCGCGCCGAACTGGCGTTGTCGATCGTGGGCGGCAACAAGACGGACCAGCTCGAAGTGGCGTTCATCCGCGCGCGCTGGCTGTACCTCACGGGTGACATCCCGGCCGCCGTGGAGAAGCTGCGCGAGATCCACGCCGAGCGGAAGGCCCTGGCCCGTCACACCGCCGGCGAAGTGTCACTGCTGCTGGGGAAGTCACTCAAGGCCGCCGGGGAATCGGATGAAGCCCTGGTGCTGCTCGAGGAAGCCCAGCAGGAATTCAGTGCCGCCGGCGCTTCAGACCGTGTCCAGCAGGCCATGGACGCCGTGCTTGAAATCAAACTCGCCCAGCGGCGCGCTGCCGCGGCCAAGGCCGCGGCAGAAGCCAGCTAGGCGAACGTCCGTCCGGTGAGCTTTTCGTACGCTTCAACGTAGCGGCCGCGCGTACGGCTCACCACGTCCGCCGGCAGTGCAGGCGGCGGGACGTCCGAAGCCCGGTCCCAGCCGGACTCGGCGGACGTCAGCCAGTCACGGACATACTGCTTGTCATAGGACGGCTGGGCTTTGCCCGGCTCATAGGTGGCCGCGTCCCAGAACCGTGAAGAGTCCGGGGTGAGGACCTCATCGCCCAGGGTGATGACGCCCGTGGCCACGTCGAAGCCGAACTCCACCTTCGTGTCGGCAAGGATGATGCCGCGCTTCCGGGCGATTTCCTCGGCTTTGGTGTAGATCTCCAGGGTCAGTTCACGGAGGCGCGCGGCGACATCCTCGCCCACGAGGCCCACCACGGCGTCATACGTGATGTTTTCGTCGTGCTCCCCCACCTCTGCCTTGGCTGAAGGCGTGAAGATGGCTTCGTCAAGGCGGGAACCGTCCACCAGGCCCTCCGGCAGCGGAATGCTGCAGACGGTGCGGGACTGCCGGTATTCCAGCAGCCCGGAACCGGTGAGGTAGCCGCGGGCGATGCATTCCACCGGGAACATGTCCAGCTTCTTGCAGATCATGGCGCGGCCCTCGACTGCTGCCGGGACGCCGTCCTCCACGGTGGAGGCCAGGACGTGGTGTTCCACGTCCAGCTGGTCGAACCACCACAGGCTCAGCTGGGTGAGGATCCGGCCCTTGTCCGGGATTTCGCTCGAGAGCACGTGGTCGTAGGCGCTGATGCGGTCGCTGGCCACCACTAGGACGCATTCCTGGCCGAACTGCGCCACGAGGGAATCGTCAGCGGGAACGTAGAGGTCCCGGACCTTCCCGGAGTAGACATGCCGCCAGCCCGGGAGGTCCAGTGTTTCGGTGTCCAGGCCGGCTTTGGGGGCCGCCTCGAGGGGGGAATTCTCAGTCATGCTAGGCCTTCGCCTTCGTCACGGGCAGCGTTCCGGTGGCAGTGGATACCACCTTGATTTCGCCGCGCGCCGCCTTGCGCCCGATGTCGGTGCGGAATTGTGCGCCTTCAAGCTGGATCAGCTCCACGCCGTCGTACGCCCGTTCGCGGGCCTCCACGAGGTCGGTTCCCAGCGCCACCACGGCAAGGACGCGGCCGCCGGCGGAGACCACCTTGCCTTCCTCGTCCAGCTTGGTGCCCGCGTGGATGACGTGCACGCCTTCCAGCTCGTCCGCCTTCTTAAGTCCGCGGATGCGGTCCCCGGTCCGCGGGGTGTCCGGGTAGTTCTCGGAGGCGACGACGACGGCGACGGCGGTGTCCTTGGACCAGCGCAGCTCTTCCGCCTTGTCCAGTTCGCCCTTGGCCGCTGCCAGCAGCAGCGAACCGAGCGGGGTCTTCAGCCGGGCCAGGACGGCCTGCGTTTCGGGATCGCCGAAGCGGACGTTGAACTCGATGACGCGGGTGCCGCGCGAGGTCAGCGCAAGGCCCACGAACAGCACGCCGACGAACGGGGTGCCGCGGTGGGCCATCTCGTTGACCGTGGGCTGGGCCACGCGGTCGATGACTTCCTGGACCAGGCCTTCCGGGGCCCACTCCAGCGGGGTGTAGGCGCCCATGCCGCCGGTGTTCGGGCCTTCGTCGTTGTCGAAGATGCGCTTGAAGTCCTGCGCCGGGGAGAGTGCCACGGTGTTGCGGCCGTCGCACAGCACGAACACGGAAACTTCGGGGCCGTCCAGGAATTCTTCAATCACCACGGAACCGCCCGCGTCGAAGCAGGTCTGGGCGTGGGCCAGGGCTTCGTCCCGGTTGTTGGTGACCACCACGCCCTTGCCGGCGGCCAGGCCGTCGTCCTTGACCACGTAGGGGGCGCCGAAGGTGTCCAGGGCGTCCGCGGCTTCCTCAGCGGTGCTCGCAACCCGCGCCATGGCGGTGGGCACTCCGGCCTCGGCCATGACCTGCTTGGCGAAGGCCTTGGATGCCTCCAGCTGGGCGGCCGCCTTGCTGGGTCCGAAGACCGGGATCCCTGCTGCGCGGACGGCGTCGGAAACGCCGGCGGCCAGGGGCGCCTCGGGACCGACCACCACGAGGTCCACCGTCAGCTTGGTGGCCAGGGCGGCAACAGCGTCCGGGTCGTTGGCGTCGATGGCATGCGTGGGGACAAGTTTGCCGATGCCCGCGTTGCCGGGAGCCGCGTGGACTTCCGAAACGTTGGGGTCTGCAAGCAGGGAGCGGACAATGGCGTGTTCGCGGCCACCGGGGCCAATGACGAGTACCTTCACAGTCTCCAAGGGTACTTTGTGCACCCGGTCCGCTCCTAAGCCGTGACCCGCCCCGGTCAATCCTTAACGCCGGCCGCTACGAACCTCCGGCATGAAGAAGCTCACGAACTGGCTCAAGGGCCCCACCGCGCTGGCTGCGCTGGCAGGCGTGGCCGCGGCCGCCGTCGTACTTTCCGTTGCGGAACTGATCGGTGCGTTCTTCACGGCGCGGGCAACGCCGATCATTGCCCTCGGCTCCACTTTCATTGACTTCACGCCGCCGTGGCTGAAGGACTTTGCCATCGCCACGTTCGGCACCAACGACAAGGCGGCACTGTTCGCCGGCATGGGGCTGACCATTTTCCTGCTGGCCTGCGTGCTGGGCGTGGTGGCCTACCGGAAGTGGGCGCTGGGCGTAGCCGGTGTCCTGCTGATGGGCGCCGTCATCGTCGCCAGTGTGGTCACCCGCGCGAGCGTGGAGCCGCTGGACGCCATCCCCTCGCTGATCGGCACCGCCGCCGGCCTGGTGGTGCTGCGCCTCCTGATGACGCGGCTGTGGCGGATGCGCCAGTGGCCCGGCGAGGCCGCGGATGTGGCAGCCAAGGGCACCGAACGCCCGGCCACAACGCGCCGCGCCTTCTTCGCCGCATCCGGGATCACTGCCGCGGCGGCCGCCATCGCGGCCACCGGCGGCCGGCTGCTCAGCGCGGCACGCAGCAACATCGCCCAGGCCCGTGAATCCCTGCAGCTCCCGTCGCCGGCCAAGGCAGCCCCCGCCGTCCCGGCCGGAGTGCAGTCAGCCGCCCCGGGTGTCACCCCGTGGGTCACACCCAACAACGAGTTCTACCGGATCGACACCGCCCTGAGCGTGCCGGAGATCAACGCCCAGGACTGGGAGCTCCGGGTGCACGGCCTGGTGGAGCAGGAAGTCACGCTCACCTTCCAGGACCTGCTCGAGGCCGAGCTGATCGAATCGCACGTGACGCTCACCTGTGTGTCCAATCCCGTCGGCGGAAACCTCGCCGGCAACGCCAAATGGCTGGGCTTCCCCCTCCGCGAGGTCCTCAAAATGGCCCGCCCCACGGAGGGCGCCGACATGGTTCTGTCCACCTCCGAGGACGGCTTCAGCGCCTCGACGCCGCTCGAAGTGCTGCAGGACGACCGGGACGCCATGCTGGCGATCGGCATGAACGGCGAGCCTCTGCCGCTCGAACACGGCTATCCCGTGCGCATGGTGGTCCCCGGCCTTTACGGCTTCGTTTCCGCCACCAAGTGGGTGGTGGACCTCGAAGTCACCCGCTTCGCGGACAGCAAGGCGTACTGGACTGACCGGGGCTGGTCCGAGCGCGGCCCCATTAAGACCATGGCCCGGGTGGAGGTGCCCAAGTCCTTCGCCCAGGTGGCGGCCGGCAAGGTGGCAATCGGCGGCACCGCCTGGGCGCAGACCCGTGGCATCACCAAGGTGGAAGTCCAGATCGACGACGGGCCCTGGACCGAGGCCGTGCTGTCCACGGAAGCGTCCGTGGTGACGTGGCGCCAGTGGTCCTTTGAGTGGGATGCCACCCCGGGACCGCACTACATCAAGGCCCGCGCCACCGACGGCACCGGCGAGGTCCAGACGGACAAGCGCGCCGATCCCGTGCCCGACGGCGCGTCCGGCTGGCAGTCGGTCATGGTGACGGTGCAATAGCCGGCCGTGGCCCCGTTGGCGGCCCGGGCAACAGCCGGGCCGCCGCCCGGATTTCCCGGGTTTCCAGCACCGGCACCATAGACTTTAGCCATGCCAGAAAATCCGCATGCCACATTCACAGTGGAGTCCGCCGTCGAACTGGCAGTCGTGGAACGGAGCGGTTTCGTTGAATCGCGGCACATCGGCTCAGCCGTGGTTCTTGCCGCCGACGGAACGGTCGTCACGCAGCTCGGCGACATCACCACCCCCATCTATGCCCGCTCGGCGCTGAAGCCGCTCCAGGCCCTCGCGGCCATGCAGGCCGGCGTCCCCCTGCGCGGCGCCCAGGTGGCCCTGGCCTGCGCCAGCCACACCGGGTCGCTGGACCACATGGATGTGGTGGAGGGGATGCTCAAGGCCGCCGGCGTCAAGGAAGACCAGCTGCAGTGCCCCACCGCCTGGCCGCAGGACGAGAACGCCCGCCACTGGCTGATCCGGTCCGAGCAGGGCCGGTCCAAGCTCGCGTTCAACTGCTCGGGAAAACATGCGGCGTTCCTGTGGGCCTGCACGGAGAACGGCTGGGACACCCACAGCTACCTTGAGCCCAACCATCCGCTGCAGCAGCGCGTCCGCTCCGCGATCGAAGAGTATTCCGAGGAGCGGATCGCCCACCTGGGCATCGACGGCTGCGGCGCTCCGGTGGCAGCCATCTCGCTGACCGGACTGGCCCGGGCCTACTCCCGGCTGGCCAAGGCTCCCGGGGACAAAAACTCCAATGCCCGCGCCGCCACCATTGCCACCTCCATGCTCGACTACCCGTGGGCAGTACAGGGCAAGGGCGAGCCCAACACCATCGTGATGGACGAACTGGAGATCATCGCCAAGATCGGCGCCGAAGGCGTACTGGCCATGGCCACCACCACAGGCGTCTCCGTGGCCATCAAGGTCCTGGACGGAAACCTGCGCGCCACCACCCTGGTGGGGCTCACGCTGCTGGCAGCCTCCGGCGCCGTGGACATCCCGGGCGTCTCCAGCGTCCTGGAAAAAGTGGTGGAACCCGTGCTCGGCGGCGGCCGGCCCGTAGGCAAGATCCGGCTGGGCCACGCCGTCTCGGCCCTGTTGGACTGACATGGCCGTTTCACGACGACGCATTGATATCGACGAAGGCCGCGCCGCCCTGGCCGCCTGGCTGGCAGCCGGCGTCCCGGCGTCGGGCGTTCCGCGTGCGGTGACCGCGACGGCGGTGCGCTACACGCTCGAAGAGGTCACCGCCAGAGCGCCCGGCAATTCCGTGGAGGTCCGTGTTCCGCCGTTCGGCGTCACCCAGTGCGTGGAAGGCCCGCGGCACACACGCGGCACTCCCCCGAACGTCATCGAGTGCGACGCCGCCACCTGGCTGGAAATGGTCACCGGCCGGTTGAGCTGGGCAGACGCAGTAGCTTCGGGCAAAGTGTCCGCGTCGGGGCTCCGGGCGGACTTGTCGGAACTGCTCCCGCTCTAGCCTCCGGGAAGACGTTCAGCGGACCTCGGCCGGTAGTTCGGCGGCCGGGTGCGGGACGGTGTCCTGAAGCTTCGTGGACAGCGCAATCACCACGGCCAGCACAAACGCCAGCACCGCGATCAGCACGGACATGAATGCCACGTGGCCGTAGCCCTCAATCCGCGGATCCAGGAACGGGTAGGGGTACCAGTCCGCGAAAGGGCCGCGGAGGAGGCTGTACACCAGGTACGCCAGCGGGAAGGCAAGCCAGATCAAGGACTCCTTCAGGGAGATCCGTTTCCGCGGCAGGTCCACGAGCCAATCGATGACGATCACGGTGGGCATGGTGTAGTGCAGCACCACGTTGATCCACGGAACCGCGGTGTCCACCTCGATGTTGCTCAGCAGCAGGCTGTAGGTAATCCCGGTGATGGTCATGTACATGGTGGCGGCGCCGCGCAGGAGTTGCAGCCAGCGGGCGGTCCGTCCCTGCCAGGCGTACCAGCCGGCAATGGCGAACGTTGCCGTTGCGATGATGTTGGACTCGACCGTGAAGAAGCTGAAGAAGTTCAGCGGCCGGTAGTCGGCGATGTTCTGGACGTTGTACGTGAACTGTCCCACGAGTGCCGCCAGGCACAGCGCCGCGAAGAAGTACCGGAAAAGTGCAAGTCCCCTGTTTGCCGTCATGGGTTGATCCTAGGCCAGGCCCGCGGGCGGCCGGGGAAAAACGCGCAGCCCCGCCCCGGTGGGTTCCGGGGCGGGGCTGCTGTCCTTTTTTCAGGTGCCGCTATTCGTGGTTAATCGCGGCCGAACTGCGCTCCGGCGGAGCTGCGTGGCCGCCGGGCCGTGTCATTTGGAATCCGGGGATGTC
The DNA here is from genome assembly GCF_000685965.1 of Arthrobacter sp. UNC362MFTsu5.1. Taxonomy (GTDB): domain Bacteria; phylum Actinomycetota; class Actinomycetes; order Actinomycetales; family Micrococcaceae; genus Arthrobacter. The sequence continues at coordinate 5,234 of NZ_JMLE01000004.1, read as the reverse complement.
CTTGGGATCGGGACCGCCGCGGAATTTGGGGGACGGTGCTTCGCCGCCGCTGATCCGGGCAAGCTCCTGGTCCTCGAAGTCGTCCTCGACGCCGAGCATGATGGCGGAGTCATGGTTGGTGATTTCGCCCCGGAAGGCACGGACCATAACGCTGCGGTCGAACTGGCCCTCCCATTTGGAGACCACGAACGTGGCCACGCAGTTGCCCAGCAGGTTGACTACGACACGCATGGAATCCATCAGGCGGTCCGCACCCAGGAGCAGTGCCACGCCGGCAACCGGGAAGATCCCGAGGGCGGCAGCGGTGGCGGACAGCGCGAGGAACGAGGAACCGGGCACTCCGGCCATGCCCTTGGAGGTCAGAAGCAGGACGCCCAGCGCGGCCAGCTGCTGGCCCAGGTCCAGGTGGTGGCCGAAGGCCTGCGCCAGGAAGAGCAGGGAGATCGACAGGTAGATGGCGGCGCCGTCGAGGTTGAACGAATAGCCGGTGGGAACCACCAGCCCGGTGGTGGCGCGAGAGCAGCCGGCGTTGGTCAGCTTGGTCATGATGCGCGGCATCACAGCCTCGGTGGAGGCGGTGCCGAGCGCCAGCAGGAACTCCTCGCGGGTGTACTTCAGGAAGTGCCAGAGCGGGACGCGGGCAAAGCCCCATGCCACGAGGAACAGCAGGCCAATGAAGACGATGGCCGCGCCGTAGCAGGCGGCAATGAGCAAGGCGTAGGTGCTGAGGGTGTCGAGTCCGTACTGGCCGATGATGAACGCCATGGCACCGAAGGCACCGATCGGGGCCACCTTCATGATCCAGGACATGATCTTGAAGATGAGTTCCAGGACGGTCTCCATGAGGCTGATGACCGGCATGCAGCGTTCGCGTCCGATGACGACGATGGCCGCGCCGAAGAACACCGAGAAGAACAGGACCTGCAGGAGGCTGTTGTTCGCGAAGGCGCCGATGACGCTGGTGGGAATGACGTCCAGGATGAAGGCTGCAGCGTCCTTCGGGACGGCATGGCCGGTCTTGGCGTCCAGGGCCTCCTGGGACAGTGTGCTCGGATCGATGTTCAGCCCGGCACCGGGCTGGACGATGTTGCCTACGATCAGGCCGAAGACCAGCGCGAACAGCGTGGCCGCGGTGAAGTAAAGAAGGGCTTTGACTCCGACCCTTCCGACCGCCTTGACGTCGCCTACGGCCGAAATGCCGGTGACGATCACCAGGAAGATCAGCGGCGCGATGATCATCTTGATGAGCTGGATAAATCCATCACCGAGAGGCCTCAGCTGCGAGCCGAGGTCCGGCCAGAAATGTCCGATAAGAACACCTGCCACGACGGCGATCAGAATTTGGAAGAAGAGCGACCTATACAGGGGCTTCTTCTTCGACGGCGCCGAACTCGCCTTCAGCGCCGCGGAATCTGGGATCTTCATTGATCTGTACCTATCAATCGGGAACAGCCCCGGAAATCGGGGTCTGTTTCCAAAGTAACCCCGCTCACATTATTCCGCAAGGGGAAATTGAGTTTTCACAATACGGAATTAGTTGGCACTTTGCGGGCACGAAAAAGCCACGGCTTCGGACACCCGCACCCTGGATCATGGGGTGCGGATGTCCGAAGCCGTGGCGGAAAGTAGCGGAGTCCCCGGCTGTCAGCCGCGGCCGATGAACGGCATGCCGGCGGCTGTAATCACCACCGAGCCAACACTGGCCGACGGCGGCATGCCGGCCATCAGGAGCACCGCACGTGCGGCGTCCTGCACCGGGAACGTGGGCTCCACCCTGCGGCTGCCGTCAGCCTGGAGGGCGCCGGAGTCCACGCCGATGGTGCCCATGATGTCCGTGGCCGTGTTGCCGATGTCGATCTGGCCGCACGTGATGCCGAATTCCCGGCCGTCCAGCTCGATGCTCTTGGTCAGGCCTGTCATGGCGTGCTTGGTCACCGCATAGGCCACGGTCCGGGGCCGCGGCGAATGCGCGGAAATGGAGCCGTTGTTGATGATCCGGCCGCCCTGCGGCTCCTGGGCTTTCATCGCCCGCACCGCAGCGGCAGCGCACAGCATCGAACCGGTGAGGTTCACCGCCACCACCGCGTCCCAGTCGGCCACGCTGATCTCGTCCACTGACGCGGCCGGGCCGAACACACCTGCGTTGTTGAACAGGACGTCCACCCTCCCCCACTTCTGGAGGGCCGCAGCGAAAAGGCGCTCGACGTCGTCGGGCACTGTCACGTCGCACGGCACCGTCAGGGACTGGCGGTGGCCGGCCGCGGACTCCAGCAGCGGAGCCTCGCGGCGGCCGGCCAGCACCACGCGGTACCCCTCGGCCAGCATGAGCCGCGCCACCGCCCGGCCGATCCCGGAACCTGCTCCGGTCACGACGGCAACCGGCCCCGGCCGGTGGGGTGGAACGGGCCTGTGGGTTGCAGTCATTCATCGCTCCTTGGTTTGAGGGCCGGGCTTCCGAGGCCCGGCCTACCGCGCAGCAGGCACTTCCGCTGCCGTTACGGGCCAGCCTATGACCGTCTTGGGCCGCGGGGTGGCGTAGGTCCGGACTTTGGACGTGGACAACCCCAGCCGCACCAGGGACTCCGCGATAGTGACGGCCGCCGCCACGCCGTCCACCACCGGAACCCCGGCACGCCGGCGGATCTCCTCGTCCAGCCCGGCCATGCCGCCGCAGCCCAGGACAATGACCTCGGCCTTGTCATCGCGGACGGCAACCAGGGCCTGTTCGATGATCGCTTCCACGGCCCGCTCCGGCTCCTCCTCCAGCTCGAGGACAGCCATGCCACTGGCCCGCACGGAGGCGCACCGGGCATCGAGGCCGGCCAGCTTCAGCCGGTCCTCGATCAGCGGAACCGCCCGGTCAAGGGTGGTGACCACTGAATACTTGTGCCCCAGGAACATCGCCGTGGAGGCTGCAGCCTCGGTGATGTCGACCACGGGGACGTCCAGGAGCTCCTGCAGCCCCTCCCGCCCGTGCTCGCCGTAGCCGGCCTGGATGACGGCGTCGAACGGCTCCGGGTAATTGACCACGGCGTCCATGACGGCGATCGCGGCGAGGTAGCTTTCGAAGTTTCCCTCACAGGAGTCCGCGCCGAACCGCGGCGTGATCCCGACGATCTCCGTCCCGGGCGCCGCGACGGACCGCGCCTGGGCGGCAATGGAGTCGGTCATGGACTGCGTTGTGTTTACGTTTGCGACAAGAATGCGCATGTCTGTCTCTTCCGTTTTCCGTGCTGAACTTTTCCGTGCCGAACTTTTCCGCGCCGCGGTGTCAGTGCGTGCTCGCCACGGCGATGGACTCGCCGTCGACGTCTTCCAGTTGCTGCGAGCGGTCCGCGATGAAGTAGTACACCACTGCAGCGATGCCGGCGGCAAAGAACCAGGCGAACGGCGCCGCGCCCTCCAGCGCGGGAACGAACGCGATCAGGAGCGCGACGGCGGCGGCCGGGACCAGGGCAATGATTGCCCGGGGGTTGACGCCCTTCTTGTAGTAATAGGCTCCGGCGGGGTCATCCGTATAGAGCTCGGGGACGTTGACCCGGCCGCGGCGCAGCAGCCAGTAGTCGGCCATCACAACGCCGAACAGCGGGCCGAGCAGTGCTCCGAGGCCGCCCAGGAAGTACACGATCACGAGCGGATTGTTGTACAGGTTCCACGGCAGGATGATGAGCCCGATGGAGCCGCTGACCCAGGCCGCTTTGCGGAAGTTCAGGTGCTTCGGGAACAGGTTGGTCAGGGCGTAGACGGGAGCCACGAAGTTGGCCATCAGATTCACGGCGATGGTCAGGATGAGGAGCGCGAGGCAGGCCAGGACCAGGAACAGGGTGTTGGGGATGGTCTGGACAATGTCCGACGGGCTCTGGATCACCGTGCCGTTGATTTTGAACTGGCCGCCTGCCATGACCACCACGATGGCGCCGAAGAGGAGCATGTTGATGGGGATTCCCCAGAAGTTGCCGCGCACCACAGCCTTCTTGGAAACGGCCGAGCGGGTGAAGTCGCAGAAGTTCAGCACAAAGGTTCCGTAGATGGCCACCCAGAGGGCGCCACCGGCGAAAATGGTGCGCCACATGTCCGCGCCTTCGAGGGCGTTATCCGAAGCCCAGGCGATGGAGCCGCCGGCCTCCACGAAGATCCAGATGGCGAGGGCGGCCATGGTCACCAGGATGATGGGGCCGGCGAAGGCCTCGTACTTCCGGATCATTTCCATGCCGAAGCTGACGATGACCAGCTGGACGATCCAGAGGAAAGCAAACGCGGCCCAGCCGAGCGTCGAGAGGCCGAGGATGGAGTTGGTGTCCAGTTCGTGGAGCGAAGGGACCATGGCCACAAGCATGACGCGAAGCACTACTGACGCAAGGTACGTCTGGATGCCGAACCAGGCCACGGCCACGGCTCCGCGCAGAAGGCTGGCGATCTGGGCGCCCCGGATGCCGAAGCTGATCCGGCTCATGACGGGGAACGGGACGCCGGTCTTGACGCCCATGAAGCCGGAAAAGCTGAGCAGCGCAAACAGCAGGACCGCGCCGATACCAAGGGCGAGGAGGATCTGCCAGCCGCCGAGCCCGAGCGCGAACAGCCCGATGGCGAAGCCATAGTTGCCGAGGCTGTGCACGTCGTTGGCCCAGAGGGTGAAGATGCTGTAGCTCGTCCAGCGCCGGCCCTGCCGCTTCGTCGGGGCAAGGTCGGTGTTGTAGAGGGTGGGGCTGATGGTGCGCCCGGATGTGGCGCTTGCTGATTCGCACAGGGCCTCGATGCCCTGTGCGTGATGGACCGGCTGTCCCGACGACTCTGTCGGGACAGGAGCCGTTTCGACGCCGACTGATGGGGTCGTCTGCATCTGGATCTCCAGTTCTAGGGATGGGTTGGAGGCGGAAGTCTGCGCCCCCGAAGCTTCGTTCCACATTATGGAAAATTGGTTTTGTGGAGTGGAATAACTTTATGACCTGCGTCACGCCGCGGTCAAGGAGGCCACACTGTCACAATCGGTCCGCAAGCATCCTTCGGGCCATCCGGGTACGCCGCGCGGCCTCTCCACCTTGACCGCCTGCCCGCTCCTGCATAATCTCGAATGGCAAGAATGTTTTCTCACAATATGAAAACTCAGAGCCCAGACATTCAAAGATGAAAAGAGGCTGCCGTGGCTGCAGGAGAAGATACCTCCCATATCCTCAGCGGGTTGACTAACCAGCTGCCTGATCGTGATCCGGAAGAGACCGCCGAATGGATTGAGT
>NZ_JMLE01000003.1 GCF_000685965.1 Arthrobacter sp. UNC362MFTsu5.1 | reverse complement strand
GCCATCGGCACCGGCCTGAACGCCCCGGCCGGCTACGCCGAGGCGGCCTGCCGGCACCTGGCCGACATCACCGGCCTGCCGCTGGTCACCGCCGTGGACCTCATTGAGGCTACCCAGGACGTCGGCGCGTTCGTGCACCTGTCCGGCGTCCTCAAGCGCGTGGCCGTGAAGCTCTCCAAGATCTGCAACGACCTGCGGCTGCTTTCCTCCGGCCCGCGCGCCGGCTTCGGCGAAATCAACCTCCCGGCCGTGCAGTCCGGTTCCTCCATCATGCCCGGCAAGATCAACCCGGTAATCCCGGAAGTGGTCTCCCAGGTGGCCTACGAAGTCATCGGCAACGACGTCACCATCACCATGGCCGCCGAAGCCGGGCAACTCCAGCTCAACGCCTTCGAACCCATCATCGTCCACAGCCTCCACAAGAGCATCTCCCACCTGGAAGCCGCCTGCCGCACCCTCACGGCACGCTGCGTCCGGGGCATCACCGCCAACACCGAACACCTCCGCCTCACGGTGGAGCAGTCAATCGGCCTGGTCACAGCGCTGAATCCCCACCTTGGCTACGCCACCGCAACCGCCATCGCCCAGGAAGCCCTCGCCACCGGCAAGGGTGTTGCCGAACTGGTCCTCGAACACCGGCTGCTCACCGCCGAGCAACTGGAAGAGCTCCTCAGCCCGCAACGCCTGGCCAACCTCAGCCGGTAGTCAACCGAAAAACCACTCGACACCCACCATCTAACCCGCCCGATTTAGAGGGAGCTGGGGCACACCGCCGTGCCCAAATATCCCCGGCCTCTACGCAAGGACTGAGTATGAAAAACAAATCAACGATGTGGATTCTGGCAGCGCTCGTGTTCGGAATCCTCAGCGGGCTGCTGTTCCACTGGCTGCTGCCAGCGGACACACGCGCATCCGTTGTGGCGGTCCTCGACACCGTGACGCACATGTTCCTCAACCTCATCAAAATGATCATTGCGCCGCTGATCTTTGCCACTCTCGTCTCCGGTATCGCGGGAGCGGCGAAATCGGCAGGGGTGGGCAAGCTCTTTGGACGCTCAATGATCTGGTTCCTGTCCGCCTCCGTCCTGGTGGGCGCCTTCGGTTTCATCACGGCCCACATCCTCAACGTCGGTGACGGGCTCCACCTGATGCCGGGTGGTGATGCCGGGATGGAAACGAAGCCCCTCGATTACCAGGAGTTCATTACCCACATCATCCCCACAAGCGTCTTCGCCGCGCTGACCGCCAACAACCCCCTGCAGATCCTCGTCTTCGGCGCTCTCTTTGGCATAGCCCTGCTCAACCTCCGGAAGAAGGGCCGCTCCTCCATAGCTGACGCCATCGATGAACTGATGGGGGTCATGTTGAAGGTCACCGGGTATGTGATGAAGGCGGCCCCGGTGGGGGTGTTCGCCGGCATCGCGGCAGCCTTCACCTCCAAGGGCGTGGATGCTTTCGCAACCTATGCCTCCTTCATCGGCGGCTTCTATGTCTCCCTGGCCGCCCTCTGGGCCATCATGATCGCCGTCGCCGTCGCTTTCCTCGGACGGGCCGCCTTCCGGCTGGTCCGGATCGTTCGCGAACCCATGGTCATCGCGTTCGCTACCTCCAGCAGCGAGGCCGCACTTCCCAAGCTCATTGAAGGCCTGACCAAGTTCGGCATCGCGAAGCGCACCACCGGTTTTGTGCTCCCCCTGGGTTACTCGTTCAACGTGGACGGTTCCATGATGTACATGACCTTTGCGTCGGTCTTCCTGATCAACGCCTACGGCATCGACATGGACCTCGGCCAGCAGATCGCGATGACCGCGATGCTCCTGCTCAGCAGCAAAGGCATGGCCGGCGTGCCCCGCGGGTCGCTCGTCGTGGTGGCTGCGGTGGTCCCTGGTTTCGGTATCCCCGCCGCCGGAATTGGCGTCTTGCTGGTGATCGACCAACTCCTGGACATGGGACGCACTGCCACCAACATCCTGGGAAATGCCATCGCTACCGCGGTCATCGGCCAAAAGCACGACAGGTCCGCGTCCCCGCTCGAAGCCCCTCGCCCCGACGCGTCCCACAGCACGCAAGACGGTGAATACAGCACGGAGCCTGAGCGCGTTTCGATGCACTGACCGGCCCCTGCCCGGCCACTCAAGCTCCACCAGCGAATCCACTCCACACCAAATGAAAGGCCATAGCCCATGACCGCTGCCTTTGAGCTCCAGAGCCCGACGGACGTGCAAACCACCACTAAGCAGGCGCAAAGGACGAGAAGAACACCGATCAGGACCCAAATCGTCGACTATCTGGCAAGCAATGGCGCAAGCAAAGTAGCCGACATCAGCAACGGCATCGCCTCGTGCCGGGACTCAGTCAGGCACCATCTGGCCGCGCTTGAGAGCGCCTCGATCGTCCGTTCCAACATTGCTCCGGGTGAAAGGGGCCGGTGCACGCCCTTCTACGCCCTCGCCCCTGCAACGCCCGGAAAGCCAGAAAAAACAGGGTCGGAATCCTAGCTGGGCGGCGCCGGCCGCTATCAGAGCGGACGACGGCGGAACCTCCTTCCGTCGTCCGCTTTGCCTTTCCGGCCGGATTCCCATGCCCGGCTCCCCCGGCCGACCGCGCCTTGGTTTGGGGACCTAAAAGGCAGCGCTGGATTTAGTCCGGCATCCATATTTTCCGCGAAATGCTCTGGATAGCATGGAGTGACCGGACAGAGCCGTCCGGTCGGGTATCAACGCAGAAGGAAGCCCATGGCCGCAGCTACAGTGGACGACATCCTGTCGGATCTCCCCCTGGGTTTCGCCAGTCTCATTCTCCGGCCGTCCCGCGCAGATTCGCCGATCGAACGCTTCGTGATTGTTGACGCCGACGACGAAACATCCGACGGCGTGGCCGCGTTCGTCCTGCTGATCGGCGTTCGGGGACGCTCCGCATTGCCGGCGCTGCGGCGTCTGCTGAAAAATCCTCCCCTTGTGCTTGCCGTTAAGGGCAGTCCGGGCGAACTCGAGGAAGCTGAAGAGCTGCTCCGGGCAGCGGGAACGGGCCTGCTCCTGGTGGAACCGGCCGCGGACTGGGACCGGCTCCTGTCCATCGCCAAAGACCGGATCATGCCGCGCAGCTACCAGAGCGAAGTGCTGACGCTGCTGGAAGAAGACCTGTTCGCCATCGCGCAGACCACCGCACGCCTGACGTCCAGCCACGTGGTCATCGAGGACGCCGCCAACAAAGTCCTGGCCTACTCCACAGTGACCAATGACATCGACGAGCTCCGCAAGGCATCGATCCTTGCCCGCCGTGGTCCGCGAAAATACGAACTCCTCCTCAAGGACCTCGGCGCCTACCGCGAACTGCACCGGACACGCCTGCCTGTCAGGGTTCCGGCCCGGCCACAGGACGGGCTGAGGGAGCGCGTGGCCGTCGCCCTGTTCGCCGGCGAGCGCATCATGGGCTACATCTGGCTGCAGGAAACCGGGGACGGATTCGGCGCCGACGTCGACTATGTCCTGACCGGATCGGCCGCCCGGGTGTCAGCCGAGCTGATCCGCTACCGCAACCAGCAATCGGTGCACATGCGAGAGGACCGGATCGCGCGGATCCTTTCCGGCCCCGCGGAAGCCGCAGCGAGTGCACATAGCGAGAAGATCCCGGCGGACCGCCCCTCCGCACTGATCCTGCTGGGAATGTCCGCCGCTGAGGCGCAGGAAGACGATGCAGCCCTGAAACACGGGGAACTCGCCAACCTTGCGTCCATCCATGCGGCGGCCTACAAAGCGTCTGCCATCGTGGGGCAGTTCAACGGCGACACCGCCGTGATCGTCCCGGGACTTCAGTCCGCCAACGCCGAAGCCGGGCTGAGAAGCCTCGCCGAGGCCATCGTCCGGGACGCGGGGAAGCACCTGGGCATCAGTCCGTTCGCGGCAGTGGGGCCGATCGCCCCCGACCTCCTGTCGATTCATTCGGTGACCGCCAAGGCGGAGGCCCTGCTCGGCTGCATGCGGCGGTCAGGGACCGCGACAGTGGCCGCGTTGGGCGACTTCGAGGTGGACATCCTCTTCCACGAGGCGGTGCAGCACTTCACGGCCTCGGACTTCCGCCATCGCAGCCTCTGGACCCTCCTTCGCGACGATGGCGAACTGGCCGAAACGCTGCGGGCGTATTTCGAGGCATCGCTGGACGTGGCCGAATGCGCCCAGCGGATGAGGATGCACAAGAACACCGTCTACTACAGGATCAGCAAGATCAGCCGGGTCACCGGCCTCAACTTCAGCAATCCTCGAGATTCATTGGTCGCCCTGCTCCACCTCCAGGAGTGGGCCGCCACGCATAATAAGGAGCACCTGGGCAAGAAATGATGACAGCACTCGATTCACCGCCTCTTGGCCTGGTCCTGGCTGACATTGTCCGCAGCCACCGGCCCCGGAGTGAAGCCGGCTCGGTGCCCGCCAGCATCCCCCACCTGTCATCGCCGCCGTTCGACCGCTTCGGAATCGCGGTGGCCACAACCTCCGGGGACGTGTTCAGCGCCGGCGACGCCGACCTGCCCTTCTCGATCCAGAGCATCTCCAAGGTTTTCACCCTGGCCATGGCCCTCAGCGCCAACGACCCCGGCAGGCTGTGGTCCCGGGTGCTCCGCGAACCGTCGGGTACCTCGTTCAACTCCCTGGTGCAGCTTGAAGTGGAGCACGGAATCCCCCGGAACCCGTTCATCAATTCCGGCGCCCTCGTGGTGACCGACCACCTGATGGAAAGGTTCCCCGACGCTGCGGGTCATGTCCTGCAGTTCCTCCGCCGCCAGGTGGGGCAGCACAGTGGGCAGGGACCGTTCATCGATGAGCTCGCCGCAGGGAACGAGCTCGCCAACAGCAGCCGCAACCTGGCGCTAGCCCACTTCCTGAAGACCTTCGGCAACCTGCACCGGCCCCCCGAGGCCGTGGTGGAGAACTACGTCAGGCAGTGCTCCATCATGATGAATTGCGTCGAGATGGCGAAGGCCGGGCTGTTCCTTGCCCGCGGCGGGCACGGAACAAACGGCCCCGTCGTCTCCCGGAGCGAGGCCAAGCGCATCGGATCCATCATGCTCACGTGCGGCATGTACGATGCCGCCGGTGAGTTCGCCTACCGCGTCGGCCTTCCCGGTAAGAGCGGTGTGGGCGGCGGAATCCTGGTAATCGTCCCTGGCGAATGCGCTATCTGCGTCTGGAGCCCGCGGCTGGACTCCAAGGGAAATTCCCTGGCGGGCTCGGCGGCCCTCGCTGACCTGTCCGACCGCACCGGATGGTCCGTTTTCTGATCCGGTCCCGCACTTTTCCGTTCCACCCCCAGTTAGATCTTCAACCGGTCGAAAGGATCACCCATGCCCAACAACCCCAATGACGAGGTTGGCCAGTACGAGGCCGACAGCGGCCACGCGCATGCCTCCGAGAGACTCCTTCACGCGGAGGACAAGGGCTACCACAAGAGCCTGAAGCCGCGGCAGATCCAGATGATCGCAATCGGCGGCGCAATCGGTACCGGCCTGTTCCTCGGTGCCGGCGGCCGGCTGAATGCCGCAGGTCCGTCCCTGGTCATCGCCTACGCCGTCTGCGGCTTCTTCGCCTTCCTGATCCTCCGCGCGCTGGGCGAACTGGTGCTGCACCGCCCGTCGTCGGGCTCCTTTGTCTCCTACGCCCGTGAGTTCTTCGGCGAGAAGGCAGCCTTTATCTCGGGCTGGTTCTACTGGATCAACTGGGCAACCACCACCATCGTGGACATCACCGCCGCAGCGCTCTACATGAACTTCTTCGGCCACTACATCCCCTGGATGGGAGCCGTACCGCAATGGGCCTGGGCCCTGATCGCCCTCATCGTCGTGCTGTGCCTGAACCTCGTCTCGGTCAAGGTCTTTGGCGAGATGGAATTCTGGTTCGCCATCATCAAGGTCGCCGCCCTCGTCGCATTCCTGCTCATCGGCACCTACTTCGTCATCTTCGGCACCCCTGCGGACGGCCAGGCCGTCGGTTTCAGCCTTATCAACGACAACGGCGGAATCTTCCCCAACGGCATCCTGCCCATGATCATCCTCATGCAGGGCGTATTGTTCGCCTACGCCTCGATTGAGTTGGTCGGGACGGCCGCCGGCGAAACCGAAAGCCCCGAAAAGATCATGCCGAAGGCCATCAACTCCGTGGTCTTCCGCATCGCCGTGTTCTATGTCGGCTCAGTCATCCTCCTGGCCCTGCTGCTGCCCTACACCTCTTACGAAAAGGGCGTCAGCCCCTTCGTGACCTTCTTCGGATCCATCGGCATCCAGGGCGTAGACGTCATCATGAACCTCGTGGTCCTCACCGCCGCTCTGTCCTCACTCAACGCCGGCCTCTACTCCACCGGCCGCATCCTTCGCTCCATGTCCGTGGCCGGCTCCGCCCCCAAATTTGCCCAGCGGATGAACAAAGCCGGCGTACCCTACGGCGGCATCGCCATCACCGCCGGCGTCTCCCTCCTCGGCGTCCCGCTGAACTACCTCGTCCCTTCCCAGGCCTTCGAGATCGTTCTCAATGTCGCCTCCGTGGGCATCGTCGTCACCTGGGCCACCATCGTCCTCTGCCAGATGCAGCTCAAACGCTGGGCAGACAGGGGCTGGCTAAATCGCCCGTCCTTCCGGATGTTCGGCGCTCCCTACACCGGCTACCTCTCACTCCTGTTCCTCGCCGGCGTCCTGGTGATGGTCTTCATCGACTCCCCGCTCACCCTCCTGGTCACCCTCATCGCCTGCGCCCTTATGGTCGCCGGTTGGTACGCCTGCCGCAAACGGATCCACGAAATCGCCGAGGCACGCGAGGGCTACACCGGCGCCGCGCCCGTGGTGGCCAACCCGACTCCCATCAGGTAACTAGTCCCGCGACCGCCCCCGGCTCGCCAGCCCCAGACCCCACCAACAACCGACGAAAGCCCGCCATGAACAGCCAAAACCTGCTGAGCCCGCAACCCCACGGGACGCCAACGGAAACCCAGACGACTGACAGCTGCGAGGACGGCTGCTACTTCTGCACCGGACCGGAAACCGACTAGGTGCCGCCGGCGCCTCCACCCAAGAGACGTAACCCAACGCCCAGTCCAAGAAGACAAGTAGTGATGACAACGGAGTCCGCATCCACCATGACCGCAACCGACACTCAGTCGTTCGACAGCGACACCATCAATCAGATCGCAGCCCAGCCAGCCTCCGCGGCTGACCCCGGAGCACTGAACCCCGGCGGCAGCCCGACCGGCGGTACTACCGCGAGGTCCGCCGGGCACGTGATTGTTGACTCCCTCGTGGCCCACGGAGTGGAGCGCACCTACGTTGTTCCCGGCGAAAGCTTCCTGGACGTGCTGGACGGGCTGCACGACTCCAAGATCGACACTGTGGTCTGCCGGCACGAAGGCGGCGCCGCGTATATGGCCGAAGCCGACGGCAAGATGAACCAGCGCCCGGGCGTCGCAATGGTGACGCGCGGACCCGGTGGGGCCAACGCCCACGTCGGCCTGCACACGGCCTGGCAGGATTCCACACCCATGCTGCTCTTTGTCGGGCTCATCCCCTTTGCGCACCGGGACCGCGAGGCATTTCAGGAATTCGACATCAAGGCCTGGTTCGACACCGGAGCCAAGCGGGTTATGGTGCTTGACCATGCCGAGCGGGCGTCCGAGATCGTCGCGGAAGCCATGTTCGCGGCCATGAGCGGGCGGCCAGGGCCCGTTGTGGTGGGCCTGCCGGAAGACATCATCCGGCAGCAGGTTGATCCGGTGCTTCACCCGAGGATCCCCGTGGCCGCGGGCGGCATGAGCACCACCGACGCCGGAGCACTCGCCGGCGCCCTTGCACTTTCCACGAAGCCGCTGTTTGTCACCGGAGGCAACGACTGGACCCAGGAAGCGGCCGGCCTGCTCACCGGCTGGCTCGAAAAGCACCACATCCCGGCCGCCGCGGAATGGCGTACGCAGGGTACGGTGTCCTTTGATTCGCCGTCCTACGTGGGCCCGATCGGCTACGGACGCCCCCGCCCCACGTACGACCTCCTGCAGGAAACCGACCTGCTCGTCTTCGTCGGGACGGTCCCTGGGGACGTGATTACCGACGGATTTGTCTGCCGCCAGGACTGGAACAAGCAGAACTTCCTGGTGACAATCGACCCCTCGCTGCGCGGCCGTTCAGGCCCCGTCTCACGGCAGATTGTGGCCAAACCGGATGCCTTCGTCCGCGACCTGCTGGGCATCGACCTCGCCGTGAAAGACGAGTGGAAGGCCTGGACCGCCAGGATGCGTGCCGAACAGACGTCCTTTGCCGCCCTGCCGCCGGCCGAGCCGGCGGCAGGGCCCGCCAGGATGGACACCCTGATGGCCAACCTCGTCCCGCGGCTGCCTGAGGATGCCATCGTGACGTTCGGAGCAGGCGAGCACACCAACTGGGCACACCGGTACTTCCCCACGCGCCGTTACGCCTCCATGATCAGCGCCAGGAACGGCTCCATGGGCTACTCCATCCCGTCGGCCATCGCCGCCTCGCTGGCCAGTCCGCAGCGCCGCGTGGTAACCATCGCCGGCGACGGGGAGTTCCTGATGAACGGTCAGGAGCTGGCCACTGCAGCCCAGTACGGGGCCACGCCACTGATCATCGTGATGGACAACCAGGAGTACGGAACCATCCGCACCCACCAGGAACGGCACTACCCGTCCCGGATTTCGGGGACTCAGCTGAAGAACCCCGACTTCGGCCTCATGGCCAGGGCATTTGGCGGGTTCGGCATCACAGTCACCCGGGACAGGGACGTGCCGGACGCCCTCGACGCCGCGTTCCAGGCCATCGACCGGGGGGGAAGGTTTGCGCTCATCCACCTCATCGTGGAACAGCGGGTGAAGGCTTACTGACTGGTCGGCGGGGCGCCTTCCCTGCTCGGCGACGGATGACGTACTCGGCCACCGCCACGTTGATCACCCAGCCCGCACCCAGGAGCACCACGCGGGTGGGCACATCGGTGGGGCCGATCAGGAGCAGCCAGGGAATGCCCACCAGCGCCTGGGTCCCCGCGCCCACGCCGATCGCGAAGGCCCGCGTCATCCAGGCGCCGTGCCGCACGAAGTCCCGGCGCCTGATCGCATCGAGCCCCAGGACGATGCTCACCAGCATGGCCGAGCCGAAGAACAGCCGTAGCGGCACATCGGCATAGCCGTCCGGAAGTGGATAGAACACGGACATCCACAGCCCCGAAATCGCTGCGAGCAGGCCTGCCGGGATGAGGATGCGCCCGGCGATGCGGTGCCAGCCGCGCCGGCCCCGCAGCGAGGGGACAAACTGGAATGCCCCGAGCAGGGAGTAAACCGTAACGCTGACAATATGCGCCACCACCGGGACGGGAGAGGCGAAGAACCGCGCGTTCTGTGGCGTGACAGCTGCCCCGGACGTCAGCTCGGTCAGCCGGAGGGCACCGAAAATCACCGGAATGAGGCTGAGCAGCAGCAGGCCTGCAGGGACGGGCCACTGGGGCCGGGTACGCCGGACGGAGGCGGCAGGAGGGCTGGTGGTGTTGGTGCTCATGGCGGGTCCTTCGCTGGCCGGTGTACGGTGTACACCTCTTGCGAATGACCATAGGTGTACGCCGTACACTTGTCAAGGGATCCGGGCTCCTGCAGCATCGCCGGTACCCCTGTGATGAGTCTCACGCGCAATGAACGGCCTATTGGCTTGAGACGTCACCGCCCCTCTGTGCATCATGGAAAGGACGGTTGAGAACACGATTTCACAACCGCACCAGCCCTGATTTGGCGCTTCGGCGCAGTGAATGCAGCGGCAACGAACGACCCAACCTGGTGGACGCAACGAGGCCAAACCAGTGAGCTCGCCGAGCTGCGCAAGGCCTCTGAGCGTTCATGGATTGTCCCGTCCCGGGCTCCGCGCCGATGCGAAGCCCATGACCCAATTGATGAATGAGGCACCGAATAATGACGTTCGAAACCAATCACTCCGTAACCCTTAAGATCTGGGACCGCTCAGCTATCGATCACACGCTGGACGCCCTGGTGCACGACATTTCCACGAAGGCCAACGCCCACCGGAACGATGTTGCCGTCACCCTCAGCGGACCGAACACTTTCACGGTCAGCCTGAACCGCAGCTCCGCCCAGGGCGCCGCAGTCTAGGAAAACCAAGCACAACAAAAGCCAGCGGACGACGGCGGGAATTCCCGCCGTCGTCCGCTGGCTTTGTGGTTTAAATTTTCCGCCTGAGGACGAGTTACGCCACCGCCGTGGCGTTGGCGGGCGAACCGGTTCCTCCGGTGATGTTGAGCGGTTTGATGCTGACGAAGGCATCCCAGTTCCCGGTGGTTTTCAGGTGCCGGCTCAGGGGTCCGAGCCGCCACAGTTCACCCAGGGGCATGCCGAGTTTGGCGAGCAGCTGCTGGTGCATCATGCCGTGGTCATTCGGGGCGGAATGAAGGAACGGGCTGGTGGCCACGGGTGGCAGGCATTCGAGGGCGAAGTTGTCGGCGGCCAGCAACGCGATGCGGTTGTCCCAGGCCCACGCAACGAAGTCCCGGGACTGTTCGACGCCGCTGGCCCGCCTGCTGTCACGGATCCGCCGCTTGTCCTCCGGGGGCAGTGCCAGGAACCACTCGCACCAGCCGGTGTGGAGCATGAGGATGTCGCCCGGGCGGAGGCTGAGGGACTGGGCCTGGACGGCAGCCTGGATCAGTTCGAGGCCCAGGGGCTCACCGCCTGCATGGTCGATGGGGCTGCCTTGCCTCGCGCGGTAGCCGTCGAGGTCCACGAGCACTCCCCTGCCGACGATAGGCCGGTCTGCCCACGCCTGGATGCCGAGGTCCGGAGTGCCTTCCCTGATCCGGTCATCAGCGGTCCCATTGTAGAAACCCACGTCATCCGCCCTGCGGTGCCGGAGCCCGTCGATCTGCGTCGAGCCCTGGAGGTAGTACCCGTCCAGATAGTCGTCGCGGTGGGCCGGATGGGAGGAGTAGATCGTGTGGCGCGGGGCGCTGCGTTTGAGTGACATTCCGGGATCGAAGGCGTCCGCCGGGTAGTCCAGGCCAAAAACCGTCCCGGTCCTGATGGAGTTCCGGGCTTCCAGGACAATGTCCTGCGTGATGAACGAGGGCGTTCCGCGCTCGGGCTCAGGGAACAGTCCCCACGATGTGCCGGCGGGGTTGCCCGTTCGTTCGAGCAGTTCGTCGAAAGTCGGGTAAGGCACGGCGTCCGTTGTCCCTTTCATCGCGTTGTTGCCTCCTGCGGAGTCTGCCCCTGCTTCTGGTGTCGCTTGTAGCTCAGGAGGAATCCGGCGACGGCGCAGACGGAGGCTGCGACGCACATCGGGGTCTTGATCGCTTCGTTGAGGAGTTTCAGCCATTCGCCTTGGCCGGCGATCAGGGCGATGGCTTGGCCGGCCACGAATACCACTCCCCCGACAAGGAGTGCCGCAAGGGTGAGGACGAAGATGACTTCGGTGGTCCTTCTGATCTGGTGCATGGGTCGTGTTTCCTTTAGATCGGCAGGACGCCGAGGATGATCAGCACGCCGATGCCCAGCAGCGGCAGCGCGTAGTGGGTGAGCAGTCGGGCGAAAGTCCTTATCGGGTCCACGTCGGCGATGCCGCAGGCGACATACAGGGGCGCGCCTCCGGGCGGGACGGCTGCTTCGCAGGATGAGAAAACCAGTACGGCGACGGCCGCGGTGGTCGCCGGAACCCCGGCGGCAACGAGTGTCGCGACGCCCACCGTTCCCACGGCAGCCATCGTGGCTGTTGCGGAGAGGGGCGCGGCGACGGCGATGACGATCAGTCCGATCAGGATGGCCAGCAGCCACAGCGGCAGGTTCATCTCGCTGAGCAGCGCGGTCATCTGCTTGGGCAGTCCGGTGGCGGCGAGGGCGTTTGCCCCGGCAAAGGCGAAGACCACCGTGACACCGACAACGCCGAATCTCGGGGCGGAGTTCTGCAGCAGGGCCCACCAGGCCTGCCTGCCGGCGGGCAGCTGCTTCCTGCCCAGCAGTGCACCGGTGATGATGAGGACCACCGGGATCCAGACGACGACGCTGACGGACTTGGTGACGTCCCCGCCGGTCCAGTCCGACAGCGCCGAGGCGATGGCGCCTGAGGTGATGACCAGCGGGATGGCCACGACGACGAACAGCAGCATCGTCGTCCAACCGCGGCTGAACGCCGTCCGGACGGGCAGGCGGTGTGCGGCGTCAAGGGGGGCCATCCCGCTCTTGCGGATCAGCAGCCAGGTGACGATCAGCCGGTGCAGGAAGCACCACAGCCCCCCGATCAGCAGCGGCAGGACGAGTTCGTTGACGTTCAGCAGGGGCCCGACGGTGGCGGACCCGACGAGGACGAACATGGAGGCGCTGAACGGGAAGGTGATCCCCATGCCCGCGTTGCCGGCCACGAGCGTCGCGGCCGAGGGCTTGTCGAGCCGGGACTTCTCCATCCAGGGGATGGTCACGGAACCCACGGTCGCGGCGATGGCGGCCTGGTTGTGGACCACCCCGCCGAGGCCGGCGGACGCCACGGTGGACACCCAGGCGGGGCCTCCCTTAACGCCGCCGATCAGGGAGTTCAGCAGGTCGATGAGCTTGTCCAGCACCCCGGTCTTGTCCAGGAGATACCCCATGAAAACGAATGCCATGGTGGCGTAGACGATTTCATCCGTCACCGCCGAGTACAAGGAGGACCAGCCGATCTGCGCCCCGGCAGCCCCCGTGAACGGGAGTACCGCCAGGAATCCCAGGATCATGGCCTCCCCGACGCTGCGCTTGACCAGGGTGGTCCAGAGCAGGATGACGGCCAGGTAGGCGCCAAGGGCCCATATGCCGATCATGCTGCCGCTCCTGACGGGGAATTTCTTGCTCGGTAATGCATCGTTGCTTCTTGTCTCTGATTCTTCCTGATGCCCGGATCAGCGCAAGGCCGGTGCCGGTTCCTGGGCCATGCGTGTCAAGGCGCCGGATGAGGCCGTGGTCATCTCTGCCGGAACCCCAAGGTCCGACAGGTAGTCCGCAGTGTCCTGCATTTCCTTGGAGCGGCGCAACGCGTGTTTGGCCGTGCCC
Organism: Arthrobacter sp. UNC362MFTsu5.1; assembly: GCF_000685965.1. Classification (GTDB taxonomy): domain Bacteria; phylum Actinomycetota; class Actinomycetes; order Actinomycetales; family Micrococcaceae; genus Arthrobacter. The sequence continues at coordinate 234,209 of NZ_JMLE01000003.1, read as the reverse complement.
GTGAGGAACCTGTCGATGACCGCCTGTCCGTCGCCCGCGAGTTGCCCTGCGATCTGCGCCCGGATCCACTCTTCGAGCCCGGCCGCCCTGCCCGCGGTGACGGCCTCGACAACCACGGACGCCAGTCCCTTCATCAGGACACTGCGAAGGAGCTTATGGGCCATGGCCGCGCCGGGCTCGCCCTCGGCGATTTCGATCCCGGCACCGAGCGGGGCCAACAGATCGGCAACGGCCCGGGACCCGGGCCCGCTCACCATCAAGGGCGTCTTCACCCCCTGGGCGGGAACGGGTCCGAGAATGGCGACGTCCGCGAAAAGTGCTCCGCCGGCCAGCTCCCCCAGTTCCCTCATGACTCGTGGCGAGGAGGAGGTGAAGTCCGCGTAGCAGCTGCCGGCCGGCATGGCCGGCAGGCATTCCCGGGCGACGCTGCGCGCGGCGGCCGCTCCCGTGAGGACGAGGACGATCTCCGCGCCGGCGCAGGCTTCTGCCGCCGTTGCGGCCCGGGCCACGCCGGCCGGGGTGGATGGCGCGACGGGATCGAATCCTGTCACGCTGTGGCCGGCGGCGACGAGGGCGGCCGCGTAGGTGGCTCCTGCCTCACCGAGGCCGATGACGGTGCACGCTGTCATTTGAGTTCTGCCTTTCGTGTAGTTGCGCTCGGCCTAGTGCCGGTCTGCGATGATCGCGGCACGGCGGCTGGTTTCGTCGGCGAAGACGGCTTCGGCGGCGTCGGCCACCGCTGCTGCCTGTTCCCTGGGGATGACCACGACGCCGTCGGAGTCACCGATGATGATGTCCCCCGGCAGGACCGGGACGCCGCCGAAGGAAATAGGGGTACCCAGGCGGGAAGGGCCGTTCTTGTACGGGCCTGCCGGCGTGATGGCGCGGGCGAAGACGGGCATGCCGATCTCGCAGAGGGCTTCGGCGTCACGGGCGGCCCCGTCCAGGGCGAAGCCGGCGATGCCAAGGTTGATGGCGCGTTCGCCGATGAGTTCACCCAGCAGGGCGCGGGATTCATCCCCGCCGCCGCTGACAACGATGACGTCCCCCGGGCGGGCGAGCTGAAGGGCGCGGTGGATCCCCTGGTTGTCTCCGGGGCGGGTCCAGACGGTAAAGGCGGGTCCGGCGAGGCGGGCGCCGGTCCAGACAGCCTGGATGGCGGAGTCAGCGATTCCCAGGCGGTCCATGGCGTCGCCTATGTTGGCGGCGGGAAGTTTGGCGAGGCGATCGAGCACGTTTCGTTCGGGGCGGGGGAAGTCTGCGTCGATGTCCTCAAGGACGGGGATTGTCATGATGGTGTCTTCCGTGAGTGGCGGGTGTTGGAGGATCAGTCTTTTTTCTGGACCAGCGGGAGGACCTTCTTGAAGTCCTCCTCCTGCCCTGCCCAGAACGTCTGGTAGTCCGTACCGTTGAGGTAGCTGGTCTGCAGGCCGAGGTCCTTCATCTTCTGGACAACGGCGGGGTCCTCGATGGCCTTCTGGAGGGCAGCTTCGATCTTCTTGGCAACTGCGTCGGGCAGCCCGGCAGGGGCGGAGTAGCCGCGCGCGGTGCCGGCTTCCACGTCGTAGCCGGATTCCTTGAACGCGGGAACATCCGGCAGGGCAGGTGAGCGCTCTGCGGTCATGACGCCCAGCACACGGGCCTTACCCTGCTTGGTCAGGTCGTTGACGTCGCTGACGTTGGCGACCAGGACGTCCACGTGCTTGCCGAGGAATGCGGTGGTGGCCTGGGAGGCGCCTTCGGAGAAGTGCACCGGGGCGAACTCAGAACCGGTGGTTTCCTGGATCTGGGCCAGGGCGAAGTGTTCGCCGGTCTGCAGGCCGGTGGTGCTCGCGGTCATGGATTTCGGCTTGGCCTTGGCGGCGTCGAGGAGTTCCTTCAGCGTCTTGTACGGGCTGTCAGGCTGGACGGCGATGACGGCGGGGTCAATGACCTGGCGTCCGAGGGGCTGGAAGCTGTCCCGCGTGTACTTGGCGCCGCGGGCCGGATCCAGGGGTGAAACAACCACTGACGGGGAGCCGGTTGCACCGATCGTGTATCCGTCCGGCTTGGCGCTGGTCAGCTGGGTGTAGCCGATCTGTCCGCCGGCACCCGGCTTGTTGATGACCTCGACGTTGGTGCCGAGTTCCTTCTCCAGGATCGGCTGGACGAGGCGGGCTGCGGTGTCCACGGCCCCGCCGGAGGAGAAGGCCACGATCAGGTCGATGGACTTGCCCTTTTTCGGGAAGTCATCCCCGGCGCCGGTGGCAGCGCCGGCATTGGCGCCGCAGCCGGTGAGGGCGATAAGGGCTGCTGCGGCGAAGGCTGCGGTGATTTTTGTGCGTGACAAGGTCTTCTCCTTTGAAGAGATGTAGGGGCTAGGGGGTGGTTGGTGGTCGGACAGGGGAATGAGGCGGTTTAGGTTTCGGGGTCTTCGTTCAGGGCCTTGGGTTTGCGGAGCTTGAGCAGGGGGCTGAAGACGATCAGGAGGCCGAGGCCGATCAGGACCACGGCGATGGGGCGGTTGACGAAGATGCCGAAGTCGCCCTGGGAAATTTCCAGGGACTCCCGCAGTGAGCGCTCCATGAGGGGGCCGAGCACAAGGGTCAGCACCATGGGGGCCAGCGGGATATCCAGGTGCCGCAGGGCGAGACCGAGAAGGCCGAAGCCGATCATCACGAAAACATCGAAGACGCTGAAGTTGATGGTGTAGGCGCCGATAACCATAAAGAGCAGGATGAGGGCGGTCAGGATCGATGACGGTACCCGGAGGATGGACGTCCACAGTCCCACCAGCGGCACGTTGAGCAGGAGCAGCAGGAGGTTTCCGATGAAGAGGCTCGCGATGATCGCCCAGGCAATTTCGGAATGTTCGCTGAAGAGGGTCGGGCCCGGTGTGAGCCCTTGCTGGAGGAAGGCCCCCATCAGCACGGCGATCGTCGGTGACGCAGGGATGCCCAGGGTGAACAGCGGGATCAATGCGGCGTTCGCGTGGGCGTTGTTTGCTGTTTCGGGGCCGGCGACACCTTCAATGGCGCCCTTGCCCAGCTCGTTGCGGTGGCGGGAGAACTTCTTTTCGGCGCCGTAGGCCAGCAGGGATGACACTGAGCCCGTCATGCCCGGGATGAGTCCCAGCCCGAAGCCGATGCCCGTGCCGCGGGCCATGGCCGGTGCGCTTCGGCGCCATTCCCTGCCGGTCGGGAGCAATGAACGCAGGTTCGGTGCATGCACCGCGGGGGCCTGCGAGTCCTTGCGGTAGGACAGGAGTTCCGAGAGCCCGAAGACACCCACGATCACAGCAACGAAGCTGACGCCGTCCAGGAGCCTGTCCATGCCGAACGTAAACCGGGGGGCGCCCGCCACCGGGTCGATCCCGACCATGGCGATCAGCAGGCCCAGGGCACCGGAGATGACCGCTTTGACCATCGACTTGCCGGCGAGCGCGACCAGCAGGGAGATGCCGACCACCATCAGGGCGAAGAATTCCGGCGGCCCGACGAGCAGGCCCAGTTCCCCCAGCGGCTTGGCGGCGGCCACCAGGCCGATGGTCGCGATGGTTCCGCCGACGAAGGATCCCACGGCGGCGATGGTCAGGGCAGCCCCGGCCTTGCCCAGCTTCGTCATCGCGTAGCCGTCGATGGTGGTGATCGCTGAGGCAGCTTCACCGGGCGTGTTCAGCAGGACACTGGTGATGGTTCCCCCGTACGCGGTGCCGTAGAAGATGGCGCACAGCATGATGATCGCGCCGGTCGAATCCAGGTTCAGCGTGAGGGGTATGAGTAGCGCGACGCCGGCAACGGGTCCGATGCCGGGCAGGACGCCGATGATGGTGCCCAGCAGGCAGCCCAGGAAGGCAAAGAGCAGATTCTGCCAGGTCATGGCGGCCGCGAAGCCGCCGAGAAGTTCGTTGAGGGTATCCACGTCTAGAGTCCGATCAGGTTCAGCGGTGTGAAGGCCGAAACGGGAAGGGCGACGTTCAGGCCGTAATTGAAGGCATAGAACGCGCCGACGCTTCCGGCGAGGGCGATGATCAGCGACGACACCCAGGTCCGGCGGCCGCGCAGTTTCAGGTGGTACAGCAGGAACAGGAACATGCTTAGCTGAAAGCCCAGCAGGTCCATGAGGGACGCCAGGAGAACAAGGCTGACCACAACGGCGATCACCACGCCCCGGTCGATCCCCTCAGCCTTCCCGCTCGGCTGGCGCAACTCCTGGATCAGCCAGACAGCTGACATCGCCACCAGCACTCCCCCCATGGCGAACGGGAACAGGCCGGGGCCGGGGCCCAGCGACGTCCAGAGGCCGAGGCCGACCGAGCTGACAAGGACATACACGCCGACGGCGGCGAACGCGCCGATGCCCGTGAGCACCGACGGAGCGACGCGCACGGCGCGCCCGGGTTTGGTCAGTAGTGACTCCGTTGTCATCGTTTCCTTCTTACGTTCCGTGATCATTCATTTCATAGAATGAAAGAATGTTTCGTCTGAAGAAATAGTGACAGGCGACACAAAGCATGTCAAGCGCAAGGAACTTACATAGAATGAAAGGATGACGGTGACTTCCACACACTCGGCCGGCTCTGCCGAAGAGGGCGGGGCGAAGGCCGGGAACATGCGTTCCCTCTCCAGGGCGCTGGAGGTCTTCGCTGAACTGCAGCGCGCGGAGCGGCCCCAGCGCCTGAGCGACCTGGCCAGGACTTGCGGGATGAGCCTGCCCACCACACTGCGGATCCTGCGCGTCCTTCAGGATTTCGGCATGGTCAGCCAGACCGACAAGTCCTACCGGATCGGGCCGGCCGTCCTCCCGGCAGCACGGAGCTATCTCGAGAACGATCCGCTCGTGGTCGCCTCCCGCCCGGTCCTGCAGCAGGTGGCCTCCCAAACCGGACTGACCGCATCGCTCTACACGCGGCTTGGTTTTGAGCGAATCCTCGTTGCGCGAGTCGACGGTGAAGCCCCCCTCCGCTACGACCTGCCCCTGGGCAAACGCCTCCCGCTCACGGTCGGGGCGGCGGGCAAGATACTCCTTGCCTCGGCGTCGGCCGAGGAACTGCAGCAGGCCGTGGGGGCGGCCATTGCGGCAGGCCACGAGGACGGCACGTTCACGGTCGAGGGGCTCCGCGCCCGGCTCCCCGAGGCAGGCACCGACTTTTCCTTTTCCGCAGACGAACGGGCTACCGGCGTGCTGTCAGTCGCCGTCGCGGTACCCAACCGGTCCGGCCGCCCCAGCGAATCGATCGCTTTGACCAGCCCGGTGGAAACGGCCACCGAGCCCGCCCTCAAAGCCGCCGTGCCGGAGCTGCGGCGCGCTGCCGGCAGGCTATCGGAACTTCTCGAGGGCTCCGTTTACTAAGCGGGGACCGGGCAGCACCCGGCAGCCGTCCCAAGCGACACCCGATGTTAAATCCGGATGACGCGGCCGACCCGGGATTGGAACGGGGAGTTAACTCTTCCGAAACCCGCGGCCGTTCACTGTGATGAATCATGGTTTCACTACACTATTTGAGGAGAAACCATGGAAACCTTGACAGGCACACTCAGCACGGCCGGCGCCATCCACAAAGTTGAAGGCGGCTACATCGGCCTGCCGTCGATGAACGAACCCGGGTGCGACGCCGCCATCGGGGACTCCCTCTCGAACCCCGTCGGCTCGGCCATCAGCGCCGGGTTCTTCGAACTCAAGGCCTCGGAGCCCTTGGTGTACGAGTACACCTATGACGAAATGAAGGTGGTCGTGCAGGGGGAGTTCATCCTCACCGACCAGGCGACTGGGGACGTGACGCACGCCAAGGAACGCGATGTGCTGTTTTTCCCCAAGGGCACCACGGTCAAATTTGAGACCCCGGACTATGCGCTGGGCTTCTACACCGGCCACCGCTCGTTCGCACCGTAGGCACCTCGATGTGTCCCATCGCCATGGCACCGGCCGCTGGCACCGGACCCGAAGCCGGCTTCCGCGGTGTCATCCGGGTGACGTTCGGAACGGCAGCGGTCCCTGCGGCGGAAGGGGACGCCGGCATGGCCGGGCATGACGCCCGTTTCGATGCCGCGGACCGGGAAGCCCTCGCGAGCCTGATAGCCGTGCTTGAACAGGCCCGCGTCGGGGTCCGGCTGGTACTCGCCGGTCCCCCGGCCGACGTCGCCGCGGCCGCCGCAGCGGCCGCTGCATGCGGACTGCTGGAGGAGGAGGTGACCCTGCTGGCCAACGAATCCGGGCGGAGGCTGGTCTTCTGCGCACACTGCCGCACCGCCAACACGACCGTTCAGGGAGTTGGCTCGGAGGTGGACTGTGAAGGATGCGCCACCACGCTGGCCTTCTCGGGCCACTTTTCCCGGCGCATCGGCGGCTACCTGGGATTCGCAGCCCATGCCGAGGAGGCAGCATGACCGCGACGGCACTCCAGGCCAAGGTTCATCCCGCGGTGGAGGGCGGCCTGCTGTTGGAGGTGGCGGATCTCAGCGTGCAGACGGCTTCCGTCACCAGCATCACCTTCACCGACCCGGCGGGGACGGCGCTGCCCGGCTATGTGCCGGGGAGCCACCTCGTGGTCCAGTACGGGGACGGCGCCAACGCCTACTCGCTCACGGGGTCCGGCAGGCACCCTTCCGAATACACCATCTCCGTGCTGCGGGTTGACGACGGCGCCGGCGGATCCCTTGCGATGCACCGGCTCGCGGTGGGGGACCTGGTCCGCGTTTCGCATCCGCGCAGCGCGTTTGCACCCGTGGCAACAGCCAGGCACCACCTGCTGATAGCGGCAGGAATCGGAATCACCCCGATGCTCTCGCACGCCCGGGCGGCCGCCGAACGGGACAGTGAGGCGACGCTGGTCTACGTTTACCGGCCCGGTCAGGGAGCACACGTGCAGGAAGCGAGGGAGCTGCTGGGGCCGGCACTGGCCGAATGCACGGACCGTGGGAGCTTCCAGGAGGAACTAACGCGCCGGCTCACGGACCAGAAGCTCGGAACACATCTCTATGTGTGCGGACCTGCCGCGTTCATGGACACCGTCCTGGCCCGGGCCCGGGAGCTTGGCTGGCCGCAGGGCCGGCTGCATTCGGAGCCATTTGGCGCCGCCGAACTGGACCAGGGCGAGCCGTTCACGGTGAACCTGGCCCGCAGCGGCGTCACGCTGGAGGTCCCGGCGGGCGTTTCCCTGCTGGAGGCCCTTGAAAACGCAGGAAAAGGCGTCCCCAACATGTGCCGAAAGGGCGTCTGCGGCGAATGTTACCTACCGGTCCTGCGCGGGGCACCCCTGCACCGGGACCTCTATTTGAGCGAGCAGGAAAAGTCCGCGAACACCACCATGATGTGCTGCGTGTCCCGCAGCCTGGACCAGGAATTGGAGTTGGACCTGTGAGTTCTGGCGTCATCGACGGCACTGCCGTCCTCCCCGAGCGGATTTCCCGCTTTCCCTTCCCGTTTCCCAGTGACAGCTACCGCTACAGCACCAACGTCGAGCCCGCCCTCAAGACGGTGGTGACGGAAGCGGGCGCCTGGGGCGGCCGCCTGCTGGACATCGATGAGCACTACCGTCACGAGCTCACGGAACGCGACGCGGTGCTGACCAGGGACCCCACCCGCCTGCAGGTCCTCCCCCACATGCGGCCCGCCGTGTGGGACGCCATCTCCACCCTGCTGCCGATTATGGCCGCGGAACACCCTGACGCCATGTCCTTCGACCGGGACGGAAACGCCTGCCGCTGGCAGAACACCCTGCAGGACCTTGATCTCGAGTTCACGCTGGGCGATGACGGTTCCTTGCCCGTGGAACCCCTGCGGTTCCTGGGCAGCCAGATCCAGGACGACATTGCGCTTCTTGACCAGCGCGAGGGCGCACTATGGCTCGACGCGGGACTCGTCACGTTCGCTGCCGACTGGTCCTTCGGTTTCGACGTCGGCATGAAGTTCCTCGAGGTCCACGGCCCCGTCCCCCGCGTGCACCAGGAACAGATCATCACGCGTGCGCAGCAATTCCTCCTGCGCCTGCAGCCCGGGGAAAAATACCGCAGGGCCAACTGGACCATGACCGTGGACCGCAGGCTGGACACCTCCACCGAAACCTACCCTCAGTGGGCCCGGGACCGCGCGACCGTGGCCGGCGACCCCGCCCTGCCGGACAGGCTCCACCTGCGGGTGGAAGTGCAGCACCTCATCCGGCTCCCCCACTCCGGGGCCGTCCTGTTCCTCGTCCGGACGCACCTGCTGTCCCTCTCGGACATTGCCCGGGTACCGGCATGGCGGGAACGCCTCGGCCGCGTCCTGGCCGAACTTCCGGAGGACATGGCCGAGTACAAGGGCATCAGCCGCTACCGCAGTGCGGCGTCAGCCTGGTTGCTGGGCACCTAAACGCGAGCGGACGACGGCAGGAATTCCCGCCGTCGTCCTCCTGCCCCTTTTGCGTGAAACATCAGGTGCAGACAGTCAGGCCCTGGCATGCTCGGCGAGGATTGCATCGATCTGGCCCGCGGCCTCCCGCATGCCTTCCTCCATGCCCATCTTGACCATCTCTTCCATCTGCTCTTCGGAATCGAAGGTGGACATGATGGTCATGCGGGTGCGGCCACCGATGTCCTCAAGGTCAACAGCGGCATGGGCACTGCCCATGGCATCCACGGGCGCTCCGGTTTCGTCAGCGAAGCCGTCATCAAATTCGAGCTTGCGCGGCGCTTCGATGGTTCTGAATTTCCACCAGCCTCGGGGCTTCTCGCCTTCGGGGGTGGTCATGTAATAGTCGGCCATCCCTCCGGGCTGGAAGTCGAACCGGTCAAACGTGGCCGGATAGTTGGGCGGGCCCCACCAGCGCTCAAGCTGCCGAGGGTCTTCCCAGATCTGCCAGACGCGTTCGACGGCGGCGTCGAACTCCGCCACGAGGGTCAAGCTGAGTGCCTCGAGATTCTTGGTGGAACTGATAACGGTCATTGCGGAACCCTTTCCTATCCTTCAGCGAGAATGTCTGCGATCCGCTCGGCACGCTGCCGCCAGATCGCCTCGTACTCATCGAGCAGCCGGCGGGCCTTCTGCAGGCCTTCATGATTACCCCGCACGATCTGCTCCCTTCCGCGCTTCTCCTTGGTGACCAGGGAAGCCCGTTCCAACACCGCCACATGCTTTTGGACGGCGGCGAAACTCATGGCGTAGAGGGCGGCGAGGCCGGAAACGGAATACTCGGCCACCGTGACCCGCCGGACGATATCGCGACGGGTGGCATCGGCGAACGCCTGGAACAGGCGGTCCACTTCGGCATCACTGAGCTTATCTACAACCATTTGGTTGTAGGATATGACTGTCGCGTCCGGGTGTCAATGGGTTAGCGCTGGCGAAATCCGGCCCCGTAAGCCGCGCCTGCCATCAAGTCCGCACCGTCGGCGCGGAGCCTGGAGCGCAGGGTGCCCTTCTTCGGTTCCGTGTCGTAGAGCCCTCGCTTGGCAAGTTCCGGCACCACCATTTCGGCGAAGTCGTTCAGGGAGCCCGGACTCACCAGCGGGTTGATCATGTAGCCATCCAGCCCCGACGCCGTGGCGTGGTCCTGGATCTGCGACGCAACGTCCTCGGGCGTGCCGATGAACAACAGGTCCGTTCCGCGCGTGACTTCCGAAAATTTACGCCGCACATCCCCGGCAGTGAGCGGTTGCTCCTGCGGCGCCCCCTTGACCACGTAGGAGGTGAGTCCGTTGGACACCGTGGTCAGCGGCTCGTCGTCGGCGTATTTGCTGAGGTCGATCCCGGTGTCGCCGGCATAGCTGACCAGCTGAGCCTCCAGGTGGTAGTTGCGCTGCAGATCCTCATACTTTTCCTGAGCTTCGATCGCCGTGGGAGCGGTGATGATCCGGGCGAGCGCCATGGAACGGACATCGCCGCCGGGACGGCCTGCCTCCATCGCCCGGTGGTTGATGTCCGCCAGTCCTGCGGCGATTTCCTCGGGGTCTTTTTTGGGCAGCAGGATCACTTCGGCATGCCTGGCGGCGAATTCACGGCCCCGCGGCGACCACCCGGCCTGGAACAGGGTGGGGGTCCGCTGCGGCGACGGCGAGGTCAGAGACGGGCCGTCCACGCGGAAATGCTCGCCGTCGTGATTGATCGGCCGGACAGAACCGGGGCGCGCGTACACCCGTTCGCTTTTATTGCCGACGACGGCGTCGCCTGCCCAGCTGCCTTCCAGCAGTTTGTAGAAAACATCCATGAACTCATCCGCGCGGCCGTAGCGGTCCGCGTGCTTGAGCATCTCGTCCATACCGAAGTTCCGGGCGGCACTGGAAAGGTATGACGTGACGATGTTCCAGCCGATCCGGCCCTTGCTGAGGTGGTCCAGGGTGCCGAAGCGGCGGGCAAGGGAGAACGGGTGCTCGTAGGTGGTCGAGGCCGTAATGACGAAGGACAGTCGCTCGGTCAGCGCCGCAAGCGCCGGCACATACATAAAGGGATCATTCGCCGGCGCCTCCACGGCCCAGCCCAGGGCGGCGTCGGCGGATCCCCCATAAACGTCATAGAGGCCCAGAACGTCGGCGAAGAACAACGCGTCAAGGTTGGCCTGTTCGGCGGTGACGGCAACATCCCGCCAGCGGTCCAGGGAATTGACGGCAAGGCGGTCATCCAACGGGTGCGTCCAGAGGCTCGGCGCACCGCCGCAACCGACGCTTGCCTGTTCGTAGAGGGCGAAAAGCAGCGGGGTGGCGGGGGTGCTCAAGGCGGATCACTTCACTTTCGTGGACGGGACACTTTGCATCTACGTGCATCATATACAAATAAATATGCTTGTGTTGCTCATCACCTTCTGTCAGGATGATGCAAACGCCACCCGAGGTGGCTCCGGACGATCCGTGGAAGAGGCATCCAGACATGAATATTGGAATGAGAAGGGTGCGCAAACTCCGCATCCACTGGCCCATTGGCGCACCCTCGTTGAGGCAGCTGGTGGAGGGCGATCTGGAGGTCCTGAAAGCGGACCCCGGGCTGGCGTCACTTTTTGACACACTGGAGTCCTGCCCCGAACTGGGGGACTTTGGAAACTACCGGCATGTCTTCGAATCGAGTCTCGGCTTCGAGGGGTTCACGGCATCGGCGACGGCAAATCCCACCTTGGGCCGCGCAGGCGAGCGGACCATTTCGCCCACCTTTGTCCTGACCACGTATCTGGACGCCGACCTGTCCGACGAAGCCGTCAGCCGGCTCGTGGAGCGCATGATCGAAGTTCACCCGTGGGAGGTGCCGGTCATCGAACTTTCCGAGCCGGTCCGGGTTTCCACGGCAGCGTCTGTTCGTCCGGCACTGGGGCGGGCGTCATGACAGTCCAGGCCACCGGGCTCTGGGAAGGATTCCAGTCGTTGCTGTCCGGCCGGTCGTTCACCGATCTGACGCACGCCTTCCACCCCGGCCAGCCACACTTCCCAGCGTTTCCGGACGAAGGCAGGACGGCCCTGTTCGACCTGGACAGGGGCGACGGCTTCACGGCGCACGTCTACTCCATCGTCGGCCAGTGGGGCACCCACGTGGACCCGCCGTCGCACTTTATCCGGGGAGGTCGAAGTCTGGACATCATCCCGGTGGAAGAGATGATGCTGCCCCTGGTGGTGCTGGACATCAGCACGCGGGCCGCGAGGGACGCCGATGCAACGCCCACTCTCGATGACGTCAGCGCATGGGAGGAGCGCAACGGCCGGATGCCGACGGGCGCGTTCGTGGCGCTCCGGACCGGCTGGAGCAACCGCTGGCCGGACCCGGAGGCGATGGCGAACCGGGACGCCGACGGCGTCAGCCACACTCCGGGCTGGTCCCGGGACGTGCTGACCTTCCTGGTCGCCGAGCGGGACATCACGGCGATCGGCCACGAGCAGACGGATACCGACCCGGGCATGGCGACATCGCGCCAGGACTTCAGCCTGGAAACCTACATCCTTGCCCAGGACTGCTGGCAGATAGAGTTGCTCGCCAATCTTGACGGCCTGCCCGAATCGGGGGCGGTGCTTGTGGCCACCTGGCCGAAGCCTCAAGGCGGGAGCGGATTCCCCGCTCGGGTCTTCGCGATCCACTAAGGACAATCCACTAAGCCGCGGGTAGCCAGCAACTAAGATCGGATCCATGTCGAAAATCTCCAGCATGGGCCGCGGAATGCAAGTTGTCTTCGCCGTCGGCTCCCGTCACGCTGGAGGAGCGCGGGGCGCGACCGTCGCGGACATCGCCGCAGATCTCGGCAGGGACCGTAGCCAGATCTCCCGCGGCCTTAAGGCCGCCCAGCAAGAGAATTTCCTGCTCCGGGGCGAGCACCGGGAGTATTCGCTGGACTGGAGCTTCTACACGGATGCCCAGCTACTCACTGAGCAGCGGCTCCGGACGGAAGGCATGACGGCGTTGGAGGGGCTCGTAGAGGACACCGGGGAAGGCTGCTTCCTCGGCGTCCTCAACGGGGACAGCACCGTAACGATCGGCGAGCATGTCCCACCGAACAGCAGGATGGTGGGCTCGTGGATCGGCCGGCCCTACCCCGCTTACTGCAGCGACGCAGGCCAGGCGCTGCTGTGGGACTCCAGCGACGCAGAGGTCCGGGCGGTATTTAGCCAGACCGAATTTGTGCGCCATGGCCCCAACACCCCCGCCGATATTGAGGACTTCCTTGCTCGCTTGGCCAGGGCACGGGAGCGCGGATATTCCATTGTGGATGAAGAGGCGGAGCCTAACCTGTATTCCGTGGCCGTGCCCTTACGCGACTTCCGCGGCGAGACCATCGCTGCCCTGCAGGTGGTCGGATCAAAGGCGCGGCTGGAACCGAAACGCGAACAGATTGCCGCCGCAGCCCTGAAGTGGGGCGGCCGGCTGGAAGCGGCCCTGGGGCGTCCTAGCTGACTCCGGCGCCGTCCGCACCCACCGCCGCGAGGCGCTTTGCCGCCGAGTGCAGCGCATCGGCAATTTCCCCGGTCCGGAGCTCAACAGCGTTACGGCTGCCCAGGACGGAGAGGGCTGCGCTGACCCGTCCGTCCGGATCCCGCACCGGCACGGCCAGCTCATGGACATCGTGCTCAAACTCCTCGGCCGCCCTGATGAAGCCCTGCGGCCGGTCCTGCTCCATCAGTTCGCACACTTCCGGCAAAGAGTGGGCCGCCCTGGGACCGCCCACGCCGATAAAGTCCATGCCCTGAAGAAGCTTCTCAACCTCGGCTGCCTTGTGGTCCCAGAGCAGGGCACGGCCTGATCCCGTGCACCAGACGGGTGTGACCATGCCCGGTTTCACAAAGCTTCCCAGCACGCCGTCATTGCTGGACGTCCTGAGGAGGATCACCCGTACACCGTCACGGACTGACAGCCGGGCCCGCAGCCCGAACTCCGCCACGAAGAGTTCCAGTTCGCTCTTGGCCTGGCCGATCCAGCCGACGTTAAGGCTGGCCGCAAGCTGGAAGAAGGCAGGACCGGCACGGAACGGTCCGCGTTCCACACGCTCCAGAATGGCCAGCTCGCACAGCTCCTGGGTAAGTCGGGACACGCGGCTTTGGTCCATCTCCAGTTCGGCGGCGAGCTGGGATACCCCCAGCAGTCCCCTGCCCCTCTTTTCGCGGTCAACGATCAGCCGGACAATGCGAAGGCCTTGGCCCAGCGATGACGCTTCCGACAATTCCAAGCTGAACCGCTCCCTCTGGTGGACTTCAACGCCCATTCTCACACAGCCCGGGCAGTGGTGACGGGACAGTTTTCCTCCTGCCGGAAACGCCCGCCTTCGGAGAAACCCGCCAGAGGCCCGGCGGCCGAACACTGGTTCAGCCGCCGGGCCGGCGGTTTGCCGCAGCACTGCCGTAGGCGGCTACTTGCCGAGCTGCTGCCGCCGTCCGTACTTGTAGTAGAAGAAGGCGTAGCAGGCGCCCACAAACGGAATGCCGAAGTACAGGGCTGCGACCTGGTTCGGGTCGAAAGCGATGCCGATCAGCGAGACGAGGCACAGCGCGAAGGCAAGGATCGGAACCACCGGAAACAGCGGCGCCTTGTAGGCGAGGTCGTCGATGTTTCCGCCGTTCCGCACGAAGGCCCGCCTGTGGAAGAAATGCGACGCCGTGATGGACATCCAGACCCCCACAACAGCGAACCCGGCGACGGAAACCAGCGCGAGATACACCGTTTCCGGAGCCACCACGCTGCTGATGAGCGAAGCCAGCCCGCCGACCATGCTGACGCAGAGGGCGGTGAGGGGAATCCCGCGTTTGGTCAGCTTCCGGAACGCCTTCGGCGCGTGCCCTTCCTCGGACAGGGAAAAGAGCATCCTGGCGCAGGAGAACAGGCCGCTGTTTCCGGCGGAGAGCAGCGCGGTGATGATGACGAAGTTCATGATGTCCGCGGCATAGGGGATGCCGATGGAGGAAAAGACGGTGACGAAGGGGCTCTCGTCCAGGCCCACTTCGTCAAAGGGGACGGTGGCGGCGATGACTGCGATGGCGCCCACGAAGAAGATCAGCAGGCGGAACACCGTGGTCCGCATTGCCTTGGGAATGCTTGTCTCCGGGTTGGCCGTTTCGCCCGCTGCGACGCCGATGAGTTCCGACCCGGAGAACGCGTAGAAGACCGCCAGGGCAGTCACCAGGACGCCGGAAAAGCCGTTGGGGAACAGTCCGCCCGACGTGTTGAAGTTTTCGAGCAGGAACGGGTGGGAACCTCCGGCCAGCGGGTGGAACCCGACCAGCGCTGCGCCGCCAAAGGCAATCAGGACCACGATAGCGCCCACCTTGATGATGGAGAACCAGAACTCGGATTCGCCGAAGAACCGCGAAGAGACCGCGTTCAGGGCAAACAGTATGGACGCGAAGACGACGCACCAGACCCACACGTCAATTCCCGGGAACCAGCGCTGCATGAGCAGGCCGGCCGCGGTGAACTCGGATCCCAGGGCCACCGCCCAGCACAGCCAATACAGCCAGGCCGTGGTGAAACCGGTGGCGGGACCGATGGACCTGGCGGCGTAGATGTGGAACGCGCCCGAGACCGGATAGGCGATGGCCAACTCCCCGAGGCAGGCCATGACGAGGTAAACGACGAAGGCGCCCACGAGATACGCCAGAACCGCGCCCAGCGGTCCGGCCTGGGAGATCGTGTAGCCCGAACTGAGGAAAAGGCCCGACCCGATGACGCCGCCCATGGCGATCATCACCAGGTGCCGCGGGCCCATGGATCGCTGGAGCCCCGGCGCCGGACCGCGCCCTGATTCAGAGGGTCCCGCTTCAGGCAGTAAAGAAGCCTGCGGATCCAAGCGGGTTGTGGAGGAAAGTTCCATGAATTGCTCCCGGGAGAGTAGTCGAGGTGCGAACGGGATTGATGCACCGGAAAGCCTCGGAGGGCGTTGGGGACCAGACCGGTAAACCCAACCACCGTGATGAAAGTAACACCAAAAGGCATTTTTGATCTTTAAAAACATTCCTAGATGCATATATTGCACGAATATTAAGGGCCGACGATACGTATGGCGTCATCCTTGGTCACTTTGCGTAGTCCTTTGGGCGGAATCACATGGCGGGACGGACACGGAGCGCCCTGAGGATGGAAGCACCAAGCAATTCCGAGAGAAGGACACGGCATGACCACCTATGACCTTGCACTGATTGGCTTCGGCGGAGTGAACCGCAGCCTGGCTGAGCTGATTGCCGCCCGCGGGGAAGCACTCCGCGCCGAGGTGGGCTTCGGCCTGCGCGTTGTTGCCATCACGGATCTGCGCCTCGGGTCCCTCGTGGACGCCGGCGGTATTGACCTGTCCATGGCCCTGGCGCTGGGCGGCGACGGCGAAACCTTTGCCCGGCACGGCGGCTCCGCGGAACCGGATAACGAGGGCGTGATCCGCAACTGCACAGCGGACATCATCTGCGAGGCCACCTTCACCAACCCGGAGGACGGCGAGCCCGCCGTGTCGCACGTCCGCTGGGCACTGGAGTCGGGCAAGAGCGTCTGCACCACCAACAAGGGACCCGTGGCGCTACGGGGAAGTGAACTTGCAGCCCTGGCGGAACGGCAAGGTGTCCGCTTCGAGTTTGAAGGCGCCGTCATGAGCGGCACTCCGGTGATCCGGCTTGCCAAGCAGATGTTCGGCGGGCTGCAACTCAACGGTTTCGAAGGGATCATGAACGGCACCAGCAACTACGTTCTGGGGCGCATGGAAGCCGGTCTTGACCTTGGTGAGGCGGTCCGGGAGGCCCAGGAGCTGGGTTACGCCGAGGCGAATCCTGCCGCGGACCTTGAGGGTTTTGACGTGCAACTAAAGGTGCTGATCCTCGCCAACGAGCTCCTCGGCGGGAACCTGCAGCTGGAGGACGTCCAGCGGGAGGGCATCTCCGCAGTAACGCCGGAGGATGTCCGGGCGGCCGCTTCGGCCGGCCGGCGCTGGAAACTGGTCGGATCGGCCAGACGGACTCCCGACGGCGGCATCGCGGCGGGCGTTTCACCCCGCGCCGTCGACAAGGAGCACAGCCTTGCCGGCATCTCGGGTGCCACGAACGCGGTTTCGTTCGAAACTGACCTGCTGGGCCCTGTGACGGTTTCCGGCCCCGGCGCCGGGCGCATCGAGACGGCCTACGCGCTGCTCTCCGACGTCATGGCCATCCACAAGATGGCGGAAGGACAGGCACGTGTCTGAGGCCACCATGCTGCAGGTTGTCCGCGCTCCCCGGCTCCACGAGGTGACCAGTCCCTACGACGGCAGGGTTGTGGGCGACGTCCCCATCACCGATGTCAGTGCTGTTGAAGAAATGATGGCCGCGGCACGCTCGGGCGCCGTGGCGGCGAAGTCCCTGTCCCGCCATGCCCGCGCCGCCATCCTGTCCGCGGCTGCCTCCGACATCGAGCGCAGGAGCGGGGTCTTCGCCCAGACCATCGTGGCGGAGGCCGGGAAGACCATCCGCCAGGCGCGCAAGGAGGTGCACCGGGCCATCAACACGCTCCGGCTGTCCGCAGAGGAGGCGACGCGCGGCGCCGGCGAGGTCATCCCATTCGACTCCTATGCCGGATCAGAGGACCGGACCGGCTGGTTCACACGTGAGCCGCTCGGGATCATTGCGGCCATCACTCCGTTCAACGATCCCCTCAACCTGGTGGCACACAAGGTGGGCCCGGCGATCGCGGGGGGCAACGCCGTCGTACTCAAGCCGTCAGCCCTCACGCCGCTGTCCGCACAGCTGCTGGCCGACGCCCTGTACGACGCCGGCCTGCCGCCGGAGGTCCTGACTGTGGTGCACGGCGGGAGGGATGTTGCGGCGGCCATCATCGGAACCCGGGACGTGCGGATGGTTTCCTTTACCGGTGGGTTCGCGACCGGCGAGGCAATCGCCCGCACGGCAGGGCTGAAGAAGCTCGCCATGGACCTGGGCGGCAACGCGCCGGTGATCGTCCTGGACGATGCGGACGTGGACAAGGCCGTGGACTCGTGTGTATCCGGCGCGTTCTGGGCTGCGGGCCAGAACTGTGTGGGGGTGCAGAGGATTTTGGTCCACCGCTCCGTCTACGTCGAATTCCGCCGGAAGTTCGTGGCGGCCACGAGATCACTGGTCACCGGCGACCCCGCCGAGGAACGGACCGACGTTGGCCCCATGATTACCCCCGGCGCGGTTCGGGAGGTCCAGCTCAAAATCAGCGGGGCCGTCGATGCCGGCGCAACGGTCCTGGCAGGCAACCGGGCTGAAGGAAATGTCCTGCTGCCAACCGTTCTGGAGTCCGTTCCGGAGGACTGCCGCCTCTGGCAGGAGGAAGTGTTCGGACCAGTGGTCATGCTCAAGATGTTCAGCACCTACGACGAAGCTATCGGGCTGGCGAATTCCATCGATTTCAGCCTGCATGCGGGCATCTTCACCCGCTCCCTTGCGGCGGCCATGCGTGCGGCCCGGGATCTGGACGCAGGCGGCGTGATGATCAACGACTCCTCAGACTACCGGTTCGACGGCATGCCGTTCGGCGGGTCCAAGTACGGCAGCATGGGCCGGGAAGGCGTCCGGTTCGCCCACGATGAGATGACGCAGCCCAAGGTGGTCTGCATCAGAAGTTAGCGGGGCAAGAGGCCTATTGCTGTGCTGTCCCGTGCCCGTCGGCTCCCCGCCGCCGGATGACGTTGGACAGGGTTAGCGCGGTCACGGTGTCGCCCACGCCGGGCAGGGCCGCGATCTGCTCCCAGATCTCCTGGACCCTGTCCAGCGAGCGTGCTTCCAACCTCACCAGCAGGTCAAAATCCCCGCTCAGGACATCGCAGAGGACCACTTCGGGAATGGTCCGCAATGCTGCCAAGACGTCGGCACCACGCATGCGGTCCTTGCGGTAAATCATGAGGAAAGCGGAGACCATGCTCTGGCCCACGCTGCCCGCCACAATCGTGTAGCCCTGGATGTAGCCCTGCCGCTCCAGGCGGTCAACACGCTGCCGCACGGCGTTCCGGGACAGAAGCACCCTGCCGGCCAGTTCGGCATGGGACACCCGGGCGTTCTTCGTGAGTTCTGCAAGGATCTTCTGGTCGATGTGATCCAAACCCGCCCCGTCCATCCCTACCCTCCGCCGCAAATCATCGGTTCACCCTTGTCCATTGGACTGTGTGCGCCGACGCCGTAGCCAGAAAGGCTCCGCAGAAATGATACGTCCCCGCCTGGACAATCAGGCACCCGCCGCCATCACCTGCATTCTGTTCGACATGGACGGGACGCTTCTGGACTCCGCGCCGGGGGTGATGAACAGCGCTGCCCGGGCGCTCAAGGCGGTGGATGCGCCTGTACCCCCGCACCGGGAACTGCTCAAGTACGTTGGACCGCCCATGTACGAGTCGTTCAGGCACAGCGCGGGCCTGGACGAAGCAACCGCCCGGGACGCGCTCCGACACTACCGGGCGGCCTACGCCGAAACAGGGGCCGGGCAATCCACCCTCTTTAGCGGTATCGACGGTCTCCTGGATCAGCTGGATTCGTTGCGGTGTCCGATGGCGGTGGCAACGTCCAAAGTGGAGGATCAGGCGGTCCGGCTGGCTCGCACTTTTGGGATTGACAGTCACTTCGCCGACATCTGCGGTGCGTCCGACGCCGCAGGAAGGGCCACTAAGGAGGATGTGATTGCCGAATCGCTGGCGCGGCTCAAGACGCAGGGAGTGGATATCTCCAACCCGGTCATGGTGGGCGATCGAAGCTACGACGTGGCCGGCGCGGCGGTGCACGGGATCCCGACGATCTTTGTGTCCTGGGGATACGGAGACCCTTCGGAAGCCGCAGAGGCTGCGGCTGTTGCCCAGACACCCGAGATCCTCGCGCGGCTGCTCCGCGCCAGCCTGTAGTTCAGCAGCCCCTGAAGCCCACTTACAGCAGTGCCGCTGCGGATAATCCGTCACGCGGCCTCCGGGCCTTCGAACGGGGCGAACCAGGCGAACGGACGACGACGGGCTGGAGCAGTTTTGCCGGCTCCACGGCGAGCAGGACTGCCGATCCTTTAGGCATCCTGGACCTGGACCGGGTGACGCAGGCCCGCTGCTACGGGGCGTTCGGACTCAACAAACCCTGATCCCAGCTCAAGGACCAACGCGGCACCATCGCCTACCCCATGTTCGGTGGTGCGAGCTTCCAGCCGCCCGAATGGAGCTAAAAGCACCACCGGCAACGGCAAGCGGACGACGGAGGAAGTCCCGTCGTCGTCCGCTTGCCGTCCCGCCCCGGAGCTCATCGAACCGAATTACCCCGTGTCGCGGAAAAGCTGCCCAGGCAACCCGGCTTGCTGGCACACTTGGCAGATGAAAGAGTCGCGGTCCCCTTCCCGACGGCCTGGAATCCGGGCGGCCATGTTTGTCGACTTCGACAACGTCTACACGGGCCTGCAGGCCCTCGATCCCCTGGCGGCGAAGCGCTTCGCCGAGGATCCCAAACACTGGGCGGACGCCTTGTCCGCCGGCGGCTCCGGGGAGAGTTCCCGCCGCTTCCTGATCCGGAACTGCTACCTGAATCCGGTGGTGTATTCGAAGTACCGGACGTACTGGACCCGGGCAGGTTTCCGCGTGATCGACTGCCCGTCACTGACGCAGCGCGGGAAGAGCAGCACCGACATCAACCTGGTCCTGGATGCCATGGACACGCTGTCCGGCGGCGCCGGCATCGACGAGTTCTTCATCGCCTCGGCCGATGCCGACTTCACGTCCCTCATCCAGCGTTTCCGGGCCGCCGACAAGCTGACCACGGTCATCGCTGCGGGAGCCGTGGCCTTCGCCTACCGCGAGATGGCGGACAGCGTGGTGGAGTCCCACGACTTCGTGGCCATCCTCAACGGCACCACCGGCGAGCCCATCCGGGCCGTGGCTTCTGTCCAGCCGCCGCAGGTCCAGCCGGCCGCCAAAGCCAAGCCCAAGACCCTGTCGAAGACCGCTTCAGCCGCCGTCCGGGAGGTCTGCGACTTCGTTCGTGCCGCCCCTGGTCCGGTTGTCGGGGCCATGGTGGCCCACCGCGCCCTCACGGCGGACCCCTCCCTGAAGACGGACTGGGCAGGGTACGGAAAATTCGGGACCTGGGTGGCCCAAATCGGCAACAGCGTTGAATACTCCCCTTCACGGGGCGGCTGGGTCTGGGACGCGCAGCGGTTTTCCAGTGACGACCTGCCGGCGGATGCCGACGTCGAGCCCGGCATCGAGGAACGCGTCACCCGGGTAACGGACGTGCCCGCGCTCTCCGCAGCCCAGTTCCGGCAGCTGTTCCAGGCACTGGCGGCCAGGCTTCGGGAGCAGCCGGTCAGCCGCAACGAACTGTCCCGGCTGGTCCGGGATGACTGTGTCACCGCAGGCCAGCCCGTGTCCCGCGGCGCGGTGAACTTTGTCATCCAGGGCCTGGGCTACGTCAACTATCAGCTCAACGAAAACGCAACCCCGGAAGGGCTCGCGGCGGCCTGGACGGAGGACGTGGAGGAGCTGTGCCGGGTAGCGCTGATGGAGTTCGACGACGGCGAGAAGGCGGCCCTGCGGCGCTGGGCCAGCGGCGGCTACCTGGAGGGCTGATCCCTGACGCCTGCGATTGGGCCTGAGGTCCAAATACCCTAGCCGGTATGTCCGCTGAACCATAGCGTTGGGGTTCTGGCAAAGGAGGCCGCTGATGTCCCCTTGTGACGGTGGAACCGCTGGCGTGATCATGGCGCGAAAAACCGGAAGACAGTGGCTCGTTTGCGCTGTTGTCATTTTGTTGGCGCTGGCAGGGTGTTCGTCCGGGGGCGGGACCCCGGGCCCCACTTCATCGGGCGGGACGCCAACGCCGGCGGCTGCCACGCCCACGTCGACGAGCGGGCCCGCATCAACCGGCTTGCCGGACGCGGTCTTCACGGACCAGCAGCTCGTGGCGATCATCAACGGAGTAGCTCAGCGGCGGGGCGTGCAGTTTCCCACTGCGCAGGACTCCGCTCGCCAGCGAAGCGGAGCCTCGAGCGGCAGCTTCCCCGTTGTTAGCAGCGAGACAACGCCCGGCGAGTGCGCCGTCTTCGTCCCCGAGAACCCCTTCATCCGCTGGGCAGACAAGAATGTGAACTTTGCCGAGGGCGCCATGCCGATGGGTGCGCAGTCGGGACCGGCCAGCACCATCATGATCACGCTGCGAAGCGCGGAAAGGGATGCCATCGCCAAGGCCGACTTCGGCTACACGGAGGATCAGGCGTCCCGCTGCGGCCAGTTTGACCTGGCATCGACGGAGTCCGGCCGGACCTCAACGTACGCGGTCCAGCTACTGAAGGCGCCGTCGGCCGGGCAGAAACAATACGCCTTCATGCAGACCACAAAGCCGAAGGGACCCGGCGACTTCGGCTCAGTCGAACTGCGGGTGCTGGCGGGAACAATGTCCATGACCCTGAGCCTCGCTATCGCCGAGCCCAACTCCGAGGCCGACGCCCAGCCGGCCCTCGACTCCATGGCCGGCCTGGCGAAGGAGCTCATCGACCAGGCCGTAACGAAGCCTCCGACGGTTGCCCCGCCGCCGCCGAACTCCCGTACACCCGACGACTTGGTCGCACTTCTCAACAGCGTCGCCGGGCCGAACGGCACGACGCTGACCCTGCCCGGCGCCACGGTCATCGTTTCGACGCCCGGCGTTAACCCCGCCCCTTCTCCGCAAGGATCCGTGCCGCCGTGCACTTACGACGACGCAGCATATTACGGGTCACTCCTCGGCTCCATCCTCGCCCAGGGCCAGCTCCAAGGTGCCAGCAAGATGGACTACACCGAGCTGAGCGTGATCAGCATGCCTTCGACGGCGGTTCCACCGTTTCCGTTCGACACCCGAGCCGCCACGCTCCGCGACTGCGCGACGGTTCAAGAAAACATCCTCGGAGGCGGCCAGCGCCAGTGGCCGGCCGTCTCGCCCCTGAACGTGACCGTCGCAGCGGACTCAAGCTACGCCGTCGCCTACCAACTCTCCGACGGGACGGGCGAATGGCACGTCAGGGTCGGAGCACGCAAGGGGACGTTGTCTGTGGAAGCCAGCAGCAGAACGACCTCACAAGCCGAAGTGCAGGCGACCGCCGACGCGCTGGCAGCATTCATCGGCCGGGTGTTCGCCAAGGCCGGACCGTAGGCCCCTCCGTCAAGAAGGGCGTGGCCCCACGCCGGCCTCCAGGGGCACTTCGGCGCTGGCGTTCTCCTCGGCTTCCGGCGCCTGCGGCTTGTAGACCCAGGCCACCAGCACCACGGAAATGATCATCAGCAGGAACCAGGCCCCCAGCTTGTCGAGCGAGACCATCTGCCAGCCGTCCACCTGGCTGGGGTAGAGCCAGGCCCCGGACCAGGTGGCGATGTTCTCGGCAATCCAGATGAACAGCGCCACCAGCAGGAATGCCAGGACCAGCGGCATCCGGAACTTCCTGCGGAACACCCGGAAGTGCATGGCGCACCGTCCAAAGACGACCGCGACGGCGGCCAGCAGCACCCAGCGTGCGTCCCAGAGGTAGTGGTGGGTGAAGAAGTTCACGTAGATGGCCGCAGCCATGATGGCCGTGATCCACCGCCGCGGGTACCGGGCAAAACGCAGGTCGAAGAGTCGGTAGACGCGCACCATGTACGAACCCACGGCCGCGTACATAAAGCCGCTGAAGAGCGGGACCGCCCCGATGCGCAGGACGCCCTCGGCCCCGTAGGACCAGGAGCCGACGTCCGTCTTGAACAACTCCATCACCGTCCCCACCAAGTGGAACAGGACAATGACCCTAAGCTCGCGGACCGTTTCCAGCCGTGTTGCCACCATCAGGATCTGGATGACGACGGCGGCGAGGGTCAGGAAGTCGTTCCGGGCCAAACCGGCGTCGTCCGGATACCAGAGGCGCGCTGCCAGAAGCACCGCGAGGAGCGCGGCGCCAAAGATGCACGCCCAGCCCTGCTTGAGGCCGAACACCACAAACTCGGTGAGCTTTGACCGGGCACCGCCGGCAGGCGCACTGTCCAGAAACCTGTGGGCCCGCTGATCGATCAAAAGCTCTACGGATGTGAAGCTCCGCACTGATCCCCCGTTTCGCTAGGCGGCGTCGAGCCTGCCCAGGCAGTAGTTCTTTGGCCAGTGCCGGACTCTGCGCGGCAGCCGTGGATACACCACCGCGGACCACCGCAGGGTGCGGTCGAACCAGCGGCCGTGACGTTCAGTCCACGGTAGCCCGAAACCCTGCCTCAACTGGTCCGGCAGAAGCCCCGCAGTGATGAAGCGGGCCAGCGGCATGACCACCCGCTGCCAGGTCCGGGGGTCTGCCGGATAGAGCAGGCTGCGGGCAACGCCCGACGTCACGGCATCGGCTTCCAGTCCCTGCAGGCACCCCTCCCAGTAGCTGCCGAATGCCGCGCGGTCAGCCGGCCACAGCTCCGCGGGAAGCTGCAAGGCCGTGCCGATTCTCGCGTAGTCCCGGTACATGTGGTCGGCGGCTTCGTCGTCCAGCGCGCCGTAGATCTTTTCGTAGATGGTGACGGCGGTGTCGTACAGGGTTGCCACCACCCAGAGCTGGGATTGCGCATCGAAGGCGCTGTAGCCCGCGGATCCTGCGTCAGGTTTACGGCGGACCGGGGCGTGGGCGCGGTTAACACTGCGGCGAACCGCTGCCACCTGGTCCTCGGTCCCGTACACCACGGCGTACACGTAGGTGAGGGTGGCGCGGAGCCGTTCGAGCGGACGATCGGCGAAGTTGCTGTGCTCGGCAACGCCGTGGCCCACCGCCGGGTTCGCGATCTGCAGCAGGATTGCCCGCCCTGCCCCGGCCAGCAGAACGCCTTCTGCTCCCATGTCGGCAAGTCCACGCACCATGCCCACACACTACCCGAGAGCCGACCCCCGCTGCCGTCGCATATAGCCTAGGAACAGGAGGCAACATGACCGTTCGAAGCGCAGGCATCCTGCTGTACAGGTGGAACTCGGCTGCTCAGCTGGAAGTCTGGATAGCCCACATGGGCGGACCTTTTTGGGCCCGCAAGGACGAGCACGCGTGGTCCATCCCCAAGGGTGAATACTCCGAGGACGAGGATGCGCTGACGGCAGCCCTGCGCGAGTTCGCCGAGGAAATGGGCACTGCCGCACCGCCGGCGGACTATGTCGAACTGGGCGCTTTCAAGCAGCCCTCAGGCAAGATCATCACGGCCTTCGCCGCGTGCTGGGACTTCCAGCCCGAAACCATTGTGAGCAACACCTTCCCGCTGGAATGGCCCAGGGGGTCAGGCATCATCAACCACTATCCCGAGATCGACGACGCCCGCTGGTTCAGCGGATCCGAGGCGCGCACCAAGCTGGTGAAGGGCCAGCTTCCCATCCTGGACGCCCTCGTTCAGCGGCTCAGGGACGCCACTTAGGCCCTACCCGGCGGTCCGGAACGTCCCGCCGTCGTCGTTCATCAGTTTTTCGGTTTGCCAGTCTTGGGTGCCTTGGGCGGCAGGGTGGCGACGTGGGCGAGCGCCCGGGCGACCCACGGCTCAAGCTCTTCCGCCGGGCCCTGCACCGGGAGCCCGACGTAGCCGCCCATGGGCCGTTCGGCGGGGCCGAAGGGCAGGGTCTCGCGGCTGTTCACCAGCTCGTCGCGGTCCGCATCCGCGAGCTTCAGGCCCAGGGTGGAACCGAAGAGCCCCGCGAACATGTTCCCGTTGACGAAGCCGCCCAGGTTCCCGAACATCGGCTTGATGTCAATGCCCGGCAGCCCTGCCAGCAACGATCTGAACTGCTCTTTGTCAGTTTCCGTTGCCTTTTCCATCTGCATGAGGGCGCCTTCCGGTCCGGGGCCTTCATTATCACCCGGCTACTCCTTGAAGGGGACCTTTTCCCAGGACAGGACGGCGGAGCCGGCGGCGTTGTTGGGCGCCACCGTGAACCTCACGTAGTTGGTGGCGTTGGCTGAGCCGTCCACGGTGATGCGCTGCAGATCATCCGCCGCTTCCTGGCCGTAGACCGTCAGCCACAGCGAGCCTTCGGCCAGCGGCCGGTTTTCCGCGTAGACGTGGCTGTCGCCGTTGATGAGGTACACCGGACCGTCGAAGCGGTTGGTTTCCTCGCTGACCGTCCGGACGATTTCACGGAAGCCCGACACCGATTCCGGATGCGCCGTGGCAGCGGCGAGCAGCGACGGATCGAACATATCCGCCTGGGTCATGAGCACTACTGCACGGTCGTGGCGGCGGGCCGCGTCCCGGAACGTGTCCCGCAGCTGTTCCAGGACGGCCTGCGTGCGGTGGTCCACTTCCGCCTGCTGCTCGGCCGTGACCGCGGTTTCGCCGATGCCGGTCCAGGGCAGGAGGGAGTTGTTGCTGCCCTGGACGTTGACCACGGAGAATGCCACGCGGTTCTTCGTGAAACGGACGTTTTCTGGCAGTCCGAGGTCCTCCTGAGTCTTCAGGGGCATCGTCTCCCCGAGGGTCTTGCCGGGTTCGTTGAAGAAGACTTCCCGAAGCTTGTCCAGCCGTTCCAGCGGGTTGTAGGCGCCGTTGTTTCCGCGGTGGCAGTCCACCCATTCGTTGTCACCGGGCGTGTAGACCAGCGGGTGTTCGAAGGTGTCGAATTCGGCGCGGATGTGTTCGAAGTACTCATCCGAACAGACGGAGGACCCGTTTTTTGATGTCGCCCACGTGGGCGACGAAATCCAGGCTGCTGTCGGCGTTGATGTCCTGGATGCGGGCGGGGAATTTGGCGATTTCGGCATCGCCATAGGGGATGTCGCCGATGACGCCGAAGCTGAACGCCTGCTGCCGGGCATCGTCTTCACCGGCGTTGGCGGCGGCGGACGGGCCGGCAAACCCGGTCAGGGACATGAGTGCCACGAGGGCGGTGGCAGCGCTTTTCACGAGCACGGAGGTTCTCCTTGGTGCGTCTCAACGGGATCCCGCCCGGGCGGTCCGGCCGTGAGCGAGGGTGCCTGAAAAGAGTGCCCGTGGCGGACTAACGCGCGAGAACCGCACGGTATCGGGTCCATGAACAGTGGGTGTCGGGGCAGGACGCTGCCGGCCCCTTGATGCCGCCTGAGAGAATGGCCCCATGGAGGTCGCCCTCGGACTGCTGGTTCTCGTGGCGGTGGTCTGCGCCGGGAGTGCCCTGGGCCGGAAGCTCAACGTCTCGGTGCCGCTGCTGCTGGTGCTGGCCGGTGTCGCGGGTTCGTTCCTCCCCTTCGTCCCGCAGATTGAACTGAACCCGGAACTGGTTCTCGTGGGGCTGTTGCCGCCGCTGCTGTACGCCGCCGCGCTGCGGACGTCCCTCTTTGATTTCGGCTCCAACCGCCGCGCCATCGGACTGCTCTCCGTGGGCTACGTCATCTTCGGAACGCTCGCGGTGGGCTTCGTGGTGTGGTGGCTGTTCCCTGAGATCCCGCTGGCCGCCGCGATCGCGCTCGGCGCCGTGGTGGCGCCGCCGGATGCGGTGGCCGCGACCGCCATCGCGCGGAAGGTGGGTATGCCGCGCCGGATTGTCACCATCCTCGAGGGTGAATCCCTGGTCAACGACGCCACGGCCCTGGTCTGCCTCCGTGCTGCCATCGCGGCCATCTCCGGGTCCGTGTCCGCCGCCGGGATCGCGGGCGGATTCCTGCTCGCTGCCGGTGGCGGCCTGGTGGTGGGTCTGGCCGCCGCCTACGTGCTGACCGTGCTCCGTAAACGGATCCGGAACGTCGCGATCAACACCTCGACGTCACTCGTGGCCCCGTTTGTCGCTTACCTTCCGGCCGAGGCGATCCACGCCTCCGGGGTGCTCGCCGTCGTCGTCACCGGACTCGTGATGGGGACCAAGGCGCCGTCCATGCCCAACGGCGCCGCACGGCTGAGCCAGCGCAGCAACTGGAACACGGTGCAGTTCCTGCTGGAAAACTCCGTATTCCTGCTGATCGGGCTACAGGTCCGGACCATCATCAACGGGGTCCAGGACGACTCGCTGGGAGCGGGCCGGATCTGGGCCGGCTGCGCCGTGATCCTGCTGGCGGTGCTGGTGCTCCGGCCCGTGTGGGTGTTTCCGGCAACGTACCTGCCCCGGCTCATTCCGTCCGTCCGGCGGAAGGACCCCGCGCCGCCCTGGCAGTTCGCCGCGATCGTGTCCTGGGCCGGGATGCGCGGGGTGGTGACGCTGGCCGCGGTGCTGGTACTGCCCGCGGATCTGGAGCACCGGACCGTGCTGATACTGGCAGCGATGGTGGTGGTGGGCGGAACCTTGACGCTGCAGGGTTTCACCTTGCCCGCGCTGGTCCGGCTGCTCCGCGTGCAGGGTCCGGACCAGCGCGAGGACGCCCTCAACCAGGCCTCCTTGATGCAGCTTGCCACCTCCGCCGGAGTGGCCCGCCTGCAGGAATTGCGCACGGACAAGGACCCGCCGGAGGTGGTGGCCATGCTGAAGCGGCGGACCCAGGAGCGCGGGCTGGCGGCCTGGGAGCGGCTTGGCCGGCCGACGTCGGAAGCTGCGACCCCCAGTCAGCGCTACGCCCAGCTGCGGCTTGCCATGCTGGAGGCTGAACGCGCCAAGGTGCTGGAGCTGCGGCGGGGCGGCGAGTATGCCCACGAGGTCCTCAGCGAAGTCCTGGACCGGTTGGACGTTGAGGAATCGATGCTGGACCTTTCACTGAACGAGCTGGACACTTCCGGTGAGGGCGGCGGGGAGGGCATCGCTAGGCCCGGCGGGGTGTGCGGTCACCTCGAGTCCGCCCGCTCCCCCGCCGTGCCCGCCGGCGCCTCGTGTGCGGACTGCCTCCGGGAAGGCACGACGACGGTGCACCTCAGGATGTGCCTGGCCTGCGGAAACGTGGGGTGCTGTGATTCCTCCCCGGGGACGCACGCGTCCAGGCATTTCGAGGCGACCGGGCATCCCGTCATGCGGAGCATCGAGCCGGGCGAGGACTGGCGCTGGTGCTACAAGGACGACCTGCTGGGGTGATCCGGATTGAACTAGTGGTGGCCGCGCTGCGCCCCTAGCCACGGAGTAAACACTCGGCGAACAGCGGGGAAACAGGCGTCCGGAAAGCCCAATCCGCTACTGGCGGGTAGGAATACTGGATGGCATGACTACCTTTACTCGTCGTCAAGTTCTGCGTTCAGCGGGGGTCGCTGCCGTGGCCGGAACCATGGCCACCGGCACTCCCGCTGGAGCGTTTTCAGCTTCCCAAAACGGCGCCTTTGGCCACGGGGTTGCCTCAGGAGACCCCATGCCGGACGGTGTGCTGCTGTGGACCCGCGTGACGCCCACCCCCGAATCACTACCCGGCAGTGGTGCCGGCCCGGACGTTTCCGTCCGATGGGAAGTATCCGCCGATCCCGCATTTACGAAAGTGGTGGCGCGGGGTACTGCCGCCACCGGCCCGGGCCGCGACCACACAGTCAAGGTCATTGCGACCCGGCTCGCCCCCGGAGCGAGCTACTGGTACCGGTTCATTCTCGGACAGGAGATCTCACCGGTTGGCCGCACCCGCACGGCACCGGCGGCAGGCGCCCCGGTGGACCGGCTGAAGTTCGGCGTCGTGTCCTGCGCCAACTGGCAGGCCGGCTACTTCTCCTCCTACCGCCACCTCGCAGCCCGCGGGGACCTCGACGCGGTGCTCCACCTCGGCGACTACCTCTACGAATACGGCCCGGGCGAATACCAGGCCCGCGACGTCGTGGTCCGTCCCCACGACCCCGCACATGAGATGACCCAACTTGCCCATTACCGCCGCCGTCACGCCCAGTACAAAACCGATGCCGACCTTCAAGCCCTGCATGCCGCCGCCCCGTTCATCGTGACCTGGGACGACCATGAGTCGGCCAACGACGCCTGGAAGGGCGGCGCCGAGAACCACACCGAGGGCGCCGAAGGGGCGTGGAGCGGTCGGTTTGCCGCCGCGCACCAGGCGTACGCCGAGTGGATGCCGGTGCGCTACGAACCGGGCGGCCAGATGTACCGTCGGCTGGACTTCGGCTCGCTGGCCAGCCTGTCCATGCTTGACCTCCGTTCCTACCGGGACCAGCAGGCGGCCAACGGCACGGACCCCTCGATCAGCAGCACCGCCCGGACGATCACCGGCGCCGCCCAGATGGACTGGCTGCTGGGCAACCTCAAGTCCACGGGCCCGCAATGGAAACTCGTGGGCAACCCGGTCATGATTGCCCCCGTCCGGGTGCCCTCGACCCTGAGCACTGCCGAACTGGCCGGCGTCCAGAAGCTGATGGGCGGAACGAGCATCAGCGGCGTGCCTTACAACGTGGACCAGTGGGACGGCTACGAGGCCGACCGGAACCGTGTGGTCCGCCACCTGCGGGACAACGCCGTCAAGGACGCCGTTTTCCTCACCGGCGACATCCACTCCGGCTGGGCCTGCGACATCCCCGCCGATCCGGCCAGCTACCCGGCCACCGGCGATTCCGTGGCCGCGGAACTGGTCTGCACGTCCGTCACGAGCGACAACCTCGATGACATCCTGAACGTTCCGCCCAGGACCGGGTCGGTCGCCGTCGAGAACGCCATCAAGGCGGCGAATCCGCACGTTAAATACCTCGATTTCGATTCGCACGGCTACTCCGTCCTGGACGTGACGGCCGCCGGAGTCCGGATGGACTGGTACGTCCTTGCCGAACGCACCTCAGCCAGTTCCGGATCCGCCTTGTCCACATCGTTCAACGTTCAGGCCGGCACCGGCAAGGTCACGCCGGGCCAGGGAGGACTCCAGTGAGCCGTTCACCGCAGCAGCGTACGCCCGCCGTCAACAGACGGTCGACGCCGGGACGCCGGCAGTTCCTGAAGTTCGCCGCTGCCGGAGGTGCCGCCGTCGTCCTTTCCTCCGCGCAAGGAGCGGCGTGGGCAGCACCGGCGGCGGGACGGACCCGGAGCTACGTGCTCGTGGTGGACGGCTGCCGCCCGGACGAGATCACGTCCGCCCTCACCCCGAGGCTGGCTGGCCTGCGGGCGGCCGGAACGAATTTCCCGGCGGCCCGGTCCCTCCCTGTTATGGAGACCATTCCCAACCACGTGATGATGATGACCGGGGTCCGCCCGGACCGCTCGGGCGTTCCGGCCAACGCGATTTTCGACCGGGCCGGGGGCGTGGTCCGCGACCTCGACCGGCCCACGGACCTGCACTTCCCCACCCTCCTCGACCGGTTGCAGGGGCGAGGGCTGACCACCGGCTCGGTACTGAGCAAGAAGTACCTATACGGTATCTTCGGCACCCGGGCCAGCTACCGCTGGGAACCCCAGCCGCTGCTGCCGGTCACCGGTCACGCGCCCGACGCCGCCACGATGGACGCGCTGCTCGCGATGGTGGGCGGACCGGACCCGGACTTCGTCTTCACCAACCTCGGTGACATTGACCGCGTGGGGCACTCCGATCTCACGGGCACCACGCTGAGGGCGGCGCGTGAGGCAGCCCTCGCCGACACAGACGTGCAGGTGGGGCGATTCATCGACCACCTCAAGGGCACCGGAAAGTGGGATTCCAGCGTGGTGATGGTCTTGGCGGACCACTCGATGGATTGGTCCCTCCCCAGCAATGTCATTTCCATCGACCTGATCCTGCAGTCGCGCCCGGAGCTGCAATCCAACGTCAAAATCGCCCAGAACGGCGGGGCGGACCTGCTCTACTGGACCGGCGCCGAAGCCGATCGCGCCTCAGGCCTGGCCGCCGTCGAGCAGTTGGTCGCGGCGCATGAGGGCGTCCTGGCGGTGAACAGGCCCGCGGATTTGCGCCTGGGGGCCGAGGCCGGCGACCTCGTGGCCTACTGCCGCGCAGGCTGGCGTTTCTCCGACCCGTATGTGGCTTCCAACCCCATCCCGGGCAACCACGGGCATCCCGCTACCGAGCCCATTCCGTTCTTTATCTCCGGCGGCAGCCCCCTGGTGGTTCCGGGGTCGGTGTCTTCTGAGCCAGCGAGGACTGTTGATGCCGCACCGACCATCGGCGACATTTACGGACTCACGGCACCGGATGGCGGGTACGACGGAACGTCGCGGTCCAGCGCCCTGAGGCTCTGACCTACGTAGGCGGACGACGACGGCGGCACTCCGGTGAGTGCCGCCGTCGGGCATTTTCCGGGTGGTGCGGTCAGCCGAACAGCCAGGCCGCTCCCAGGAGGAGCGGGACCGCCAGAACCGTGGTGAACACGGCCGTTGACTGCGCGATGCCCTGACCCGCGCCGTAGCGGACCGAGTAAAGCACCACATTCTGCCCGGTGGGAAGGATCGCGCAGGCCGTGACCACGAAGGTGCTGAACGCGTCGAGGTGGAAGACGAACGCGGCCAAGGCCCAGGCGAGGAGCGGTTGAACGGCGGATTTGAGGACCACGGCGATAGTGGTCGGCACACGGTCACCGAGCCCCGGCCGGACAGAGAGTCCGTGGAGCGACATGCCAAAAATGATCAGCATCAGCGGGACCGCGAGCTGGGCCACCAGTGCCAGTGGATCCAGGACCAGGCTGGGCACTTCAATCCCCGCGGCGCTGACCAGCACGCCAAGGATGGCTGCCACCGTTACCGGATTGCGGAACGGAATGGAAAGGATGCGCCAGATGGAAACGTGCTTCCCCGCCGGATCCGTAAGGTCCAGGATGGTCAGGGCAATGGGCGTCAGGATGGCCAGCTGGAACAGCATGATGGGCGTGACGTAGGTGGCGCTGCCGAGGATGTAGAGCGACAACGGAACACCCAGGTTGGTGGAATTGACGATGCCCACGGACAGCGCGCCGATGGTGGTGCGCCGGACACCCCAGCGGCCAATCGCCCCCGCAACGGTGAACACGAGCATGACGGCTACTGCTGTCGCCACGGAGATCAGGCCCGTGCTGCTCAGGACGTCGGAAATGTGCCGGGACGCGATGGCGGAGAACATCAGGCAGGGCAGCCCCACCATGAAGGTCAGGGTGGACAGCACCTTGCTCCCCTGCGGGCCCAGTGCCTTGGTCCTGCCGAGGATGTAGCCGATGAGCAGCACCACGCTGACCACAAAGAAACCCTTGAGGACTCCGTCCAAACCGTTTTCCTCAATCTTTTCTGCTGGAGGGCCGGCTGATGACGCAGGCTGACTGGGAACGGGTCAAGCCTATAGGGGCCGCCGGATCAGGCAGATTCTGCGGCGTAATCTTGAGGCATGACGGCAAGCTACAGGTATGACGTGGAGGTCCTGCACCTGCTGGTGTCTCCGGCGCACGCCTACTTCGGCCGCGCCCGCGAGGGTGCAGCCGACGTCCCCACCACCGATGCCGAGCGGGTTGAACTGGTGGCGGGCAAAGGCATTGTGGGCGACCGGTTCTTCGGGAAGGCCGCCCATATGGATGCCGCCGTCACACTCTTCGCCGTCGAGGCGCTCGAAGCCATGGCCGCAGAGCTGGGGGCCGGCCCCTTTGACCCGCTGCTGACGCGGCGCAATGTGGTCCTCAGGGGTGCAGACCTGGCACCGTTGCTGGGCGGAGAATTTGTGCTGGAATCACGCGGGGACGTTGTCCGGTTGAAGGCCGGGCGGCCCGCCCACCCCTGCGCCTGGATGGACCAGATGCTCGCCCCGGGCGCCCACAAGGCGATGCGCGGGCGGGGCGGGGTCCGCTGCCAGGTGCTCTCGGGCGGCATCCTGCACCGCGGCCCGGCGGTGCTGGTCAGCCCCGTTCCGCTCGACCCGACCGCGCAGGCACGCCCACTCTGCTCCGGCCGTCGCGGCTGCCGTAGCGCGGCAGGCACAACGGAAGCGGACGACGGCGGGAGGTCCCGTCGTCGTCCGTCTGCCGCTTGCTGTCCTTAGAGTCTGTGATGCTCCGGAGCGGCCGGCACGGCCCCGCCGGTTCCAGCTTTGCCGGCCGGTTGGCCTGCGCCAGTGCCCTGACGCCGCGGCGCAGCCAGGTTGTTGATCCTGCGGGCCCGTGCCTCGGCAACGAGAAGTCGCTTCTTCATGACGACACTCCTGCCGGTTCCCGGTAGTTGCTTTCCGGGACATCGGTGATGAACATGTGCCCGGGCGTGTGGCTGATGGCAAAGGAGGGCCTGGACGCCATAACCGCGCTCTGCGGTGTCACACCGCAGGCCCAGAAAACCGGGACTTCGCCTGGCCGGATCTCCACTGCGTCCCCGAAGTCGGGGCGGTTGATGTCGGCGATGCCCAGGTCTTCCGGGGACCCGACGTGCACCGGGCCGCCGTGGACCTTCGGCACCTCCGATGTCACCCTGATGGCGGTTTCGACCAGCCCGGGCAGCATCGGGCGCATGGACACCACCATCGGACCGTGAATCCTTCCTGCCGGAGTGCACTCAATGTTCGTGCGGTACATGGGCACGTTGCGGCCCGTTTCCGTGTGCCGCAGCGGGATTCCTTCACCGGCAAGCGCGGCCTCGAAGGTGAAGCTGCAGCCGATGAGGACGCCCACCATGTCCTCACGCCACACCGGCGTTACGTCAGTGACTTGGTCGGCAAGTTCGCCGTCCACCCACACGCGGTAGGAGGAGATGTCGGTGCGGATGTCCGATCCTGCAGCGAGGACGCTTTCGTAATGTCCCGCCGGGATGATGTCTATGACGGGGCAGGCCTTGGGATTGAGCCGGCAGAACTCAATGAATTCGTCGGCGTAGTCGGCCGCCACCGCAATCAGGTTGGCCTGGGTGTAGCCGTCGCTCCATCCGGAGGTGGGGGTGACCAGGCCGTTGCGGAACTTCAGGCGCGCGGCAGAGGGTGCCATGAGGGCGGTGGCGTTGCTCACCGGGCCACGGCCTCGGCGGGTTCGCCCGAGGACTGCAGGTATTCCTCGTCCTCGGCAACATTGGAGTCCCGACCCAGGGCCAGGCCAACCAGGGTCAGCAGGCACGCGACGCTGAGGTACATGGCGACCGGGACCCAGCTGTGGAAAGTGCTCAGCAGCAGAGTAAACATGAACGGTGCAATGGCGCCGCCAATGATGCCGGCGAAGGTGTACGCCAGCGAACTGCCGGTGGAGCGGAGCCGCGGCGAGAACTGCTCAACCACAAAAGCCGCCTGCGGGCCGTACATGAACGAGTGGCAGAGCAGGCCCAGGACCGTTCCCACGATCAGCATGACCGGGGACCGTCCTTCGAGGACGATGAAGAACAGGTACGCCCACGCGGCGGCGGCCACTGCGGCGATGCCGTAGACCAGCCGGCGGTTAATGCGGTCCGAGATGGCCCCGGCAAGCGGCATGGTGAAGAGCTGGAGGGCTGACCCGATAAGTACGGCCACGAGTACCTGGCCGCGGTCGAAGCCAAGCTCCTGGATGCCGTAGGTGAGGGTAAAAACCGTGCACAGAGCGTAGGTGACATCCGGGCCGATCCGGCTGAGCATGGCTGCGATGAGCGGCCGGCGCTGGGTGGTCAGGACTTCCCGGATCGGAGCCTTAGGCTTGTCTCCCCTGGCTTCCATGGCCTTGAAGATGGGGGTGTCCTCGAGCTTGAGCCGGATCCAGAGCCCGAAGGCCACCAGCAGGGCGGAGATCAGGAAGGCGATGCGCCAGCCGAAGCTCAGGAACTGCTCTTCGGACAGGGTCAGGGTCAGGACGGCGAGCGCACCGTTGGCCATCAGGTTGCCGGCGGGAGGGCCGATCTGGGCGGCAGATGCCCAGAATCCGCGGCGGTTGGGGTCCCCGAATTCGCTGGAGAGCAGCACTGCGCCACCCCATTCGCCACCGACGCCGACGCCCTGGGCGAAGCGGAGGAAGACCAGGATGGCGGGGGCGATGACGCCGATATTGTCGTACGTGGGCAGCAGGCCGATCAGGAACGTCGCGACGCCGATGAGCATCAGCGTGATGACCAGGATCTTCTTGCGGCCGATCTCATCCCCCAGCCGCCCGAAGATGATGCCGCCGACGGGCCGGGAAATGTAGCCCACCGCGTAGGTCGAGAAGGCCAGCAGGGTGCCCGTGACGGGGTCCGAGGCCGGGAAGAAGATGAGCGGGAAAACGATCGCGGCCGCGGCGGAGTAGACGGCGAAGTCATAGAACTCCAGTGCGGTTCCGGTCAAGCTGGCTGCGAATGCCTTGTACATGCCCTTGCGCCCTACAAAGGGTTTCGGGTCACCGTGGGCCATTACTGATGGAGTGGCCATTTGTATCCTCCATGAAAAGTGCGGATGTCATCCGTATGCGGGCGGATGCTGCTGGGCGCCTTCTTCTGTCCGGCGTGCAGCGTCGCATGCGGGGCATTAGGGCGGGTGTGCAGCTACCGTGAGGGCTGCAAGGTCGATCAAGCAATCGTTGGATCGTTGAACAATCCGAACTGTTGAACAATCTACGCGACGCAGATCACACCGTCAAGGGTTAACCGTGTTCCGGCAGGAGTTCACACCGTCAGCCTCAAGCCGCAACGCAAGCGGCCGACGGCGGGAGGTCCCGCCGTCGCCCGCTTGCTTTGGTTCCGCTGCCCTACAGTTCCGGCTGGTCCGGGACAAACGCCTCCCGGGCCAGCCGGGTGAAGTCCGCGACGAGTACCGAGGGATCGTCTTTCCAGGACGCCAGGAACACGGAAATCGGAGGGGCGTCCCGGACCGGCCGGTAGGTGATTCCCGGCCTTGGATTCTGCGCCGCCGTGGCCTCCGAGGACATTCCGACGGCCTGTCCCGTGGAGATGAGGGTCAGCCATTCGTCCACGCCCTGCACCAGCCGGACCGACGCCGGCCCGTCCATGCCCAGCCAGAGCTCTTCCGTGGTGGTTCCTGTCCGGTGGTCCACCGCAATCGTTCGTCCGGCGAAATCGGACAGGCGGAGGAAGCGCCTCCGGGCGAGCGGATCCCCCTTGGCGACGGCGCCGTAGCGCGCTTCGGTGCCGATGAGCGTCGTCACGATGCGGTTGTCAGCAAGCGGGCGCCGGACGACGGCGACGTCGACGCCGCCGTTTGCCAGGCCGCCTGTCGGGGCATTCGACTGGACCCAGAGCAGGCGCACCGCAGGGTGGAGCTCTTCCCATTTTCGCTGCAGGGCCACGGTGCGGCGGCCCAGCGCGGACCACGCATAGCTGACCCGTAGTTCGCCGCCCTGGTCCTGGGCTGCGCGTTCCAGCAGCGCCACCTCGTCAAGGACGCGCCGTGCGTGCTCGATGACCCGTTCCCCGGCGGGCGTCGGGGTGACGTTCCGGGTTGTTCGCTGCAGGATGCGCAGTCCAAGGGCCCGCTCCAGCGCCGCGACGGACCTCGAGATGGCGGCCTGGGATGTCCCGAGCGCGATGGCGGCGTCCGTAAACGTCTGGGAGTCCACCACGGCCACCAGTGCCCGGAGGTACCGCAGCTCTACATTCATACGGTCATCGTATAGAACCATCGCTGGGCACATTTTTCGGAGCACGCGTTTGCCCGGACACTTTGGGTTATGGACGCTTATTCAGTGCAGGGCGCGGAGCCGGCCCGCGAGTCGTCAGTGGTTCGCGGTGTCCTGACCATGACGGGCAGCGGGCTCAGCAACCAGGTCGGCGCGGGGATCGGCGCCCATGCCTTTCCGATGATCGGACCGGCTGGGGTGGTGGCGGTGCGGCAGCTGGTGGCCGCTGCCGTGCTTCTTCCCGTGGCCCGCCCTCCCTTCCATCGGTTCACGTGGAGGCAATGGTGGCCGGTCCTGCTGCTGGGGGCGGCTACCGCCCTGATGAACATCTGCCTGTACGTGGCCATCGAGCGGATCGGACTGGGCCTTGCCGTCACCCTGGAATTCCTGGGTCCACTGGCGGTTGCCCTCCTCGGATCGAGGACGCGGCGGGATTTGCTGTGCGGGCTGAGCGCAGGCCTGGGAGTCTTCGTCCTTGTGATGCCGGGGCCCTCCAGCGACTTCGCCGGCATAGCCGTCGCCATGACAGGGGCTGCGTGCTGGGCGGCGTACATCGTGCTGAACCGCGTCGCCGGCCAGCGGCTGCCCGGCCTGCAGGCTCCGGCTGCGGCCACCGTGGTTTCCCTCGTGTTCTACCTGCCGGTGGCCGCCTACCTCCTCATGCAAGGGATGCTCGCCGGCCCGGCGCTGCTTTTCGCCGTCATTGCCGGACTTCTTTGCTCGGTCATTCCCTACGCCGCCGACCTCATCGCACTCCGCCACGTGCCCGCCGGGTTTTTCAGCGTGTTCATGAGCATCAACCCCATCCTCGCCGCACTCTCCGGAACCGTGGTCCTGGGGCAGATCCTGGTGCTCCACGAATGGCTGGGCATGGCGGTGATCGTGGCCACCAACACTGCGGCCATCTGGCTCGCGGGCCGCAGGACTCCGCCCGTGGCTATTTAGCCCGGCACCTTGTCGTCGATGGCATCCATGACCCTGTCGGTGACGTCATCGACCGCGCCGATGCCGTCCACCCGGGTCAGGATGGTGCGTTTGGCATACGCGGCCACCACCGCCTCGGTCTGATCGTGGTAGAGGTCCAGCCGGTGGCGGATCACCGCTTCGTTGTCATCGCTGCGGCCGGTTTCCCGGGCGCGGCCCAGGAGCCGCTTTACCAGTTCCTCATCGTCGGCGGTCAGTTGCAGAACGAGGTCGAGGGTCAGCTCTCGTGCGGCCAGGACGCCGTCCAGGTAATCAATCTGCGCTACAGTCCGCGGGTAACCGTCCAGCAGGAAGCCGTTGCCGACGTCGTCCTGGCTTAGCCGGCTGCGCACCATCTCATTCGTGACGCTGTCCGGCACAAAATCGCCGCCGTCCATGTATTTCCTGGCCTCGACGCCGAGCGGCGTCCCGCCCCTGACGTGAGCCCGGAAGATGTCGCCCGTGGAGATCGCAACGACGCCAAGGCGGTCCGAAATTCGCTCCGCCTGCGTGCCTTTGCCGGAACCGGGCGGGCCGATAATCAACAATCTGGTCATTCGCGTAACCCTTCGTTGTGTCGCTGTGGGGAGTGTGTCCCCATGCTAGGACTTCAAAGGTTGCGACCAGGCTGCATTGGCGAAGCCGCCACAAATTCAGTCAGCATACTTACTATCGGGCGGGGATCGGGTTTACGATGAATTTGCGAGCAACCGGCGCACGGCCGGCGGCAACCAAACCGGAGGGAGTACCACCATGGGTCTGGGAGACAAGATCGAGAATGCTGCCGAGAAGCTGGGCGGCAAGGGCAAGGAAGCGGCCGGAGAGGCCAGCAACGATCCGGGCCTGAAAGCCGAAGGCCAGGCGGACCAGTCCAAAGCGGACCTGAAGCAGGCCGGCGAGAAGGTCAAGGACGCCTTCAAGGATTAGGCCGCCAAACAGAGGAAGGGTGCCGCCCGCATTGACGCGGGCGGCACCCTTCCTCGTTTCCGGCCTAAGAACGGGAAGCCAGGGCTTCCAGGGCCGCCCGGGCTCCGACGCGGTGGAGGTCGTTCAACGCCTGGGTGTAGGCGGCCACGAAGACGGGATTGTCGATCAGGTCCCCGAAAACCTCACGGTTGGCGATGAAGGCGAGCGGTTCCTCGCGCTGCCGGGCGGCCGCTGCCATCAGTGGTTCCTTGAGCCGGTCGACGACGTCGATGGGGTTTCCCTGCTCGTCGGTTCCTTCGTCGTACCGTGCCCAGCTGGCCACGATCGCCGCGGACCGGGCGATCCCGCCGCCTTGGGCGAGGTTGATGCGGATGACCGGAACCAGCCATTTGGGGATCCGGTCCGAGCTTTCAGCGCACAGCCGGGCCAGGGTGTCCCGGACGTGTTCGTTGGAGAACCGCTCGATCAGGGTCCGCTTGTAGGATCCGAGGTCGATGCCGGGAACGGGGTGGAGCGTTGGCGTGGCTTCCTTGTCCATGTAGTCGAGCAGGAACTGCCCGAACAGGGCGTCCTGGGCCACCTCGTGGGCGTAGCGGTAGCCGGCGAGGTAGCCGAAGTAGCACATGCCCTGGTGGCTGGCGTTGAGCAGGCGCAGCTTCATCAGTTCGTAGGGTTCCACGTCTTCCACCAGCTGGACGCCGGCATCCTCGAACGGAGGCCGGCCGAGGCTGAAGTGGTCTTCAAGGACCCATTGCTCGAACGGTTCGCACACCACCGGCCAGGCATCCTCGACGCCGAATTCTTCAGCAATCGCGGCGCGGTCGGCGTCGGTGGTCACCGGGGTGATGCGGTCCACCATGCTGTTGGGGAACGGAACATTGTTCTCCACCCAGGCCCCGAGGTCAGGGCCTTTGAGGTGCGCGAACGCGGTGAACATTGTGCGGGCCACATCCCCGTTGCCCTGGATGTTGTCGCAGGACATCACGGTGAAAGGTTCCAAGCCCCGTTCACGACGGCGGCGCAGCGCTTCGGTGACCAGGCCGAACGTTGTCCGCGGTGCGGCACCGGGCTGGAGGTCGTGGACCACGTCCGGGTTGCCGGCGTCGAACTCGCCGGTGACGTGGTGGAAGTTGTACCCGCCCTCGGTGACGGTGAGTGACACGATCCGGATTGCTTCCGAGGCCATTTTTTCGATGACGGCTTCGGGGTCCTCGGGGGCGAAGAGGTACTCGACGATCGAACCGATAACCCGTCCTTCCCGGGTTCCGTCCGGGTTCTTCACCACCAGGGTGTAGAGGCAGTCCTGGCTGTCCATCGTCTGCTTCATGCGGGCATCGCCGGGCAGGACCCCGACGCCGCAGATGGCCCAGTCATGCGCCTTGCCGGCGTTCATCAGCCGGTCCAGGTACATGGCCTGATGGGCGCGGTGGAAACCGCCCACGCCGAAGTGGACGATCCCGGCTGTCAGGCCGGAGCGGTCGTACGAGGGTACCGCCAGGGAACCG
Source organism: Arthrobacter sp. UNC362MFTsu5.1 (assembly GCF_000685965.1). Lineage (GTDB taxonomy): Bacteria > Actinomycetota > Actinomycetes > Actinomycetales > Micrococcaceae > Arthrobacter. The sequence continues at coordinate 194,195 of NZ_JMLE01000003.1, read as the reverse complement.
GACAGGCCGGAAAGTACGCTGGGTTCGAGTGCAGGCATTGTCTAACCTTCCGATGCAGTGAGGGAGCCGGTCAAGGAACCCAGTTCGGCTGACGCGGGCGGATTGGCGCCGGGCCGGGAACAGGTGACGGCCGCGGCCCTGTTCGCGTAGCCGGCCAAGGCGCGGAGTTCATCCGTGGTGATGTTCCGCAGGCGTGAGCGTGCGGGGGCGCCCAGCGCGTCCAGCTGCGCGAGTCCGGAGATCAGGGCCGCCATGAACGAGTCCCCCGCCCCGACGGTGTCCGCCACAGTGATGGCTTCCCCCGGCATTTCCACCCGGGCTCCGCTGCTGACGACCACCGGCCCCTCCGCCCCGCGGGTGAGGGCCACGATGGCCGGTCCGAGCTCGAGCCAGGCTGCCGCCGATTCCTCCGGCGTCCTGTCGGGGTAGAGCCAGGCCAGATCCTCATCGCTGGCCTTGACCACGTCACTGGCGGCAACAAAGAGTTCAGCCCGTGCGCGCGCCGCGGGTGCATCGGGGCTGATCCCGGGCCGGCAGTTCGGGTCGTAGCTGATGGTCGCGTGCCGCCGGGCCGCCTTCACGAGGGCAAGCGTCGCCTGGTCCCCCGGCGCCAGCACGGCAGCGATTGAACCCGTGTGTACGTGCTCCGAACCCTCCACAGCGGCCAGTGCCGGAAGTGATGCCCCGTTGATGTCCCAGCCGATGTCGAACGCGTAGGTGGCGGCGCCGTCTGGATTGAGCGTTGCGGTTGCGGTTGACGTGGGTGCGCTGCCGCCCCTGACCACTGTGACGCCGTTGGCCAGCAGGTGCCCTTCGATCATGAGCCCGTACCGGTCAGCTGCATAGTGCGTCACGAGGTTCGTTGCCAGGCCCAGGCGGGCAGCCCCCACTGCCACGTTGAGGGGGCTGCCGCCGGGGTGTGCCCGGACGTCCTGCGGCCGGCGCGGGTCGCTGATGATGTCCACAAGGGATTCGCCGATGACGGTGATCATGCTCAGCGCCCCGGGTAGACCACGGCTTTGAGCTGTCCGGGCTGCTTGCCGGCTTTAAGCGCGTCCTCGGAGTCGGCGAGGGCGAACCTGCCGGTGACCAGGATGTCCAGGTCCACTTTTCCGTCGGCGATCAGCTGGATGGCCAGCGGCCAGGTGTTGGTGTAGCGGAATACTCCGGAGAGCCAGATCTCCCGGTTCTGGATGTACGAGACGGGGAGTTCGACGTCGTCCGCCCCCAGCCCGACCAGAATCACCTTCCCGGCCGGTCCCACCGCCTTGATGCCGGAACGGACCGCCTGCGGTGCGCCGGAAGCGTCGATGAAGGCGTCGACGTCGAGCCCCTCCACACTGTCCGTCCTGGCGTTCAGCGCGTGGGTTGCGCCGTGTTCCAGGGCGAAGGCCAGCCGGTCTTCGGCGATGTCGCTGATGTAGATTTCGGTGGCGCCGAAAGCACGGGCGGCCTGGGCGGCGATGATGCCGATCGGACCGGCGCCGGCGATCAGGACCCGGCTGCCGGGCTTGATTCCGGCGCGTTCGCAGGCCCAGAGCCCCACCGAGAGCGGTTCGATCAGGGCCGCTGCTTCGTCGCTGACGCTGTCCGGGATGTCGTAGGCGAAGTCGCTCTGGATGGTCACGTATTCGGCGAAGGCACCGTCGATCGGCGGCGTGGCGTAGAACTCGATGTCCGGGCAGAGGTTGTAGCGGCCGGCTTTGCACTGCTTGCATTTGCGGCAGGGGCGCTGGGGTTCGACGGCGACCCGCCGGCCGATGCGCCCGGGGTCCACGGCGCTTCCGACGGCGGCGATCCTGCCGGAGAGTTCGTGGCCCAGGATCAGCGGGTGGTCCACCACGTAGTCGCCGATCCGGCCGTGCTCGTAGTAGTGGACGTCGCTGCCGCAGACGCCGACGGCGGCGACCTGGACCAGGACCTGGTCGGCGTCGAGTTGCGGGACGGGCAGGGTTTCCATGGCCATCTCGCCCTGGCGCTTCAGGATGGCGGCGCGCATCGTGGTTGGTAGTTGCGGGTGGGCCACGGTGGACTGCGTGGTTGATGTTGTCATCGAAGTACTCCTGTGGGAATCGAAAGGGGGTGGTGGTGTTACTTGACGGCGCCGAGCGAGAGTCCCTGGACGAGCTTGTCCTGGGCGGCAAAGCCGGCGAAGAGCACCGGCAGGGAGATCACGACGGCGGCGGCGCAGACTTTGGCGAGGAAGAGTCCCTGGCCTGAGACAAAGCCGGTCAGGAAGACCGGGGCGGTGCCTGCCACCACGCCAGTGAGGACCCGTGCCAGCAGCAGTTCGTTCCAGCTGAAGATGAAGCAGATCAGGGCGGTCGCGGCGATGCCGGGCATGGCCACGGGGGCGATGATCTTCCGGAGGGTCAGCAGCAGGTTGGCGCCGTCGATCTGGGCGGCTTCGAGCATCTCGACCGGTACTTCCGCGAGGAATGACCGCATCATCCAGACCGCGATGGGAAGGTTCATGGACGTGTACATCAGGATCAGGAACCAGATGTTGTCCAGGGCGCCGACGGTCCTGGCGAACAAGTAGAGCGGCAGGATCGCGGCCACCACGGGCATCATCTTCGTGGACAGGAAGAAGAACATCACGTCGGTCCACTTCTTCACCGGCCGGATGGACAGGGCATATGCCGCAGGGATGGCCAGGACCAGGACGAGGACCGTGGACAGGATCGAGGCGGTGGCCGAATTGATCAGCGCAGGCCACGGGCTGACGCCGGAGGTTTCCCCGAAAAATTCCCGGTAGGCGTCCAGGGTGAGATTGGCGGCGATAGACGGCGGGTTCGTTGCTGCATCGGTTTCGGAGTGGAAGGACGTCAGGATCATCCACACCACCGGGGCGGCAAAGAGCAGGGCGAGCAGCCAGGCCGCGAGCCCGGCCGCGGTGTTGTTGCGGGTGGGATCCATGCGGGTCTTGCCGCGCCGCGGCGGGCGGCCGCCATTCAACGCCGTGGCTGATCCGGACCGGGCAGAGCCCGTATTGCGGGGCGCGGCGGGGGTGAGGGTGCTCATCGTGCTGCCTCCTTCTTGAAGAGTGAAAAGACGGTGCGGAGTGCGAATGTGGCCACGATGATGGTGCCGATGACCACCACGACGCCGGCGGCGGAGGCCAGGCCGTATTCGTTGGCGAAGTAGAACGTCTGGTAGATCGCGTAGGGAAGGTTGGCAGTGCCCAGTCCGCCTGCGGTGAGGGTGAACACGGCGTCGAAGTTCTGCACGATGTAGATCGCCCCGAGCAGGCCGCCCAGCTCCAGGTACTGGCGCAGGTGCGGCAGCGTGAGGTGCCGGAAGATGGCCCATGGTGTAGCGCCGTCCATCTGCGCTGCTTCCACGGTGTCCATGGGCCGTGACTGCAGGCCGGCCAGCAGGATGAGCATCATGAACGGCGTCCACTGCCAGACCAGCGAGACGATGACGGCCATCATGGGTGCCTGGGACAGGAGGTCCAGCTGCGGCGCCGCTGCGCTGCCAAACAAGGACCAGACCCAGGTCAGGATGCCGTTGATCAGCCCGTAGGTGGGGTTGAGCAGGGCGTGCTTCCAGATCAGCGCCGCGGCTACGGGAACCACCAGGAACGGGGCGATCAGCAGGGTCCGCGCCAGTCCGCGTCCGACGAACTTCTTATCCAGCAGCAGGGCCAGGCCCAGGCCGACGAGCAGGCTTACCAGGACCACGGAGACGGTCAGGAGGATGGTTGTGAAGATTGCCTGGCGCAGGTCCGGATCCGTGAGGACCGTGACGTAGTTTTCCAACCCGGCAAAGGCGGTCTTGTCCGGGCTGAGGCTGTTCCAGTTCAGGAACGAGATGATCAGCGTCACCACAAACGGAAGCTGGGTGACGACGATCAGGAAGATCAGGGCCGGCAGCAGCGGCGCGCGCCGTGCCCAGGCCAGCGCACGCTCACGTGATTTGGCACTCTTGGAGGGGGTGGCTGCGCTGCGTCCCGATCGGGAGATACGCGCCGTTGCGGTAGTCATGGGATTCTCCTGCTGTTGGGTTGTTGCTACTTGTACTTATTGCCGACTTTTTGTGCGGCTTCCTGGCCCTTGGCCAGCGCATCAGCCACGGAACCCTGGCCGGCGATGGCGGAGCTGACGCCCTGGGACACGTTGGTGCCGAGGGCGGCGAACTCGGGAATGCCGACAAACTGGATGCCGACGGCCGGGCGTTCCTGCGCGCCGGGGTTCTTCGGGTCCGCGTTCTCGATGGCGAAGCGCTCTGCTTTGAAGAACGGCGCCGCCTTCTGGAATTCGGCGTTCTCGTAAGTGGAGATGCGCTTGCCGGAGGGCACCTTCGCCCAGCCGAGCTTGGCGGCGACAAGTTCCTCGTATTCCTTGGAGCTGGCCCAGGCGATGAACTTCCCGGCAGCATCCTGCTTCTTTGAGGCTGCCTGCATGGCCCAGGACCAGGTCCACAGCCAGCCGGAGGACTTGGTTTCCTTGATCGGGGCCTGGGCATAGCCGATCTTGCCCTTCACGGGTGATGCTTCGGCTTCCAGGGCTCCGGCGGCGGAGGTGGCGTCGTACCACATGGCCACTTTGCTTTGGCTCATGTTGTTCAGGCACTCGGTGAAGCCGGCCTGGGCCGCGCCCAGTTCACCATGCTCGCGGACCAGCTTGGTATAGAACTCGACTGCCTCGGTGAATTCCGGGGAGTTGACCTGGGCGTTCCAGTCCTTGTCGAACCAGGTGCCGCCGAACGTGTTCACCACGGTGGTCAGCGGCGCGAAGACCTGGCCCCAGCCGGGCTGGCCGCGCAGGCAGATCCCCTTCATTCCCGGAGCGGCCCCGTCCACCTTCGCCGCTATGTCCGCCACCTCATCCCAGGTGGGCTTCTCCGGCATGGTCAGGCCCTTGGCGTCCAGGATGTCTTTCCGGTACATCAGGAAGGACGATTCGCCGTAGAACGGTTCGCCGTAGAGCTTGCCGTCCTCGCCTGTGAGGGACGCCGTGTAGGCGGGCAGGATGTCGCCCTGCTCGAAGGCCGGGTCCGCGGCCACTTTGTCCAGGGGAGCGAGCCAGCCGTTGGCGGAGTAGAACGGGATCTCGTAGTTGGACAGCGACGCGACGTCGTACTGTCCGGCCTGGCTGGAGAACTCCTGGCTGATCTTGGCCCGGACGTCGTTCTCCGGCAGGATCGTGTAATTGACCTTGACGCCGGTTTCCTTGGTGAAATTCTCCGCGGTGAGCCGCTGCAGGTCCTCCATCTGAGGGTTGTTCACCATCAGGACATTGATGCTGTTCGGGTCGCCAGCGGAATTGCCTCCGCCGGCACCTGCACAGGCCGAGGCACTCAGCGCGACGCACAAAGCGCCGGCGGCCAGGGTCGCAGCACGCATTTTTGAGCGCATTCAAGGACTCCTTTGTTCTTCAGGGGTGCGCGGTCCCCGCACTCGACTGCCATGTCGATGTACCGGACCGGACGGGGCTGGTGGCCGGGAAATCCGGGGGTGCCCCGCTGTTGTTCCTCAACGATAGGGCTGTGGGACAGCGCACAACTAGCGCCGTGGTTGCCAGTTTCTGATACTAATTTTCCGCACCGGCCCCTGGGTGAGGCGATAATCTGGGGAGAGGCAGTCACGATGCGTCCATTTTTCATAAACCCAGAACGTGGAGAACCACTATGAGTGCTGCGGACCTCACCGACGGAGCAGAGGGAGCGACCGCCCGGCTGGCCGAAAGGCTGCTGGGGATGCGGGCCAACAGGGAAGTCATCCCGCCCGACCCGAACCACTCGGTCCGGTGGCACCAGCACGACTACCCCAGCCCCGTGGCACGGTGGAACTACCATCCCGAGTACGAGATCCACCTCATCCGGAAGGGCACCGGGAAGTTCATCGTCGGGGACCACATCGGCACCTTCGAGGCCGGGCAGGTCTCGCTTGTCGGGTCCGGGCTGCCGCACGACTGGGTCAGCGACCTGGAGCCCGGCGAAGTGCTGGAGAACCGTGACGCCGTCATCCAGTTCGACGCCAAATGGGTTGAGCAGACGGCGGCTCTTGTCCCCGAAATGGCCGAGGTCAAGCCGCTGCTGGACCAGTCGGCACGGGGCATAGAATTCCTGGGGCGCTCGGCGGAGACCGCCGCCGCAGCCATCGAAGCGATGGGTTCCACCACCGGCCTGGAGCGGCTCCGCCACCTCCTGGAACTCTTTGCGGTCCTTGCCCGCGCCCCGCAGGATGAACGGCGATACCTCGCCGACGAATGGTTCCGGCCCCAGCTGGACAGCCAGGCCGCCGCCGTCGTCGATATTGTCCTGGAGTACGTTTTCGGCAACCACGCCGGCACCGTCAAGATGTCCGAGGCCGCGGCGCTGGTTGGCATGCCGGAACCAACCTTCTCGAAGTACTTCAAGCGCGCCACCGGCCAGAACTTCAGCGACCTGGTCCGCAAGCTTCGGCTCGCCCATGCCCGCCGCCTGCTCGAGCACAGCGATAAGGCCGTCTCCGAGATCTGCTACGAGGTGGGTTTCTCCAACCTGTCCAACTTCAACCGGCACTTCCTCAACGACGCCGGCGAAACCCCGCGGGCCTACCGCCAGCGGCTACACGGCTGACCTTTCAAGTTTCCGCTCGAATGGCTAAGATGTTTTTCCTTCAGACGGTGAGCAGACGCCGTCTTCGTCTTCTCCAAGGAGAGACCGGCACATGGCAACCGACTATGACGCACCTCGGGTGAGCACAGAGGACGAGGCAAACGCCACGACCGACGTACTTAAGCCTGAACGCTCTGCCGCATCGACGTCGCAAATCGACGTTGATGAGTCCGACCTGGCCGACTCCTTCGAGCTGCCGGGGGCGGACCTGTCCCACGAGGAACTCCTCGTGCAGATCATTCCCGTCCAGAAGGACGAGTTCACCTGCATGTCCTGCTTCCTGGTCCACCACCGCAGCCAGTTGGCCCGCGAGAAGGACGGCAAGAAGTACTGCAAGGACTGCGAAGGCTAGGCGTCTGGCCTGGGCCGGCCCCCAACGACGGTTGACGGCCGGGTGGCCCGCTATAGTGGCAGCAGCCATGACCAGCCTTCCGTCCGCCCCCGCCACAGTCCGCCTCGATGCCTGGCTGTGGGCCATCCGCGCCTATAAGACCCGTTCAGCTGCCACGGCAGCCTGCCGCGCCGGGCACGTCCGGCTGAACGGAAACCCGGCCAAGGCGTCGCAGTCCCTGGTGCCGGGCGACACCGTCCGGGTCCGCCAGCCGGGATATGAACGGATCCTCGAAGTCCGTCGGCTGATCGCCAAGCGGGTGGGCGCCGAGGCGGCCGCGCACTGCTTCACCGACCACACCCCGCCGCGGCCCGAAGCGCCCGCGCTCGGTCTCCCGCAGCGCGACCGCGGAACCGGCCGGCCCACCAAGAGGGACCGCCGCGAAATGGAACGCCTGCGCGGGCCTGCCTAGGCGTGGGCCTGGGCGGACTGTCCTAGCCGGTGGCCCCGAAACTCAGGAGTACCTTGCCGGATTCGGCGGAGTTCCGGGCCATTTCAAAGGCTTCCAGGGCGTCCTCCAGCGGGTATTCGTGGGTGATGACCGGGTCGATGAGCAGGGTGCCGTCGGCGAGGGCCGTGATGACGTCGTCGATCTCGTCGTTGAAGCGGAAGGAGCCCTTCAGCTCCAGTTCGCGGGTGATGGCGAGTGAGATCAGGACAGGTTGCGGGCCGGCGGGCAGCAGGCCCACCATCACCACGGTGCCGCCGCGGGCGGCGCCCTGGATGGCGGAGGCCAGGCCGTGGTGATTGCCGGAGGATTCAATCACGACGTCGGCCTCGACCGCGGCGATCGCCGCCGCGTCGGAGGCGGCGAGCACGTCGTCCGCTCCCACGGCCGCCGCGATGTCCAGCGGTTTGGCGTGCATGTCCACAGCCACGATCCGCCGGGCACCGGCCCGTTTCAGCACCGCGACGGCCAGTGCTCCGATGGGGCCGCTGCCGATCACCAGGGCCGTTTTGCCGCTGACGTCCCCGGCCCGGGCCACCGCATGCCAGGCCACGGAGGCGGGCTCGATCAGCGCCGCGGTCCGCAGACTAAGGCCTGCCGGCAGTGCCCGGAGCATCCGTGCCGGCAGGTTCACGTACCGGCTGAAGGCGCCGTCGGTGTGCGGGAAACGGGCAGCGCTGCCCAGGTACGTGCACCCCGGTGAGAGGTTGGGCCGGTCCGCCGGATACCGGGCCGCGCCCGGGCCGGGCGTGGCCGGATGGACAGCAACCGGGGTCCCCGCGGCCGGTCCGGTGCCGTCCGCCGCGCCCTGCAGCACCGTGCCGACAATCTCGTGCCCCAGCACCAGCGGCGCCTTCAGGATCGATTCCCCGGCCGCACCGTGCAGCCAGTAATGCAGGTCCGAACCGCAGATACCGCCGTAAGCCACTTCGACGACGGCCTCCTCCGGAGCAGGCGTCCCAAGAGGCACGTCCTCGATCCGGAGGTCACCGGCCGCATGCGCCACCACGGCCGGGCCGCCGGCAGGAAGCTGGTGAACTCCGCCCATCAGACCACCACCGTCATTCCACCGTCAATGAAAATGGTCTGCCCGTTCACGAAGTCCGAGCCGCTGGAGGCAAGCCACACCGCCGGCCCGGCCAGGTCCTGCACGGTCCCCCACCGGTGCGCCGGAGTCCGGCCCAGGATCCAAGCGTTGAACTGCTCATCGTCCACGAGGTTCTGCGTCATCTCGGTATGGATATAGCCCGGCGCGATCCCGTTGATCTGCAGGCCCGAGGCCGCCCATTCCGCGGTCATCGCCCGGGTCAGGTTCCGCAGCCCGCCCTTCGCCGCGATGTACGGGGCGATCGTGGGCCGGGCCAGGTCGGTCTGCACCGAACAGATGTTGATGATCTTCCCCCGCCCGCGCGGGATCATGTGCCGCGCCGCCTCACGCCCCACCAGGAACGCGCTCGTCAGGTCCGTGGAGATCACCCGCTCCCAGTCCGCCACATCCAGCTCCAGCATCGGCACCCGGTGCTGGATCCCCGCGTTGTTCACCAGGATCTCCAGCGGACCCACGTTCTCCTCCACCCACGCCACACCCCGCGCCGCCCCGGCATCGGACGTGACATCGAACGCGCAGCTGTGCACCCGCCCCGGCGGATACCCGGCCGCCATCGCAGCCTCCGCCGCCTTCAACCGCTCAACATTAATGCCGTTCAACACCACCGTCGCCCCCGCATCCGCCAGCGCCCGCGCCAGCGCATTGCCGATCCCCCGGCTCGAACCGGTCACCAGGGCAACACGCCCCGTCAGATCAAAAAGTGAATTCATGGAAAGAGCAGCTCCTTCGCCGCGGTCTGCGCGGTATCGCGCTGGTAGTCGGTCGTTGGTGGCGCGAACGTACACTTGCGGCCCTTCGAGGAGGGGCGCCAAGTGTCCGTTCGCGCTTGGTGGGTGGGCGCTTGTGGCTAGAAGGGGCCTCTCTGCACCAGGTTGGCCGGAGCCTGCCCGGCGGCCAGGGCTTCGAGCTGCTGCCTCAGGAGCTTCAGGATCCGGGGCTGGAACGCCGACGCGTTGCCGCCGATGTGGGGCGTGATCAGCGCGTTCGGCGTGGACCACAGCGGGTGGTCCTGGGGCAGCGGTTCGGGATCAACGACGTCGAGCGCGCACTGCAGGCGCCCGGACAGGACTTCCTTGGTCAGGGCAGCCGTGTCCACCACGGCGCCGCGGCCCACATTGACCACCAGGGCACCGTCCGGGAGGGCGGCGAGGACTTCTTCGCCGATCAGCTGGTGGGTCTGCTGGTTCAGGGGCAGCACGGAAACCAGGATGTCGTGCGACGCGGCGAGCGCGGTCAGTTCGGAAGACCCGTGAACCTCGCCGTGCTCATCCGTGCGCGCAGAGCTTCCCACCCGCGTGACGGCGACCTCGAACGGCGCCAGGCGCAGGGCAATTTCGTGCCCGATCCCGCCGACACCCACCAGCAGAACCCGCCGGTCCGCCAGCGACTGGCGCCGTTCCGGGCGCCACAGCCCGTACTGCGAATCGCGGACGGCCTGGTCGATGCCGCGCAGCTTCGCCAGGATCAGCCCCACGGCCAGTTCGGCGGTGGCGGCGGCGTGGACGCCGGAGGCGCTGGCCACGCTGGCCGCCGGACCGGCGGCCTCGATCACGCCGTCGTATCCGGTGGACTGCGTCTGGACGTACTTGAGGTTGGGGACGCCGGCAAGGGACCCCAGCACGGCGGAGGCGTCGATGTACGGAAGGATGACGCCGTCGATCTCACTGAGCGTCCCGCCGTCGGGATCTGCCTTCAAGTCCCACACCACTCCCCTCAGCCCTTCGGGAAGGGGCGAGAGATCGTCCAGGAGCTGCTGGTCGGGGAAGCTGACGGTGCGGACTGTTTGCATCGGGAAAACCTGTTTCAATCGGTGGTGGTTGGGGCGGGGGCCGTTAGCGGCGGTCGAAGGTGAGGCCGCCGGGGACCTGGAAGGTTGGCATGAGTTCGAGCATGCCGACATTAACGTGGCGTGGTGTTTCGATCGCGTAGTCCATCGCGTTGACGATGTCGTCCGTGGTCAGCGATTCGTACCCTTCGTAATACGTCTTCCACGCCTCTTCCATGGCTTCGGGAGTGCCGCCCATGTTGCGGCCGAAGATCTCCGTTTCGACGCGTCCGGGGCAGATTTCGGTGACGCGGATGCGCTTGCCCACCGTGTCGTTGCGCAGCTGCCGGGAGACCTGGTGCACTGCCGCTTTGGTGGCGTGGTAGACCGTGTGGCCGTAGAAGTTGTACACCCCGGCGATGGAGCTGATGTTGATGACGTGGCCGCGGTCCCGCTCCACCATGCCCGGCAGCACCAGCCGGGTCAGCTGCAGCAGGCCGCGCAGGTTGACGTCCACGAGTTCGTCGATGTCGCTCTCGCTGGAGTCCAGGATGTTCCCCGGCCGGGACACCCCGGCGCAGTTCACCAGGACATCCACTTTAAGATTTCCGACGGCGGCAGCCAGCGCCGCCGTGTCGGTCAGGTCCACTACATGGGGAATCGCACCGGTCTTGTCCGCCAGTTCGGTCAGGCGCTCCTCGTTGCGGGCGAGGGCGTGGACGGTGAGTCCCCGCTTGGCCAGGCGTTCTGCGATCGCGGCGCCCATGCCGGTGGATGCGCCGGTGACGAGGGCAGTTGAATAGTCTGAGAAAGGCATGGAAGTCTCCTGTGGGTGCAGCGCAGTTGATGCCCCGCAATTGGTGCAGTGCACTGCCGGCGGGGGCAGTGCACTGCTGTTCGGATGGGTGGGGTTTAGGCGTCGCGGAGGGGCAGGTGCGCCCGGTCCTTGACCGTGCTGACGGCGGCGAGGGTGCCCAGTGCCGTGATCACGGCGTAGAAAGCGGGCATGTAGATGTTGCCGGTGGAGGAAATGAGCCAGGTCATCAGCAGCGGGGCGGTGCCGCCAAAGAGTGCCGAGGAGATGTTGTAGCCCAGGCCGTAGGCGGAGTACCGGACGCGGGTGGGGAACAGTTCAACGATGAGGATGTGGATCACTGCGGTGTGGCCGGCGAAGACGACGGCCATGATGCAGGCGCCCAGGATGGCCAGCGCCATTTCTCCGGTGGCGATCAGGGCGTAGGAGGGGATGCCGAGGACTGCCATGGCGATCGCGGAGCCGGCGATGACCTTCTTGCGTCCCACGCGGTCGGAGAGGGCGCCCATGAACGGGATGGCGATGCAGATGACCACCAGGCTGCAGGCGGTGACGAGGAGTGCTTCGCCGATGGTGAAGTTGAGCTGCTTGCCCTTCAGGAAGGTGGGCATGTAGGAGAAGAGGACGTAGTAGCCGGAGCCGTTCATCAGCGGGATGAACAGGGCCAGGAGCATGGCGCGGCGGTGTTCGGCGGAGGCGAAGGCTTCCTTCAGCGGGTTCTGGGACAGCCCGCCTTCTTCCTTGAGCTTCTCAAAGTTCGGGGTGTCGCTGATGGCCTTGCGGATGTACCAGCCGATGATGCCCATGGGGATGGCAACCAGGAACGGGATGCGCCAGGCGAAGGCACCGAAGCCGCCGCCGTCGATGGCTGCCTGGGTCAGCCAGGGTGACATGGAGTAGGCCACGAGCGTGCCGGTGAGCAGGGCTGCGAACGAGGCGATCTGGGCGTAGGAGGTGATGATGCCGCGCTTGCCTTCCGGTGCGTGCTCGGCGAGGAAGGTCATGGCGCCGGCGGCTTCACCGCCAACGGAGAAACCCTGCAGCATGCGGAGCAGCACCAGGAGGATCGGGGCGGCAATGCCGATGGCCGAGTAAGCCGGCAGCAGGCCGATGCCCGCCGTGGCAACGCTGATCAGCAGAATGACAAAGACCAGGAGCTTCTGGCGCCCGATGCGGTCCCCCAGGAACCCGCAGACCACGGCGCCGAGGGGGCGCACGAAGAATGACACGGCGTAGCCGGCGAAGACAAACAGCAGGGCGTTGTCCGGGTTGCCTGGCGCCAGGAAGACGAGGGCAAGCGTTCCCGCCATGAAGGCGAAGATGCCGTTGTCGTAGAGCTCCACGAAAATGCCGACGCAGCCGGCCGTAACAACTTTGCGGGTCTGCTTGCTGCTGAGCCGCTCTTGCGGCTGGGCCGCGTGCGTAGAAGTTGACATGGCTTTCCTTACTAAGGGGGATGGTAACAAGGCTTTGGATCTGACGCGAGGGGTGTTAGCTTCCGGCCGCCGGGGCGAACTGTTGCCAGCTCGGCCGGCTGCCGATGCCGAGGAGGGCAAAGACTGTGCTGACGGTGGAACGGAGGTTTTCCAGCTCCCGTAGGGCCGCCCTGTGCTTCGCCGTGGCGTCGGGGACGGTGGTCCTGCGGAAAGTTATGGTGTGACCCGGCCTGGCCTGGGCCAGCACATCCAGCGAGCGGGTGGTGACCACTGCGAGGACCGGATAGCCTGCGGTAACGCCGCGGCCCCGGTGCAGCACCAGGAGTTCATCCCGGGACGGCACCTCGATCGCTCCGACCGGGACGCCGCGGGAAAGCACTTCGGCGCCCGACTGGCGTTCGGGGAGGTCCCCGCCGAGGCGCAGTCCGATGTGGTTGCTCCGGGCGCTGACGGTGTATTCGGTGCTGTAGAGCAGGTCCGCGGTGTCGCCGAATTCGTCCACGTCGGGCCCGTCCGTGACCTCCACCACCGCATGGCTGCTGAATTCGGGCCGGGTCAGTCCCAGCCGGAACAGCGGGAGGTCGAAGTACGGCTGCCGGATCGGCGGGACGCTTCGCGAGGTCTTGAGTTCGGTGCCGTCGGTCAGTCGAAGACCGAAACCGATGACGGTGTCCGGGGCGCAGCTTCCCAGGAGGACGGGTGCCTCCACCGAGCCGTGGACGGCAAGGTAGGCGCGGAGTCCGCCGGTGATCTGGCGCAGCGCCACGGTTTCCCCTGCCCGCACGGAGATCGGTTCCCATTGCTGGCATTCGCGCCCGTCCACCGTGAGCCGCAGGGGTGCTCCCGTGACGGCGACCAGGATGTCGGTGGTGGCCCGCATCCGGAAATCCAGCGCGGTGATCTCCAGCAGGGGCGCGCTGTCCGCATTACCGGTGAGGATGTTGGCCGCGCGTGCGGAGAACTGGTCCAGAGCACCGTTGACGGGCAGCCCGAACCGGGGTCCGCGGAAACGGCCCAGGTCGGTGACCACGGAGTTGCCGGACTGCTGGATGACCAGGGAGCCGCTCATTGTGCCGCCTCCAGTTTCCGGCCGGCGTAGGTGGTGAATTCTTCGGGCCGGATCGGGTGGAACCTCAGCAGATCGCCGGGAAGGTAGGGAACCAGCGGTTCGCTGGTGACGTCCAGGACTGCCAGCGGCGTCTGGCCGATGACGCACCATCCGCCGGGGGCCATGGCCGGGGCGATGACTGCCTGCCGGCCCGCGACGGCCACGGCACCTGCCGGGACGGACAGGCGGGGGTCCTTCAGCCGCGGCACGGGGAGCGGAAAATCGGGGCCGTCCATCATGGGTGAGCCGGCAGGGGCGCCAAGGCAGCGGATCACGTAGGACTTTGCAGTGTGCAGTGCGATGATCTCCTCGACGGGCAGCTGCTCGTGCTCTGCCACGCGTTCCAGGTCCGGACCATATTCACCGCCGTACACCACGGGGACGCTGAACTCCCGCGGAGCCCGGGCCGGGGCACCGATGAAGTCGAGCTGGCGCATTCCCAGCAGGACAAAGGCACGGACCTGGCGCGCGGAGGTGACCCCGGGATCGAATTCCACGAGCAGGGAGTCGTAGGTGGGCACGGCGCCGTGGACGCCGTCGGCCCCTGCAGCTTCCAGCCATCCGGCGAGGGCATGGACGGTGCTCCAGTTGGCCTCGCGGTCCGGTGACGAGGCGACGACGCGCAGTGCGGCGTCCCCGGACTCGAAGACTTCCACCGGGGTCGGCGTTGCGGTGGCGGGCATGTCAGGCTGCCTTCACTTTGGCGGCCAGGACCTGCGCGACGGGGGCGATGGTCACGCCGGCGCGTTCCAGTTCGGCGCGGACTGTGCGGGCCAGCTGGACGGCGCCGGGAGTGTCACCGTGCAGGAGGACGGTGTCGGCGACGATCCGCAGGTCGGTCCCGGACACCGTTTCGATGAGCCCTTCGCAGACCATCCGGATGGTGCGGTCCACTATGGCCGACGGATCGTGGATGACGGCGCCGGGGCGGCTTCGCGGCACCAGCGTGCCGTCTGCCTCGTAGGCGCGGTCGGCGATGCCGACGATGGCGACCGGGAGCTGCCGCAGCGCAGCGGCGTCGGCAAGTTCGCCGTCCTGGGCCAGGACGATCAGATTCGGGTTGATGCGGGCGGCGGCGTCGGCCACGGCTTCCGCATAGTCGGCGCGGGTGGCCACCAGGTTGCCGAGGCGTCCGTGCGGTGCGATGTGGGCGACGCCGGAGCCGTGGTACGCGGCGAAGGCGCTCAGTGCGCCGAACTGGTAGAGGATGTCGTTGCGGACTTCGTCGGCGGTGAGGTCCATGGCCCGGCGGCCGAAGCCCCGGAGGTCGGGGAAGCTGGGGTGCGCCCCGATGCTGACGCCGCGCCGCACGCATTCGGCGACCGTGGCGTTCATGATGTCGGGGTCTCCGGCGTGGAATCCGCAGGCGATGTTGGCGCTCGAGACCACCTCGAGCAAGGCCGCGTCGTCGCCCATCGAGTAGGCGCCGAAGCCTTCTCCGAGATCTGCCACGAGATCAACTGTGGGTCCCATGTGAGCCCTCCTGGGATGTTGGCTGCACAGCTGCGCAGCGGGGCGCAGAGTTCAGCTTCCGGTAGTGAAGTGAATTCCGGGAACGTGCCCGGTACGGGGCTTGCGGTCCGGCAGCCCGGACTGCCGGGCTTCTGTCAAAAAGTCTGGCATTGCGAATTGGCTCACACAAAGACGTAATCCATGTCACGGGATAGGCGCTGGTTATGACGGGTGCGCCGTAGGGTGCTGCCATCATTCGTGCCACCTCGTTCCAATCATCAGGCTCCGCCTTGTCACCGCGTTTTCGCGAATACATTCAAGGTAGGGACCGTATATTTCAGAAATGTAAAAGGGAACGGCTTCCCCGGTAAATCCCATTAGCATGCGAAATGCATCTGACGTCATCGTGAAATTGCATATCAACCCTGCGGGTAGAATGTACGATTAATGAATTGGCATCCGGTTATGACCTTCCCGGGGTCTGGACGCCGCGAAGAGAGAAGGCGCCATGGATACGCGGAAGCTTGCGTACTTTGTCCAGATTGTGGATTCGGGCAGCATCACCAAGGCCGCAGCGGCGCTGCACGTGGCGCAGCCTGCCCTGAGCCAGCAGGTGTCGGCACTGGAAACCGACCTCAAGCAGCGGCTCCTGATCCGCAGCAAGCAGGGCGTCAAGCCCACCGCCGCGGGGCACACCCTGTACCGGCATGCCCAGTCCATCCTGCGGCTGGTGGAGCAGGCACGCCAGGACGTTGCCGCGTCCGGAGCCGCGCCGTCCGGCCGCGTCTCCATCGCGATCGCGCCGTACAGCATGGCCTCCAGCCTGACGCCGCGGATCATCGGCGAAGTGGGCCGCCGGTACCCGGAAATAATCCTGCACGTCACGGAAATTTACGGCGGCGTCCTGAGCGAGGCCATCAAGAACGGCCGGCTGGACATGGCGCTCATTTACGAGCCGGGCCCCATCCGCGGCGTTCAGTTCACCACGCTGATCGTGGAGGACCTGCATTTTGTGGTGAACGCCAACAGATCCGATGTGGCAGCCGGAAAAGGTGAAATTTCGCTGGAGGACGTGGCGCGTTTCGGGCTATTCCTTCCCGAGAAGATCCACACCCTGCGGCAGGTTGTCGAAACGGGATTCACCAGCAAAGGGCTCACGCTCCAGTTGGTGGGCGAGGTGGAGTCCGTGCCGTCCCTGGCCCGGCTCCTCCGCGCAGACCTGGGCGCCACCATCATGCCCAAGTCGGCCGCGGACGCCCTGTTCCATGAGGAGGACTTCCATGTCCTGCGGATTGTGGATCCGGCGCTGCAATGCAAAATCGCGCTGTGCACCCCTGATCACGACCCCCTCTCGGAAGCCGCCTCTGCGGTCCTGCTGGTCCTGAAGGAAATGCTCCAGGAAATGCTGAGCAACAAATACGCGCGGTAATCCGTCCATAGCATCCGCTTATTAGGCCACTCATCATTAGTCTTAGTATCAGGGCGCTCCCGAATCTAGAATTAAAGGGAAGCCGAGGAATTGCGGCAGTTACTTTTGTAATGAATTTATTGGGAGGCCGCCGTGAAAAAGATCAGCACTATACGAAGAATGTCCGACACACGCCCGGGACTCGCGGCCAGAACAGGTTTCCACTGCCCGGCCAACGGCTTTTGGCGCCCCGAGGACCGCTCCACGGATGCCGTCTTCATCTTCGAAGGCAGCATCATGCCGGCAGGAAGTGCCGGATCTACGGTCTGGTATTTGGAGGGCACGGCCGCTGCCCAGCCCCGCCACCCGGCCCGGTAGGTTCCGGCGGCCACGGAGACTCCGCCACAAGGGACAGCGCGAACTGGCAGCTAATGCTTGTTCGCGCCGTCGTCCCGCACGCCAATGCCGCCGCACGGGAGATTTTCCCGTACGACGGCGGTGCTGCCGCGGCTGGCGCGATCGGTCAGGCCTCTTCGACGAGCAGTCCCTTGGACTTCAGGACGTCGGTGAGGTTGCACAGCTCGATGGTGGTTCCGCCGGCCTGGTAGAGGCTGATGAGTTCGCGCTCGGCGTCGTCGCGCTCCTGCGAGAGGCGGATGACTTCCTCGATCTCGTCCTTCCGGACCACCACCACGCCGTCCGCGTCACCGCGGAGCACGTCGCCGGGGTAGATGATCTCGTCGCCGAAGACCACGGGGTGGTTGATGGGGCCGATGGTTTCCTTCACGGTGCCCTTGATGGAGATGCTGCCGGAGAAGACGGGCAGCCCCAGTTCGATGAGGTCCTGGGTGTCGCGGACGCCCGAGTCGGTCACCAGGCCGGCGAGGCCCTTTGCCTTCATGGCGTTGCCGAGGACGTCGCCGAAGGTTCCGGCTTCCTCGTACTCCCCTGCCGCGGCCAGGATGACGTCCCCGGCTTCGGCGTAGTGGATGGCCACCTGCAGCATGAGGTTGTCCCGCGGGGCGCAGCGCACGGTGACGGCCGGGCCGCAGAAGGACATGGCGCGGTCGATCGGCTTGATCCTGGAGCTGAGGGCGCCCTTGCGGCCCTGTGCCTCGTGGATCGTGGCGGACGAGAACTTCGCGAGGCGGCTGACCGCGTCGGCTTCGGGTCGTTCGATGGTGGTTTTGACGTGGATCACGGCGTTTTCCTTCGGTGGGTTTGGATCAGTTGAGGGCCCGGACGGCCTTGTCGATGGCCGCGATGGACTCGTCGATGACGTCGAGGCTGGTGGCGTAGGAGATGCGGAAGTAGGGTCCCAGCCCGTAGGCCGATCCCTGGATGACGGCGACGGAAGCCGCCTCGAGGAGGTAGAGGGTGAAGTCCTCGTCGGTGGCGATGACCTGCCCCTCGGTGGTGGTCTTCCCGATGACTCCCGCACAGTTGACGTAGGCGTAGAAGGCGCCTTCCGGCGTCGTGCATGACAGCCCGTCGACGGCGTTGAGCGCCGCGACTGCCGCATCGCGCCGGCCGCGGTAGGTCTCGAGGCTTTCCTGCACGAAGCGCTGGCTGCCCGTGAGGGCGGCGGCAGCGGCGGCCTGGCTGACGGAGGACGGGCAGGAGGAGATCTGCGACTGAAGCTTGTTGATCGCGGCGATCAGCGGGGCCGGTCCTGCTGCGTAGCCCAGGCGCCAGCCGGTCATGGCGTAGGCCTTGGACACGCCGTTGACCGCCAGGATGCGGTCCTTCAGTTCCGGGGCCACCTCCACCAGGTTGGAGAGCTTGCCTGTGCCGAAGTAGATCTGGTCGTAAATCTCGTCCGTCAGGATCTGGACGTGCGGGAAGCCGGCCAGGACGTCGGCCAGCGCGCGCAGTTCCGCCGGGGAGTAGACGGCGCCGGTGGGGTTCGACGGCGTGTTCAGGATGACCCATTTGGTGCGCTCGGTGAGGGCCCCGGCCAGTGCCCCGGGTGTGAGCTTGAATCCCGTCTCCTCGCCGCAGGCAACGATCACCGGCGTGCCCTCGTTGGCGAGCACCATGTCCGGGTAGGAGACCCAGTACGGGGCGGGCACCACGACTTCGTCGCCGGCGTCCAGGGTGGCCATGAAGGCGGTGAAGATCACCTGTTTGGCGCCGCCGCCGATGGTGATCTCGGCGGGGGTGTAGTGGATGCCGGTGCGCAGCTCGAGGGTCTGGAGGATCGCCTGCTGCAGGGCGGGGGTTCCGGTGACGGACGTGTACTTGGTTTCCCCGCGGGTGATCGCTTCAATGGCGGCCGCTTTAATGTGTTCCGGGGTGTCGAAGTCCGGCTCCCCGACTGTCAGGTCCAGGATCCGGCGCCCTTCCGCCTTCAGCTCTCGCACGCGGGCCGCGGCGGCCACGCTGGCGGATGACTTGATGCGGGACACCCGTGATGCAGGTTCAAATTTAGGCATGGTCTCTTCCTACGGATTCAGGAGGGAGCGGTACTCGCTTCCTTCGACCCTAGGGAATCCTGGCGCGTCTGGATAAGACCTAAAGTGCGTGGACGGATAAGCGTCCCTTATGGCCCGCGCCCACATTTTTTGGTTATGGCTCCACGCAGGATTGGTATTTCCGCGGGCGGATTCTTGTGTCTAGCGTTTTAGGTACACCGGCCCGCCTGGCGGGATTTCCGACCTGAGGAGTGCCTTTTGGCCGTTCTGCACCCCGTTGATTTACCCGCGGCCGACGGCGGCTTCTACCGTTACCGGGGACGGCGTAAGGCTGACCGGGCTGCTGTCCAGGCGGAACGCCTCCGTCAGCTCCTCCGCGAGGACCGGCAGCGGATTTCGTTCAATGCCAGCAGCATGCGCGCCCTCTCGATCCGACTGAACCAGCACGTCGCACAGGCGCTGTGCGACGGGTTGAAGATCACCGCCCTCGCCAAGGCCGCGGGGCTGTCCCGCTGGGCTGTTCGGACCATCGGCCTGTCCAGTGACGAGCTGGCGCCGTCAGGGTTGCCGCCCGCGCAGCAGCTTGCGGCGATTGGTTCGTTGAAGTCAGAGCTGGCCACACTCGAGGCCTCGAAGGCGGACCTGGAGGGGCGCCGCTTGAAGCTCCTCGCCGCGGCGCGCAGGCTGGGCGTCATGGACGATTACGAGCTCGCGGCGCTCAGCGGGCTCCAGAGTGAGGCGATCCGGAAGATGACTTGGGGACTGCAGCCCGAGCCGGGAGTCGTCCCGGCTTAGCGGGCTGAAGACGGCGGCGGGCGGACGACGGCGGGACCTCCCGCCGTCGTCCGTTTTGCGTTGAGTACGGGCCACCTGAACCATTGGTATGACTCCCGGGAGCCATGCGCCCAACACGGCCAGCGCACTAATCCAGGTTGTTCTCCGCCGTTTCCGGCCCGCACCGATTTAATACTACGAACTTCGGTTACCCCGCCGCGGGCCGTTCCCTCACCCAAAACCGGAAATATGCAAGGATTGAAGGTAATAGGGAACGGCCGACGGCGGCCGCCTCCCGCTTCGGATGGACCGGCAGGAGGGCCCCGGGAATGCAGAGCACGGCGCTGTCCACGCGTTCACTGGATCTTCTGTTGCTGCTGCGGGGCAGCGAGCCCGAGGGGCTGGGCCGCGCCGACCAGGTCTCGTACCAGATTGAAACCGCAATCCTGATGGGCATCCTGACCGAAGGTGACCGGCTACCCACGGAATCCGTCCTTGCCGGAGAGCTGGGCATCTCGCCGATCACCCTTCGCCAGTCCCTTGCCGCCCTCCGGACCAAGGGCCTCATCGAAACCAGCCGCGGCCGCAGCGGCGGAAGCGTCATCCGCCGGCAGATCGAACTCACGGACACGCAGCTGCAGCACAAGCTCCGGGATACCAGCACTGAAGCCCTCCGAGACCTCGGGGATCTGGCGGCCGGCATCTCATCCATGTCCGCCCGGCTGGCCGCCGGCCGCGCAGACCCTCAAAATGTTGAGCATCTGGAAGAACTGGTGACGCGCCACCGGGACACCGCCGATGAACGGGCACGGCGGCGCATGGACGCCCGGTTCCATGTGGCCATCAGCATCGCTTCCCAATCCAGCAGGCTGACCTCGGCGACGCTGCAGCTTGAAGCCGAGCTGATGACCCTTTGGTGGGGAGACCCCGGCCAACCAGGCAACGAGGGTGACCTCGTTGAACAGCATGCGTCGATCGTCGAGGCGATCCGAAAGCGGGACGCCGACGCAGCGGCCACAGCGGCCGAGCATCACAGCCGGAGCGGAACGGAATATTTGATCGAGCAGCATCTCAGGCTGACGATGCAGGCTGAAGGAAGTGTGTGACGTGGAAACCGTAAGCGAGGCCCTCCAACGGACGGTCGACACCGTCTCCTCCAGCATCAGCGCAGTCTTCGCGGACCTCGAAGAAGTCGCCGGCGCGGTCACCGCAGCGGCACAAGCTGCGTCCGGGGTGCCCCGCCGGAGCGACTACCTGTTCCTGCGGCAGGACTTGGCGAACTTCATCAAGCTGCACTCGGACCTCATCATCGGCGCCGGGATCGCCTACGCCCCCGGCAGCCTCCCGGAGGCACCGCATTGGCTGGAATGGTGGCGGGCACAGCCCAAGGGCGAGCCCCGCTTCGTCACCCACGACCTCAACCCGGACTCGCTGAACTACTACGACTACACCGGACGGGAATGGTTCACGCTTCCTTCCGCCGCCGGCCACCCGCTGGCAGTGGGTCCCTACGTCGACTTCGGCGGCATCAACGTCAGCATCATCACCCTCTGCGTCCCCGCCGCCACCCCCCAAGGGACCCACATCCTTGGGTGCGACCTCACTCTGGCGAACCTCGAAGGAGTCTTCCTCCGGGCGCTTCAGCTCCGTGACCCGGCGGTGGTCCTGCTCGGACCCAACGGCCGGGTCATCGCCTCCAACAACGCACGCATCGCAACCGGCACGCTGCTTCTGGAAGAAGACCTGAAGCGGGCCGATCTTTCCCTCGACGTCTCCCCCGCCGGCAGCCCCGCGCGCCTGCCCTGGAAGCTGATCAGCCTCAAGAAATAGGCGCCAGAAGGCCACCGGAACCCGCGTCAGCTTGACGCGGGTTTTTTGGTTCCCAAAAAGCTATTGCATTAATCATACAATGATGTATCTTTAGTGGTGTGGGTCACGTTCTTCAATCAACAAGACGCGTACCCAAGCAGATTTTCGATATACGCACCCGCCCCGGTTAAGCGGGGTCGGCGACCCTTCTGTCCCACGACAGATACGGCCCACTGCGGACGAATCAGGAGCACTGATGAACGCGACACAACCCATGTCATCCACCCAATCGTCAGGAGTGACAAATGTCAGCCATAGATAATGCAATCGGGCATCAAGGGGGCGCGTCAGCCGTAAATAAGCGACGCTTCCTGGTCAGGATGGTCACCGTCTTGATCGGCGGCATGGTCCTGGACGGCTATGTCCTCGGCATCATCGGACCGGTCTCGGGACGGATGGCCGAGGATCTGCAGCTCACCGCCTTTTGGCAGGGACTGATCGCCGCTGCCGCACTGGTTGGCATTCTGATTGGCGCACCGATCGGTGGCTGGGCGGCCGACAAGTGGGGCCGCAAGCCGATTTTCATGTTCGACATCGGACTATTCGCTGTCGCGTCGGGAATGCAGTTCTTCGTCGACTCACCGATACTGCTCATTGTGGTGCGGCTGCTGATGGGCATCGCGATCGGTACCGAGTACGCGGTCGGTTGGCCCCTGATGGCCGAGTTCTCGCCCACCCACCTGCGCGGGCGGCTAATGGCCGCGATGGGGATCGCCTGGTACGCCGGCTTTATGATCGCCTTCGTCATCGGCCATCTGCTGAATGAGTACACCGACCTGAGCTGGCACTTCATCCTGGGGACGAGCACCTTCATCGCGGTGGTCCTGTTCCTCGCCCGGCTCGGCATGCCGGAGTCACCGCGCTGGCTGTGGAGCGTGGGCCGCAAGGACGAGGCCCGCGCCCTCGCCGCCAAGTACATGCCCGACGACGCGCTCGACGACGTCCAGCACGAAGACGTCCGCAAGGGCAGCTTCGGGATGCTGTTCTCCAAGCAGTACTGGCGCTCCACACTGTTCATCTCCGCGTTCTGGTTCTGTGCCGTGACACCGTACTTCGCCATCGCCACCTTTGCCGACAGCGTGTTGCAGCAGTACGGCCTCGCAGGCGGACTCGCTGGCGGAGTCGGCCTCTCCGCCGTCGCCCTGGCCGGGGTCGTGGTCACGTTCCTGTTGATCGAAAAGGTCGGCCGCCGCACGCTGACCGTCCCGCCGCAGTGGCTGTGCGCCGCCGTCCTCGCGATTATCGGACTGTGGGCCGGCGCGCCGGCGCTCGTTGTGCTCATCCTCTTCCTGGTCTTCTCGTTCTTCAACGCGGGGTACAACACGTTGACCAACGTCTACCCGGGCGAGGTCCTCCCGACCGAGATCCGCGGAATCGGAACAGGCTTCGCGGCCGCCGTCAGCAGGGTCGGAGCAGGCATCGGCATCTTCCTCCTCCCGATGTCGATGGAGAGCCTCGGCGCCGGCCCCACCATGCTGATCGCCGCCGGAGTCGCCTTCGTCGGCGCAGCGCTCTCCCAGTGGCTGGCTCCGGAAACGAAGGGGAAGACCCTCACCGAGGCGGCTGCAGGCTACGCGCACTAAGAGCCGCGCGCAAGGCCCAACCGTTCCGCCAAGCAACCTCACGCCCAAAAGGCTATTGCATTAATCATACAATGATGTATCTTTTAGATGTGACCTACATCAACTTCCGGCCACGGCCATCGACGCCCCTGGCCAGCGAAGTAAGCAACACACAAACGTAACCTCACACTCACACTCACACCCCACTCGGCCGTGACGCCGCGAACGGGGTGACGGATCCGCCATAAAGAAGGAAGATCATGAAAGACGTAGTTATTGTCGGTGGCGGCCTCGCCGGACTATCGGCGGCCTGGAGGCTGCGGCACTGGGATTCCGTGGTGCTGGAATCAGCCGGGCGTGTGGGCGGGCGGATCCGCTCGGAGCGGCGGGGCGCGTACTGGTTGAACTGGGGCGGCCACGTCTTCGCCGGGGCCGGTTCCTCCACGGACGCCTTGCTCAATGAAGTCGGCGTGACGGCCGTCCAGATCCCCGGTTCGCTGCAGGCCCTGTCCATGAACGGGAAGTTCATCCGTGAAGGGCACATCGCCACCTATCCGTTCCGCATCCCGATGTCCCTGACCTCGCGGATCGACACCCTGAAGGCTGGAATGAAGGTCGTTGCCGGCGTCGCCAAGTACACCGGTGTGGTGCGGAAGCGTTCGGGTGAATCCGGTGCGATGCGGCAGCAGCGCATCTATGACTTCGAGAACGACAGCTCATTCCAGGACTTCATCGGAAACCTGTCCGAGGACGCGGCGGCCCTGTTCAAGACCACCGTCACCCGCTCGGCCGGGGACATGGACCAGATCTCCGCCGGCGCCGGCATCGGGTACTTCAGCCTGGTCCTGGGCATCGGGCAGGGCCTGAGCCAGGGCATCGTGGGCGGCCCTTCCACCCTGACCGAGTCCATCGCGGCCGCCCTCGGGGACCGGGTCCAGCTCGGCGCCACCGTGCAGGAAGTGATCCACCGGAAGAACTCCGTGCTGGTCCGCTACAGCCAGGGCGGTGTGGACCGTGAAGTCGAGGCCCGCGCCGTGGTCCTGGCGACCACCGCTGATGTCTCGCACAAGATCGGCGTGGACCTCCCGGAAGACCTGCGCGGCGCCCTGTCCCAGATCAAATACGGCCCGCACGTCAGCACCGCGTTCCTGACCAACGAGACAACGGCCAAGCCCTGGGATGACATCTACGCCATCGCCGCCCCGAAGCGTTCGTTCGCGATCGCCCTGAACCAGGCGAGCATCGTCCGTGGTTCCGAATCCGTGCGGAAGCCCGGCGGGTCCTTCATGACCTTCTCCCCGGCCGCCCTGGGCAAGGCGCTGCTGGAGAAGAGCGATGAGGAAGTGATCGCCACCCACCTGGCCGACCTGGACCAGGTCCTCGGCCACGGCTTCGCCGACAGCGTCGTCGAAGCCAAAACGGACCGCTGGAAGGTCGCGTCCCCGTACTGCTTCCCCGGCCGGGCCAAGCTCCAGTCCACGCTCATGCGCGGCACGGACCGGGTGTTCCTGGCCGGAGACTTCCTCGGCACCCTCTACACCGAAAGCTCCATCACCACCGGCTTCTCCGCAGCCCAGGAAGCCGCCAGCCTGCTCGCCACCGATAAGCAGCGGGCCGCTGCCCCCACCCTGCGCCTGGCCGCAGGCACCTGATCCGGCCCCTGCGCCCGCCCTCGAACCAACACCACCAAGGAGAACAACCCACCATGACAACGCAACTCAAAGGCGTCCTCACCGCTCTGTCCACCCCGTTCAACCAGGACGAAACCATCGACGTCGATACCCTGCGGCGGATCGTTGACCGCTCCATCGACGCCGGCGTGGACGGCGTCGTCGCGGCCGGATCGACCGGCGAGGTCGGCGCTTTGTCCTCGGAGGAGCGCCTGCTCCTGATCAACACGGTCATCGAGCAGGCGGCCGGCCGGGTCCCGGTCATCGCCAACACCGGCGCCACCTCCACCGCCGAAGCCATCCGCCTCTCCCAGGCCGCCGAGAAGGCGGGCGCGGACGTGCTCATGCTGATCACGCCCTACTACGAGCCGCTCTCCCTGGAAGAGACCGTCACCTACATCAAGGACGTCGCCCGCTCGGTGAGCATCCCGGTGATGCTCTACAACATCCCGGCCGTCACCGGGGTCAACCTGGACCCGGCCACCGTCCGCTCCCTGGCCGAGGACGTGGAGAACATCCTGTACATCAAGGACTCGTCCGCGAACTGGGAACAGGCACTGCAGCTGATCCACCACCACAGCGACGTCATCGGCACCTTCATCGGCTGGGACGCCTACCTGTACAGCGCCCTGGCCGAAGGCGCCGCCGGCGTGATGGCGGGCACCGCGAACGTCGTCCCCAACGAAATCGTCGCCGTCAGCCGCCGCATCGCCGAGGGCGACCTCGCCGGCGCCCTGAAACTGTGGAAGCAGCTCTACCCCGTCATCGACGCGCTCCTCTCCGTCCCGTTCATCCAGTCCGTCAAAGCCGGCCTGACCCTGCAGGGCCTGCCCGCCGGCTCACCCCGCCGCCCCACGGCCGACCTCAACGACGCGGACCTCGCCCGGGTCAAGAACGCCCTTACCGCCCTGAACCAGAAGTAAGAGACAGGACTCCAGGAAAACCATGACCGCCACAGACACAGCATTGTTCACCGTCCGCAGGGCGGCAGCCGCGCCCGCGGCGTCGCTGCCGCCGTTCGGCCAGTTCATCGGCGGGGCGTTCATCCCCTCCACCTCGGACGCAACGGTCGAGGTGGTGAACCCGGCCACCGAAGAGGTCCTGATGCAGGTCCCGGGCGGGTCCGTGGAGGACGTCGACGCCGCGGTCGCGGCTGCCCTCGCGGCCAAGGCCGGCTGGGCAGCAAAGACTCCCCAGGACCGTTCCGCGGTTCTGCTCCGCATCGCGGACGTCATCGAGGCCAACCGCGAACTCCTCGAAACCCTGGAAGCGGCGAACACCGGCAAACCCGGTGCCGTGGCCGAAGACGACATCTCCAGCGCGATCGACACCTTCCGGTTCTCCGCCGGCGCCGCCCGCACCTTCAACACCCCCGGCGCGGGCGACTACGCGGAAAACCACACCTCCGTGATCCTCCGCGAACCCGTCGGAGTCGTCGGCGTCATCACCCCGTGGAACTACCCGCTGCTGATGGCCGCCTGGAAAATCGCACCGATCCTCGGCGCCGGAAACACCCTGGTCCTCAAACCCTCCGAGCAGACACCCCTGAGCACGCTCAAACTCGCCGAACTCATCGCCGCCGAAATCCCCGCCGGTGTCCTCAACATCGTCACCGGCTCCGGCCGCGTGACAGGACACCGGATCTCCGAACACCCCGACGTGGACCTCGTCGCCATCACCGGCAGCGTCGGCAGCGGCCAGCAAGTCGCCGCCAGCGCAGCGAACACCGTCAAACGCGTCCACCTGGAACTCGGCGGCAAAGCACCCGTGGTCGTCTTCGACGACGCCGACCTCGAAGCCGCCGCCAAAGGCGTCCGCTCCGCCGGATTCTGGAACGGCGGGCAGGAATGCGGCTCCGCCTGCCGGGTCCTCGTCCACGAATCAGTCGCCGCGAAGTTCACCGAACTGCTCGTCCGGGAGGTCAGCGAAATCACCGTCGGCACCCCCGGCGCGGGCGACGCCGAAATCGGCTCCATGATCTCCAAAGCCCATTACGACAGGGTCCTCGCCGCCCTCCAGGACGTCCGCAACGACGGCCTGACCATCGCCGTCGGCGGCAACGCCATCGAGGGCCCCGGCTACTTCATCGAACCCACCGTGGTGACCAACGTGCCCGCCAGCGCCGCGATCACCAGCACCGAAATCTTCGGCCCGGTGGTATCGGTGGAAACCTTCAGCACCGACGAGGAAGCCATCACCCGCGCCAACGAAACCGTGTACGGCCTCGCGGCCTCGGTCTGGTCCACCAACGCCGCCCGCGCCCTCTCCGTCCCCCGACGGCTCGACTTCGGCACCGTCTGGGTCAACTCCCATTTGGTCATCGCCAACGAAATGCCCTGGGGCGGCTTCAAGGGCTCCGGCTACGGCCGGGACCTCTCCGCCTACGCCCTCGAAGACTTCTCCCGCACCAAACACATCATGTACAACCACGGCTAAAGGCCGGGAACGGGCGACGGCGGGACCTCCCGCCGTCGCCCGTTTGCGTTAACCGTTGTCTCGCAGGCGGGTAGTCGGTAATCTACGGCCAACCGGACTTTCGGCCGCATCAGGCGGCGCCCGGAACGGCGCTGCCGTCAGGGGCTTCGCCCCGTACCTACAAGACGCCCAGTCACCGCACTGGCCGACAATGCGGAACGCAGGACGCCACGCTTCCATTCAAGGGAGAACCTGATGTTAGGCACCAGAAGCTGCCTCGCCGCTGCTCTTGCCGCAACCCTCGTGGCCATGGCCACCCCCGCGCAAGCAGCCCCCGCCACGCTGGTGAGCGCGGGCCCGGGAGTCCTCGTCGCCGACGGCGCGGCGGTGGATGTTCCCGTCACCTTCGTGTGCGACACCGACCCCGCCCTGGTCATGGCAATACCCGTCGTCCAGATCACCCAAAGGGTCAGCGACGGTCGTATCGCAGGCGGCGGCGGGAACGATCAGCTCAGCTGCACCAAACAGACCCAGACAGTCACCATCCGGGTGGTCCCAACCATGATGGCGTTCAACGAGGGTGCCGCCGCAGCGTCGGTTTACCTGCAAACCTGCAGCGCGCAATTCCAGTGCTCCGCGGTGATCATCCACACTGAAATAACGCTCGACAATCCGTGAGCGCGAACGGACATGTGTGGCCCTACCCGCTCAGGAACCGCAGCAATAACGGGACCGTGGCGTGCATCGTCCGCAGGTCACCGCTGCTGGCGGCCTGCTCGCCGAGGTAGTCGCCGTGGCCGCCGGGGACGACCAGCAGCCTGGCACCCGGGATCATGCCGGCCATCCGCGCGGCGTACTCGGCGGTGACGATGTCCCGGTCGCCGCTCACCACCAGCGCGGGCGCGGTGATGGTGCCCAGTTCGTGGTCCGACCATCCGGGGAAGTCCAGGATGCGCCGGCGGTCCAGTTCGAAAAGCCGTTCCAGATGGCCGGGTTCCGGGTTGAGGAGCCGGTCGGCGTCCTTGTAGGTGTCGGGCATGTCGTCCAGGGTGGCCTTCGCCATGCCGTCCCAGAACTCGGCAGGGACGGCATCGCGGCTTACGAAGGTGGAGGCGACGATCAGGCGCCGGACAGCGGCGGGACGCGCGAGTGCCAGGGCGACGGCGGTGTGCCCGCCGGCGCTGAATCCCAGCACGTCCGCGGTTTCAACGGAGAGCTGTTCCAGAACGGCGAGGATGTCGCCGGCGGAGTTTTCGGCAGTGAGCGGGCGGTCGGTGGGACGGGTGCGGCCGTGGCCCTCCTCCTCGACGGCAATCACCTGGCGGTGGTCGGCCAGCACCGGGATGAGTTCGCCGAAGTTGGTGCCGATCGTGGAGCCGCCGCCCGGGATGAGGAGAAGCGGCGGCCGGCCGGCCACCGCCTCCCCGTGCACCTCGTAGTACATGCGAAGGCCGTTGTTGTCCGCGTAGCCGTGGGTGGAAGTCACACGGCATCCTAACGCCGGAGGCTTCCCTCCAAAAGGGGTGCCGATCGCGTGTGCAGGCCCGGGCCGAGCTCCACGGGTTCCGCACCGGGAAGTTCGAGCCTCGCCGTTGCGCCTGTGGGCACCACAACCTCGGCTTCGAGGGCGCCGTCATCGAGGATCCGCCACGAGATCGCCGCTGGTCCATAGGGGCTCTCGTGACGGGCGGACGCATGCGTCAGCCCCCCGCCGGGCAACGGCTTGAAGAGGATCCGCCTGTACCCCGGTTCGAGCGGCGCGATTCCCGCGACCACCCGGTGCATCCAGTCGGCCACTGCCCCGAGGGCGTAGTGGTTGAACGACGTCATTTCGCCGGGGTGGACCGTTCCGTCCGGCAGCATGGAGTCCCAGCGTTCCCAGATGGTGGTTCCGCCCTGGTCCAGCTGGTAGAGCCACGAGGGACATTCCCGCTCGAGGAGCAGCCCGTAGGCAGCGTCGTTCTCTCCTGCGAGCGTGAGCGCCTCCGAGACAACCGGAGTTCCGGCAAATCCGGTGCCCACGCGGTGTCCGTTATTCCGTACGAGTTCGCCCAGGCGGCGGCCGGCCGCGGCCCGGGCCGTGTCATCCTGAATGAGGCCGAAGACCAAAGCGAGCGCGTAAGCCGTCTGGGCATCGGAGGCCATGATGCCGTCGTCGTGGACGTAGGCCTTGGAAAATGCCAGGGCAACGTCGCGGGCCAATGCGGCGTAGTAGCGTTCGTCGTCGGGCTTGCCCAGGACCCCGGCGGCCTTGGCCAGGTGCTCGGCTGAGCGGGCAAAATATGCGGTGGCCACGAGGTAGGGGTCGGTCATGGCGCGGGTGGCGTCTTCCGGCGGAGCCGTCGGGTCCAGCCAGTCCCCCAACTGCTGGCCGTTTTCCCACAGCCTTCCGGGGCCCGCGAGACGCTCGACGAGGTCCACCCAGTCCTTGGCACTCTTGTACTGGGTGGCCAGCACGCCCGCGTCACCGAAACGCTCGTACAGCGTCCACGGGGTCAGCACAGCGACATCGCCCCATACTGCCCCCGGCCGCAGCGGAGTCCAGTAGTCCCCGCCGGGGATGAAGGGGACATACCAGGGGACGGTTCCGTCATCAAGCTGCTCCGCTGCCAGGTCCTTGAGCCAGGACGACAACATGCCCGAGCAGTCGTAGAGGAAGCTTCCTGTCGGGGCGAAGACCTGGATATCCCCTGTCCAGCCAAGCCGTTCATCACGCTGGGGGCAGTCGGTGGGGATGTCCACGAAGTTCCCGCGCATGCTCCACAGGACGTTCTCATGGAGGCGGTTGATGTCGGGGTTTGAGCATTCGAACCACCCGGTCCGTTCCATGTCCGTGTGATACACGCGTGCCACGATGCGGTCCAGCGGGTCGCCTCCGGTCCAGCCGTCCACTTCGGCATAGCGGAAGCCGTGGATCGTGAAACGGGGCTCCCACGTTTCGGTGCCTGCCCCTGCAAGGGTGAAGCGGTCGGTGGCGGTGGCCCCGCGCAGTGGCCGGGTATAGATTTCGCCGTCCTGGAGGACTTCCGCATGGCGCAGCGTCACAGTGTGCCCCGCTGCGCCTTCCACGGTGATCCGGAGGCGGCCCACAAGGTTTTGGCCGAAATCCAGTATGAGTTTGCCGGAGGGCGCTTCGGTGACGGAAACGGGCCGCACTTCCTGGGTGCAGCGGACGGGCGGACCTTCGGGGGCAACCAGGGTTTGCGGGTCCCGCGCTACAGCCCGGACCTGCGACCACCCGGAATCGTCAAAGCCCGGCCTGCTCCATCCGTCGGGAAGCTCGCGGGCGTCGTACTCCTCGCCTTCGTAAAGCCCGGTGAAGCGGATCGGACCGTAGGCAGCCCGCCACTCGGTGTCCGTACCTATCACGGTGACCGAACCGTCGTCGTGCGTCACGTGAACTTGGGCCAGCAGCGCGGCCTTGTCGCCGTAAAGGTTGCGGTGCCCGCCGTGGAAGCCGATGCGCCCGCGGTACCAGCCGTCGGCCAGCCACGCACCGATCGCGTTGTCTCCTTCAGCGAGCTGTTCAGTCACGTCATAGGTGTAGTAGCGGAGGCGCTGACCATAGACGGTCCACCCCGGCGACAGTGCTTCGTTGCCGACGCGTTGCCCGTTGATTTCCACTTCATACAGACCGTGGGCGGTGACGTAGAGCCGGGCCGATGCCACGGGCCGCGCCAGACGGAACCCACGGCGAAGGAGCGGCGGGCGGCGGTCGGAATCCGGGTCTTCGTCCCAGTCCGGCGCGACTGCGACGGCGGTCCAGTCGGCAGGCCGCAGAAGGCCCGGTTCGACGACGGCTGCCTCGCTCCAGGCGCTCGGCTCGCCGTTTGGGTCGCCCCAGACGCGGACGCGGACCTCCGCCTTGACGCCGGAGGACAGGGGCGCGGCCGGCCAGTCGAGGAGAACGGAGTCTGTCGACGCCGTCTGCTCGCCGGTCCATACGGTCCCGCCGGTTTGAATGGACAACTGGTAGGCGGCCTGTTGCCAGCCGGCAGGGGCGCTGGCTTTCCAGGAGAGACGGGGCGTTGCCGTGCCGATGCCAAGGGCTCCGGGCAGGTGTTCAAAAGTGATGGGCTGGATGAATACTTCGGCCTGCACGGGGGCAGTCATGGAGCTCCTAGGGGAAAAGTCGTGACGCACATTCAGCCCTTGACCGCGCCGGCGGTCATGCCGGCAACGATCTGGCGGTTGAAGAACATGTACATGATCAGGGGCGGGATGGTGATAAGCAGGATGTTCATGAACAGCAGGTTGTAGCTTGTGGCGAACTGGCTCTGGAAGTTGAACAGGGTCAGCTGCACGGTGGCATTCGCATCTCCGGGAAGGAAGTACAGCGGGTGCTGGAAGTCGTTGAAGACGGCCACCGACTGCACCACGATCACCGTGACCATGACCGAGCGCAGCAGCGGGAAGATCACACGGAAGAACAGGCGGACCGGACCGCACCCGTCAATCACGGCGGCTTCGTCCAGTTCCTTGGGGATGCCGGCGATGAAGGCACGGAACAGCATCACGCAGAAGGACAGACCGAACGCCACCTCGATCAGGATCAGGCCCGGGAGGGTCTTGAACAGGCCGAGGGACTGCAGCACCCAGATGGTGGGCACGACGGCGGGCGGGATGATGAGGCCGGACAGGATCAGGAAGTTCACTACCCCGCTCCAGCGCGACTTGCGTCGCTGCAGGACCCAGGCCACCATCGCGGCCAGCACCACCAGCACCGCAACACTGACAACGGTCAGGATGGTGCTGTTGATGAACGCCGTAACGAGCATGAAGTTGCGTTTGGACACAACCTCCTGGAAGTTTTCCCAGAAATGGATCTGCGTGGGCCAGGTGAACTCGAGTTTTGACGCTTCTCGCCGGTCCTTCAGCGCCGTGAGCACCATGAAGAGGAGCGGGACAACGAAAACGATGAGCGAGACACCAATGGCGAGGATCCCCGCGGCATAGCGTTTGATGGCGGTCACTGTTCGACCTCCTTGCGGTTCAGGAACATGGAGAGGGGCACGACGATCGCCGTGACGATAAGGAAGAGCACCACGTTGCCGGCCGTGGAGAGGCCGTAGAACCCGGCCTGGTACTGCTTGTAGATGACGGACGCGATGACGTCGGACGTGAAGCCCGGACCACCCTTCGTCATGGCCCAGATGAGGTCAAACGAGCGCAGGCCCCCGATCAGGGACAGGATGATCACCGTTGCCGTGGCGGGACGGGCCAGGGGCAGTGTGATGTTCCAGAAGCTCTTGAAGGAGCTCGCCCCGTCCACCTTGGCTGCTTCGAAGTACTCGGCGGGAATCGAAACGATGCCGGCGATGTAAATGACAGTGGCCAGGCCAACGCCTTTCCAGACGTCCACCAGCGCCACGGACATCAGGGCCCAGGCCGGATCGGTGAGCCATTTGGGCCCGTCGATACCGAAGAGGGCCAGGGCATCGTTGATCAGGCCATTGTTCGGGTCCATGAGCACCGTGAAGACCATGCCGACGCCAATGCTGGACAGCAGCACCGGGAAAAACAGAACCGAGCGCAGGAAGCCGCGGGCGATAATCTGCGACGTCAGCAGGACCCCGAGGAGCATGCCCAGCACCACTTTGAGTCCCGAAGTCACCACGCCGTAGATGAAGGTGTTGACGAGTCCCTTGATGAGGGCGGGTTCCTTGAAGAACTGAACGAAGTTGTCCAGGCCGATGAAGGTGAAATCGAACAGCGACCAGCGGGTGAAGCTGAAGAAGAACGACGCCACGGTGGGGACGAGGAACAGGACGGTGTAGATCACCGCTGCCGGGAGGTAGAACCAGTACGGATAAGCCGATCGGCCCCGACGACGCCGGGGGGCGTCGGTGATTTGGCGCGGACGGACGCTGGGCGTCGTCATGGTCGTATGTGTAGTCATGGTGGTGAGTCTCCGATCGCCGTCCGGGCCGGGTGGCGGCCCGGACGGCAGGGGGTCCTGGGATCAGTTCCAGCCGGGCAGGTTCAACTGCTTGGCCTGCTTGGTGACGTCCTCGTCATAGAGGGCAGCGCCGTCCTTCGCGGAACGGATACCGGAACCGACCTCAACGGTGATCTGCTCAAGCGAGGGGCCCTTGACGGGAGAAAGGAACTCGAGGGCAGGGCTGTTCTTCGCCGGGTCCTCGAAGTACGGAAGCATGTCCTTGACCGCAGCGGGTACTTCAGCCGGAAGTTCGCAGTCGTCCACGAGATACGGTCCGCTAACGCCAACCGCCTTCGTCACCGCGTCGCAGCCCGCCTTGCTGGCAATGAAGGCCAGCAGTTTCTTGGCTTCCTCGGGATGCTTGCTGGTCTTCGGCGTGTAGGCACCGCCGGGCAGCCACACGGTCAGGGCGTTCTTGGAGGCGTCGTCGCCGGGAAGCGGAAACAATCCGATGTCATTGATCTTTTCCGGGAAGGTGAGCTGGATCGCCGTCAGGGAGCTGCTGAGGATCGGGTACTGCGCCCCTTCGCCGTCCACGAGCTTCTGCAGCGCCTCCTCATACGTGGTCGAGGCGAAGTCCTCGTTGAACAGGCCCGCCTTCGCTGCCTCCTCCTGGTGCTGGAAGCCCTTGAAGGCTGCCGGATCAGTGGAGTACTTGGTCTTGTTGGCTGTGTAGTCAGCGGCGAAGTTCGGCGAAGCCTTGGCTACGTTGGCGAAATCGCCGAGGACAAACAGCTGGGACGACCAGGTGGCCTGGTAGCTCTGCAGGATCGGAGCGACACCGGAGTCCTTGATTTTCCGGCTGTTCTCCATGAACTGGTCCCAGGTCTTCGGAACGGACAGTCCGAGCTTCTCGTAGACCTTCTTGTTGTACAGCACGGCACCCGCAAAGCCGGTTCCGACCGGAACGCCATAGATGTCGCTGCCCGCCGTTACGGTCGGTTTGAACGTCTCGGACACCTTGGCAATGTACGGCTCGTTGGTGATGGGGGTGAGGTTCTGCTGCGGGCTGATCTGCTGGAACAGCGAGCCGGTGTTGTAGGAGAACACGTCCGCCATGTCGCCGGTGGAAAGGCGGGTCTTTATCAGGTTGTCCCCGTCTCCGCCCTGCGGCCGGGTCTCCAGATCCACTTTGATGCCGGGGTTGGCCGCCTGGAAGTCCTCAACGATCTGTTCTGCGGCTGAGACGGTGCTCTCGCCGTTGTCCACCAGCCACGTGATGGTGGTCTGGTTGGCGTTCCCGCTGCTGCCGGAGCAGCCAGTGAGTGCCAGTCCCAGGGCCATAGCCCCGGCGGCCGCTGGCGCCAAGCGCCGAGTAAAGCTCTTCATTCGTATCTCCTGGGTTCGAGGCGGCTTCACTGCCGCCTTGTGGAACGTTTCAAACCTTCTGGCCTTCGCTCCAGCCGGATATCGACTGTGTAGAGCGATCTACATTTGATATTAGCCAGATCACATTTGAGACGCAAGGGCTGTGGCGGATCATTCAAAAAGTGGATGCCCCCCTTGCCTGCCGGACTGCCTCGACTATAGTGTAGATCGCTCTACGTTTGTCCCGGGTCATCGTTTAGTAGCCCGGAGCGAGCTCCCAGGAGGAGAACCCAGGATGACCGAACCGCTGACGCTGCATTCCTTCCGCCCACTCTCCGCAGCGGATGTCAGGGCAGCCGCACGCGCTGGTTCCGCCGACGCGCTTCCGGATGCTCCCTCGCCCAACGCGGGCCCCGGAACCGCATGGTTTTACGTCCGCGGCCAGTACGAGCTGGGCCTCCTCGACCGGCTCGTCCATGACGGCTTCGCTGCCAACAAGCACGTCCACTACGCGCGGAATTACGGCCTGATCCACCACCAGGCGCTCTTCCGTACACCGTTATGCGGTGCCGAGGGCACCATGATCCTGCGGAGCAACGACGCGCTCGCCTGCGTGGTCGACGGAGAGCTTGCCTCCACAGCGAGGACCGCCGACGGTGACTACTCCGTTCGTTTGCCTGCCGGCTCACGACGGCTGCTGGTGAAGGTGCAGGCCCGCGAAGGACAGCCTGCAACCTTCGCCGCGCTGGACGGCCATCTGCTGCCCCCGGCAGCTCGGTGGGAAGCGCAAACCGGGCACAGGAACGGCGCCGACGAGGCACAACACTGGAGTCCCGCCGTCGAACGCCCGGGAGGTGCGGGTGTTCCGCCGCACCTCGAAAACGCGCCCGTGGCGGAAGTGCGGCCGCACCCGGCCGGTTCCGGCGGGGACTGGAACCTCTTTTCCCTGAGCGCGCCGGTGCTCGGACGCCCTGTTGTCAGCTGCGAGGGTGTGCCAGGGATTTCCACCGGCGAATCGGTCGAGGAGGCCCTGTCACCGGACGCGGACGGCGAATCCCGGCGCGACGTGGTTCAGCTGGCGGACGGGCGCTGGACGACGGTCCATGAACTCGGCTTCCGCCACGTCGTTGTCCGTGGCGCAACGGTCCACGACGTCACGGTCGAGGCATCAGCCCACCCCGTCCCGCGCCGCGGCGCGTTTGTCTGTTCAGACGAAAAGATCAATCGCATCTGGGATGTCAGCGCCTACACCCTCCGGCTCTGCATGAACGGACTGATGCTGGACGGCATCAAGCGCGACCGGATGCCATGGATGGGTGATCAGGCCCTCAACACGCTCTCCAACGCATATGCCTTTGCCGACGCCGGGATAGTCCGGGACGGACTGGTGGCTCTGGGCCAGCCGCGGCACGGATTCATCAACGGCATCTCCGACTACTCCCTGTGGTGGCTGATCAATACAGCTTCGTACGTACGGTTCTTCGGCGACGCCGAGTATGTGGCGAGGGAGAAGCATCAAATCCACCGTTTCACCGAGTACCTGGCGGGGCATTGTGGCAAGGACGGGATTTTCCGTCCGGGCGACGAGCCTGACTCGTTCGCCGACGCGTCCGACGGCGGCGTGTTCATCGACTGGGGCGTCTCGATTGAGCCTGGACGGACCTTCACTCCCCTCCAGGTGCTGTGGTTCTGGGCACTCCGGAGTGCCGCCGACGTCCTTGCCCAAGCCGGACACGACGGCAGCCGCCGCTGGGCCGCCCTCGCCGAGACGCTGCGCGAGACCCTCATGGAGCACGCATGGGACGAAGATGCCCAGGGGTGGCGCGAATATTTCGACGGGGATTCGATCTCCTCCCCGTATGCCAACATGCTTGCCGTCCTGAGCGGACTCTCACAGGGCAGGCCCGGAGCGGGAGTTCGTGCCTCGCTTCTGGGCACCCACCGGGCCGGGACACCCTTCATGACCAGCTTTGCGCTGCGCGCACTGGCGATGACCGGGGAAGCCGAGACCGCCGTCGCCCGCGTTCGGGAACTCTGGGGAGGAATGCTCGACGCCGGTGCCCGCAGCTTTTGGGAAGAGTTCGCCTCACCGGGCGAGGGCAGCTACGAAATGTATGGGCGGCCCTTCGGCAAGAGCCTCTGCCATGCCTGGAGTTCAGGGCCTGCCGCGCTGCTTCCGCAAATTGTGCTGGGAGCCGAACCCACGGAAGACGGCTGGGCTGAGTTCCGCGTCCGGCCCGCACTGGGATCCCTTGCGTGGGCGGCGGCCGTGATCCCGGTCCCCCAGGGTGAAATCACCATCCACGCTGATCCGGCCGTGACGCATGTGGACGTGCCGGCGGGAACTACCCTCGCCATGGCGGGCCACCGTGCCGCCGGCCCGTGCCTGGTGACGCATTCCGTGACGACGGGCGGGTGGACCATCCACCCGTCCGGTTCCGTGGCGTAGGCGGGCCCGCTGTCAGGACTCCCTGGCAGGTGGATACGTGGTTTTCCGGGGCCGCAACTCGGGCGCGTACGTCTCATGCTCAGCGACGTCCCGTCCGGCCAGCCGCTCCAGGAGCATTTCCACGGCCCGCGCCCCCATGTCTTCACCCGGCTGACTGACGGATGTGAGCGACACCAGGGGGTGCCCTGCGAGCGGAACGTCGTCGTACCCGGCAACCGAGATGGGCAGGCCCCGTTCCATCACTGCGCGAAGGGCGCCGAGGGCCAGCTCGTCATGGCCGGCCACGATCGCCGTCGGGGCCGGTCCCTCGTCCAGCATGTCCCTGGCCGCCTCATAGGACGGATCCAATCCTTCACCGCAGCGGATCACGCGGATGTTGCCGGCCAGGCCGGCGTCCACCATGCACTTCTCGTAGGTGGTGAGCCTGATGTCATGGGGCGACCGGGCCGCGCTGGAGAGGGCGTTGATCGTCAGGTGCGCGATGCGCTGGTGGCCAAGGTCGAACAAATGCTGCATCAGGGCCGCCGTCCCTGCCGAGTCGTCACCCGCGACCGTGTCGTAGTAGGGCGACTCATCGTGACGGCCGAACATCACGATGGGAGTCTGCACGGCCGCGCGTTCAAGCCACTCCTGGCTGACCAGCGGCGAGACGGCGATGAGCCCGTCAACCCGCTGGTCCAGCAGCGCCTCGATGGCACGGTACCCCTGCCTCATTCCCTCTTCGGCGGGAGCAATGATCAACTGGTAGTTGGTGCCGGCGAGCGCCCGGGAGGCACCCCTCAGGACCCTGGTAAAAAACTGGTTCCCGAAGTCCGGAATCTCGATGCCCAGCGTGTAGCTCGACCCGCGCATGGCCCGGGCGGCGACGCTGGGCCGATAGTTGAGTTCCTCGATGGCCTTGTCCACGCGGAGCTTCATTGCGGGACTCACGCCGTAGGCGTTGCGCAGAACTTTGGAGACGGCAGCCCTGGAGACTCCGGCCGCCCGGGCGACGTCCTCGATGGTTGTCTTGCGGGCCTCATTCTCGGCCATGATGCCTCCAGTGGGATCTCACAGGTCCGCGATTCCTGCGGAAACGCTACAAGTCTATGCCCGTCTGTGGATCGGTCTATGACACGCCGGACGGCGCCACGGAGCCCGGCTGGTTTTCCGCACCCCGACGCACCGCGCCTGGGTAGCGCGAACCAACCGGCTGCCGAACAATGGTGGAAGGGGGCCACTTCGCGAAGGAGCCAGAAAATGCCCAACGACAACTCGGACATGGTCAGCGTCCGTTACATGGTTGACGACGTCGAGGCGGCGGTCGACTTCTACACCAAGCACCTCGGATTCACCCTCAGGATGAGCGCCGCACCGGCGTTCGCCGACGTCGCCCGGGGCCAGCTGAGGCTCCTGCTGAGCGGGCCGGCCAGTTCGGCAGGCCGGCCGATGCCGGACGGAGCCGTGCCGGCACCTGGCGGATGGAACCGGATCCACCTCATCGTGGGCGACATCGCGGCCGAAGTGGACCGGCTGCGCGCCGCGGGCGTCACGTTCCGAAACGACATCGTCAAAGGCCCGGGCGGTCAGCAGATCCTGCTGGTGGATCCGGCCGGCAACGTGGTGGAGCTGTTCCAGCCCGCCGGCGGGTAGGGCGGACCTAGGTCATTGCTTCTGCCTCCGCCATCCTGATCATGCGCAGTTCGTCCGCCACAGCACGGGCCGGCCAGTAGTCCTTTGCCAGGCTTCTGGGCAGGTCCCGGTCAGCCTCCGGAAACATTCTGTCGAGCAGCCCGGCCGCTTCAAGCAGGGCGATAAGGGCCTCGGTCCTCGCATCCGTCGGTTTCGAGTCTGCGGGCTCCACTTCGGGCGCCTCGGTCTCGGGCGGCGTTGCAACTGACGGCTTAAGTCCGAGGGCGGCCTGGACCTTCTGCCGGATGGCCGCCTCAGGCGCGTGGTCTTTCTCCGGATACCGCACAGTCGTGAACACGCCCAAGTGCTTTTCACCAACGTGATCGACGATGCCACGGGAGGCCATCCCCTCGTACACGCGCTGCACTTCAGCGCGGCCCTCCAGCATGGACACCCAGCGCTTGGGAGTGTGTGGCCGGGACTTGTGACGGATGAGCTCCAACTGGTGTTCGAAGTCCGTTTGCAGCGCGGCGCCGGTAGCGCCGACGTGCTTCCCCTGCAGCCCGACCGCGCCGACGACTTCCAGTTCGGCCAGTATTGCGCCCGCCAACGTGGTCCTGAGAATGTAGGCCGGCACTTCGGGATCGCCGTCCGCGTCGTTCGTCGCCAAAAGAAGGAAAGCCTCGGGAAGGCTCAACTCCATGTCCTTCGTGTCCTCAACCTGAGGTGTTTCAGCATCCATACGCTCATCGTGGCCCTGTTAGGCGCTGACCACAATGAGGTTTTACAAGCCGGAAACCAAAAAACCTTTTCGCAAACAGAATTGCATAGTAGATTTGATGCAATCAGCCTTGCAGAGTGATGTGCATTACAGAAGAGGTCCGGACTTGAACACCAATGCGGTCGATTTTGATGCCGGCGCCGCCGGCGCCCCGGGCTCCGGAAGTGTTTCCCCGGCATGGCTCGGCGACGCCCTTCCGGACGTGCCGCTGTCCAAAGCCCAGAGCCGGGTAGTGGATGTCATCACCCGCAATCCGCAACTCTCCTCGTACGCCGACATTGCCGAGATTGCCCAGCGGGCAGACGTCAACAACTCCACGGTGGTCCGCACAGCCCAGCACTTGGGATACCGCGGCTGGCCCGATCTCCAGCGGGAACTACGCTCGCGGTACCTCGTGATGATCTCCACCGAGGACACCCTGACGGAACACGGCGAACACCGCAGCCCGCTCCATGACGCGCTCAACCATGACATCGAGAACTTGCGCCTGACCCTGGACTCCAACACAGGAGACGACGCCGAGGCCGCCATTGCGGCCATGGCCGCTGCCAAGTCCATCACCGTCGTCGGGCTTGGATCCTTCGCCGGGCCCGCCAGTGTGATGGCTCACCTGGGTTCCACCATGGGCTACCCCATCGCCCTGGAGAACCGTGGCGGCGTCCACCTGGCTTCCAGCACCAACACCCTTGGTGCAGGCGATGTCCTGGTAGTCATCAACATGTGGCGCTCCATTCGGCAGATCATCGTCACCGCCGAAGCCGCCAAACAAGCAGGCGCCACGGTCATTGCCATCAGCGACATGCGCCGCGGCCGCCTTGCCGCCGCTGCTGACCACCTACTCATTGTGGCCTCCGAAGGCATCTCCTTCTTCCAGTCGGTGACCGCGGCAAATTCGGTGGTCTACGGGCTGCTCGCGGGCATGGAGGCGGCACATCCCGAACGAAGCCGCGCCGCCATCCGCCGCACCCAGCAGCTGTGGAAAGACCTGGACATCTACCTCGACTGACCGCATGCCCTTGGCACCAAACATTCCACGCACGCACGACACACCTCCACACGCATATTCCAGGAGCAGTTCATGAACACCAGCACAGACCGCCGCATAGCCGTCATTGGCCTTGGAGCCATGGGTGGAGCAATGGCCGCCACGCTGCACAAAACCGGCTGGGCCGTCACCGGATTCGACCCTTCCGAGGCAGCCCGGGCCGCCGCCTCGGCCGCCGGCATCGCCACCACCGCGAGCCTGGAGGACGTCGCCGGAACCCCCTACGCCGTCCTCTCCCTGCCGGCAGCCAGCATCGTGGAAGCCACCGTTCCCCAACTCCTGGCAAAGCCGGGAACGGTCGCAATCATCGACACCACCACCTCCGAGCCCGCCACCAGCAAACAGATGGCCGACCTTGCCGAAAAACAGGGCGCGGCCTTCGTGGATGCCCCGGTTTCCGGCGGTCGCGACGGCGCCGCAGCCGGATCCCTGAGTGCCTTCGTCGGAGCAACGGATGCCGCCCTCCAAGCTGCCGAGCCCGTCCTGCTCGCCCTCACCGGCGGCAAGTTCAGCCACATCGGCGGCCCCGGCAGCGGCAACGTGGTCAAGCTCCTCAACAACGTCCTGGCCGCGGCCAACCTGGTCTCGGTCGGCGAGGCCCTCGGCGTCGCCAAGGCCTACGGCATCGATCCCGCCACGGCGGCGGCCAGCATCAGCGAAGCCTCCGGCGGCAGCAAAGTCTCCGCCAACATGTACCCCAACTGGGTGCTGACCGGCACGCACGATTCAGGGTTTTCCCTCGGCCTGATGGCCAGGGATGCCGCCCTTGCAGTGGACGTCGCCAGGCAGATCGGCGAAAACCCGTCCTTGCTGGGAGCCGTCGCCAGCCAGTGGCAGGACGCCCTGGACGCCCTCGGACCGCGCGCGGACTTCACCGAAATCGCCAGGACCGTCGCCCCCGCCATCACCCCCGCCGGCGCACCCGGCACGGCCGCCGTCGCCTGAACCCCTCCAGCCCTCAGCCCCAAAGGAACACCACATTGAGCATCACCACAGCACCCACCACCTCCTCGGCAGCCACTGCCCGCGCCGTCCTTGACGCCGCCTTCCCGAACGGCTTCGGCGCCTTCCTTGACGGCAAAGTCGTCACCGGAAGCGGCGAGAGCATCAGGCTCACCGCCGCTGCCACCGGTGAACCTTTTGCCACCTACGCGGACCCCGGCACCGAGGGCGCCAACGCCATCCTGGAAAGCTCGACGGCGGGCGCAACGGTTTGGGGAGCCCTGAACGGTTTCGAGCGGGCAGCCATCCTCCGCAACGTCAGCACCGCCGTCGAACGGCACGCCGAAGAGCTGGCCATCCTCGAGTCCGCCACCACCGGCAAGCCCATCCGCGACGCCCGGGTGGAAGCCGCCAAGGTGGCCGAAATGTTCGGCTACTACGCCGGCTGGGCGGACAAGCTGACCGGTCAGACCATCCCCGTCCCCGGCAACTGGCACACCTACACCGAGCGCGTGCCTTGGGGCGTGGTTGTGGCCATCACGCCGTGGAACGCTCCCCTGTTCACCGCCGGCTGGAACTCCGCAGCACCGCTCGCGGCCGGCAACGCCGTGATCATCAAGCCCAGCGAGTTCACCCCGGCCTCGTCGGTCCGGCTAGCCCAGATCGCCCACGAAGCCGGACTTCCGGCAGGCGTCTTCAACGTCGCCGCCGGGCTGGGACAGACCGTCGGCGCCACCCTCACCACCGACCGGCGCGTGGGCAAAGTCAGCTTCATCGGTTCCGTCCCCACCGGCCGCCGCGTGGCCGTCGCTGCCGCGCAGGCCGGGATCCCCGCTCTGCTGGAACTCGGCGGCAAGAGCGCCAACATCGTGTTCGCCGACGCCGACCTGGACCGCGCCGCGGACGGCGCCATCTCCGCCATCTTCTCCGGTGCCGGCCAGTCCTGCGTCGCCGGGTCCCGGCTCCTGGTGGAGCGCAGCGTGCACGCCCGGTTTGTCGAGCTGGTGGCCGCGAAGGCCGCGCGGCTGCGCGTCGGCGATCCCCTGAGCCCGGACACCGAGGTGGGTCCCATCATCACCGCCCAGCAGTTCGCCACAGTCACCTCGCTCATCGAGGCCGGAATGCACGACGGCGGCCGCCGGGTTACCGGGGCCACGCTTCCGGAGGCGCTGGCCGGGTCCGACCTGGCCGGCGGCCACTGGGTCATGCCCACCCTTCTGGACGGCGTCACCCCCGCGAACCGGCTCGAAACCACCGAAGTCTTCGGTCCCGTCGTGGGCGCGGACGCGTTCGATACCGAAGCCGAAGCCATCGCCCGGGCCAACAACACCAACTTCGGCCTGGCCGGTGCCGTCTGGACCTCGGACGTGTCCCGCGCCCACCACGTTGCCCGCGAGGTGAAGGCCGGCACGTTCTGGATCAACTCCTACAAGACCATCCACGTGGCAGTCCCGTTCGGCGGATTCGGCGATTCCGGCCACGGCCGCTCCTCCGGCCCCGGCGTGCTGGACGAATACACCCAGACCAAGGCCATCTGGGTTCCCACCCGCGCAGCGGGCTCTCCCTTCCCGTCGCTGTCCTACTAGGAGACTCATGGAAACCACAAACTCCACCGCCTCGGCGACGCTCCGCACGGCAGTTGCGGACGCCGTCGAACGCTGGAAACCCCAAGTCCAGGCGCTGGCGCAGGAAATCCACGCCCACAAGGAAATCTCCTTCGAGGAGGTCCGCTCGGCTGAAGCGATCGCAAAGCTGTTGGAGGAGGGCGGCTTCGAGGTGGAACGCGGCACCGGCGGGCTGCCCACGGCATTCACCGCGAGCGCCGGCAGCGGCGGGCTGACCGTGGCGCTGTGCGTGGAATATGATGCCCTCCCGGACATTGGGCACGCGTGCGGGCACAACCTGATCGCAGGCGCCTCGGTGGCTGCAGCCCTTGCCCTGCGTCCCTACGCGGACGAGCTGGGCATCACGCTGAAGGCCATCGGCACGCCGGCCGAGGAGCACGGCGGCGGCAAGGTGCTCATGCTGGAACAGGGAGCGTTCGACGGCGTGGGGCTGGCTTTGATGGTCCATCCCGTCCAGGACGGGCTCACCTACAACCCGGCAGGCACCAGCGCCCAGGCCGTGGGACGGTACAAGGCAACTTTCACGGGAAAGGCCGCGCACGCTGCGGCAGCCCCGCATCAGGGCATCAATGCAGCGGATGCCGCCGTGCTTAGCCAGGTGGCCATCGGTCTGCTCCGCCAGCAGATCCCGGCGGACCACCGCATCGCCTGCTTCGTGGCCGAGGCCGGACACGTCACCAACATCATTCCGGAACGGGCGGTGGTGCAGTTCGAGTGCCGGGCGTTCACGCTGCCGGAATACGAGGCGCTGCTGGAGCGGGTCCGCCGCTGCTTCGAAGGGGCGGCGCTGGCCACCGGAACCACGCTCGCCATCGAGGCCACCGAACCGCTCTATGAGCCGCTGCTCCAGGACGACGCCCTCGCCGCGCACTGGACCGATGCCATGCACGCGTTCGGCAAGGACACCTCCCGCTCGTCCGGCCTCAGCGGAGGCTCCACGGACATGGGCAACATTTCCCAGGTCATCCCGTCCCTGCATCCGTGGCTCAGCATTCCGGGCGCCGATGTCCCCATCCACTCCCACGCGTTCGCCGCACTGGCGAACACTCCGGAGGCGTACGGGGTGATGTTCGAGGCCGCCACCGCGCTGGCCTGGACCG
The DNA here is from genome assembly GCF_000685965.1 of Arthrobacter sp. UNC362MFTsu5.1. Classification (GTDB taxonomy): domain Bacteria; phylum Actinomycetota; class Actinomycetes; order Actinomycetales; family Micrococcaceae; genus Arthrobacter. Next base: position 150,153 of record NZ_JMLE01000003.1, on the reverse strand, counting down.
TCGCCGCGGCAGCCTCAACACCCGCAGAACGGGAACGCTTCACCAAAGCGGCATACCGCCGTCGTACTTTCACCCAGGAAGGCACATCATGAGCAGCACTACTAGAACGGCGCGGACGGACAAGGCCGGCACCAAGCTGACCCTCCCGATTGCCGCCCTGGCCTTCGTCATTGCGCTGGCGGTCCAGTTCATCGGGCAGGCCAAGATCGACGTCGGGATCGGCTCGATCATCATCTTCCCCATGGTGTGGGGCCTCATTCTGGGCCTGCTGGTGTCGGTCCAGAAGTTCAAGCCGCTTGGCCTGGACCTGCAGCGCGTTGCGGCCGCCCTGGTGGGCGTCGCCGTGCTGCTGCTGGTGGCCCGGCTGGCCTTCAACATCGGGCCCAGCCTGCCCACCCTGCTTAAGGCGGGTCCGGCGTTGCTCCTCCAGGAGGTGGGCCACCTGCTGGGCACCATCGTGCTGGCGCTCCCCCTGGCCGTCCTGCTCCGGATGGGCAAAGCGACCGTGGGCGCCACGTTCTCGCTGGACCGCGAGCCGTCCTTCGCCATGGTTTCCGAGAAATACGGCCCGGACTCGGACCAGTACCGCGGTGTGCTGGCCATGTACGTCTTCGGGACGCTGTTCGGCGCGGTGTTCATCACGCTCCTGACTTCCTTGGTGGCCAACTGGAAGATCTTCGATCCCCTGGCCCTGGCCATGGGCGCCGGCGTGGGATCCGGTTCCATGATGGCGGCCTCCGCGGCCAGCATCGTGGCCGCCTACCCGGCTGACCAGGAAGCCATCCTGGGCATGGCGGCCGTGTCCAACCTGATCACCACCGTCCTGGGCGTCTACGTAGGCATCTACATCGCGCTGCCGCTGGCCGACAAGTTCTACAAAGCCCTTACCCGCAAACAGACGGCGCGCGAAGCCGCTGCCGTGACGGCCGGAGCGCCTGCCGAACGTTCGGCTGCCGACATTGACCGGGAAGCTGCCCAGGCGGAGGAGAACCGGCTGTTCCGCGAGCGCGTTGCAGAGTCGTCGGCGGCCATCAGGTTGCCCCTCTGGCTCTCGTTGTCAGTCCTGACGGTCCTGGGGATCGGCACGGCGTCGGTGGCGGCGAAGGGGTTCAGCCTGTCCATTGTGGCCGGGTACGGCATCATGCTGGCCCTGGTCCTGCTCAGCATCGGGCTGGCGAAGGTCACCCGCAAGATTTCGGCCATCGTGTACATCACCACCATCGGCGCGTACGTTTCGAGCCCATGGTTCTTCGCCGCGGGGCCCCTGACGGCCGCCATCAAGACCGTGGACTTCCTGTCCATCGCCACCGTGATGCTGACGCTCGCCGGCCTGTCGCTGGGCAAGGACATTCCGCTGCTGAAGAACATCGGCTGGAAGATCATCCCCGTGGGGCTCGTGGCCATCACGGCGTCCTTCCTCCTCTCCACGGTAATCGCAGAGTTCGCCCTGGGACTCTGGCACTGACAAGGAGCTTGCTCCAAAGTGAACGGACGACGGCGGGACATTCCGCCGTCGTCCGTTTGCGTTCGGTCAGCTTTCAGGCAGGCGGCCGGCCAGCCCCTGGAGCGACGGTTCGCGGCCCAACTCCACATGCGCATAGGCCAGCGCCGCCGCCAGCTCCGCCTTCCCGTCGTATATGGCCTTGCACAGGCTAAGGTGCTCGGCGCACTGAACCTGGGGGTCACGGTGCCCGGTCAGGGTAAAGAGCCACTGCATCCTGCCCAGCAGGGGCTTCATGGAGTACTCCAGCAGCGAGTTGCCGCCCAGTGCGACGATCTCTGCGTGCAGGGCCGTGTTGATCAACGGTATCTGCGCGTGGTCATGGCGCAGCGTTGCGTCCTCCGCCTGGTCCATGATCTGCTGCAGCCCGGCCGACGACTGCCCCCTCGCGGCGGCCTGGGCGGCGAGGCGCGCAGCCAGGACCTCCAGGCTGAGCCGCACGTCAAAGAGCTCGTTGACGTCGCGCAGGGTGATCTGCTTGACGGTGGCGCCACGGCGTGGCGAGGCGTCAATGAAGCCTTCGGCCTCCAGCTGCTGCAGGGCTTCGCGCACGGGCACCCGGGATACAGCCAGCGTCTGGGACAGCTCGCGTTCCCGGAGCCGGGATCCCGGCGCGAAGTCACCTGAGATGATCAGCTCCCGGATCCGCGCCCGGGCAGTGTCAGCCGAGGATGCGGGTTCCGCCTGGACTGTCATTCATGCCTCCGTTGTGCTGCGGCGCCTGAAGTCCGCGGTCTCTCAGTTATTCAGCGCCACGCGGGTGCCAACGCCCTGTTTGAGCGCAGCGTCGTAGAGGAGCCGCCCGATGGCAAGGTCCTGCAGACCGATTCCCACCGAGTTGAACAAGGTTACGTCCTCATCGCCAAGGCGTCCTGCTCTTGTGCCCGCGGCCACGTCGCCAAGCTCGGCTTCCACGTCCTCGAAGCTCATGACACCTTCGGTCACAGGGATGATCAGGCCGCCGGACTTTGCCCGGGCAGTGGCCAGGTTGTCCACAAAAACCCTCGCCCGCACCATACCGGCGGAATCAATCTCCCGGTGGTCCGCCCGGGGACGGGATCCGACGGCGTTCACATGCTGCCCGGGCTTGAACCACTCGCCCTTGACCAGCGGCTCAACGGCCGGCGTGAGCGTGCACAGCACATCGGCAGCCTCCACGACTTCTTGGACGCTGGACGCAAGCGTGACGGTGAGGCCGTAGTGGGAAACCTCGCTGCAGAAGGCGGCAACCGTGTCCGCTGACCGGGACCACACCACCACGTTCTCAATCGGAAGCACGGCCAGCATCGCTTCCACATGGGCCACGGCCAGGGCGCCTGCGCCGACGAGTCCCAAGGTGGTGCTGCCCGGCCTCGCAAGGAGCTTGGTGGCCACGGCGCTGGCAGCGGCCGTGCGGACCCGGGTGGGGACTTTGCCGTCCAGGATGGCCAGGGTCTCGCCGGTCAGCTGGGAGACAAGCATGATGGTGGAGCGCTGGGTGGGCAGGCCGGACTCATGGTTGGCCGGGATGTCCGCCAGCAGCTTCACCGAAGCCAGCTCCTCGGCGCCGGACAGCGCCGCCATCGGCAGGAACCGCGCGTCCGAGGACGGCAGGAGAAGGGAATCCGGTGCCGGCTGAACAGCAGTTCCCCGGCTGAGACCGGCGAATACGCGTTCGACGGCGGCGATGGTCCCGGGCATGTCGGCCAGGGCCTGGAGCTCGGAGGCTTTGAGAATCAGTGTCATGATGGCTTTTCCCGGTGCGGATTAGAGGTTGTTCCGGACGAGGACTCCCTGCGCCACCACAGCCCGGATTTCTTCCAGGGCCGTGCCGCTGGTCAAGGGATCAGAGTCCACGATGACGGCGTCAGCGAAGGAACCGCGCACCAGCCTTCCCGCGTTCTCACTCCAACCGAGCAGGGCGGCGGCATTTACCGTCGCGGCCCGCAAGGCGTCCAGCGGCGAAAGCCCAGCCTCGGTCAACAGGCGCACCTCCGTGCCGATCGGTGTCACGTCGGATCCGAAGGAGTCCGTGCCTGCGACGACGGTGACTCCGGCTTCGTGGGCGGCTTTTACGGCCGCCTTGATGATGGGTGTGTACTCCTTGCCCCGGGCGGCAAGGATGGGGTTTGCGGAGCCTGCCATGCTGGTGATGGCATCCAAGGTGGGAGTGAAGTAGGTCCCCTGGCCGGCCATCCGGGAGATGGTCTCTTCGCTGACGAAGACACCGTGCTCGATGCTGCGCACACCGGCCCGGACCGCGCCGTCGATCCCTTCCGCGCTGTAGGCATGGCACAGCACGCCTGCTTTGCCTGCGGCCTTGACCACCGCGGACAGCTGCTCGAAGTTGTAGACCAGTTCGCGGGGGTCCTGCTCCGGCAGGCCCGCCCGGGGGTTGGCCCTTGTCTTGATCACCTGGGCGCCGCGTTTCAGGTTGACCCGGGTGAGGTAGGCGAGGTCGGTTGGTTCGGTCACTCCCCCTGACAGGGCTGCGAGCGGTGCCAGGTCCGGGTCAGCGAGGAGGGAGTCCCCCAGCTCGGGTGAGATGAACAGGCCCGCGGGGCTCATCCGGGGCGAGGCGCCGGCGGCCCAGGCGGGCAGGGCAGCGAGGGCGACGTCCTGGTAGAAGCTGCTTGAGCCACTCCTGACACTGGTGGCTCCGCCCTGCAGGATGGCACGTGCATCCGACAGCGCGTTCGCGTGGACATGCACGTCGATGAGGCCGGGAAGGACCCAGCGTCCGGAAGCGTTGAAGGTGCGGGCTTGGCCGGCAAGGGCGGCTACGGCACGGCGGGTTTCGTCGCGGGTGCCAACCGCTGTGACTTTGCCACCTTCCAGCACAAGGACACCGTCTGCCACTGCATCGCCGGTCTTGGGGTCCACGATGGTGCCCCCCTCGATGATCAAGGGCTGGGGTGAAGCGGGGTGCCCGGGGTAGCCGAAGCTCGCTGCGTTGCCGGCGGCCTTAGCCGCGGGGGCGGTTCCCAGCTGGGCTGCCAGGCCCGCCAGCGAGATTCCGGCGAGGGCTGCGGCCCCGGCGAGGATGCCGCGGCGCGGAACTGCGGCGGGAGGAAGGGCAGCCGGGGTGTGGTCGTGCAGGCACATAGTTTCTCCAGGGGGAAGGGGCCGCTCCGCAGCAGTGCGGGCGCCGGAGTCAGGGGGTCAAAATCGCGGTCGAGGAGGGGCGGATCAGCATCCCCCACAGGATGCCGGAGAGCCCCGTACGCACTAACACTACTCGTTTTGGTATACCAAGCCAAGAGGGTGCTGTGACTGGGAGTGCCGGGAACAGCCCTCAACCCACGTGGGCCCGAGCGGTAATTTCCGCGTGCGGATACGTGGGCGGGAACAGTTCGCTGCGCTCCCGGCGCAGGAGGTCCCTCTCCGAGTAGGCCGCCGTCATCCGGTCGAAGAGCCGCTGCCCGTCAGCCCGCAGCGCGCCGAGGTCCATCCCGGGCAGACCGCCGTCCACCACCACGGGGCGCCCCGCTACGAACGTGTCAGTCACTTGGCGTGCCGTGCCGTTGAGCACCAGCGTGCGCAGCGGATCTTCGACCACGCCGTCGCCGAAATGCCCCAGCGAAACTACCGTGATGTCGGCCTGCATGCCGGGTGCCAGCTTCCCCAGGTCGGCCCGCCCCAGTGCCCTGGCGCCGCCGAGAGTGGCGGCATCGAAGTAGTCCGCCAGGCTCCCGGCGTCCGGCCGCTCCTCGACGAGCCGGGTCAGGTGCATGCCGACGTCCATGCCGCGCACCAGGTCCGGCGGGAACGAGTCACTGCCCAGGCACAGGTTGACGCCTGCCGCACGGAAACGGTCAAACGAAACAAGCTGCTTCTGGTAGCGGAAGGAGGTCAGCGGGCAGTGAACAATGCTGACGCCATGACGGGAAAGCAGGTCAAGGGGGCCTCCGGGAGCGGACGCGGCGGGGTCCTTGGCGTCGATCACCACTCCGTGCGGGATGAGGAGGCGGGTGCCGAACAGGCCTGTGGTTTCGAGCAGTTCCAGCACGCCGCTCCCCGCGGAGCGCTGCAGAAGCTCATCCTCGAGGGGGGACTGGAGGCTATGGAGCCGGACAATCACGTCCCGCTCCCGGGCGATCCGCGCCGTCTCGCGCATGAGGTCTTCTGACAGCGTTTCAATGCGGCAGGGCAGCAGGACGCCGGTGACAAGCGGATCGGCGAGGCCAGCGGTGTGGTCCAGGAAGCGTTCCGCGTCGCGAAGCCCGGCCAAACCGCGGGCTTCGTCAAAGTGGACTTCGCGTCCGCCGGCCGCCGCGCTGACATGGACCCCCGATCGGTAGGAGGGCCCAAGGTAGCCGCGCAGTCCAATCCGCCGGCTGGTCTCGGCCATTTCCACGAGCTCCTCGAGCCCTTCAGCCCAGGCGCTGTGGATCTCTGAAGCGATGGGCATGTAGGTGGTGATGCCGTGCAGTGCCAGCTGCGCGAGGGCGAATTCGCGGACCGTGGCGCGCTCCGCCGGAGTGAACACGTCCCGGCGGCGGTTGGCGAAGTAGTCGCTTGACCACAGGTGGCCGGCGGCTACATCGGAGGAAGGCCACGAGTCCAGGATGAGGTGGTCGATGTCGGCGAGGGCGTCCAGGTCAATCAGGCCGGGCATGGCCAGGCTCTGGCCATAGTCGCGTTCCTCATCGACGGGACCGTCGTAGTTGCGTCCGACGAAAACGATGGAATCTCCGTCGAAGACCACTTCGCCGTCCGCGATGAGTGTGTGCTGGGTTCCGTCGAACCCAAGAACATAGCGGGCGGAAATTTTCGTGTACATCGTGCTCCTTGGTGGACTGCCGAAAATGTGACTTGCCTCTCAATGAGTCCGAGTATACAGTCATTTGGTATACCAAAGGCTCGGTTCAGCGAAATGCGAGAAGTCTTTGTCCTGACCCCATCCCCCTCGAAAGGCCTGCGCCATGCGCAATGAAGCGAAGACCACAGGCGGCTCCGTATCCGTCCTAGTGGACGCGGTACCGTCACGTACTTTCCGTGCCCGGCCAGCCCTGTGGTTCGCGATGATCGCGGTCTCCACTGCTGTCTGTGCCGTCGCCATCATGATCGGGACCCACAAATTCCATCTCGGCCCGGCCGCCATCGTTCTGATGCCGATCCTGTGGACTGTGCTTATCGGCGGATTCCTCGGAGTCCAGAGATGGAAACCCATCGGAGGGCGCGCCCGTGCAGTCTCCACACATCTAATGGACGTGTCCATCGTCTTCTTCCTGGCAGGCCTCGGCACGCAGATCGGCCCGTCACTGACGAAGTTCACCAACATCGGCCCAGCGATCCTGCTGCAGGAAGTGGGCCATGTGGTGGGCACGGTGATCCTTGCCCTTCCAGTCGCCGTGGCGCTGGGCCTGGGCCGCACCGCGATCGGCGCCACGTGGTCGATCGACCGTGAGTCCTACCTCGCTTTCGCCATCCAGCGCTTCGGCGTCCGCTCCCCCGAGTACCGGGGCGTGTTTGCTGTCTGGGTACTGGGCAGCGTCTTCGGCGCCGTGTTCATTTCGCTCTTGGCAGGTCTCCTCGGCGGCCTGGGATTCTTTGATCCCCGAGCCCTCGCACTGGGGCTGGGACTCGGATCCGCTTCCATGATGCTCGGCGGCGTGGGCGCACTGTCCATCCTGTACCCGGAGATGGCCGGCGAGATCATGGCCCTCGCCGCCCTCTCCAATCTGGTCACCAACATCGTCGGTTTCTACGCCGGCGTCTTTATCGCACTGCCCATGTGCCAAAAGCTCTACAAGATGTGGTCCCGCATCTTCGGACGGGACGACCTCGGCCGCCGCGTCCGCCGCGGCGCCCTGGTGGGCGCTGCTGCCACGACCCAAACGGGCGGCTCGAGCTCACTGCGCCCGGGCAGTGCGGCGATGGACGCGGAGGATGCATCCGGCACTGAAACAGTGGACGTCAACGGGATCGAAGCGGACCCCGCTGTTGTCAGGACGCCGAGGACGTGGCTCATCGCGTTCGCCGCCACCGGAGTTGCCGGCGTCCTGCTGAACGCCCTCGGCACCGGTTCAGCGCGGCCGCTGGATGTTGTCGGCGTGCTCATCCTGCTTGCGCTGACCGCCGTCGCCCTGGTCCTTGCGAAGCTCGTGCCGGCAGTTCCTTCCAGCATCTGGGTTCTGGCCCTGGCCACCATTGCCTCGGCAACGTTCCTGCCCTTCGGTCCCTTTATCGCTTCCACCACGCAGCACATCAATGTCCTCTTCGCGGGTTTGCCCATGATTGCACTCATAGGCATGTCGCTGGGCCGTGATGTGAAGGCGCTGCGCTCATTGAGCTGGAAGATTGTCATCGTCGCCCTGCTGACATTCACTGCGAGCTTCCTTGCCGCGGCAGTCATCGCACAGGTTGCTTTCCACTTCTAGTACATGCTGCTGTGGGAGGGCGCCGGACCCCGCGGACCGGAGCCCTCCCCGCCGTCGTCAACTTCCCAGTCGAAAGGAATGAACCATGCTCATCACCAATGTCCGCCCCTGGGGCGGGGACACCGTAGACCTCGAGGTTCGCGAGGGGAGGATTGCCGCCGTACACACGGCAGGGACCGCCGTCGAGGGTGCCGACGCCGTTGGCGGGACGGTCGACGGACGCGGGCGAATCGCACTGCCCGCGTTTACCGACGTACACGTCCACCTCGATTCGACGCGGATCGGGCTGCCCTTCCGGGAGCACACCGGCTCCCCGGGTGTGTGGAACATGATGTGCAATGACCGTGAAAACTGGCGCGACACCCCCATTCCCTACAAAGATGTCGTGGCGGGAACGCTGGAGCGAATGATTGCCCGGGGCACCACGCGCGTCCGCTCCTATGCGCAGATCGACGTGGACTGCAAGCTTGAGCGGTTCGAGGCGGTGCTGGCTGCGAAGGAGCGCTTCGCCCACGCTGCCGACGTGGAGGTAATGGCTTTTCCCCAGGCCGGGCTGCTGCTCGAGCACGGCACTGTTCCGCTCCTCGAAGAGGCCCTGCGTGCGGGCGCGACAACCATCGGCGGCATTGACCCGTGCCAGCTCGACCGTGACCCCGTGCGCCACCTGGATATCGTGTTCGGCCTGGCGGAGAAGTACGGAGTGGACATCGACATTCACCTGCACGAGCCGGGCCACCTGGGCGTCTTCAGCGCGGAACTCGTCTTCGAACGCATTCGCGCACTGGGTATGGAAGGACGCGTCTCGCTGTCCCATGCCTACGATCTGGCCAACGTCCACCCCGATGTGACGGCCCGGCTGGTGGAGCAGATGGGCGAGTTGGACGTCGCGTGGGCGACGGTCGCCCCGGCCACCGGCGGCACGCAGTTCGACCTGGCCCGCCTGACCGAGGCCGGAATACGCATCGGTTTGGGCGAGGACGGCCAGCGGGACTACTGGAGCCCGTACGGCAACTGCGACATGCTCGACCGCGCCTGGCAGCTGGCCTTCACACACCGGCTCCGCAAGGACCGGCTGATCGAGCACTGTGCTGCGATCGCCACCATTGGAGGCGCGTCCATCATGGACCGCAGCGTCGAGCGGCTCACCAGTCCGGACCATCGGCCTGGGATGGCTCCGGGGGATCGGGCCGATATCGTCTTGGTCGACGGCGAGACGGTCACCAGCACGGTTATGGACCGCGGCACCGACCGCACCGTCATCCACGACGGCAGGCTCGTCGCCGACGGCCTGGTTGTTATTCCGAACTCGGCGGCGTAGTCAGCCGAGTTGCCGGGCTGGCTGGCCTGCTGTCGCCGGCCCCTTTCGGAGACCCCGGTCAGCGTCCCCGCGAGGACAGTGGCGTGGTGAACCGGGCGACGGCGGGGGCGTTACCCTCCGTCGTCCGGTTTCGTGGTTTTTTTGATCAGCAGAATTGTTCTGGGACGAAACAAAGATCCAACTCGACGAAATCATTTCCCAACAAACGCAATTATGCTAATCCACTAATTTATATACTTTGCTGATCAAGCAGCCAGCGGAAGTTCGAAAAGGTGCTCAGCCAGAAGAATTATATGGCGCGGAACATCCGATTCCTGAACATACTTTGTGTGGCCAAGAAATACCGCTGTGCCGTAAACACAGTCGTGGATATCGACGCCGGCCTCACGGATGAGCACCTCGGCCCTGGGGTTCTGGGGCATGCGGCTTCCCTCGTCATTCAGGAAGACATGCCAGTCTGCGCCCGTGATGGATCCGATGTTTCCCGCAATCAGTTTCTGCAGTGCGGCCATGTCCGTATTCACGGCTTCGATGCGCACCGGCTGGGTGAGGCGGGCCGGGACGATCAGTGCGTTGCAGGGAGTGTTCATGGTCTTGTCCTTGGAACTGAACGGGTTGAAAGGCACCAATGCGGCGAGTGGCGCGGGCAGCCGACGGGGGCTAGGAGTCTCCCGTTCGGCCGCCCGCAGGATGTTAGCGCTGGTTCTTCCGCGGCTTGATGAACTGGATTTCACTAGTTTCATTTTTGGCTTTTTTATCAGCACGCTTTTCGAGAATAGATTTTCCCGATTTTTTGGCGTCAGCGCTTCTGGGCGATTTTCCCGACATTGGAATCACACCTTTCAATGTGTTGTGCTTACCCAGTACCATACACACTTATATTTTTTATGCCAGTTTCCAAAAAATACCGCTGGCTGCATGGCGCGGCGGCGTTTTACTGCGGTGCTTTTACGGTGACGGTTTTGCCGTGATGAGCCGTGATGAATTGCCGGATCCACTGGATGGTTTCGGGACGGTCCAGGTGAAGGCCGTGGCCGGCGCCGGGAACCCTGACCAGCGTGGAGCGGCGGATGTGCCCGTGCATCCGGACGGCATTCTGCAGCGGAGTCAACGGATCTGCGGTGCCGTGGAGGATGAGCGTTGGTGACTGGACGGACGCCAGCCGGCTCCAGGCATCGTGTTCCCGGCTGGCGCGGAAGTGGCGGGATTTCGCCCAGGCGGACGCCCGCGAATTGAAGAAGACGCGGACGGCGTCGGGGTGGTCCGCCGCCCATGCGGGATCGAAGAACAACGCCGCCAGCCGGCCGGCATCGCCGCTGACCAGCGCGTCCATGGCTTCCCGGGAGGGCTCCGCCCCGGCCAGCTTCCCGCCGCTCGTCGCGGCCAGGACCAGCGCGCGGACACGTTGTGGATGATCAATGGCGAGCCACTGGGCGATCCTGCCACCCATCGAGTGACCGTACACATGGGCGCGTTCGGCGCCGGCGGCAGCCAGGACGGCGGCGGCATCGGCGGCCAGGAACCTGGTGGTGTACCGGTCGGCGTCGCCGTCGCTGCTTCTGCCGATTCCCCGGTGGTCGAAGCGGATGACCCGGAAATGTTCGGCCAGCGCCTCCGCGGTTGGCCCCCAGCCGTCCATGGCCGTTGCCTGCCCGGCGATCAGCAGCAGCGGCTCCCCGTGGCCCTGCTCGGTCCACGCCAGCGCGGCGCCATCCGGGGCCAAGGCAATGTTCACGGTGACACTGTATCTTTCCGGACGGGCAGGGCGCTGTGGCGGTTTTCATAGTGGCTCGGACCGCCGGTAAATTTGGGGCGATGATCCACATTGACCAGGACGACCCCGCACGGGAGGACGTCAGCCAACTCCTAAGCGAGCACCTGGCAGACATGTTCGCCACCTCGCCGGCCGAAAGCGTGCACGCACTCGACCATTCAGCGCTGTCCGCTCCGTCCATCACGTTCTGGACGGCCCGCGAGGACGGCGAGCTCCTGGGCTGCGGCGCGCTCAAGGTCCTCGATTCCCCGCCCGGCTCAGCCGAGCACGAATCAGCGAAGCACGGCCCGGCCAGATACGGCGAAATCAAGTCCATGCGCACCACAGCAAGCGCGCGGGGGCGGGGCGTCGCCACCCTGATGCTCCGGCACATCCTGGACGCCGCCAGGTCCCGGGACTTCGAGCGCATCTATCTTGAGACCGGAACCGAGGACTATTTCGCGCCCGCGCGGCGCCTGTACGTCCGCAACGGATTCACTGAGTGCCCTCCCTTTGCCGGCTACTCCCTGGATCCCAACAGCGTTTTTATGGAACTCCGCCTCTAACCGAACGCCAGCCCAAGCTGACGCAGTTGACAAGCTGACGTTGTTTAGGCGGCTGCCCGCACCCCGTGGCTACAGCTGTGCAGCCGATCCGGCCGACTCCTGCGACCGGCGCGCGAGGGTGCCGTGGATGCCCGTGTGGTCGAGGGCGCCGTCACCCTGGGTCACCATCTCGCCGAACAGCCCCGTTACCGTACTGGTCAGCGGCAGTTCCAGGCCTCCTGATGACGCCGCGTCCCGAATGAAGCCCAGGTCTTTGAGCTGGTTCCGGGCGCTGCCGCCGCCGTCGAAATCGTTACTGATCCACCGGTAGCCCTTTTGCCGGAGCACAGCGGAATCGGCTAGCCCGCCCTGAAGCAGCTCCAGCATCACTGAAAGGTCAATGCCTCCCTTGCCGGCAAGCAGCATGGCCTCGGAGACCGCGGTCACGGTGGCGGCGACGACGATTTGATTGCAGGCCTTGGCGAGCGCCCCCGATCCGCTCGGTCCCATGTACCGGACCGTGGTGCCCATGGCGGCGAAGACGGGCTCCACGGAGTGGGCCGTTGCCTGGTCGCCACCCACCATGATGCTGAGGGCTCCGTTCTCCGCGCCGACGGTGCCACCACTGACCGGCGCATCAAGGACCGTGACCCCGTGATCACGAAGCAGGCGTTCTGCAAAGGCCGCGACGGCGATGGGCGACACGGTGCCATGAACTACGAGGATGGGGCGGGCAATGCCCTTGGCCGACCAGCCTGCCAGCAATCCATCCGGTCCAGGCAACAGCGATTCGACCTGCTCCAGGTCTGGCAGAACGGTAAGAACGACGTCGGCCGCGGCGTCCGCGGGCGACGTGGCACCGCGCGCACCCAGCCCAACCAAGGGTTCGACTTTCGCGGAGGTCCGGTTCCAGACGGTGAGGCCGCCGCCTTGGTCGAGCAGTCGGCGGGCCATGGGGCCGCCCATGGGGCCGAGGCCCAGGAGGGCAAGCGAGGGTCGCGGGGTTTCCGTCATGTTCAAGTCCTTTGGGTTGGGGGGCGGCGGCCGCTGGCGCGGCTGTGCGCGGGGGCCCGGGGAACTGCAGTAGAGCCGGAGTGGAATCAAAGTGGAACCGGTTCACTTTTTGTACCATGGGAGTCGATCCGCGTAAATCGCCGTCCGGGAAACTTACGTGCGTACCCTCGGCCGGGCCACGCTGGACCGTTCGATAAGTTCGGCGTCGACACGGACCACCGTCGGCTTTCCGGAACTTTTCCCGCTCGCCCTGGAGAGAGCCAGCTGCACGGAGTGCCTGGCCAGCAGGTCGATGGGCTGCCGGACAATCGTCAGCGGCGGGGTCATGAGCTCGGTCCACGGTGAATCCTCGAACACGATGACCGAGAGCTCATCGGGAATCGAGACCCCGGCGTGTGCCAGGCGCCGGAGTACGGCCGTTACCTGGGCGGTATTGGCCACCACCAGCGCGGTAGGCGGATCGGCCAGGTTGAGCAGCGCCGTCATGGCATCTCCACCGGCGGCACCGCGGAAGGCAGCGGAGCGGATGAGCAGGTCGTCCTGCTCCAAGCCGGCGGACTCCAGGGCTTCGCGGTAGCCCGCGATCCGGTCGCGCCCGGTAGTTGATGTCGCCGGGCCGGAGATGATTGCAATGCGGCGGTGTCCGTGCGCAGCCAGCAGGGCCGTGGCGGACCTTGCCGACTCAATGTTGTTGATGGTCACGACGTCCACCGCCGGCAGCGCCGGGATGGAGCGGTCGACGAAGACCACGTCGGTCCCCATGTCCTGGAGCTTCTTCCAGATTTCCAGGTTGTTCCCCGTAGGAGTGGCGATGATGCCGCTGACCCGTCGCTCAATGAGCGTGGAGAGACGCTCCGATTCCAGCTGGTCGTCCTCCTGCGTGGTCATGAGCAGCACCTGGATCCCGCGGGAGTGCGCTTCCTGGACAACCTGGTCCGCCAGGCGGGCGAAGAAGGGATTGGAGACGTCGGCAAGGAGCAGTCCCAGCGTGGTGGGAGGCCCGTGCTTCAGCTCCCTGGCCGCCGTACGGGGGTGGTAGCCAAGGGTTGCCATCACCTCGTTGACACGGTTCCTGGTTGCCTCCGCCACGGGACCGGAGCCCGGATTAAGGACGCGGGAGACGACGGCGACGGACACCCCCGCAGCCGCGGCAACATCGCGTATGGTCGGCTGCTTCTGCACGTGTACTCCTCCATCGGCTACTGCGGCTCCCCGGAACCTCCGGCGGGAACTTTTTCAGACTAGGGTATTGACCTCGTCGAGCAGGTATGACATAAAAGTGGAACCGGTTCCATTATGTTTACTTCGGAGCCGATTGTCTACCGCAGCACCGCCCGGGATTGAGGCAGCACACCCCAGCCACCCGCCTGAGCGTCACTTCACCGCAACGCTGCGGCGGACCCGATGCTTTCCGCCGGCCATCCACACGGGATGGAGCCGCACCCATTGAAAGGTAGTTATGAACCTGCACAAACTTCTGACCGAACGCGAGGCCGAAGGCGCCCCCATCCGCGTGGGGCTGATCGGTGCCGGACGTTTCGGCACGATGTACCTGGCACAGGCCCGCAACATCCCCGGCATCCACGTGGTGGCCATCGCCGACATCAATGCGGAACGCGCCAAGGGCGCACTGAAGCTTGTGGACTGGCCCGAGGAAGCCTTCGTTGAAGACATCGGGACGGCCATCGCCACGAGGGCCACCACCGTGGTGACCGACGCATCCGTCCTCTTCGACGCGGACCTGGACGTCATCGTCGAGGCCACCGGTAACCCGATTGTCGGCATCAACCACGCGCTCCGCGCCATCGAAACCGGCAAGCACATCATCATGGTCACGGTCGAGGCCGATGCCCTCGCCGGCCCGGCGCTGGCCAAGCGGGCCAGGGAGGCCGGCGTCGTCTATTCACTGGCGTACGGCGACCAGCCCGCGCTGATCTGGGAACTCGTCGACTGGGCCCGGACCTCCGGCTTCGACGTCGTCTGCGCCGGCAAGGGCGCCAAGTACCTCTCGCACTACCACCAGATGAACCCGGACAACGTCTGGGAAAACTGGGAGTTCTCGAAGGAGCTGACGGACTCCGGCCAGCTCAACCCCTACATGCACACGTCTTTCCGTGACGGCACCAAGGCCGCCATCGAGATGGCAGCCGTAGCCAATGCGGCGGGCCTGCGTCCGTCCGACGAAGGGCTGACGTTCACACCCGGCGACGTCGAACAGATCGCCACGATCTGCCGTCCGGCGGCCGACGGCGGCGTCCTCAGCAATGCCGGCAGCGTCGACGTGATGTCCAGCGTGACGCGTGAAGGCGACTGGATCCCCCACAACACCCAGGAAGGCGTCTTCGTCGTGGTGAAGGCCACCAACAAGTACGTCTCCGGCTGCTTCCAGGAATACCCCTGGCACCCGGACCCCACCGGCCAGTACGCCGCCCTCTACCGCCCCTACCACTACGTGGGACTGGAGCTCAACGTCTCCATCGCCAACGCGGTGCTCCGCGGTGTGGCCACCGGCGCCCCGGAAGGCTTCCACGCCGACGTCGTCGCCTGCGCCAAGAAGGACCTGCACGCCGGGGAAATCCTCGACGGCGAAGGCGGCTTCACGGTCTGGGGCAAGCTGATCTCGGCCGAAAAGTCCGTCCGGGACCGCGCCCTTCCCGTCGCCATGGCCCACCACGTCAAACTCGTCAACGACGTCCCCGAAGGCGGCATCGTCGGCTGGGACGACGTCGAGATCGACAACTCCCTGGAAGAGGCGCTGAAGCTGCGGCGCGAGACGGAGGCCCTCGCACTCGAAGTGGTGCCGGCGACATGATCGACCGCCGCACTTTCCTGGGAGCCGCCGCGGCGAGCATGGTGCTCGCCGGCTGCGGGGCCACCCCGGGAATCGACCCCAACCGTGCCGCGTCGGCCGGGGGCACCTTGAAGTTTGGCAGCTGGCAGTGGCTCGAACCGGGCCGCGGCGAGGCCATGTGGAAGGCCATCCAGGCCTACCAGAAGGTGAATCCGTCCGCCGTCCTGGCCCAGAGCACCACGCCGTTCCTTTCCTTCGCCGACAAGCTGAACACCGAGCTCGGCGGCAAGGGCGGGCCGGACGTCTTTGTCGTCCAGGACGTCAATTTCTATCCGCTGGCCGACGCCGGCATCCTGGCTCCGCTGAGTTCCGTCATCTCCTCGCACAAGGGCACCCCGTTCAACCACACCAATAAATCCGGCCTGGTCAACGGCGTGCAGTACGGGATCACGTGGGAACGGCTGAACTGGAACTTCTTCTGGAACCGCAAGATCATGGACAAGGCGGGGGTGACCCCGCCGACGAACGTCACTGAACTGATCTCGGCCGCGAGCCAGATCCGTTCCGCAACAGGCCTGGACGGCTTCGGTGTCCGCCACCAGATGACGGAATTCGACTCCTGGTTCATGGACTTCGACGTGTGGACCTACGGACACGGCGGATCCTGGTCGGACGGCTCACGCCCCACCATCGACTCGGCGGAGAACATCGCCGGCGTTAAGGCTTTCGGCGAGATCTACCGCTCGGGTGCCATGCCCATTGGCGATGACGCCTCAACGATGCGCACCAAGTTCCGCGAAGGCCGCCTGGGCATGATGATCGACGTCTCCTCCACGGTGGCCGGCATCCTGCGGTCCTCCAAAGCCCTGACGTCGGCCGACATCGGCTTTGCCGAACGGATTCCGCTGCCCAAGCCTTCGGCCCACCAGGAAATCGTGCTGGCAGTCAACGGGTACGGCAAGAACAAGAACCTCGCCGTCGACTTCGTCGGCTGGGTCGGTTCCGATGAAGGCCAGGCGGCGCTCCGTGCGGCAATGGGCCCGTCAACACTGGCCACCGACGTGCCGCTGGCTCCCGACTACGCCGCAGCCAATCCGTGGGCCAAGGCGTTCATCGACCTCGCCTCCGAATCGCGCAGCCCCCTCATCCGGGGCTACGAGGCACAGACCAAGGCCATCATGCGCGAGGTCATGACGCAGGTGGAACGCTACCTCGTGGACGGCGGCGACGCTGCCAAGGCACTCGCCACCGCACAGACACAAGTAACTCAGCTGCTTGGCTGAGAAGACCTAGGCAAAGGATCCGGGCAATGTCGCTCCGAACTTCGATCTCCCCGCCCGCCGTGGCGCAGCCTCCCATCCAGGATGCCCCTTCCCGGCATCACATGTGGCAGAGGATCTCCCCGTACATCTACATCGGCCCCGCCGTCGTGTATCTGATCATTTTCATGATCGTTCCGGTGGTGCAGGGCATCCAGCTCAGCTTCACCAAAACCCCGCTCGTCAAGCCCGACGGCGGAACCGGCGTCGGGCTGGAGAACTACTCCCGCCTGCTCAGCAGCCCGCAGTTCTACAACTCGCTCGGCGCCACCATCCTGTACACGGCAGCGACCGTGATCTTCGCCGTCGCCATCGGCGCCGGATCAGCACTGCTCCTGAACCAGGCCTTCAAGGGACGCACCATTGTCCGGGCCATCATCACCTTCCCCTGGGCCGTCCCCACCGTGGCCACCGCCCTGATCTTCAGCTGGATCTTCAACCGGTCCGACGGCGTCCTGAACGAAGTGGTCGGAGTCCTCGGAGTCGGTCAGCAGGGCTGGCTGGTCGATCCGAAATTCGGGATGGCCGCCGTCGTCCTGACTTCGGTCTGGAAAGTCATGCCCCTGGTCATGCTTGTGGTCCTCGCCTCGCTGCAGTCCATCCCGAGCGAACTCTACGAAGCGACCCGCATGGACGGCGCCGGTGCGCTGGAGACGTTCAAGGCCGTCACCTGGCCGCACATCGCCCCCACCGTCAGGGTGGTCACGCTGCTCATGACGATCTGGTCCATCCGCCGTTTCGAGATCATTTACCTCCTGACCGGCGGCGGCCCCGTGGACACCACTAACACCCTCGTCGTCAACGTCTACCGTCAGGCCTTCAGCAACCAGGAACTGGGCCGCGCGGCAGCCATCGGCGCCCTCGGCCTGGTGCTGTCCCTGCTGGTCACGGTTGTCTACTTCATGATGGAACGGCGCAACGCCGCCAAGGAGGCCTAGCACAATGACCACCCAAGAAGCACCTCCAATCACCCAATCCGCCCCGCACAAGCGCCGGCTGAAGGCACCGGGCAACCGCAGCTTCAGCAAGCCCGCCCGGTACGTCATGCTGGCCGCCCTGGTCCTTTTCTCAGGCTTCCCGCTCTACTGGATGCTGAACACCGCACTCAGCGAGGACTCAGAACTGTACGGCCAGGCCCAGGGCTGGTGGCCGCACTGGGAACGGCTCGCTGACTTCGGCGATCTCATCGGCAGCGTCCCCATCTTCAAGTGGCTCACCAACTCCGTGGTCATCGCGGGCGGGACCACGCTGCTGTCCCTTATCTTCGCAGTGCTGGCCGGCTATGCACTGTCCAGGTTCAAGTTCTACGGCAAGGGCGCCGCGGGTTTCCTGCTGTTCGCCACCCAGATGCTGCCCGAGGCACTCCTTGTGGTCCCCATCTACGCGCTCTTCGCATCGCTGGGCCTCCTCAACGGCATGGGCGGCCTGATCCTCGCCAACGTGGCATTCACGATGCCCGTAAGCGTCTGGATCATCAAGGGAGCCATTGATGCGATTCCGTACGAAATCGAGGAAGCCGCTGCGGTCGACGGATGCCCCCGAGTCACCATCCTGTCGCTGGTTCTCACCCCGCTGATTCTTCCCAGCATCGCCGCTGCCGCCGTCATCAATTTTTTCGACGGGTGGAACGAGTTCCTCCTTGCCAAGACGTTCATCGCCGAACGGGACCTCTGGCCGGCGTCCGTTGGCCTGGCCTCGTTCATCGGCCAGTACCTGACCTCGCTGAACTCCGTCATGGCTGCAGCCCTGCTGTTCACCCTGCCGGCGTTGATCTTCTTCCTCCTTGTCCAGCGTCGAATCGTCTCGGGCCTCACGGCCGGCTCAGTCAAAGGTTGATCATGGCAAAGCTCTCACTACGCAATGTCAGCAAGCGCTTCGGGGACACCCAGGTCATCCACGACTTCAGCGCCGAGGTCGACAACGGGGAGTTCCTCGTCCTGCTCGGCGCGTCGGGGTCCGGAAAGTCGACCCTGCTCCGCATCATCGCCGGGCTCACCGACGCCAGCGCGGGCGACGTCATCTTCGACAACCTCCGCGTGAACCGGCAAAGCCCGCGCGAACGCGACATCGCTTTCGTTTTCCAGTCCTACGCGCTCTATCCGCACCTGACGGTCCGCGAAAACATTGCCTTCCCGCTGGCCCTGGACAAGTTCAAGGGCTGGCACCACATCCCGGGCGTAAGCACCATCGCGCGCCGCGTCTTCGGCTCGTCCAAGGACATCGTCAAGCAGGTGGCCAGTGTCTCGTCAATGCTGGAACTGGACGAGTACGCGAACCGCAAGCCCGGTGGCCTCTCCGGCGGCCAGCGCCAGCGCGTAGCCCTGGCACGGGCACTGATCCGCAACCCGTCGATGTTCCTGCTGGACGAACCGCTGTCCAACCTCGACGCCAAGCTCCGGGCGGAACTCCGCGGCGAAATCGTCCGG
This sequence comes from Arthrobacter sp. UNC362MFTsu5.1, assembly GCF_000685965.1. Lineage (GTDB taxonomy): Bacteria > Actinomycetota > Actinomycetes > Actinomycetales > Micrococcaceae > Arthrobacter. The sequence goes on along the minus strand of NZ_JMLE01000003.1, from coordinate 131,124 downwards.
CTGCACCGCCTGACCGGGAAGACCTTCGTCTACGTCACGCACGACCAGGTGGAGGCCATGACCATGGCCACCCAGATCGTCATTCTCCACAACGGCATCGTGCAGCAGCACGCCACCCCGCAGGAGATCTACGCCCGCCCTGCCAACACATACGTTGCCCGCTTCATCGGCAGCCCGCCCATGAACCTCATGACGGCGGACGTGACCGACGGGCAGCCGGCACTCGGCGGGCTGCGGTTCCCGGCTCCCGAACAACTCCGGCTCGGCAACGGCACTGTGACTCTGGGCCTGCGCCCGGAACACCTGACGGTCTCCGCCGACGTTGACGTGCCGGGCCTGGCGGGAACGGTCCGGCGAATCGAGGACCTCGGCGCGGACACCCTGATCGGCGTCCAGCCGGACCCGGCGCTGGGGCTGAACATGTGGGAACTCAACCAGGATGACCTCCTCTGGATCCGCCAGACGGGCCAGACCCGCCTGATGGCCGGAGATCCCTGCACGGTCTCCCCCGAGGCACGAATGGCCAGCTACTTCGACAGCGACACTGGATTGAACCTCGTATCAGCCGGCAAAGACTCCGACGCCGGAATGCTGCCGACGCGTGGCTAACCACCCGCACCTCCCGGCCGGTCCTACGCTGGCAGTTCAGACCATGCTTGATCCCCTTTCACACACAAGGAAAAGTCACCGATGACCATCATTGTCACCGCAGAATTCACTCCCGTTGAGGGCGCCTACGACCAGGTGGTCGCCGCCCTCGCCCCCGCCATCGCCGAGGTGCACGAAGAACCCGGCTGCCTGCTCTACGCCATCCACGAATCCCCCACCGGCCAGATCATGATGATAGAAAAATGGGAAACCGTGGAACTGCTCGATGCCCACGGCGCCGGCGACGCCGTCAAACGGCTCAACGCCTCGCTTGAGGGGCTTCTGGCCAAGCCGGTGGACGTCACCCGGCTGGTGCCGATCCCCGCCGGAACTGCGCAGCAGGGCGCGCTCTAAGTAGTAGGCGCTCTACGTAGTACCAGGCGGCTGGCGGCGGACGACGGCGGGGCTTCCCGCCGTCGTCCGCTTCCGTTTTTAGGCCGAGGACCTCAGTCCGTTTCGGGTCCCGAACAGAACGGACAGTTTTCGTCGCATTCAACGTCCGGGCGCATCAGGACAGTGCCTTCGCCCCGGCGCCAGCCAGGTCCTTGAGCTTCTGGGCCTGCGGGAAGGCGTCAAGGAGCCTGCGGGTGTCAGCCAGTTGCTCCTCCCAGATGGCGCGGACAATGTCGATCCTGTCGTCAGGTTCCTGAAGGGCGGACAGGTAGGCCTGGATTCCGGCGCCGCCGTCGCCCGCTGCCTCGTGCAGTTCGATCATGCGGACGGCGATCTTGGTCTGCACCCCGTAGACCGGAATCTGCGGCCCCCGCGGCGCGGTCATGCCGATCAGGTACAGCTTTTCCAGGCCGGCGGGAATGATGCCGCCGGCGTACCGCAGCGGTACTCCGCGCCGGCGCGTGAGGAGGGATTCGTCCACGAAGGGCAGGCTGGCGTGGAAGCCGGTGGCCCACAGGATGGTGTCGTAGTCGCGGCTCGTCCCGTCCGTGAAATGAACGGTCCTGCCGTCGAACCGCTCGATGCCCGGGACCACACGGATGCGGCCGTGATGGACCCAGTAGAGCAGCAGGTCGTTAACCACCGTGCTGCCCTCCGCCAGGGTGCGGTGCTTGGGTTCCGGCATGCCGGGGTAGTTGTTCCACTCGCCGATGGAGACACGGGCCAGCAGCCTGCTGATCAGGTCCTGTTCGTCCGGCGAGAACTGGGCCAGGAACCCGACCTCCTGGCGCGGCTTGCCGAAGTAGGTCTTGGGCTGGAAGTAGGTCCCTTCGCGGATCACGATGTCGGCTTCCAACCGGTGCTGGGCGACGTCGACGGCGAGGTCGCAGCCGGAGTTTCCGGCGCCGACCACCAGGACGTTCCGGCCTTCCACATCGCCGACGTTGCGGTAGGAGCCCGAGTGGATCTGCCTGCCGGTGAAGGTGCCCGGAAACTGGGGGATCTTTTGGTCCCAGAGGTGACCATTGGCGACGAGGACACCGTCGTAGTCGATGCGTTCCCCGGTGTCCAGGGTGACGGTCCAGCCGGCCGACCCGGTGGCCCCTGCCGTGTCGACGGGAACGACGGACACCACCGCTGTGTTGAACCGGATCACGTCGTAGTGCCCGTTGGCCCGCGCATAAGACTCCAGGTAGCTGCGGACCTGGTCACGCCGGGGGAAGTGGGGGTAGTCGGCGGGCATGGGAAAGTCCTCGAAGTGGGTCATGTCCCGCGAGGTGATGAGGTGGAGGGCGTCGTAGTCGGTGTGCCAGTGCCCGCCCACCCTGTCCGTCTTCTCGTAGCAGTCAACCTCGTGGCCCGCTTTGCGGAGCTGCTCAAGGGCGGAAATGCCGGCCGCGCCGGCGCCGATAACGCAGTAGCGTGTCATGATTCTGGTTCCTTACGTGGATAGGTGGAGCGGCTAGCGGATGATGTCGCCGCCGGAGAGTGTGATGGTTTCGCCGGTCATAAATCCCGCGGTGCCGGATCCGCTGAGGATCCAGGCCCACTCGGCGATCTCGGACGGCTGTGCGACGCGCCCCAGCGGGATGGTTGCCGCGGCGGCTTCCATCCGGCCGGTTGCCGCATTGCCCGGAGTGTCCACCCAGCCGGGGGCGATGGCGTTGACGCGGATCCCCCGCGGGGCCAGTTCCAGGGCGGTGGCTTTGGTGAGCATGATGACGGCCGCTTTGGACGCGCCATAGATGAGCTGGCCGGGTGAGACCGTGAAGCCGTCCACCGAGGCGAAGTTCACGACGGCGGAACCGTCGCCCAGGTAGGGCAGGGCGGCTGCCGTGACGTTGATGACGCCGAGGACATTGATGTCGAAGACGCGGCGGAACAGCTCGGCCGTCGCTGTTTCCAAGGTGGAGGGCGGGTAGATCCCGGCGACGTTGGCCACAGCGTGTATCTGGCCGCCAATGCCGGGCAGGTATTCGGCAAGGGCAGCGTCCACGGCGTCGCGGTCCCTGACATCCGCCGTGATCGGAATGAGCTTGCCGTCGGTATCGGCTGTGTCCACGGCAGCCACGTCCAGGGCGAGGACCGTCCAGCCGCGGTCAAGGAAGGCCTGTGCCGTGCTGCGGCCCATGCCGGATCCTGCACCGGTGACCAGCGCAACGCCTGACGCTGCCTTCTGCGGCTGCATGTTCTGCGGCTGGGTCACTTGATCGTCACCCCGCCGTCAATCAGGAAGTCGGCGCCGGTGGCGAACGAGGAGGCGTCCGATGCCAGGTAGACGACAAGCGGTGAGATTTCTTCAGGCCGTGCGCGCCGGCCCAGGGGCGTGCCGGACGAAGTGCCGCCCGCCGGCTCGTCGTCGTTCATGGGTGTCTCCACTCCCCCGGGGCTGATGGAGTTCACGCGGATGTTGTGCGGTGCGTATTCCAGGGCGGCCGCCCGGGTCAGGGCGAGGACGGCTGCTTTCGAGGCGGAGTAGGCTCCATAGGCTTCTGCTCCGCGGTGCGCAGCCGTGGAGGCGACGTTGATGATGGTTCCGCCGCCGCGGCGGGCCAGTGCCGGGAAGGCGGCTTTCATGCCGAGCAGGACGGAGGTGGTATTGACCCGCTGGAGCAGTTCCCACTCGCTGATCGTCAGCTCGTTCAGCGGGGTGACCCGGATGATCCCGGCGTTGTTGACCAAGGTGTCCAGTCCGCCGTCGTGCTTTTCAATATCAGCTATTGCAGTGGCCCACGCTGCCTCGTCCGTGACGTCGAGGTGGAGGTAGCGGACGGACAGGTTCTTGTTGCTCAGCTCGGTGGCGGTCTTTTCGCCGTCCTCGTCTCGGACGTCGGCAATCACGACGCGCATTCCTGCGGCGGCCAGCGCTTCGGCATGTGCCGCGCCTTGGCCCCGGGCTCCTCCGGTGACGAGGGCGACGCGTTCAGTCAGTTCAGGCATGTCAGGTATTCCTCCAGGTTGGGTGTTGTGTGGTTACGGGCCGGGGCTCCGGTGCGGGGCCGGGCTTTAGAGCATCCCGGGTTCGCCGACGTCGGCCGCGCTGGCGTCCATGCCGTATTTCTTGAGCAGCTCCGCGATTGTTCCGTCCTTGCGGAGGTCTTCGATGTTGTCGTTGATGGCTTTGGTGAGTTCGGTGTTGTCAAGCTTGGTTGGCCAGTTCAGCTGTCCGGGGTGCGCCGTGACGGGAATCCGGGCATCCGGCTGGAGCGGCACGATCTGGGCGTCCTTGATCGGGTTGGCCTCGAACCGTGCGGTTGTGGCGCCTACGCTGTCGATGACTGCGTCGATGCGGCCGGCGGCCAGGTCGTTGAAGACGGCTTCCGGATCCTGGTAGACGGAGAACTTGTCGCCGAAGACCTGGGTGAACTCGTCGTTCCAGAGGTTTCCTGCCACGGACCCGATCTTCTTGCCGTCGAGTTCCGCAACGGTCTTGTAGCCGGCCACCGAGACGAGTGCCCCCTGATCCAGGTAGACGGGGTTGCTGAGCGCCACAACCTTGGCGCGGGCCTTCGTCCGCCACCAGTCGCTCGCTGCGAGGTCCGCCCGTCCGGCCTGAACGGACGGGATGGCAGCACCGGCGCCGCCCGAGGCCTGGAGGGTTACGGTCAGGCACTCCCGCTTGGCGATCTCGTTGAGAAGCTCGCCTTCAACTCCGGCGATCTGGTTTCCCTCGATCTTCAGGTGCGGCGCGAAATCATAGGCGGCGACGGTCAGCGTGCCGGCAGTGACCGTCTTGAAGTCGTGCTTCGGGGTGCAGGAGGGATCCACGGAGGCGCCCGCCGCGGTGCTGCATCCGGACAGGACGAGTGCCAGGCCGGCGACGGCGGCGCTGACAGGGGCGCCGCGGCGGATCCATGCGCTGTTGGTTTTCATGGTGGGGTCCTTTGCTTGGTGTTGGGGTGTGGGTTTGCTTTTAGAGGTGCCGGCTGAGGCGCTGCTCAGCGAGGCGGACGAAAGCCAGGGCAAGGAGGGTGATCGATCCGTAGAGCACCGACGTCAGTGCGAACACGCTGAGGTATTCGAACGTGATGGAACCGAGCGCGTAGGCCTTGGACATCAGTTCCGGGACAGCGATCACGAAGGCGAGGGAGCTCGTCTGGAAGATGGTGACGGCGAGGCTCGCCAGCGGCGGGGTGGAGATGCGGACGGCCTGGGGAAGGATGATGTACCGGAACCCGGACCAGCCGCGCAGGCCGGAGGTGAGGGCCGCTTCGCGCTGGCCGGCGGGGACCGCGGCGAGGCCGGAGCGGAAGAGTTCGCTGGCGTAGGCTCCGGTGGTCCAGGACAGGGAGATGACGCCGGTGGCGAAGGCGGACAGTGTCACTCCGCCTTCCGGAAGCCCGAAGTACAGCAGGTAGAGGAGCACAAGGGCCGGGGCGCCGCGGCCAACCTCCACCACAATGAGGGCCGCTGCACGGAGCATCTTGACCGGGCCTTCAAGCATGAGGGCCAGCACCAGGCCGAGCGGCATTCCGAAGAGCAGGCAGAGCCCGGTCAGGGTGAGGCTGACACCAAGGCCCGGGGTCAGGGCGGGAAGCCAGCTGATCCATTGGTCGACGAAGGTCATCAGGCCACCTCAAGCTTCCGGCGGAGCACCCGGTCCACCCGGCGGGCCACCACTGCCAGCGGGACGCTCATGGCGATGTAAAGGAGTCCGGCGATGCTGAAGGCCAGCAGCCCCTGGTGTGTTGCCCGGGAGGCTAGGCCGGCCTGGTAGGTGATCTCGTGGACGCCGATGGTGGAGGCGAGGGCCGAGTCCTTCAGGAGCGAAATGGCGTAGGCAGCGACGGCCGGGAGGGTTACTTTGAAGGCCTGCGGGGTGATGACGTACCGCGCTTTCGGCAGGAACTTCAGGCCCAGGGCGGTCGCTGCCTCCCACTGTCCCCGGGGAATGCTGAGCAGGCCCGAGCGGTACGTCTCTGCCATGTACGCGGAGGCGATCACGGAAAACCCGACGATGGACGCCGACACAGAGTCGAGCCGCAGGGCGTACTGCGGCAGGCCGAAGTAGATCAGGAACAGCCAGGTGATGGGCGGGATGGCCCGGACAATGTCGATGTAGCCCGTTGCCAGCGCCCGGAGGGGAGACCAGGCCGAGCGGCGGGCAGCGACGAGCGGGAGCCCCAGCAGCGCACCGATCAGCAGGGAGGCGCCGGTGATGACCACCGTCATGCCGGCTCCGGAGGCTATCTGGGCGAACATGTCCGTCACCGGTCCAGCACCGCCCGCAGGAACTTCTTGGTGCGCTCGTGGGTCGGCGCGGTCATGACCTGTTCGCTGGGACCGAGTTCAAGGACTCGCCCGTCCGCCATCACCATGACGCGGTCGGACACGTCGCGGGCGAAGTGCATTTCGTGGGTCACCACGATCATGGTCATTCCCTCGTCCGCGAGGTCCCGCATGACGGCGAGCACCTCGAGGCCGAGCTCGGGATCGAGGGCCGACGTCGGCTCGTCGAAGAGCATCACCTTCGGAGACAGGGCCAGCGCCCGGGCGATCGCGATGCGCTGCTGCTGGCCGCCGGAGAGCCGTGCGGGGTGCTGTTCGCTTTTGGCGGCCAGCCCCACCCGGTTGAGCAGGGAATCTGCGACGGCGTTCGCTTCGTCCCGGCTCCGGCCAAGCACCTTCATCTGGGGAAGGGTGATGTTTTCCCGCACCGTCAGGTGGGGGAAAAGGTTGAAGTTCTGGAAAACCATGCCCGTCACCCGCCGCAGGCGGTCAAGGCAGGCGCGATCGGGACGCCGTGCGCCGGCGTCAACCGTACTGTCACCGATGGTGATGGTCCCGGCTGTGGGCACCTCCAGGTAGTTCAGGCACCTCAGGAAGGTGCTCTTGCCTGCCCCCGAGGGGCCGATGATCGAGACCACCTCCCCTTCCGTCATCTCGAGATTCACATCATGGAGAACTGCGTGCTTGCCGTAGGACTTGTGCAGGCCGAGGACTTTCACCCCGCCCAAAGTCGGCGGTGACACAGTGCGCTCTGTTGCGAGCTCCATGGCATTGCCCCTTTCGAATTGATCCATAGGTAGAAGCTTTGGAATAGTTAGATGTAAGCAGGACCACCTTTGGATCACAAGACTTTTCATGAAGAATGCATGAAGTTTTTCAAGACGGAAATACACCACTTGTTTGTGTAATGTGCCTGAAACATAGGTGTTAGCTATACAACATGCGCACTGGCCTATAAGCTGAGCCCTTGAGACGGAGAAAGGGCAGGACCCATGACGATCCTTCAGGTCAACTACTTCCTGGCCGCAGCGGCGGCAGGGTCGCTCACGCAGGCAGCGGAGGAACTGGGAATTTCACAGCCCACCCTCTCGGAACAGATCCGCAAGCTTGAGCAGAGTGTCGGCGTCGCACTGTTTACCAGGGCCAAGCAGGGGCTGACGCTGACCGAGGCGGGCCAGCGGTTCCTGCCGCATGCCCGAAAGGTTGCCCGCGACTACACGGCAGCCATGGACTCCGTCGCCGGCATCCGGGACCGGCAGGAAGGAACTGTGGCGTTCGGGATGTTTAACAGCGGGCAGTACGTGCTCTCCGGCCTCATCCCTGCATTCCGCTCCCTCTACCCGAACATCCATGTCCGCGTCATCGGATCCAACTCCGCCCAGGTGGCCGACCTTGTCCGCGCGGGCCGCCTCGAAGCCGGCGTCGTGGCCTTGCCGATTGATGCCCGCGGGCTCACCATGGGCGACGTCCTCTGGTCCTGCGAAGCTGCCTACTTCCACACCAAGCCAGCATTGACCGAACCGGTGACCATCGAAGGGCTCCTGCAGCGCCCGCTGGTCCTTCCGGATTCAGGATGGGCCGAGAACGACCCCACCAGGCGCCAGCTGAGCGAGCGCGCCCAGACGATCGGCATGCCCTTCATTCCGGACATCGAAGTTGAGACCGGGGCGGCAGCACTGGCCATCGCAGCCAGCGGCACGGCGGCTGCCGTGGCCTCTGTCCCGGTGGCCGAGGCCCTCGGGTACACCAACCGCCTCAATTACGTGAGCCTGGACCCGCCGCTGATCGAAACGTTCGCCATCATCAGCCGCGATCCCGCAAGCCTGTCACCGGCCACCCAGTCCATGATCAAACTCGCCGAGGAGCACATGCGGATGCTCCACCGGCAGTACCAGCCGACCTGACCCGCCTGCTCTGTAACACGGGCGAAACGGCACGGATCGGCAGCGGAAACGTGCGGATCGTAGGCTAGCTCCAACGTCCTGTTATGGGAAACATTTTTGGCTCGGATCTGGGACGACCATTGAGCGGAAATGGGGGATGATCCGTGAAATCACGTTCCGGAAATGTCCAACAGTCGGCCGAATCACGCTCCCAGGATGCCGATCCTCCTGATGACTACACGTTCGTCGGCCCCTATGACACCCAGTGCGACCGGATTCACTGCTTCTGCCACCAGCCGGAATAGCCGGACCCCGTTCCGGGCCGTTCGACCCTACGGCTGCATCGCCCGGCGTTGACAGACTGGGATGAGGCCGAACCTGTGGATCGTCCACGGCGAAGCTCTCCCCACTCGCGGGCCGACAGCGCAAGGAAGCCAACCATGGCCAGGATCTACATTCCCTACGGGACCACCGAGGGCCAGACAGCCAAGATCGCCCAGTACATCTCGGACGTGGTTCAGGCACACGGCCACCACGCGGAAACGGCGGACATCAAACAGTCCGGGGACGCCATTCCGGACGGGTACGACGCCGTTATCGTCGGGGCCTCGGTCCATTTGGGCAAGCACGAAGACTACGTCCGGGACTTCGTGCGGGCGAACAGCGACGTGCTGAAGCGCCTCCCGTCCGCGCTCTTCTCGGTCAGCCTCGCCGCCCACGGTGACACCGAGAACGCCGAGAGCTACGTGGAGAACTTCGAGGCCGAGACGGGGTGGCGGCCGGCCCAGGTGGGTCTGTTCGGCGGGGCACTACTCTACACGCAGTACGGGTTCATCAAACGCCACGTGATGAAGAAGATCGCCAGCGACAAGGGCACGCTGGACACCGACACGTCGCGCGATTACGTGTACACCGAATGGGACGGTGTGAAGCGGTTCGCGGAGGACTTCCTCAGCAGCTTGTAAGGTCCCTGCCTCACGCCGGCCTCATGCAAGGACCGCGCGGCAGGCCGCCGCCAGGGCGTCCTGGTGCTCGTCCAGCCAGGCGAGCCGGTGGTCTTCCAAACGGATTTTGGCGTGGTCGTTCTCGGACAGGGTTTCCCCGCCGAGGACACGGCTGCGCCGGCCCAGGCCCCGCTTCAGCCGCTTGGCCTCCAGCAGCAGCGGCAGCGCCTCCACCTCCGCCGCCGTGGGCCGCGCCTCCCTGCCGTAGGCCTCGAGCAGTTCGGTGACCCGGCCCAGGTCGAGCGCCACCTTGTGGTCGTCCTCCCCGAGACGGGTGTACACCTTGCCGACGTCGTGAACGGCCACCGCGAGATCGAGGACCCGCACGTCCGGGTGGGCGCTGTCGAAGTCCAGGACCCCCACCACCTCGTCGCCGGCGAAGACCAGGCTGCCGCGCCTGGCCCCGCCGTGCACCACCACCCGGGGAAGGTCCGGCAGCAGGCCTGTCAGTTGGTTGAGAACGTGCACAGTCCGGGCACGCAGCGCCGGCTCCACGTCCTGTTCACCGGCCCGGCTCCGCAGCTCGCTGAGCACAGCCGGCTCGGCAGCCACCGCAGGAAGGTCGGCGACGACGGCGTGGTACCGGGCGAGCGTCCTGCCCAGCGCCCGCACGTGCTCGGCTGAGCCGTCGTCGAAGGGCGTCCCCTCGACGCCGCGGGTAGCGATCCACCACCGGCCGAAGAGCTCGATGTAGTCGGCGCCCGTGCGGGCGGGCACCACCTCCGGGGCCGGGAACCCCCTGTCCCGGAGCAGCCGCATCAGGCGCAACTGCCCCGTGAGCTCGTCCCGCGTCTTGGCACGGTAGGAGCGGCGCAGGTAGTGGACGCCGTCCGCAGCGGCGACGCGGAGGTGCTCGTTCTTGCCTCCCGGAAGGGGGCTGACCGAGATCCACCCGCCCAGGGGCCACAATCCCTCGAGCTCGGCCACAGGCAGCGCCTGTCCGGCACGGTCCAGCACGCTGCCTTCCGCCGGCGTCATGCTCCCGCCCGTCCCTCTGCCACCCGTTCGAACTCATTGACGTAGAGGCGGTACTGGGTGTCGTCGCGGTCGCGCCAGTCCGCATCCCCGGTCTTGATCTCGCGGTTGAGGCTGTGGAAGATGTAGCGAGCCCAGTGGAAGCGCAGGTTGACCAGCCGGTCGCCGTGCGTCGCCTCCCGGTAGGCGGCGAGGAACGCAGCGCATGGCTCGTCGGCCCGGCTGATGTCACCGGTGGCCGAGTACACGCCCTGGCGCATCCTGTGCAGGAACTCCGCCACGTCGCGCGCGGGGTCGGCCGGTGCGCTGCGGTCCAGGTCGATGACGGTGACGACGTCGTCGGTCAGGAAAACGTGGATCGGCCGGAACTGTCCGTGGCTCTGGGACTGGATGCCGTCCACGGTGTCCCGGGCCAGGCCGTCCAGGCGTTCGAGCATGCCCAGGGCCGCGTCGACATAACCGGGGCTGGCCACGGCCACTTTGGCCAGGCGCTTGGCCAGGCTCGTCAGCTCCCCTGTCACGAGGAGGGAATGCGCAGTCCCGATCCGCAGGTCCAGGCCGTGCAGGCGGGCCAACCACGACGCCGCACGGGCGGCGGCCGCTGCCAGCTCGGCGCTGTCCGCGCCGAACAGCGTGGACATCGGCTCACCCGGCGCTCCCCTGCACAGCAGGATCTTCTCGTCTCCGTACCAGGCCAGCGGCTCGACGGCCTGGTACGCCGAGCCGTGCCCCAGCCCGGCATTACGCAGGGCCTGCAGCTTCGCGTGCACGGCGGGACCGTCCTCGAAGGGGAAGAGCTTGGCGAACACGGGACCGCCGTCGTCGAGTTCTATCTGCACCGTGGCGGCCCCGGTGCCGTCCAGTTGGATCACGTTCGTTGCCCATGACCCGCCACCGGCCGCGGAGCCGAGGTGCGGGCGGACATACCGGTCCAGGAATTCCGGGCTTCGTACCTGTTCGGCACGCAGGACCTGCTGCTCCTTCACCTGATGGCTTTGGGCATGGATCTGCGTGCGGCTGAGCGTGGGGTTCATGCGTCCTCCGTAATGGTGAAAGGGTTGTCCATGAGCAGACGGATGCAGGAGGCCTCGCGGTCCATGATCCGCGCGAATTTGGCGGCGTCCTGGGTTTGCCGGGGAATCAGCGCCTGCTTGGTCAGCAGGTTCTCGCACTTCTTGACCACCACCATCAGCCGCTGGGCCTGGAAAATGTCGGGCATGGCCGCCAGGTCCGACTCCGCGAGCGGGGCATGGCTGCGGTAGTGGTGGAGGAAGGTCCGGCAGCGGTCCGGGTCCAGGCCGAACCCGGCGCGGCGGATCGGGCCGTTGAAGCAGAACGACCTCAAGGCATACGCCAGGTCCAGGCCCAGCAGCTCCTGTGCGGACCGGTCGAAGTCCAGCACTGCGCTGAGCCGGCCCTCGTCCATGAGAACGGCCGACTGGCCGTACGAACCGTGGATCACCATGGAGGTCAGGTCCCTCTGGCGCCCCCCGAGCCCCACGTTCAGCTGCTCCATCCGGTCAGCCAGGTACCGGGCGTCCTCGCGCAGTGCGGCACCGGCATCGGCGTCCAGCAGCGACGCCATGACCTCGACAGCGGCGTACAGCTTCTCCTGCCCCACCTGTCCGAGAGTGGCCAGGCCGGAGGAGCGTTCCCTGTATCCCGGCATCGACAACTCCGACACGATCGCGTGATAGCGCCCGAGTCCCCGCGCCACCTCCACCAGCTGGGCGGCGTCGCCGGGATCGTAGGCGCGGCCGGGCATCAGCCGCGTGACCATGTGCAGGATGCCCTCCACCTGTACCGAGATGGAGCCGTCGCGTGTCCGCTCCACGGGCGGGGCCGGGTAGCCGTGTCCGCGGAGGTGGTCGATGAGGGCGCATTCGAACTCCGCCCCCGCCACGGTCTTCAGGTTGTGCGAGCGGCGGAGCACCACATCGCCGGCGTCCGTGCGGACGAACCAGCTCAGGTTCGAACTGCCGTGGTCGGTACGGCGCCACGCGCGCCAGCGGCCGAGGCCGTAGGCGTCCTCCAGGGCCGGGAACAGCGCCGACTCGTCGACCGCAGTCACGGGCAGCCGGCCGCCCTGGCGGGGCACCGAACTGCGCAGCACCAGCAGCCGGTCCGCCTGGACGGCGGCCGGGTCCCCGCCGTCGGAAATACCTCCGTCGGATATGCCGCCGTCCATGGCGGGCAGGACGCCGTCGGTGGATCCGGTGGTGAGGAACGCGAGGTCGCTCGCTGCCGCCCGGACACTGGGCTCGGTCATGGGTGGGCTCCCTTCAAATCGGTGGCGGGATAGTTGGCGTCGACGTCGAATGACGACGCCGCGTGGCGCCCGTAGTCGGCGGCGTCGCCGTGCAGCGCGGGCCCGGTGCCGGTGCTCCCCTGGCGTGTGATCCCCTGGAGGAGGCACATCTCCGCGTAGAGGCCGCCCGCGGCGATGAGCCGGCTGTGGGTACCGCGTTCCACCACGCGTCCGTCCTCGATGACCACAATCTCGTCCGCCGCCATGGCCGCCGCCATCCGGTGCGTGATGATCACGGTGGTCCGGCCGGAGCTGACGTGCCGGAGTGCGCGGAGCACGGCGTGTTCGGAATGGGCGTCCAGGCCTGTGGTCGGCTCGTCAAGCACCAGGACCGGGCAGCCCTGCAGGACGGCGCGAGCCAGTGCCAGCCGCTGCCGCTGCCCGCCGGACAGGGTCGCCCCGCGCTCGGCCAGCACGGTGTTGTAGCCGTGGGGCAGTGCCCGCACGAAGTCGTGCGCCTGGGCCGTGCGGGCGGCGTGCTCCACCTCCTCCGCGGAGGCGTCCGGACGCGCGTACGCGATGTTCTCCCGCACGGAGGCACGGAACAGCAGGGCCTCCTGCGTGACCAGTCCGATCTGGGTGTGGAGGCTCTCGCCGGTCAGGTCGCGCAGGTCCTCGTCGTCCAGCAGGACCCTGCCGCTTGTGGGGTCCTGCAGCCGGCACAGCAACGCGGCAATCGTCGACTTCCCCGCCCCGGTGGGCCCCACGATCGCGAGGGTGCTGCCCACCGGTACGTTCAGGTCGACGTCGCGCAGGACGGGGCGGTCGGTGCTGTAGGAGAATCCGACGGCGTCAAGGCTCAGTCGCCGCCGTGGCGGGCCGGCTGTGCGGGCACCGGGCTTGTCCTGCACCTCCGGGCGGCGGCCGAGGGTGTCTGCAATGCGGGCGGCGCGGACGCCGGCCCGGGTCAGCTGGGCCGGCAGCTTGGAGAGCGCCCGTGTGGGGCCGAAGAAGTCACGCAGGTAGGCCGTGAAGATCACCAGGTCGCCCGGTGTGAGGGCGCCCGAGAGCACGCGCTGGGCCCCCAGCCAGACCAGGGCCGTGGTGGCAACGGCCACCACCGCGTCCACCGCGGCACCGAAGGCGGCGCTGGTGCGCGCGGAGCGGAGCACAGCCGCAACGGAGGCATCGGAACGGCTCCGGAAGCGGCGGGACTCGTGTTCCTCCCGGCCGGTTGCCTTCACCAGCTTGACCGCCACCAGCGATTCCTGCGCCATCGCCGCCAGGTCCCCTTCGATCTCCCGCGAGTTCTCCTCCACGGCCCGGATGCGGGCGCGGAAGCTGGAGACGGTGAGCAGGAGCATGGGCAGCACCAGCAGCAGCGCCAGGCTGAGTTGCCAGTCCAGGATGAGCAGCACGCCGGCCATGCCGGCCAGTGTGAGCACGTTGGTGGCGGCGTCCACGAACGTGACGGTGAGCAGCGCGCGCACCTTGTCAACGTCCCCGGTGAGGCGTGTGGTGAGCTCACCGGTGGGGGTCCGCTCGTGGTAGCTCAGGGGCAGCCGTTGCAGATGGTCGTACAGCCTGGTGCGGATAGCCGCGGAGACGCGTTCGCCGACGACGGTGAGTGTGTAGCTCCGTGCGGCGCTGATCAGTGAGTCCAGGAGGGTGATGACGACGAGCGCCCCGACGATGAGGACGAGGACGCGCTGCACGTCCTGTCCGCCCGGGGCGCCGGCCGGCAGCAGCACTTCGTCGAAGAGGTACTTCAGCGGCCACGGCTTGAGCAGGGCGACGCCGGCACTGGCTGCGGCCAGCAACCCTGCCAGTACGCAACCCGGCCATTGGGGCCGCAGGAAAGGACCGAAAGTCCGGAGGATGACGCCGGCGCGCATCACCGGCACGGACCCGCCGCGCTGGCGCCGCCGGCGCTCTGCCCTGTCGGGGCGCTCCGCGCGGTCGGGGCGCTCCGCCTTGTCGGGGCGCTCCGCGCGGTCGGGATGGGTGGCCCCGGTGCCGGACACCCTCACCGGTAGCCTCCCGCTGCGGCGGCTTCCACAGCCGCTTCCCAGGCGTCGAGCCAGTCCGGCAAGAACGAGGTGTCCGCCACCGGCCGGACCACCAGGCGGTAGAACAGCACCTCGGCAAAGGTGCGGGCCACGTAGGCGGGTGCGGAACGGACGGCCCCGGCGTCGCCACTGCTGTCCGAGTAGGCGTCCAGGAACGCCCCCACCCAGGGCAGGGCGGCTGCCAGGTCCCCGTGCCGGGCGGCACCCATGGTCAGGGTCTGCCCGATGAAGTGTCCGAGGTCCCGCGCGGCGGGGGCCCACGCCGCCCGGTCGAAGTCGATGACCACGAAGCGGTCCGGGTCCAGGTGGATGTTCTTGGGCTGGAAGTCCCCGTGGGTCACCACCCGTGTGCCGCCGGCGCCGGCCAGGCCCTCCAGGGTCCCGGCCGTGAGCTCGTCCAGGCGGGCGGCCTGCTGCGGCAGGAGCCCGGCGAGCGCCGTACCGTATTCCGCGAGCTTGAGCCGCTCGAAGTCCTCCGCCAGATCTGGCACCTGCACGCCCCGGATGCCGTGCAGGCGTGCGAGCCAGTGCCCGGCCCGCCCGGCCTGGGGCGCGGCGGGCCCCGGGTCGCCGTCCAGGAACGAGTGCAGGGTGGTGGCGGGTGCTTCCTCCTGGGCGAGGAGCTGACGGGCGGGGTCGAAGCCGTACGGTGCGGGAACCCCGAGCTCGGTGGCGTCGAGGCCCGCCTGGTGCAGGCTGCTCAGCAACCGCCAGGCCTCCTCCCCGCCGCCCGCACGGTAGCTCTTTCCGATCACGGCCAGCGGAGCCGAGGGGCCGGTCCCGGAGTCGACGGTGACTGTCCATCGGACCACCGGCCGGCTCCGGGACGCGTGAACCACCGACCGTGTGAGCACCTGGACCCGGCCCGGGGCCAGTGCATCCAGTGGTGGCGGCGACACAAGCAAAGACTCGGCTACGGCGAGCCGCTCGGCCCGGCGGGCATCGGAGGCCGTGGCCGCGACGGCGGCCGCACGGGTGATCATCGCGGGCCTCCCGCTGTTTTGTGGGCAGCCAGGTTGCGGGCCAGGTTGCGGGAAGCCAAGCCGTGGGTTGTCAGCCCGCGGGCGGCCGGGTCGTGGGCAACCGGATCGTGGGCAACCGGGTCGTGGGCAACCAGGCTGTGGGCGCCCGCGTTGTGCGCGGCCGAAGTGTGGGCAGCCAGGCCGTGGAGCCGTTCCCGCCCCGCCTCAATCGCCCGCTGCGCCGTGTCGTCGTCGACCTCTCCCACGCCGATGAGCAGGTGGAAGGACCGCGCCTCGGCGCGCACGCGGACGAGCACGCCGTGTCCGGGTTCCGGCCCGGAGGGGTCCCGCCAGGCGGTGTCCTCGTCGCTGGCGAGGGCGACCCACACCTCCGCGCCGCGGTTGCGGGCGCCCCGCCAGCTGCGTCCTCCGCAACGCTGCAGCTCTGCCGTGCCGTGGCGGAGCAGCCGGTAGTAGTCCGGCGACAGGCAGGTCTCAACGGTGATCCCGGGCGCTGCCGCGGGGAGCTCGTAGGCCACCAGCAGTGCGGGGCTCACGTCATCGAGGAGAAGCCGTTTGCGGAGCCCGTGCAGCGGGCTGTCCTGCTGCACGTTGGTCAGCTCCACCTGGACCGCTCCGTCGCCTGCGTGGATGGTCACCTCATGGCGGTCGTGGACACCCCCGACGTCGGCGAGCGCACCGGGGTGGTTGGCCGGGACGTCCATGTAGCTGTTCATCTCCTGTTGCTTGTTCCAGTCGTCGGTCGGGTTCCCGATCACCAGCATGCCGCCGTCCGGGCCCCGGCATGCCAGGTAGACCAGGCGGCCGCCGCACTCCGGGGACAGCACCGCGAACAGGTGCTCGCTCCTGAGGACCAGTTCCTCCGCGCCGTCCTCGTCGAGGTCCACCAGTTCCGCTCCGAGCGCGCGGGCAGGGTTGCCGAACCACCGGGCCGCGGCAGCCAGCACGCCGGCGGCGCGCCCGTGGCTTGCCAGCGCCTTGGCCCAGGCGGCCGGCTCCCGCTCCGGCTGGTCCGTGTCGTGCCACGCAGTCTCGTATCCCGAGGCCAGCAGGTGTTTCCAGGCCAGTGCGGTCAGCCGGGGTTCCGCGCCCGCGCTCTCAGCGCCCGCCACGGCGCGGCGGGCCCGGGCGAGGTGCTGCTGGTAGGGCGCCCAGGCCGTGTCCTGGTCCCAGCCGCTGTAGTCCTCTCCCGCGTGCCAGTCCTGGGCCAGTTCCACGAAGGTGCCGCGCTCCACGACGCGGACGCCGGGGGTCCGCCGGCGCTGGCGGAGCCATGACGGCAGGTCAACGGGGATGAGGTTGGGCTGGGTGGCCAGCCAGCGCAGGAATTCCTCGTAGCGTCCCAGGGCGCTGGGGTGCCACGGGCCCACGCCCGCACTCTTCTCCATGTCGTCCGCGTACACAAGGATCGTGTCGTCGCCGGGAGCCGTGGGGAGTTCGGCCGTGCGGGACAGGCTGCGCCAGTGGCTCCGGTCGTCCGGCGGAAGCCAATACCGCAGCCGGGTGGACATCGGCACCACCTGCAGGCCGCTGCCGCCGTCGATGCAGTAAGGGCGCAGCGCGTCGGCCGGAGGAGGGCTGTCCTGATCGGCGCCGTCGAAGTCGGCCCTGTCACTGCTCCCGTGGGAGCCGTCGGTGGGATACAGGAGCCTGTCGTCGAGGAGGACGTACCGGTAGCCGCCGTTGGGCAGCGTGGGATCGGTCAGGAGTCCGGCCAGGCGGCTGGTGTCCCATACCCGTTCGGGGATCCAGCAGATTTCGAGGTCCTCCGGGGCACACTTCAGGTGCTGCCGGTAGAGCCAGAACAGCTCCTTGAGCTGGCGCCGGTTGTACTCCGGGTCGAAGGCGGTGAGGATGTTTTCGGAGTAGGTTCCACCCACCAGCGAGAGAAGGCCGACGTCGCGCAGCCGGCGGACCTCGGCGAGGAACCAGGGGTGGTGCCAGGCGGCCGCTTCCACCATAGTCCCGGACAGGTGGAGCGTGACCGGCGTGCGGTATTTTTCGTGCAGCCGCAGCAGCGCCGCGTACCCGTTCACCAGCGAGGTCAGGCCTTCCCGGTCCTGGTAGCCGTCGGTGACCAGGAACTGGTTGGCGTGGTGGACGATCGCCAGGGGCAGCGGTGCCGGCCGCGGCCGCTGCCGGGGCAGCGGGATCCTGGTCGATGCGGCGCCCGGGACGGCGTTTGGGACGCCTTCGTTTGGGACGCCTTCGTTCCCGACGACAGTGGCGCTGCCCGGGACGACGACGGCGGCGCCGCGCCGCGAGCGCACGGCCTCGTCGTACAGGGCGACGTATTCATTTGCGGGCGCCTGCCAGGAAAAATCCGCCCCCATCGCCCGCGTCTGCAGCCGCCGCCACTCAGGCTTGCGGCGGTAGACGGCTATGGCGTTGTCGACGGCGGACAGCATCGACGCGACGCGGCGCTGGACGAAGGCGAAACCCAGCCCCGTGGCAGGGTCCTCGGTGTAGTCCTTCACGGTGTCCGCGAGCCCGCCGGTCCGGCGGACCACCGGAATGGTGCCGTAGCGCAGGGCGATCAGCGGGGTCAGCCCGCAGGGCTCAAAGACGGACGGCGCCAGGAAGAGGTCCGAGCCCGCGTAGACCTGCCGGGCCAGGGATTCCTGCGAGGTCGGGTGGAACGCCACGTGGCCCGAGAGCCGGCGCGCCGCGGCATGGAGCTCCCGTTGATACCGGGGCGCCCCCTCGCCCATCACTACCACTTGGGCTCCGCGGTCCACGAACTGGTCCAGGGCCGAGGACAGCAGGCCCACGCCCTTCTGCGACACCAGCCGGGCCACCATGCCGAAGAGCGGCCGGTCCGGCGCGTCCTCCAGGTTGCTGATCCGCTGCAGGACTTCCTTGTTCGCGCGCTTGCCGAGGACGAACGAGCCGTTGTAGCGGGTGTCGATCCAGGGGTCCCGTTCGGGGCTGAACTCCTCGTAGTCGACGCCGTTGAGGATGCCCCGTGCGGTGTCTCCGCGGGTGCGCAGCAGCTGGTCCATGCCTGCGCCCTGCGCCGGGGTGAGGATCTCCTGCATGTAGCGGGGACTGACGGTGTTGACCTGGTCTGCGAAGGTGACGCCCCGCTCCAGCAGGCTTCCTGCCGGCGGCAGCCCGATCAGCTGGTCGGTGGCGGCCCCCACCGGCCCCTGGTAGGCGATGTTGTGGATCGTGAAGATAATGCCGGTGCGGTCCAGGGCGGGCCGGTGGGGTCCCTGCCGGGCTTCCTGGGCAACCAGCCCGCAGTGCCAGTCGTTGCAGTGGATGATGTCGGGACGCCAGGCGTCCTGCGCCGCGAGAGTTGCGATTGCCTTGGAGAACAGGACGAACGGCATGACGTCGTCGTCCTGGTAGCTGTAGGGGACCTCCCGGTCGAACCATCCGGGCAGGCCGATGGTGAAGACCTCCACTCCACGGAGCGGCGGCAGCCGCCGCACCACCACACGCTCGGCCACCGGACCGAGCGGGACGTCGAACGTCAGTACAGGCGTTCCGCCGATCCCCCGGTACGCCGGAATCACCAGGCGGACGTCGAAGCCCAGTTCAGCCAGCCTCTTCGGCAGCGCAATGCTGACGTCGGCCAGCCCGCCCACCTTCACGAACGGGTACGCTTCCGCGCTGGCAAAAAGGATCCGCTGCGGCCGTTGTGCCGGGATGCCGGCGGACACCGTCGGGGCAGGGTTCAATGGCGCCCGGCGGACCTGCCAGGGACGGTCCGCGGACGGGCTTTGTCCTTCCATGCCCACCCCCTGTGTTCCCACTTAGGCTTTTCCGGCGCCAGCCGCTTCGTTTCTTCAGCTTGGCCGAGAACCATGAGGCGCACATGAAGAGATCATGAAGGAATCTTCATGAAAGCGCTGTCTGTTGAGAGTGGGCGGGATTGCGGGCTGACGGGCCTTTGGGCTCCACGCACAACGGCCGACGGCGGGACTTCCCGCCGTCGTCCGTTTGTGTTAAGCGGCGCTTCCTCGTTGTTCGTTATCGGCTGTTATGGTTCGGGGTGCCAACACCAAGCTGCTGGCACCCGCCGCCAGGAAGAACAGAGGGACCCCGGCATGCCTGCAGATGGCCCGCGCCACCGCAAATTTCTGACCAGCCGTCGCGCGTTCCTGCTGACGGCGGCTGCCATTTCGCTTGCGGGCTGCGCTGCCAACACCCCCGAGGCCGGAACAGCCGACGAGGTGGCAGCCAACGCTGTGGCGGCTCCGCCTACTCCCGTTGTTACTGCGGCAGCCCAGGCGCCCGCCCCCGTGCCTCCGGGAAGAGACAGTATTGTTTCCTCGTTCGCGGGCCGGCCGCCGAACTCCTGGGGGCTCCAACTCCCCGGAACGGCGACGAGGCTCGCCGCCGGTGCCCAAGGCGTGGCCCTGACGTTTGACTGCTGCGGAGGACCCGGCGGAAACGGCGTGGACCAGGCCCTCATTGATGTGCTCAGGCACACCCGGACACCGGCAACGTTCTTCCTCAACTCCCGATGGATCCAAGCCAACCCTGGAACCGCGAAGTCGTTGGCAGAAGATCCGCTGTTCGAAATCGGAAACCACGGCACGCGGCATGTTCCACTGTCTGTTTCCGGACGCGCCGCATACGGAGTTCCTGGCACGTCCAGCCCGGCGGAAGTTTACGACGAGATAATGCTCAACCAGGAGGCCCTGCACCGCCTCACCGGCACCGCTCCCCGGTATTTCCGGCCCGGCACCGCCTACTTCGACGATGTTGCCGTGGCCATTGTCCGGGAACTCGGCCTGGTCCCGGTGTCCTTCAGCATCAACGGCGACGGCGGCGCCACCTACCCCATGCCCGTAGTTCTCCGCGAGGTGTCCGCCGCGAAACCTGGCGACGTCATCATCGCGCACGCCAACCACCCAAACGGCGGAACCGCGTCGGGGATCACGCGCGCACTGCCCATCCTGCGCGCCGCGGGACTCGAACCCGTCCGGCTCACAGTCACCTGATTTCGGTCAAACAAAGACTGGCCCCGTGGTGGAAATCAATATCGGCCCTTCAGGAATAAAATTCTGCGTGTGCCCCCCGTGACGCTGGAACCCAACCAGCTTTCCTTGCTCGAGGCAGACATCGAGGCCGCCAATCAGGAGTGATTCAGGACTAGGGACATCTAGATTCCGCGACTTCCTCAAATTGTCGCGGCGCTGCGCTACCGTTGCACCACCATCATTTCTTAGGGGGACAATTGGAGTTTGCAGAAAAGCTTTCAGCGTTGGCAGCAAAGGTGCGCCAGCAGCGGGGTGTGATCCAAACGGAAGAAGCAACAAAGAATGCCTTTGTGATGCCCTTCATTTCCACAATTCTTGGCTACGACGTCTTCAATCCCATGGAAGTCGTTCCGGAGTTCATCGCGGATGTCGGACTTAAGAAGGGCGAAAAGATCGACTACGCGATCGTCAAAGACGGCGAAGTGCAGATCCTGATCGAGTGCAAGAAGTCCACGGAGCCGGTCAAGATCGAACACGCATCGCAGCTGTTCCGGTACTTTGCCGTCACTAACGCCAGGATCGCAATCCTCACTAACGGCGAGGTATACCAGTTCTTCACTGACCTCGATGCGCCGAACCGCATGGACGCCAAGCCGTTCCTGGTACTCGATTTGAACGATATCGACGAGTCGCTCATTCCGGAACTTCAGAAACTATCCAAAGACATCTTTGATCTCGATTCGATCATCAGCGCCGCTGGCGAACTGAAATACATCGGCGAACTCAAAAGGACACTCGCGGCACAGTTTAAGGAACCGGAAGACGAATGGGTCAAGTTCCTCACGGGCCGCGTATATCCGGGCCCTTATACGCAGAAAGTGCGTGAGCAGTTCACCGCTTTGGTAGCTAAAGCGTCCAAGCAGTTCCTGAACGACCAAGTGAACGAGCGTCTGAAGAAAGCCCTCGGCGCCCCGGGCTTCCCCCAGAATGACGACCCTGCCGCCGCCGCCAGTGTAACCAGTGCACCTGTGGCCGAAGCAGACCTGGCCGAGGCGGACGGGCTGGAAACGACGCTCGAGGAAATCGAGGGTTACCAGATTGTCCGGGCCATCGTCTGCAGCGAAGTGAAGCCGGCTCGCGTAGTACAGAGGGACGCCAAGTCGTATTTTGCGGTGCTGCTAGACGACAACAACCGCAAGCCAATCGCGCGCTTGCACTTCAACCGCACCCAGAAGTACATCGGAATCTTCGACGACAACAAGGAAGAGACTCGGGTGCCCATCGGCTCGCTGGAAGAGATCTATGAGCACACAGAGGCCCTGCGCGCGAGCGTCAAGAGCTACCTGTGAGTGCCGCCGCCTCCGACCTGGATCTCCTCCTGACCGCCATCGCGGCCGTGCCGACGCCCTGGAAGAAGTGGCCTGGCGGTTATCCGGACCGTTTGTAGGCTCCGTTTAGATCAAATGCCCTGAACCCCAGAGCAGGAAGCGGCAGTCGACGGCGGGAAGTCCCGCCGTCGACCGTTTCAGTTTCGTACCGCTCCCCTGCGGCGTCGAGCGCGGAATAGTTGGACTGAGTCGCTGCGGCAGCCGGGCGCCGGTTAGCTCGGGATGTTGCGCATGGGTATGATCCGGGATCATGAGCACAACGCCGAGTACCGCTGGAACTGTCCGGGCCGTCTTCCTTGACGTGGACGGCACCTACGCGGACTACGGCGTCGTCCCCGAGGGCCACATGCGCGCGGTCCAGGCCGCGCGGAAGGCAGGACACCGGGTCTTCCTATGCACCGGACGCCCGGTCTCAATGTTGCCCAAAAGCATTCTCGCCGCGGGTTTCGACGGCCTCGTGGCCAGTGCCGGCGCCTACGCCGAGGTGGCCGGGACGGTGCTGATGGACCGGCGGTTCCCGGCCAACCTTGCGGCCAGGACGGTCCGGGCGCTCGACGCGCACGACGCCGTCTACATCCTGGAAGCCCAGGAGGCGCTGCACGTGCCACCCGCTGCGCTGGAGCGGTTGCGGGTGATTCTTGACGCCCATTTCGAGCAGGCACCCGGAGGCCCGGTAGGGTCGTCCGACATCCTCCGCGCGGTGCGCCCCACCTCGAATGGGGCCGACGTGCAGTTCTCCAAGGTGTCCGTGTTTGACTCCCCCGTGGCCATGGAGGACCTGGTCGGGGAAATTGGCGGGGCCATTGCCGTGGTCGCGAATTCGGTGGCTGACGAGGGCCGGCACGCGGGGGAACTGTACCAGCGCGGGATCAGCAAGGCCGACGGCGTCGCGGCCGTCATTGCCCATCTGGGCATCGCCCGCGAAGACACGATTGCGGCCGGCGACGGCGCGAACGATCTGGAGATGATCGCCTTCGCAGGAATCGGCATCGCCATCGAAGGATCGCTCCCGGAGCTGGTGGCACTCGCCGACCTGACGGCCGCTCCTCCCCGGCAGGAAGGGCTCGTTGCGGCCTTCGCGGAGCTCGGCCTCATCTGATCCGGCGGGTAGGGGCCAGAGCACGAACAAGCAACGTTCTAGCGTTCGACGGCGGGACCTCCCGCCGTCGAACGTCAACCGTCGGAGCCGTTCCCGGCATCACAAGGTTGCAGCCTCTTCCTCCGCCAACCTGATCAGGCGAAGTTCGTCCTCCACCGCACGGGACGGCCAATAGCTCCTCGCCAGCTCGTTTGCCCGGCTTCCGTCAGCCTCCGGGAAGAGCTTCCCGAACAGTCCGGCCGCCTGAAGCAGTGCGATCAGTGCTGTGATCCTGGCATCGGGCGCCTGGGCACCAGGCTTCGCAGGAGCGGGTTCCGCGGCACCGGGCGCCTTGGCCTGGGCGGTGCCCGAGTCCCCTGCCGCCGAGTCCGATGCCGCGGTATCAACCGCTTCGGCTTCAGCGTCGGTCACTTTGGACGCAGACGCCTCGGGGTCGGACAATGCACCGGTGAGGGTGGCCTGGATCTTTTTCAGCAGCGCTTCCTCCGGTGCGTGGTCCTTCTCGGGGTACCGCACGGCCCGGAAGCGGCCCAGATGCTTTTCGCCGACATGTTCCACGATGCCCCGCGACGCCATCCCCTCATAGATGCGCCGCACTTCGGCCCGGCCCTCCAGTATGGCGACCCACGCCTTGGGAGTGTGGGGCCGGGACTTGCCGCGGATGAGTTCCAGCTCCTGCAGGAAGTCCGTCCTGGGGGCGGCGTCTGTAGCCCTGATGTGCTTCCCCTGCAGTTCGATCGCACCGAGCAGGGCCAGCTCGGCCAATATTGCCCCTGCCGTAGTGGTTCTGAGCGCGAACACGGGCACTTCAGGTTTGCCGTCTTTGTCGTTTGTAGCTAGAAGCAGGAAGGCCTGGGGAAGGCTCAGTTCCACCGCTTTTGGTGTTTCAGCATCCATAGCATCATGGTGGCCCTGTTGGGCAGCCACCACAATGAGGAATTGCTACCGCCGCATTCGACGCCGTGGTACGTTCACGATGATCAGGATGTCCCATGCGGCCCCTATCCAGCCCGGCTCCTGGCACAAACCCAGAAAGCGGAGGCAACGATGCCAACTCTATTGGTCTTCCACGAGGTCGACGATGTTGAGCACTGGCTCAGCTCACCAAAGCGAGAAGAAGTATTCGGGCCGCTGGGCATCACGGTTCGAACGTTCAGCGACCCGGCGAAGAGCCAGCGTGTGGGCCTGATCGTCCAGGTCCCGGACATGGAAACATTCCAGCGAATCATGGAGTCCGAAACGACAGCCGACGCAATGAAATTCGACGGCGTCCGTCCGGAAACAATCCTGGTTCTCGTCGAGTCCTAGGCGGACCGCCCCGGATCGGGAACGCAGCCAGGCGCGGCGGCGCCTTGGGTGGCCGCCGCAGTCGAGGCGGCCGGGGCAGGCAGGACAGGCATCGATCCTAGGCCGCGATGAATAGCTCCCAGTCAGGGAAGGGATCCACCGGTAATGGTGGCCCCGTCTCGCCGGGACCGGCGGCACCGGCAAGTCCGTCCGGCCCTGTGGGCGGTTCCCACTCCGGATCTTCGCCATCTTCGCCCGCGATGCCGGGGTGGTCGGGCCAGTGTGGTGGTTCCCAGTCCTGTTGTTCGCTGGGATATGCGCGTCCCGAAGGTGAGATCCAGCCGGGCCGCTGATCCTTGGTGGCGCCAACGGGTTTCCAGCGTGAGCTGTGTTTCAGGCGGTGGTGTTTGCGGCATGGCTGGCCAAGGTTTGAGATTCCGGTGCCGCCTCCGTCCGACCACGCCAGGAGGTGGTCCGCTTCGTTGTCCAGTGAGTGGTTGTTGCAGCCGGGGAAAGGACAGCGGCCATCCCGAAGCCGCAACCACTGGCGCATCGCTTTCGGAACCGGGTAGCTGGTGCGCCCTATTTCCAGCGGCGCTCCGCTGCGCGGGTCTGTCAGGACGCGCATCAACGATGTGGCGCCGTCCGCGACAAGCCGGCGGGCCATGCTGGCAGGTATGGGACCATACCCGTCCAGGGTGGCCGGTTCGGTCGCTACCCCGAGAAGCGAGAACACCGGAACGGTGACCAGGACCTGCGCCCGCGGGGACGGGGTTCCTTCCGCTATCCCTGCTAGCAGCCAGGATGTGGCGACGTCGGCACGGAGCTGGGTCAGGGTCCGGGCTTCGGCCGGGCCCTGCAGGGCGCGCGCCGCGTCCGTGGCACGGGACCAGACACCCGCCGCCACATCGGCGGCCACGTAGGCGGAGAGCCAGGCCATGCCGTCCCGGTCCGGGACAAGTTCCAGCCGGCGCTCCTTCGCACCCTTGCGGTGGCGGGCTTCGATGCTCACAGGATGGTGCCGTTCACGCCAGCTGCGCGC
Organism: Arthrobacter sp. UNC362MFTsu5.1; assembly: GCF_000685965.1. Lineage (GTDB taxonomy): Bacteria > Actinomycetota > Actinomycetes > Actinomycetales > Micrococcaceae > Arthrobacter. The sequence goes on along the minus strand of NZ_JMLE01000003.1, from coordinate 105,942 downwards.
CTTGGCCCGGAACCTGCCCGGCACCAGCTCACCGGCCGGGCAGCCACGCGCAGCAAACGGGGCTGCGGGGTCCAGGAAGTGAGCCTCGAGGGCAGCAGCGGCGGCGGGGTCCAGGCCGGATGTTTCATCGCACATCACCCGCGCGTGCTGCCATGAAATGGTCCCTGCCCCCAGCGCAGCGAGCGTCAGCGGCAAGCCCTCGGTCAGGGTGGCTGAATCCGCCAGGAGCGCGGCGGCCGACCGTTCACTCACCGTCAGGACACAGGCCACCTCTGCTGTCACCGCCATTTCCCGGGCGGTGCACTCCTGCGGGGAACCGGCCGGGGCCGCCAAGGCCGCGGCAGCGTGGACGTATCCGGCGGCAAAATGCACCTTCAGCGCGGCCATCATGGCCTCCAGGCCACCCACCTCAGCCAGGCCGTCCAGGCACGCGTCCGCCTCGTCCTGGAGCGGGTCAGCCCCGGCCGGGGCCACGTTCCCGGCAGCGTTTCCGTCCACGCGACCGGCACAGGCAGCCAGCGCAACAAAGGAGGCCGCCATGGCCTCCAACGTCGCCGCAACAGCTGTGCTTTCCATACCCACAGCATGTCAGCGGGCACCGACATTTAAGGGCCGGCATCAGGGGTGCAAAGTCAGGCTTCCAGGATCTGGCTGATCCCGAACTCTCCCACGGCAAACATCCGCGGATTGTCGTCGGAGTTGCTGAGCATGGCCGTGGACAGGACCAGCGCCCAGCCGAGTGCCCTCATCCAGGTGTCCCCGCCGGCTGCGGGGCCAAAGGCGCCCATGAAGCGGCGGCGGGCGCCGGCGTCGAACATCAGCCACGCCACTGCGAGGTCAACAGCCGGATCCCCTGCCCCGACGTCGCCGAAATCGATGACGCCGGCCAGCGAGCCGCCGTCCGCCAGCAGGATATTGCCCGGGTGAAGGTCGCCGTGGAGCATCATCGCCGGACCAGCCCAGGCTCTAGCGGCACTGGCCTCCGCCCACACCGCACCCAGCGCTGCTGCCTGCGGGTAACGTTCGCGGTCCCTGAGCCGTTCCACCACCGCTGACTCACGGTCCGTCAGCGGCACACCGCGGAAAGGATTCACCGGGACGCCGGATTCGGCGGGCACGTGCAGGGACAGGAGGAAATCGGCCAAGCCTTCAGCTGCCCGGCCGCGATCTGCCGGGCCGACGTCCGCCGCGGCGTCTCCGGGCACCCACCGCACGATGCTCCACGGCCAGGGAAAGTCCGACGTCGGCCGGCCGGCATGGACGGGGACAGGAACCGCAACCGGGGAGCGGCGGGCGATGTCCGGAAGGTAGCGCTGCTCGTGCAGTATCAGCGGAACGGCCTCGGCCCGGCGCGGCAGCCGGACGGCCAGGTCGTCGCCGAGCCGGAAGGTCGCGTTGTCCCAGCCGTTCTCAATCCGCACCAAAGGGCGATCACCGAGATCGGGCCGCTGCTCCAGGACGAGGCGTTGGACGGCGGTGTCACTCACGTCAAGCGTGGCTGGTGGCATTCCCGCCATTCAGAGATCCGCCTCCCTTGATCCTGCAAATGCGACCGGGTCGTTTCCTTGTCCGAATATAGTTCAGATTCCGCCCGGCAAACCCCTGCACCTTTGATTGTGATCTTGACAACATCGGCAGCACCAGCTCTAATGGATTCGAATCCACTTCCCGCAAGGCGATAACAACTATCGCAGAGTGGATTCGAATCCACTGCAACGACGCAACTGAAGGCAGGCCAACGTTGACCTCTACCCCTTTCTCCCTGCTCATGCACCTGGTCGGAGATTCCCGACAGGCTGAGCTCTTTTCTCCGGCGGAAGCCGTTGAGTCCTGGCTGGCCGCCGAGCGGGCCCTCGCGCTGGCCCAGGCCGAGCTGGGCATCATCTCGCAGGAGGACGCGCAGGCGATCGCCAAGGCTGCCGTCCCCGCGAACATCGACCTCGAGCGGCTGTGGTCCTCGGCCCGGAACGTGGGCTACCCGATCCTCGGCGTCGTCCGCGAGATAGCGGCAGCCCTCCCGGAAGGCGCCAACGGCCGCGTGCACTACGGGGCAACCACGCAGGACATCATGGATACCGGCCTGGCCCTGCAGCTCCAGCGTTCCCTGAAGCTCCTGGACGACGACCTGGAACGCCTGGGCGACCGCCTTGCCGAGCAGGTCCTCACCCACAGTGCGACCCTCATGGCCGGCCGGACCCACGCCCAGCAGGCCGTACCCACCACCTTTGGCGCCACGCTGGCCACCATGCTGAACCAGTTCACCCGTCAGCGGGAGCGTCTCGCCCAGGCACTCCCCCGCATCGCCGTCATCTCGATGTTCGGCGCCGGCGGAACCTCAGCCGCGTATGGGCAGCAGTCGGCTGCCCTGCGCACGCGGGTGTCCGAGATCCTGGGCTTGGAAGACACCGAGGTGCCCTGGCACGTCGAACGCGACAGCCTGGCCGAGTTCGGCTGGTTGTGCGTGACGATCACCGCCTCGTGCGCCAAATTTGCCCGCAACATCGTGGACTTGTCCCGCACCGAGATCGCGGAAGTGTTCGAGCCCTATTCCCCGCACCGGGGCGCGTCGTCCACGATGCCGCAGAAGGTCAACCCGATCTCCTCCGAACTGATCATCGGCCTGTCCGGAACCGCCGGGGCGCTTGCTTCCTCGCTGGCCCGCATCCAGGAAGCAGGCCACGAACGGAGCGCCGGCGAGTGGCAGATCGAATGGCAGGTCATCCCCCAGCTGGCCTCGCTTGCCGGCAGTGCCCTGCGGGAGACCCTGGTCATCGTTGACGGCATGCGCGTGGATGCGGAGCGGATGCGCCGCAACATGGAACTCGACGGCGGCCTGGTCCTTGCCGAGGCGCAGATGATCCAGCTCGCCGAGCAGGTGGGGCGGGAAAAGGCCCACGACCTGCTGTACGCGGCGTCGACACGCGCCCGCGAATCCGGTACCGTGCTCGCCGACGCACTCCGGTCAGTGGCTGCTGAACAGGGGATGTCCGCGCTGCTGCCCGAATCCCTGGTTCAGGCCCGCGACTATCTGGGCGAGGCCGAATCCATCTGCAAGACTGCAGTCAGCATCTGGCACTCCAGCACGCCGCTGCCCGCCACGTGCCCTCCCATCGCTGACCTGGCGGTAGCCGCCAACGGAGTCGAAGGAGACCCCGCATGAGCGCAACAGAGGTAACTACCCACAACGACGTCGGTGAAGCCAGCCGGTTCGACTACCTCCGTGCACGCGCCGGCCTCTGGGCAGTCGTTCCGCTGATGGCCCTGGCCATGTTCCTGCCGCAGGGACTGCCGTGGGAACAGCGTGCCATGCTCGGCGTGCTCAGCTTCATCGTCCTCTTCTGGGTCACGGAGACCATCCCGATCCCCGCCACAGCCCTGATCGGCATCGCCCTGCTGGTGATCCTCGGCGTCGGAACCCCCTCGGCTGTCTACTCCGCGTTCGGCTCACCCACGGTCTTCCTGGTCATCGGGGCCTTCATCCTGGCCCGCGCCATGACCGTTCACGGCCTCGACCGCAGATTCGCCCTCCGTGTCCTGTCACTTCCCAAAGTCGGTGACAGCACCCACCTGACCGCGCTGGCTTTCATGATCGTGGCAACCCTGCTCGCCATGCTGGTTTCGGCCTCCGCGACCGCCGCCATGCTCCTCCCGATCGGCATCGGCGTCGTCCGCACGGTCGGTGACCTTATCCATGACCCGGCCAGCGGCCGCAAGAGCTACCAGACGCGGTTCTCCTGCATGCTGATGCTGGCCATCGCCTACGGCGCCGGCGTCGGCTCCGTCCTCACCCCGGTCACAGGCATCGCCAACGTCATCGGGCGCGGGACCGTGGAGCAGATGACCGGATACAAGATCCCCCTCTTCGACTGGGTGTCCATCTCCGGCCCGTACGTCCTGGGCCTGGGGACACTCATGTTCATCGCCCTGGTGTTCATGAACAAGCCCGAAACCCACCACATCCCGAACGGGACGGCATCCTTCCGCCGCCAATACGCCGAACTCGGCCCCATGACCCGCGGCGAGAAGATCGTTGCCCTGGTCTTCGCCCTGACCGTGCTCCTGTGGACCTTCCCGGCCCTTGTCACCACCCTCAACATCACGGATCCGGTTATCTCCACCATCGCCTCGCACCTGAACGAGGGATCCGTCGTCGTCCTGCTGGCGGGACTCCTGTTCCTGATCCCCACCCAGAAGAAGACCCCGACGCTGGAATGGAGCGAAGCCGCAAAAATCGACTGGGGAACCGTCATCCTGGTGGGCGTCGGACTGACCGTCGGTGCCATGATGAAAGCCACCGGCCTGGCCGAAACCATCGGCGCCGCCGTCGCGGACGTCACCGGAGTCAACAGCGTCCTGCTGCTGTGCCTCGTGGCAGTCGTGCTTGGCATGGTGATCTCCGAAACCACCAGCAACACAGCGAGCGTCGGGATCGTAGTGCCCATCATTATCCCGATCGCCGTGGCCATCGGCGTCGATCCGCTCATCCCCGCCATGGCGGCCATCTTCGGCGGCAACGCCGGCGCCATGCTCCCGGTCTCTACGCCCCCGAATGCGATCGTGTACGGTTCCGGCTACGTACCGATGCTGCGCATGATCAAGACCGGCGTCGTCGCAGACCTGGTCACCATTCCGCTGATCCTGCTCACCGTGATCGGCATCGGCAGCGCCATAGGCCTGTCACTGCCGTAGTCACTGCGTACCCGGCCCCGCCAATAAGATGGACTCCATGGTCAAACTGACGGACGTCGCACGAGCCGCCGGGGTCGGGTACGGCACAGCTTCGCGGGCACTCAGCGGGAAGGGACCCGTGGGCGGCGACGCTCGCACCCGCGTCCTCGAAGCCGCACGGCAGCTTGGCTACACCGGCGACGCCACTGCCCGCGCACTGCGGGAAGGCCGGACTCGCACCGTTGGCCTCATCGTTCCCGACATGACCAACGAGTTCTACACGTCCAGCGCCGAAGTCCTCCAGGACGTGCTCCGGACCGCGGGCCACCACCTCTTCGTCGCCACCACGGGGAACCACCCGGACCGCGACCATGAAGCACTTCGGGAAATGGCCGCCCGGCGGGTCGACGGCATCGTCCACGTACCTGTCGGGCCGCCACCGGCAAATCCCCTGCCGGTCCCCATCGTTGAACTCAACCGATACAGCGGACGGAACGTCCCGGCCGTAGTCAGCGACGACCCCGCCGGCGTCAGCGAACTCACCGAATTGGCCATCGGCGCCGGCTACACCGACATCGCCGCGATTGTCGGGCCCGAGGTGTACAGCACCAGCCGCGACAGGCTCGCCGGTTTCAAGGCCGCCGCCCTAAGTGCGGGATTCGACGAAAACGCGGCAACCGGCAAACGCTTCCGTGTGGTGTTCTCCGATTTCTCAGCCGACGGCGGCGCCCGCGCAATGCGCTCCTTGCTGGATGATCCGCCACAGGCCGTCCTTCCCCTGAGCAGCCGGCTCGTGTTGGGCGTCCTCCGGACCGCGCGGGAAGCCGGCATCAGCATCCCCGGGGACCTGGCCCTGGCGGGGTACGGCGATCCGGACTGGTTCGAAATCTGGGGACCCGGCATCACCACCTTCGCTCCGCCGCTGGCCGAAATGGGAGCGAGAGCGGCCGAAATCCTGTTGGACCTGATCAACGGCAACCACCCGGCAGCCTCTGTCCACCGGATCCCTGGAGAACTTCGCCTCCGCGGGACATTGGCCCAGGCGGATCCCGGCCACAAGCCCGGTCAGGCAGCCTCGGCTAGCGGCCGGTAGTCCCCGGCTGAACCGTCACGGCACGGCGGGAACGCGGCGGTCAGTGGATGCGGTGCGTATCCGGTTCAATGGCCCACGCAAGCCGGTGGAGCAGGCTGGCGATCCGGCCCCGCATGGCGGACCACCGCGACAACTCAAGTTTGGTTTTCCGGTGCACCCGCGGGGCATTCGGGAGCGCGCTCGTGGCGGTGTCGTCTGTCCCGGCAAGGAAAAGTGCCATGAAACCTGAACTGTCCATAGAGGTATATCCCTGAATTATTTGAAGGTGTTGCCTGCGAGCGAGGACCAGCGGCTCCGAGGCGAGCGGATTCTTCAGGCGGAAGGACCGGCACACGCGGCCCAAGCCTTACCTTGATTATCAGACAACCTCGCCGCAATCCGCCAACCAGTTGACCAATTGTTACCGCCCGCGAAACGCAGCGGACGACGGCGGGACCTCCCGCCGTCGTCCGCTCAACAGTCGTCCGCTTGAGTTTCGGCCTAAGTGAAGCTGGGTGCCCTGGGTGCTTCGACGATGGCCATCTGGCCGGTTTCGGGAACGCCGGGAAACTGCACGTGCGGGACCTCGACGGCTGGGACCGGCGCCGCCTGCGTGGACCGCATGCGAAGAAGGGCCACTGCGGAAATGAGGAACCAGGCGATGTTCGTGACCACCGACGGCCATGCCTCGTGGAAGGCGCCGTTGACGATGAAGGCGCAGGAACCGAGGAGATTCGCGATCTGGAAGCCCTTTCCGGCCTTCAGCCACCCCATGGACACAGCCAGGTACGCACTGAGGATGGCGACAGCGCCTGCCCAGCCGGCAATTTCCCAGAGCAGTTCCATGATGTCCTTTCGGGGGTGATGCCCGGCTGCCATCCGCAGGGCGGAGTGGACAGCTGGCGGGCTAAATTTTCGTGTTCGGGGCTGGTTCCGATTGGATCAGGCATCCCTGGATTTGGCTTTCAACTGCAATTATGAGGTCGACATGCCTGTAGATCAATTGCATTCCTCTGAAGATGTGGTTTAGAACTACTTAACATGGATATCGATCCGCGCCGGCTGCGAATTCTCCTTGCGGTTGCCCGCGCCGGCGGAGTGCTCGCCGCGGCTGACGAACTGGGGATCACGGCGTCGGCCGTGTCCCAGCAGCTCAACAAACTGGAGGACGAGACGGGGCATGCGCTGGTGGTGCGCACACCCAAAGGCTCCGTTCTGACACCCGCAGGCCTGGCCTTTGCCGAAGCCGGCGAGGAGATCGAACGCGCACTCAGTGTCGCCCGCGCCCGGATGGAGAGCGGGGCCAAGGTCGCAGGGGTGGTGCGGGTGGGAGGATTCACCAGCTTTGTCCGCACGGTGGTGATCCCGCGCCTGCCCGAGTGGCGCACCCGCTACCCGCAATTGCAGATCCGGATAGTTGAAGACGACTTCCCCGACCTGGTCCGGATGCTCCGCCAGCGCGCGCTCGACGCCGTGGTGGTGGAGCTCGATTCGACGACGGCCGCCCAAGGTTCGCTGTCCGCCGGAATGATCGAGGAGCCCCTCCTGGACGAGCCGTGGAAACTGGTGGTTCCCGCCGGCGCCCTGCTCACCACCGAGAACATCGACCTTGGCAACCTGCCGATTCCCTGGCTCGGCGTCGACGCCTCCGCCGCCAACGCTTCGGTCCTCGGCCGGCTCCGTCAGGCTACGGGCGCCCGGATGGAGACGGTTCATCAGTACCAGGAGACGCTGACCGCGCTGGCACTCGTCGCGGCGGGCGAGGGCGTTGCGATCGTGCCCACCCTCGCGTTGAGCGGCGTCAGCCACGACGGGGTGGACGTCCTGGACGTCCCCGGCCTGGGCACGCGGCGCATCGTCCTGCGGCGGTTCGACCGGCGGCGGGCAGCCAGCACGCCCGTGGACACCGTCGCACGCCTTCTGCGGGAATCGGCGGCTGCGTTCGACACGCGGTCCACCTCCTGACCGCCTACACGCAAGGTCACGCGGCCCCTCAAAGTGCACTCGTGACGGGTTAGGCAATAGTCTGGCCAGATGGGGACCAAAGCCGTGAACTCCGGCGAACAGATGGACAGGCAGTCGCGCATTCTCGAGGCGGCGCTGGACTTGCTGTCCCGCCACGGGATCTCGGGGGTGAGCATGCGGGCCGTGGCGCGCGAGGCCGGCGTCGCGCTGGGCCTGGTGAACTACTACTACGACGACAAGACGAGCCTCATACGGGCAGCCCTCCGCCGGGTGGACGAGCACGACCTCCTGCTGGTGGCACCCGACCCCTCGTCAGACCCCGAGGAACAGCTGCGCAAGGCCCTGCGGCGAGTGGCGGCCGCTGATCTGCTGACCACCCGCTACCTGTCCCTGCGCCTCCACCTTTGGGCCCTCGCCCAGGCGGACGAGGGCTATGCGCAGATCAACGCAGAGGCCTTCGACCGCTATCTCGACGGCCTCGCGGCACTCGTTTCCAACGCGCAACCCGACCTGTCCTGGGAGGCCTGCCGGGACAGGGCGGCCGACATTGTGGTCATTCAAAACGGCATGTGGCTGACGGCGCTGCTCGGCGTTGATCCGGCCGCCATCCAGCGAAGCATCGCCCGCACGGAGGAAATCGCCTTCGCGCCGCTTCACGACCACACCGTCTAGGACCACACTCGGGGCACGGGCAGCGCAACCGCCCTACGTAGCATTGAACGAGTGTTCAAAAAAGTATTGAACACTCGTTCAATCTGCATTACTGTCCTTCCTATGACTTACGCCACACCAGCCCATGACGTCATTCGAACCGCAACAACCGAGACAGCATCCACCCTGTTCATCAACGGTGCCTGGGAGCCGGCCGCCTCCGGCGCCGTGCGTGCAATCCGCAACCCCGCCGACGGCGAATTGGTGGCCACCGTGTCCGAGGCCGGCCGGGAGGACGCGGAACGCGCCATCGCCGCAGCCCGTGCAGCCTTCGACTCCGGAATCTGGTCGAACGTCCCGGCACCCGAGCGCGGCACCTTCCTGCTTAAGGTCGCAGCGGGACTGCGCGAACGCCGGGAAAAGTTCGCCCGCGCCGAGTCGCTGGACACCGGCAAGCGCATGGTCGAGAGCCGCATCGACATGGACGACATTGCCGCCTGCTTCGAGTACTTCGGCAGGCTCGCCGGGCAGCAGGCGGGCCGCATCGTCGACGCCGGGAACACGGCCGTCGTCAGCAAAATCGTCTACGAACCCGTGGGGGTCTGCGGCCTGATCACCCCGTGGAACTACCCCCTGCTCCAGGCGGCATGGAAGATCGCGCCCGCACTCGCCGCGGGCTGCACGTTCGTCCTCAAGCCCTCCGAGCTGACCCCGTCCACCGCTATCCTGGCCATGCAGCTGCTGCAGGACCTCGGCCTGCCGGACGGCGTCGCCAACCTCGTGACCGGCGCCGGCGCGGAGGCGGGCGCCCCGCTCTCGGAACACCCCGCCGTCGACCTCGTCTCCTTCACGGGCGGCCTGGAAACCGGTAAGCGGATCGCGGCGGCCGCCGCCGGCACCGTCAAGAAGGTGGCACTGGAGCTTGGCGGGAAGAACCCCAACGTGGTGTTCGCGGACGCGGACTTCGACGCCGCCGTGGACAACGCCCTGAACGGCGCCTTCGTCCACTCCGGGCAGGTCTGCTCCGCCGGGGCCCGGCTCGTGGTGGAGGAATCGATCGCCGAACGCTTCGTGGACGAGCTGGTCCGCCGCGCCCGGGAGATCCGGATCGGCGGGCCGTTCGATGACGCCGCCGAAACCGGCCCGCTGATTTCCGCGGCCCACCGCGACAAGGTCCACGCCTACGTCCAGCGCGGCATTCAGGAGGGTGCGCGGCTGCGGACCGGCGGTGCGGCGCCGGAAGGAGAAAAGTACGACGGCGGGTTCTACTACCAGCCCACCGTCCTGGACCGTGTCCGGCGGGGGATGTCCGTGGTCACCGATGAGGCGTTCGGCCCGGTGGTCACCGTGGAAACGTTCCGCACCGAGGACGAAGCGGTTGCCACCGCCAACGACACCATTTACGGCCTGGCCGGCGCGGTCTGGACCCAGGATGCCGGCAAGGCGCAGCGGGTGGCATCCCGGCTGCGGCACGGCACCATCTGGATCAACGATTACCACCCCTACCTCCCCCAGGCCGAGTGGGGCGGCTTCGGCCAGTCCGGCGTCGGCCGCGAGCTGGGTCCCACGGGCCTGGCCGAATACCAGGAAGCCAAGCACATCTACCAGAACACCAGCCCGCAGGTCACCGGCTGGTTTGCTGACCACGGCAAGGAGAACTAGATGCACTACGACAACATTGAGGACCTCACCGAGCGCGGGTTCGACTACGTCGTCATCGGCGGCGGATCCGCCGGTGCCGCAGTCGCCGCCCGGCTGAGCGAGGATCCGGACGTGACCGTGGCCCTCGTGGAGGCCGGCCCGGATGACCGCAACCTGCCCGAAATCCTGCAGCTGGACCGCTGGATGGAGCTGCTCGAATCCGGCTACGACTGGGACTACCCGGTGGAGCCGCAGGAAAACGGCAACTCCTTCATGCGCCACGCCCGTGCCAAGGTGATGGGCGGCTGCTCGAGCCACAACTCGTGCATCGCCTTCTGGGCACCCCGCGAGGACCTGGACGAGTGGGAGTCCAAGTATGGAGCCGCCGGCTGGAACGCCGACGCCGCCTGGCCCCTCTACCAGCGGCTGGAAACCAATGAGGACGCCGGCCCGGACGCACCCCACCATGGGGACTCGGGCCCGGTGCACCTGATGAACGTTCCCCCGGTGGATCCTGCCGGCGTCGCACTCCTGGACGCCTGTGAACAGACGGGTATTCCCCGGGCGAAGTTCAACTCCGGCACCACCGTGGTCAACGGCGCCAACTTCTTCCAGATCAACCGCCGCGCGGACGGCACCCGGGCCTCCAGCTCGGTCTCCTACATCCACCCCATCATCGACCGCCCCAACTTCACCCTGCTCACAGGCCTCCGCGCCCGCCAGCTGGTGTTCGGCGCGGACAAGCGCTGCACCGGCGTGGACGTGGTGGACTCCGCGTTCGGCCGGACCCACCGGCTCTCCGCGCACCGCGAGGTCATCCTGTCCACCGGCGCCATCGACTCCCCCAAGCTGCTGATGCTCTCCGGCATCGGCCCGGCAGCGCACCTGGCCCAGCACGGCATCGAGGTGCTGGCGGACTCCCCCGGCGTGGGCGAAAACCTCCAGGACCATCCCGAAGGCGTGGTCCAGTTCGAGGCCAGGCAGCCCATGGTGCAGACCTCCACCCAGTGGTGGGAGATCGGCATCTTCACTCCAACCGAGGACGGACTGGACCGCCCGGACCTGATGATGCACTACGGTTCCGTTCCGTTCGACATGAACACCCTGCGGCACGGCTACCCCACCACGGAGAACGGCTTCAGCCTCACCCCGAACGTCACGCACGCCCGGTCCCGCGGCACCGTCCGGCTGCGCAGCCGCGATTTCCGCGACAAGCCCATGGTGGACCCGCGCTACTTCACGGATCCCGAAGGCCACGACATGCGCGTTATGGTGGCCGGCATCCGCAAGGCCCGCGAAATCGCGGCCCAGCCGGCCATGGCCGAATGGACCGGCCGCGAGCTATCGCCCGGCGTCGAGGCGCAGACGGACGAGGAACTGCGGGAGTACATCCGCAAGACCCACAACACCGTGTACCACCCGGTGGGCACCGTCCGGATGGGCCCGGCCGACGACGATCTGTCACCGCTGGATCCCGAGCTGCGGGTCAAGGGCGTCACCGGCCTGCGCGTCGCGGATGCGTCCGTGATGCCGGAACACGTCACCGTCAACCCCAACATCACCGTCATGATGATCGGCGAGCGCTGCGCGGATTTGATCCGGGCGGACCTCATCCGCGCCGGCCACACCGATGGCGCTGAAAGGCCCGCTGAAGAGAAAGAGGTGGAGCTCAGCCCGTCCTTCGCCTGAGAGGCAAGTTCCGGAGGCTAGTTGATTTCACCCGCGTCCAATGGCGGCCGCGGGGTGCATCGTGCGTACTTTTCTGACTTAGGAGTTCACATTTTGGAACCCAGCAAGAGTATTGATTCAAGCGGCATGGATGAATTTGGCTACACCCAGACCCTGGACCGGAGCATCGGCAAGTTTGCCAGCTTCGCCGCAGGCGTCAGCTACATCTCCATCCTGACCGGCGTCTTCCAACTGTTCTACTTTGGTTTTTCCATGGCCGGCCCGGCGTACGCCTGGTCCTGGCCCATCGTCTTCGTCGGCCAGCTGATGGTGGCGCTCTGTTTCGCCGAGCTGGCCGGCCGCTACCCCGTGGCGGGATCGGTCTACAACTGGGCCAAGCGGCTCTCGTCGGGGACCTCGTCCTGGCTGGCGGGCTGGCTGCTGCTGCTCTCCTCCATCGTGGCGCTGGGCTCCGTGGCGCTGGCCCTGCAGCTCACCCTGCCGCAGCTCTGGTCCGGTTTCCAGTTCGTCGGTGACGGCACCGGACCCTACGACTTCGCCATGAACGGCGTGGTGCTGGCCACCATCATGATCACCATCTCCACCCTCATCAACGCCTTCGGTGTGAAGCTGATGACCAGGATCAACAGCATCGGCGTCTTCGTGGAGCTGACCGCGGCCGTGCTGCTGATCCTCGCGCTGGGCTGGCACGTAGTGCGGGGGCCTGAGGTCTTCTTCGACACCGCCGGCTTCGGCGAAGGGCACGACCTTGGCTTCTTCGGCGTCTTCCTCATCGGCGCCATGGCGTCCGGCTACGTCATGTACGGCTTCGACACCGCCAGCTCCCTCGGCGAGGAAACGAAGGACCCCAAGCGCACGGCACCCAAAGCCATCCTGCGGGCCATTACGGCCTCGTTCCTGCTGGGCGGCCTGATCCTGCTGTTTGGCATCCTGGCCGCACCGGACCTGGCCGATCCCAAGGTGGGAGCTGCCGACGGCGGCCTGCAGTACATTGTGCTCTCCGTCCTGGGCGGACCGTTCGGCAAGGCCTTCCTGGCCTGCATCGTGGTGGCCGTGGTGGTCTGCACCCTGGCTGTCCATGCCGCCGCCATCCGCATGATGTTCGCGATGGCCCGGGACAACAACCTGCCGTTCAGCCGGCAGCTCAGCAAGGTGGATCCGGTCCGCAGGACCCCCAAGATCGCGGCGATCGTGATCGGTGTTATGGCCGTCATTCCGCTGCTGGTCAACGTGATGCAGCCGGCCATCTTCACCATCATGTCCAGCATCAGCATCGTCCTGATCTACCTGTCCTACCTCCTGGTGACTGTTCCGTTGCTGCGCAACCGGCTCCTGAAGAAGTGGCCGCTCGCCGCAGACGGCACCGAGCCCGGATTCAGCCTTGGCAAATGGGGCCTGCCGGTGAACATCCTGGCGGTCTTCTGGGGCGGTGCCATGACACTGAATCTGGTCTGGCCCCGGCCGGAGATCTACAACTCGGTGCCGCCGTTCGAGTGGTACCTGCAGTGGGGCGGCGTGATCTTCGTGGCCGCCGTGATCATTGGCGGGACCCTGCTCTACCGCCTGAAGATCCGTCACCAGACCGGGGTGCTGGCCGAGCACGCCGCGGCGGTCGCCGCACATCCGTCGTCGGCTGGTGCCCCTCATTACGGCACAGCTCAGTCCGGCGCAGCGCAGGACGAAGCGGCGCAGCACGAGGCGGCGCAGCGCAAAGCCCCGGAGGATGCGCTGGTAACCGCGTCGGAAGCTTCGTAACGCCCCCGGAAGGGTCGACGACGGCACTCACCTGAGCGCCGTCGTCGGCCCTTTTGCGTTGGTGACTCCCGCGCAGGTGAGTGACTTAACGTCACACAACGCGACGGCCTCCGGATCCGGACAAGCACGTCCTACCCTTGACAGGTGACTTTGACTAAGATCCGCACCGCCGCCGCGAGCTCCCTCGCCGCCGCCGGTCTCCTGTTTGCCCTTGCCGCCTGTTCCGCGCCGGCCGCCACCCAGCCCACCACCTCTGCCCCTGCCTCCACGGCAGCGGCTTCATCCAGCGCCGCCGCCGGGCCCTGCACCGGCGTAAAGGTCATCGTCGATTCCGGCTCCCTGAAGCAGGCTGCCGCTGACACGTCCGTTTGCGTGCCTGTGGACGGACCCACTCTGGCATCGGCCGTGCTGAGCCAAGCTGACGTGAAGATCGAGGGCACCGCTAAGTACCCCACGAGCTTCGCGTGCCGCGTCAACGGTGTGCCCGCTGCGGACTTCGACATCAAGCACAAGGGTGGCACTGCCCGCGAAGCGTGCGATGACAAAAACACTGTCTCTTATTGGGCCCTCTGGGTGAAGCCCGCCGCCGGCAAATGGGGCTACGCGCAAGAAGGCCTGGACAGCCTGAAGCTCAACCCCGGCGAGAGCCTTGAACTGCTCTACACGGTGGACAACGAACCGGCAGCTCCCAACGCATGACCTTTCGACCCGCGCCGCTACGCGCAGCGGCGGCTCTCGCCGTCGTCTTCGTCGCGGCGCGGGTCATCTACCGCATCCTTTTCAACGGGGCGGGCCTTGGCGAACCTGTCCTGCTCGATCTGCCCGCGGTCCGGCTGCCTGCCCCGTACGCGCATGTGGTCCTGCTCGGCCCGGTCACGGGACAAGGGCTGTGGGAGGCGGTGCTGTCCGCCCTGCCGATTGCCGGGATGTTCCTCGCTTTCGGCCTGCTCAACGCCTGGGTGGATGTGTCCCGCGGCTTTGTGCACCTGGCCCGCGGCGGCCCCATGCAGGGCCTGGCCCGGACCCTTGTGGTGGCCTGGGCGGCGCTTCCGGCACTTTCGGAGGCCGTGACCTCCGTCCGCCTGGCCTTCCGGTTGCGGGGCGAACGCTTCGGGCCCCGGGCCCTGGTGCCCGTGCTGGAGCGCACCCTCGAGCATGCCAGCCGGGTGGCCGCAGCCCTGGAGCTGCGCGGTTTCGGGAGCCGGGCACCCCATTCATCCATCGGCGGGACCGACGCACCGCTTCTGGTCCGGGACGCACTGTTCCGCATTGGTGACGCGCAGGTGCGCATCGCCGGGTTCACGCCGTCGAGCGGGTCCGTCACGGTGATCACCGGGCCGACGGGCTCCGGCAAATCCACCATCCTGAGGGGCGTCGCCGGCCTCCTCTCGCACGTTGACGGCGGAGATATCTCCGGCACCGTGCGCGTCGCCGGCACGGACCGTGCCACCACACCCCCGCGCGATACCGCGCGCCTCATCGGCGTCGTCCTGCAGAATCCCCGCGCCGCCTTCGCCACCACCCGGGTCCGGGATGAAATCGGCCTCGCACTGGAGCTGCGCGGCATGGCATCCGGAACCGCCAAGGCCCGGGTGCTGGAAGTTGCTGAGGTCATCGGAGTGTCGGCGCTGCTGGACCGGAACGTCAGCACCCTGTCCGCGGGTGAGGCAACGCTGGTAGCCATCGCCGCGGCAGTGGTGGAGCATCCGGCCCTGCTCCTGGTCGATGAGCCGCTGGCCGACCTTGACACCGCGGCGCGCGGACACGTGATCGCCGTGCTCAACGACCTCGCCCGCCAAGACGGTGTCTGCGTCATCGCGGCGGAGCACCGGGCGGAACAGTTCGTCCCGGTTGCCGACTCGTGGTGGACCATCGACGACGGCGCCCTGGTGCCGGGTGCCGTGCCCTCCGCGCCTCTGCCTCGTGTTCACGGCCCAGCCCCGGCCTCCTACGATGAGCACGCGCCGGTGCTGACGGCGGCAAATCTTGCGGTGCACCGGAAGGGCAAGACGCTGGTGCGCGACGCGTCGCTGACCCTGCACCGCGGTGAAGTGGTGGCCCTGGTGGGGCCGAACGGGGCCGGGAAGTCGTCCGTCCTCGTGGCGCTCGCTCTCGGTGAAGGGACAGCCGGTCGCGGAGAGGACCGTCCAGGGACGGTCGACGGCGGCATTGTCGACGGCGGCCGCGTCGCCCTCGTCCCGGACGCCTCGGACGACCTCTTCACCAGGGATACGGTGGCGGGAGAGCTCCGCGCCGCCGAGCGGCGCCAGGCGCGGGCTGCGCGTCAGGCCCGCACCGCACGCAGCCCAAGCAATGCCCAACTTCCCCCGATGCCTGCGGCGTCACGCCTGGCCCGTTTGCGGGGAGATGTCCGGATCCCCATTGGAGATGAGCACCCCCGGGACCTCTCCGCGGGAGAGCGCCGGATCCTTGCCATCGCGCTGCAGACCATGGACGACCCCCAGGTCCTCCTGATCGATGAGCCCACCCGCGGGCTGGATCCCGCGGCCCGCACGGCAGTTTCGGCAGCGTTGCGGGCGGCGGCGGACTCCGGTGCTGCGGTCCTGATCGCCACGCACGACCTCGATTTTGCCCATGGCCTCGGGGCCCGGATCCTGCCGATGCGTGACGGCGTCGCGCCCTCTTCCGTGCCGGAAGCCGCACCGGCCGCTGCATCTGAACCGCCCCTGCCGTTTTCCCGGCCAGCGGGTGCCGGACCGCGGCAACGGGTCATCGAACCAACGGACACCCAGGGGGCGGCAAAACAGCGCCACATCCGGATGCCGCGGGGCGTCGAACTGGCAGTGCTCACGGCCGCAAACCTTCTGGCCCTCGCAGCATTCTGCTGGCCGCTGCTCGCCGCGGCACTGCCCGAGGATGCCGCCGCGGCCCTCCCCTACGCGGCGCTGGCCATCGCACCGATTGCCGCCGTCGCCGTCGTTGTGTCCATGGACGGCTCGGTGCGCTCCGCTCATACGGTCGCGTTGCTCGGCGTCCTGGCCGCCGTCGGTTCGGCGGTGCGGGTGGCGAGCACCGGCGTCGGGGGCGTGGAAGCAGTCTTTATCCTGCTGATCCTGGCCGGCCGGGCCTTCGGTGCGCGTTTCGGCATGCTTCTCGGTGCCGCCACTATCGCCCTCTCCAGCGCCTTGTGGGGTGGGATCGGGCCGTGGACGCCGTTCCAGATTTTCGCCTGTGCGTGGGTGGGTGCCGGGGCCGGCCTGCTCCCCCGCCGGGTGCGGGGCAAGGCCGAGCTGTGGATGCTGTGCGGCTACGGGGTTGTGGCGTCCTACCTGTTCGGCCTGCTGACCAACCTGTGGTTCTGGCCCTTCGCCGTGGGCGCCGGCACCGGCATCTCCTACATACCGGGCGCCCCGCTGGGCACCAACCTCAGCAGCTTCCTGCTCTACTCGCTGGTGACGTCGACGGCGGGCTGGGACACCCTGCGTGCCGTCACCACCATCGTCGGAATCGCTGTGGTGGGGCGGGCCATCCTCGCAGCACTGCGGCGGGTGAAGCCGGTCTCCGGCCTGGGGGGAAGTGCGGGCGGGGCCGCCGAGCAGGCCCAACCCGCTCAGGACAGGGACCAGCCCCAAATCCGGGTCTGAGGACCCCGCCGGCAGTGCCGCGCCGCATCTTCCGTTTCTGCGCGCAAGGACGGCATATGATGGCCCAAAAGGGTGGCGGGACGGTCACGTTGCACGAGAGGATGCAGATGCCGGGAAGGCCGAGGCAGGACAACAGCCAGGTCCAAGGAGCTGCGGCGTCGCTATTGAATGGTCTTGCTGTCCTGGAAGCCTTCTCGGTGCAAAATCCGGTTCTTGGTGTGACTGAGGTTGCTCACCGGGTTGGCCTCCACAAGAGCACGGTGTCACGCATTTTGAGCGGTCTGACAGAAGCTGGATATGTCCAGCGGGATGAGGAGACGGGGCGGTATCGCCTCGGGCTGGGCCTCCTTGCGTTGGCCGGCCCTTTACTGGCGGACCTGGATGTCCGCCGTGCCGCGGTTCCCTATCTGGAGAAATTAACCGAAAGCACCCAAGAGACCAGCGCAATCTCGGTCTGGAACGGTCATGAGGCCATCGTCGTGGAGCAGGTTGCCAGCCCCTTCCAGGTCAAACACACTGCCTCCATTGGAACCCGGTACAACACATTCGAAAGTTCCTCGGTGCGGGTCTTCCTGGCGGAGCTGGCACCGGCCCTCGCAACCGAGCTGATCGGATCCGGGCAGATACTACGCAAGGCAGGAGATGGTTTGCCGGAGGACCACACCACCCACCTGCAGGAAGTCGCCCGTCAGGCATACGCCGTCAACGACGGTGCAACCGCAGACGAAGAGTTTGGGGTCTCCGCTCCGGTCCGGGATTACCGAAGCAAGGTGGTTGGGTGCATCACTGCAGCCGCTCCCCGTTCCCGCGTGCACAAGCAGGCCACCAGGGACGCTCTGGTTCAAGCCGTACAGCACGCTGCCTCGGAACTATCCACCCGATTGGGCTGGTCAGCTTCACTTCCGGGCTGATTCACCCACGCAACGTCAGCGCACTGGATTTGTTTCCCCCGGGAGGCTGCCCAGCCGAGTCGAAACGCGCTCAGCGGCCTGTAGCACGGCTTCGCGCAGGCTCGACTGACTCTTCAGGTGCTGAACCCGGGACCGGGGCGCGCTGGCTGTGATGCAGCCGACGACTTCGCCCCGATAGTCCCGCACGGGGGCGGACACGCCGTATTCCTCGTAAGTGGTCTCGCCGTCGTTGACGGCGTACCCCTGGTCCCGCACGGCGGCCAGCTGTTCGTAGACCGGGTCCTCGAGACCGCGGTAGTCCTCTCGCAGCACCATCCGGCCGGCCAGCAGACGGTCGGTCTCCTCGCGCGGCAGGTCGGCGAGAAACACGCGGACTGAGGAGCTGGCGAACTTGTTGTAGCGCGTGCCGATCGCCGCGCTGTGTTTGACCTGATGGGGGGAGGCCGTCTGTTCCACAACGATCGCGTTGGTGCCGTTCCAGACGGCGATCGCGGCCGTCTCGCCGGTGGCTTCGGTGAGTTCTTCGAGGTGGGGCAGGGCGGTACGGCGGACGCCGAGTTCGGCCAGCAGCGGCCCTGCCAAGCCGATCATCCCGAGGCCCAGGCGGTATCGCCCGGTGTCTTCGTCGCGCTGCACGTAGCCGGCTTCGTCCAGGCCGGTGAGCATCCGGGAGACGGTGCTCTTGTGCAGGCCGACGAGTTCGGAGATCTCCGTGACGCCCAGGAGGGATCGCTTGGCGACGGAGAAGGCTTCGAGGACCGTCAGACCGTTGAGCAGCGATGCTGCCGCCCCTTGCGGTTTGTCAGTGGTGGTTTGTGGGTCCAGCATGAGTTCTCCCTCTCCAGGCGCTAAGTCCAGTCACCGTAGCAGCCATCGTACGGTGTGCCCATTCAACCTAATGTCGGAGGACCGGTCACACCACTCCCGGCACGCGGCAGCGAGCCCGACGACGGCCGGCACCCGTTGAGGGGTACCGGCTGTCGTCGGGTCGGCCCGGGGATGCCGGACCGCGGGGCTCCGAGAGTGCGGTGCGGCTTAGGCCGGATCCGCAGGGCACGCCACCTCGGGCTGGGGATCCGAGAGGGTCTTCGGGACCGTGTCCTCGAACTGCGGGAGGCGGTTCAGGTAATCCACCACCGAATCCGTGGACTCCACGTCACCGAACTTGTTGTCGATGTCGTAGAGGTTCCACTGCACGACGCCCGGGACGCGGTCGCCGATGGTCTCCCTGGGGATGATCGGGCGGAAGCCCTTCGCGATCGCGTCCTCGACGGTGTGGCGCACGCACCCGGCCGCGGTCGCACCGGTCACGATCAGGGTGTCGATGCGGTTGGAGGTCAGGAAGAGCTCGAGGTTCGTCCCCGGGAACGCCGAGGCGCGATTCTTCTCGATTACGACCTCGCCTTCCGCGGGAGCAATGCGGTCGTCGATCTGCGCCCAGTAGGAACCCGCCGGAAGGGTCTCCGTGGGAATCTTCGAGTACCACAGGCCCATGTCGTTCGTCCCGGAGGTGGCGTCGCGGTTGCGGTACACGTTCGTCGTGTAGAAGACCGGGACACCTTTGGCGCGCGCGGCCTCGTTGATCCGCTGGACGTTCGGGATGATCGTCTCCATGCCCGGGCAGCTGAACGGGTGGCCCGGACGGGTCCAAGCGTTCGCGAGGTCGATGTGGATGACAGCGGGGCGGTTGCCGTAGCCGATCCGACGCTTGAAGCCTCGCTCGTTGTAGATATCCGTGCCTGCTTCGAACGCCTCCTCCAGCACTGCTGCCAGGCGGGCTTCGATGTCGTTGAACGTCTCTGTTGTCATGGCTGTCTCCACTCTCTCGGGGACCGGGCTTTCCCTGTCCACATTTTGTTGCTGTGTCATCACAGTAGTTGCTGTTTGCGCAACGCACAACCCCCTTCTGAGATTTGCCGGAATTCGCTTCCAGGCCCCGCGCCCCCATGGGATCCAGGGGCCGGCGCCTTCCAAAAGCATGAACTCGGAGCAAGGCGATCTATCCAAAGGCGAGTGGGGGTCGACCTTTTACCACTCCCGGCATACGGCCCGCAAGCGGAGGGGGCCGCCTGAAAAAAAGAACCATCAACCATTGCTTGTTGCTTCCACGGGAACTACATTGCTTACTAAGCAACTTGTGACCTATGGCACATAAATTTGCGGTCTAACCCAGCGGACTCCGAACGAGGGTTGCCAATGGCCGAAAGGCCCGCCCCAGGCTTCCCTTCAACGCAGTCCTGAGCCTCACTTCCGAAAGGACCCCAGCATGAAGCGCATCGGAGTAGACGTCGGCGGCACCTTCACCGACTTGTATTTTTCAGACGACGCCCAGCGCATTGCCGTTGTGGAGAAGGTCCCGTCCACCCCGCACGATCCGTCCGAAGCCGTTATCTCCGGCATCAAGAAGCTCTGCGAGAAGGCCGGTGTCTCGCTTGCGGAGATTGACCAGCTGGTGCACGGGACCACGGTGGCGACGAACACCGCGCTGACGCATACCGGTGCGGAGGTCGGGATGATCACTACCGAGGGTTTCCGTGACATCCTGCACATCGCCCGGCACAAGAAGCCGTACAACTTTTCCCTCCAGCAGGAACTGCCGTGGCAGACCAAGCCCCTGATCAAGCGCCGTCATCGGCTCACGGTCAAGGAGCGCATCACGGCACCCAACGGCGACGTCCTGGTTCCCCTGGACGAAGATGAGGTTCGTGAGCGCGTGCGCGAGCTGAAGGCTGCCGGAGTCGAGGCCATCGCCGTTTGCCTGCTGCACTCGTACCTGAATTCCGCCCACGAGCAGCGGATCGGGGAAATCGTCGCGGAGGAGTTCCCCGAGGCTTACCTGTCCCTGTCCAGCGAGATCGTGCCCCTTTACCGGGAGTATGAGCGGTTCTCCACCACGGCGCTCAATGCCTATGTCGGGCCGCGGGTCTCGCGTTACCTGCACCGCTTGCAGGAGCAGGCCGAAGGATTGGGCTACAAGCGGGAGATCCTGCTGATGCAGTCCTCCGGCGGTATGGTTCCGATCAAGGAGGCCGCCAAGCGCCCGGTGACGCTGATGATGTCCGGACCGGTCGGCGGCCTGATCGGCGGCATGTGGGCCGGCCGCCAGTCCGGCTTCGAGAACGTTGTCACCCTGGACATCGGCGGTACGTCGGCGGACATCGGTGTGGCTTATAAGGGTGAACTGCGCATGCGTCACCTGCTGGACACCAAGATCGGCGATCACCAGGCCATGGTCCCCATGGTGGACATCGACACCATTGGTGCCGGCGGCGGTTCCATCGCCTACGTCGACGCTGGCGGTGTCTTCCGCGTGGGTCCGCAATCTGCAGGCGCCGTCCCGGGCCCGGTCTGCTACGGCCGCGGCGGGTCGGAGCCCACATCGACCGACGCCCAGGTGCTGCTGGGCCGCATGCGTCCTGACCGCGTTCTGGCAGGCTCAGGTATGGATATGGACCTTGATGGCGCCCGAAAGGCCATGGAAGGTCTGGCAGAAAAGCTCAACATGTCGGTGGACCAGGCGGCCCTCGGCGCGCTGCAGATCCAGAAGTTCGGCATGACCCAGGCGATCGAGCAGAACTCCGTGCGCCGGGGCTACGACCCGCGCGACTTCACCCTCGTCGCTGCCGGCGGTGCCGGCGCACTGTTCGCCTGCGAGATCGCCGCGGAGCTGGAGGTCCCGAAGGTGCTGATCCCCGCCCACCCCGGCATCATGGCTGCCACCGGCCTGTTGGCTACCGACGAGAAGTACGAGTTCGTCGCCACCAGCCGGTTCACGTTCGCCCACGCCAACCCCGCCGCCATCCAGGCCTCCTTCGAGCAGTTGGAACGCGAGGCCAATGCCCAGCTGGATGCCGAGGACGTGCCGGCCGAACGCCGCAAGCTTGAATGGCTCGCGGACGCGCGCTACGAGGGCCAGGGGTACGAGATCCGCTTCGCCGCCCCCGCAGGACCAGTCAACGAAGCCTGGCTGGAAAAGGCCGAGGCAGCCTTCCACGATGCCCACTTTGAGGAGTACGGTCACCGTTTCAAGAACGGCACCGTGGAGGTCATCAACATCCGTGTGGAGGCCAGCGCCGTGATGGATGACCTGCCCACGCCGGAGGCGATCAAGTCCGGTTCCCTCAAAGACGCCCTGGTGGAAACCCGTCCGGTGACCTTCGAACAGGACGGCAAGCCGGTGACCCTGGACACCAGGTTCTACGACCGCGACAGGATGGGCGTGGGAATTACCTTCACCGGTCCCGCCATCATCGAACAGTACGACTCCACCACCGTTATTCCTCCGGGATTCTCCGGAGCGGTGGACGCAGCCGGCAACCTCGTCATCGACTGCCCGGCCGCGACCCAGAGTGCCGAGAAACTGGCCACGCCGATCCTGATGCGCGTGATCGGGGGCGCTCTGAACTCGGCGGCCAAGGAAATGGCCTCGGTGCTGTTCCGAATGGCCTATTCCTCGATCATCCGCGAGTCCGAGGACCTCGGTGCAGGGCTTTTCGACAGGGACGGCAACGTGCTGGCCGAGTCCGACTCCACGCCCATGTTCATGGGCTCCATGCCCAAGATCGTCAAGGGCGTGATCTCGGTCCTGGGCGACGACATCCACGACGGTGACGTCATCCTGCACAACGATCCTTACTTGGGGGCCACGCACTCCCCTGACGTGGCGATCATCGAACCGATCTTCCACGACGGGGAACTCGTCGGCTTCGCCGGAGCCTCGGGCCAGCTGATCGATAACGGCGGCGCGTACTCCGGACTGATGGTGGACATTCAGGACATCCAGTCCGAAGGCACCATCTTCCGGGCGGTGAAGATTGCCGAGAAGGGCGTCCGCCAGGAATCGCTGATCCGGCACATTCTCAACAACACCCGGACACCCACCTCCAACGAGGGCGACTTCCAGGCGATGATCGCCGCCTGCGAGCTGGCCAAGTCCCGCTACATCGCCCTCATTGAGCGCTACGGCTTCGGCGCGGTCCGCGAGGCCGGCCAGAGCTGGATCGACTACTCGGAGCGAATGCTGCGCCAGGAAATCGCCAAGATCCCGGACGGCGTCTACGAGACCGAGGTCGGCTACCTGGACGACGACGGCCGCAACTATGGCAAGAAGCTGCCGATCGTCGTGAAGGTGATCGTCGAGGGTGACGAGATTACCTACGACCTCACCGGCTCTTCCGAACAGGTGCCGACCGCCTACAACTGCGCCTTCGAGGGCACCACAGTCTCGGCATTCACGTTCATCACCCGCATGATGTTCCTGGATGAGGTCGCCTTCCCGGTGTTCGTGCCCCAGAACGAGGGCATGCTCAAGCCCCTGAAGGTGATCGCCCCGGAAGGCACCATCTTCAACCCGACGTACCCGGCCGCAACCTTCTCCCGGTTCTCCCAAGTACAACGTGCCGTCGATTTGGCTTTGCGGGCCCTGGCCCCTGTCATCCCCGACCGCGTCACCGCCGGCAACTCCGCCCACATCCACTTCATCTCCTACTCCGGATGGGACGAGAAACAGGGCGAGTACTGGGTCTACCTCGAGGTCAACGAGGGCTCGTACGGCGCCCGCGCAACCAGCGACGGGCCGGACTCCGTGGACAACCTCATCGCCAACACCCGCAACAACCCGATCGAGGAGCTCGAGTGGCGGTTCCCGATGCGCACCGACCGCTACGAACTGCGCTCCGAGCCGGCGGCGGCCGGCGAGTTCCGCGGCGGCATCGGCATCGTCCGGGAGAACACCTTCCTGACGGACACCGCGATCACCTGCGAGGGTGAACGCCACGAGTCGGACGTACCGTGGGGCGCGTTCGGCGGCCACGAGGGCCTCAACGGCTCGCTCGTGAAAAACCCCGGCCGGGAGGGCGAGGAGTCCTGGCCGTCCAAAGTCACCGGTCGTCAGCTGCTGGCCGGCGACTCCCTCCAGATCACCGTGCCCAGCGGTGGCGGCTTCGGTGACCCCCAGCGGCGGGACCCCCTGAAGGTCCTCGAAGACGTCCTGGACGGCTTCACAACCGCCGAGGCAGCCGCCCGTGACTACGGCGTGGTCCTCAAGGAGGTCAACGGCCAGCTCACTGTCGATCTGAAGTCCACCGCCGAACGCCGCGAGGTATTCGTCTCCGAGCTCAGTTCCGCAATCTGATCCAAAGCAGCAGCAAGGGGGGCGGCCTGGAGCCAGCTAGCGACGCTGGCTCCAGGCCGCCCCTTCGTTCCCTACTCATCACACCGCCCACCTATCCCCGTGAATTAGGAACCGCTATGACCACTGCCCCAACCCTTCAATTTGTCGAGTCTGATGTCACGCCCAAGGACGTCCGGCTGGCCACTTGGATTTGCTTCTTCGCCTGGACCTTCGCCGTCTACGACTTTGTCCTGTTCGGCAACCTCCTGCCGATGTTGGCCGCAGACCTCGGCTGGAGCGCGGCCCAGTCCACGGGGATCAATACCTGGGTGACGGCAGGGACCGCGCTCGTGGCCTTCGGGATAGGCCCGATCGTCGACCGGATCGGCCGGCGCAAGGGCATCCTGATCGCCGTCGTCGGTGCCGCCGTCGCCTCCCTGCTGACCGCCACGGTCGGCTGGGTTGTGGGCCTCGCTGCCGGCATTGGACTCGTCTTCCTGGTCCTCGTGCGTTCACTGGCCGGCCTCGGCTACGCCGAACAGTCCATCAACGCGGCATACCTCAACGAGATGTTCGCCCACAACAGCGATCCCGCCAAGGCACGCCGCCGCGGTCTCATCTTCTCACTCGTCCAGTCCGGCTGGCCGGTCGGCTCCGTCCTGGCCGCCGGGTCCGTCTACCTGCTGTTCCCCGTTGGCGGGTGGGCGCTCTGCTTCGCCGTGGCCGCCCTGCCCGCCGTCTTCATCGTCTTCGCCGGACGCTGGCTCAAAGAAAGCCCCCAGTTTGCCCACCGTCACCAGATCGACAAGATGATCAAGGACGGCCGGACGGAAGAGGCCCAGCAGCTCGGGGAGAAATACGGGATTGATGTCTCGGAGAAGGCCAGCCCGCTGGTCTCGGTCTTCCGCGGAGAATCGCTGCGGTCCACGCTGACGATCGGCGGTGCCTTCCTCCTGAACTGGCTGGGCGTGCTTGCATTCGCGATCCTCGGCACGTCGCTGCTCACGGCACCGGACGGCAAGAACCTCGAGTTCGATAACGCGCTGCTGATTCTCATTATCTCCAATGCCACCGCCTTCGCCGGCTACCTGTTCCACGGCTGGCTCGGTGACCGGATCGGGCGCCGCAACGCGATCGGGATCGGCTGGATCCTGTGCGCCGTCTCCTTCTTCACCATGCTCCAGGCCCCGAACGGGAACTTCCCGCTCATCATCGGGCTGTACAGCGCCGGGCTGTTCTTCCTCATCGGGCCCTTCTCCGCCCTGCTGTTCTTCACCGGCGAAAGCTTCCCCGTCCACACCCGGGCAACGGGCAGTTCCATCATCAACGCCTCCGGCCAGGTCGGGGCGATCATCGGCGGCCTGCTCATTACCGCCGCCCTCGCTTCCGGAGCCGGCTGGATCAACGCCACCCTCTGGTGGGGCGTCCTCCCCATCCTGGCGTCCGGCTTGCTGATCTTCGCCGCCCGGAACGTCGATCCCAGCACGGTCCGCGCGGACTGACAGGTCCCCGACACCCCGCACCACAGACACCATCCGCCCGGCGATAACTCCTGTCCCAACAGGGTTTCCGCCGGGCGGATGACGTCCATGCGTTCCGGTCGCAGCAGTTCGGTGACCTTGCGGCGGTCCTACGACAACGGCGGGCAGGCCACCAAGGACCTACCCGCCGTCGTATCTGATCTGGAAGAGATCAGGCGTTAGTCTTCCGCTTGAACCAGCCCCACACGGCCGTGGCCACGAACAGGATCAGGCCGATGAATGCCAGCCACAGCAGGCCCTTCACCACGAAGCCGAGGATCGACAGGACAAGCCAGATGATAAGCAGTGTGATGATAATTCCCATAGGGGAAGCTTAGGCCTTTGTTCCTGCTGAAACCGGCTCCAACTCACACCTTGAAGTACTTCGCCTCCGGGTGGTGGAACACGAACGCGTCGGTGGACTGCTCGGGGTGCAGCATCAGCTCATCGCTGAGCACCACGCCCATCCGTTCGGGTTTCAGGAGCTCGGTGACCTTGCGGCGGTCCTCCATATCCGGGCACGCGGGGTAGCCGAGCGAGAACCGGGCACCGCGGTAGTCGAGCTTGAACAGGCCGGCCTTGTCCTTCGGCTCCTCGGAAGCGAAGCCCAGCTCGGAGCGGATGCGCGCATGCCAGAACTCCGCGAGCGCCTCGGTGAGCTGCATGACCAGGCCGTTGAGCTCGTAGTAGTCGCGGTAGTGGTTTCCCTTGAACAGCTCGCCGGTCACCTCGTCGATCTTCGAGCCGGCGGTGACCAGCTGCACCGGCAGGACATCCACCTGCCCGGATTCGCGCGAGCGCACAAAGTCGGCCAGGCACAGGTGCCGGTCGCGGCGCTGGCGCGGGAAGTCGAAACGCAGCCGCTCGGTGCCGATCGGGCCGCCTGAGCCGCCGTCGGGGGCGAGCAGGCCCGCGGTGCCGAGAACGCCGTCGGAATCCGTACCGTGGTGGAGCACCACCACCTGTTCCCCCTCGGAGACCACCGGGAAGTAGCCGTACGCGACGGACGCGTCCAGCATTCCCTCGCCGAGGATGCGGTCCAGCCAGTACCGCAGGCGCGGCCGGCCCTCGCGCTCCACCAGTTCCTCGTAGGAGGCGCCGTCCTCGCCGCGGCCGGGCTTGAGCCCCCACTGCCCCATGAAGGTGGCGCGTTCGTCGAGAAAGGTGGAGTAGTCGTGGAGCGAGACGCCGCGCACAATGCGGGTGCCCCAGAACGGCGGCGACGGCACGTGGTTGTCGGACACGACGTCGGACCGGCCGGGCATCGCTTCCGGCTCAGTCACCGTGAACTTCGGCCCGCCCTTATGGATACGCTTCTTCAGCGGCGGGAGGCCGACGGCGTCGGGGTCGGCGCCGCGGGCCACCTGCACCAGCGGTTCCATAAGGGACAGGCCCTCAAACGCGTCCTTGGCGTACCGGACGGTTCCTTCAAACTGCTCCGCCAGGTCCTGCTCCACATAGGCGCGGGTCAGGGCTGCGCCGCCGAGGATGATGGGCCACTTCTTCGCAAGGCCACGGGACTGGAGTTCGGCGAGGTTCTCCTTCATCACCACGGTGGATTTCACCAGCAGGCCGGACATGCCGATCACGTCGGCGTTGTGTTCCTCGGCTGCCGCCATGATCTCGGCGATCCCCTGCTTGATGCCGATGTTGACCACTTTGTAGCCGTTGTTGGTGAGGATGATGTCCACCAGGTTCTTGCCGATGTCGTGCACGTCGCCGCGGACGGTGGCGATCACCATGGTGCCCTTGCCGGACGAATCCGACTTTTCCATGTGCGGCTCGAGCAGGGCCACCGCGTTCTTCATCACCTCGGCGGACTGCAGCACGAAGGGCAGCTGCATCTCGCCGGCGCCGAAGCGCTCACCGACGACCTTCATGCCTTCGAGCAGCTGGTCGTTGATGATGCCGAGCGGGGTCATGCCCTCGCTGCGTGCGAGGTCGAGGTCCTCTTCGAGGCCCTTGCCTTCGCCGTCGATGATGCGCCGCTGCAGGCGTTCGCCGGTGGGCAGCGCCGCGAGTTCCGCGGCGCGCTGGTCCTTCAGCGCTGCAGTGTCGACGCCGGCGAACATGTCCAGCATGATGTTGAGGGGGTCGTAGGTGACGTTGCCGTCGGCGTCGTATTCGCGGCGGTCCCAGACGAGGTCCAGGGCCACCTTGCGCTGCTCCTCCGGCAGGGAAGCGAGCGGCACGATCTTGGCGGCGTCGATGATGCCGCTGGTCAGGCCCGCCTGCACGGCCTCGTGCAGGAACACCGAGTTCAGGGCCATGCGCGCTGCCGGGTTCAGGCCGAAGGAGACGTTGGAGACGCCGAGGGTGGTGTTGATGCCGGGGTACTTGGCGGTGATCTGGCGGATGGCCTCGATGGTTTCGATGCCGTCCCGGCGGGTTTCTTCCTGGCCGGTGGCGATGGGGAAGGTCAGGGCGTCGACGATGATGTCCTCGACGCGCATCCCCCATTCGCCCACCAGGGCGTCGACGAGGCGCGAGGCGATGGCCACTTTGCCCTCGGTGGTGCGTGCCTGGCCCTGCTCGTCGATGGTCAGGGCGATGACGGCGGTGCCGTGTTCCTTCACGAGCGGCATGATGCGCGCGAAGCGGCTGTCCGGGCCGTCGCCGTCCTCGTAGTTGACGGAGTTGACCACCGGGCGTCCGCCGATGAGTTCGAGCCCGGCCCGGAGGACGGGCGGTTCGGTGGAGTCGATGACGAGCGGGAGGGTGGAGGCCGACGCGAAACGCGAGACGACCTCCTTGATGTCGGCCACGCCGTCGCGCCCCACGTAGTCGATGCACACATCGAGCAGGTGCGCACCGACGCGGACCTGCTCGCGGGCGATGTCCACGCAGTCGTCCCAGCGCTCGTCCAGCATCGCCTGGCGGAAGGCCTTGGAACCGTTCGCGTTGGTCCGCTCGCCGATGGCGAGGTACGCGGACTCCTGGTCGAAGTTCACGTGGTGGTAGAGGGAAGCGATGCCGGCTTCACGTTCGGTGGGAAGGCGGCTGCCGTCGGCGCCCCTCCCGCCGCTGGTGACGGCGGCACTCTCGCGCAAGGGCGCAAGGCGTTCGACGACGGCGGCCATGTGCTCCGGCGTCGTACCGCAGCAGCCGCCCACCAGGCCCAGGCCGAATTCGCGCACGAACTGCTCGTGCGCGGTGGCGAGTTCGGTGGGTGAGAGCGGGTAGTGCGCGCCGTTGGGGCCGAGGACGGGCAGGCCGGCGTTGGGCATGCAGGCGATGGCGACGGAGGACTGCTTGGAGAGGTGGCGGAGGTGCTCGCTCATCTCGTCCGGGCCGGTGGCGCAGTTCAGGCCGATGGCGTCGACGCCGAGCGGCTCGAGGGCGGTGAGCGCGGCGCCGATCTCGGAGCCCATCAGCATGGTTCCGGTGGTTTCGACGGTCACCTCAACGAAGATGGGGAGCCGGACGCCGCGGGTGACGATGGCCTGCTTGCAGCCGTTGACTGCCGCTTTGGTCTGCAGGAGGTCCTGGCTGGTTTCGATGAGGAAGGCATCCGCTCCCCCGTCGATGAGGCCCTCGGCCTGCAGGGCGAAGGTCTGCTTCAGGT
Organism: Arthrobacter sp. UNC362MFTsu5.1; assembly: GCF_000685965.1. GTDB lineage: Bacteria > Actinomycetota > Actinomycetes > Actinomycetales > Micrococcaceae > Arthrobacter. The sequence continues at coordinate 76,788 of NZ_JMLE01000003.1, read as the reverse complement.
AGTCGTAGCTGGTGTGGCCGAGGCTGGGGAGCTTGGTGCCCGGGCCCATCGAGCCCAGAACCCAGCGCATCCGCCCGTCGGTTTTTTCTGCCGCTTCTGCGCGGTCCCGGGCGATCTCCGCGCCCTTGCGGGCGAGTTCTTCGATCCGGTCGTCGATGCCGTAGTCGGAGAGGTTGGACCAGTTCGCGCCGAAGGTGTTGGTCTCGACGGCGTCGATGCCTGTGGCGAAGTACGCGTCGTGGATGTCCGCGAGGACATCCGGCCGGGTGTGGTTGAGGATCTCGTTGCAGCCCTCCAGGCCGAGGAAGTCGTCCTCCAGCGAGAGGTCCCTGCCCTGCAGCATGGTGCCCATCGCACCATCGGCAATAACGACCCGGTGGTTCACTGCGTCCAGGAGCGCCTGGGCGCGGGCAGGACGGGGGACGGACTCAATATCAAGCGCAAAACGAGGCATCTAAACAGACTACGGCGGGGGCCCGAACATTGCGCCGTGTTTCCGTGTACTACGAGAGGGTGGCGGGCAGTTCTGGGTAATCTCCGCCGGTGCACCGCAGCGCCGCAGCGGGAAGCAGGCACCGTCGTACTGCTGAAGCGACTTTCTCGCGTAGACAGTGCAAGATTTCCTAGGACTCGACCGGCGTGCTGGCGCCCAGGCTCTTAGCAGGCTTGCTGGAGTACACCTTGGCAGCTTGTCCAGCGCTCGAGGGTTGAGGGCTCCGTTGTTGTCACGGTGGCACTCCGCCTTTTCGTTGTTACCCGCGTGGGGACCATCTGATGGGTGAAAGTGGCAAGCTGAGCGCCCTGCTGGTTGCCGTATTGATTGTGGCCCACATGCGTGACGAACTTCAGTCATGGCGGTGTTGATGCCCGGGCTGTTGGAAGGGGAAACTCGCCAGCACACTTCCATGGTGACGACGCCGACCGGACAGATGAAGTTGGCAGCAGCGCGTGGCCGAGGTCCCCGTCTTCTGTCCCGGCCCCTCGTCGCAGTACCGGTAAACTGCACAGGGGCTTCAGGAAGCCACGGCTAGCATCAAAGCCAATGTCATCTCTGCCGGATGCACGCTCACGCAAATTTTTTCGGGGACGCTCAGATGAGAGGTATGGATCAGTGGTTCGACGTGTAAAGCCAGGCCTTCGCGTTACGGAAATATCTGCGCGTCCTGAGTTCGGAACAAAAGACATCTGGATCGGTAGCAGCAAATCCTATGTCAAGATCCAAGATAGCGACGCCCCGCGTCTCGTCGCACATGAGTTCTTGGCGGCGCGTCTCGCCAACGGAATGGGAATCCCAGTTCCTTTCGGAGAAGTGGCTCAGTTGGACGATGAACGCTTTGCTTGGGCGGTCGCTCATATAGGCAGCGATGGCGAAGCATTCGCTCCCCCTGATATGAGTGTTTTGCTACAAAGGTCGCCCCACGTTTTGGCGGGTATCAGTGTCTTTGACACGTGGATTCACAACACGGACCGAACTGACGAGAACCTTATTTGGCATGACAGCGTTGGCCTTTGGGCCATCGATCACGAACAGGCTTTTTGTGGAAGTTCGGCAGACCCAGCGAAAGTCCTCCGCGGGTCCCATGAGAGCATCACGCCTTTGCATGCCATGGAGGGCCTATCTGTGAGCTCCCTGGAAGTACTACCGTGGCTACTTTCAGTTCGTACACATGGAAAACCCCTCGCAACACGAGCCTGCGAGGAAGCCTGGTCTCGAGGACTGATCACGAGGCCGGAGGCTGAGGCCTACCAACGCTTTTTGTCAGTACGGGCTGCGACAATAGGCGCGTTGGTTACCACGAGTCTTAGGCTGACGGAGAATCCGCTGGAGTCCATACGTCGGGGGGAGGACGCTCAGCCCCCCAACCAGCCTATAGACCTGTTCACCTCTTCGGAGGAAGAATGATTCAACTAGAGGATACGGGAGAAGGAAGGTCATGGGCATGAAGTGGCATCTCATTAAATACATGGCCGATCCCCGACGTCGCGAACCCCGAAACGTGGGGCTTGCGCTTGAAACGTCCAACGGCTGGCTGCTGAAATTTGTAGGCGAAGAAAAGCCCGGCCTAGTCAATGGTCAAAAGATTCGCAGCATCCACCTCCAAAAGGACGTTTACACGTCTTGGGTGGAGTATTACCGCCGTAAAGCCGATTCCAATCGTTGGAGCGACGTCGAGCGCCTAAACGTCAGCAAACCCGGAAACTTCTTTACCGAGCTTGCGGGTGAGATATTTGAAACTGATGAAAGCGCCACCGTCATATTGCACCGCCTGTACTCAGAACTGGTGGAGGAACCTAAGCAGCTCAGCCCGTCTGAGAAATTTCACGCCAGAATACGGCAGGTATTCGAACTAGCGCAGATTGAACCTCAGGAACACGTTCGCGTACCCGCCAAGTGGACTGATACTGGGGAAAGGGTAGATGTTGAGTTCGATTTTGGCTATCAGAACGGCCAGCTGCACGTAATGGATGCCGTCAGCATCACACGGATGACTTCAGTGCTCGACTTCAAGGCTAGGTTAGACGCGGTCGAAAGAGCGGGGAAAATTCGAAGCTTCGTTGCATTCTGTTCCTACTCGCAGGTCGAAAACGCCGACCGACTTGAAGAATTGCTACGCCCGCTTGAAAAAGGCGCAAGGACTATAGACGTCGATGACACTCAGAATGCTGCCGACACCTTAGTTTCAATCATGCGACATTGATAACTTATTCATGGAACCTAGGCTTAAGCCGCCAGATTCTTTAGTGCGGATGCAACGGTCGCTGTGTTGCAAAGTGATCCACAAATCACTCCCTGACGGTGGCGACATCCTCGTTTATACGCCCTTGGATCACAGACAAGCCCTGAGCAGATTGAAGAACTTCCAGGCTTCAATCGACAGATCACGACGCCGAATCTCCTTCAGCAATATGGAGCCCCGATCTCCTAGACAGTAGGGCGGCAGTCCATACAGATTTTCCACGTCTCGCCGGTGCCCTAAGCAGAGAGAACGCCTCGAGAAACCGAAGTAATCAATCGGCAGTGCTACGCGAACACGGGGAACAACTGCAAGCCAGAACCAGAAACTAAGGCCACTGCGCATGACGTATACGAATCGGGATTAGGCCATATCGGCGCCGAGATTCTGTTGCTGTATAACTGCCCGCGACTCGTACGGTTCTCGTCTTCCACTGGTCGCCCAATTCATCTAGGGTAGCCATTACAGGAAGAAGGCAGCGTGCATTTGAAACCCTCAACGACAGTACTCGGCAAGCAATGGATTGAAACTTTTCCGACAGACGACCAAACGACGGCTGCACTTCTCATAGACAGTCTCGAGATTCACGACCACGTCGACATCCTCAGCTCCTTAGGCGAGCAGATACGCGCCATCGCTAACGACAATAGTGCTGTCCCCATTCTTCTCGTCCCAATTCGATCGATTGAGGATCTAGATGAACTGGACTCCGAAGAATCGGAGCATATTGCGTACCGAACATTCGATCCGGGTTCGATGTTTTCAGTGCTACCGGGGAGCGAAGCCGATGTAGGAAGCCTCATTAGAACACTTGTGACAACCAGCCCGCGAGTCTTCCTGTCACCCGAGCTCCCACTTGATGCACTGCGAGAATTGAAAGTTCGGACAATTTGCCTAATAACAGACTACAGCGGTAGCGGCAAGCAAGCCGCAAAGTACGTACAAACATTCAGAGCGAACCGCACAATTGCAAGCTGGATTTCGTTAGGACTACTACGACTTCACGTCCTAACATACGCCTCCAGCATAGGTGCAGCACACCGAGTCCGCGCCCAGGGAAACGTCGAGTTCAGCAGTAAGATTTTTGCAAAATCTGCCGACTCAGCAAATTGGAGCAAGAAAGAACGCGACAAAATCTTCAGACTTTGCATCGATTATGCAGATCCGAATGACAATAACTCACCTTTAGGATATAAGAACAGTTTCGGGCTATACCTGACGAACTGGAGAGTCCCAAATAATCTCCCACAAATCCTCATTCGAAAAAATGGTCAACCCCCGGGAATCTTCGCAGATAGAGAATTTCCGCATGACCTTCGTAGTGATTTACCCGTCTACAGGCCACAACCCTCCCTGGTAACAACTTTGCGAAACCTGGGCGCGGACGATCTGGCCACTCAACTCGGACAGAAGACGCGACCGGTTAAAGGGCTTAGGGCTCTAGCCGCACTTTATCTACTCGAGTACGGAATGTCGGAGGATCAGGTCTTCGCCATGCTGGGGCTCGATCCCGAAGGCATAGCGCAACTGCGTAGTACACTCATAGCCCTCGACTGCATCACTCTAGACAACAAATTAACTAAAAGAGGCCGGAATGAGCTGCGTCGAGCTCAACATCGGGGCGTGGCAAAGCCCAAATACAAACACGAACCTCATCCTCCTGTATGGTACAAACCGACCCAGCTGAGGTGACGCTCGTGAAACTCCTAGTGATGAAGCCTGTCAAATGGACAGGCTCGGGCACCCTGTGTGCCAGGTTGCAGCACTCTGCAATCGTTGGACAAACCATCGATTCGGAGGCGATGGTTCGGTTTCCCTCCTCGAAGTCTCGACGAGGAAAACCGAACCACCCCTCCGGGGAGGTTCAAAGTAGGTGAGTAGGGGGAATCACCTCAGTTGGGCCCAAGTCTCCGAGGGCGGACTCCAAGTGGATCTGGCCAATGCAATGATGAGTCGCCGGGAGAATCTGCGACGAACCGGCGCCCCGGTAGTTTATTCTCTAAAGCACTTAGCAACCACTACGGGTGTTGACTATGGGTATCTTCGTGGTGTCATTCGAAATAACGCTCACGCCTATAGGGCAATGCGCATTCCCAAGAACACAGGCGGGTTTAGGGACCTACTTTCACCGCATGAATCGCTAATGCACGTTCAACGCTGGATTCTCCACGAGATCCTGGTTCACGTGCAGCGTCATGTGAATAACTTTGCATACTTTCGTAAGGTGACGGCTAGAGAATGTGCCGAGCGTCACGCAGGAGCTGCTTGGATGATAAAGGCGGACATCCACAACTATTTTCCGACTATTTCCGAGAAGGACGTCTATCGCGTATTTCTTAGCCTCGGATACTCGTCCCTGCTGTCATTTGAGCTCGCCCGTCTCTGCACATGGCGCGGGCCCGCCCAAGTCGACGGGACATACGAGCCTAAAGAGCAGCAGGGGAACTCTTTGACGACACCATATCGACGAGTTGGATTAGGTCACTTACCACAAGGATCTCCAACGAGCGGTGCTCTAGCCAACGCCTGCACTCTCGGACTTGACGATGCTCTCTCCGACTTTGCAGCAAGTAATTACTTGATCTACACCCGATACTCCGACGACATGACGTTTTCCAGCCCAGGAAGTCTCGATCGTGAGCGTGCCCGCCAGTTTATCAAGGAAATCCGCAAAATTGTTACTGCCTCGGGACTCGCGCTACATGCTCAGAAGACAAAGATCATTCCTCCTGGATCACGAAAAATCGTCCTAGGGATGCTGATATCAGACGATGGTGTCGGAATCCTTCCTGAGCACCGACGAATGGTCGATCTGTACATCCACGCAGTATCCAAGTACGGCCCCGTGGACTACTCAGTGAAGCGACGATTTGATTCGGTCCTCTCATTCATAAACCATGTTGAGGGCTGGCTGGCATACCTGTCTCATATTGATCGGCCATGGACGAAACTCCGCAGCGAGGCCTGGAATGCTGCCTTATTGAAACACGGTGTTTTGACCAGAACGCTGGGTTAGTTCGCATCGAACTTTAAGCCTCCGCCACAGAAGCCGCGAACTGCGCGGCATACAGCGCCGAGTAATCCCCGCCCGCAGCCAACAAGGACGTATGTGTCCCCTGCCCCACAATCTGCCCCGCCTCCATCACCAGGATGAGGTCGGCGTCGCGGACCGTGGACAGGCGGTACGCGATCACAAAGCTCGTCTGGTCGGACCCCAAAGCGCTCATCGCCTTCTGCACCAGTACCTCGGTGCGGGTATCCACTGAAGAAGTCGCCTCGTCCAAGATCAGCACCGATGGCCGAGCCAGGAAAGCCCGGGCAATCGTCAGCAACTGCTTCTCACCAGCCGAAACGTTAGAACCCTCGGCCTCCAGCACCGTGTCGTACCCCTCGGGCAGCGACCGCACGAACCGGTCCACATACGTCGCCCGCGCCGCCTCCAGGATCTCCGCCTCGGTCGCATCGGGCCGGCTGTACGCGATGTTGTCCCGGATCGTCCCGCCGAACAGCCACGTATCCTGCAGCACCATGCCCATCCGCGAGCGCAGCTCGCGCCGAGAAACCGAGGTGACATCCACGCCGTCGAGCGTTATCCGCCCCGCATCAATCTCGTAGAACCGCATCATCAGGTTCACCAGCGCCGCCCCTCAGGACGGATAGTTAATCACCGCTGAACAAGCGTCACGTCGAAGGTGTACGAGTCGGCCCGGTAGAGATGCCGGCCGGTTTCGATGGCGCGGCCGTTGTCGTCGGACGCTGTGCGCTGCATGGTGACGAGGGCGCTGCCCGGGGTGACACCCAGGAGCCCGGCCTGCCGCGCGTCCGATGTGGTGGCGCCGATGCTCTGGCTCGCGACCCGCAGATTGATGCCGGCCCCGCGCAGGAGTCCGTACAGCCATTCACCTCGAGGAGCGCCGGGGTGATGCAGGGGATGGTGCCAGCGATCCAGTTCTCCATCAGGGAAAGCGGCTCCCCGCCAACGGAGCGGAGCCTGATGACGTGGTAGACGGAGGACCGGGGCGGAAGCTGGAGGGTTTCCTGGATCTGTGGTGCGGCCGGCCCGTGCGAGAAGGAGATGACTTCCGTCGCCGGTGTGCGCCCGCTGCCCGTGAGGTCGTCAAAAAGGCTCGTGAGATCAATGGCGCGGCGGATGGGACCGGCAACCACCTGCGTTCCTACGCCTCGTTTGCGGACCAGCAGTCCCTGGCGGACAAGCTCGTCCATGGCCTGGCGCATGGTGGGCCGGGAAAGCCGCAGCGTTGCGGCGAGGGCGAGTTCGCTCTCCAGCCGCTGACCCCGGGCCAGGCGCCCGTCGTGGATGGCGGCTTCTATGCCCGATGCCACCTGCCGGTAGAGCGGGACGGGCGAATTGCGGTCGACACGCAGGTCCAGGGACGGCATGGGGTGGCTCCTTGGTCCAGCGTTCCGGTGGTTGGGAGAGGTGGTGCCGGCGGCCGTGTTGCCGCCGGCACCAGCGTGTTTAGTTCCGTTTGTTGAAGATAACGTCGACGGCGACCGCAAGGATGATGACTGCGCCCTTGACCATGCCCTGCCAGTAGGCAGCGACCCCGAGGAGCACAAGGCCGCTGGACAGTGACGCGAGAATGAGGACTCCGACGATGGTCCGCGGGACGGATCCAAAGCCACCGCTGAGCCGGGTGCCGCCAATGATAACCGCGGCGATCGCATCCAGTTCGGCTCCCGGGAGGGCCACCGGGGAGGCAGTCTGGAGCCGGGCGGTCAGGAGGATGCCGGCGATGCCGGCGCACAGGGCGCAGACAATGTAGGCGATGGTCAGGACCTTGTTGACCTTGATGCCCGCCAGCCGGCTGGCCTCGAAGTTTCCGCCCACTGCGTAGATGTGGCGTCCGAAGCGCGTGTGGGCGAGGACGATGTGGGCTGCGATGGCGATGCCGATGAACCAGAACACGATGCTGGAAACGCCCATGATCTTCAGCGACGTCAAGCCGGTGAGCCAGCCCGGAAGCTTGCTGACGGAGCCGCCGTCGTTGATCAGCAGTGCCACGGACGTCAGGATCGTGTACATGCCCAGGGTGACGACGAACGGGTTGACCTTGGCCCTGGAGATCAGGGTTCCGCTGACCAGTCCAACAATGATGGAGGACAGTACGGCCAGGGCGATGGCCGGGAACATCCCGAGGGGACTCACCAGACCAACCACCATTCCGGCGACGACGGCGGTGCGGGCGACGGCGAGGTCGAACCCGCCGGTGAGCATCACCACGGTCTGGCCGATGGCCAGGATGCCGATCACGGACGCGCTGAGGAGGATGTTGCGGATGTTGCCCTCGGACAGGAACTCCGGACGGACCGCCGCAAAGACCAGCAGCAGGACGCCGAAGAAAATAATGAGGCCGTTGCGGCGAAGAACGGGACGAATCTGCTTGGTCCAGTTAGGCCGGGAGGACGACTTTGGCAGCTGCGCCCCGGTTGGTGTGGCAGCGGGTGCCGTGGATTGGATGGTCATTGCTTTGCTCCCTGCTTGAGGTGTTCTTCGGCCGCCATGCGGGCCCGGAGAACGGCTTCTTCCGTGGCGTCCTTGCCACTCATTTCCGCCACGACGCGGCCTTCGTCAAAGACGAGGACCCGGTGGCTCATGCCCTGCAGCTCGGCCTGATCCGCCGAGACGATGATGACGGCCATGCCCGTTGCGGTCAGCTCCACGATCTGGTCGTAGATTTCCCGGCGTGCACCGACGTCGACGCCGAGCGTGGGCTCGTCCAGGATCAGCAGCTTCGGGGAGATGGCTGCCCAGCGGGCCAGGAGGGCCTTTTGCTGGTTGCCGCCGCTGAGGGTGACGATCTCCTGGTTGGGGCTGGCCGACCGTACGTCGAATTTGCGGATCAGGTCCAAGCCGATCTTCTTCTCCGCCCGGGGGTTGATGATCCCCAGACGGCCCAGGCCGTGGGCCTTGACCAGCGTGGCGTTCCGCCAGACAGACAGGGACGGGATCAGTCCGTCCGTTTTGCGGTCTCCGGACACGTACCCGATCCCGGCCGCCGTCGCGAGGTCGGGCCGCCCGTGCGGGAGCGCCTTGCCCTTCAGCGTCATGGTTCCGCGGCCGTTGTCCGCACCGAAGATGATGCGTGCAATGTTCCGCTGGCCCGCGCCGATGGCGCCGGTAATGCCGAGGATTTCACCGGCGTGGACGGTGAAGCTGACATCGCGGGCCCGCTTCCCGGACACACCCCTAACTTCCAGGACCGGCTCGGGACGGACTTCCGGCAGCTCGGGGAACAGGTCAGTGATCTGGCGGCCCACCAGCAGCGGGATGATTTCATCCGGCACGGAGTGTTCCTTGTCCAGTTCACCGGCGTAGGACCCGTCACGCAGCACCACCACGCGGTCACAGATCCGGGGGATTTCATCAAGCCGGTGGCTCACATAAAGCACGGGGATCCCCTGGGCTTTGAGCTTGCGGATGACGTCGAACAGTTCGTCCACTTCGTCCGGGTTCAGGGCCGCCGTGGGCTCATCCAGGATGATCAAGGTTCCCGCCTCGCTGGAGGCCTTGAGGATCTCGACCCGCTGGCGCTGGGCAACGGTGAGGTCGCCGGCCAGGGTTTTGAGGGGCAGCTCGATGCCGGAGCGGTCCACGAGTTCCTGGGCCCGGCGCAGGGTTTCGCGCTTGCGGATCCAGAAGTTCGCGCCCTTGGTGCCGGGTTCCTTGCCCAGCACCAGGTTCTCGGCGACGGTGAGGTTGTCCGCCAGCATGGAGTGCTGGTGAACGGTGGCGATGCCGGCGGCGAGGGCCTCGGAGGGTTCCTTGAAGTGGGTGTCCGTGCCGTTGATGACGATGGTGCCGCCGTCGGGCCGGTAGACGCCGGAGAGAACCTTGATCAGAGTCGATTTGCCTGCGCCGTTTTCGCCGAGCAGGCCGACTACTTCACCGGCGTACAGGTCAAGATCGATTCCCTTGAGGGCCGGCACGCCGGCGAAGAGCTTACGGATGCCCTTCGCCGACACACGGGGTGTTTCTGTTGTGGCAGGCACGGGTGTCACCACTCGCCCGGGTACTGGCCGACGTTTTCCTTCGTCACCTTGACGGCGGAAACCTCAACGGTGGGGCGGTCGCCAAGCGTCGCCGTCGTGACCTGTTCCTTGCGGAGGATCTTCACCAGCGTTTCGACGGCGGCAGTGGCGTCCTGCTTCGCGGACACCCAGACGGTTCCGTACAGTTCACCGGACTGCACTGCCGCGGTGCCTTCGATGCTTCCCCCGATGCCGATCACCTTGATGCCGTCCTGGCGGCCCTGCTCCTTGATGACTCGGGCGGCGGCGACGGCCTCCGGGTCAGTCTGGGCCAGCATGATGTCCACCTTGGGGTGCTTCTGCAGGAGGGTCTGGGTGACCTCGACCGCTTTGGTGGGGTCGAAGTCGTTGGACTGCTTGTCGATGATCTTGACGTTGGCTGCCCCCTTGATGCCTTCCATGAGGCCCGCCGACCGTTCGATCTGCGGGGTGGACCCCAGAGTTCCTTCCTGCAGCACTACCTGGCAGGGGTTGATGTCCTTGCAGGCCTGGACCACCAGTTCGCCCTGCATCTTGCCGATGGCGACGTCGTTGAAGCCGACGTGGACGCGGGGGTTGGCGCCCTCCAGCCCGCCGTACGGAACTTCCAGGGTGCGGTTGCCGGTGATCAGGACGGCGTCGGCGTCGGAGGCCGCCTGGGCCACCGAGGCGTTGGCCTTGGGGTCCACGGAAGCGATGATGATGCCCTTCGCGCCGCCGACGAGCAGGCTGTTGACCTGGTCGTTCTGGGTGTTGGCGTCACCCTTCGCGTCGGAGAAGGAGGCTTCCACCCCGAGCTTCGCGGCGGCGTCGCGGGCTGCGTTCTGCCATCCCGTCCAGAAGGTCTGGTTGCCGGCCGGGAGGGCAATGCCGATCTTTTCCTTGCCCGCGCTGCCCGATTCCGTGCCGGCCCCTGCTGCCGAGCAACCGGCGAGTGCGAGGGCGGCCACGGCGCTGATGGCGGCGGTCTTGGCGAGTTTGTTCATGTGCTTCTCCTGAAAGTTCTTCGTTGGACTGATGCAGGTGGAGTGACCAGAAATCCCTCATGTTCTGACGTACATATGTCAATACAAACTAGGGCTGAGGAAAACTGTAGCGCTCCAATGACGCAGGTCACAAGCGTTTTGGACAAAAAATTGTTGCGCTACAATTTTGGGCGCTCTGATGTCGTCGCGGTCGTTGGAACCGGCCAGGGCCCCGCGGCTGGCCCCGTCAAGGGCCTGGGCGGCGTCGGGCAGCAAGCGCCCGCTTGGCGGGAGCGCATCTCAGCAGAAAGTCCCCGGCAGCGGCGCTCGAAGCTGAACGGATTTTAGTAGCTGCCCCCGAAACGGAAGGGCTACGGTTCGCTCAGTTCGTCGGCTTGGCGTTTCCACCGATTCTGTATCCGGCCCAGAACGCCAGGACGAGCAGTCCGGTGACTGCGACCGCCAAGCCGATCTGCGTCCCTTGACTGACGAACGCGATGCCGTTCCCGGTGAAGACCTCGTTGCTCAGCGGAGCGTAGGCGAACCAGCCGAAAGTGGCATTGGCGTTGTTCCATGCCACGAAGCAACCCACCAGCACCGCAATAAGCCCCACCACGGGCAGGATGGCAGCAGAGATTCGGGCCGGCTTCGGTATTCCATGGTCCCCGGATGCGTTGTTTTCCCCCATGCAGGCGAGTCTAGCGGGGCTTCTTCCTGCCGCCTGGGCCTGGAGGGACGACGGCGGGACCTCCCGCCGTCGTCGGCTTGCGTTTAGTGGTGCATGCTGCGATTCAGAGGTTCGCCTCGTTCTCGAGCGGCTGCAGCTCCCGGGCTTTTTCGAGCATGCGCCGCAGTAAGAGATTGAGTTGCTCGACCTCGCCGCTGGAGAGATCGGCCAGAATGATCTCTTGTCCGCGCATTGAGATGGGAAGCATGGCGTCGTGCATCTCCGCGCCCGCTTGAGTCAGGTACATGGGCCGTGAGCCGCGCGGCCCGTCGATCAGCAGCAACAGCTGACGTTCGAGCAAGGTGTTGACGCTCTTAGAAACGACGGCCTTGTTGAGTCCGAGAAATTCAGTAACCTCTGTTGCTGATGCGCCGGGGCGACTGGCCAGGGCCGAGATGACTCGCCAATCATTTGTACCCAGCTGGAATTGTCGCCGGAGCTCCTGCGACTCTCGCCAAACAAGAGCGTTGGACAGCAACGCCAGAAGTCTTGGCGTGAAGTTCTCCGGGTCTATGGACCCGGTTAGCGGTTCCCTGACAGCCCCAGGTGGAGTGAGCGGACTCGGCCGGTCGTGCTTCTCGATGGTTTTCCCCTCTTGCTGATAGCGGAGTTCAGGTCTCGCTGATTCCTATGCGAAGGAGTTTCCATTGTCACCCGGCTTGCCCCGTTACGGGCACGCAACCGAGAAGTTTATGAGCAAACTTGTTTACAGCTAAACAACCCGGTGTTAGTCTCGTCACCTCGAGGCCGTGGGGCGGCCTTGCCCCACGATTCTCGAATCCACCAGATCTACCCATGCCGCATCCGAACAAAGGAGTTCCCATTGATCACCCCTATGTCCCGCCGCACGTTTCTGGCCGCTGGCACCGCCGTCGCGGTCGCCGGCCTCGCTCCGACCGCGGCCTTCGCCGCCGGTGAAGCCAACAGCCCGTCCGCTGGCACCGTGCCCTTCACCCTTCACGCGGACGTGCTCGACAGCGGGGAGCAGGTCACCTCGGTGACCATCGACGCCTCCCGACAGGGCGGCGTGAAGGAGGGCGATCTGCCCACCACCGCATTCAACGTCCACGCTCGCGGCACCAACCCCCTGACTGGAACCTTGGCGTACGACATGGACCGGACCGTGACCGCGGCGCGGGCTGACAACCGTGGTCGCATTGTCCTCGAACTCGAGCACGGCGAGGGCGTCCTGGGCGGCGCCACCCTGGGTTACATAGGGAGCGCCGGCCGCAACGTCATGCTTGACCTCGAATACACCATCACGCAGGTCGAGCCACTCCCCCAGCACGGAAGGGCCGCGCCTCAGATCAAGTCCTTCACGCAGGGCGCCCTCATCGACCCCGAAGTGGATGCCTTCTCCCACCACGTGGCGGCCTCCGGCCTCAACTATCGCCTGTTCACTCCCCCGGAGCGGGGCCGCTCCCAGAAGCGTCCACTCATTGTGTGGTTGCACGGCGGCGGCGAAGGCGGACTGCTGACCGGCGGATACAACTACTACGACAACCAAACCCCGCTCCGGGCCAATCGCGGCGCGCTCGGATTCACGACCGACGAAGCACAGGATCTCTTCGGCGGCGCCTACGTGGTCGCCCCGCAGTGCCCCGCCTACTGGCTGGCGGATGGACCCCGCTACGCACCTCTTATCTCGGCGGTGATCGAGGAAGTATGCGCGGCCCACTCGGTGGACCGCGACCGCATCCACGTGGTGGGTTGCAGCAACGGCGGCTACATGACACTGAAGATGGTGGTCGAGAACCCGAGCGCCTTCGCCTCCGCGGTGCCAATCTGTTCCGTTGTCGGCCCGTTCAACTCCAACGGCCCCCTGGTGCCCGACGCGCAGCTTGCCGCGATCGATACCCCTACTTGGCTGATCACCTCCGCCGACGACACAACCGTCGACCCGCAGGCCAATACCGTGCATGCCCATGAGCTGATCCCCGGGTCGATCATGAGCCTGTACCAGAACGTCACTTGGGACGGGTACAACTTCCCCGGGCACTGGTCGTGGATCTACCCCGCCCGCAACGACCCGTCGCACCAAGGTGTCAGCCTGTGGAAGTGGATGGCCGAACAGCAGCGCTGAGAACCCTCAGCACGAATTCAGGGCCAGAAGATGAGCGGACGACGGCGGGATGTCCCGCCGTCGTCCGCTTGAGTTTGCGTGAGGTGCTTTACAGCGCCGACCAGCCGCCGTCAGACGCGAGGATGGCGCCGTTCACGTTGGTGCCGTCGTCACTGAGGAGGAAAGTGATGGAGGCGGCGAGCTGCGCCGCGGTGGCGGGCGTGGGGACGGTGGCCTGCATCAGCGGGCCGAGGCGTTCGGCCGCGAGCTGGGATCCCCAGTTCGCCACGATGTTGGTGATGGTGGGGCCGGGGGCCACGGCGTTGAAGCGCAGGCCTTTGGGCCCGTACATCACGGCGGAGTTCTTGGTCAGGCCTACGACGGCGTGCTTGGACGCGGTGTACGCGGCGCCGGCAGCGGACCCGCGCAGCCCGGCTTCGGAGGCGACGTTGACCACGGAGCCGGTGCCGGCGTCGAGCATCAGCGGCACCACGGCGCGGGTGAGGCGCATGAGGGCGGTGACGTTGATCCGGAAGACGCGGTCCCAGAGGTCGTCGTCGATTTCGTGGATGGGGGCGAAGTTGTCCATGATGCCGGCGACGTTCGCCAGGGCGTCGACGCGTCCCCCTGCGGCAGCGACGACGGCGGCCACCGTCTCTTCGGTGGAGATGTCGCCGGCCACGGGGACAAGGTCCAGTCCTTTGTTTTCTTCCACCAGGGCGTCCAGGCGTTCCTTGCTGATGTCGGCGGCGATGACGCGGCCGCCTTCCTTGGCGATGCGCAGGGCGGTGGCCTGGCCGATGCCGGAGGCAGCGCCGGTGACAATGATGATTTTGCCGGCGAACCGGCCGCCGGTGGTGGTCTCCTGCCACGTAGCTTCGTTGCCCATGATGTCCTTCCAGATGTTGCTTGTTGAGGTGGAATCCACCTTATGACACTCTGTGTCATTACGTAAGGGTGAATACTGGTGGGATGCCTTCGGATGATGTGAAGACCGCCGTTCCTCGCTCCACCGGTCGCCCCGTAACGATTGATCCCGACGCCGTCGCCGCGATCGCGCTGCGGCTGTTCGCCGAGCGCGGCTACGAGCAGACCTCCATGGAGGACATCGCTCGCGAGGCCGGAATCGGACGCAAGAGCCTGTACCGCTACTTCTCCAGCAAAGCCGAGCTCATCTGGGGCGGCATGGAGCCGGTGGTCGAGGTGTCGGGGCGGGTTCTGGATTCAGCCCGCACTGGGGGCGCGGCCGCGGGCGCCACTGGCGGCGACGTCCTGGCCGGGCTGCGCGAGGTGGCTGTCGCCGGGGTTGCCGTACTGCCAGACCTAGCGGTCACCCGCGGCCGGCTGCGGCTGATCGCTGAACATCCCGAACTGGCGAGCCGGAGCTACGAGTCCCTGGCGCCGCAGCGCGAGCGGGCTCGGGCATATCTGGTTTCGGCCGGTCTTGGCGAGGACGTTGCCGGGTATCTGTGCGCCGCGTTCATGGGCACCACGTTCGAGGCCTGGATGCAGTGGGCCGCGGGGACGGATCCGGATCCCGTGCCGTATTTGGTGGCCGCGGTTGGGGTGCTGCGGGTGCCGGGCTCATAATCCTTCCCGGCGAAGACGGGAGCCGGGTGCTGCTCTCACCCGGCTCCCCTCATTCTGGCCTCGTTAGTGGGTGGCGACCCTGGGTTCGTCCTCGACGTCCTTAGGCGCCGTGAGATCCATCTCGAGCAGCGGCACTACTTTGGACTTGGTGATGTAGCGGTGACCCAGCCACAGAACGATGAAGACTGGCAGCCCGATGTAGGAAGAAAGCACCTCCACGGACCGTCCGGCAAGCACAGCCTCGTAGTTCTGTCCCGCGATGACCAGTATGAGCAGGGCGAAGGCCAGCAGCGGGCCAATGGGGAACAGGGATGCCTTGTACGGCAGGTCACTGACTTTGTTTCCCTGGGCCAGGAAGCCGCGCCTGAAACGGTAGTGGGAGACCGCGATTCCCGCCCAGACGATGAAGCCGCATAGGCCCGACATGTTCAGCAGCCAGGAGTAGGCTGCACCCTGCCCGACGATCGCGGAGAGGAATCCGAAGAGTCCCACGGCCGCCGTCGCGAGCAACGCCGCGATCGGCACGCCACGCGTATTGGTTCGGCCGAAGATCTTCGGGGCCATGCCGTCATGGGCCATGGCGTAAAGCATCCGGGTGGAGGCATATAGTCCGGAGTTGCCCGCGGACAGGATTGCGGTCAGGATCACGGCGTTCATCAAGGCCGCCGCGAAGGCAATTCCGGCACGAGAGAAGACCAGGGTAAAGGGCGATGATGCAATATCGGACTCACCGGAGGCCAGCAGGCTCGGATCGGTGAACGGGATGAGGCAGCCGATGATAAAGATGGCGCCAATGTAGAAAAGCATGATGCGCCAGAAGACAGTGCGGATAGCTTTCGGCACCTCGCGGCGCGGGTCCTTCGCTTCGCCTGCGGCGACTCCTACGAGCTCGGTGCCCTGGAAGGAGAACCCGGCAACCATGAAGACCGAGATGATCGAGACCCAGCCCCCGTGGAACACGTCGTCGCGGTTTTCCCAGTTGCTCAGTCCCGGAGAGTTATCCCCGAGGATGCCGAAAATCATCAGCACGCCGGCGATCAGGAAGAGCACCACTGCGCTGACCTTGATCAGTGAGAGCCAGAACTCCGACTCACCAAAGGCCTTGGCCGAGAGGGCATTGAGCCCGGTCAGCACCAGCAGGAAGAACCCTGCCCACACCCACCCTGGAACCCCCGGGAACCAGAAGTCCATGATGATTCCGGCCGCGACCAGCTCTGCGGCCACCGTGATGGCCCAGTTGAACCAATAGTTCCAGCCGATCGCGAACCCAAAGGACGGGGAGACGAAACGGGTGGCAAAGGACTGGAACGAACCGGCAACCGGAATTTTGGCGGACATCTCGCCCAGTGACTGCATCAACAGGAATACCATCAGCCCGACCAGCGCGTAGCCGGCCAACGCCCCGCCGGGACCCGCTTGGGAAATGGTGCTGCCCGAGGCCACAAACAGCCCGGTACCGATCGCACCGCCGATGGCGATCATCTGCAGGTGGCGGTGGTTTAGCCCGCGCTTGAGTTCGTTGGTGGATTCGCCGGAACCGTGATCTGCCGCTATCGCAAGGGAAGACCCCTCTGTTCCATCGGGCTTGATTTCTTCTTCGAAATCAATAGCCCGATCACTTAATTGCGTTTGGGAGCCAAGTCCCATGGTGCCTCCGAAAAGGGTAGCTGCGGTGAATTTTGGGCCTTCCGAAGCCCTCGGGCCGGAAGGATGGTGATCAAGCTAACACAGGCAAAGGAGGCGCCATTTGGCGTCGCGAATGTTGCACGTCCGACGGGTCAAGTCCTTACGCATGGGCGGTGGCAACCCAATCTGAGCACAAGAGTTGCTGATTTGGCATCGCTCAGTGACTAAGCAGCCCTGATGATCTGGTATGGCGCGTCGATAAGCCGAGGACAGCCAATGCCACTGCTGGAACAAGTGGCCGGAGCGAACCTCCGCTCGCCCCTATATCGCTACCTCGCCATCGTGATGCGCGGTTTCTGGGATGCCGTAAAACAGCCCGAGCCAAAGGTTGGGCGGAGGCATAGCACTGAAGAACAATCGACAAGCAAAAGTATTTCTTATTCATACGGGAAGAATCCTTCACGGATGCTTACGCACTGCTAGCTTCTTCAGGAATCCCCTCAACGGAAGGAACGAGCATGTCTGTATTAGCAAACCCTGAAGTGACAACCATCCAGGCAGAAGACCTCAAGGCGCTCCCCGCATGGCAGGCCCTGAAGGCAGCCGTCGTCGGGCTGCAGCAAATTCAAGTGCAGGACGGTTCCGTTCCGGAATCCGCTGACCATGACCACGCCCGCCGGAATGTCTGCATCATCACGGACTCAATCAACGATCTGCGCCGCCACCTCCCCCACGATGCGGACTACCTTGAACTGCTCGTGCAGGACTTCCAGCGGTGGGCCTCCGAGGGCTTCGCCGTACCGGATTTCCTCGACTCATTGGTAGCCTTCCACCCCGAGCAGTGGCGAATCGACGGGCTGCCGCACCTGGTTCTGTTTCCCATGTACACGCAGAACGGCAGCACCAACCGCTACTTCGAGGCCGTCCTCATCGAGGTCATTTGGCCTTCATTCGTGGCTGACCTGGAGGCAACAAACTACTCCAACAAGCTGTTCGTCCCCATCAGCTTCATTGATTTCACGCCCGGCTACGACACGAACTCCGCAGTACTCTTCCCCGAGAGCGTAGCGGTCCGGAGCACCCCTTCCTTCACGTGGGGAGGTATCTTCGCGGACCGCGAAGCTGCCCGGTTCCGTCGCGTCCTCAAAGCGGCTGCCCACATCACTTCCCTGGACCTGCCGGCTGACGCCGCTGAACTGCTGGAGGACCAGCACCTCACGGAGAAGGCCTTCGTGATGTGGGATCTGATCCATGACCGGACCCACATGCGCGGAGACCTGCCCTTTGACCCGTTCATGATCAAACAGCGAATGCCCTATTTCCTGTACTCCCTGGAGGAGCTCCGCTGCGACCTGACCGCCTTCCGCGAATCAGTCCTCATCGAGCGGGACGAAACGGCATCCGAGGACGCCCGCAAGCACGCCAAGCTGGTCCAGTACGCCGTGATCTTCGACCGGGTTTTCCGCTTCGCGATTACCGGGAACCGGGTCCGTAACTACGACGCCGTGGGCGGCCAATTGCTGTTCGCATGGATGCACCAGCACCGGGTCCTGCACTGGACTGATGGAAAGTTGAGCATCGACTGGAAGGACGTCGCCGGCGTGGTCGTCGAGCTGGGTCTCCGCATCGAGGAACTCTACTGGCGTTCAATCGACCGGCCGAAGACCGCACACTGGCTGGCTGCCTACGAGCTCGTCGCCGAAACACTCACCCCCCACCCCGCCTCCGTGTGGGCCAAGGGACCGGAGGCCCTTAGGCTCGACGGCCCGCCCCGGGATCTGACGAACCAGATCCTTGATGACGAATTCCCCCTGTCGATGTTCTACGAAGCACTGGAGAAGAAGATGCGCCCTGTTATTGACTCAACTGCAGGAATCACGGGTAAGAGCCCTGTCAAGACTGAGGGCGAGGCGGGCGCATGAGCCAGGACCTCTCGGGGCGTACGGTCGTCGTCGCCGGTTCGACAAGCGCAGCCGGTGTCGCAGTAGTCCGCACCCTCTCGCAAGCCGGGGCACGCGTGGCCGCCGTAGACATTCTTGAGGACCGGGTGCAGGAGCTCGCGGGAGCGTACGACAACGTCACGGGCTATGTCTGCAACCTCGCGGACCTGCAAGCTGTTGAGGACCTGGCGGCGTCCGTCCGGACCGATCTGGGTCCCGTGGACGGCCTTATCCATCTTGTCGGAGGGTGGCGAGGCGGTACCGAAATTACAGACCAGACGGATGACGACTGGGAGTTCCTGCACACCAGCGTCCTTACCACGCTGAGGAACACCAGCCGCGCCTTTTACGACGATTTGGCTGCCTCCCCTGTAGGTCGCCTGGCCGTCGTTTCCGCACAGTCCGCCTCCTCGCCGACAGCGGGCGGCGCCGCCTATGCCGCCGTCAAGTCCGCCGCCGAGGCATGGACCCTGGCCGTGGCCGACGGATTCCGTCGGGTGCAGGGAGGAAACGAAAGCCCCCACTCCGCCCAGCACTCAGCCGCCTTGGTTTTCGTCGTCAAGGCTCTGGTCGATGACCGGGTGCGCGCAGCCCAGCCGGAACGGAAATTTCCGGGCTACACCGATGTCAGTGTCCTTGCCGACGCTGTCCAGCGGATCTTCGGCCTGGAGGCAGAACAGATCAACGGGCAGCGCTTGCCCCTCACAGCCGGCCACCTCACGGCCGGCCACCTCGCGGGTGCACCGGCATAACGCCAACCGGCTTAGGACTACGGCTACCGGCTACCGCCTTCCAACGACCGGCTACCGGCTGATCTTGTGGAGCGTCCGGTGCACCTCAGCGGCGCTGGGTCGCCGGGCAGGGTCCGCGTCTGTCATGGCGAGGAGGAGCCGGGACCAGCGCCGCTGGACGGTGGCGGGAAGCCGCGGTGAGCGCAGGGTTCGGGCGACCATCGATTCCAGGGCGGGCCCGGGAAAAGCCTTGATGCCGGTGAGGCTTTCGAAGATCACCAGGCCAAGGGCATAGATGTCGCTGGCGCTGGTGGTGTGCTGTCCGTGGACTGCCTCGGGGCTCAGGTAGTGCGGGGTGCCCGATACGTCCGTGTTCGGGCGGTGCCAGGAGCTGGTGGCAATTCCGAAGTCGATGAGTTTGGCTTCGGCCTTGGAGGACATGCCATCAGTCCGGCTCACCATGATGTTGGCGGGTTTGACGTCGTTGTGCACGATGCCTTTGCGGTGGATGTAGGACAGGGCCGAAGCGACTCCGCCCATCCACGCCGTCACGTCGGCGGGGTCCAACGGCCCGTCGTGGATTGCCTTTCGGAGATCGGTCCCCGCGGCGAGTTCAGCCGCGACGTAGTTCCGGCCCGAGCCTGTGCCGCCGTCGGCCGGCATACGGCCATACCTTTTGATCCGCACGATGTTGTTGTGGTGCAGGCGTGCGTGGAGCTCAATCTCGCGGTTGAACGGCGAGTCGGGATGGACGGTCCCGGTCCGGAAGATCTTGAGAGCCGCAGATCCGCCGCTCAGCAGGTCCGTCGCCTCATAGACGTCAGCTTCCGCGCCGCGCCCCAACAGTGCTCCAACCCGGTATCCCCGCTCCAGCGCGCGGCGCCCGCCCCCGGCAACGCCCAGCCGGGCAGCTGCCGCCGGCCGGATCAGGGTTGCCGTCACTGGAGCAGTTCGAGAAGCTCGGCATGCGTGAGTCCGGCTTCGGCGGCGATGGCAGTGGACTCGGCCCCGGCAGCCATGGCGCTTTTCACTGCGGAGGCAAATGCGGCCTCCGCAGCATCCATTTCCCATTGGAGGGTCTCAAGGCGTGCCCCCGCTGCGTGAACCGCGGCCAAGGGGTCGACTGCCAACTCGAGTCCAAAGCTGTCCTGCCGGAAGCCGCAGGCGCAGACCCATTCCCCCATGTCCGTGTGGGTCTGCGCCCAGGGCACCGAGGGAGACGGAGCCAGCGATGGCGTCATTCTGGTGCCACAGTGCAACGGCGCCCCGTGTGCTGTCTCGTGGCTTGCTGACGCTTCCGGGCCGGCTGGGAGCTGATCGCTGAACTCCCCCGTGAAGCTGACGGCCCGCCCGGGAAGGGCGCGGGGTTGAAGGGGAAAGCTGGAGGTTGTCCGTTCTGCCACAGCGGTCATGTGATCCATCCCTAAATAGCTAGCCAAGTACCTAGCTAGACTACCTAGTTTTATTTGGATGTCCAGCAGGGGGTTGGCCCGACTCGCTGTCGAGCGTGTCCACCGCGTCCCGCATCGCCAGAAGGAAGTGCGTGACAGCGGCAGCCTGCTCGGGCGTGAGGGATTCGGCAACCTCGATCATGCGCTGGTGCATCTTGCCAAGGGTCTGGCGGACTTCCGCGTCCGCGCCCGGGGTGGGGCGGAGAAGGATGGCCCGACGGTCCGACGGGTGCGTTTCGCGGGTGACATATCCCCCGGTCACCATTCGATCAATCAGGGATGTCATGGATGCCGAGGTCATGCCCAGGCGGGCCGCAAGCTCTTTGGGTTGAATGCCGACGCCGGCCTTGTCGGCCTCCAGCAGGTAGCGCAGGGCGAGAAGGTCCGACTCCCCCATTTCCATGGAGGAACGCGTCCGGCGCCTCATGGCGGTTTCAGAGGCCCTGTACTCACGAAGGGCGTTCAGAACTGCAACCGCAGCAGCTCTATGCTCCTGCTCCGAGGGATACCAATAGCCGTCGCCTGCACCATATGCATTCATCAGGATTTCCTTCGACCGCCTAGTTACACGCTGAACTAACCAATAGATGGTAGCCCAACCGACTCATCCCGGCGGCATGCGAGGGCGGGGGTATCCCTAAACCTCCGCTACCGGAGCCGCGAACTGCGCCTCGTAGAGCCGCGCGTAGGCCCCGCCCGCGGCCAACAGTGAAGCGTGCGTCCCCTGCTCCACGATCTGCCCGGCCTCCATCACCAGGATGAGGTCGGCGTCGCGGATGGTGGACAGCCGGTGCGCAATCACAAAAGAAGTTCGGTCGCTCCTCAAAGCACTCATCGCCTTCTGCACCAGCACCTCGGTCCGGGTGTCCACGGAAGAAGTCGCCTCGTCCAAAATCAGCACAGAAGGCCGCGCCAGGAACGCCCGCGCAATCGTCAGCAGCTGTTTCTCGCCCGCGGACACGTTCCCGCCCTCGTCCTCCAGCACCGTGTCGTAACCCTCCGGCAGCGAATGCACGAACCGGTCCACGTACGTCGCCTTCGCCGCCTCCAGAATTTCGGCTTCAGTCGCATCAGGCCGCCCGTACGCAATGTTGTCCCGGATGGTCCCGCCGAACAACCACGTATCCTGCAGCACCATCCCCATCCGCGAGCGCAGCTCGCGCCGGGAAACCGAGGTGACATCCACGCCGTCGAGCGTTATCCGCCCCGCATCAATCTCGTAGAACCGCATCATCAGGTTCACCAGCGTCGTCTTCCCGGCCCCGGTGGGGCCGACAATCGCCACCGTCTGCCCCGGCTCCGCGACCAACGAAAGGTCTGAGATGAGCGGCTTGTCCGGCGAGTAGGAGAACGAGACGTTCTCGAACACCAGCCGCCCCCGCCCGCCGGCAGGAACGGAGCCTGCGGCTTCCGGCGACTCCTCCGGCTCATCCAGCAACGCGAACACCCGCTCGGCGGACGCCACCCCGGACTGCAGCAGGTTGGCCATGGACCCCAGCTGGGCCAGCGGCTGGGTGAACTGCCGCGAGTACTGGATGAACGCCTGCACATCGCCCAGCTGCATCGCCCCGGACGCCACCTGCAGGCCGCCCACCACGGCGATCCCCACGTACACCAGGTTCCCGATGAACGTCATGGCAGGCATGATCAGGCCGGAGATGAACTGCGCGCCGAAGCTCGCCTCATACAGCTCCGTGTTCTTCTGCCGGAACCGCTCCCCCACCTCCTGCTGCCGGCCGAACACCTTCACCAGCGCATGCCCGGTGTAGGTCTCCTCGATCTGGCCGTTCAGCTCGCCGGTGTGCTTCCACTGCGCCACGAACAGCTTCTGCGAGCGCTTGGCGATCATCGCCGTCGTCACCAGCGTCAGCGGAACGGTCACCAGCGCGATCAGCGCCAGCGTGGGCGAGAGCAGGAACATCATCAGCAGCACACCCAGCACGGTCAGCAGCGACATCACCGCCTGGCTGATGGACTGCTGCAGGCTCTGCGAAATGTTGTCCACGTCGTTCGTCACCCGGCTGAGCAGCTCGCCGCGCTGGATCGAATCGAAATACCGGAGCGGCAGCCGGTTGATCTTCGCTTCAATCCGCTCGCGCAGCCGGAACACCGTCCGCTGCACCACGCCGTTCAGAATGTACGCCTGCACCCACATGAACGCGGACGCCAGCACATACAGCACCAGCGCCCACAGCAGCACACTGGCCAGCGCCGTGAAGTCGATCCCCGTCCCCGGCGTCAGCGCCATGGCACTGAGCATGTCCGCCTTCTGGTTCTCCCCCGCCGCCCGTAGCTGCGCGATCAGCTGCGCCTTGGTCATCCCCGCCGGAAGCTGCTTGGACACGATGCCGGCGAAGATGATGTTGGTGCCCTCGCCCAGCAGCCGCGGCCCGATCACGGACAACGTCACCCCGGCGACGCTCAGCGCGATCACCAGCACCAGCCAGAGCCGCTCCGGCTGCAGCGTGCCCAGCAGCCGCCTGGCCGACGGCCAGAAGTTCATCGCCTTCTCCGCCGGGATGTTCATCCCCGCAAACGGCCCTCCGCGGCCTGGCCCCATCGGCGGACGCGGCGGACGTCCGACGGCGGTGGTCCCGGTTTCCGGGGCCGGTTCCGTCCGGCTCGGGGTGCTTCGCCCGCTCATACCGCCTCCTCCGCTGCCAGCTGCGAGGACACGATCTCGCGGTACGTTTCCGAAGTCCCCAGCAGCTCATCGTGCGTTCCGTGCCCCACGATCCTGCCGTCGTCCAGCACCAGGATCTGGTCCGCGTCGGCGATGCTGGACACCCGCTGGGCGATGATCACCAGGGTGGCGCCGGAGGTGTCGTGCTTGAGCGCCTGCCGCAGCCGGGCGTCCGTGGCGGTGTCCAGCGAGGAGAACGAATCGTCAAAGATGTAGAGCTCGGGCCGTTTCACCAGCGCCCGGGCGATCGCGATCCGCTGCCGCTGCCCGCCGGACACGTTGGTGCCGCCCTGCGAAATGGGCGCATCCAGGCCGCCCTCCATCTCGCGGACAAAGTCCTGAGCCTGCGCGGTGGTGAGCGCCCGCCACAGCTCATCCTCGGTGGCGTCCGGCTTGCCGTAGAGCAGGTTGCTCCGCACCGTGCCGGAGAACAGGTACGGCTTCTGCGGCACCAGGCCGATGTGCCCCCACAGCTGGTCCGGGTGCAGCTCGCGGACGTCCACGCCGTCGAACTTCACCGAACCGCTGGTGGCGTCGAAAAGCCGCGGCAGCAGGTTCACCAGGGTGGTCTTGCCGGACCCGGTGCTGCCGATGATCGCCGTCGTCTGCCCCGACCGGGCAGTGAAACTGATGCCGGACAGAACCGGCTGCTCGGCACCCGGGTAGGCAAACCCGACGTCGCGCATTTCCATCTCGCCGCTGCCCGCACCGCCCCGGCCGGCGGCGGCGGTGACCGGATGCTCCGGCGGCCGCACGCTCGACTCCGTGGTCAGCACCTCGCCGATCCGGTCCGCCGAGACCGCGGCGCGCGGGATCATCACCGCCATGAACGTGGCCATCATGACGGACATCAGGATCTGCAGCAGGTAGCTGAGGAAGGCGATCAGCGTGCCCACCTGCATGGAGCCGTCCTCGATCCGGAACGAGCCGAACCAGATCACCGCCACGCTGGAGACGTTCAGCACCAGCATCACCACGGGGAAGGCGAGCGCCATCAGCCGGCCGGCCCGGAGGGCGGTGTCCGTGACGTCCTCGTTCGCGCGGCCGAAGCGGGCGGTCTCAATGTCCTCGCGCACGAACGCCCGCACCACCCGGATGCCGGTGAGCTGCTCGCGGAGCACCCGGTTCACGGTGTCGATCCGCACCTGCATCTTCCGGAACAGCGGCACCATCCGGGTGATGATCAGCGCGACGGCCACCAGCAGCACCGGGACGCTGACGGCGATCAGCCAGGACAGCTGCGCATCCTGCCGGACCGCCATGATCACCCCGCCGATGCTGAGCATGGGCGCGGCCACCATCATGGTGGCGGACATCAGGACCAGCTGCTGCACCTGCTGGACGTCGTTGGTGGAGCGGGTGATGAGGCTCGGCGCCCCGAAGCGAGTGACCTCCTGCTCGGAGAACTCCCCCACCCGGCTGAAGATGGCCCCGCGCAGGTCCCGGCCCAGGGCCATGGCCGCCTTCGCCCCGAAATACACGGCCACCACCGCGCAGGCGATCTGCAGCAGGGTGATGAACAGCATGAGGCTGCCCACCCGGAGGATATACCCGGTATCCCCCTTGGCCACGCCCTCATCGATGATGTCCGCGTTCAGCGTGGGCAGGTACAGGGACGCGATGGACTGCGCCAGCTGGAAAATCACGACGGCGATCAGCAGCCGCCGCTGCGGCCGCAGGTATTCAACGAGCAGTTTCCAGAGCATCCGGACTCCACTTCACGCCGCGAGGGCTCCTCCGGAGCCCGCGCAATCAGATTCGAAGGCCAGTTTACGACCGGAAGCTGCGAGCGGACCGGGTTCCTCTCAGGGCGAAGCGTGTCACGTGCGATTCATGGCCGCTGGCCGGGAAGCCCCTTCCGTGCACTGCCGGGCCGTGCCATCGTTGCAGCATGCAAACGGTCTATGAGGCTGCGGGCGACGCCGGCTTCTTCCTGACGCTGGCCAACGCCTGGCATGCCCGGGTCATGGCCGACGACGTGGTCAGCCATGCGTTCAGCCACGGATTCCATCCCGAGCACAGCCAGCGGCTCGCCGCGTATTGGGCGGAGGCTTTGGGCGGGCCGCCGAGCTATTCGGTCTCGTACGGCGACGAGACATCGGTGGTGCGGATCCACAGCGGCAACGGGCCTCACGAGGAGATGGACCGCAGGGCCATCGCCTGCTTCGACCAGGCACTGACCGACGTCGGGCTCACCGGCGGCAACACCCTCCGCAAGGTGCTGCACGACTACTTCGCGTGGGCGACGACCACCACGATGTCCCGGTACGAGCGGTCCCCGGACGACGTGCCCGACGGGCTCCGCATCCCGCAATGGTCCTGGGACGGGCTGGTGGGCCAGGACTGAACAAGGCCACTTTCCGGAATCGGCTATGGTGCCGCTGCACGGCGGCCACCTACGGTTGGTTGCTATGACCAGCATGACCACCGCAGTGAACGAATATCCCTTCTCCCAGGTTGACGTCTTTGCCCCAGGGCCCAAGGCAGGTAACCCGGTCGCCGTCGTCCATGACGCCCACGGCCTGTCCACCGAACAGATGCAGAGCTTCGCGAACTGGACCAATCTCTCGGAGACCACATTCCTTCTGGAGCCCTCGCACCCGGAGGCCGACTACCGGTTGCGTATTTTCACGCCCGCGGCCGAACTGCCGTTTGCCGGGCACCCCACCCTGGGCTCGGCGCACGCGTGGCTCGAGAACGGCGGGCAGCCCCGCCGTGACGGGGAGCTGGTGCAGGAATGCGAGGCAGGGCTGGTGAAAATCCGCCGCACGGGCACCGATCTCGCCTTCGCGGCGCCGCCGCTTGCCCGCTCCGGTCCGGTTGAACCGGCGGTGCTGGAACAGGCCCTCGCCAGCCTGGGCATCGATGCGAGCCAGGTCCTGGGCAGCAACTGGGTGGACAACGGCCCGGGCTGGCTGGGAATCCGGCTGGAATCAGCCGAGGCCGTGCTCTGGCTGCAGCCCGACTTCGCCCTGATGGACCAGCTCTGCGTAGGCGTCATCGGCAGCTACCCGGAGGGTGGACCTGCGGACTTTGAGGTCAGGGCGTTCGTTCCCGGTCTGAGCGTTCCCGAGGACCCCGTAACCGGCAGCCTCAACGCCGGCCTGGCGCAATGGCTACTGGGCGAGGGAGTGGTGGACGGCAGCTACACCGTCCAGCAAGGCACAGCGCTGGGACGCGGCGGCCTGCTGACCGTCACGGCGGACGACGACGGCATTTGGGTCGGCGGGGTCAGCCGCTCAGTGGTGAGCGGCCGGGTCTCGCTGTAGGCGCCGACGTGGCTCGCGTCAGCGGCTGGCGCTGCTCAGTTGTGCCCGCTCCCGCAGAGCGTGCAGGCTGTGGGCTCCCCGGGCCTGGAAGGCATGGGTTCCGCTGTGGACCTGTGCCGGCTGGGAGGGCCTGATCCGGTGGGATGGTTCGCTCCGGCGGCTGGTGCTCAGGTCATGGATCAGGCCGGTCCCGGCGATCTCGCGAACGCGGTAGATCCCCGCCGCGGCGGCCTTCTTCGTCGGGAACTTTACTGAGATCGCCACAAGTTCCCCGGCCTTGTCCAGCAGCTTAAACCTGTACCCGCCGTCGGGCACGCTGATCAATTCGAAGTGTCCGGACATCGTCGTCAGCCTCCACTCGTCTGGTTCATCGCTTAGGCTTCCAGCTTACTTTCGGCACCGCGCGAATGTCAGCCCGCAGCTGGGCAACGGCCGTCCGGCGGGACTGCTATTCGTCTCCGGGCGGGTCGGCCTGTTCATCCGGCCCCGGCCTGCCGTGGGTGTCGTGATCGCCGGCGGCGTCGGCGGCGGCGTCGGCGTTGGCGTTGGCATCCTGGCCCGATCCAGGCGCGGATTCCCGGCCGGGCTCCGGACGGCGTTCTGCGAGGTCGGGGTCATCGGAGTACGGCGCATAGAGGCGGGGGATGGCCTCGATGAGTTCGTTGGCGGCCATTGCCAGCAGGTCCCGCTGGATCGGCGGCAGGGAGAGCAGCCCCTGCAGGTACGCTTCGACTTCGTATTCGCCCACGCCGCCGCCAATGCTGAAATAGTTCAGCCAGAGTTCCCCCGGCGTGAGGTCCGAGGCCTTCAGGGCAGCCCGGAGCTTCCGCCGTTGTTCGGGTTCGTTCAGATCGAAGCCCATAGTGGCGCCTCTAGTTCCTGCCGGCCTGTAGCGCGGCGATGATTTCGGCACCGGCCCCGGCGAGGGTCGTCCTGCGTTGCCGGGCGTGGTGCATGAGGTCCTCCAACGCACGCTCGTACGTGACCCCGTGCCGCTGCATCAGGATCCCGCAGGCCCGGTTCACCACGTCCCTGCTCTCCAGGGCTGCATGAAGCTCCTCACTGATCTGCTGCGGCAATTCGTTGGCTTGCACGTGTGAAAGCAGCGTCGCGGCCGGGGCGGCGAACAGCTCCAGGAGCCGCGCAGTCGCCGGGGTGTAGGCGGACGGAAGCGCGGCGTAAACCTTGATGGCACCGATACATTCCTTGTCCGCTCCAAGGGCTGCGCTCACCACCGAGCGGACGGGCAGCCCCCTGACAGCCTCACTCCAGCGCGGCCAGCGGCTGTCCGTGCGGATATCGTCCACGAGTATGGTTTCCTCGGCGGCCCACGCCGTCAGGCACGGCCCTTCCCCGAGCTCATACTGCAGCGCATCCGCCTCCGCAACCACCCTGTCCGTGGATCCGTGACTGGTCCTGCGGCCCTGCAAGTCCAGGACGGACACCCCCGCCCCGATAGTACCCGGCACGGAATCTTTGATGGCCCTCGCCAAAAGTTCGACGGCGGTGCTTACCTTCTCCTCGGTCAGAAGCAGCCGGCGGATCCTGCCGATGGCACCGGAGAGCTCATCCAGTGGAAGTTTCTTAGCCATGGATCGTCCTCCGGCCAGTCACCGGACAATCGAAGAGGAGGGACCGTCCGGAGAAATCGTGCGCGCGCAACGCCTCCTACCCCAGACATTACGCCTGCCCGAAGCCGCGGAACATGCCCCGCTGCGCCAGGCACAGTAACGGCTAGCCGGGCCACTCTGCTGTTCGACGGCGAGTTCGGCGGCGGCTATTCGCGCGTGATGGGAAGTTTCTTCCCCGTGGACTCGGACAACTCTTTTTCGGGAACCGGTGTGCGTACTTCGAGGACGCCGTCCTTGTAGGAGGCTTTGATGTCCTCCTCTTTTACGTCCGGCGGCAGCGGGAGGGACCGGAAGAAGGAGCCATAGCGGAACTCCGACCGGTAGCTGTCCTTTTCCTTCTCTTCCTTCTCCTCCCGGCGTTCGGCGCGGATCTGGAGGGAACCGTTAACAACAGAGACGTCGATGTCTTTGTCCGGATCCAGCCCCGGCGCTTCGGCCCGGACCACGAGGGTGTTGCCGTCGAGGTACTCCTCGACGCGGATCGGCATTGGCTGGCTGCCTTGCTGGAAGACCCTGTCCATGGCGTCCATCATTTCGGACGGGGATCGGCGCAGCAGATCGAACGGGCCGCTGCGGAACGTATCCAGCCAGCGGTTGGTGTGGAACGGTGACCACCTGAACAGATCAGACATGACGGTACCTCCCGTGCGTTGCGGTGTAGTGCCCAAAGCGGGCTGACACTTCAAGTACACGCCTGCACACATGGGCCGGGCAGGGGCAAAAGACCCGCCTCGCGGGGCCGGAGCTGCGGCGGGGACGGAGCTACTGGGGGGTCAGCCGGTATCCCACTCCCCGGACGGTCTGCACCCACCGCGGCGACCGCGGGCTGTCGCCCAGCCGCTTACGCAGGTTGCCCATGTGCACTTCCAGCACGCGTTCGTCCCGGGCTGTCACGGGGCTCCCGGGAATAGGGGCTTCGTGCCGCAGATGACGGGCAAGGTCCCCCCTTGGTCAGCACCGCCCCCTTGCTTTGGAGCAGTGCGCGCAGCAGTTCGAACTGGGTGCGGGTGAGATCAATGGCTCGTCCGTCTGCCGAAACTGCGCGCGTACTGTCCATCAGGGCGAGGCCGCGGTGTTCAAAATCCCATCCGGACCCGGCCGCGCGTTCCTCGGCTGCGGCAACGTCGCGGGGAGCGGCGGCAGCCGGATCGGGCAGTTCGGCACCTGCGGGCCTGGCGACGAAATGTCCTGCCGCGCACTGCGCAGCGTCCACCAGCGCGTGGCGCCTCGGCCGGCGCAGCAAGGCAGCAACCCTTGCCCGGAGCTCGCGCGGACGGAACGGCTTGGCCAGGTAGTCGTCAGCACCGGCTTCGAGTCCCAGCAGCGCATCGGCTTCGCTCGCCAGGGCGCCCACCAGGATCACGTAGGCATGGCTGAAGGTCCGGATCCGGCGGGAGGCTTCGATGCCGTCAAAGTCGGGAAGCCCCAGCTCCACGGTGACCAGGACCGGATCATGCCGCCGGACGGCAGCCACCCCCTCGGCACCGGACGCTGCGGCCACTACTTCGAATCCCGACTGGACCAGCAACTCCGCCAGGGATGCCCTGCTACGACCGTCGCCGTCAACCACCACAGCCAAGCCGCGCGTAACCATCAATCCCCCAAGAAATTCTCGTTCGTTTCCAGATGCAGAAATATCACTAATTCCTCAACTCGGAATTGCGTAAAAATTGTGTATTTATTGAGCGTCATCAAAAATAAATATCGGCATTCATCTATTGCCAACCAAACCGGCCTGAATGATGATCATCTTGTGCTCACTGGGGGCGCGGCGCTGCATTGGTCAGCGCAAATGTAAGGGGCGTTAATGGTTTCCTCGAGGTCTCGCATCGCAAAAGCAGTTTGGCTCAACCGGCCGCTTGCAATGCTGGCAGCTGCCAGCCTGGTCATGTTGTGCGCAACAACTCCGGCCCACGCCGCCGACACCACCCCCATGGACCCGAACCCGGGGCCCGTGGGCAGCTTTGCCTGGAAGGGGTTCAACTGGGAAAAGCGGTTCTGGGGCGGCGCGCCACAGTTCAACAAGGCTTTCGCCGCGGCCAACGTCAGCAATCCCGACGGCGACGGATACGTCACGCTCTCGCTCACCAATCCAACCGGCAGCGCACCCGTTGGGGCTGAATTCCAGTCCACCCGGCAGGGATTCGGCTACGGCACCTACAGCACCACAGTGGCGAAAAACGTCAACAGCCTCCAGAAGGAAGTGGTGTGGGGATGCCTATTCACGTATGACCCGTTGGCCTCCCCGGGCTACAACGAAATAGACCTGTGCGAGGCATCCGCCTGGGGCGGCGGCGCAAGCTACGGCGAATCCTGGCCCGTCACGCAGGCGCACGGCTATTGGTTTGATGCGTCCAAGCCGCCGGGCCAGGGCAACAACACCGTGGTGTTCGATACGACGAATGACCCGGTCCTCACCCACAGAATGGTCTGGGAGCCGGGCAAGATCACGTTCGAGACCTTCGCCGGAGAGGGGTACGGCGGCACGCTGCTCAAGCGAACGGTCCTTCAGGGAAGCACCGTTCCCCTGCCGGCCAAAGAAGCCATCCACTTCAACCTGTGGGTCACAGGCGGGGGTGGCGGAGATCCCGAGCATGTGAAACCCGAGTCCGTGGTGATCCGCGACTTCTCGTTCACGCCGGCCGTTGGCACGCCGCCTGTCGTGGCGTCGCCCATCAAGCTGTCTGCAGCCACCACCAAGGCCAAGGGCGTCAATTCCACCACCCTGACCTGGACCGGGGCCACAGGGGCCAGCGTCACACTCTGGATCAACGGCACCCAGAAAACCGTCCCCAACACGGGAAGCTACGTGAACAAATTCAAGGGCGGAGCCACCACAAGCTACAAGGTCTGCGATGCGGCAGCCTGTTCCAATGCGGTCAGCGTGGTCACCTGAGGCGAACGCGGACGGGTGGCCGGGGATGTTGGTGAATCCCGGCCACCCGCACGGTCAGCTCAGGCTGGAGTTACTTCGCCCTGACCGGCACGATGCGCTTGATGGCGAGCCCGAGCGCCACGAGGGCGAAGGCTGCCAGGGCAAACCAGAAGAGGTCACCGGCTCCGGTTGCCGCGAGGGTTCCGGCTCCGACACCAGCGGCTGCAGGAGCAGCAGGATTGTTGTACATAGGGTTACCAAGCTTTCTTTTTGTTGAAGACTGCATCCACGTAGGCCTTCGCGTGGACTACCTGAAGGAACAGGTCGATCAGAAGTTCGTACATCGTTGCGGCGGCCAGCATGTACTTCCAGCCACGCAGCCGCACAGTCACTACCCGTTCGATCACGAAGACACCGGTCACGGCCAGCCAGAACGGCTGAATGTGCAGCCCTTCTCCCGTGCCCAGTGCAAAAGCCACCGTTCCGACGTAGGCCAACGACACCAGAATTCCCGTCACGGAGAGGGCCTGCCGCCCCCAATACGGCCAGGTGACCCTGGTCCAGCCGTACTGGACGCAGTTCTCCACCGCGCCGCGTTTCCACCTCAGCCGCTGCGCCCAGAGTTCACGCCAGGAGGGCATGATCTCCGTGACAAGCGTGCAGTCGGCCGGAGATTTGATGCGGTACTTGAGGGTCAGCAGCGCAAAGGACAGCTCGTTGTCCTCGGTCAGCACGGAAGTGTCGTAAACGCCTCCCCTGCCGTTGCCGGGAGGCAGTGTGCCCTCGAGCCGCGCAGCGATCACGTCCCGCAGGGTCCGGACGCGGAAGAGCGCCGCCGTTCCCGTCACTACCAGGCATTTGCCGTGGAGCCGCTTCACATCCCGCGCGTACCGCGCATACTCGTTCCGCTGCAGGTGACCCACGAGGCCGCCGCCCTTCGCACCGCGGAAGACTCCTCCTACGGCACCAAGCCGCCGGTCGGCCGCCAGATGGCCGGTTGCCCGCTCGATGAAGTCGTGGCTCAACTGCGAATCTGCGTCCTGGACCAGGACCATGTCTTCCGGCTCTGCTCCGGCCAGGAGCCCCTCCAGAGCGAAATTCAGGGCACCCGCCTTCTTGTCCGTGTTTCCCACGGTGCGGATCACCTCGGCCCCGAGTGCCAGGGCAATCGCTTCGGTGGCATCGGTGCAGTTGTCAGCGACAACCACCACCCTGTCCGGCGGGAGAGTCTGGGATTTGAGGGATTCAAGCGTGTCAGAAATACCTGCGGCTTCGTTATGCGCAGGGATGAGGACCGTAATCACAGAAGACCGGCACCCGCAGTTCCGGGCACGGAATTCGAACTGTCACACACTGGCTTGTTGCTCCAACCCGAATTAGTCAATTTGTTTGTTGACTCGAGTTTTTCAACCGGAACGCAAGCAGCCGGAAAATATTCGAAAAGGAATACGCAATCTTCCGTCAGGAAAATTGGTTCTCAACGGAACCTCAATTTCTCACCGTACTGAGGCCGCTTAAAAGCGAAAGTCGGGGTGCTGCCCTGGGACAGCACCCCGACTCCGTTAGTCAGCCAAGTTCATGGCCGGAGACTGACTTGCGTGGTTATAGGAGGCTGCTGTGACCGTCGTTCATAGCAGCACCCTCAGTCACCGCGGAAGCCGCAGCATCCACGTTCACATCAGCGTTCAGGTTCAGGCCCGCGTTCAGATCCGACACAACACTGCCCTCGGCGGAACCTTCGCTCCAGGTGGAGGACCCGCCGTCGTTTACAACAGACCCGTCGTTCACAACAGAACCCTCAGACACCGCGGTGGCCGCAGCATCCACGTTCACATCAGCGTCCAGGTTCAGGCCCGCGTTCAGGTCCGACACAACACTGCCCTCGGCGGAACCTTCGCTCCAAGAGGAGGACCCGCCGTCGTTCACAACAGAACCCTCAGACACCGCCGAAGCCGCAGCATCCAAGCTCGCATCAGCGTTCAGGTTCAGGCCCGCGTTCAGATCCGACGCAACATTGCCTTCGGCGGAACCTTCGCTCCAAGAAGAGGACCCGCCGTCGTTCACAACAGACCCGTCGTTCACAACAGAACCCTCAGACACCGCGGTGGCCGCAGCATCCAGGCTCGCATCGGCGTCCAGGTTCAGGCCCGCGTTCAGATCCGACGCAACACTGCCCTCGGCGGAGTCTTCGCTCCAAGAGGAGGACCCGGCGTCGTTCACTACAGACCCGTCGTTAACAACAGACCCGTCCGTCACCGTGTAGGTGGCCGTGTGCAGGTTCGCGTCGGCGTCCAGGTTCAGGCCCAGGCCTGCGCTCAGATCCGACACGACGCTGCCGTCGGTGGTGCCGTGCCCCGAGGTGGAGGACCCGCCGTCGTTCACTACCGAGCCCTCAGACGCTGCGGAAGCCGCGGCATCCAGGCTGGCGCCCAGGTTCAGGCCAATGTGGGTTCCCGAGCCGAGGCCAAGGTCCGACGTCGTGGTGGTGGAATCGGAGGCGGAGGCTGCGCCTGCGCCGAGGATGAGCACTCCGCCGGCGAACACGGCGCTGCACAGGGTGGTGCGTACGAAAGATTTCATGAGAATTGATTTCCTTACTAGTGAGATGAGCCAGGCACAGTGAGTGCGCAGCTGATTGCCGTCCGCGCGAAAGGGCGCGGTGCCGGCCCCACTAGTCGGGGGAAAAGCCGTGTTCCAGGCTGACCGAGCCGGGTAGCTCGTCGGAGGAGTTGCGGACATCCTTGAGCGGGATCTGCGTCAAGGAAAACTGGAGGGCCGGAACATCGGCTGCGACGCCGGATCCGCCGTCGCCGCCCGTCCTGAGCAACGAGCCGGAACCCGTCGGGACTGTCGCCGGCGGGGCGGGAGCCGGCGTTGCGGGACGCTCGGGAGCAGGAGTCGGCGCTGCCACGACAACGGTGCTGCCGCCGTCGGACATTGCCGGCCGGAAGGCTGCACGGTCCTGCGTACCAGTCAGCAGGACGCCGGACGCTGTACCCGCTGACGGTGCGGGGTTCTGCGGTTCGGACCCCGGAGCGGGCGGCTGCGCGGAAACTCCGACGACGGCGGGGACCGCGGCAACATCACCGGCAGCCGAACCGACCGTAACCAGCACGGGCGCCGTGATATCAGCCGCCAGGCCTGTGACCGGGGCCGCGATTTCGGCGATCGTTAGCGTTACGGGGGCGACGGCGGCGGAAGTGAGCGCCGTGACCGGAGCCACCGCGCTGGTGACCTGCTCGACGACGGCGGTCACCGGCGCCGCGGCCGGAGCAAGCGCGGCATCCACGGGAGCCAGAACCGGTTCGGTGACGGCCTGGACCTGGGGCGCCAGCGGCGCTGCCACGACGGCAACGGGCTCTGCGAGCGCAGCCAGCGGACCTTGCTCAACCGCGGCGGTGTCAGAGACGGCATCAGACGTGACGGTGTCCGTGACAGGCGGCAACAGGCTGGAAGCCTGCGCCGAGACGGCTCCGAAGATGACCCAGGCCGCCGCGAGCAGCACACCCAGGAGAAGTGACCGCAGGGCGGAGGAAAGCCGGGATGCACCATCGCGCATTGCTCCACCTCCCCATCATGGCCGGACGTCATCGATTACCGCAGGACTTACCAGCCATTCGCTGCCGCCGGGGTGGCGGATGGGTGCGCGGACCGAAAATGGAGCGCGCACTTTTCGCCTACGGCGCACACGCCCAGTCCGTATAGCGGCGACCCGTAGACTGAACGGCATTATGGATGACCCTCCTTCACATATGCCCAAGCCCCTCCACCTTCTGACCGGTTCGCCGGCCACCACGGGAGAGGGGCGCCCGAATGTATGAATGGATCATGCTCGGTATCGGCCTTGTCCTTACGGTCGGCACCGGATTTTTCGTTGCCTCCGAGTTCGCGCTGGTCAACCTGGACCGCAACGACCTTGAGAACCGCCAGGCCCGCGGCGAGAAGCGCCTTGCACCCACCATCAAGGCCCTCAAGATCACCTCGACACATCTCTCCGGGGCACAGCTCGGCATTACGCTGACCACGCTCCTCACCGGCTACACCTTTGAACCGGCCATCAGCAGCATGCTCAGCGGACCTTTGCTGGCAGCCGGCCTGCCTGCGGCAGTGGTGCCGGGGATCGGCGCCGTCGCGGGCATCTTCCTGGCCACGATCTTCTCCATGGTGATCGGCGAACTGGTCCCGAAGAACTTCGCCTTGGCCCTCCCCCTGGCCACCGCCAAAGTGGTGGTTCCGTTCCAGGCCCTGTTCACCGCCGTCTTCAAGCCCGTGATCCTGCTGTTCAACAACACGGCCAACGGCATCATCCGGTCCTTCGGCATCGAGCCGAAGGAAGAGCTGTCCGGCGCCCGCAGCGCCGAGGAACTCAGCTCGCTGGTCCGGCGCTCGGCGCTGGAAGGCGTGCTCGACGTCGACCATGCAGTGCTGCTGCACCGCACCCTGCGTTTCTCCGAGCACTCCGCGGCGGACGTCATGACGCCCCGCGTCCGCATGACGGCGGTCAGCGCCGATGACACGGCGGAGCAGATCGTCACGCTGGCCAGCTCCACGGGGTACTCGCGTTTTCCGGTGATCGGCAGGGACCGCGACGACGTCCTGGGCGTTCTGCACGTCAAGCAGGCCTTCGCCGTGGCCCTGGCCGCGCGGGCCAGCGTCAGCGCCGCGGAGCTCATGATCGAACCGCTCCGCGTCCCGGAGTCCATGGGCGTGGACACCCTGCTGGTCCTGCTGCGCAAGCAGGGCCTCCAGGTGGCGATCGTGTCCGACGAGCACGGCGGAACGGCCGGCATCGTGACCCTCGAAGACCTTGTGGAGGAGATCGTCGGCGAACTCGAGGACGAACACGACCGCGCCAAGGTCGGTGTGGTGCGCACGGGCCTGTCCACCACCTTTGATGCCTCGCTGCGCCCGGACGAACTGCTGGACCGGACCGGCATCACGGTTCCCGACGGGGAAGAGTACGACACCATCGCCGGCTTCGTTACCGACGAACTGGACCGCATCCCGGAACTCGGCGACGAAGTCACTATCGACGGGGGCACACTGCGCGTGGAACGCGTGGCGGGCACCCAGGTGCAGCGTCTCCGCTTCACCCCGGACGATCCGCAGGAAGCCCCCAAAAGTCCGCATGACCGCCTCGTCGACAACCTCACCCCCGGAGCTGAGCAATGAGTGAATACCTTCCCGGCATTATCTGGCTGGTGGTGCTCCTGGTGGTCAACGCCTTCTTCGTGGGCGCCGAGTTCGCGGTCATTTCCGCCCGCCGCTCGCAGATCGAGCCCAAGGCCGAGGCCGGCAGCAAGGCCGCCAAAACCACGCTGTGGGCCATGGAACATGCCACGCTCATGCTGGCCACCAGCCAGCTGGGCATCACCGTCTGTTCGCTGGTGATCCTCAACGTCTCTGAACCGGCCATCCACCACCTGCTTGAGATACCGCTGGGCCTGACCTCCCTGTCCGGCGAAGCCATCGGCATCATCGCCTTCGTGGCGGCGCTGCTCCTGGTGACGTTCCTGCACGTGGTCCTGGGCGAAATGGTGCCCAAGAACATCTCGTTCTCGGTTCCTACCCGGGCGGCGCTCATCCTCGCCCCGCCGCTGGTGATGGTGGCTCGCGTGTTCAAGCCGGTGATCTGGACGCTCAACGGGATCGCCAACGCCATCCTGCGGCTCTTCAAGGTCCAGCCCAAGGACGAGGCCACCAGCGCCTACACGCTGGACGAAGTGGCCAACATCGTGGAGCAGTCCACCCGCGACGGCATGCTCACGGACACCACCGGAACGCTCACGGCGGCATTCGAGTTCACCGCCAAAACTGTTGCGGACGTGGAGGTGCCGATCACCGAGATGGTGCTCCTGCCGGCGTCGTCCACTCCCGCGGACATCCAGCGCGCGGTGGCGGAACACGGCTACTCCCGCTACATTCTCACCGACGACGACGGCGTGCCGTCCGGCTACCTGCACCTCAAGGACGTCATGGACCTGACGTCCCCGGAGAAGTTCGCCCGGCCGGTGCCGGCCAAGCGGATCCGCAAGCTCGCGTCCGCCTTCGGCGGCGGCGAACTCGAGGATGCCCTGGCCACCATGCGCCGGACGGGCGCCCACGTGGCCCGGGTCTTCGACGCTTACGGGAACACTACGGGCGTGCTGTTCCTGGAGGACATCATCGAGGAACTGGTGGGCGAAGTGCAGGACGCCACCAGCGCCTGACGCGGCGGCCAATTAACTCATTTGTGATTCGCCGCGTCTTAGGATGCTGGAATGGGGGAGCATCAAGGCGGGAAATTGTCACGCACGCGCGGGCAGATCTATGTTGAAATCGGCATTCGTGCGTCCATGGAGCGGCTGTGGACGCTCAGCCAGGATCCGGACCTGCATCCGCGGTGGGACCTGCGGTTTTCCCGGATCGTCCCGAGGGACGGTGACGACGGCGGACCTGTCAGCTTTCGTTATGAGTTCCGGCTGCCGTTCCACACCATCAGCGGCACCGGGACGTCCCTGGGCCACCGGTGGCGCGCCGACGGGCAGGCGACTTCGGTACTGAAGTTCACCACCCGCGACGCGCTCTCCCCCATTGGTCCGGGCTCGGGCTACTGGCGGTACATCCCCACGGCTGAAGGCGTCCGCTTCATCACCGACTACAACTATCAGCCGGGGATGGGCACCCTTGGAAAGCTGCTGGACGGCCGGGTGATCCGGCCCGCGCTGGGCTGGGCAACAGCCATCAGTTTTGACCGCCTGCGGTTGTGGGCGGAGCGGGACCTTGACCCCGGAGACTCCCGGAACCGGTGGATCATCGACGCCGTGGCCAGGTCGGGCGGTTTCCTGGCGTCCGCCCTGCTACTCCGGCGGGCGTTGACCGGACCATTCGCCGGGGCGGCTGCCGCCGTCGGCGTCGCGGCGGCAATGGCCTCATGCTTCCTTCCGGCGCACCGGACGGTGCCCCGGGCCCGGCGGTGCCTGCGGCTCGCGCCGGATGAGCGGGCCGGACGTGCCCCGTCCGCGCTTGTGGCGCTTCCGTCGCCGGGTGGCGGCGGCCTGCCGGCGGGTGAGGAGTAGCCGTGGCCTCCATCTTTGAGCAGGCGCTCGGGCGGGACTTCGGCCGCCTCCACCCGATGCTGCAGAAACGCTTCGGCGTCGACACCGCGGCCGGTTACGCCTGCGTTGGCCGGGGAGTCTTTTCGGAAGTGCGCCGCGGGGCGTGGTGGACGGTTCCGTTTCTGCGGCTCGGGGCGTACCGCAACATCCTCTTTCCCGACCAGGGCGAGAACGTCCCGTTCACCATCGAAAACTACCCTTATGTTGATGGTCTCGGCCGGCCTACGGTCACCTTCGTGCGCACCCTGGAGCTGCCGGGGTCCAAGCGCCGACGCTTCGATGCCACCATGGTTTACAGTCCGGAGACCGGGGGCATCATCGACTACCTCGGCACCCACCAGCACCTGGCCACCGGCCTCATCCTGGAAGTGTTGCCGGACGGGTCACTGCATCTCCGGTCGACAGGCCAGCGGTTCTACGAAGGCTTCATCGGATTCGCCTTCCCCGCAGCCTTCACGGGCACGGCGGACCTGTACGAGAGCTTCGACGACGCCCGCGGGGTTTTCACCATTCAGATGCAGGTGCGGAATCCGTTCTTGGGGTTCCTGTTTGGCTACCGGGGCGAGTTCACCTGCGCGTTCCCCGCCACGCCTCCCGAGGGTGCGCCGCTCCGGCTCAGGCCAGTCCGCGAAGAAAGGCGGCAGTAATGGGACGCACGTGGGGATTCAGGAAGCGGCGGGGGCCGCATGACGTCTGGTCAGAGTGGAAGGCTGCGGCGCAGCAGTTTTCGCAACCTCAAAGGGCTTACGCTCAGTCGCATGCATGAGCTAAATAGCCGGGTGGTACAGGGGAGCTTTAGAGGCAGCGGCATATCCCGAACGCGGCCCATGAAGCGGCCCGCGCTGGAAAGCTGTTGAGCGCTGCGTCGGGCACACCGGTCGAGGTCGCGGGCGTCGTAGTGGTCGTCGCTCCCGAGAACCTAACCATCAGGAAAGTACCGGATGGCGCCAAGGTCCTGACCGACCGACAACTCCTGCGTTGGCTCCAGAGCCTGCGGCCGGTACTCGCCGTCGATCAGGTTTACCGGATCGCCTCCGTGGCTGGCATGCCCCGAACATGGCACCGGAATCCCGGGCAGCAAACTGACCCGGTCGAATTGCAGCACCGTTTCAACGCTCTCCGGGACCAGGTGGACCGGGCGCGACAGCGGCGCCTCCTTTGGGTGCTCGCTGCGTTCCTGGGCTTCTTCTCCATGATTTTCCTCGGCCCCTTCTTTTAGCGACGCCTAGCTGCAGCGCCGCCTGGAGCTCAGCCGCCCAGCACCACGTTCACCGGCGGCTCCCCCGCCAGCATCAGGTCGATCTGGCGCTGCAGCAGCCGGCCCATCCTCGGCCGCATCGCGGAACTGGCTCCGCCCACGTGCGGGGTGATGATGACGCCGGGCGTGCCCCACAGCGGGTGGTCCTGCGGCAGCGGTTCGGGATCCGTAACGTCCAGCGCGGCGCGGATCCGGCCGGATGCCGTGTGGCGGACCAATGCCTCCGTGTCCGCAACGGGGCCCCGGGCCACGTTGACCAGCAACGCGCCGTCGGGCATTGCCGCCAGGAAATCGTCGTCGATGAGGTGACGGGTGGCGTCGCCAAGCGGAACGCCGACCACCACAATGTCGTGCTCCGGCAGCAGCTCCGGCAACTCGTCGATTCCATGGATAACGCCGCTCTCATCGGTGCGCTGGCGGC
Source organism: Arthrobacter sp. UNC362MFTsu5.1 (assembly GCF_000685965.1). Taxonomy (GTDB): domain Bacteria; phylum Actinomycetota; class Actinomycetes; order Actinomycetales; family Micrococcaceae; genus Arthrobacter. Next base: position 36,695 of record NZ_JMLE01000003.1, on the reverse strand, counting down.
TGGCAACCCTCGTGACGCTCGTTTCGAACGGAAGGAGACGCTGCTCGATCGCTTTGCCCACACCGCCGTAGCCCACGATGAGGACGCGGCGGTCCGCCAAGCTGGCGGTGGGCCGGGCGTCCCAGACCCCGTCCCGCTGGCTTTTCATGAGCCGTGGGAACTCGCGCTGGCTGGCCAGGATCATGGCCAGCGTCAGTTCTGCAGTGGAGGTCTCGTGCACGCCTGCTGCGTTGGCGAACACCCGGCCCGCAGGGAGCGAGTCCGCCACGCCGTCGTACCCGATCGACTGGCTCTGCACCAGGGCGGTCTCTACCGCCTCAAGATTCTTCAGGACCTTCGTGCCGCCCATGTACGGCGGGACCACAATATCGATCTGCGGCTGCGGCGGCTCGCCCGTGAAGTCCCACTCAAGCACGGTGACGTCCGGATGCGGCGTCAGGTACTCACGAAGTACGGCATCGGGCAGGCTGACAGTGATCTTCCGCGTCATGGTTGCCAGCCTAGTGGAGGGAGGCTGGCAGTCAGTTATCGGCGCGGGTCGGGGCACCGGGGTGGAGGTAGTCCCGCAGCAAGGGGAACTCCGTGCGGACGTGGGCATCCAGTTCCGTGATGAACCTGGACGTAAAATACATCCGGAGCAACGGATCCAGCACCCGGCCGATCCCGGGCCATCCGGCTCTGACTGTGTGACGCACCGACACCCCGCCCGGTACCGGGGTGAGCTCCAGGGAGAGGCTCGCCGGAAGCGGCACGATCTTCCGGAAGCGCCACACGAGCCTGCGTCCCGGTTCGACCGCTTCCACGACTCCGTGCAGGCGCAACCGGCGCCGGCCGACGAACTCGTCCATGAGCATCACATCTCCTACTCCGGCGCTGGCCCGCCCCAGCACGTGGAGCTGCAGGTGGGTTCCCGGCCACCAGTTCCGGTACTGCTCATCGGTGCAGGCCATCATGAAGTCGGTGACGTCACGGCCCGTCAATCCCGCAACATCCACTCTCGATTCGGTCACCAGCACCGGTGCAACCTGTGCTGCCGCGCAGCCGGGAAAGCCGCCAGGTCCTGGTTGTCAGAATTGATTCCCATTGCGCCAACGCTACGCACGCTGCGGGCACGGTCAAGAGCCTCCTCCGGCGGCAGCGGATAGATTCCCCAGTGCGTTGCCGGGGCTCTTTGAGTCGGTGTACCTTGGCCGGATGCTGAGCATTGGCTCGATCGTGATCCGCGTTGACGACCTCCAGGCCCAGATGGCCTTCTGGCAGGCCGCACTCGGCTTCGAACCGCGGCATGAACCCGAGGACGACTTTGTGATCCTGCAGCCACCGGGCGGCGCGGGCACCTGCATCTCGCTGGACCGTGTCCCGTCGTCGGTCCACCTGCCGCCCCGCATCCACCTGGACCTCTACACGGAGGACCAGGCCGGCGAAGTGCAGCGGCTCCTCAGCCTCGGCGCCACCCGCATCGAATGGAGCAAACAGCCCGCCGACGCGGACTACGTGATCATGGCAGATCCCGAAGGCAACCGCTTCTGCGTCATCGACACGGCCGGCCGCAGCCAGGCGGACTAGCCACCCGGAGGAGGAGCCGCGATTCAGTGTCCGGCGTTGACGCTTCCTGCCGCGATTGTGGCGACGTCCTGGCGGAACCTTTCGGGCTCACTCTCCAAGGGGAGGTTCACCAGGTCTTCGGCTGCATCGATTGATCCAGCCAAGTCCGGGGCCAGGGAGCTGAAGACCGTGGTGAAGCTGCGCAGCTTCCACTGGGCGTAGGCGACGCCGGCATAGTCGTTGTCCCGCACGTCTCGTTCGCCGGTGGTGGATCCGTGGGTGAACACGACGGCATCGGCCACGGCGTGGCGGCCGATGCTGCCGGTGGCACCGACCATCAGGACAGTGGAGGGACAATGGGTCATTTATTCTCCTTGACCGGGGCCTTTGTTGTTTCACGCTGGGTGGCTGCCCAACTGGCGAGGACTTTCAAAGCGTCCTCTGAGGGTGTTTCGGGATCTGCTGTGTACACGTTGATGCGCAGTCCCGGGTCTGCAGGAAGTTCCAGCGCCTCAAAGCTCAAGTCGAGGTCGCCAACGATCGGGTGGTGGAGCCGCTTCCGGCCGGCGCGGTGGTACTTCACGTCGTGCCGGGCCCACCGGGTGCGGAACTCCTCGCTGCGGGTGGAGAGTTCACCGATCAGGTCCGTGAGGTCCTTGTCATACGGGTTTTTCCCGGCCGTGGACCGCAGGACCGCGACGATGTCATCGGCCGCCCGTTCCCAATCGGCGAAGAACTCCCGCGCTTTCGGGTTCAGGAAGGTGAACCGCGCACTGTTCGGCGGGGTGGTCTGTTCGGCCATCAGGTCCTGATACAGCGCACGGCCCAGCTCATTGGCGGCGAGGACATCCCCGCGGTCGTTGCGGACCCAGGCCGGCGCCGTCGTGATCGCATCGATGACGCGCTGCACGCTCGGCCGCACCGTCTGCGGGCTGCGCTTGCGGCGCACCCGGGGAGCGGCGGTGGCGGCGCGGGCCAGGTCGAAAAGGTGGGCCGTTTCGGCGTCGTCGAGCTTCAGGGCGCGGGCGAGTGCTTCAAGGACGCTGTCCGAGGCGCCGGAGAGGTTTCCGCGCTCAAGGCGGATGTAGTAATCGATGCTCATCCCGGCCAGCATGGCGACTTCCTCGCGGCGCAGCCCGGCAACGCGGCGGTTGCCGCCATAGACCGGCAGGCCGGCCTCTTCGGGCGTAATCCTTGCACGGCGGGAGGTCAGGAATTTCCGCACGTCGTCGCTGTGTGTCATGGCATCCACGCTACGCGGGGTCGGTGGAACGAGGGAGGGACTGGCATTACCCGGAAGGACAGTGACTCCCGGCCTGCAGGGAATCACTGTTGCATTGAAAGCATGAAACCTGAACCCACAGCCGCTCCCCGCCGGGCAGCGATCCTGGCGATCATCCTCGTCAGCTACTTCATGATCCTGCTGGACAACTCGGTGATCTTCACTGCCCTGCCGAGCCTGCAGGAGGACCTTCAGCTGGGCACCGGTGAGCTCTCCTGGGTTCAGGATGCGTACACGCTGGTCTTCGGCGGCCTGCTGCTCCTCGGCGCCCGGGCAGGAGATCTGCTTGGACGCCGGCGGGTTTTCGTGTTCGGGCTGGTGGTGTTCTCGGTGGCGTCGCTGCTGATCGGGCTGGCGCCGGCGGGCTGGTGGGCGATCGCCGGCCGCGCCGTTCAGGGCATCGGGGCTGCGATCGTCGCGCCTGCCTCGCTGTCCCTGCTCACGGCGAGCTTCCCGGAGGGCCGTGAGCGCACCCGGGCCGTCGCCCTGTACGGTGCCACCGCAGGAATCGGCGCCAGCCTGGGGCTGGTCATCGGCGGGGCGCTGGCCCACTGGATCTCCTGGCGGGCCGGGTTCTTCGTCAACGTTCCCATCGGCGCCGCGATGATCCTTCTCGCTCCGCGGTTCATCCCGGAAACGGGCCGGTCCCGCGGCCGCTTCGACGTGTTCGGCGCGCTCAGCGCCACACTGGGTGTCGGCGCTCTCGTGTTCGGCATCATCAACACCGTCGATGCGGGATGGACGTCCCCGGCTACGTTCACAGCCGTCGGCGCCGGCGCCGTGCTCCTGGTGACGTTCGTTCTGATCGAGCGCAGGGCGGCCCAGCCGATCATGCCGCTGCGGCTGTTCGCGAGCCGCCGCCGCACCGGCGCCTACGTCGCCCGTTTCATGTACCTGGGGGCGATGATCGGGTTCTTCTTCTTTACCACCCAGTTCATGCAGGAAGTGCTGGGCTTCGACCCGCTGCAGGCCGGCCTCGGCTTCCTCCCCATGACGGCGGTCAACTTCGCCGTCGCGATGGCCATCCCGCGGCTGCTGGGGCGGATGCCGGCTTCCATTCCACTCGCGGCAGGAATCCTGGTCACTCTCGCCGGAATGTTCTGGCTCAGCAGGGTGGGAGTCGACTCCGCATACCTGACGGCGGTGGCACTGCCCATGATCCTCATCGGCGCCGGTCAAGGCCTGGCGTTCGCACCGCTGACCTCGTTCGGCATCATCGGCGCCCCAGCAGCCGACGCCGGCGCGGCATCGGGCCTGGTGAACACATTCCACCAGGTGGGCACCTGCCTCGGGCTTGGCATCGCGGTCGCGGCCGCAGCGACCGTCCCTGCCACGGGTTCTGCTGTAGCGCACCTGGCCGCAGAGGTCAGCACCGCCCTCACCACAGGCAGTGTCCTCCTGTTCCTTGCCCTGGCCGTGACGGCCGTCCTCATCCTGCCCGCCGATCTTGCCGCCCGCCGGACCACGAAACAGCCGACGGCGGGGCGTGCCCCGCAGTTCGAGGCCGCCCGGTAAGGGCGCTCGAAGGGAGGTAACGGCGTGCCCTCCCACAATCCCGAACGCCTGAATACCGTGAAAGCAACTTAAGACAGAGAGAAGGAACCACCATGGAATACCGTCCCCTCGGCCGCACAGGCGTGCAGGTCAGCCCCTTATGCCTGGGTGCGATGATGTTCGGGCCCTGGGGCAACAAGGACACCGCCGACTCCATCCGCATCATCCACCACGCCCTCGACGCGGGCATCAACTTCATCGACACCGCCGACGTCTACTCCGGCGGGGCATCAGAAGAAATCGTCGGCCAGGCACTTGAAGGCCGGCGCGACGACGTCTTCCTGGCCACCAAGTTCTTCATGCCCATGAATGAAGGCGACCCCAACCAGCGCGGTGGATCCCGCCGCTGGATCATCCGCGAAGTCGAAAACTCCCTCCGCCGCCTGAACACCGACTACATCGACCTCTACCAGGTCCACCGGCCCAGCCCCGATACGGACGTTGAGGAAACCCTCGGCGCCCTCACCGACCTGGTCCGCCAAGGTAAGGTCCGTTACATCGGCTCCTCGTCCTACTCCGGATCCCAGATCGTCGAAGCCCAGTGGGCATCCCGCGAACGCAACCTGGAGCGGTTCGTCACCGAGCAGCCGCCCTACTCGATCCTGGTCCGCGGCATCGAGGAAGACATCCTCCCCGCGGTGCAGCGCCACGGCATGGGCACCCTCACTTACAGCCCGCTCAGCGGCGGCTGGCTGTCCGGTCGCTGGCGCAAAGACTCAGCGTCCGCCCCCGCCTCTTCCGCGCGTCCGAGCGCCCGGTTCGACATGACAAGCCCGGCCAACCAGCGAAAACTCGACATCGTCGAAGAACTCGCCGGGCTCGCGGAACACGCCGGACTGACGCTCATCGAGCTGGCCATCGCGTTCGTGATCAACCACCCGGGGGTCACGTCCGCCATCGTCGGACCACGCACCATGGAGCAGTTGGAGTCCTACCTGACGGCCGCCGATGTCACACTGTCCACCGAGGTACTGGACCGCATCGACGAGCTTGTGGCGCCCGGAGTCACCCTCAACCCCGACGACAACAGCTATGGCGCCAACGAACTCACGCCGGCGGCACGACGACGGTGACAGAGCGTTGACTTGTACCGTCGATGACTGTTAGACATGATGGGAAAGCGTTTTCTGCGCACCACCCAACCCGCCCCGCCTCTTCGAGGGGTGGGCTGGGTGGCTTGATTGAAACGATACAAAAGCATGTCTAAGGAGACGGACAACGATGACCTACGCCACACTCAACTGGCTCGAGGGCGAGGCCCCCGCAGAGCTTTCCGGCGGCACCACCTGGGGCATGCCGTTCACCCGGGGTGCCCTTGCCGGCGCCGACGGGATCACGGTCTCGGACGCGGACGGGCGGCCTGTCCCCGCGCAGGCCTGGCCCCTCGCCACCTGGCCGGACGGCTCGCTGAAATGGGCCGGCGTCGCGCTGCCGGCAACCGATGCGCCCTCCGCGCAGTACCGGGTGACGTCCGACGGCGGCACCCCGCCGGTGCCCGAACCGTCACCGCTGGTTGCGGTGACGGAGTCCGACGACCTCGTCACTGTGTCCACCGGCACGTTGGAAATGGTGATCAGCCGAAGCGGTCCGTCCCTGTTCACATCCCTCTCCCGCGGCGGCACAGTCGTTGCTGAAGACGCCGGGCTGGTCAGCCTGCTTCAGGACGGCATCCCGGACGGCCCCGGCAGCGTCAGCCGGCAGGCCTTCACCGGCGAGGTGACCGCCGTCGTGCTTGAACAATACGGACCGGTCCGTGCAGTGGTCCGGCTGGAGGGCACCCATCGGCAGGACCACGCGGACGCAGACGGGCAGCGGCGCAGCTGGCTGCCGTTCGTGGTCCGGTTCTACTTCCACGCCGGCGCCCGCAGCGTGCGGATGGTCCACTCGTTCATCTGGGACGGCGACGCGGACCGCGACTTCCTTGCCGGGCTGGGCGTCCGCTTCACGGTGCCGCTGGAATCCGAGCTGCACGACCGGCACATGCGCATCGCAGGGGCCGACGGCGGCTTCCTCACCGAGGCGGTGCGCGGCCTGACCGGCCTGCGCCGCGATCCCGGCGAGGACGTCCGGCACGCCCAGCTCGCAGGACGGCCGACGCCACCCCTGGAGGAGTGGAGCGAGCTGGTGTCCGAGCGGCTGCACCTCATCCCGGCGTGGAACGACTTCACGCTCACCCAGCTCAGCGCCGACGGCTTCGAGCTCCGCAAGCGGACCGGAGAGGGCCACGGCTGGGTGGGGATCTCCGGCGGTACGCGGGCCTCCGGGTTCTGTTCCCTCAGCGATCCGCGCGGCGGTTTCGGCATCGGCATCCGTGATTTCTGGCAGTCCCACCCGGGCCAGCTGGACATCCGCGGCGCCGCCACGGCCCGGGCATCGGTGACCGCGTGGCTCTACTCCCCCGAGGCGCAGCCCATGGACCTGCGTTTCTACCACGACGGCCTGGGACAGGACACCTTCGAGGACCAGCTCGAGGGCCTGGAAATCACCTACGAGGACTACGAACCTGGCTTCGGGAACCCGCACGGCATCGCCCGCACCCACGAACTGACGCTCTTTGCCTACGACGCCACGCCGGACACCGCGTCCCTCGCCGCCGATGCCGCCGCCGCATCGACGCCTGCGATGCTGCAGGCCACGCCCGGGTACCTGCACTCGGCCGGCGTGTTCGGCGACTGGGCGCCCGCGGACCGCAGCACCCCGGAGCGGGCCGCGCTCGAGGACAAGCTGGACTTCCTCGTCGACTTCTACCAGGGCCAGGTGGAACAGCGCCGCTGGTACGGTTTCTGGAACTACGGCGACGTGATGCACACCTACGACTTCGACCGGCACGCCTGGCGGTACGACGTGGGCGGCTACGCCTGGGACAACTCGGAGCTCTCCCCCGACCTGTGGCTCTGGTACACATACCTCCGCACCGGCCGCGCCGACGTCTTCCGCCTCGCGGAGGCCATGACCCGGCACACCGGCGAAGTGGACGTCTACCACCTGGGCGAGTGGCGCGGCCTGGGCTCCCGGCACAACGTGCAGCACTGGGGCTGCAGCGCCAAGCAGCTGCGGATCAGCACCCCGGCCTACCGGCGCTTCTACTACTACCTGACGGCGGATGAACGCACCGGTGACCTTCTCACCGAGCTCGTGGACAGCGACCGGAACTTCCTGGGCCTGGATCCCACCCGGAAAGTCCGCACGGACAGCGCCACGTACCGCCCGGACCGGCGCGCCCTGGCCGTGGGGCTGGGGACGGACTGGGGATCGCTGGCCGCCACCTGGCTCACCGACTGGGAACGCACCGGAAACCCGCGGTCACGGGACAGGCTGCTGGGCACCATGGCGGACATCGGCGCGCTGAAGTACGGCTTCCTCACGGGCGAGGCGCTGTACAACCTGGACACCGGACGGTTCGACGCCGGCCGGGACATGATCCTGGTTTCGCACCTTTCCGCGGTGTTCGGGCTGGTGGAAATCTGCAGCGAGCTCATCGATCTGGTGCCGGACGCCGGCTTTGAACGCGCCTGGCTGCAGTACTGCCGGCTCTTCCTGGCCACGCCGGAAGAACAAGTTGCCGAGGTGGGCCGGCCGCTGGACGGAATCCACCTGACGCAGGCCCACAGCCGGCTCAGCGCCTATGCAGCGTCGCGGCTGGGGGACGCTGAACTGGCGCGGCGGGCCTGGACCAGCTTCGCGGAAGGCGGGGAGCACCTCAACCACGCGGAAGCATTCACGTTGCGGCGGATCGAACCTCCCTATGTCCTCACGGCCGTGGACGAGGCCCCCACAGTGTCCACCAACGACACAGCCCAGTTCGGCCTGGCGGTGATCCAGAATCTGGCGCTGATCGGGGACCAGTTGCCGGCCCTTCAGCGGGTCCGCTGAGCGGCGGTTTCAGCCGCCGTCGGCCGGGTCAACCGCCGGCGTACCGGTGCCGGTTCCGGCGTCGGACCCGGCCACCACCACGATGGCCCCGACAAGCAGCGCAGCGTTGGCCCAAAAGATCCCCAGCACGCCCAGCGGTGCGGCGGCGGCGCCCATGGCGATGGGCAGCGAGATCTGCGCAAACCGGTTCACCGTCAGCCGGAGGCCCAGGACGGCGCCGTGGTGTGACGCGTGGGTCAGCGAGGTCACCCAGGCCATGGTCAGGGGCTGGGGTATGCCCAGTCCCAGGCCTAGGCCCACCATCACGGCAATGGCACCGTAGACCCCGGTCAGCGGCAGGGCCAGCAGTGCAACTGCCGCCGCGGCGATCGAGGCGATCAGCAGCACCTTCCGCCCGAACCTGTCAATGAGGCGCATGAGCCCCAGCCTGCTCAGCACGGAGACGGCGGCCCGGAGTGCCAGCAGGAGCCCGACGGCGGTGGCGCTGATGTTTTGTTCGGTGGCCCAGACCGGGACGAACGCATACATCAGGTCTACGGTCACCAGCACCGCGCCGCTGACGGCAAGGGACCGCCACATTCCGGGGGTCTTCAGGACGCCGCCGATCTTTGCGGGTGCGGCGCTCACGTTCAGGCGTTTCCTCCGGAGCGAGCTGTCAGTGCGCCGCAGGAAGAAGAATGCCGGGGTGGCAAGCACACTGAAGCCCATGCACACGAGAAGGCCCAGGTTGGTGTCCGGCGCCGACCCGCCGGCAACCCCTAGCGACGCAACGAACGTCACGGCGGGCGGACCGATCAGCTGGCCGATCGAGGCAGCCGCGGTCAGGGTCCCGAACGCGCTGTCCGTGGAGCCCTTGACGCTGACATGGGCAACGAAGGTCTGCTGGCCCACCATCACCAACAGATGCCCCAGCCCGACGAAGGCACTGGCCACAAGAAGAAACGGCAGCCCGGGTACGGCGAACAGCATTCCCGTTCCCGCTGCCGCCGAGATCAGGCCGATAAACGCCATGCCGGTTCCGCCCCGGCGGTCCGCGATCCGGCCAGCCGTCAGCGCTGCGAGCAGGGCTGGCAGCGCAAACGTGGAGGCAAGCAACCCCAGGAACACCGGATCGGCGCCGAAGGCGAGTGCGCGGTAACCGATCATCAGGCGGATACCCACCCATGCGGCCTGCGCCAGGACGGCCTGGGTGCTCAGCGCCCGCCGCCAGGCCAGTGCGCTCACGCGCGGAGGGGGATTTCGTCCGTCCCGCCGAACAGCCGGGTCAGGTCATCGATGCTGTCCCGGGCCGCCTGGTAGCGGACCGGGTCGAGGTGGAAAATCGCCAACTGCAGGGCGTAGGCCAAGGCCACGGGAATCAGCTGGGTGCGGTACTCGGTGTCGTCACCGCGCCGGGCGGCGATGAGGTGGTCCGGGCTGGGGCGGAACCGGTAACCCGGGACGTCGGAGATCACTATGGACTTCCCTCCCCTGCGCGCGGCCTCGGCGGTCAACGTGGCAAGCTGCCGGGGCGCCTCCCGGAGCGCCAGGGAAATCAGGGTGCTGTTTTCGTCAAAACTGACGAACCGTTCCGCAAGGTCTTTGGGGGTGGGGGCGAGCATGACTGTGGTCAGCCCGAGGCGCCTGAGGCGCCGTGACAGCAGATCCAGGGTTGACCGTTCGTCATTATTGGAAAACAGGTAGACGGTCCGCGACTCGTGAAGAATGCGCGCGGCCGCCTCCAGGTCCTCCTGCGGGACAAAGTGCGGCAGGCGTTTCAGGGCACGGATTTCATCGGAAATAAACGCCGAGAGGTCGTAGCCGGATTCCCCGCGCATGATGGTCCCGCTGGTCTCTGTCGCTTCCTCGTCCCGGCGCAGGTCGCTCCGCAGCTCCGGATAGCCGCGGTAGCCGAGCTTTTTGGCCAGCCGCACCACCGTTGACTCATGCGTCTTGGCCCGGTCCGCGACCTCCGCAGCAGTGATGCCGGACATCTGGTCCCCCATCAGCACGTTCATGACGCGTTCCTCGGAAGCGCTGAGCTGGACCGCGCTGCTGGCCACTACTGCTTTGAAACTCAAGATGACTCTCCTTTGAGAACCCTGCGGGCAAACCTGTGATGCTTGACACTCTCTCACGAACATGCAATCCTGTGCAAGATTGCAAGTGAGGCTCCTGCCGAAGCCAGGGTGGGCATCATCGTCGGATCCATCCTGCTCGCTGCCCTGCTCCTCCCGTTCCTCGGCTACACCGTGGTCATGACGCTGCAGCTGGGCACCATCCTCTACTTCGTCAGCAAACGGAAGCTGTGGATCTCGGTGGCGGTGGCCATCGGAGCCGCCCTCGCGTCCCGCCTGGTCTTCGAGGTATGGCTCGGCACGGCCCTTCCCACCGCCAGCATTGAATTCCTCGCCGGATTGGGGCTGTAAGCCATGGGTTTCGATCAGCTCCTGGGCGGCCTCGCCACGGTCTTCACCCCGGAACACCTGCTCTTCGCGTTGCTCGGCTGCGTGCTGGGCATGCTGGTGGGCGTCCTGCCGGGCTTCGGCCCCGCAGCGGCGGTGTCGCTGCTCATCCCGGTCACCTTCGGACTGGACGCCACCTCCGCGATCATCATGCTCGCAGCCATCCTGTACGGTGCGGCGTACGGCGGAACCACGACGGCGGTGCTGCTGCGGATTCCCGGCGAAGCCTCGTCGATTGCCACCACCCTCGACGGGTACCAGATGGCCAAGAAAGGGCGCGGCGGCCCGGCCCTGGTCATCGCCGCCCTGGCCTCCTTCGTGGGCGGACTCATCGGCGTCATCGGGTTCGTGGTGGTGGCACCCTTCAGCCGGCTGGCCCTGGAGTTCGGCGCGCCGGAACTGTTCCTGGTCTCGCTACTGGGATTCGCCCTCATCACCAGCTTCGCCGGCTCCAACCCGGCCAAAGCCCTGCTGAGCGCCGCCGCAGGGCTGGCCATCGCCACCGTGGGCGTCGATTCCGGCGTCGGCATTGCCCGCTTTACCTTCGACATGCCGGAACTGTTCGACGGCGTGGGGCTGGTGGCCGTCGTCATGGGCGTCTTCGGCCTGAGCGAAGTCCTGGGACAGGCGCAGAAGGGCCCGCTCGGCGTGCCGAGCCCGCTCAAGGTGGCCCGGCTCCTGCCCACCCGGACCGACCTGCAGCGCTCCGCGCTCCCGTCCCTGCGCGGCTCGGTGATCGGCTTCTTCATGGGCCTGCTCCCCGGCTCTCCCGGGGCCGCGACTTCCCTGGCGTCCTACGCGGCGGAGAAGAAGCTGTCCAGGCGCCGGTCCGAGTTCGGCAGGGGTGCCGTGGAAGGCATCGCCGGCCCGGAGGCAGCCAATAATGCCCTGGCCGTGTCCTCCATGATCCCGCTGTTCACGCTCGGCATCCCCACCTCGGCCACCGTGGCCATCATGGCGGGCGCGTTCACCATGAACGGCCTGATCCCCGGGCCGCTGCTGTTCCGCGACAACCCGGACGTGGCCTGGGCCATCATCGCCAGCCTGATTGTGGGCAACCTGATCCTGCTCATCCTCAACGTCCCGCTCGCCCGGGTGTGGATTGCCGTGCTGAAGGTGCCGTTCCACTACCTGATGGCCGCCATCCTGGCCTTTATGTTCCTGGGCACGTACTCCATCAACGGCAGCCCGTTCGACATCCTGATCATGCTGGGAGCAGGCGTCCTGGGCTACATCTTCCAGCTCGTCAAAGTCCCGCTGACGCCGCTGGTCCTGGGACTGATCCTCGGACCCATGCTCGAAGAGAACTTCCAGCGCTCACTGGCTCTGTCCCTCGGTGACTACGGCGTGTTCCTGGAGGGCCCCATCAGCCTCACCCTCATCGGCGTCATTGTGGTCGCCATCCTGTTCGGCGCCGTCCGCCCCCTCATTGCTTCCATGCTGAAGAAGAAGTCACACACCCCCGTCGCACCAAAGGAGCTTGCGAAATGAAGAAACTCACTGCCCTGACCACCACGGCCCTCACCGCCGCCGTCGCCCTCGCCCTCACAGGCTGCGGAGGCCAGGCCAACAGCAGCACCTCCAGCAAAGCCGCTGAGTTCCCCAAGGCGGGATCCACGATTGAGTGGATCGTGCCCTCGGCCGCCGGCGCCGGCAACGACATCCTGGCCCGCATCGTGGCACCCGTCATGCAGGAGGACCTGGGTGCCAACGTCAAGGTGGTCAACAAGGAAGGCGGCAGCCAGGTGGTGGGACTGAACTACGTGGCCAACGCCAAGGCGGACGGACTCACCTTCGGCAACACCAACATCCCGTCCATTCTGGGCCGCTACCTGGACCCGAGCAAGAAGGCGGCCTTCGACCGCAGCAGCTTCACCCCCATCGGCGCCTTTGCCACCAACTCCGTGGTAATCGGCGTCAACAAGGACAGCAAGTACAAGAGCATCAAGGAGCTCTTCGATGCAGTCAAGGCAGAACCCGGAAAGATCACCGTGGGCACCGACTCCCGCGCCGGCGACGATCACATCAACCTTCGCCTCCTGGAAAACCAGCTGGGGCTGGACTTCAACATCGTGCATTACAACAGCGGCGCGGACAAGGTAGCCGCCATTGTCTCCGGCGAGACTGACTTCGCCCTGGGCGGCGTCTCCAGCTTTTTCGGCCAGTACAAGTCCGGCGACATCAAGCTCTTGACCGTCATTGAGGACAACCCCAGTCCGTTCGCCCCTGAAGTTCCCACCATGAAGAGCGCCGGCTACGACGTCGAGCCCATGGCCAGCAACTTCGCCCTGTCCGTCCCGTCCAAGACGCCCAAGGAAGTTGTGGCACGGCTCGAAGCTGCGCTGAAGAAGGCCACCGAAACCCCGGCCGTGCAGGAAAAGCTCAAGGGTGCCGCCACGGCGCCGGCATGGAAGTCCAGCAGCGACGTCGCCAAGCTCTGGGAAGAACGCGAAAAGACCATCAAGCCCGTCATCGACGAACTCCTCCAGCAGAAGTGACCGTGAACACCAACAGAAAGGCCGGCGACGGCATGAATGCAACACCAGATTCCACGGCCCCCGGCCAGCTCCCGACCGACGAACTGGTGCGCAGGCTCGGTTTCATTCCGGCAGCCAACATCGGCGATGCCCAGGAACGGATCGGCGTGGCCTCCGGGCTCTCCCCCGTCTGGACTGGCGCCAAACTTTCCGGCCCTGCGTATACGGTGTGGACGCGTCCCGGCGACAACCTGTTCATCCACAAAGCCCTCGACGGCGCCCAGCCCGGGGACGTCATTGTGATCAACGGCGGCGGCGACGTCTCCCGCGCCCTCATCGGGGACCTCATCGGCATCCGCGCGAAAAGCATGGGAATCGCCGGCTTCGTGATTGACGGCGCCGTCCGCGACGCCGATGCCCTCGCTGACTGCGGCCTGCCGGTGTTCGCCCGGTCCATAACCCCCGCCGGGCCCTACAAGTTCGGCCCCGGCCGGCTGCAGATCCCGGTGGCGATCGCCGGCGTCGTGGTTTCCCCCGGCGACATCGTGGTGGCGGACGCGGACGGCGTGGTGGTGGTCAGGCGGGAGGACGCCGAACACGTCCTCCTCGAGGCCCAGCGGATCGAAGCCAGGGAAACCGAGAAGCGGATTTCCTACGAGGCAGCCATGGCGGGCAGCTAGGTCCGGGAACGTTAGGCAGGCACGACGGCGGACGGCCCCTCAGGCGGGCCGTCCGCCGTCGTGCTTTCAGCGCCTTGGGGACCAACTGCCGGTGCAGTTGCGGGATTGAGTCTTACGAGGCCAGCCGCTCCCGTTCACCGTGACGGGGGCGGGCGGGTTCAACGCCGCGTTCGGGCCGGTTGATCTCGGCCCAGACCGCGTCAAGGGAGAGGCCCAGGACATCGGCGATCGCCGCGATGGTCGGGAAGGCCGGAGTGGCTATGCGGCCCGTTTCGATCTTCCGGAGTGTCTCCGGCGAGACGCCTGCATGGAGCGCGGTATCGAGCATCGGGCGCTCTCCCCTGGCGAGGCGCAGCAGGGCGCCAAGACGCTGTCCGCGCTCGACTTCTCCGGGTGTGAGGGGCAACCTGACCATGGCTCCAATTCTAATACCGGGATAATATGGCCGGTATAGTTATTGGTTTCCAGAGAAAGGCGCCGCATGATCGAGATCCTGAACCCCGCCGAACTGCACCGCGCAAAGGAGTCAGGCGCCCTGGTGGCCCACATCCTGCAGACGCTCAAAAGCCGCAGCACGGTGGGCACAAACCTCCTGGACATCGACCGGTGGGCCAAGGACATGATCGCCGAAGCCGGCGCGCAGTCCTGCTACGTCGACTACGAGCCGTCCTTCGGCCGCGGGCCGTTCGGCCACTACATCTGCACGGCCGTCAACGACGCCGTGCTGCACGGACTGCCGCACCGGTACACGCTTGCCGATGGCGACCTTCTGACACTCGACCTCGCCGTCTCCAAAGACGGAGTCGCCGCAGATTCAGCCATCAGCTTCCTCGTGGGTGACTCACAACCCGCGGAGAGCGTCGCGATGATCAGCGCCACCGAACGGGCACTGAGCGCAGGGATAGCCGCCGCCCGCCCCGGCGCCCGGATCGGCGACATCTCCCATGCCATCGGCACCGTCCTCAGCGAGGCCGGCTACCCGATCAACACCGAATTCGGGGGCCATGGCATCGGATCAACGATGCACCAGGACCCGCACGTTCCGAACACCGGACGGCCCGGCCGCGGATTCCAACTGCGCCCCGGGTTGCTGCTCGCCTTGGAGCCGTGGGTCATGGCAGACACCGCCAAGCTCGTGACAGATGCCGACGGGTGGACGCTCCGGAGTGCGACGGGCTGCCGGACAGCCCACAGCGAGCACACCATCGCCATCACCGAGGACGGCGCCGAAATCCTTACCTTGCCGAAGCAGCCGCAGCCGTAAGGTCCGCCGTCGTTCTTTCAGTGCTTTCTGCTCTTTCCGTTGCTTCCGGAAGCTCACCGCGGAAGGCGCGGAGCATGGCGTCGCGGTCGAACTGGCCCTCCCACTTGGCCACCACGAACGTAGCCACGCAGTTTCCCAGCAGGTTGACGGAGACGCGCATGGAGTCCATCAGGCGGTCGGCGCCCAGGAGCAGGGCCACTCCGGCCACCGGGAAGATGCCCAGTGCGGCCGCGGTTGCCGAAAGCGCCAGGAAGGCCGAACCGGGAACGCCCGCCATGCCCTTCGACGTCAGCATCAGGATGCCCAGGGCGGCGAGCTGCTGGCCCAGGTCGAGGTTGTGCCCGAAGGCCTGGGCCAGGAACAGCAGGGAGATGGACAAATACAGTGCGGCGCCGTCCAAATTGAACGAGTAGCCGGTGGGAACCACCAGCCCCGTGGTGGCCCGCGAGCAGCCCGCGTTGGTCAGCTTGGTCATGATGCGCGGAAGCACCGACTCGGTGGACGCCGTGCCCAGCGCCAGCAGGAACTCTTCGCGGCTGTACTTGATGAACTGCCACAGCGGCACGCGCGGATACACCCAGGCCACCACAAAAAGCAGCCCGATGAAGATGATTGCCGCCCCGTAGCAGGCCGCAATCAGCAACGCGTACGTGCTCAGCGAGCCGAGGCCGTACTGGCCGATGATGAAGGCCATGGCGCCGAACGCGCCCACGGGGGCAACACGCATCACCCAGCCCATGATCTTGAAGAACAGCTCCAGCACCGTCTCCAGAAGCGTCACAACAGGCAGGCAGCGTTCCCGCCCCACCACCACGATGGCCGCTCCGAAGAACACCGAGAAGCAGAGCACCTGCAGCAGGCTGTTGGAGGCGAAGGCGCCCACCACACTGGTGGGAATGATACCCAGCAGGAACGCGCCGGCGTCCTTCGGCGGGGCCGTGCCGGTCTTGGCGTTGAGGGCATCCTGGGACAGCGTATTCGGATCGATGTTCAGGCCGGCACCGGGCTGCACGATGTTGCCCACCACCAGCCCGAACACCAGGGCGAACAGCGTGGCTCCGGTAAAGTACAGCAGCGCCTTCACGCCCACCCTCCCCACGGCCTTCACGTCACCCACGGCGGAGATGCCCGTGACAATCACCAGGAAGATCAGCGGGGCGATGATCATCTTGATCAGCTGGATAAAGCCGTCGCCCAGCGGCCGCAGGGCGGAGCCGAGATCAGGCCAGAAGTGGCCGATCCCGATGCCCAGGCACACGGCCACGAGGATCTGGAAGAACAGCGACGTGTAGAGCGGCTTCTTCACGGGCGTGCCGGTTTTGTCCGGCACCAGGGGCGAGGGGAGTTTCATCAGGGCTGCCAATCAACAGGGAAAAGGCGCTGGACGCCTTCAGGTCACGGGCAACGCTAGGGACCTCGTGTTTCCGGAATGCTAAATCCGTACTGCGGAATTGTTTAACCGCAGCATGGAAAATCCATAGCGTATAGTTCCGTGTTCATTCGTGCGGCATATCCGGACACTGGACATCTGGAATAAGCCCGACTTTTCCCCGTCAATTCGCGGAAAAAAGGTGCGCAAGGGCACTGGCGCCGCGGCA
Source organism: Arthrobacter sp. UNC362MFTsu5.1 (assembly GCF_000685965.1). Lineage (GTDB taxonomy): Bacteria > Actinomycetota > Actinomycetes > Actinomycetales > Micrococcaceae > Arthrobacter. The sequence goes on along the minus strand of NZ_JMLE01000003.1, from coordinate 19,978 downwards.
AAAGCAGGCGGACGATTGTACTACCGGGTCACGAATTCACGTGGGAAGAGCCCGGAGTCAAGCCCCCGCGGAGGCCGGGTGTGCTGTTTGAAAATGGGATGGGCAGGCTGAGGCCGCAACCAATTTTTTCTTGATCGTGGCCGGACGGCGCTGTCCGAAAATGATTCGCATCCTTCTAGGAGCAAAAGAAATGTCCATCACTCCAACAACGAAAGCCCGCACCCGGGCAATCGCCTTGGTCCCGATCGTCTCACTCGGACTACTCGGGGGTTCCGTGGCAGTGGCTGCCCCGGCACAGGCGGAAACCAGCCGGAACGGCTGTACCGTCAACCCGCTGGATCCACGCGACCTTCGCGGCAACCGGGTCGATTTCAGGATCAAAGTGGAATGCAGGGCCGACAGGACCGTCCAGATCCGCCAGCTTCGCTACGAAGACGAGCGTGGCCCGCGGCGCAGCGACGATTTCCTCGGTGGCTCGCACTTCACCGAAAAGTTCAATTGGCGCGACACCAGGACGATTCACAGCGTGGACCGCGTCCCCAACCTTGACAGGAGGGGCACCGAAGAGGTCTACCACATCGTTTCCTTCCGCGTGAAGAACAACAACGGTCACTGGTCCGACTGGACCCGTTGGGAGAAGAGTGGCGTAGTGGAGGTTCAACGCGGCCGGTGAACTGATCCGTTTCGCTATTCGAACTAAAGAGCCAGGGGCGAAGTAGCCCCTGGCTCTTCCGTCCCTGGCTCTTCCGTCCCGCGGCTGTTCCGTCAGCGGCCGCAACCGTCAGGGGATTGACGTTTGCCGGGAGCGCTGGAAGGGTGGGTCGAACTTAGCCGACTGCCGCCGTCGGCCGCTTCGCCCACGGACGGCTGTAAACCTAAGTACATCTGAGTACTCCGGCCCTGGCCACCCTCCCTAAACGAGTAATCACCACTCGTGTATTTTTTGCCGACACGTGGTGAAATACGGGGGTCCGTAACATGCTCGCAGTCTCGGTGGATCGGCCACCCCGCTCCCCGGACCCTCCAAGAATCACGCGGAGACCCCGTATTCTCGAACGTCGAATTCCCCGGAATATCGTCAGGAGCGTACACATGCGATTCCACGAGCCGGCACAGGCCCGGATGCCACGCCTCTAAAGGTAAGCCGTGATCCGCATATTGGTTGCCGAAGACGAAGAGCGCATCGCCAGGTTCATTGAAAAGGGCCTGCGCGCAGCCGGCTACGCCCCCACCGTGGTGTCGGACGGGCTCACCGCCATCGACTACGCCTCCAGCGGCCAGTACGACCTGCTGCTTCTCGACGTCGGGCTTCCCCGCCTGGACGGATTCACGGTTCTCAGCGTGCTCCGGCGTGACCACCTGAGCATTCCGGTTATCTTCCTGACCGCGCGCGACTCGGCCGCGGACACGGTTGCAGGCCTGGAGGGAGGCGCGGATGACTACATGGCCAAACCGTTCGGGTTTGATGAGCTTCTCGCCCGCATCCGGCTCCGCCTTCGCCCGTCCGATATCACCGACGCGTTGGCGGGAAACACGATGCGCTACGGATCCCTGGAGTTGAACCTCCACACCCACACACTCAGGGTGGGCGACAAGACAGTGGAACTTTCCGCCCGCGAGTTCGCCCTGGTGGAGATGTTCCTGCACCATCCCGGCCAGATCCTGAGCCGTCAACAGCTCCTCAGCCAGGTGTGGGGTTATGACTTCGACGGTACGTCCAACGTGGTGGATGTGTACGTGCGCCAGCTGCGCCAGAAGATCGGGGCCGAGAGAATTGTCACCGCCCGTGGGGCCGGGTACCGGCTGGCAACGTCATGAACGCACCAACGCCATGAAGGATCCCGGGGCCCGGGGGCCGGGAGACGGCACCCGGGAAGGCAATCCGGCGAAGCAGTGGAGCATCTCAGGCTGGAAGGCCAAGATCTCCTCCGTGAGGTTCCGAGTTGTGGCTGCCATGCTGGCCATGATGGCCGCCGGGCTGTGCGTTGCCGGCGTCATTACCTTTGCCGTCCAGTTCCAGGAGGCGGACGCCCGGGTGGACCAGGCGCTCCTGGACAAAGCCCAGGCCGTCATCAAGCTCGCAGAAACCGCCAACGCGGCGGACCCCGAATCGTTCTTGAAGGAACTGCAGGACGCCGCAGAGGACATTGAGCCCCGGGGCAACGAAGTCATGGCCACCATCACGGGCGGGAAGGTGTCATGGACACTCGATGGCGCGTCCGACGAGAAGCTGCTGCCCAAGGACATGTACCAGGGGGCCGCCGCGCTTGCTAACGCCTCCGGTGCCGCCTACGGCGACCTGAGCTTCGAGGGCCGCCGCCTCCGGACTGTCGTGCTCCCCGTGCCCGCCGCCACCGACGCCAAACAGGCCTATTTCCTGATCGGCAGGGAAACTGCCGACCAGCGCGAGCACACCATCTCTTCCGTGCACACCTATACCCTGGTGGGCGCCGGGACCCTCCTGGGCGCTGCCGCACTAGGGAGCCTGGTTGCCGGCCGGCTCCTGAACCCGCTGCGCCGCCTTCGTGAAGCCAGCCAGGTGGTCAGCCACGAGGACCTCACCCAGCGTGTTGAAGTGAAGGACGGATCCGACGACGTGACCCTGCTCGCCAAAACATTCAACACCATGCTCGAAAGGCTGGATGAAGGCGCAAAGCAGCAGGAGCAGTTCCTGGACGACGCCGGGCATGAGTTGCGCACCCCGCTGACGATTCTGCGCGGGCACCTTGAGCTCATATCCGTCCATGACCCCGAAGACGTGGCAACCACGAGGGACGTGCTGCTCGAAGAGGTGGACCGGATGCAGCGGCTGGTGGACGACCTGCTCCTGCTTGCGAACGCCAGCCATCCGGATTTCATCAGGAAAGAGTCCATCAGGATTCCGGAATTCATCCAGCAGGTGCTGGAGAAAGTCCACGTGTTGGCCGACCGCACATGGACCATCGACGAAACCGCCGACTGCACCGTGGAGGCAGACCCCCAGCGACTGACGCAGGCGTTGGCGCAACTCGCCGCAAACGCCGTCAGGTACACCGGCAGTTCGTCAACGATCGCACTCGGCAGCAGAGTTGACCTCGCCCAGGAATCCGATGAGGTAGCCGCCCCGGAATCCAACACGCTCGTGCTGTGGGTGCGGGATACCGGCAGCGGCATAGCGGTCGAGGACCAGCAGCGGATCTTTGAGCGGTTCGGCCGCGCGGCCCACGGCCGGGGCGACAAGGGGTCGGGACTGGGGCTGGCCATCGTGTCGGCCATCGCCCAGGCCCACGGCGGCGCAGCAACGGTGCACTCCACGGTCGGACAGGGGTCCTCCTTCATCATCAAGATTCCGCTGCAGACTGCCGACGCCCGGCTTTGAACATCGCGAAGATGCACCGCAGTTCCTACAATTTAAGTGGCGGGAATTGCGGCAACCAGCCGCATCGGCCGCACCACAAGGAGGACCGCAATGGGTTTGGGTGACAGGATCCACAACGCCGCGGAGCGACTTCACGGCAAGGGAAAGAAAGCCGCCGGCGAAGTCAGCGGCGACCGCCGGATGAGGGCCGAAGGCAAAGGCCGCGCCATCAGGGCCGACCTCAAGCAGGCCGGCGAAAAGTTCAGGCACGCCTTCAAACGGCACTAATCCGCTAGCTAGTCCACATGGGCGGCCCCGGCAGGGACCGCCCATTCTTTATGCCCCGCTTTAATGTCCGCCGCCGGGGCCGGGCCCGGGCACGGGCGGGCCGCCGCAGGGTGACTGCCGTCGCCCCCTGACCGGCGGGCCGATCAGTCCCGCGGCCGCATGAGCGGAGGGTTTAGGACTGCCCGGCTTGGCTGGCCGGCCACCGGGCGGGCAGCCTCCACCAGCCGGAAAAGCGCCGCCGGCCGGCCTGCATCACCGGCCGTCATCCGCCCGGTGTCCTCCAGGAATCCGGGAGTGCCGGTCGCCTTCCGGTGGAAGTTCCTGGGGTCAAGGCGGGTACCCCACACTGCCTCATACACGGCGCGGAGTTGGGCGATGGTGAACTCCTCGCCACAGAAGGCGGCCCCTAAGGGCGAATACTCCAGCTTCGATTTCGCGCGTTCGAGAGCGTCCCCGAGGATGCGGCGATGGTCGAACGCGAGCTGCAATCCGCCGTCGAGCACCTGGGTGACCGGATACCAGGCTGCCTGTTCCGCGTCGCTGCCGGCCGACAGCACCGGAAAGTCCGGCGCCAGGAGCAGGTGGGCGACCGTCAGGACATCCCCGCGAGGGTCGCGGCCCTTTGGGCCGTAGCTCGCCAACTGCTCTAGGTGCCCGGGGACGCGGTCGACGCCGGTTTCCTCCGCGAGCTCACGGCTCGCCGCCGTCGCAAGATCCTCGCCGGAGAGCACGAAGCCACCGGGCAGCGCGAGCATGCCCCGGAAGGGGTCGATCAGCCGGGTAATAAGCAGGACGTTTAGGACGTCGTTGCGCACGGTAAGGGCGACGACGTCGACAGTCACCGGAAAGAGCGCCGGGGCTGTGGGCAATTCAGGCATGACCTCATACTAGGTATTTATCGTCAGATTGACAATAAATCAGGTCGGGCGCTATCTTATGGTTATCGTCAAATTGACGATAACCATTTTTTGAAGGAGCTCCCATGGCCAGCATCAAGCGCTACCCCTGGATCAACCACTTCCTGGGCACCCCTACCGGTTACGTCGTCCACCTGCAGAAGGGGACCGTGAAGCATCAGGGTGTGGGCCAGGCGTTCTGGTACCGCCCTGCGAACTCGGTCCTGAGTGAGGTTCCAGTGGATGACCAGGAATTGCCCACGCTCTTCCACGCCATCACCCGCGACCACCAGGACGTAAGCGTGCAAGCCAACGTGACTTACAGGTTCATTGATCCGGTGGCCGTGTCGAGCCGCCTGGACTTCGGCCTCGAACCCGACCGGAAGGTGCCGGCAACGGGCCGGGAGCAGGTGGCCACCATCATCGGCCAGCTGTGCCAGAGCCACGCCATCGACCAGATCGCAACCACCACACTGTCCCAAGCCCTGGAACGGGGCGTAAGCCAGCTGCGCACCATCCTCACCGATGCACTGCGGGCGGATACCCGGCTTCTGTCCACCGGCATCGAAATCCTCGGAGTGCAGGTGCTCGCCGTCCGGCCCGAGTCCGACGTCGAACGCGCCCTGCAGACGCCGGTCCGCGAACAGCTCCAGGCCGAGGCTGACCGCGCAATGTACGAACGCCGGGCACTCGCCGTCGAGCGCGAGCGGACCATTTCCGAGAACGAGATGGCGAGCCAGATCGAGCTGGCCACCCGCCGCGAACACCTGGTGACCCAGGAAGGCACCAACGCGCGGCGCGCTGCGGAGGAGAAGGCAGCCGCGGGACTCATCCAAACGCAGGGTTCGGCCGTACAGCTCGACATCACCTCAACGGCGGAAGCCAACCGGCTCCGCCAACTGGGTGAAGCACAAGCGGCCCAGGAAGCCGCGACCATGGCCGTTTACCGGGACATGGAACAATCCACGTTGTTGGCGCTTGCGCTCCGCGAAGCGGCAGGAAAGCTGCCGAGCATCGGCAGCCTGACCATCACGCCCGACCTCCTCAGCGGAGCGTTGGCCGGCCTGCTCCGGGCGCCCGGCGACACCCTGCCCGCCAGCGCGACCGGCGCCGCCGGTGCTGGCAAGTAGGGCCCGGTCATGACCAACCCCCGCCTCGTGATTGTCCGCCGACGCACCGAGCTTCAGGAACTCCTGGATCGGCATGCGACGCGCGGCCAGGCTGAGTTCTTCCTCCGCACACGCGGCCGGACCATCGCAGAAGTACAGGAGCGGCACGACCGGCTGGAGGCAGCCCTGGCCACGGTCCGCGCCTCCGTTCCTTCCGAGTGGCGGCAGGCCGAGGTGGAGCGGGCGGACCTCAGCCGCTTCCTGCTGACCCCGGACGACGTCATCGCGGTGGTGGGACAGGACGGCCTCGTCGCCAACATGGCCAAGTACCTCAGCGGCCAGCCCGTCATCGGGATCGATCCGGAGCCCGGGGTAAACCCGGGCGTTCTGGTCCGGCACTCCCCGGAAGCCGCGGCCGCGCTCTTGCAGCGGCTTGGCGCCGCCGGGCGCCTGGAGCGACTGGCTTGCCAGGAGCTCGCCACCGTGACGGCAAGGCTCGACGACGGGCAGGAACTTTCAGGGCTCAACGAAGTGTTCATCGGTCACACATCCCACCAATCGGCCCGGTACCGGCTGGCCCTGCCCGACGGCCGGTCGGAGCGGCAGTCCTCCTCCGGCATGATCGTGTCCACCGGGACCGGAGCCACCGGCTGGTGCGCATCGATCGCCCTGGAACGCGGCGGACGGGCCCTGCCCGGGCCCACGGACCCCCGGCTGGCCTGGTTCGTCCGCGAGGCCTGGCCCTCCCCGATTACCGGCACTTCCCTGACCGAAGGGCTGCTGGAATCTGGCGAAGAGCTGCGAATCACCGTGGCATCCGACCAGCTGGTGGTATTCGGCGACGGGATGGAGGGTGACCGGCTGATTGCCTCGTGGGGCCAGGAACTCACCGTGCGGCTCGGGGACCGGCCGCTGCGGCTGGTGGCTTAGCCTCTCACCTCGCCCCTTGACTCGCACCCCCACCCTTCCCTACACTTTTCATAAAGCAGAATCTAATTTCCACAAAGCGGAATCTTGAAGCGAAATCGCGAAGAGACAAGAAGCATAGGAAGCTAGATCAAAGCCCCCTCCTCGGAAGGACCTACGATGACGTACACAGTGAACTGCTCCATCCTGCTGACAGAGCTGCCCCTGCTCGAGCGGCCCGCTGCCGCGAAGGCCGCCGGCTTTGACGCCGTCGAGTTCTGGTGGCCTTTTGACACTTCCGTCCCCACCGACGCCGAGACCACGGCTTTCGAGCGCGCCATCACCGACGCCGGCGTGCAGCTCACCGGCCTGAACTTCAACGCCGGCAACATGCCCGGCGGCGACCGCGGCCTGGTCTCCTGGAAGGGACGCTGCTCCGAGTTCAAGGACAACATCGACGTCGTCGCCGGCATCGGCGAGCGCCTCGGCTGCAAGGCGTTCAACGCCCTCTACGGCAACCGCCAGGACGAATTCACCCCGGAGGAACAGGACGAACTGGGCGCCAGGAACCTGGCCGCCGCAGCCGCAGGAGTGGCCCGCATCGGCGGCACCGTCCTCCTCGAACCGGTCAGCGGCGCCCCCAGGTACCCGCTCCTCAAAGCCCAGGACGCACTCAACGTCATTGCCCGGGTCAAGGAGGAATCCGGCGCGGAGAACATCAAGCTCCTCGCCGACTTCTACCACCTGGCCGTCAACGGAGACGACGTCGCCGCCGTCATCGAAAAGCACGCCAAGGACTTCGGCCACATCCAGATCGCCGACAACCCCGGCCGCGGGGCTCCCGGAACCGGCGGGCTTCCCCTCGGCGAATGGATCGCCCGCAGCCGCGAACTCGGCTATGAGGGCTACATCGGCCTCGAATACAAGGAACCGCAGGAAACCGCCTTCAGCTGGGCCATCCGCCAGCGCGTCTCCCAGTAGGTTCCGTTCCCACCCGCCCAACTGAGTAGCAGCAGATGTCGTTTTGAGCCCCCAAAACGACATCAACTGCGACCTAGTTGGGACCGCCGCCCTCCACCACCACAGACTTCAGAAAGAGAACCACAATGAGCAACGTTTCAGTCATCGGACTCGGAATCATGGGCCTGCCCATGGCCATCAACCTCGTCAAGGCCGGCCACACCGTCACCGGCTTCAACCGCAGCCAGGACAAGATCGACAAGCTGGTATCCGAAGGCGGCAAGGGCGCCACGAGCATCGCGGACGCCGTCAAGGACGCCGACGTCGTCATCACCATGGTGCCGGACTCCCCCGACGTTGAGGGTGTTGTCAGCGGCCCCGACGGAGTCTTCGCCAACGCCAAGCAGGGCACCCTCTGGATCGACGCCTCCAGCATCCGCCCGGACGTCGCCAAGCGTTTGGCCGAGGATGCAGTCGCCGCAGGCATCCGCCCGCTCGACGCCCCGGTCTCCGGCGGCGAACAGGGCGCCATCGACGCCGCACTCTCCATCATGGTGGGCGGCGACGCAGCCGACTTCGAGGCAGCACAGGACGTCCTCAACGCCGTCGGCAAGACCATCGTCCACGTCGGCCCCGCAGGCTCCGGCCAGACCGTCAAGGCAGCCAACCAGCTGATCGTCGCCGTCAACATCGAGGTCCTGGCAGAAGCCATCGCCTTCCTCGAGGCCTACGGCGTGGACACCGACGCCGCCCTCAAGGTCCTGGGCGGCGGCCTGGCCGGCTCCAAGGTCCTGGACCAGAAGGGCCAGAAGATGCTGGACCGCAACTTCGACCCCGGCTTCCGTCTGGCCCTGCACCACAAGGACCTCGGCATCGTCACCTCCGCCGCCCGCGAAGCCAACGTCGCCGTCCCCCTCGGCGCCGTCGTCGCGCAGCTCGTCGCCGCCACCGTCAACCAGGGCGACGGCGGCCTCGACCACTCAGGCCTCTTCAAGCAGGTCCTCCAGCTCAGCGGCCGGAAGTAACGCACCTCCGGCAGTAGCCGGCCACAAAAGCAACAACCAGGGCAACCGCCGTCGTACATCAACGACGGCGGCTCCCTCAGCACACCCAAAAACAGGCTTTTCCCACAGACTTTCAAGGAGTACACCATGACCAAGATGCGCACCGTAGACGCTGCCGTCGCGATCCTGGAAAAGGAGGGCGCCACCGAGGCGTTCGGCCTGCCAGGCGCGGCAATCAACCCCTTCTATTCGGCCATGCGGGCCCACGGCGGCATCCGCCACACGCTGGCCCGCCACGTTGAAGGCGCCAGCCACATGGCGGACGGCTACTCCCGTGCCGCGGACGGCAACATCGGCATCTGCATCGGCACCTCCGGCCCCGCCGGCACCGACATGATCACCGGGCTGTACGCGGCCTGGGCCGATTCCATCCCCATGCTCTGCATCACCGGCCAGGCCCCCGTGGCCAAGCTGCACAAGGAAGACTTCCAGGCCGTGGACATCGAATCCATCGCCAAGCCCGTCACCAAGATGGCCATGACCATCCTGGAACCCGGCCAGGTTCCGGGCGCCTTCCAGAAGGCGTTCCAGCTGATGCGCTCCGGCCGCCCCGGCCCCGTGCTGCTGGACCTGCCGATCGACGTGCAGATGGCCGAGATCGAATTCGACATCGATACCTACGAGCCCCTGCCCGTGGAAAAGCCGAAGGCCTCCCGGAAGCAGCTGGAAAAGGCCCTGGACATGCTGACCGCAGGCGAGCGCCCGCTGATCGTGGCTGGCGGCGGCATCATCAACGCCGGCGCCTCCGCCGAACTGGTGGAACTGGCCGAGCTGCTGGGTGTTCCCGTGATCCCCACCCTGATGGGCTGGGGCGCCATCTCGGACGACCACCCGCTGATGGCCGGCATGGTGGGCCTGCAGACCAGCCACCGCTACGGCAACGAGAACTACCTGCGCAGCGACTTCGTGATCGGCATCGGCAACCGCTGGGCCAACCGCCACACCGGCGGCCTGGACACCTACACGGCCGGCCGCACGTTCGTGCACATCGACATCGAGCCCACGCAGATCGGCCGCGTGTTCTCCCCGGACTTCGGCGTCGCGTCCGACGCCCGTGCGGCGCTGGCCGGGCTGATTGAACTGGCCCGTGAGCGCCGGGCCGCCGGATCCCTGCCGGACTATTCCGCCTGGGCCGCCGAATGCGCCGAACGCAAGGCCACCCTGCACCGCAAGACGCACTTCGAGAACATCCCGATCAAGCCGCAGCGCGTGTACGAGGAGATGAACAAGTCCTTCGGCAAGGACACCACGTACGTTTCCACCATCGGCCTGTCCCAGATCGCCGGCGCCCAGATGCTGCACGTGTTCGGCCCGCGCAAGTGGATCAACGCCGGCCAGGCCGGTCCCCTGGGCTGGACCGCTCCGGCCGCCCTGGGCGTTGTCCGCGGCAAGCCGGACGAGACGGTTGTGGCCCTGTCCGGCGACTATGACTTCCAGTTCATGATCGAGGAACTGGCCGTGGGCGCGCAGTTCAACCTGCCGTACATCCACGTGGTGGTCAACAACTCGTACCTGGGCCTGATCCGCCAGTCCCAGCGCGGCTTCAATATGGAGCAGAACGTGTCCCTGGCGTTCGAGAACATCAACAGCACCGATCTCTCGGCAACGGCGGCGGGCTACGGCGTGGACCACATCAAGGTGGCTGAGGGCCTGGGCTGCAAGGCCATCCGTGTGGAGGACCCCAGCGACCTGGGTTCCGCATTCGACAAGGCCAAGGCGCTGGCCGGCGAGTTCAAGGTTCCCGTGGTGGTGGAAGTGATCCTGGAGAAGATCACCAACATCTCCATGGGCGTGGAAATCAACGCGGTCAACGAGTTCGAGGAACTGGCCGAGACCAGCGCCGACGCCCCCACCGCCATCCTGGCGATGCAGGCCTAACCATGCGGATCGTGATCGCCCCGGACAAGTTCAAGGGCTCGCTGTCCGCCCCGGACGTGGCCCGGCACCTGGCTGCCGGGCTGCAGTCCGCCACGGGCCACAACCTTGAGGTACTCCGGATTCCGGTGGCCGACGGCGGCGAGGGCACCCTCGATGCCGCCGTCGGCTCCGGCTTCTCCCGCCGGAGCGCCACGGTCAGCGGCCCTACCGGGCAGCCGCTCCGGGCGGACTTTGCCGTCCGCGGCCGCGAGGCGGTCATCGAAATGGCAGCTGCTTCCGGCCTCGCCGTCCTCCCCGGCGGCACCCTGGACGCCAAGGGAGCCACCAGCCTGGGAACCGGTGAACTGATCCGGGCGGCGCTCGACGCCGGATGCCGGCAGATCATCCTCGGCGTCGGCGGGAGCGCCAACACCGACGGCGGCGCCGGCGTCCTGCGGGGACTCGGCGCGCAGCTCCTCGACGCCGGCGGCAACGAACTGCCGCCGGGCGGCGCGGCCCTCGCCAGGCTGGACCGGATCGACTTCTCGGACTTCGATTCCCGGCTGGACGAGACGCGCTTTGTCCTGGCCAGCGACGTGGACAACCCCCTGCTCGGGGCGGAGGGCGCTCCCGCGATCTTCGGCCCGCAGAAGGGTGCCAGCCCGCAGGACGTGGAAGAGCTGGATGCCGCCCTGGCGCACTTTGTGGACGTGCTCGCCGCCGAGATCGGGCCCCGCGCGCTGAAGGCCGCGGACGCACCGGGTGCCGGGGCGGCCGGCGGCGTGGGCTACGCCGCCATCGCCGTCCTGGCGGCGACGCGCAGGCCGGGCATCGACGTCGTACTTGAATTCACCGGGCTGGCCGACCGCCTGGCCGGCGCCGACCTGGTGATCACCGGCGAAGGCAGCCTGGACGAGCAGAGCCTGCTGGGCAAGACGCCCATGGGCGTGGCGCGGGCGGCTGAACGGGCCGGCGTTCCGGCGGTGGCCGTCTGCGGCCGGACCACCCTGACACCGGAACAGCAAAAGGATTCCGGATTCCGGCAGGTCTACCCGCTGACCGCGCTGGAGGCCAAGGTAGAAATATGTATAGCCGAAGCAGGACCCCTGCTTGAACAATTGGGAAAGCACATCGGCGCGGAACTGGCGGACCTGACCCAGGCCCCCGCCCCGGCCGGTTCCACCACGCCGGTGAACAGCGCCCGCACTAAGGAGCCCCTCAATGTCTGAAGAACGCTTTGACCTCGTTATCCGGGGGCAGCGCATCCTCACCACGGCCGGCATCGCGCCCCGTGAGGTGGGCGTGCGCGGCGGCAAGATCGTGGCCATCGAGCCCCTCGGCAACGGCCTGGCCGGCGACGCCGTGATCGACCTCGCCGACGACGAAACCCTGATCCCCGGCCTGGTGGACACCCACGTCCACGTCAACGAGCCCGGCCGCACCGAGTGGGAGGGCTTCGCGTCCGCCACCCGTGCCGCCGCGGCCGGCGGTGTCACCACCATCATCGACATGCCGCTGAACTCCATCCCGCCCACCACCACCGTGGAAGGCCTCAAGCTCAAGCGCGAGGTGGCCGAGGACCAGGCGTTCGTGGACGTCGGGTTCTGGGGCGGCGCGGTTCCCGGCAACAAGGCGGACCTGCGCCCGCTGCACGACGAGGGCGTGTTCGGTTTCAAGTGCTTCCTGCTGCACTCCGGCGTGGACGAGTTCCCGCACCTGGAGGCGGACGAGATGGAAGAGGACATGGCCGAACTCAAGTCCTTCGACTCGCTCATGATCGTCCACGCCGAGGACTCGCACGCCATTGACCGCGCACCCCACCCGGGCGGCGACCACTACTCCACCTTCCTGGCCTCCCGCCCCCGCGGCGCCGAGAACAAGGCCATCGCCGAGGTGATCGAACGTGCCCGGTGGACCGGCGCCCGCGCCCACATCCTGCACCTCTCCTCCTCGGATGCGCTCCCGATGATCGCCTCCGCCAAGCGCGACGGCGTGCACCTCACCGTGGAGACCTGCCCGCACTACCTCACGCTCATGGCCGAGGAAATCCCGGACGGCGCCACCGCCTACAAGTGCTGCCCGCCGATCCGCGAGGCCTCCAACCGAGAGCTGCTCTGGAAGGGCCTGCAGGACGGCACCATCGACTGCATCGTCTCCGACCACTCCCCGTCGACGCTGGATCTGAAGGACCTGGAAAACGGCGACTTCGCCGTGGCCTGGGGCGGGGTTTCCTCGCTGCAGCTGGGCCTCTCGCTCATCTGGACCGAAGCCCGGCACCGCGGCATCCCGCTGGAGCAGGTGGTGTCCTGGATGGCCGAGAAGCCGGCCGCCCTGGCACGCCTGTCCAACAAGGGCCAGCTGGCGCTCGGTTTCGACGCGGACTTCTCGGTCTTCGCCCCGGATGAGGCCTTCGTAGTGGATGTTTCCAAGCTCAAGCACAAGAACCCCATCACTCCGTACGACGGCAAGGCGCTCTCCGGCGTGGTCCGGAAGACATTCCTGCGCGGACATGAGATCGACGGCCAGACCCCCAGCGGCAAGCTCATCCGCCGCGGCGGCGTCTGAGGAACCACGCCGTGGCAGTCCAGGTACATTCTCCGCGCGGCATATGTGCGTCCGCTCCGGCGCCCGCTGGCCCGGCGAAAGCCGGGCCGGCGACGCGGGGTCCGCAGCTCAAAGCCCATGGCCTGGCCGTCTGGGTGACCCCGGACGGCGAACAGGACATTGACGATGCCGTCATGGCGCGCGCCGCGGAACTGTTGCTGGCCCGTGCCCTGAAGATTGCTCCGGAGGCGGAAGTCCACGTCTGGCCCGCCGCCGGAGCTGCAACTTCCGCTGCCGAAGCTGCCCTGCCGGGGGGACCGCACGGGGCAGCCGGCAGCGGAACCCGGGTGCCGTCGTCGGCCCTTCCGGAGGACTCCCCGGAAGTGGACGACGACGGCGCCACTCCCCTGCCGCCGTCGGCCGGTCCCGCGAGCCTGGTGTCCGTGGACCTTGCCGCAGGCGAGGTCCTGCTGGACGGGAAGCTCGTGGCGCTGACCGGCGTCGAATTCAAGCTGCTGCGCTACCTCGTGGAAAACTGTTCGCGGGCCATCAGCCGGGAAGAGCTGCGGCTGTTCCTGGAATCGTTCGATTCCCCCGCGGCGGCCTCCCGTTCCATCGATGTGTATGTGGGCCGGGTGCGGCGGAAGCTGCGCCGCGGCCGGCATGCGATCGCCACCGTGCGCGGCGGCGGGTACCAGTTCGTCCCGGGACCGCACACCAAAGTTCGCGGCCCCGCGGAATACTGCATCTGAAACCGTGGTTGTGCCTGTAGAAGCCAGCGCAGCCAGCCCGTTCAGTACGCACGCTTTGTCAGTAATCAGACTCCCGAAGGATCATCATGAGCCCCACTCTGACCACCAAGCTCCAGCCCGGAACCCAGGCACCGGACTTCACCCTGCCGGACGCTGAGGGCAAGCCGACGTCACTGGCCGATTACCGCGGCAAGAACGTCATTGTGTACTTCTACCCGGAGGCCGCCACCCCGGGCTGCACCACCGAGGCCTGCGACTTCCGCGACAGCCTCGAGTCCCTCCAGGGCTCCGGCTACGAGGTCCTCGGCGTCTCCCCCGACGCCCCCGAGAAGCTGGCGCACTTCACCGGCGACTTCGCACTGACCTTCCCGCTCCTGGCAGACGAGGACCACGCCGTGGCACTGGCCTACGGCGCCTGGGGTGAAAAGCTCCGCGACGGGGAAGTCACTGAAGGAATCGTCCGCTCCACCGTGGTGCTCGACCCCGAAGGAAAAGTGAAGCTGGCCCAGTACCAGGTCAAGGCCCAGGGCCACGTCGCAGCGCTGAAGGAAGCCCTGGGCGTCTAGCCTCCCCGGGACCCTCTCTCACTTCCTGCGCCTTTTCGGCGGACCCTCTCTCACTTGTTGCGCCAAAAGCCGGAACCCTCTCTCACCGGTGAGAGAGGGTTCCGGCTTTTCCGGCAAATAGTGGGAGAGCGTCCGGGGTTAGGGGCGGAGCCGGTCGGAGGCCAGTGCTGACTGGCGGACCTGCGCCGGAGTGAAGCGGGCACCGGCGTCGGGGAAGCCTGGAACCTCGATCCGCGCGTGGCTGTGGACTTCGGTCACCGTGTCCCGGGTGTGCTCGGCGATCTTTGCCATCGTGGTGACCCACATGCCGTCCATATCCTTGACCCGGCTGATCAGCTGCTCGAGCGCCACCGCCTTTGAGGGCCGGCCCGAGATGAACGGGTGGTTGGTCAGTACGAAACAGCTCCCGGCCGCGTGGTGCGCCTCGGCTTCCAGCGTCCACATTTCGAGGACCTTGGCGGGGCTTTCGATGACTCCGCTGCCGGTCACGCCGGGATAGAACGCGTACTGCTCCCAGTCGTCCAAGGCCCAGTCGACCGGGATCTCAACGAGGTCCCTGGAGTCACCCTCGGCGACGCTGAAGCGGTACGGTGCGTCGCCGTCGAGCAGGCTTGAATCGTAGAGGAAGCCGCGGTCCGCAAGGAGTGCCGGCGAGTGCCAGTTGAGCTCCCACCAGGGAGCGCGGTAGCCCACGGGCCGGACGCCCGCCACTTTGGCCAGCGCTTCCAGCCCACGGTCGATGTA
Source organism: Arthrobacter sp. UNC362MFTsu5.1 (assembly GCF_000685965.1). Taxonomy (GTDB): domain Bacteria; phylum Actinomycetota; class Actinomycetes; order Actinomycetales; family Micrococcaceae; genus Arthrobacter. Next base: position 4,955 of record NZ_JMLE01000003.1, on the reverse strand, counting down.
CCGCGCCTCGGTGGCGGCGTCGATGCCCTGCATGGGTTCGTGCAGGTAGCCGTGGTGGGCGATCTCATGGCCCGCATCCACGATCCGGCGCACCACGTCGGGGTAGCTCTCAGCGGTGAAGCCCGGGATGAAGAACGTTGCCTGGATGTCCTGGCGCTGCAGGATCTGCAGCAGCCGCGGCACAGCAACCTTGGGTCCGTATGACTGGTGGGTCATGAGCGACATCCGGCGCGTGCTGCTGGGATCGTGGGCGATGGTGCAGGACTCCGCGTCCACATCGAAGGTGAACGACGCGGCCGCCCGGTAGCCTTCGGGCCAGGTGATGGGATGGGCGGAGTCCGGGAAAGCGGGGAATTCCATGGTCCGGTTCCTTTCTACAGTGAGACTGCGGTTGTTGCCGGGCGGACTGACGTTTCGGGTGCAGCTTCCTCGGGCACGGTTACCTGCTGAGCTGCGGCACTGGCCAGAAACCTGCGGTGAACCCGGGGGCCAAGAACGGCGTAGCTCGCAGCGCTGCTGAGTCCGCCGGCCAGCCAGGACAGGTCCCAGCCGCCCAGGGCCACGGCGATGGGGCCCTGCATTGCGGGGACAAGCCCGTACATGAACAGCCAGGTGGCAAAGATACCGACCAGGAGGGATACGACGCCGGCCCAGTTGACTCCGGGGAGCCGCTTGGTGCCCACGCGGTCGAACAGCCGCGAAGCGTCACTGGGCCAGCGCTTCTCGACCCAGAAGTAGTGAACCAGCATGACGCCGCCCCAGGCGGCAACCCATGCCACGAGGCCGATCAGCCAGGCGTCCAGCACGGCGGCGAAGTCTTCCTGGAAGATGAAGAACACGACGGCGGCCAGCGAGAACACCCCGACGAACAGGTTGAGCTTGCGGCGGCTGATGGTGATGTCGAGCGCCTGCGTGGCGACCGAGAAGGTGTAGATGTTCAGGATATTGGTGGCGATGGGTCCGTGCAGGACCATCAGCAGTACGGGAAGTGCGAGGACGCCGAAGTTCTGGACGATCAGTTTTCCGGGATCAATTTCGCCGCTGTTGGTGGCGAGGCTGGCGCCCAGGATTCCGAGCCAGACGACGGGGATGAACTGGCCCAGCACTGAGGCGAGGTAAACCTTGCGCTTGGGCACCTCGGTGCTGACGAAGCGGGAGTAGTCGGCGGCGTAGGTGAACCAGGTGATTCCCCAGCCGATGCCGATCGCCGTCATGACAGCGCTCATCGCGGCGATCCGCTCCGAGCCTTCAAGGATGTTGCCGGCAGGTCCGGCGTAGGTCCAGTTGATCTTCATGCCGAACCAGGCGACGGCGGACATGACCGCAAGGATGATGATAGTGGGCGGCACTGTCCACTTTTCAAACGCGGCGATGGCCTTGTAGCCGAACCAGGCGATGGCTACCTGTGCAGCCATGATGGTGGTGGCGACGCCGATCTTCCAGGCGTAGTTGTGGGCGGTGGGGTCAACCCAGCCGAGGGTCCCGAACAGCGCCATGACCAGGTCCAGGATGATCCACGTGTTCACGGCACACCAGCCGATGACCAGCAGCGCCTGGATGGCGGCGGGCAGGTAATTTCCGCGCCTGCCGAAAGCTGCCCGGGCCAGCACCATGCCGGTTGCCCCGGTCTTCTGGCCAAGCAGGACGAAGCAGCCGAAGAGGAGCATCCCGATCAGGTTCCCCAGGACCAGAACGGTGACGGTGTCCGCAAAACCAAGCCCGAGGTGGATGCCCAGGGCGCCGAGCACCCAGTTGATGGGTGCGAGGTTTGCGCCGGCCCAGATCCAGAACTGGCCGGATACCTTCCGGGTCCGCTGGGATTCGGGAATGGGCTGAAGCCAGGCTTCGACGTCTTCGCCGGCTACGGGCGCTTGGCCGGCCGGGACTGCAGTGGAGTTGTGTTGCATGGGGGCCTCCGTAGGGGGAAAAGGGTATATCCAGATTATGTGTTGCAGGCCACACCCAACAAGATACGATATGTACATCAAAACGATCTTTTGCGTTACGGAGCGTCATGCCAATCAGGCTCAGCGATATCATGAACCACGCCAGTTTCACCGCCGCGGATCCGGTGCTCCGCGCCGGCGCGGCCGCGGTGGCCGATACGCAGCTGCGGTGGGTCCACTCCAGTGAGGTTCTGGACATTGCGCCGTTACTTAGCGGCGGCGAATTGCTCCTCACCGGCGGCGACGCGCTGGTCACGGCCTCGGACGCGCGCCGCGTGGAGTACATCCGCCAGCTGGCTGAGCGCGGTGTCGGCGCGCTGGTGGTGGAAACGGGCCAGCGGCTCGCATCGCTTCCCTCCTCCATGGTCCGCGCGGCGGAGCAAGCGGGACTGCCACTGATCGAATTCCGCAAAGTGGTGCCCTTCGTGGGCATCATGCAGGCCATCAATTCAATGCTGGTCAGCGAATCGGTGGCCCACCTGCGCCGCGCGGACGAAGCCAGCCATGAGATGGCTGTTGAGCTGGCCCATGGGAGCAGTCTGGACCAGATCCTTGGCGTCCTGGCCGGAATCCTTGACGCGACGCTGGAGCTTTCGTCGGTGTCCGGCGTGACACTCGGCAGCGCCGGCCCCAACGGCACCGGCCCCCGGACGGAGGGCCCCGGCAACGCGGGCCCCGGCGACGCGGCGGACGGCCCCGGCAGTGACGAGGAGCCCGGACACCCGGGCGCTGACGGCACCGTCATCAACATCGATGTGCCGGTCCGCGGCGTGCCGTCAGCGAGGCTGATCATCACCGTCCCGGCCGACGGCGACATCAACCTCGCACGAGTCGCCGGCGGCCGCTGCGTGGACATCCTCTCGCTGGCCCTGCTGCAGCGGATGCCGCCCGGGTTGAAGGAGGTCGCAGGGACTGCGCTGCTGCGCGCCGTCAGTTCCGGCAGCCAGCCGTGGCGGCTGCAGCAGCTCTCGCCGGCCGCCGGCATTCCGCCCTCCGCAACGATGGTCGCCGTCGTCGTCCGGACATCCACCTCGCAGCAATTGCGGGTGGCCATGGACAAGATCCTGAAGAAGTCGGCCCAGCAGAGTGCCAGCTATGTGGACAATGCGGAGGTCCTGGCGCTTGCCGCCCTTCCGTTTGACGGGGCCGCGGCGGCGCGGGCCGAACTCGTTGCCGCGCTGGAGGAGCTCCCGGTGGAGGCCGGAACCATGACGGCGGTGGGCCCGCTGGCTGTCGGGATCGAGAACGCGCCGTGGTCGCTGTCGGAGGCGAAAGTCGCCCTGGATCTCGCGGTAAACGGTTCGCTGCGCGCTGCGGCTCGCCCGGCGTCGGACACCGGCGGTGTGGTGCTCGACGTCGAGAATCTCGCCGTCGAGCGGCTGGCGGCACAGCACCTGGACCAGGGAGCCCGGCAGGATTTTGTCCGCCAGCAGCTGGGTCCCGTGCTGGACCACGACGCCCGGCGGAACTCGCAGCTGCTGGAAACACTGGCGACGTGGCTCGACTCCGGCTGCAACACGGCGCAGGCTGCACGGGAACTGCACGTGGAGCGGCAGTCGATGCACCACCGGCTGCAGCGGATTTTCGAGCTGTGCGGCGGCGATCCGCGCGGAACCGGCCGGCTCGCCGCGCTGCACCTGGCCACCCGGCTGGCCGCCCCGTAGCCCGGGACACAACGCTCTCTCACTTAACGCAAGAAAAGCCGGGACGCTCTCTCACTTCCCCCAAGGAGGTGATAGAGCGTCCCGGCTAAACCGCCCGGAAGTGAGAGAGCGTCCCGACTCGCGGATTTGAGGCAGGCAGCGGCAGGGACGACCTACCGCAGCACCACGGTCCTGTTGCCCTGCAGGATCACCCGGCCCTCGCAGTGCCAGCGCACCGCGTTGGACAGCGCCTTGCATTCGGTGTCGCGGCCGGCGGCAACGAGATCTTCCGGACCGTAGGTGTGGTCCACCTCAACCACCTGCTGGGCGATGATGGGTCCCTCGTCCAGTTCGCCGTTGACGTAGTGCGCGGTGGCGCCCACGGTCTTCACCCCGCGGGCGTAGGCCTGGTGGTACGGCTTGGCGCCCTTGAAGCTGGGCAGGAACGAGTGGTGGATGTTGATCGCCTTGCCGTCCAGCTTGCGGGTGAGGCCGTCACTGAGCACCTGCATGTAGCGGGCCAGGACCACCAGTTCCACGTCGTACTCGTCCACGAGTTCCAGCAGCCGCGCCTCGGCTTCGGGCTTGGTGGCGGCGGTGACTGGCACGTGGAAGAAGGGGATGCCGTGCCATTCCACCAGCGCCTGGTGGTCGGTGTGGTTCGAGACCACGGCCACCACGTCCACCGGCAGTTCGCCGATGCGGGCGCGGAACAGCAGGTCGTTGAGGCAGTGCCCGAACTTGGACACCATGATCAGCACCTTGCGCTTGGAGCCGTGCGGCTCCAGCCGCCAGCTCATCCCGAAGCGTTCAGCCACCGGACCAAAAGCGGTCCGCAGCGTGTCCGCGGTGGAGTCATCGCCGTCGGACGCGAAGTGCACCCGCATGAAGAAGTGCCCCTCGGAACGTTCGCCGAACTGCTGGTTGTCGATGATGTCGCAGCCGTGCTCCAGCAGGAAGCCGGACACGGCGTGGACGATGCCCGGCGACTCGTTGCAGTCCAGGGTCAGGACGTGCTCCACGGTGGTGGCCGGTGAGCCGGCTGACGGCTGGGAAGTTTCAGTCTCAATGGCAGTCATGGTCAGCACTCGATGACGTTGACGGCGAGGCCTCCGCGGGAGGTTTCTTTGTATTTGGTTTTCATGTCCGCTCCTGTCTCACGCATGGTTTTGATGGCTTTGTCGAGGGATACTTTGTGGCTTCCGTCGCCGTGGAGGGAGAGTCGTGCGGCGTTGATGGCTTTCACGCTGGCGATGGCGTTCCGTTCGATGCAGGGGATTTGTACCAGTCCGCCGACGGGGTCGCAGGTCAGGCCGAGGTTGTGTTCGATGCCGACTTCGGCGGCGTTTTCGACTTGTTCGGGGGT
>NZ_JMLE01000002.1 GCF_000685965.1 Arthrobacter sp. UNC362MFTsu5.1 | reverse complement strand
CGGGGGTCCCGCCAGGTGTCGGGGGAGCCGTTCTCGCCGGCGACCGAGGAGAAGCGGATCAGCATCTCGGTCTCTACGCCGGGCTGCAGGAACGCGGCCTTGGTGTACTTGGAGACGTCCTCGGACGCGGTGAACTTACCGAACGCGCCGCCGCCCTTGGCGTGCACTACACGCTCCGGGACACGCTCGCGGTTGAACTGGGCGAGCTTCTCGATCAGGTAGTGGTCGGTCAGGATGATGGCGCCGTCAGCGCCGACAGCCTTCGAGTGTGCATCGGACGTGACGGGAGCACCGGACTGTGTGGTGGACACAGCGGGCGCAGAGATGTTCAAGGTCATCTTTCTCCTTTGGTTGGGTTTGTTGCTTAGTTTCGTTCGGCGGGTAGCTTTTGGGTGCGCTGGCAGTCCTGGCAGATGCCCTGGTACATAACGTCAGCGATCTGGATGGTCATCGGCTCGGAGTTTTCGTCCCAGTGCGGCGTGAGGCAGGGCGCATGGCCCACGGCGCAGTCCACGTCTTCCACGCGCCCGCAGCTGATGCAGATGGCGTGGTGGTGGTTATCGCCCACCCGCGTCTCGTAGAGCGCAGGGGAGTGGGGCGGTTCGAACCGGCGCAGCATATGCAGGTCCGTGAGGTCCCCGAGGACTACATACACGGATTGCGCGGTCATCTCAGGCAGCTCCTCACGGGCGGCGGCAAGGATGCTTTCGGCCGGCGAGTGCGGGTGGTGTTCGACGGCGGTGAGGACCGCCAGCCGCTGTTTGGTCACCCGGCGGCCGTGGGCGCGCAGGGCGGCTGCCCATGCATCCTGGCCGGCCTCGTGAACTGTCATAGCCCCATTCAAGCACTTATTATGACTAAATCACAATAAGGCGGGGCTAATCTCCGGAGAATGGAGCAACATTTCAAAGGGGTTCACGGCTTCACCGGCGGAGCGGCCCAGCGCGTGCAGCTCCAGGCGCCCGTCCGTGACGGCGGTATCCGGCACGATGCAACTGAGGCCGGCGACGGCCTGGCGAAGCGCCAGGACTTCCAACGCTGCGGCCAGCGCAAGTAGTTCCGCCGGGGCCACATCCTCGACGGACCCGAGGGGCCGTTCCGGGGACAGTACCGTGTGGTGGGACCCAGCCGGGGTCGACGGCGGCCATGTGCGGATGGCGGGCAGCGGCGCACCGGAACCCGGGCTCGCCTCCGGGTGTGCCGCCGAAGCTGCCGCCTTCAGCAACGCGGTGCGCAGGCCGGCGTCGTACTTGTCCAGGTCCTGGTCCGACGCGGGCTTCCTGCGCTGCGCAGGCAGGGAGAGTTGTTCCGCCGGGGTGACCGGTTCACCGTCCCAGCGGCCGAAAAGGTGGAACGTGGGGGTGGAGGATTCCGCCGCCGGCTCGCCGATCGAAGCGCCGAGCGAATGCCAGCGGTGTGCGAAGAGCAAAGTGCAGGTATCAGCGCCGAGGACGTCGGCCAATGCCCTGCGGGCAGCATTGTGGCAGCGCAGCCAGTCGGCCGCCGATCGGTGGTCCAGGGCCGTTGCCGGATCGCTGAGGCGGATCATCAGGTGGCCGGAAGTCAGCGGAGTGCGCGGCCGGGTGACCTCCCAGACCGACGAGCCGAAAAGCAGCCGCCTGGACAACTGCATGCGCACTCCCTCCACCGTGGTGATTCCCGCCCGGGACTCACCCCGAGACTATCAAGGCCAAGGTAAACACCCGGGAGCCCCGGTTCCGCAGGCGCCCGCGGCTAGAGTTGCCCAGTGGCAAAACTTCTGGCTGACCTCACCCCGCTGCGCGAAAGCCCCGATTTCCGCCGGCTCTGGCTCGGATCCGCCGTCTCCAACCTCGGCAGCCAGCTGACCCTGGTTGCGGTGAGCCTGGAGGTGTACCGGCTGACGCAGGACAGCCTCTACGTGGGGCTCCTGAGTATTTTCGCGCTGGTTCCCCTGGTGCTGGGCGGACTGCTGGGCGGCTCCATCGCCGATGCCCACGACCGCCGCAGGGTGGCCCTCCTGGCGACCAGCGTGCTGTGGCTGACCACGGCCGCGCTGGCCGCACAGGCCTGGCTGGCGGTGGGGAACGTGTGGCTGCTGTACGCTCTGGTGGCCGTCCAGAGCGGCGCGCAGGCCATCAACCAGCCGGCCCGCAGCGCCATCATCCCGATGCTGGTCCGCAAGGAACTGCTGCCGGCGGCCAACGCTTTGAGCCTGATCAGCTTCGGCCTGGCCATGACGGCCGGTCCGCTCCTGGCCGGCGTTCTGGTGGCGTGGGTCGGCTTCGGCTGGACCTACACGCTGGACGTGGTGAGCTTCGTGTTTGCCTTCTGGGCACTGCTGAAGCTGCCGCCCATGCCGCCGGGCAAGGAGGCGCACCGCGCCGGCCTCCGTTCCGTCGTCGAGGGTTTCCGTTTCCTGGGCACGCGCCCGAACCTGCGGATGACGTTCGTGATCGACCTCGTGGCCATGATCTTCGCCCAGCCGCGGGCACTGATGCCGGCGATCGGCGCGGTGATGATCGGGGGCGGCGAAGCCACCGTGGGCGTGCTCCTGGCGTCCACGGCTGTTGGTGCGTTCCTGGCCGGGCTGTTCTCCGGGCCGCTGGGCGGTATCCGGCGGCAGGGCAGCGCGGTGGTGTGGTCCGTTATGGGCTGGGGTGCGTCCATCGCCGGCTTCGGGCTGGTGGTGGTATTGGCCGGGCGCTCCGGGGTGGACGGTGTGACGTGGTGGTTGCTGCCCGCCGCGCTCTGCTGCGCATTGGCTGGCATTTCGGATTCCGTGAGCGCCGTCTTCCGTACCACCATCCTCCAGGCGGCGACGCCGGACCACCTGCGCGGGCGGCTCCAGGGCGTGTTTGTGGTGGTGGTGGCAGGCGGCCCGAGGATCGGCGACATGCTGGCCGGCGGCGGCACTAAACTTTTGAGTGAAGGTTGGGTTTTGTTGCTGGGCGGCCTGTTGTGCATCGCCGTGGCTTGGGCGGTGGCACGCTGGCAGTCCGGTTTCCTGAAGTACGACGCGCGGAACCCCGTTCCGTAGCGGCACGTTAGTCAGGAACAACGGGGGAACTTCGTGAGGAGGCACAGTGCATAATCACCACAACGGACTGAAGACCGCGGCGCTGTTCGGGGTGCTCTGGGCGGTGCTGCTGGGGCTGGGCGCCGTGATCGGCAGCAGCATGCGGAGCACCACCCCCATCTGGATCATGGCGCTGGTGGGCGTGGGCACCACAGCTTACGGGTACTGGAACAGCGACAAGATCGCCCTCCGGTCCATGCAGGCCTACCCCGTCACCGAGGAACAGGCCCCCCAGCTTTACCAGATTGTCCGTGAGCTCTCGGCCAAGGCCAGCCAGCCCATGCCGCGGATCTATGTTTCGCCCACGCCTGCGCCGAACGCCTTTGCCACCGGACGGAACCCGCAGAACGCCGCGGTCTGCTGCACCGAGGGCATCCTGCGGCTGCTGAGCACCCGCGAGCTTCGCGGCGTGCTGGGCCACGAGCTCATGCACGTCTACAACCGGGACATCCTCACGTCGTCCGTGGCTGCGGCCGTGGCCGGTGTGATCACCTCGGTGGGGCAGATGCTGCTGTTCTTCGGCGGCGGGGACCGGCGCAACTCCAACCCGTTCGCGATGCTCGCCATGGCCCTGCTTGCCCCGCTGGCGGCGATGGTGATCCAGTCGGCCATCTCCCGGACCAGGGAGTACGACGCCGACGAGGACGGCTCCGCGCTCACCGGCGATCCGCTGGCGCTCGCCTCAGCCCTGCGCAAGATCCATCAGGGCGTCCAGATGGTGCCGCTCCCGCAGGACCAGAAGCTGGTGAACACCTCGCACCTGATGATCGCCAACCCGTTCCGTGGCGGCGGCATGAGCAGGATGTTCGCAACGCATCCGGCCATGCAGGACCGCATCGCCCGGCTGGAACTGATGGCGCGCGGACCCCTCAGCTGAGCTGCCGCCGTCGTACTTCCGACGCGCAAAGTGGTTCCCGACGCGCAAAAAGGCTGGCGACACCCGTATATCGGTGTCGCCAGCCTTTTTGCGTGGCGTGTGGAATTTTGCGCGTCGAAAACGGCGGCCGCGGTCTAGCTGCGGAAGTTGACGAACTGCAGGTCGGCCTCGTCAAAGTCCTTCAGGAGGGCCATGGTGGCCTGGAGATCATCGCGGGACTTGGACGTCACCCGGAGTTCATCGCCCTGGATCTGGGACTTGACGGACTTCGGCGCCTCGTCGCGGATCAGCTTGTTGATCTTCTTGGCGAGGTCCTGGGCGATGCCCTCCTTGATGGAGGCTTCCAGCCGGTATTCCTTGCCGGATGCGTAGGGCTCGCCGGTGTCCAGCGACTTCAGGGAGATCCCGCGACGGATGAGCTTGGACTGCAGAACGTCCAGGACGGCGAGCACGCGCTCTTCGGAATTGGCCTTCATCAGGATCTTTTCACCGCTGAAATCGACCTCTGCGCCAACGCCCTTGAAGTCGTAGCGCTGGGCCAGTTCCTTCTGCGCCTGGTTCAGCGCGTTGGCAACTTCCTGCTTGTCTACCTTGCTGACGACGTCGAATGTGGATTCGCCTGCCATAACTGTCCTCCTGCTGATCGCCTGGATGCCCCTTCAGGGGCGGTGCTGTCTGCATTCCAGCCTAGTACGGATGGCGTCCAAGTGAAGGCCCGGGTCCGCTCCGCCCGATTCACAGTTTCCTCATAGCGGACACATGGCGGGAACGAAGTCTTGGGCCCCAGAGTTGGAGGTGTTGGAAGAGTTGCCCCGGAAGGAATCCGCCATGCACCAGAAAGCCGTCCGCTACGTCACCCGCTCGACTGCCGCGGCCGCCACCACGCTCGCCACCGCGGCCACCTCCGTCGCAGCCGCCGCGGTGGCCGCCTCGATCATCCTGAGCCCTGTAGCAGATGCTTCTTCCCGGCTGGACGGCGTCCACTCGGATCTGATGCGGGCGGTGCAGCTGAACCAGATCACCGAGGAGCAGGCTGCGAAGTTCGAAGCGAAACTGGCCGGACGCATTCTTGGTGAAGCCTGATTTTTGGCGGAATTCCGGGGTATTTGGCGGCCTTCGCGGCTCGATTCGATTCTTCGGCAGAAGTTCTGTAAAGTTGTCTTGCCCGCGGTTACTGGAAGCGAAACGGACTGGAAACAGCCGTTCTGAACATAGCAGCCGCGAGTGATCTTCTTTTGAAGTTCGGCAGATTACCCGAGCGGCCAAAGGGGGCTGACTGTAAATCAGCTGGCAACGCCTACGGGGGTTCGAATCCCTCATCTGCCACCCAAGGAAAAGTCTCCGGAACTACCAGGTTCCGGAGACTTTTCTGTTTAAGCGCTTGGACCTTATGGGCCAGGGCGGCCTTCCGGCAGAGCCATGTCCGCGGCTCCCGGCCTTGAAGGTTCGGAACCGCGGACAAGCCTAGGACCCTTGGTTGAGGGGACCCTAGTTGAGTCCGATCACCAGCATCTGGTTGGTTCCCGGGATGCAGGTCTGCAGGATGACCCGCGGGAAGCCGCCGAAGATCGCAGAGACATTGTTGGTGGTGCCCGGATTCGGCACCTGTCCGCGTCCGACTACGGTGTAGGTCCCGTAGCCCGGAATGCTGACAGTCTCGCCCACTCCGATCCCCGAGAACCGTGCCCACCCGCCGCAGAAGTCGTGCTCCGTGATGAAAAGGGCGTAGGCATCGGTCGGGGTGAAATGGATGGGGCCGATGCAGGCGTCCACCATGGACTGGCCGCCGGCACCAGCCACATAGATCGTGCGGACGGCAGGAGCCGGGGCAGGTGCCGGAGCGGGGGCTGGCGCCGGGGCCGGGGCGGGCGCCGCCGCTGGTGCCGGAGCAGCCGCGGGTGCGGGTGCCGGTGCGGCGACGGCGGGTCCCGTCAGCTTGAGCACCTGCCCGGGCACGATCGGTGAGTACACGCCCAGGCCGTTGGCCGCCAGCATGGCGTTCATGTCGACGCCGAAGCGGGCTGCTATGGCCCCCACGGTGTCGCCGGCTGCCACGGTGTACAGGTTGGACTCTTCCGGAGCCGGAGCCGGAGCCGGGGCTGGAGCCGGTTCCGGGGCAGGTGCCGGTTCGGCGGCCGGGGCTGGCGGCGCAGCGGCTTCGGGGACGGCGGCGACGGCCGCCTCCGGCGTCCCCGCACCTGCTGTCGCCGGCCTGTCTGCGGATTTGTCTGCTTCTGGTGCGGGTGCCGTCACTGCCTGGGCGTCGCTGACGCGGGACGTCTGCGCTGTGGCGGAGTATCCGACGGCAGTCAATGCGACTGCGGTGACTACGGCGCCCGCGGCCAGCAGTGTCCTCAGCCTGGTGGCGGTGGCGCTACTTTTTGTGGTGGTTGGGGCAGGTGAGCTGCCCCCGGAGTAAAGCTCGTTTTGATCCATCGGTTCCCCCCGAGAGTCAATTGCCTTGGGGTCAACAGGACAGCGGGCCCCAGGGTGGCGGTGCGCCGGAAGCCGGCCGCGTTGTAGTGCGGCCGCTGCATGGAGGCGCATGAAGTGACCTGCCGAAACGTTGAGTAATTTCGGAGGCCGAGTGATTAGACCCATGCCCACGTGGTGGCCATGTGTAATTCCGGAATGCTGCTTTCCCTAGGAATATCGAGTCTATGAATGGGGTGTAATCACTGCACGAGTGGGAATTACCCGACTATTTGTGCGCGGCACCCGCGGCCGGGCGGTGGGTACTTAACGGCTTCGCTATTCGACGGCGGGAACACTCGCAAAGGGGCGGAAGGCTACTCGCCCCGACGCAGGTATCCCTGTACTTTCCCGCCATCCAGGGCCAGCGGGCGCCTCGCATACGTGGGTGCGGCCTGGCTGGTTAATTAGTTAGCCCGGGGGCTAATGCAGAATATTGACGGAATCTTGATGGTTTATCTAATTCACCCGTTTGGATTAATTGCACGAAAAAGGCAGTCAGCGGATCCGGATGTCCGATGACCGCCTTTCTGGAATTCGCACTCCCTGCGGGGAATTAAGTCTCGTTTTGGCGTTCGCGGCGCAGTTCCGCCAATTCCTGGCGCAGGGCGGCCACTTCCACCAGCAGTTCGCGGACGTCCGCGCGGACGGGAAATTCGGCCGATTCCACCGCCGCTTCCGTGTTTTCCTCGACCCTTTGCACCAGCCAGGATGCAATGGAGGCCGTGACCACACCCAGCACTGCGATGCCGCTCATCATCAGGGCCGCGGCAACCATGCGGCCAATCGGGGTGACGGGAAAGAGGTCTCCGTAGCCCACTGTGGTGATGGTGGTGATGGCCCACCAGGCGGCGTCCCCGAATGTGAGGATCTTGGCGTCAGGGGCGTTTTGTTCGACGTCGAGGACGGCCAGGGCGCCGACGAACACCAGCAGGACAGCGGAGCCGGCCACGTAAGTGACCACGCGGCCACGAAGTGTCTCGCCCACCGTCCGGTGCAGAACGGAGAGCAGGGTGACCAGCCGGAGCAGCCGGAGCGGCCGGAAGAACGGCAGGGCAACGATCAGCAGCTCGTGCAGGTTGAGGATGAACCAGCGCTTCCTGTTGTCCGCGAGCCACAGGTTGGCGGCATAGTCGGCAGCGAAGACAGCCCAGGTGATCCACATGACGCCTTCAAGTACGTCGGCCTGCCGCCCTTCGATGTGGCCGATCACCTGCCAGGCGTAGGCAGTCAGGAAAACGAGTGCGGTTCCCATCAGGGGCCACTCGGCGATGTCCCTGTAGCGTTGCTGCGTCATGCTGAAATCCTAAGGGCGGCGGCTCTTGGCCACTGATGTTACTGGTGGGTAACATGGGTTCATGCACCTCCTCTTGCGAACACTCCTGCTCCTTTTCACTTCTTCCCGCAGGCCGCCCCTGAGTATCTGGGGCAGCTCCTCGCTGCAGCTGCGCGTATTGCCCACAGACATCGACATCGCCATGCACGTCAACAACGGGATGTACTTCTCGCTGATGGATCTGGGCCGGTTTGACCTCATGGCGCGGAGCGGAACCTGGAAGAAGATGCGCCGGCGTGGCTGGTCGCCCGTGGCCGCGGGGGAGACCATCGCCTTCCGGAAGTCCCTGCAGCTGTGGCAGCAGTACACCATCGAAACCCGCATCATCGGGCTGGACACCAAGGCCATCTACTTCGAGCAGCGCATGGTGGCGGACGGCGAAATCTATGCCCGCGCCCACATTGCCACGAGGCTGGTCAGCAAGGGGAAACCGGTCAGCCAGGACGAGATCTTCCGGGAGTTCGGCGAGCCGCCGGCCGGACTCGAACTGCCGGAGTGGATCCACGAGTGGCGCGAAACCAACGCGCTGCCCGGCTCCCGCCGCGAGGCTCCCCACGTCTGGCACTGAAGCCTTGCAGCTGGCGCGGCGCCGGGACGTGGGTACCGGGACGCGGGCGCCGGGCGATGGCGCTCGCACGCCAGGCGGTGTGCCATGAGCGAAACGATCGGGACATCACCGGGCGGCTCGCGTACCGTTGACCCATGGCTACCGTAGACATTACAGGTGAACAGTTCGCATCAACCGTCGAGAACAACGACATCGTCCTCGTTGATTTCTGGGCCGAATGGTGTGGTCCCTGCAAGCAGTTTGGACCCACCTATTCCGCAGTATCCGAGAAGCACCCGGACGTTGTCTTCTCCAAGGTGGACACCGAAGCCGAACAGCAGCTGGCCGCCGAGGCAGGAATCACGTCCATCCCCACGCTGATGGCCTTCCGCGAAAAGGTGCTGGTGTTCTCGCAGCCCGGCGCGCTGAACGCCCAGCAGCTGGAACAGGTGGTTGACGCCGTCAAGGCACTGGACATGGAAGAAGTCCACGCGCACGTGGCACGCTCGCAGGCTGAGGCGGCCGCGGTTGCCGGCAAGCAGGACGGCACGCAGATTCCCGAGGCCTAAAACCCCGCTGCACAATGACTTAAAATCCAACGCGGGGCCGCTTCAGCCGATGAACCCAAGGTTCATGCCGGCGAAGCGGCCCCGCGTTGTTTTGTTCGGGAAGTAGTTCAGGAAGGCGGCGGGCGCTACAGCCGTTCGAGCTGGACAGGTTCGGCCAGCAGCGCGCTCAGCGACTCGTTGAGGTCCTGGACGGCGGTGCCCTTGGAATGCTTCGCCAGGTCCTCCTCCGAGGCCCACTGCTCAGTCAGCACCAGCTTTTCCTCGGTGGCCTCCGTCAGTTCATACCGGATGCAGCCGGGCTCATTCACCACCTCGTCGATCGCGATTTCGAGGGCGAGCTTCACGCGGAAGAATTCGCCGTCGTTGGGGATGAACGTTGCCTTCAGGTCAATCGGTGCACTCATGCGTTTCACCCTACCGGGCCGCGGCCTGCCGTCCCGAAATATTTTGTAGGGCTTCCTAGTTTTTCGCGTCCCTTACGCTTCTTTTACCGGTGGTCTGTTGGTAGCGTGCCAGCATGCGCGCTTATACAGCCGGGGACACTGACGTCCCGCTGCTTGACGAGACCATCGGCCAGAACTTCGAGCGGATCGTGGCCAGCTTTCCGTTCCACGACGCCCTGATTGAGGCGGCTCCCGTCCCCGGCGCCGATGCCCGCCGGTGGAGTTACACCAAACTGAACGACGACGTCGACAGGCTGGCCCGCGCCCTGCTCGCCCGGGGCGTCGCGGCGGGGGAGCGGATCGGCATCTGGAGTCCCAACTGCGCGGAATGGACCATCCTGCAGTACGCCACGGCCAAGATCGGCGCGATCCTCGTCAACGTGAACCCGGCGTACCGGAGCCATGAACTGGAGTTCGTGGTCAGGCAGAACGGCATGAGGATGCTGGTGGCGGCACCGTCGGACCGGAGCAGCGACTACACCGGGATGGCCCGGCAGGCCCTCGCCGAATGCCCGGAACTGAAGGAACTTGTCTTCCTGCCGGACGGCGGCCAGCCTCAGCTGCAGGCGGGGGATCCTGAAACTGAGGCGGAAATGACGTATGCCGAGCTGCTCAAGCGGGCAGACGACGTCGGGCATTCCGTCCTGAAGGCCCGCTTGGCGGGGCTGGACCCGGACGACCCCATCAACCTGCAGTACACCTCGGGCACCACCGGGTTCCCCAAGGGCGCAACGCTGACACACCGCAACATCCTGAACAACGGCTATTCCATCGGTGAGCTGCTGGGATATACGGAGCATGACCGGGTGGTGATTCCGGTGCCCTTCTACCACTGCTTCGGGATGGTGATCGGAAACCTCAACGCCCTAAGCCACGGCGCGGCCACCATCATTCCGGGACGCTCTTTCACTCCGGCGGCGGCGCTGGAAGCGGTCCAGGACTTCGGCGGGACGTCCCTGTACGGCGTGCCCACCATGTTCATCGGCGAACTCGCGCTGCCGGACTTCGCCTCGTACGACCTGTCCACGCTCCGCACCGGCGTCATGGCCGGGTCCCCGTGTCCCATCGAGGTGATGAACCGGGTCATCACGGAGATGAACATGACGGATGTGGCCATCTGCTACGGCATGACGGAAACGTCCCCGGTGTCCACCATGACCCGGGCCGGCGACACCATGCAGCAGCGCACGGAGACCGTCGGCCGGACCATGCCGCAGCTCGAGAGCCAGGTAGTTGACCCGGTGACGGGCAGCGTGCTGGAGCGCGGGCAGATCGGCGAGCTGTGCACCCGCGGCTACGCGGTGATGAAGGGGTACTGGAACCAGCCGGACAAGACCGCCGAGGCCATTGACGCGGACGGCTGGATGCACACCGGCGACCTGGCCCGCATGGACGAGGACGGGTATGTGGTGATCGAGGGCCGGATCAAGGACATGGTGATCCGTGGCGGCGAGAACATCTACCCGCGCGAGATCGAGGAATTCCTGTACACCCACCCCTCGATCCAGGACGTCCAGGTGATCGGCGTCCCCGACGCCAAGTACGGTGAGGAACTCATGGCCTGCATCATCCTCAAGCCCGGCGCGGAGCCGCTGGACGTACCCGCCGTCGCCGAGTTCTGCCGGGGGAGGCTGGCCCACTACAAGATCCCGCGCTACGTGGAGGTCCGCGACAGCTTCCCGATGACCGTTTCCGGAAAGATCCGGAAGGTGGAGATGCGGCAGGAGGCCGTGGCCCGGCTGGGACTGTGACCCCTAGCTGATGTTGCGGTTGATCGCACGGACTCCCACCACAAGTCCGACGGCGGCAGTCACCGCCGCGGCGATGAGTCCCAGGAGCGTGTCCGCGCCGACGTTGCCCGCGAACAGCTCCCGCTCGGCGTTGACCAGGTAGGTGAGCGGATTGAACTGGCTGGCCACCTTCATCCAGCCCGGTCCGGCTTCGATGGGCAGCATGATGCCGGAAAGGATCATGAGCGGGAACAGCAGCGTTTGCTGCACGCCCCAGAAGATCCACTCCTTGTTCTGCGAGACCAGGGCCAGCGAGTAGGACAGTGCGCCAAGCCCGATGCCGAAGATGCCCAGGACAACGAGCCCGAACAACACGTGCAGCGGATGAAACACGAAGCCGAACGGGATGCAGACGAGGGCTATGAGCAAGCCCTGCACCACGAGCGGCGCCCATTCCTTCAGGGCCCGCCCGATCATCAGGGATGACCGGGACAGCGGCGTGGCGAGGATCCGCTCGTACGAGCCCGTCATCAGTTCGTACTGCAGGTTGGAGCCTGTCATGGACGTCCCGAAGAGGGCAATCATCACCACCACGCCGGGCAGGAACCACTGCAGCGTGGACTGTCCGCCGAACGCCGGCGCGCCCACGGCGGAGCCGAGCAGCGGGCCGAACAGTCCCAGGAAGACGAGGGGCTGGAGCAGCGAGAAGACCAGCGAGAAGGGGTCGCGCAGCGGCAGCAGCATCTCACGCCAGAACACGTACTTCGTGTCATGCAGGACCCGGCCGAGGCCCGGCTTCTTCAGGACCTCCGGAACTGGCTGCGCGGTCATCAGCGGTTTGCTCCTTCCCTGAGGTTCCGGCCGGTCAACTCGAGGAACACGTCGTCCAGGGTGGGCGGTTTGAGCTCCAGGGACTGGGCGGGAGCGCCGGCGTCGTCCATTTCCTTCAGCAAGGCGGGCGCCAGCCGGGCGCCTTCGGTGAGCCGGAGACGGAAGCTGACCACGCCGGCGTGCGTGTTTTCCTGGACGTCACCGCCGGCGGCGGCGCGCCCCAGCAGCCCGCGGACGCCTGCCGCTGCCCCGGCCGCCACCTCCACGGCCAGCAGGTCCCCGGCCAGGTTGGCCTTGAGGCGGGCTGCTGTGTCGTCGGCGATGATCCGGCCGTGGTCGATGACGATGACCCGCTCGGACATCGAATCGGCCTCGTCCATGTAGTGCGTGGTGAGGACGACGGTGGTCCCGTGCTCGGCGCGCAGCCGCATGATGTGTTCCCACAGGTTGGCCCTGTTCTGCGGGTCCATGCCGGTGGAGGGTTCGTCGAGGAACAGCAGGTGCGGTGAGTGCATGAGGCCCAGGGCCACGTCCATCCGGCGCCGCTGCCCGCCGGAGAGCTTGATGACCGTGCGTTTGGCGAGGTCGGCCAGGTCTAGGGACGTCAGGAGTTCCCGGGCGCGGGCCGCGGCATCGGTGGTGTTCATCCCGTAGAAGCGGCCCTGCATGACCAGTTCGTCAATCACCCGGAAACTGTGGCCGCCGCCGTTGCCCTGGCCGATATAGCCGATCCGGGCCCGCACCCCGGCCGGGTCTGCCGTTACGTCGACGCCGGCTACAGTCGCCGTGCCCGAGGTGGGCCGGAGCAGCGTGGTCAGCATCCGCAGGGTGGTGGACTTGCCCGCGCCGTTGGGGCCAAGGAAGGCCACGAGTTCGCCCGGGGCGACGTCGATGTCGACGCCCTTGACGGCCTCGATGGTTTCCTTCTTGACCGTGAAGTTCTTGGTGAGTTTCCGGGTGTGAATCACGGTGTGCTCCAGGCTGCGGGTCACCGGCGTTCCGGCTGCCGGACGCCATGGCGTCACGCTATACCCGTCCGGCGGGGGCGTCCACAGGAGCGGGCCGCAAGTGCCCGTCCGCGGTCTGTGGTTCGCGCCGCCGCCGTTCGCGGTCTGTGGTTCGCGGTCTGTGGGTCTAGTGCTGGCGGTGGTCCTGGATGGTCATGCGGGGGCCGAACGTGGGTTTCCGGAAGCCGCTGAGGCCGATCATCCGCACCACCCGCTGACGGTGTCCCTGCCACGGCGCCAGCAGCTGCAGCATCCCGGCGTCATCAGTCCTCCGCCCGGTCAGCGCGGCTCCCACGTAGGCCGCGAGGTGGTAGTCGCCCACCGCGATGGAGTCCGGGCAGCCGTGGGTTCTCTGGACCACCTCCGCCGTGGTCCAGATGCCGATGCCCGGAATGGTCTGCATCCTGGCCGATGCTTCCGCAGCGGGCACCTTCGCCAGGCGTTCAAGGGCGACGGCGGAACGCAGCGCCCGCATGACCGTTGCCGAACGCTGCGGTCCCACACCGGCCTTGTGCCACTCCCATGACGGGACCCGCAGCCACTGCTCCGGGGTGGGCTGAAGCCGAAGCCCTGCGGGTGCGGCCGTGCCCGCGCCCGGCGCCGCGGTGCCGAAGCGGTACACCAGGTAGCGGTAACCCCGCCGCGCTTCGATGACCGTGACCTTCTGCTCAAGAATGGTGGGCACCAGCGAGTCAATCATCCGGCCGGTGGCCGGGAGCCGCAGCCCCGGGTTCCGGCGTCGGGCCTCCACCACCATCCGGGGGAGCGTGGCATGGAACTCCGGGTGGTCAAAAGCGGACCAGTCGTCCCCGCTGCCCAGCAGCCGCGGCGCGGCGGCCACGGCCTCCTCGGAACCCGGGCCCCAGGCCTGAACGTCGACTGCCGGTTCGCGGGGGTCCCCGGAAGTGGACAGACGCAGGGACACCGGGCCCCCCGCCGTCGTGAACGCCATCCAGAGCCCGTCCGGCCCCGAGGCAAAAGCCGGATCACTGTTGCCGCGCATCAGTGTTCCGAGGGACTGCAGCAGGCTGAAGGGGCCGCCGGGATGCCACCGCAGCGAGACGTCCGCCGCGGCGGCCAGGCCGGCGGGGACGTCTGCGATGGTCATTGAACAATCGTCCCACGCGAGGCTGACAGCGCCGGAAAACCGCAGCGCCGGAAAACAGCAGTGCCGGAATCAGCAGTGCCGGAATCAGCAGTGCCGGAAACGGGCAAGGCCAAACGGCCCTGCCCGGCAGGTGTGCCCGGGCCTAGACTCCAGTTGTGGCGCGGACCGCCCGCGCCTGGCCCTGTGGGGCCGGACTGTGGAATACCAGGTGAGAACAGTGGCCGGAGGAGTGGTGCACTTCGAGATCCCCGCGGACGACGAAAACCGCGCACGGGACTTCTACACATCCGCTTTCGGGTGGGAATTTCAGGTCATGCCCGAAATGGAATACAGCCTTGCGACGACAACGCCGATGGACGAAACGGGCAGGCCCACTGTTCCCGGGTCCATCAACGGCGGGCTGTTCAGGCGCGGGGACCTGACCGCCCCGGTTGTCACTGTTGACGTCGAGGACATTGACGCGGCGCTGGAGAAGATCGCGGCCCTGGGCGGTGCGGTCCACCGGGGCAAAATGGAGGTTCCGGGCATGGGATGGAACGCGTATTTCAAAGACAGCGAAGGCAACATCGTGGGCCTGTGGCAGAACGCCGAACCCGGTTCCAATCCTGCCGGCAGCTCCGACGCCGCAGCGAACGACATCGGAGCGTAGCGCCTCAGCGCATCCCGTGGGGCATGCCCGTCAGGCATGCCCTCAGTGCATGCCTGAGACCGTCCACAGCGCCACGACAGCCAAGGGAACCGTCAGCGCCACGGCTACCAGGCCTGCGAGCGCGAATCCACCCCATTTGATCCGGACGTTCAGCGCCCGGAGCCGCTCGTGCCAGAGCAACGTCGCCAGGGACGCCCACGGACTGACCAGCGGGCCGAGGTTTACGCCGATGAGCAGGGCGGCGAGCCGCACAGGCGATCCCGCCACCGGTTCCAGGGCCAGGTAGGCGGGGAGGTTGTTCGCCGCGTTGGCGGCACCCGCGCCCAGTCCGGCCAGCTGCAGGAGGGCGGGCAGGCTGTCGCCCGATCCGGCCGCCCCCGCCAGGAGTTCTGTCAGGCCATTGGCGTGGAGTGCCTCCACGAGCATGAACAGGCCCACCGTCAGCATCAGCGGACGCCACGGAACCATGGACCACCGCAGCGCGGAAGGGCGTCGCCGCAGGAAGACTGCCAGGAGGAAGGCCGCGGCCGCCATGGCGGGGTACTGCACCGGCACTCCGGACACCAGTGCGGGCAGCAGCACCAGCACCGTGGCAGCAGCGGACAGCAGCAGGCCGCGGTCCCGGACACGGTGAACCGGCTGCGGCCCGTACCTTCCGCGCAGGTCCTTGCGGAATGCCAGCCACAACAGGGCGAGGGGAACCAGCAGTCCCACCACGGCAGGGGCCCAGACAAGGCCGGCGAATCCCAGGGGGCTGAGTCCGAGCCTGTCCTGGGCCAGCAGATTGGTCAGGTTGGACACCGGAAGCAGCAGGGAGGCCGTGTTGGCCAGCCAGATGCTGGTCAGGGCGAACGGCAGGGGCGGAATCCGGGCGTGGACAGCCAGGAGCACCACCACCGGAGTCACCAGCACCGCCGTGGTGTCCAGGGACAGGAACACAGTGGAGACAGTGGCCACCGCAATAACCAGGAGCCACAGGATGAAAACGCGGCCGCGGCCCAGGGCAGCCAGACGGTCCGTCACCACCCGGAACAGGCCGGCCTCGTCCAGGAGTTCGGTGACGAGTGACATTGCCAGCACGAAGGACAGGATGGGAACGGTGCGGTCCGCCAGTTCAGCGAAGGCAGGCTCTGGGAGGGCACCCACGGCAAGGGCGGCTATGCCTGCCGCGAGCGTGGCTCCCGGCAGGAGGTAACTCTTGATTTTTGTCAGCCACGCAAACCGATGCACTGCCCCATCGTCCCACCCTCGCCTGCCGAGCGCGTGCACCGCCGCTCAGGCGCGCTCCCGCGCACTGCCGCTCGGGCGCACTCCTGCGCACCGCCGCTCAGGCGCGCTCCCGTGCACTGCCGCTCAGGGGTGCGGCCGGGAGCCAAAACGGGTGCAGCGGTCCCGAGACGGTAACTTTGTACCTATGAAGTACGCCCAGTCCGTCCTGGACCTCATCGGCAACACGCCGCTCGTCAAGCTCAACCACGTCACCGACGGCATCAAAGCCACCGTCCTGGCGAAGGTCGAATACCTGAACCCGGGCGGATCCATCAAGGACCGCATCGCGGCGAAGATGATCGAGGAGGCCGAACGGGACGGAAAGCTGCTCCCTGGCGGCACCATCGTTGAACCCACCTCGGGGAACACCGGCGTCGGGCTCGCCCTTGTGGCCCAGCAGAAGGGGTACCGGTGCGTCTTCGTGGTGCCGGACAAGGTGGGCGAGGACAAGCGCGCCGTCCTGCAGGCCTACGGCGCCGAAGTAGTGGTGACGCCCACCGCCGTCGCCCCGGACAGCCCGCAGAGCTACTACGGCGTTTCGGACCGCCTTGTCACCGAAATCCCCGGCGCCTACAAGCCGGACCAGTTCTCCAACCCTGCCGCGCCCGGCAGCCACTACGAGACCACCGGTCCCGAAATCTGGCGCGACACCGACGGCCGGGTCACGCACTGCGTGATCGGCGCCGGGACCGGCGGCACCATTACCGGAACCGGCCGCTACCTGAAGGAGGTTTCCGCCAACCGTGCCGAGGCAGACGGCGGACGCGTCCGGATCATCGGTGCCGACCCCGAAGGATCGGTTTACTCCGGCGGGACCGGCCGCCCCTACTTCGTGGAGGGCGTCGGTGAGGACATGTGGCCGGCGAACTACGACAAGGCCGTCCCGGACGCCGTGATTGCCGTCAGCGACGCAGAGTCCTTCGAGATGACCCGCAGGCTGGCCCGCGAAGAAGGCCTGCTGGTGGGCGGTTCCTCAGGCATGGCCGTAGTGGCCGCCCTCCAAGTGGCCAAGGACCTGCCCGAGGACGCCGTGGTAGTGGTCATCCTGCCCGACTCGGGCCGCGGATACCTCGCCAAGATCTTCAACGACCAGTGGATGCGGTCCTACGGCTTCCTGTCCGGCGGCGAGGAAGCCTCCGTCGGCGAGGTGCTCAAGTCGAAGACCGGTGAACTTCCGGCGCTGGTGCACATCCACCCGAACGAGACCGTCCGCGACGTCATCAACATCATGAACGAGTTCGGCGTCTCCCACATCCCGGTCCTGTCCCAGGAGCCGCCGGTGGTCATGGGCGAAGTGCTGGGCGCCGTGGACGAGCGGAGCCTGACCTCCAAGCTGTTCCGCGGCGAGGCGAAGCTGACCGACAAGATCTCCGAACACATGGGGGAGCGCCTGCCCGTGATCGGGTCCCTGGAGACCATCTCCGCCGCCCGCGAACTGCTCTCCGACGTCGACACCGTGATGGTCACCTTCGTCGGCGCCCCCGTGGGCATCCTGACCCGCCACGACCTGCTCGCCTACCTCAGCAACTAATTTCCGGTGCTTGGGCCTGTCGAAACCCGGAACTCGACAAGCCCCGTCACCGTATGAAAGGACCTTCAATGTCTGTTTCTGAAAACCAAGGTTTCAACACCCGCGCCGTCCACGCCGGCCAGGCCTTCGAGCCGCGGACCGGCGCCGTTGTGCCGCCGCTGCACTTCAGCTCCACGTATGCCCAGGACGGGATCGGCGGGCTTCGTGACGGCTACGAATACGGCCGCGGCGGAAACCCCACCCGCGACGCCCTGCAGGAGCAGCTGGCCGCGCTGGAAGGCGGCTCGCACGCGTACTCCTTCAGCTCCGGCCTGGCCGCGGAGGACTCCCTCATCCGTGCCCTCACGAGGCCCGGGGACCACATTGTGCTGGGCAACGACGCCTACGGCGGAACCTACCGCCTGATCAGCCGCGTGCTGGGCGAATGGGGCATCGGCAACACGCCCGTGGACATGGCGGATCTCGACGCCGTCGCGAAAGCCGTCGCGGCCAACAAAACCCGCCTCGTCTGGGTGGAGACTCCGTCCAACCCGATGATGAAGATCACCGACATCGCTGCCCTGGCCAAGCTGGCGCACGACGCCGGTGCCCTCCTGGTGGTGGACAACACCTTCGCTTCCCCCTACCTGCAGACCCCGCTGGCGCTGGGCGCCGACATCGTGGTGCACTCCACCACCAAATACATCGGCGGCCACTCCGACGTAGTCGGCGGTGCGATCGTCGTCAACGACCCCACGCTCGCCGAGAAGATCGGCTTCGTCCAGTTCGCCGTTGGTGCGGTGTCCGGCCCGATGGACGCCTTCCTCACCACCCGCGGGCTCAAGACCCTCGGCGTCCGGATGGACCGGCACAGCGACAACGCCCAGGCAGTGGCCGAATGGCTGCTGGAGCGTCCCGAAGTGGAGGCTGTGCTCTACCCGGGCCTGCCCTCGCACCCCGGCCACGAGCTCGCGAAGAAGCAGATGAAGAAGTTCGGCGGCATGATCTCCGTGCAGTTCAAGGGCGGCGAAGCCGCGGCCCGCACAGTCGCGGAGAACACCTCGGTGTTTACCCTGGCCGAATCCCTCGGCGGCATCGAATCGCTCATGAACTACCCCTCCGAAATGACGCACGCCTCCGTCAAGGGCACCGAGCTGGCTGTTCCGGTCAACCTGATCCGGCTCTCCTGCGGCATCGAGGACGTGGAAGACCTCATCGCGGACCTGGAGCACGCCTTCACCTTCATCGGGACGGGCAGCTAGCAGCCGGTGACCATCTCGCTTCGGGCCGTATCGCCCACCACCCGCGGCTGGCTCGCGACGGCGGCGGGCGCCCTGACCCTGGCCATCGCCGTATGGTTCCTGTACACGGATTACAAGCCGTTCATGAACGACTTCGAGGTCTACTACTACGGCGGCGGCCGCGTTTTGGAAACGGGCGAAGGCGGCGTCAACGAGCTCTACGCACCGCGGGACGGGCTGCCGTTTACGTACCCGCCATTCGCCGCGCTGCTCTTTGCCGCCCTGGCCACCATGGACTTTGGCGCCAGCAGCATGCTCTTCATCGGTGCCGCCCTGGCCGGCGCCGCGGTGGTGGCCGGCTGGCTGGCCCGGCACTACTTCGGCATGAGGACATGGCGCGCGGCCTTCGCGGACTACCGTTTCAGGACCACCGCCCTGGTGGGAACCGGGGCCATTCTGCTCCTGGGCCCGTGGCGGGACACGTTTGTCTTCGGCCAGATCAACATCATCCTGATGGGCGTGATCCTGGCTGATTTCGCGTTGTACGGGAAATCCCGTGCGGGCGAAATCCGCTGGCCCGCAGGACTGCTGATCGGTCTGGCCGCCGGCGTGAAGCTCACCCCGCTGGCGTTCGGCCTGTACTTCCTGGTCCGCCGCGATTTCAAGGCGCTGGGCTGGATGGCCGCCGGCTTCTTCGGATCCATTGCGCTGTCCTGGGCGGTGCTGCCGAATGCGTCGCTCACCTTCTGGACCAAGATCCTGCCGGACACCGGGCGGATCGGCGGTCCGGGATACGTGGACAACCTGTCCGTCAAGGGGCTGCTGCTGCACATCGGCATGCCGGATTCGACACTGACCAGCCTGGTGTGGCTGGGCCTCTCGCTGGCGCTGGTGGTTCTCGCCGGCCTGGTCATCAAATGGGCCGTGGACGCTGACGAGAACTTCATTGCAGTGTCCGCCACCGCTGTCCTGATGCTCTTGATCAGCCCGGTCTCCTGGTCGCACCACTGGGTCTGGGTTGCTGTTGCATTGCCCAGCATGGCTTTCGCGATGCACCGCGTGCCCTCACGAAACGGCAGGATGCGCACTGCGGGCTGGGTCATCGTGGTTTTTTCCACCATCGCCTTCTACATGACGCCAAAGAACCTGGCCGTCTGGGCCGGCGCCGCCGAATGGGGCAAGGACCCGCAGACGCAGTGGCAACTCACCGTGTCCAGCCTGGGCGTAGTGTGCGGCATCGCGATGCTTGCCTACTGGGCGCTCGCATACCGGCCCTCGAGGGCCGCGCTCCGCCCTCGACCCTAGCTTTCTTCAAGAAAGTCAGCTACGGTTGCCTGCATGGCACTCCGTTCTGACTGGTCCCAGCGCACCTGCGCCATGGCGCGCGGCCTGGACATCCTTGGCGACCCCTGGAGCATGCTGGTGCTCCGCGAGGTCTTCTTCGGCAACGGCCGCTTCGACGCCATGAAGAATCGGCTGATGGTGGCCGACTCCGTGCTCACCAAACGCCTCGCGGGCCTGGTGGACGCCGGGCTGCTGGAGCGCAAACCGTACGACGACGGCGGCCGCACCAGGCAGGAATACGTGCTCACCGAGAAGGGTGAGGACGCCCTGCCGGTGCTCAACGCCGTCGTGATCTGGGCCGAAAAGCACCTCCCGGCGCCGTCCGAACAGGCTCATATGTTTGTCATCCACACAAGGTGCGGGCAGCGCACCACCTCCGCGGACAGCTGCACCGCCTGCGGCGAACGGCTCACGGCCGAAAACACCAGCTGGCACAGCCTCACCCGAACGCCTGAGCCGGTCCGCCTTGCCACCGCCGCCCCGGCTCCCGCCCGCGACGCACTTTCACAGAACGGACCCGCAGCATGAACGCCCCCGAGACAGCCCTGCAGCCCGCACCCGGCAAACGGACACGCCGCAAGCTGCACCCGGCGTGGATTGTGGCCGCTGTTGCGTTCCTCGCACTGGTGGGCGCCGCCGGCTTCCGGGCGGCCCCCGGCGTCCTGATGGTGCCGCTGCAGAACGAATTCGGCTGGTCCACCACGGTGCTGTCCGCGGCCGTCAGCATCAACCTGGTGCTGTTCGGCCTCACCGCGCCGTTCGCCGCCGCGCTCATGGAACGGTTCGGCATCCGCGCCGTGACCTCTGTGGCACTGGTGCTGATCGGCGCCGGCAGTGCGTTGACCGTGCTGGTGAACCAGTCGTGGCAGATCCTGCTGACCTGGGGGCTGCTGATCGGACTGGGCACAGGGTCCATGGCCCTGGTCTTCGCCGCCACCATCGCCAACACCTGGTTCAGCAAGAGCCGCGGCCTGGTGATCGGCATCCTGACGGCCGGCAGCGCCGCGGGGCAGCTGGTCTTCCTGCCCTTCATCGCCATGCTCGCGCAGGATCCCGGCTGGCGGCAGGCATCACTGCTCATCGCCGCCGGCGCCCTCGCGGTGGTGCCGCTGGTGCTCAAATTCCTCAAGAACTCACCCGCCGACGCCGGTGTGCTGCCCTACGGCGCCGACGCCGCCCCGGAACAGGGCACGGAACCGGCGGCGGGGTCAACCGCGACTGGTTCACCCGAGACTGGTTCAACTGTGCCGGGGGAAGCCGCAGCCCCCGCCGGGAACGCGGCAATCCGCGCACTCCAGGTGCTCAAACGCGCCAGCAAGGTCCGGACATTCTGGGCACTGGTGGCCGGCTTCGCGATCTGCGGTGCCACCACCAACGGGCTTATCGGCACCCACTTCATCCCGTCCGCGCACGATCACGGCATGGCGGAGACCACCGCGGCGGGCCTGCTCGCCGTCGTCGGCATCTTCGACATCGTGGGCACCATCGCCTCCGGCTGGCTGACAGACCGCTTCAACCCGCGGATCCTGCTGGCGGTGTACTACCAGTTCCGCGGCATCGGACTGCTGGTGCTGCCGCTGCTGCTGAGCGCCACGGTCCAGCCCAGCATGATCGTGTTCGTGGTGATCTACGGACTGGACTGGGTGGCCACCGTTCCGCCCACCGCCGCCATCTGCCGCCAGGTCTTCGGCGCCGACGGCAGTGTGGTGTTCGGCTGGGTGTTCGCCGCCCACCAGCTCGGCGCGGCCGCCGCCGCACTGGCCGCCGGCGCCATCCGTGACGCCACCGGCCAGTACACCTACGCCTGGTTCGGCGCTGCCGCCATGTGCACCATTGCCGCCGTCATCAGCGCCACCATCCGCAAGGACGCCGGAGCGCGGGAACCGGTCCTGGTGGAGGCCAGGGCTGCGGAGCACTGACCACTGCGCACTGAACACTGAGCACTGAGTGCGGTGCCACGCCGGGGCTGGGTAACAGGGGACGGGCCCGCTGCTTCAGTAGGATGTGGGGAGGACGCGCCTGATCCGGCGCGAGTCAGCCGGCACAACATCGCGATACGCGCTCAACGCGCCTACAGTGGCGCTCTGCAGGAACAAATGTTTGGGGACACGGATGGCACTGCTCGACGCCGAAAAAGAGCTCGACGCCGGCAAGGGAACCGCAGCGCCGGGGACCACCGCACCAGGAACCGCAGCGTGGTATCGCAGCCGGCTGGTGCTGGGCATCCCCGGGGAGCTGGTGACGCTGCTGGCTATCCTGGCTACTGCCGTCTTTATGTCCTCAAGGCTTGACGCCTGGGGCGAGCAGGGCCTGGACTTCAGCGTCTACTGGCACGGCGGCAAGATCCTCAACGAAGCCGGCCAGTCGCCGTCGGACCTCTACAGCAGGACCGTGGGCTGGGCCGGAGGGCCGGAGCTGCCCTTCACGTACCCGCCGTTCGCCGCGCTGCTGTTCGGCCTGCTGGCCAGGCTGCCGGAGGAATCCGCCCTGATGCTCTTCAACGCCGCCGGGGCGGCCGTTGCTGTTTGGGTCGCCGTGCGCGGCGTGAGGTACTGGAGCGCCAAACAGGACTGGCGCAGCACCTTCGGAGGCACCGGGTTCAAGGCAACCCGCAACCGGTGGGGCGCCGTTATCCTGCTGCTCGCCGTCATCAACCTGGGCCCCTGGCGCGAGACACTGGCGTTCGGCCAGATCAACATCCTGCTCATGGGGCTCATGGCCGCCGACCTCCTGGCCGGGAACCAGCGCTGGAACCAGGGTTTCCCGGGCCGCGGCTTCCTGGTGGGCATGGCCGCCGGCATCAAGCTGACGCCGCTGGTCTTCGGCTTGTACTTCCTGGTGCGCAAGGACTGGCGCGGTCTCTTCAACATGGCCGGCGGGTTCGCGTTCACCGTGCTGCTGGGCTGGCTGGTCCGCCCGGCGGAGTCGTTCACGTTCTGGCTGGAAATCCTCCCCGACACGTCCAGGATCGGCGGGGCAGGCTATGTGGACAACCTCTCGATCAAGGGCGCGCTGCTGCATTTCGGGGTTCCCGAAGCCGGCGTCACCGTTCCCTGGCTCCTGCTCAGCCTGCTGGTGGCGGGCGGGGGTGCCCTGGTGATCAAGGCTGCCAGCGACCAGGGCGCCCGAGTGGTGGCGATTTCCGCGACGGCGCTCACCATGCTGCTCATCAGCCCCGTCTCCTGGTCCCATCACTGGGTCTGGATGGCCGCCGTGCTTCCGGCCTTCGCCTGGACCCTCCGCGAGACACCGCACCGCTACCGGGCAACCCGCTGGGTCATGGGCGGTGTGCTCGGGGCATCCATCATCGTGTTCTTCTTTTCGCCCAAGAGCATCGGCGAAGCGCTGGGAGCGGAGAACCTGGACTTCCAGGTGCCCGAGCCCTGGCTCATGGCCTCCAGCGCCGGCGTCTTCTGCGCGGTGGCCATCCTGGCCTGCTGGCTCGTGGTGCTCCGGCGTGGCTCGCTGGCTGACGTGCCCGCATGAACAGGACGGCGATGGTGACGGGCGTCGGCCGCCTCGCCGGAATCGGTGCCGGCATCGCCAGGCGCCTGGCTGCCGACGGCTGGGACCTGGTCCTGACGTACTGGCAGGACTACGACTCCCGGATGCCCTGGGGAGTCCAGCCGGACGACGTCGAACGCCTCGCAGCGGAGCTGGAAGCCACCGGCGCCCGCGTGCTTGCCCTGCCGGCGGACCTGGAGGATCCCCAGGCCGTGGACCGGCTCATGGAGTCGGTAGCGGAGCAGGCGGGCACGTTGCAGGGGCTGGTGCTCAGCCACGCCGAGTCCGTGGACTCCGGCATCCTGGACACCTCCCTGGCAAGCTGGGAACGGCACTTCGCCGTGAACACCCGGGCCAGCTGGCAGCTGATCGCTGCCTTTGCCCGGCAGGCGGCGCACGACGGCGGCGCGATCGTGGCGCTGACCAGTGACCACACAGCGTTCAACCTGCCGTACGGCGCGTCCAAAGGGGCCCTGGACCGGACCGTCATTGCCGCGGCACGGGAGCTGGGTCCGCTGGGCATCACGGCAAACGCGCTCAATCCCGGCCCCGTGGACACCGGCTGGATGGACCAACAGCTGCGCGAGGAGCTCAGCCGGCGCCAGCCCGGCGGGCGGCTCGGAACCCCAGCCGATGTGGCCGGAACGGTGGCGTTCCTGCTCTCGCCCGAGGGCCGCTGGGTGTCCGGGCAGCTGATCAAGGCCGACGGCGGCTTCTCGGCCTAGGCTCGCGCACTCGCGTCCCAGCCCAACTAGGTAGCAGCAGGTGTCGTTATGGGCCCGCAAAACGACACCTGCTGCTACCTAGTTGGGTGGGAGCGGGGTTATCGGAAGGCGCCGATGCCGGTGATGTGCTGGCCGAGGATCAGTGTGTGGACCTCGTCCGTGCCTTCGTAGGTGCGCACCGACTCGAGGTTGGCGGCGTGCCGCAGCGGCGAGTAGTCCAGCGTGATCCCGTTGCCTCCCAGGATGGAGCGGGCCTCCCGGGCAATGGCCAACGCCTCGCGGACGTTGTTCAGCTTCCCGAGGGAGATCTGTTCCGGCTTCAGCGTGCCGGCGTCCTTGAGCCGGCCCAGGTGCAGCGCCAGCA
The DNA here is from genome assembly GCF_000685965.1 of Arthrobacter sp. UNC362MFTsu5.1. Classification (GTDB taxonomy): domain Bacteria; phylum Actinomycetota; class Actinomycetes; order Actinomycetales; family Micrococcaceae; genus Arthrobacter. The sequence goes on along the minus strand of NZ_JMLE01000002.1, from coordinate 295,284 downwards.
TGGTGCCTTTCTGGATCTCCAGGAGCATGTTCACCAGCTTCTCCTGGGTGAGCTGGTACCCGGCCAGTGGCCTGCCGAACTGGAGCCGGTCCTGCGAGTACTTCAGCGCGGCCTCGTAGGAATCGCGGGCGGCCCCCATCGCACCCCAGGCAATCCCGTACCGCGCCTCGTTGAGGCAGGTGAAGGGGCCGCGCAGGCCGCGGGCACCCGGCAGCAGGGCCTCCGGTCCCAGCCGCACGCCGTCGAACGTCACGTCGCACTGGATCGAGGCGCGCATCGAAAGCTTCCGGCCGATCGGTGTGGCGGTGACCCCGGGTGTTCCGGCCGGGACAAGGAAGCCGCGGATGCCGTCGTCCGTCCTGGCCCAGACCACCATCACGCCGGCAACGGATGCGAGCCCGATCCAGCGCTTGGCGCCGTCGAGCACCCACCCGGCGTCATCCCCGGAGCCGTCCCGGCGCGCGACGGTGGTCATTGAGGAAGGATCCGAACCCGCCGAGGGTTCGGTCAGGGCGAAGCAGCCGATCACCTCGCCGGCGGCCATCCGGGGGAGCCATTCCTGCTTCTGGTCCTCCGAGCCCCAGCGGTGGATGGCCGTCATGGCCAGGGAACCCTGGACCGAGACGAAGGTGCGGATCCCGGAATCCCCGGCCTCAAGCTCCATTGCGGCCAGGCCGTACTCGACGGCGGACCGTCCCGGGCAGCGGTACCCCTCCAGGTGCATGCCGAGCACGCCCAGCTCGCCCAGTTCGGGGGCCAGGTCGAGCGGAAAGACGGCGTCGTCATACCAGCGGGCAATGTCCGGCTTGATCCGTTGCTCCGTGAAATCGCGGATCCGTTCCCGGAGCGCAAGCTCCTCGGCGGTCAGCAGGGCATCCAGGGCCAGGACATCGGAGGTGTCCGAAACAGAGGGCAGGTCAGCGGCGTTGCTCATTGGAGCATCCTACGGCTTACGCCTTTCGCGAGGCTTCATCCGGCTGCGGCTACAGCGTGCTGGGCGCCGGCCGCTTCGCCAGGAAGTAGTCCCGGGTGGCCGGGGCGAAGCGGCACACCACTGCCAGCACGACGCCCAGAGCCAGCAGCACCACGCCGCTGACGAAGGCGCCGCCCACGCCGAAGATCTCCGTGTCGCCGTAGGCGGGATCCCACATCTGAACGGCGGAGATGAAGAACGCGGCGGTCAGCATCAGGGCACCGAGCAGCGGCAGGAGGCCGCGGAACCACAGGTTGCGGGCGGAATCGCGCAGCGTCCCGCGGAAGAACCAGAAGCACGCGAAGCCGGTCAGCGCGTAGTAGAACGCGATGAACAGGCTGATGGCGCTGATCGAGTCGGAGAGCAGGTTCTGGCTGAGGAAGCTCATGGCCACGTAATACACGACCGCGGCGGCCCCCATCACCTGCGTGGAGAACCCCGGCGTCTGGTTGCGCGGGTGGACTTCGCCGAACCTGGCCGGCAGAGCGCCGTGGACACCCATGGACAGCGTGCCGCGGGCGGTGGGCAGGATGGTGGTCTGGGTCGAGGACAGCACCGACGCCAGCACCGCCACCACGATCAGCCAGCCCCAGGGGCCCAGCACAACGTCTTTCATGGCCAGGAAGACATCGTCCTGGTTCTCGGCGTTGCCGAGGCCGATGCCGTCCGTGCCCACCGTGGCATACATCATCACCAGCAGCGCCACCGAGACGTAGATGGCCATGAGGACAAAGGCGGAGATGACGGCGCCGCGGCCGGGCGTCGTGGCCGGATTCTCCGTCTCTTCATTCACAGCCAAGCAGGTGTCCCAGCCCCAGTAGATGAAGAGTGCCAGCAGGGCGCCGTGGACCACTGCGCCGGGATCGGCGAAGGCGCCTGCGGGGTTGAACCACTCAATGTCGAAAGCCTGGCCCTCGGGTGCCCCGCCCGTAATCCGGAAGACAATCGCCAGCGCGAATATGCCCAGCGAGACATACTGCACGTAGGTCAGGACCCGCTGGACGTGCTCGCCGAGCCGGATGCCGCGGTAGTTCACCAGCGTCATGAAGATGATGAACACCACTCCCGTGGCCGTCACCAGCAGGTCGTTTTCGGCCAGCGAACCGTCGCCGATCAGCAGCCACAGGTACTGCCCGGCCACCTGGGCCAGGTTGGCGAGCACCACGATGCCGGCCAGGGCAACACCCCAGCCTCCCAGCCACCCCGCCCACGGGCCGAATGCCCGGCGGGCCCAGATGAAGGTGGTGCCGCAGTCCGGCATGGCGCTGTTCAGTTCCCGGAAGGCGTAGGCGATGAAGAGCACCGGCACAAAGCCCAGGAGCAGGATCAGCGGCGTGTAGTTGCCGTTCACTGCGACGATCAGGCCCAGCGTGGCCGCCAGCGAATAGACAGGAGCCGTGGAAGCCAGGCCAAGCATGACGGAGTCGCCCAGGTCCAGGATGCCGGCACGCAGCCCCTTGGACGGAACTGCCGGCTGGCCACCGGACTTAACTCCCGCCGTCGAGTTCCCTGTGCTCATAGTGCAATACCTGCTTTGCTGGAGGAGGCCGAGGCGGCCTGGACTGAAAGAGGGGCCGGGGCGTCGATGGTGTTGGGGACGAACCGGCAGAAGTAATCGGTGATGGGACCGTCGGATTCGCGGATGCCGCAGCCTACGGACTCGCCGTCCACCACCCACAAACCCAGGACGGGGTGGTTCCCGTCGAAATCGGGCAGCGAATGGAACTGCTGGTAGCACCAGCCTTCGCGCCCGTAGCCGCCTGGCTGCTCCAGGTTGATGCCGGCCGCATGGATCTTGATGTTGTCCCCCTCGCGGCCATGCAGCGGCTTGGCCACCCATTCCTTCAGCGGCCCGGGCTCGTTCAAATACGCCGGTAGCAGGTTCGGGTGCTCCGGATACAGGTGCCACAGGGCCGCCAGCAATGCTTTGTTGGAGAGGAGCATCTTCCAGGCCGGTTCCACCCAGCGCGGATTGTGGGCGCGCTGGAGCAGCCGCTGGCCGAAGGGCTCCTTCATCATCAGCTCCCACGGATACAGCTTGAAGATGGTGCTGATCATGAAGTTGTCCAGGTCCACAAAGCGTTTCAGGTTGGGGTCCCAGCCGATATCGGACATGTTGATGCCGATGGTGGTCCAGCCGCCCTGTCCCGCGACGTCGCGCATGTAGGCTGCCGTCATCCAGTCCTCGCCGGACTGCTCCGCTTCGGAATGGGCGATGTGCAGGGTGCTCATGCCGGTGCGGTACTGAAGCTTCTTCCACTGCCGGATCAGGGCTTCGTGGATGCCGTTCCACTGGTCCTTCTCCGGGAACACGTCCTGCAGCCAGAACCACTGCGCCACCGAAGCCTCGATCAGCCCGGTGGGGGTGTCCGCGTTGTACTCCAGCATCTTGGCGGGGCCGCCGTGCCCGTCGTAGACGAAATCGAAGCGGCCGTAGATGTCCATGTCCCCGGCCTGCAAGGACTCGGCGGCCAGCTCGAGCGCCTGCGGCCCGATCCCGATATTGCCCATGGCTCCGGTGGCAAGGTACTTGGCCGCCTCAAGGCACATCAGGTGCATGTCCTCGGCCGTCTTCTCGAGGGTTTCCACCTCGTCCATGGTGAATTCGTAGTAGGCCGATTCGTTCCAGTACTCGATCTTCTTGCCGTCCGGCATGGTGGTGGTGGAAAAGACGAGCCCCTGTTCCTCGATCTTCTGCTTCCAGTCGGGCCTGGGGGTTGCACTCAGTCTCTTCACGCCTAGCCTCCCGTGCTTCCGCCCTTGGAGCTGCTGCCGAAGCCGCCCCTGCTGACCGTGCCGCCCTTGGTGCTGTACCCCTTGGACGTTTTCGCCCCCTGCGGCGCGGTCTTCGTGAAGCTGGGGTACTGCGAGCGGTTCTGCCCGACGGCCGGGACGCTGGAGCCGCGGGAGTAGAAGTACCAGGCGTAGATGGCGGAGCTCCGGCCGGCGCTGCTGCTGTTGTCGCACTGGGCGTCATCCACGCGCTCGCCGGTTTCGTCGTTGAAGCAGACCTGCGCGTAGTCGGCCTCCGCTTCGTTGCTGGCCACGATGGCGGTGATGGTCCCTGCCAGCAGGGCAGTGACGCCGAGGCCGACGACGACGGTACGGCGTTGCGAGCGCTTCTTGCGTGCCGCTGCTTCCCGCTCGCGCTCGTGTTCGAAGGGGTCGATCACAGGGCCCGGGCCGGTACCCGGCGCTCCGGGCATCCCCGGTCCCGGCAGGGGACCCTGCCCTGAAGCCGCGCTCTTTTGCCGCCGCCCGGCCTTCCTCCCGGCGTCCGGCTTTCCGGCTTCGGCAGTCCGGCCGCCAGCCGCGGAATCGTTGAGCAGTTCCGGCCGAAGCTCCGGTTTGGGCACCTGCCAGGGCGGCAGCTGCCCTGTGGCGGGATCGTGGGGCTGCGGCGTGAAATCCTCGGGGGCGGTCATCCAGCCTGGCGTGGGGCCTTCGGGACCGTCGGTCCCTGCCGGCGTGCCGTCCTGTTGCCCGGAACGGGTGTTCTTCGGATCCTTCGTTGGATCCTTTGAAGGATCCTGGTTCGGGTCCTGCGGTTCCATGGGTCCCCCTTGGTTGTCCATGCTCAATCTGTGACCGGCCACGGCGTCGAAGCACGTGCGGGAAGGCCGTCCCGGCAAGACACAGCTGTGTAAATCCTGAAGTCAGCCTAGTGCCTGGACCGAGGTGCTGTTAACGGAAAACGGGGGAGAACTGCCCATGCCAAGATGGAGCCATGGCAGCAGTTGAATCCGCCCGCGGTGGCGCCGCCCGATCCGGCCCCGGCGGGTCCGCGACGCCGCGTTCGCGGCCAGCACGTCCGGGCACGGCAGGTTCCGGGACGGCAGGTCCCCACACGGCGGGTTCCGGGAGGGCACGCTCTGCGCTCCAGGGAATCGGGCGGCGCCGTTTCCTCCTCGGCATGGTGCTTGCTGCCGTGCTGCCGCCTGCCGTGGAAGTCCTGGTGACGCTCGCGGGATATCGGAATTTCGCCATCATCATGCTGCTCCACCTCGCGGTCGCCGTGGCGGTGGCCGCGATCGGGGGATTCTGGCCCGCCGTCGTCGCAGCGGTCCTGGGCACAACACTCCTCAACTACTTCTCCGCCGATCCGGTAGGTTCGCTGTCCATCGCCGATCCCTCCACCCTGTTCACCCTCCTGGTGTTCCTGGCAGTGGCCTGCAGCGTGGCCCTGGCCGTCGGCCTGGCGAGCCGCCGCGCACAGGAAGCCGCGAGATCCGGGGCCGAAGCCACAGCGCTGAGCGAGCTCTCCCTGCGGATCCTCAGTTCCGACGGCAGCCTGGAAACATTCCTCGAGAAGGTCCGCAGCCGGCTGGGAGTGGATGCCGTCACGCTGGTGGCCGGAAGCGCCCCGGGCGGCTCCCGCGCACCGGAAGCCGCCGGCATCCGCGGTCCTGGACGCGGGACGGACAGCAACGCCGGGGAGACAGTGCTTGCCAGCGCCGGGTCCAGCCCGCCGGTGACCCGCGCGGCCGCCCACCACGCCGTCGTCGTCGATTCCCGGTACACGCTGCTGATCAACGGCGGGCCGCCGGCCGGTCAGCCCTTTACCGGCCAGCACCAGCGGATGCTGGCCGCCTTCGGAGCGTTCCTGGTGGCCATCCTGGAACGGCGGCAGTTGGTGGCGAGCATGGAGGACAATCAGCGCCTGTCCGAGGGCAACAAGATGCGCACGTCCATCCTGCGGGCGGTCAGCCACGACCTCCGCACCCCGCTGGCCGGGATCAAGCTGGCGGTCAGCAGCCTTCGCCAGGAGGATGTGAAGTTTTCCCCGGAAGACGAGCGCGAACTGCTCGCCACCATCGAGGACTCGGCCGACCGCCTGGACCACCTGATCGGCAACCTGCTGGATATGTCCCGGATTACGGCTGATTCGGTCAACCCGCTCCTGCGCGGACTGGGCTGGGCGGACGTCCTGCCGGACGCGCTCAGGGGCCTGCCCGCGGCACGGATCCGGGTGGAACTGCCGCCCAACCTCCCGCGGGTGGAGGCCGATGCCGGGATGTTGGAGCGGGTGGTGGCGAACCTGGTGGAGAACGCACTCAAATACGCGCCGGAGGCCGATGTGGTGCTGACGGCCCGTGCGGGGGAGGGGATCGCGCTGGGCGGCAGGCCGGCCGGCGAGTTCCGCGTGGTGGACCACGGCTCAGGCGTGGCCCCGGCCGCCGTGATGGACATGTTCCAGCCGTTCCAGCGGCTCAACGACTATCAGCGCACCGGCGGTGGCCGGGCCGTGGGGATCGGACTGGGCCTGGCTGTTGCCAACGGCTTCACCGAAGCCATGGGAGGAACCCTGGCGGCGGAGCCGACGCCGGGCGGCGGGCTGACCATGGTGGTCACCCTGCCGCTGTGGGAAGGTCCGCTGCCGTGACCCTGGTACTGATCATCGAAGACGAAGCCCAGCTGGCCCGGGCCATGCAGATCAACCTCCGCGCCCACGGCTACCAGGCCATCACCGCGGGCCTCGGCGCAGACGGGCTGAAACTGGCCGCCCAGCACCCGGTGGACATTGTGGTCCTGGACCTCGGGCTGCCGGACATGGACGGTGTGGACGTCATCCGGGGAATCCGGGGGTGGAGCTCCGTGCCCGTCATTGTGCTGTCCGCCCGCCACGCGTCGGAGGACAAAGTGGAAGCGCTCGACGCCGGCGCGGACGACTACGTGACCAAGCCGTTCGGCCTCGACGAGCTGCTGGCGCGGCTGCGGGCCGCTTCCCGGCGCTCGCCGGCACAGCGCGAGGCGCCCACGGTGGAGACGGCGGACTTCGTGGTGGACCTTGCCGCCCGGAAGGTGGTCCGGGACGGGCAGGAAGTCCGGCTCACGCCCACGGAGTGGAACATCCTCGAGCTCCTGGTCCGCAATGCCGGGAAGCTGGTCAGCCAGCAGCAGCTGCTCACCCAGGTGTGGGGGCAGGCATATGCCAAAGAAACCCAGTACCTTCGCGTCTACGTGGCCCAGCTGAGGCGCAAACTGGAGCAGGACCCGGCGAGGCCGCGCCACCTGCACACGGAGGCCGGAATGGGCTACCGCTTCGATCCCTGACACAGGGTCCCGGGCGGGTGGGACGGTGCCCGCGGCAATCCGGGCCGAAGAACCTAGACTGTAGCCATGGACACCGCATCTGTGCTTGCCGTCTGCCGGGTACACCAGCTTCTGAGTGATGAGGGGAGCGTGGGCGTCACGGCCATCGACAAACGTGCCGTCGATGGTCCGGTCAAGGTGCACAAGCTCGGACTCCACGGGGACATCCAGGCAAGCCGCATCCACCACGGCGGCGTGGACCAGGCGCTGTATGCCTATTCGCAGGATGACGCCGACTACTGGGTGGGGGAGCTGCAACGGGTCCTCCTGCCGGGGGTGTTCGGCGAGAACCTGCGCGTGGCCGGCATCGGGACCACCACGGCCGTGATCGGCGAACGGTGGAAGATCGGCCTCGACGTCGAAGTGGAAGTGACATCTCCCCGCGTTCCCTGTGCCACGTTCCAGCGCCGCATGGACGAGCCCCAGTGGGTGAAGCGTTTTACGGCGGCGGGCCGGGTGGGCACCTACCTCCGCGTCATCAAGCCGGGGACAATCCGGGCCGGGGACCACATCCACCGGCTGTTCGTTCCCAAGCACGGCGTGACCATCGGCAAGTGGTTCAGCGAGCCCACCATCGAGGATGTGGAAGCGCTGCGTGATGCGGATGCGGACGGGGAGATCCGCCTGCAGCCGGAGTATCACGACGAATTCGAGAAGCTTCAGCGGCGCCTGGGGGTCTAGCCCTGCAGGACCCCTGGCAGCCGGTGTGCGCAACGTCACCGCCCCTGGATGGCCGGCGGGTTAGTGCAACGCGGAAGCATGCCTTACACTTGAAATATCCCCCACTCCGGAAATCCCTTATTCCTGCCCAATTTTTGAGGCAGGACTGGCAAGTGTTGGGGCCCGCACAAGCGATGCGGGCATTTTCATAGGGAGAGCCGGCTAAAGAAAACGCTGTACAGACTGCTGGGATAGCAGCCAAGAGATGCAGCGGGAAGTCCTGCCACGGGATTGCGAAAGCGCCGGACTTCTACGTGACCGGCCGGTCAATGTCTGCCCGGCGTCCAAACGGCACATGCACTGCGGCTCCGCTCACCTCGGGTTGTGCCGCCTGGCCCCCTATGGATGAGGAAAACTTCCCTATGCCCGAAAATCACAACGACGCCACCGCCGAAGCAGCAACTGCCGAGACGGCCGTAGAGACCCCCGAGACCGCTGCTCCCGTAGCCGGCTCCGCTCCCGTCTTCACCGAGGCCCCGGCACCTGCCGAAGCGCCCGCCGTCGAAGCTCCCGTTACCGAAGCGCCCGCCGCTGAAGACCGCCCCGCCGCCGAAGCGCCTGCCGCTGAGGCCCCGAAGGCAGCACCCAAGGCTGACCCGTCCAGCGACGATGAGAGCGAAGAAGAAGGCGTCCGTTTCGCCGACCTCGGCATCGACGGCCGTGTCCTCGCCGCACTGCAGGACGTCGGCTACGAGAAGCCGTCCCCCATCCAGGCAGCAACCATCCCGCTGCTGCTCGAAGGCCGCGACGTCGTGGGCCTGGCCCAGACCGGAACCGGTAAGACTGCAGCATTCGCAGTACCGGCACTGTCCCGCCTGGCCGAGCTCCACGACCTCAACGGCCCGTCCCGCAAGACGCAGGCCCTGGTCCTCGCTCCGACCCGCGAGCTCGCGCTCCAGGTCGCCGAGGCCTTCACCTCCTACGCCAAGCACATCGACGACTTCACCGTCCTCCCCGTCTACGGCGGCTCCGCCTACGGCCCCCAGCTCGCCGGCCTGCGCCGCGGTGCCCAGGTTGTCGTCGGTACGCCCGGCCGTGTGATCGACCACATCTCCAAGGGTTCCCTGGACCTGTCCGAACTTCAGTACCTGGTGCTGGACGAGGCCGACGAAATGCTCCGCATGGGCTTCGCCGAGGACGTCGAGCAGATCTTCCAGCAGACCCCGTCTGACCGCCAGGTCGCGCTCTTCTCGGCCACCATGCCGAGCCAGATCCGCCGGATGTCCAAGCAGTACCTGAACAACCCGGCCGAGATCTCGGTGAAGTCGAAGACCACCACCGGCGCCAACACCCGTCAGCGCTACCTGCAGGTCATGGGCCCGCACAAGTTGGACGCGCTGACCCGCATCCTCGAGGTCGAAGAGTTCGACGGCGTCATCGCCTTCGTCCGTACCAAGATGGCCACCGAGGACCTGGCTGACAAGCTGAAGGCCCGCGGCTTCCAGGCTGCCGCCATCAACGGCGACATCCCGCAGCAGCAGCGCGAACGCACTGTGGATGCGCTGAAGGAAGGCCGCATCGACATCCTGGTGGCCACCGACGTCGCGGCCCGCGGCCTCGACGTGGAGCGCATCAGCCACGTGGTCAACTACGACATTCCCCACGACACCGAGTCCTATGTCCACCGCATTGGCCGCACCGGCCGTGCGGGCCGTTCCGGCGACGCCATCCTGTTCATGACGCCGCGGGAGAAGTACCTGCTGCGTTCCATCGAGAAGGCAACCCGCCAGCCGGTGGAGCAGATGCACCTGCCCACGGCCGAGACCGTGAACACGCTGCGCCTGGGCAAGTTCGCCGAGCGCATCACGGAGACCCTCGAGTCCGAGGACGTTGCGGCGTTCCGCGACCTCATCTCCTCCTACGAGGAAGAGCACAATGTGCCTGCCTCGGAGATCGCTGCTGCACTGGCCGTCATGGCCCAGGGCGGCCAGCCGCTCCTGGTCAAGGAACTGCCTGCGGCTCCTGAGTTCCAGAAGCGCGAGCGCTCCAAGGACGGCTTCGGCTCACGCGGCCCGACCCGCACCCTGACCGAGGGCAACGCCACCTACCGGATCGCCGTCGGACGCCGTCAGCGCGTAATGCCGGGTTCCATCGTGGGCGCCATTGCCAACGAGGGTGGCATCTCCTCGGCCCAGATCGGCGGCATCGACATCCGCTCGGACCACTCCCTCGTGGAGCTCCCCGCAGACCTGAGCCCCGAGCAGCTGCGCGCACTGTCCCGCACCCGGATCGGCGGCGAGCTGATCCACCTCGAACTGGACAACGGCCGCAAGCCCTCCGGCGGCGGCGAACGTGGCGGCTACCAGGGCAACCGTGGCGGCGACCGCGGCGGGTACTCCGGCGGCGGTGACCGCGGCGGCAACTTCAAGGGCAGCGGCGGGTTCAAGAAGGAATTCCGGAAGTCCGACGGCGAGCGGTCCTCCGCTGACCGCGGCGGACGCTCCTACAGCGACCGCTCGGAGCGCAGCGTTGGCGCCGACAGCGGTGCCAACCGCGGCCAGGCCAGCGACTCCCGCTTCGGCGGCCACGGCGACGGCGCACGCAAGCCCCGCCACGGCAACGAAGGCGGACACCGTGACTTCAACCGCAAGGGCAAGTGGTAAGCCCTAGCAGCACCAGGCACTGAAAACGGGCCGGCTTTCGAGCCGGCCCGTTTTCATTTAACCGGTCCCCGAATCCGTCAGTGTTCGCTTCGTCACATCGGACAGGCGGGCCGTCCTCGCGGCACCTTAGCCAGGGCCGCCGGGGCAGCTTTTGGCCCGGTTTTACGCGCTTTTCCGGTGATTTGTCCGCACCGACGGGCTGTGGCGCCGCCGATTTGTTGGGAGCGGAATCTTCCGGTAGAGTATTTACTCGTTGCCCCCCTAGCTCAGTGGTAGAGCGCGTTCTTGGTAAGAACGAGGTCACCGGATCGATTCCGGTGGGGGGCTCTGAATGAGGGCCTGTGTCAAGGCGGTTTTTGACCGGCTTGATGCAGGTTTTTCTCATTCGTGGCGGTGTAGCTCAGTTGGTTAGAGCGCACGACTCATAATCGTGAGGTCGGGAGATCGAGCCTCCCCACCGCTACAGGACAAGCCCCCGGAATTCACAAGATTCCGGGGGCTTTCCTGTTTTCCGTTCCGGTCCGTGCAGGTTTCCCTTCCCGTCCCGGCGGGCGGCCGGGCCGCAGGCCCGCACCGTGACAAGCGCCATGTTTCGCAGTAGCTTTGCAGCAACTGGCGGACGGGGAACTCAGTGGACTTCATTGAAGCGATCATGCTTCCGTTCAAGTGGCTGGTGTCCGTCATCATGGTGGGCTTCCACGATGGGCTGGCAACCCTTGGCATGCAGGCCGCCAGCGGCTGGACCTGGACGCTCTCCATCGTCGGGCTGGTGCTGGTCATCCGCGCCGCGCTGATCCCGGTGTTCCTGAAGCAGGTCAACGCCCAGCGCCGCATGGGCCGCCTGCAACCGGACCTGAAGAAGCTGCAGGACAAGTACGCGGGCAAGACCGACCAACTGTCGCGCCAGGCCATGGCGCAGGAGCAGATGGAGCTGTACAAGAAGCACGGAACCAACCCGTTCTCGGCGTGCCTGCCCCTGCTGATCCAGATGCCCTTCTTCCTGGCCCTCTTCCAGGTGCTCTCCGGCATCTCCACTGCGGCGGCTCAGGGTCAAGGCATCGGCACCATGAGTCACGAGCAGGTGGTGCAGTTCGATCAGTCCAGCATTTTCGATGCTCCGCTGTCCGCCACCGTGCTTCACGGCACACCTGCGGGCGGCAACGTGGTGGCCGTCTGGACGCTCTCGATCGTGATGATCCTGGCCATGACGGCAGCACAGTTCTTCACGCAGAAGCTGATCATGGCCAGGACCCCGTCCGAGGAAGTCCCGACGGGTCCTGTGCTGATGCAGCAGAAGATGATCCTTTACATCCTTCCGGTCGTCTTCGGGGCCGGCGGGATCATCTTCCCCATCGGTGTCCTGATCTACTGGACCATTTCCAACCTATGGACGCTGGCACAGCAGTTCGTCGTCACGCGGCGGGCTGCGCCCGGCAACGGTCCGGTTCCCTCGCCACGGTGACCCGGGCAGCGGTGACCCGGGCAGCGGTGACCCGGCGCAGTTCTGGACAGCGCCGGCCCGGGGATGGCGCAAGATTTCCTGAGTCGTGCGTAACGGGCGGCGGCTGGCCGGAAACAATACGGATAGAGGGCGGCTCAGGACTACTCATCAGGGGGATATCGTGCTTTCCGAGCGTGAACTGGCGTTTATCGCGTTACACAAAGACAGCTATCCAGCGGTCTTCAGGTTCGTGCGCCGGAGGGTGGAATCCCCGGAGGTGGCGGAGGAAATCGCTGCCGATGTCTTTCGGGTGGTGTGGCAGAAGGAATCCGACGAGGAGTGCCCCGGGATCGCATGGCTGTTGACGATTGCCCGGAACCTGATCGGTAATGCGTACCGGAGCCGTGACCGCCAGCGGGCGCTGCAGGAGAAGCTGCGTGCCACGGCGGTCCTGAGTTTCGGAGACGGATCCGAAAACCTGGCCGTGCATGATGCCCTGGCCGGTTTGCGGGAGAAGGACCGGGACATTCTCCAGCTTGCTTACTGGGACGGGCTGGGCGCGGCGGAGATCGCCGGTGTGCTGCGGTGCAGCGAGTCCGCCGCCAAAGTCCGGTTGCACCGGGCGCGAGCGGCGTTCCGGAAAAACATGCCTGCGGGCGCAGAATCGATCACACAGAGGATGGGTGCCTGAAATGGATCCGATCAAGAACATGGTTTCCGCGACCGATCCCGTGCGCAACGATCCATCCACCCCGGACGGCGAAGCGGCGCTGCGTCGGATGCTGTCCGGGCCGGCCGCATTCAGCGACCGCCTCCCGGCCGGAGCAGCCTCGCTCGAGGAACGCAGGCTGCGGCGCGCCCGGCTGGCCGGCGTGATCACCTTGGCAGCTGCCGCCGTCACCGCCGGTGTGCTGGCGGCCACCAACCTCGGTCCGGTGACGTCCGCGCCAGGGCCGGCCGCCACCGTCACCTCATCGGAAAGCCCGGCGGCGACGCCAACAGCTGCGACGCCAACGGCGGCGACGCCGACACCACAGGCAACGGCGTCCGCCCAGCCCGCAGCCCTCGGAACCTTCGCCTTCCCTGACGGGCACCTGTCCTTTTCGCACCCGCGGGAGTGGAGCGTCCGGACGGAACAGGGACCATACCTGACTGAGGAGGCGAAGGCCGGGGCCGTCGTCGCGGTGGTGACTGACGACACCGGCGCGGAGGTGGCCCGGGTCCTCAGCGGGATGTACGGCGACGGGGCGGCAGGCAGCGTCAAGCGCACCGTTCTTGACCATGCGCCCGTACCCGGCATCACGGACACGTCAGGGAACCCTGCCGAGTTCGGTTTCGCCGCTGACCAGATCCTTCCCGTGACTTATCCCGGAATGCCGGACCCCACCGGGCCCGCGGACAGCACCCCCGCCTACTACTTCATGGACGTCAGGCTGGCGCAGGAATTCCTGCCCGCCCAGGACACCTCCGGCACCAACCAGATCCGCCTGCCCAACGGTGTCATGTCGGCATCTGTCGTGTTCGACTTTGAGAAACAGCCCGTCTTCGCCACGCCCGATGCCGCGAGGGAATGGATGGCTAGCGAACGGTATGCGCAGCTGAAGACCATGCTCCTCAGCCTCAGGTACTCGTAAGCTGGGTCAATGACGCGCATCGCAATCATCGGCGGCCACGGCAAAGTGGCTTTGGAACTGGCCAGGATTCTCACCGCGGAAGGAGAGGACGTCACGTCCTTCTTCCGCAACCCGGACCATACGGAGGACGTCGCGGCAACGGGCGCCACGCCGTCGGTCCTGGACGTTGAACACTCGACGACGGCGGAACTCGCCGCCGCCCTCAAAGGCCAGGACGCCGTGGTGTGGTCCGCCGGTGCCGGCGGGGGCAGCCCCGAACGCACGTATGCGGTGGACCGGGACGCGGCCATCCGTTCGATGGAAGCGGCGGCGGAGGCCGGCGTCGGGCGTTACGTTATGGTGTCGTACTTCGGTGCCGGACCGGACCACGGAGTCCCGGCGGACAACAGCTTCCACGCTTACGCCGAGGCGAAGGCCGCCGCGGACCAGCACCTCCGCGGCACGGACCTGGCCTGGACGGTCCTGGGCCCCGGCACGCTGACGGACGGTCCCGGCAACGGCCTCATCGACGTCGATCCGGCGGACACCTCCGCCGGTACCGCCACGTCAAGGGCCAACGTGGCACTCGTGACGGCCGCGGTCCTGGGCTTGCCGGACACCGCCGGACGAACCATCGAGTTCCGGGATGGCACCTTGCCGGTCGCAGCAGCACTGCAGCCGGCACAGTAGGCCCCGCGCACTGAACACAGAGTAGCCACCGGCCCGCACCCGATATCGTGGAGGAGGCGCCTGCAGAGCACTGCGGCGCCTCCACTTCGGGGAAAGTGAGCCTATGGACCAGTTGGCGCTGATTATCGGACTGCTGCTTGCCACAGTGGTGGCGGTGGGTCTGGGGGACAAGCTCCGGCTGCCCTATCCCGTGCTCATGCTGATCCTGGCGGCATCGCTGACCTTCATCCCCGGCTTTCCGGAAATGGACATCTCACCGGAGCTGATCCTGCCCATCTTCCTGCCGCCGCTGCTGTTCGCGACGGCCCAGCGCAGCTCCTGGGCCGTCTTCCGGGTCCGCTGGCGCACGTTGATCATGCTCGCGGTGGCCCTGGTGGTCGTGTCCACCGCTGCCGTGGCAGGGGCGGCCTGGCTGATGATCCCGGGCATCGGAATTCCCGCCGCGATCGCACTGGGGGCCATGGTGGCTCCGCCGGACCCGGTGGCCGTGGAATCCGTGGCCGGCCGCGTGCACATGCCGCGGCGGCTCATCACGGTCCTGCAAAGCGAGGGCCTCTTCAATGACGCCGCCGCCATCGTCATCTTCCAGGCTGCCGTTGCGGCCACCGTCTCGGGCAGCAGGATAGGGCCCGACGTCGTCCTCAAGTTTGTGGTGGGGGCTGCGGTTGCGGTGCTGGTCGGCATCGCCATGGGCTGGGTCACGGCACTGATCACACGGCTGGTGACCTCCATGGTGGCGCGCAGCGCGGTCACCCTGGTGGTGCCGTTTGCCGCCTACATCCTGGCGGAAGAGGTGCACGCCTCAGGCGTGATCGCCGTCGTGGTTACCGCACTGGAGATGAAGCGGCACTCGCGGCCGCAGGACGCCGCTGAACGGGTCACCCGCACGGCGTTCTGGGACGTGGTGGAGCTCCTGGTGACCGGGCTGGCCTTCGGGCTGGTGGGGCTGGAAATCCGCCACGTCATCCACGACGAGGGTACGGAGATCTACGGCATGATCGGCACCGCGGCGGTGGTGTGCGTGATCGTGTTTGCGGTTCGTTTCCTGTGGCTGGCCGTGCTGGCGGCCTCGGCGCGGAAGAACAGCAACCTGCTGCAGCCCACCTCCGCCAAGGAAGTCCTCATCCTGACCTGGTGCGGCATGCGGGGCCTCGCCACCCTGGCGCTTGCCCTCGCGCTGCCCCTGACGCTGGCCGACGGCACGCCGTTCCCGGCCCGGGACCAGCTGCTGGTCATCGCCTGCGCGGTCCTGCTGGCCACCCTGGTGCTGCCCGGCCTGACACTGCCCTGGCTGATGAAAGTCCTGAAGGCCACCGGAGACGGTTCGGAGGAACGGGACGCGGCCCGGGTCCTGGCCAAACGCGCCCAGCAGGCCGCCATCGCCGCCCTCAAGGACAACGACCTCGTCAAGGAGCTCCCGCCGGAGAAGGTGGCGCTCGTCAAGGAAAAGATGACGAGGCTGCACGCCGAACTGCTGGATGGAAGCCTCCGGAACGAATCCCTGGACGAGAAGCGCCGGCGCGGGCGGGAGCTGGCCATTGCCGTGCAGACCGTTGCGCTCGATGCCGCCCGCCAGGAAGTCGTGGCTGCCCGGAACGAACCGGACATGGACCCGGAAGTGGCGGACCGCGTGCTGCGCCAGCTGGACCTGCGCACCATGATCATGCCGGAGTAGGACCAGCGCGGACATTGGCTAGGCGGGGGCCGCGAGCTCCAGGTCAAGCGTGTTCTTCTCCACGAAGTCCAGGGCGCAACGGACGGCACCCACGGTCACGATCGAGTCGCCGAGCGGGGACGCCGCCACGGCCGGGGGAGTGGCGGTGTACCCGGGCAGGCGTTCAGCGATCGGCCCCAGCAGCACGCCTGCCGAGTTCGCCACGGCGCCGCCAATCACCACCAGCTCCGGGTTGATGATGGTGGCCACGGCCCCGATCACCCTGGCCATCCTGTCCGCCAGCCGGTCGAGGATGTCCAGGGCAACGGCATCCCCGGCGGAGGCAGCGGCAAAAACATGCTCCGCCTCGACGCCGTCGGCTGCGTGCTGCCGGAGCGAAGTCCTGGCCTTCCCGGCAAGGGCTTCGGCGGCCCAGGTGCGGGCCAGGGCAGCGATCCCGAAGGTGTCTCCGACTCCCTCCACCATGTCAAGGAATGCAAGCTCGCCGGCGCCGCCGGCACGGCCGTGCAGCAGCCGCCCGCCGTCGATCACTCCCGAACCGAGGCGTTCACTGGCGAGAATCACGACGACGTCGTCCACACCGGCCGCCGCACCCCGCCAGCGCTCACCCAGTGCGGCGAGGTTCGCGTCGTTTTCCAGGAGGACTGTCCAGCCGTGCAGGTCCTTGAGCGCGGAGCGCAGGCCCACGTCGAACAGTCCCCAGAAGTGCTGGGTCACCAGCACATCGCCGTTGCGGTCCACGGGTGCGGCGATTCCGGCACCAACGGCGAGCACGGAGTCGGGGGAGGCGCCCACGCTGCGGAGGGCCATCAGGGCGGTCCGGTCGACGACGGCGACCCGTTCTTCCGCCGTGATCTCGGCACCGGCGAACGGCTGGCTGGACCTGCCCAGGGCCTTGCCGCGGAGATCGGACACCACCACCGTCGCTTTGGAAATGCCCACGTCCATGCCCAGGACGCACCCGGCGCGCTCGTTGAGCTCGAACCGGCGCGCCGGCCTGCCCTTCTGGTAGCCGCCAAATGCCCGCTGGTTTTCCAGCTCCCTGATCCAGCCGCGCTGCATGAGGTCCTCGCAGACGGCAATGGCGGTGGCCCGTGTGAGCCCTGTGGCGTCCATGACCTCCGTGACCGTCACCGCCTGGGAAGCGCGCATGAATTCAAGCACTGCCCCGGCGCTCACACGCCGCAGCAGCTGGGGCGTTGCCGCCGTCATTTCAGACATGGTGTTGACCTCTCTGTGCTTTGCACCACATAATACTTGAGGAACTAAATTTAGATTCCATATAAACTTAGAGCAACGTGGACCGGACGGCCGCCGACTGCAGGCTCTACCTCCAGCCCTTCACTCAGCCTTTTGCAAAGGAGCAACTGTGAACCGCACCCTGAAGCACTGCCAGCCCGCACCGCAAGCACAGCCCAGCCGCCACCGCACGTCAGCCCCCGCCCTGTGAACGCGGCCCTGCCCGCATCGCTGCTCAGCAGGCGTTCCCTTTTCCGGACCGCCGGCCTCGCCGGAGCAGCCCTGATGATTCCGCTGTCCGCCTGCGGCGCATCGCCCGCGGCACAGACCGGAACCACCACGCTGCGTTTCATGCAGAACAAGCCCGAAGTGGTGGACTACTTCAACCAGGTGATCAGGGACTTCGAGGCGCTGAACCCGGACATCCGCGTGGTCCAGGACTTCAACGAGGGAAACTTTGTTCCGGGCCTCGTCCGCAACGACCCGCCGGATGTTGTGACCCGAGGCTTCGCCCAGGCCACCGCCGACTTCGTCAAGAAGGGCATCTTCGCCGACCTCTCGGACATGCCCGTGGCGAAAACCATCGATCCGAAGATGCAGGAGCTCGTCAACTCCTGGGGCAGGTACAACGGGACCGAGACCAGTGCCCTGCCGTTCTCGCTTGCGGCAGCCGGCGTCATCTACAACCGCGACATTTTCGAGGCGCAGGGCGTCTCCGTCCCCACCACATGGGACGGATTCGTCGCGGCCTGCGAGAAGTTCAAAGCCGCCGGCATCGCGCCGATCTATGGAACGTACAAGGACCCGTGGACCCTCGCCCAGGGCATGTTCGACTACGCGTCCGGCGGGGCGCTGGATGTCGGGGAATTCTTCACGAAGCTCTACGCCAAGGGCGCTAGGATCACGAGCGATGCCCCCGAATCGTTTGCCAACAGCTTCGGCCCGGCCCTCCCCAGGATGCTCCAGCTCGCCTCGTTCTCGCAGAACGGCGCGGCCAGCAAGAACTACGCGGACGGCAACGCGGCATTCGCCAAGGGGCAGGCGGCCATGTACCTGCAGGGTCCGTGGGCGCTGTCACAGCTGGTGGCCGCCAACAAGAACATCAGGCTGGGAAGCTTCCCGCTGCCGGTGACCAACAACCCGGAGGACACCAAGGCCCGCGTGAACGTGGACATGGCGCTTTCCATCACCCGGAACACGCCCAACATGGCTGCGGCACAGCGGTTCGTCAACTACCTGCTGGAACCGTCCGTGGTGAACACGTACAACGAGAAGAACGCGGCATTCTCGCCGCTCAAGGACGCCCCCGCCGTCAGCAATCCGCAGATCAGCGGACTGAACGCGGCGGTGCAGGAGGCGCGCTACTTCCAGGGCGCTGTGACCTACTTCCCGCCGTCGGTGCCCGTGAACAACTACATCCAGTCCTTTGTGTACAGCAAGAACGGCGAGCAGTTCCTCGCCGCCCTCGACGACGAATGGCGCCGCGTCGCCGAGCGTACCGCGGTCTGACCCCCACCCGACTCCAGGAGCCTCAATGACTACAACATCCCGGGTGGCCCAGACAGCCCCTCCCGCAGAACCCAATAGCCCCGCGTCGGCCGCCGGCACCGTCCGGTCCAGGAGCAGGATCGACCCCACGTACTACTGGATGGTGGTGCCCGTCCTGGCACTGTTCGCCTTCTTCATCACCCTGCCGGCACTCGTGGGCGTCTTCTTCAGCCTCACCAACTACGCCGGCTACGGCGACTGGAAGTTCATCGGGCTGATGAACTACGTCAACATCTTCAAGGACCCCGCTGTCCTGCAGTCCTACATCTTCACGTTTGTGTTCGCCCTGACCACCACCGTGGTGGTGAACATCGTGGCCCTCGCGATCGCGCTGGGCCTCAATGCGAAGATCAAATGGCGCACCGGCATCCGCACCGTGTTCTTCATCCCCATGGTGCTCTCCGCCCTGATCGTCTCCTTTGTGTTCAACTACCTGTTCTCCAACACGCTTCCCGTGCTGGCCGAACGGTTCGGCGTCACCCCGCTGGCCACGAGCATCCTCGCCAACGAGAACCTTGCCTGGCTCGCCATCGTGCTCGTCACGGTGTGGCAGGCGGCGCCGGGCGCCACCATCATCTACCTGGCAGGCCTCCAGAGCGTGCCTTCCGAGGTCTACGAAGCCGCGGACCTCGACGGCGCCGGCAGCTTCCGGCAGTTCCTCAGCCTGACGCTCCCGCTGATCATGGGGTACCTCGTAATCAATGTGATCCTCGGCTTCAAGGGATTCCTCGGAACCTACGAGATCATCGTGGGCCTCACCGGCGGCGGCCCCGGCATGGCAACGCAGTCCGTGGCCATGCGCATCTTCTCCGGCTTCACCGGCGGCGACTACTCCTACCAGATGGCGAACGCCGTCATCTACTTCCTGATCACCTTGCTGATCTCCGTCATCCAGCTGCGCCTCATCCAGCGCCGGGGGGTTTCACTCTAATGACCGCATCCACACTTGCCGCTCCCAAACAGCGGACGGCGGACGCCCCCGTCCGCGGCCACCGCCGGTCCAACCGTGAGGGCTTCAAGATCAACTGGTGGCTCACCGCGCTGATGCTGGCCGCATCGTTGACCGTCCTGCTGCCGCTCTATTTCACCGTTGCCATGGCGCTCAAGTCCCCGGACCAGATCGGCACCGGCACGGGCCTCGCCTGGCCGAACCCGATGAACTGGGAAAACTTCGCCGCCGCTTACGTGGCCACCAACTTCCCGCGGGCTTTTATGTCCACGGCGTTCGTTACCGTGCTGAGCGTCCTCGGCTCGCTGGCCAGCAGCTCCCTGGTGGCCTACGCTATTGCGCGGAACTGGAACCACCGGTTCTTCCGGGGCTCCTTCGTCTACCTGCTGTCCGCGATGTTCATCCCGTTCCCGGTGATCATCCTGCCCCTGATCAAGCAGACTGCCCTGCTCGGCCTGGACAACCCGGCCGGCGTCGTGTTCCTGCACGTCCTCGGCGGCATCTCGTTCAACACCCTGCTCTACATCGCCTTCGTGCGCTCCATCCCCGTGGAGCTCGAGGAGTCGGCCCGCATGGACGGCGCAACCACGTGGCAGGTGTTCCGCAAGATCATCTTCCCGCTGCTGGCTCCGATGAACGCCACCGTCGGGATCTTTGCTTTCCTCGGCTCCTGGAACGACTTCCTGCTGCCGCAGATGCTGATTGCGGATCCCGCGCTGCAGACCCTGCCGGTGGTGCAGATGCTGTTCCAGGGCGAATTCAACACCAACTACAGCCTCGCCTTCGCGTCCTACCTGATGGCCATGGCGCCCACGCTGGTGGTTTACATCCTTGCCCAACGTTGGGTACTGTCCGGAGTCATGCGGGGCGCAGTGAAGTAGGACGCACCTACCGGGCACTCATCCATCTTTCCCTTTACCAAAGAACAACCAACACCAGAAAAGGAATCTCCTTTGTCCACCACCGCCACTCTGGCAACCCTGTCCGATTCAAACCTCGCAGCCGATCCCAACTGGTGGCGCCAGGCCTCCGTGTACCAGATCTATCCGCGCAGCTTCTCGGATTCGAACGGTGACGGCCTGGGCGACATCAAGGGCATCACGGCCAAAGTTCCGTACCTGAAGGAACTGGGGATCGACGCCGTCTGGCTCAGCCCGTTCTACCCGTCGGCGCTCGCCGACGGCGGCTACGACGTAGACGATTACCGCAACGTGGACCCCAAGCTGGGAACCCTGGAGGACTTCGCCGAAATGTCCGCCGCGCTGCACGAAGCCGGCATCAAGCTCATCGCGGACATCGTCCCGAACCACTCCTCCGACCGGCACGAATGGTTCAAGGAAGCGCTGGCCTCCCCGCGGGGCTCTGCTGCCCGCGAGCGCTACATCTTCCGTGACGGCCTGGGCGAGAACGGCGAGCTGCCGCCGTCGGACTGGGACTCCGTCTTCGGCGGTCCCGCCTGGGAGCGCATCACTGAACCGGACGGCACCCCCGGCCAGTGGTACATGCATATCTTCGCCAAGGAACAGCCGGACTTGAACTGGTCCAACCGCGAGATCCGCGACGACTTCCTGAAGACACTGCGCTTCTGGTCCGACCGTGGCGTGGACGGTTTCCGCGTGGACGTGGCGCACGCCCTCACCAAGGACCTCACGGAGCCGCTGCTCTCCAAGGTCGAACTCACTGAAGCCAACACGGGGACCGACGGTTTTGCCGACGGCTCACACCCGTTCTGGGACCGCGACGAGGTCCACGAGATCTACGCCGAATGGCGCGAGGTGTTCAACGAGTACAACCCGCCGCGCACCGCCGTCGCCGAAGCCTGGGTGCACGCCACCCGCCGCGCCCGCTACGCCAGCCCCCAGGGTTTGGGGCAGGCCTTCAACTTTGACCTGCTGCAGGCCGATTTCGACGCCGACGAGTTCCACGAAATCATCACCCGGAACCTCGCCGAAGCCACGGCCACCGGCGCCTCCTCCACGTGGGTGTTCTCCAACCACGACGTCGTCCGGCACGCCACCCGCTATGGCCTGCCGATGGGCGGCGGCGTCCACGCCAAGGGCCAGGACGGCAAGGGCTGGCTGCTCGCCGGCGCACCTGCCGAGGAACTGGACGTCGAGCTGGGCCTGCGCCGCGCCCGGGCGGCCAGCCTGCTGATGCTGGCCCTCCCGGGATCGGCCTACCTGTACCAGGGCGAGGAGCTCGGCCTGCAGGAAGTCGCAGAGATTCCGGACTCGGAGCGCCAAGACCCGTCCTTCTTCCGCAACAAGGGCGTGGAGATCGGCCGTGACGGCTGCCGCGTGCCGCTGCCCTGGGCCACGGAGGGCATGTCCTTCGGTTTCGGCGAAGGCCGGTCCCACCTGCCCCAGCCGGCCTGGTTCGGCCGGTACGCAGTCGACGCCCAGGACGGAGTGGCGGGCTCCACCCTGGAGCTGTACCGCAAGGCCCTGAAGCTGCGCCGCGAACTGCAGACCGCCGAGGAACTGGAGTGGGTGGAAACCGGCAACCCCAAGGTGCTGCAGTTCACCCGCCACGGCGGCTGGCAGTCAGTGACCAACTTCGGTGCCGAGCCGGTTGAGCTCCCGGCCGGTGAGGTGCTGCTGAGCAGCGCACCGCTGGACGGGAAGCTGCTGCCCGGCAACACCACCGTCTGGCTGCGCTAACAACTGAGACTTATGCGCAGGTGGCGGGACCCGGCCGGGTCCCGCCACCTGTGCTTCTGTCCAAGCTCATGAAAGAGTGACGCAATGAGTGAACACAACGCTCCATCCCGTACCCAGGAACTGATTTACGGCTGCATGGGCCTGGGCGGCAGCTGGTCCGCCGAGCCCTACGCCGCTGAGCACGTGGAGCAGGCGGCCGCCGCAATCGACGCCGCCCTCGACGCAGGCATCACCCTGTTCGACCACGCCGACATCTACCGCGGCGGCAAGTCCGAGGCGGTCTTCGGCGAGGTCCTGGCGATCACACCGGGGCTGCGGGAACGGATCCGGCTCCAGACCAAGTGCGGGATCCGGCTCAACGAGCAGGGACTCGAAACACACTACGACCTGAGCCGCGAGGGAATCCTCGAGCGGGTCAACGGCAGCCTGAAGCGGTTGAAGTCCGACTACGTGGATGTCCTCCTGCTACACCGCCCCGACCCGCTGGCCGACCCCGCCGAGGTGGCGTCCGCCGTCGGGCAGTTAATGCGGGAGGGCAAAGTGCGGCAGGTGGGGGTGTCCAACATGTCGGCCCCGCAGATCGAGGCACTGCAGGACCACCTGGAAACCCCGGTGGTGGCCAACCAGTTGGAAATGAGCCTGCTGAAGCGGGCCTGGCTGGAAAGCACCGTGCTGGTGAACCACGGTGAAGGGCTGGATTACAGCTTCCCGCACGGCACTGTGGAGTTCTGCAGCCGGCAGGGAATCACCCTTCAGGCCTACGGGGCGCTGGCCCAGGGACACTACAGCGGAGCTCCGCCGGAAAGCCCTACGCCGGCAGAGGCCGCCACGGCGGTGCTCGTCGCGGAGATGGCGAAGGCCAAGGGGACCACCAGGGAGGCGATCCTCCTCGGGTGGCTCATGCGGCATCCGGCCGGGATCGCGCCCGTGATCGGTTCGGCCAACCCGGACCGCATCCGTGCCTGCGCCGGAGCGGCCCGGGTTGCCGCTTCCATGACCCGCGCCGAGTGGTACCGGCTGTGGGTCACGGCCCGGGGGAGCAACATCCCCTAAACGCCGCTTAACCCAACTAGGTCGCAGCAGATGTCGTTATCAGGGCTCAAAACGACATTAACTGCGACCTAGTTGGGCTTGGAGCTCCTACAGCGGCGCCACCACCGAGTACGTGGTGGAGTCGCCCTGCAGGGCCTGGCTCTGCTTGCCGTCCACGCCCACCGGAATGTCGCCGGCGATGGTGACGCGGTTGAGCTTGCGCGGCTGGCCGTCGTAGTTGTCCGGGGCGTAGTGCTGGGTGATGCGGTTGTCGAAGAGCACCAGCTGGTTCGGCTCCCAGTTCACCCGCACCACGTTCTCCGGACGCGTGACGTAGGCCTGGAGTAGCCTGATGATGTCCTTCGACTCGGTGTTGGACAGGCCCACGATCCGCAGCCGCTGCGCGAAGCCCCCAATGAACAATCCGCGCTCGCCGGTCAGGGGGTGGACCCGGACCACCGGATGGGCGGTCTCGAACTTCAGGCGCGTGAACTCCTTGCGCCGCTCCTCGGCGTTCTGGTGCTCCAGGTTCTTCGGCACCGAGTAGTCGTAGTCGTTGGTGTGGATGGCCCAGAGGGTGTCCGCGAAGTTCCGCAGCTCGTCCGGCAGGTCGGCGTACGCTCCGGCCGAGGACGCGATCAAGGTTTCCCCGCCGTACGCCGGCAGGTCGATGCTCCGCAGCGTTGATGCCTGCGGCGGGTTCACCACGAAGGTGACGTCCGTGTGCCAGTTGTTGGCGGAGCCGTTCTCGCTGTCCACGGGCAGGACGTTCTCTTCCCCCTCGACGGAGGCCACGGTGGGGTGCGCCTTGGTCAGGGGCCCGAAGTGGCTTGCGAACTTCACCTGCGCCTCGTCGGTGAGGATGTTCGCCTCGCGGAACACCAGGGCCTTGTGTTCGTTCAGGGCCTCGCGGATCCGGGCCACGGTGTCCGGGGAGAGGTCCCCGCTGAGGTCCAGGCCGCGGATTTCAGCCCCGATGCGGGAACCCAGTTTGGCGAATTCGAGCTTGGTTTCGGTGATGGTGGTCATTGCTTTATTCCTTACTGGTTGATGGTGCGGTGGCGGATGGTGCGGAGAGGCCGCGGGTGAAACGGTCAGTTGCCGGAGCCGACGGCGGTGCGCCAGCGGGAGAAGTGCCGCTCCAGGGCAACGAGGAGGACGTTGACCGCCAGGCCCAGGACGGAGACGGTGAGGATGCCGGCGTACATGTCCGGAATCAGGAAGCTCATCTGCGAATTGACGATCAGGTAGCCCAGCCCGGCTTTGGCGCCCACCATTTCGGCGGCGATCAGCACCAGGATGGAGGACGTGCCGGCCATCCGGATGCCGGTGAAAATCGTCGGAACAGCCGAGGGCAGGATGACCTTCTGGAAGAGCCGGAAGCTGTTCAGCCCCAGGGAC
Source organism: Arthrobacter sp. UNC362MFTsu5.1 (assembly GCF_000685965.1). GTDB lineage: Bacteria > Actinomycetota > Actinomycetes > Actinomycetales > Micrococcaceae > Arthrobacter. The sequence goes on along the minus strand of NZ_JMLE01000002.1, from coordinate 270,647 downwards.
CTCGCGGCCCGGATGAGGAGCGGGTCCACGGTCCGGACACCGGCGATGGTGTTCAGCAGCACCGGGAAAAACGCCGCGTAGGCCACGATGGAGATCTTCGATTCCTCGCCGATGCCCAGCAGCAGCGTGAACACGGGAAGCAGCGCCAGCGTGGCCGTGTTGCGGAACAGTTCCAGCAGCGGGTTCAGGAACGAGCTGAGCCAGCCGTACCAGGCGATCAGCAGCCCCAGGACGACGGCGGACACCACCGCGATGCTGAAACCGGACACCGAGCGGGTGAGGCTGGCCTGCAGGTGGCTCTGCAGCTGTCCGTTCTCCACCAGCTTCGCACCGGCAGCAAGCACTTCGTGCAGCGGCGGCAGGAACACCCGGGTGGACGGGCTGGCGAGGTAGGTCGGGCCGAGCTCCCACAGCGCGAGGAACAACAGCACGGCGAGCGATTTCCAGCCCGCCCGTCCGGCGATCCCGGCCAGGGCAGCAAGCCTGCCCGCCGGCGTCGGGCGTGGTCCGCTTTCCGGACCGGGTCCCCCCTGCAGTGAACGTTCGACGGCGGCAGCCGCCTCGGGCGGTCGGGTCAACACAGCGCTCATCAGGCAGCGCTCCTTTCCTTGGGTTGTTCGTCGGGGGCCGTTCCGTCGGGCAGGATCTTGCGGTGTCCGGAGCCCTGCGCGAGCCGGACCTCGTCGTGCAGCAGGGACCAGACCCGGTGCCGGTGTTCCACGAATGCCGGATGGGAGCGCACGTCGTCCTCGCCGTCGCGGTCCGGGATGTTGATGTCCACGAACTCCTTGAGCCGGCCCGGGCGTGCGCTGAGGACTGCCACCCGCTGGCCGAGGTAGACGGCCTCGTCGATACCGTGCGTGATGAACACGATGGTCTTGCCCGTGGCCTTCCAGATCCGCAGCAGCTCGTCCTGGAGCTGCTCGCGGGTCTGCGCGTCGAGGGCGGCAAACGGCTCGTCCATCAGCAGGATGTCCGGCTCATAGGCGAGGCTCCTGGCGATGGCCACGCGCTGCTTCATACCGCCGGACAGTTCGTGCGGGTAGCGGTCCTCGAACCCTGCCAGGCCCACCAGGTCCAGGAATTCGCTGGCCTTCGCGGCCCGTTCCTTCCTGGACAGGCCGGTGTTCTCCAGCCCGATGGAGACGTTGGCGGAGGCGGTCCGCCAGGGGAAGAGTGCGTACTGCTGGAAGACGACGGCGCGGTCCGGGCCCGGGCCTGTCACTTCCTTGCCGTCCACCAGCACGCTGCCCGAGGTGGGCCGGGAGAGGCCGGCCAGCAGGTCCAGCAGGGTGGTCTTGCCGGAGCCGCTGGGCCCCACGAGGGTGAGGAACTCTCCGGCGGCGACGTCCAGGCTGAGGTCATCCAGGGCGGTCAGCACGGACGGGCCGGTCTGTTTCCGGCTGCGCAGTTTCCCGCTGGTCTTGACTTGGCGCACCGCGAATTCCTTGGTGACGTTCCGGAGGCTGATTTTCGGCGTCATGGCTGTCCTTTCGCTGTCCCGGGTGGCGGCATGGGTGGCGGGGGAGGAGTGGCTCACGGGTTCACCAGCCCGTTGAACTCGTTGGTGTAGATCTTCTTCGGGTCCAGCTCGCCCTTGACGATTCCGGTGTCCTTGAGCCACTTGCCCCAGCGGGTGAAGTCCTCGTCCTTGATCTCGCCCTTGGCCGGAACGCCCACGCTCTTCCAGTACTGCAGGGCGGCCGGGTTCTCGTTGCGTCCGCGTTCCTGCAGGATCTTGGTGAAGCGGGCGATGACTTCCTCACGCGGCGTGGTCCGTTCCCACTCGATGGCCTTCGCCACCCCTGTGGTGAACGTCCGCGTGGTGTTGGGGTTCTTGGCGATGAAGTCGGTGCGGAGCACGTAGGGGCCGCCGGCGAAGGTGCCGAAGAGTTCGGCGTCGCTGAACACCGAGCGCAGGCCGCCGTTGGCGATTGCCTTGTCCTGCAGGATGCTGCCCAGCGACCCGGCGTCCACCTGGCCGCGGCGGATGGCTTCCTCGGTGTCGTTGGGCGGGACCACCACCAGCTGGACCTGCTTGATTTCCTCGGCGCTCAGGCCGTTCTTCTGCAGGTACGTGTTGATGACGGCGTCCGCGTGTGCGCCCAGCGTGTTCACCGCGATCTTCTTGCCGATGAAGTCCCGGGCGCTGCGGATGGGGCTGTCTTCCTTGACGTAGAAGCCGTTGAACGTCTTCTCGTCTTCGCCGTAGTAGTTGATGACCGCCTTCACCGGGGCGCCCGCTTCCACGAGCTTGACCACGGCTCCGGCGAAAGCACCGCCGAAGTCCGTCTGCCCGGTGGCTGCCGACTGGATGTCCTGCGGGCCGCTGATGGTATTGCCCACCCAGTTGAGCTTGACGTCGCCGAAGTAGCCGAGGTCCTGGGCCAGCTCGGGGAGCGTCACGGTGTTGGCCCAGCCCTGGTAGCGGAGCTCTTTCACCTCGGTGGCGCCGGCGGCGGCACCGGCACCGGCTTCGGCGCTGCCCCCGCAGCCCGACACCGTCATCGCGATGACGACGGCGGCCGCGGCACTCATGATGGTCAGGTGTCGTTTCATTCGGGGATCCTTTGTAAGCATCGGGGGAGGTTTGGAGTGAATCAGCGGTGCGTGTCTGCCTGCCGCTGGAACGATGTAAGCGCACCTTTCCGGCCAAAAAAAGCGCTGCTGTCACGCCGGGAAACCCGCGGAAATGAGCGGAAACAGGACGAAATGCCGGGTCACAAGACGCCCGGTTTCGCCCCGTAACGGCCCGTGAAGGACTTTGACGCGCCGGGCGTCCCGTATTTTGGTCGTATTGTTCGCGGTTTTGTTCCGGGGCGGGCAGCTGTTACTTCGCGTTAGGGCATGCCGGGCGGATACGGTAGGAGTATGACCACCTCTACCTCCGCTGCCGTCGACACCGCACGGCCCGAACGAAACATCCCCGCCGAAATTGCCCGTTCGTGGCTTTTGGTGAACGCAATGAAGCCCGAGCTGTTTGACGTCTCGGCCGTGTCGCGCGCGGACTCGATCATCCTGGATATCGAAGACGCGGTGGACCCCTCGCAGAAGGACACCGCCCGCGAGCACGTCATCAACTGGCTGACTGCCGGCGGCCGGGCCTGGGTGCGCATCAACGACGCCACCAGCCCGTTCTGGGCTGCGGACCTCGCCGGGCTGCGCGGAACGCCGGGCCTGCTCGGCATCATGCTGGCCAAGACCGAGTCCGCGGACCAGGTCACCGAGTCCTTCCACCGCATGGACGGCAAAACCCCCGTGATTCCGCTCGTGGAGTCCGCCGTCGGCATCGAGGAAGCCAACAACATTGCCAAGGCCCAGGGCGCGTTCCGGCTGGCCTTCGGTTCCGGCGATTTCCGCCGCGACACCGGCATGGCGGCCACCCCCGAGGCCATGGCCTACCCGCGGGCCAAACTGGTTGTTGCCAGCCGCGTGGGCAACCTCCCGGGCCCCATCGACGGCCCCACCGTCGGCACCAACCACCCGATCCTGCGCGAGCAGACGGGCATCACCGTGATGATGGGAATGACCGGCAAGCTCTGCCTGGCCATCGACCAGACCCACGTGATCAACGAAGTCATCAGCCCCACCCCGTCCGATGTCGCCTGGGCCACGGACTTCATGGCCGACTTCGAGGCCAACGGCCGCGTCATCCGCGACGGTTCCGACCTGCCGCGACTGGGCCGCGCCGAGAAGATCATGAAGCTCGCGGTAGCCTTTGGGGTGCAGCCGGCGCTCTAACGCCCCCGGCACCCCCAGCCAAAGGAGACCCCGTGACCGATACCCGTTATCTGGTGCACGGGGTCTTTTGGGATGGTGCCCCGCCCGGTTTTCCGCCCGCGCCCGGTTCCGCGGAAGGCGCGCCGTCCGGAAAGCGCGACGGCGGGACGCCGGTCATGCGGCTGCAGGATCCTTCCGGCGGTTTCCGGGAGCTGGAGCTCGACGCCGGCAGCCGGCTGGGTTTCCGGGTCGCCGCCGGTGGCAAGTCCTGCCTGGGGCACCACAAGGTTCACGGGCCGGCCCGCCGGGACCACGTTCCCTGCCCGGCCAAGGCGCCGGCCGTCAAAGGAAGCCAGTGCGAGCGCTGCTTCGTGGTGGACGATTTCCGGCTCATCCACGACTTCCACCGCGGCGGCGGTGTCCCGCAGGGGCTTCGCGCCTACCTGATGCAGCAGCACTGGTTGTATGTGGCAACGTTCGCCAACGGTGCCAGCAAGGTGGGCACCGCCTCGAACCTGCGCAAGTGGAACCGGCTGGCCGAGCAGGGGGCGGTGGTTGCCCGCTATGTGGCGCGCGCGGACGACGGCAGGGTGGTCCGGATTCTTGAAGACATGCTGACCCGCGAGGCCGGCCTGCCGCAGCAGGTCCGTTCGGCGGCGAAGGCCGCTTCGCTGGTGGCCCCGGCACCCGCCGTCGAACTGGACGCACTGAACCGGCGGCTGGCCGGTGAGGCCCGCGCAGTCCTGGTGCGCGCCGGCGTCGAAGGCTTCGAAACTGTGGACGAGCGGTGGGCCCGTCCGGGACTGGCCGACGCCGCGTGCACGCCGGCGCCGCGGCACGCCTACCCGCATGACCTGGACGCCGGAGCACACGGACTCCGCATTGCCGCAGTGAGCGGCAGCATCGCAGTGGCCGCACTGGACGGCGCCGACCTGGAGTTCGTAGTGAACCTCGGCCGGTTGAAGGCGCGGACCGTGGAGCTCGGAGACCACCACTCCTCGGAGGTGCCGGCGGTGCAGGAGTCTTTGTTCTGATCCCCGCACGCGCGCCCGGCACCTGGAACGGGCCCGGCACCTAGAATAGGACGGTGCTGAACGAATTCTGGGCCACCGCGTCCACCGCCTACAAAGTGCTCGTTTTCAGTGCCATGGGCCTGATCGCCGTTGGCATTGTCCTCAACCTGGTGGGCAACACGTCCGGCAACCAGGGCCTCGCCATGGCCTCCCTGCCCGTGATCGGCGCAGGCCTGGTCCTGCATGTGGTGGGGATCGTGGTGCGAGGCCAGCAGATCCGGAAGAACCTCAAGCGGTAGCGGCGGCGTTCCGCAGGACATGGCTCCGGGCGTGCTCCACGGCCGCCGGCAGCGAGGTGAACAAATGCTTGTGGTGCCGGAGGGACCGGATCACACCCACGTTCGTCACCAGTTCCAGGTGCTCCGGCTGGACGCCCTTGAGCAGAACGGTGATCCCGCGCAGTTCCAACGCTGAGATGACCTCCACCAGCGCATGCGCGCCCGTGGCATCCAGCATCCGCACCTGGGACAGCCGGATGATGGCCACCTGGATGTCCTTGACCTCACTGATTTCCTGCAGGATCCGTTCCGCCGCCCCGAAAAACATGGCGCCGTCGAGCCTGAAGATTGCGATGCGGGAGTCGCCCGCGGACGCCGCGCCCGTAATAGTTTCCCGGCGGACACCGCTCAGTGAGGCAAACTTGCGCAGGGTCAGGAGTGCCGCGGCGGCCAGGCCGATCTGGATGGCCACGATCAGGTCGAAGGCCACGGTGATCAGGGCTGTGAGGATGAAAACCGCCGCATCTGACCGGGTGGAGCGGAGAATGGCGCGTACTGTCTGGGGCGAAACCATCCGCGTCGCAGTGACCATCAGGACTCCGCCCAGCACGGCCAACGGAATCCGCCCCACCATCCCGGCGGCGAGGTAGATGATGGCCAGCAGCACCAGCGCGTGGACCACGGCGGCCAGCCGCGTTCTTGCCCCGGACCGGACGTTGACGGCGGAGCGTGCGATGGCGCCGGTCGCGGGCATTCCGCCGAACAGGCCGGCGGCGATGGACGCCAGCCCCTGTCCGCTGAGCTCACGGTCCGGGCTGTAGCGGCCGCCGGGCCTCCCGTCGGGCCCCACCAGTCCAGCAGCCACCCGGGCCGATAACAGCGATTCAATGGCAGCCAGGGCCGCGATGGATACCGCGGGCATCAGGAGGCCACCCAAGGCGGCGGGGTCGATCGACGGAACCGCGGGGGCCGGCAGGGAATGCGGCAGCGTACCAATCCGGGGAATGTCCAGGTGGAGGATTTCTGCGGCGAGGGTGGCCAGCAGCACGGCGGTGAGGCTGGCGGGCAGTGACTTGTGCACTTTCGGTGCCACGAACATGACGGCCGCCACCCCGGCCACCACGGCGAGGGTCTGGAGAACGGTGGGAAGCGCCGCCCCCGAGGCAGATTCGACTGCCGCGACGAGCGTGTTGTGGCCCGGGATTCCCTCCGTTCCCGTAGCCAGCGGAACCTGCTGGAGGAAGATGATGGCGGCAATTCCGAGGGTGAAACCCTCCACGACGGGCCAGGGGATGAAGGCGACGGCGCGGCCCAGTCCGCTGATGCCCAGCGCACAGACCATCAGCCCGGCCAGCAGCGACACTATCGGAATGCTGCCGGCTCCGTGGCTGGCCACCACGGGGGCGAGGACCACCACCATGGCGCCCGTCGGGCCGGACACCTGGACATTGGACCCGCCCATGACAGCGGCCACCAGCCCGGCAACCACCGCCGTGATCAGCCCGGCCTCCGCCCCCACGCCCGAGCTGACCCCGAAGGCAAGCGCCAGGGGCAGTGCGACGATCCCGACGGTGATGCCGGCCGTAAGGTCCGACTTCCACGAGGACCGCAGCCCGTCGTAGTCGCGGCGGGACGGCAGGAACGCCCGCAGTGTGCGCAGCCCGATCACGAGGACGGCCCGGCAAGATGTCCGCCAGGCCCGGCCAGATGCCCGCCAGGCAACTCCTGGGCCCGACGGAGCTGTTCACTGGTGTCCGCCAGGGTGTCCAGCAGGAACGTGCGGGCAATGGCCAGGAGTTCTGCGATCTTGGGGTGGGCCAGGCGGTACGTCACGGCGTTCGCTGACCGGACCGAGGTCACCACCTTGTGCCGGCGCAGCGTTGCCAGGTGCTGGGAAAGGTGTGAGGCCTCCAGCCCTGTTTCGGCCAGGAGGAAGCTGACCGGGGCTGCGCTGTCCGGGGCGGCCGAGAGCAGTTCCAGGATCCTGATGCGCGCCGGGTGGGCCAGGGCCTTGAAGAGGTTGGCCTTGATTTCATACAAAGGTGCCTGTGCCGGGGAAATCATGGGGACCCGCTGTCGACTGGTTCTTGCGGCAGCCGGGTGGCAGGCCCCCGCATGAGTTGATGAAATGATGAATTCATCATACCGCTGCCTCGGGCATACCGCCAGACCGCCAGATCCCTCCCGTGTAACAGGCCGCTGGCCCTGCGGCGGGTAGCGATAGGCTTGAGGCCATGACTATGAATCCGGATCTGCAGGGCCGTAGCTACCCTGCCGCAGAGGTGTACGACGTCGGCCGCGAGAAGATCCGCGAGTTCGCCAGGGCGGTCAAGGCCACCCATCCCGCGCACTTCGACCTGGAAGCAGCCAAAGCCCTTGGACACCGCGACCTCGTGGCGCCGCCCACCTTCGCCATCATCATTGCCCAGCGCGCAGACGCCCAGCTGATCGAGGATCCGGAGTCCGGCATTGACTTCTCCCGGGTGGTCCACGCAGACCAGCGCTTTATCCACCACCGCCCGATTGTTGCCGGCGACCGGCTCGTGGCAGAGCTGCACGTGGACGGTGTCCGCGCCATGGGCGGCGGTGCGATGATCACCACGCGGTCAGAAATCTTCGTCCTCACCGGCGACGGCACAGCCGGCTCGGGCGTTTCCCGGGAAGCCGTCTCCACCACCACCTCGTCCATCCTGGTCCGCGGAGAGGGACAGTAACCATGAGCACAGCATCCATCGCCCCCGTCTTCACGGATCTCACCGTCGGCCAGGACATCGGCAGCCGCAGCATCACCGTCACCCGCCAGGATCTGGTGAAGTATGCCGGCGCATCCGGCGACTTCAACCCGATCCACTGGAACGAAGCCTTCGCTACCGGCGTGGGCCTGCCCGGCGTTATTGCCCACGGCATGTTCACCATGGGGGCCGCAGTCCAGCTGGTGACCGACTGGGCGGGGGACCCCGCCGCCGTCGTCGATTACCAGACCCGTTTCACCAAGCCGGTCCTGGTCACGGACACCACCGGCACGGAGGAACCGGGGGCCCTCATCGAGGTCAGTGGCGCCGTTGGCGCGCTCGACGCCGATGCGGGCACCGTCCGCGTGGACCTCACCGTGGTCTACGCCGGACAGAAGGTCCTTGTGAAGGCCCAGGCTGTCGTCAGGCTTGCGTGACCAGTGACCGTGATGCTGCCGTGAGCAAGGACGTCTTCGTCCCGTCTGCCGAGGTCACGCACTGGCGGAACGCCGTGGTGGTGGCCTACGGGGCCAGCGGAATCGCGTTTTCCACCTGGGTGTCCCGGCTCCCGGCCATCAGGGACGGACTGGACCTGACGCCGGGCACCATCGGACTGCTCCTCCTCTGCATGACCGCCGGCTCTTTCCTCTCGGTATCGGCTTCGGGGCTTATCGTCCTTCGGCTGGGCTCCAAACGGACCATCCGGATCGGCAGCATCATGGTGGGCGTCGGGCTGCTGCTGGCCGGCTTCGGCACGTCGGTACTCGCCAGCCCTGTGGCCGTCGCCGCAGGCCTGGCGATCATCGGGCTGGGCACCGCCAGCTGGAACACCGCGTCCAATGTCGAAGGCGCCGCCGTGGAACGCGCCGTCCGCCGGCACATCATGCCCCGGCTGCACGGGTCCTTCAGCCTCGGGACGGTGGCCGGGGCCGGGCTCGGCGCCTGGGCCGCGGGCGCCGGTATTCCCGTGTTCTGGCACCTGGCCGCCGGCGGCCTCCTGGTGGCCGGCTCGGTGGCAACCGCCGCTTCCTGGTTCCGTGCGGACATCACGCCGGTCCAGGGCGAACGCCCGTTCAAGGCCTCCGGGACAGACACCTTCGAGGACCCGTCCACCGGGCCCATTCCGATCGTCCGGCAGACGGACGCCGTCCCGGAGCAGCCGCTGGACAACAAACGCCTGATCGCCCAGGCCTGGCGCGACAAGCGCACGCTGCTGCTGGGCGTCCTGGTCCTCGGGCTCGCACTTGCCGAAGGGGCTGCCGGCGACTGGGTGGCACTTGCCCTGGCGGACGGCCACGGTCAGACGGACGCTGCCGGAGCAGCAGGCTACGGGCTGTTCGTCACCTTCATGACCATCGGCCGCTTTGCCGGCACCCTGGTCCTGGACCGCTTTGGCAGGGTTCCCGTGATGCGCTGGTGCGCTGCGCTGGCAGTGGCGGGCCTGGGGCTGTTCGTGTTCGCACCCGTGCCGTGGCTGGCCTTCGTGGCGCTGGCTGTCTGGGGCCTCGGTGCTTCCCTCGGCTTCCCCGTCGGCATGTCCGCGGCCGCCGATGACCCGGTCAAGGCCGCCGCCCGCGTCTCCGTGGTGTCCACCATCGGCTACGGCGCGTTCCTGTGCGGGCCTCCCCTCCTGGGGCTGCTGGCCGAACACGTGGGCATCCTCCACTCCCTGCTTGCCGTGATGGTGATGCTCGTGGTCAGTTTCCTGCTCTCCCCGGTGGCCCGGAAACTTCCCTGAATCCCGGTCCGTTCCGAATGACCGATAGGCTGGACAGGTGACCCAGACTTTGCTTTCCGACCTGACCACTGCCGCCGTCGGCGGTCCCGCCGGCAACTACATCGAAGCTCGCACGGAGCCGGAAATTATCGACGCCGTCCGCACCGCAGACGCCGCCGGTGAGCCCTTGCTGATCATCGCGGGCGGGTCCAACCTGCTGATTTCCGACGACGGGTACCCCGGCACGGTGCTCCGGATCGCCTCGGAGGGGTTCACCGTCACCGCAGAGGATTCCTGCGGCGGCGTCGCCGTGGTGGTCCAGGCCGGACACAACTGGGACGCCCTCGTGGAGCATGCCGTGCGCCACGCATGGTCCGGAATCGAAGCACTTTCCGGCATCCCCGGGTCCACCGGTGCCACGCCCGTGCAGAATGTGGGCGCCTACGGCTCGGACGTCTCCCAGACCATTGCCGCGGTCCGGACCTGGGACCGGGAACGGAACGCCGTCCGTACGTTCACGAATTCGGAGCTGAAGTTCGGGTACCGGGATTCGATCCTGAAGCAGACCACGGTCCAGGGTTCACCGCGCTTCGTGGTGCTCACGGTCGAGTTCCAGCTGCCGCTGGGACGGATGAGCGCCCCCATCAGGTATGCGGAGCTGGCGAAGTCCCTGGGCGTCGAGCCCGGGAACAGGGCGTACTCCAACGACGTGCGCCGCGAGGTCCTGCGGCTCAGGGCGTCCAAGGGCATGGTCCTGGACACGGCGGACCGCGACACCTTTTCCACGGGGTCGTTCTTCACCAATCCGATCGTCCCCGCGGAAGCGGCCGACTCGCTCCCCGCAGAAGCCCCCCGGTACCCGGCCGGAGCTGACGGGCTGGTGAAGCTGTCCGCCGCATGGCTGATTGACCACGCCGGCTTCGGGAAGGGATACGGGATGGAAGCCGGCAGCGTCTCCGGCGGGCGGGCCTCGCTGTCCACCAAGCACACCCTGGCCATCACCAACCGGGGCGGTGCGAGCGCGGCCGACATGGTGGCCGTGGCACGTGAGGTGAGGGCCGGCGTCGTCGAACGTTTTGGCATCGAACTGCACCCGGAACCGCTACTGATCGGCATCGAGCTTTAGGGACTGGCCGCTCAGTTCCCGCTGTGGCGCGGGACTACCTTGCTGAACAGCATGAACGTGAACCCCGAAGCCGCGGCTCCCAGCAGGAACACCTGGCAAAACGCCACGGACTGCGCACTGGGGCCGTTGCGGAGGACCAGCCCGGCGCAGGCGAACACCACGGCGCCGGCCAGCAGGGCGAAGGCGGCCAGCAGGAAACTCCTGACCGTCGGCGGCATCTCGGTGCCCGGTTCAGGGGCTCCGCCGCCGCCCTCGTGGTCTACGGCGCGCCAGCCGCGGTGCTGGGGCTGGAGCAGGGCGGCCGCGACAAAACTCAGGACGGCAACCCCCATGCTCACCGCGGAAAAGAACTGCAGGGCCTGCACGGTGGGGGAGAGGCTTGTTCCGCCGGCAACGGCGATGGAGAGCCCGGCTGCCATTCCGGCGGCAGTGGTGACCCAGCCCAGCAGGGCAAGGGCCCGGCACAGGGGCCGCAGCTGCGGCCAGAGCTCTCCGATGGTCATCCACCCAGCGTAGGGACCCCGGCTGTAAAACGGCTGGGAGCCTGCGGTGTACTGCCCGGGGGCTACAGGCCCGCACCACCCGGCACGCGACCTACGATGGGGTTATGGGAGTTGGCGCACGGAAGAAGGTCAGGACAAGGGTCACCCGCCACGTCATCGGAAGGCTGCGCCTGGCCGCGCAGGGGCTGCTGGCGCCGGGGTTCGATACGGCGCCGGAGGCCGTCCGGTGGATGACGGCCATGCAGGCGCAGGACCTGCAGGCGGCACTGTGGGCCGTGGGGCTGAGGGTCCCCAACGCCGGCGTTGACACTGTCCGGGCTGCGCTGGATGAAGGGCTGGTTGTCCGCTCCTGGCCCATGCGCGGGACGCTTCACCTGCTGGCCCCTGAGGACCTGCGGTGGATCCTGGACATCACGGCAGACCGCATGCTGCGCGGGATGGGCGGGCGTCACCGTGAACTGGAGATTGACGCCCGCGACGTGGACGTTGCCCGCGAGGCCGCTCTGGGACGCGTCTCGGGCGGCGGAGCGGCCACCCGCCAGGAACTTTTCGCGGCTTTTGAAGCCGCGGGACAGTCCACGGCCGGCCAGCGCGGCATCCACCTGCTGGGGGTCCTGTGCCAGCGGGCGTGGCTCGTGCAGGGACCGCTCGCGGGGAACCAGCAGCTCATCAAGGCGTTCGACGAGTGGATTCCGAAATCCCGGGAACTGGACCGCGCCGAGGGCATCGCCGAGCTGGCGTTGCGGTACATGCTCAGCCACGGACCGGCCACGGAACGCGACTTCGCCTGGTGGTCGAACACCCCGGTGACGGAGGTCCGCAGCGCGCTGGCCGCGGTAAAGGACCAGCTCGTTGAGCTGGAGTTCGAGGGAGCCAGTTACTGGATGGCGCCAGCCACCGCGGCGCTGCTCGACGACGGCGTTCCCGGCCAGCGCTCCCTGCTGGTGCTGCCGGGGTTCGACGAGTTCCTGCTGGGATACACGGACCGGTCACTGGTGCTTCCGCCGGACCACGCCCAGAAGGTAGTCCCCGGCGGCAACGGAGTGTTCAAGAAGACCATCGTGGCCGGCGGCGAGGTGATCGGCACCTGGGCGCGGAAAGGCAGCGGCCGGACCGCCGCCGTCGTACCCGAACCGTTCGACACCGTTAACGGACTGCGGCCTGCAGCCCAAAGGTCCTTTGAGCTGCAGGCCGCGAGGTACGTGAAGTTCCTCGGCTAGAGCGTGCCCGTGGCGATGTTGAGCATGCGGCGCAGCGGCTCGGCGGCGCCCCACAGGAGCTGGTCGCCCACGGTGAAGGCGCTGATGTATTCCGGGCCCATCTCCATCTTGCGGATGCGGCCGACGGGGATGTCCAGGGTGCCGGAAGCGGCCACCGGGGTGAGGCCTGCCATAGAGTCTTCCTTGGTGTTCGGAATCACCTTGGCCCACTCGTTGTCCTCGGCCAGGAGCTTCTCGATCTCGGCCACGGAGAGATCCTCGCGGAGCTTGAGGGTGAGGGCCTGGGAGTGCGAGCGCATGGCGCCGATCCGGATGCACAGGCCGTCCATCATGATGTGGTTCTCGTCCGAGGTGCCCAGGATCTTGTTGGTTTCAACCCCGGCCTTCCACTCTTCCTTGGACTGGCCGTTGCCCAGGTCCGCGTCAATCCAGGGGATCAGGGAGCCGGCCAGCGGGACGCCGAACTGGGTCGCGTCGATGTCGGTGCGCTGGTGCGCCAGGACCTTGCGGTCGATTTCCAGGATGGCCGACGCCGGGTCGTCCAGTTCCGAGCTGACCTCGGCGTTGAGCGTGCCGAACTGGCTGAGCAGTTCGCGCATGTGGCGGGCGCCGCCGCCGGAGGCAGCCTGGTACGTCATGGAGGTGCCCCACTCGACGAGGCCGTTCTTGAACAGGCCGCCGAGTCCCATCAGCATGCAGGACACGGTGCAGTTGCCGCCGATGAAGTCCTTGGTGCCGTTGGCCAGGCCCTTGTCGATGACGTCGCGGTTGATGGGGTCCAGCACGATGATCGAGTCGTCGTTCATGCGCAGGGTGGAGGCGGCATCGATCCAGAGGCCGTCCCAGCCGCGGCTGCGCAGCTCGCCGTGGACCTGCTTGGTGTAGTCGCCGCCCTGGGCGGTGACGATAATCGGCAGCTTGGCCAGCGTGTCGACGTCGAACGCGTCCTCGAGCTTGCCGGCCGCGCCTGCGGCGGCACCGGCAAGAGTCGGGGCGGCACCTCCGGCGTTGGAGGTGGAGAAGAACACCGGGTTGATGTTGGCGAAGTCGCCTTCGTCCTGCATGCGCTGCATCAGGACGGAGCCGACCATGCCGCGCCATCCGACCAGGCCGACGGAGGGGGTAGCTGCAGTAGTCATTCGACCAGTTTAGACTTCGGAACCGGCACGGCGCAGTCGGTTACGTCACTCCTGAGCGGCGACAGGATCGAACGACGGGGGCACCGCTGTCCGTAGACGAGCCTTCAACTACATCGCTTCACCCGGAAACGGACGTTTGCTGTCGGGAAAATTCTCACGGGTGATGGCAATGCCTGACGGGCGGGATTCAAACCAGTCCCGGGCCTGGTCGTCGGTGAGGGCGAAGCGGGGCTTCGGCAGCCCCTTGAGCTGTCGCTGCTTGGACGCCCGCCGCTCCCGGCGAAGGTTGCTGATTCCGAGGAGCCACCCTCCCGTAAACAGCACGGTGCACACGAGCGCGAGCAGGCCAACAATGATGTTCAGGCTTGCCACCGCGATCACGAGGAGGACCGGCGAAAATATGGCGGGTACGGTCATCAGGATGGTGACTACGTATAGGCCGGTGGTGGTGTGAACCGAATAGTTGCCGCTGGGCTGCGACCCGCCAATACCCCATTCGGCGGCCGTGTAGGCGTAGACGGTCTTCTCCATGCTGGTGGCGTAGTAGTAAGGACGGTTCACTACCGCTGTGCGTACTGTCGGCTCAGTTGCCATCGGTTGTTTCCTCATCTGTCCTGAAGGCGGCTGACCTGAAGGCAGCCAGCGCTTCCGTGAGCTCGTCTCCGCTCTTGGCCAATACCTCGGGTCCAACGACGTCGTCCAGTGCAACGGCGTGAATCCAGCAGCCGTCCGCCTTGCGGACCAGCATCTGTCGGGAGCCGGGGTGGAGTCCGCAGCGGACTCTGACGCCACCACCCGGATTTTGATCCAGATGGGTTTTGATAATGATGGCTTCAGCTGCTTCCGCGGAGATGCCCGGGTCCTGAGGCAGCGCAAACCAACTCATCATCGTCCTCGGCTGCAGGATCAGTTTGGTCCGGTCCGACTCGACATGCAGGACCGAGTCGCCGCGCTTGGCATCCAGAAGCAAATCCAGCTGCGTCCATTTCGATGCGCTGGCCAGGGTGTACACGAGAACATCGACTCGCGCATCGAATTCGACGGCGGTTCCCTTGGCAGATGCCAGACCGCGGGCAATAAGTGAAGACAAGCCGGCCCGAATCAGGTCCACGTCTTCTGACTCTTCGCTGAGGCGTAACCACGAGGCGCTTGTCTTCGAACCGGCCGTCGACTGCAGTTGCAGCAGGTAGGCCATTTCAGCCAGGCCAAATCCTATGGACGTGTCCACGGTCGTTTGTGCGATAGTCATGATTTTCATCCTATGAGAGAGCTGTGCCTAAAAGCCGAAAAAGTTCTTGACGCCCTCGCCAAGGTCCTCGACGGTGTCGTCGATGCCCTCGCCAAGGTCCTCGAAAACGTTTCCAACCATGTCGAAGGCATCGTCGATCGTATCCTTGGCTCCGGGGATCAGTTCGACCGCCGCCCAGGCGCCGCCGGCCACCATGCAGGCCACCCCCACGGGGGGAGGGAAGAACGAACCGACGCCAAGTGCGGTCTTGAGGCCTGACTTCATTGCGTCCCCAGTCTCTCCACTGCGGATTGCGTTGACGGTGTCCAGACCATCAAGGCCAACGCTTAGCCCGCCAAGTACGTGTCCGGCGGAGTTCAGCCCGAACTTCGCCCACGGCCCCATCTCCGCTGCTCCGGTGCCGCGTGCCATCCCGGCGAAGTCGCCGAATTTACCGCTGAGCAGGTCTCCGGTACCGGAAAAAACGCCACGAAGGTCGTCTGAACGGGCCGCGGCCTCCCAGAGATCCTTGTTGATGAACTGCTTAACGGCGGCGAAGCCGTCGCCAGTCATCAGCAAATCAGTGACACTTTCGCCGTGCAGAACCACAAACCGACTTATGTCCCTTAGCCCCAAAGGAACTGCCTTCAGCCCAAGGACCCCGTTATAGGCATCCCAGCCACCGCGGAAGTCGGAATTTCCGTCCGAAATCCAGCCAGGACCCCACGGGCTGGCTCCTTCGCCCGCGCCACCGTTCGAACCGGACACGCCGGCCTGCACGCCGCCGCCACCTCCGGCAACGCTCGCCTTTTCCTGCTGGTCGGCCTGGGCCTGCAGCTTCTTGGACTCCTGCTTGAGTGCAAAGGCCGCCTGCTGGAGCAGTGCCCGGTGGCTGCCGTTCCAGTCGGACCGGAACTGGACTGCATCCTGGCCCTTCCAGGACGGATTGTTGTTGATCTGGTTGGTCAACTGCGTCGACTGCTGGAGAAGGCTGTCGGACGTCTTTCCGAACTGCTGCGCGAGCGTCCGAAGCTGGGCAACGTCCGCGCCCCACAAATTCCCTGCCACAAGGCATCATCCCCCAATGAATGTCTGAACAGCAGATAATGGTCCGGCTGCGGGCCCTACTCTAATGGTCAAACCGCAGTGCCCGCGATGGGCTGCCCTCCCCATCGCGGGTGGCGCGTGCCGCCCGAGCGGCTACTCGGCGTCGTGCTGTTCCAGCACTGCGGCCTTGCGGAGGCGCAGGGCGTAGAAGGCGCCGAAAGCGAACGCCTGCGTGACCACTACCAGCACGATGGCCCCGGCGATCTTGTTGCCGCCCAGGATCATGGTGAGCCCCACGATCGCGGAGAGCAGGGCCAGCAGCGGAAGCAGCATGTAGCCCAGGACAAAGAGTGTTTCCGGTTTCTTCAGCATTTTCCTAGGCCTCGGTCCGACGCCACATGGTGAACCGGTACCGGGTACCGGTGGCGGACGTCAGCCACCCGGTGGCGGGCTCACTGGCTGTCAGCTTCCATTCGTAGCCGAGCTCCGGCGCATACGTGTCGCCGTCGGTCTCGGAATCGATGAACGTCACCACCGCGACGTCGGCGATGTCCAGGGTCTGCGCAAAGATTTCCCCGCCGCCGAGGACCCACACGGTTTCGTGGCCGGGGGCGAACTGGGATTCCAGGAGCGCGTCGTCCAGCGACTTCACCGCGAGTGCGCCCTGTGCCTCAGGCGTGTCACCCCAGCCTTCCTGCCGCGTCACCACAATATTGGTGCGTCCGGGCAGCGGACGGTACTTGTCCGGGAATGACAGCCAGGTCTTGCGGCCCATGATGACCGGGTGCCCGTTGGTCAGCCGGGTGAAGTGCTTCATGTCCTCGGGCAGGTGCCACGGCATGTCGCCGTCCTTGCCGATGACGCCTGCCGTGGTCTGGGCCCAGACGAGCCCCACTCCGGTGGTGGCGTCGGCGATTTTTTCAGTGAAGGCCAGGGGATCCATGGCGTTGTCGGTGCTCATACTGCGATCGGCGCCTTAATCGTAGGGTGGTGCTGGTAGCCGACCACTTCGAAGTCGTCCAGCGTGTAGTCGAAAATGGAGTCCGGTTTGCGGAGGATCTTCAGCTGCGGATATTCGTACGGTTCCCGCTTCAGCTGCTTGAGCACCTGGTCCATGTGGTTGTCGTAGATGTGCACGTCGCCGCCGGTCCAGACGAACTCACCCGGCTCCAGGCCCACCTGCTGGGCCAGCATGCAGGTCAGCAGCGCATAGGAGGCGATGTTGAACGGGACGCCCAGGAACGTGTCCGCGGAGCGCTGGTACAGCTGGCAGGACAGCTTGCCGTCCGCAACGTAGAACTGGAAGAAGGCGTGGCACGGCGGCAGCGCCATGTCCTGGAGTTCGGCCACGTTCCAGGCGGAAACAATGTGCCGGCGCGAGTCCGGGTTGGACTTGAGGTTCTCCACCAGCTCGGCGATCTGGTCGATGTGGCCGCCGTCGGGGGTGGGCCAGCTGCGCCACTGGACACCGTAGACCGGGCCCAGTTCGCCGTCGGCATCGGCCCATTCGTTCCAGATGGTGACGCCCTGGTCCTGCATCCACTTCACGTTGGTTTCACCGCGGAGGAACCACAGCAGTTCCACGGCCACGGACTTGAAATGCACGCGCTTGGTGGTGACCAGCGGGAAGCTTTGACTCAGGTCAAAGCGCATCTGCCGGCCGAACACACTGAGGGTGCCGGTGCCGGTGCGGTCAGATTTGTGCGTGCCGTTGGCAAGGACGTCACGCAGGAGGTCTTCATAGGGCGTTGGGATGCTCACTGTTCCAGTCTACTGAGGCCGAGTCTCACACGCAGAATGCCTTCGAGCGCGCCGTCATCCAGGCCCGCGGCGCGGCCCTTCGCGATGTAGCGGTCGACGGCGGCAATCAGGTCCGCGGTAACGGCACCGTCCGAGGGCAGACCGGCGTCGGGCATCCCGACGACGACGGTGCCGTTCCGCCGCCGCGTTTCGATCAGGCCGGCCAGCTCGAGTTCCTTGTAGGCCCGAGCCACCGTTCCCGCCGCGATGCCGAGGTCCGCCGCCAGGCTGCGGACGCTGGGCAGCCGCGTGCCGGCGGCCAGGGAGCCCACGGCAATCAGGGAGGTGACCTGAAGGCGGATCTGCTCATACGGCGGCACCGCCGAACGGAGGTCAACAGCGATGCCGGCCGTCATGTGACGCGGTCCTTGCCCGGCCGGGGAACCGGACGGGCAACGGATCCGGTCCGGGGCCGTACCGGCACGAGGGCGGTGGCGATCGCCGCCAAGGAGAGGACGGTGCCGGCGAGTGTTGCCGGGAACCAGGGAATGGACGGCACGAACGCCACCCCGAAAACGGCCGCCCATGCGTGGCTGTTCACCAGCAGCGCCATGGCTGCCTGCGCCATGAACATGGCCGACAGCGTCCGCACGATCCGGTTCACGGTGATGGCCCGCAGCGCGGCGTCGAGTCCGGCGGGAGCATCCGGGATGCCGTGCCGCCCGCGGGTGGCGAGGAACGCCGGGACCGCGAGGCCGGTTCCCGCAAGGCCGAAGATTGCCGGCATGGTCCAGCCGGCGTCCCAACCGAGGAGGGAGTTCCCGGCCGCTGCCACCGCCAGGGCTGCCACGAAGGCGAGCACTGCGAGGATGAGGGTGGTGAGCAGCGCCGGACCCACCGGCTGCCTCGGCCAGGTCCGCGGTTCCGCCGGGTTCGCGTAATTGCGCTCGAGCAGCAGCTCTCCGCCGGCAAGGACCACCAGCACCAGCCCCGCCACCACTGCCACGAAGGCCGCGGGACCCCACGGGCCGGCTGCCACGATGGCCGGAACCAGGAAGACCCCTACGAACAGCGGCAAGGCAGTGGCAACGCCCAGCGCGGCACCGATGGACACCACCAGCCTGGTTGCCGGATGCGGAGCGGACCGAAAATTCCCGTGCTTCGCGTTCCGCAGGGCCGCGGCGGCCGCTTCAGTGCCCGCCAGTTTGGGTGGCGACCACAGCAGCATGGCCAGCAGCACGGCGACTCCCGCCAGGCCTGCGAAATTCGTCCACGATGTGCTGCCTGCGGCGGGGTCCGGCCGGGCAACGTAGTTTCCGGCGATGACGGCGAGCCCGGAGGCCACCGTGGCGACGGTCCGCAGCAGCCTGTTCATGGCGATGGTCCGCAGCAGTGAATTGTCGAGCTCGGTCAGCTGCTCAAGCTGGCGGCGGCGGCCGATCAGCAGCAGCACAAGCCACGTTCCTGCGGCCAGCACGGCCAGGGCTCCGCCCAGCCATGCCGCCAGAGTAGTGCCCGGGATGCGGCCGTCGCCGCCCACCGTGCGATAGACCTGCGGGCCTTCAGCCACTGTCCCGTACGGCAACGCATCGAACCCCGGCAGTGTCGCGGCCCAAGCGATGTAGGCGGCCGCAGCGATGACGACGGCCAGGGTGGTCCAGGCGAGCGGAAGCGGAAGGAAATCCCGCACGTGCCGCACGTGGAGGCTAGCCTTCCGGCGGGCACCCCTGGGGCGCGGATAGCTGAGCTGGCCCAGCGCGTGGACGCCGAGCGTGCCTAGGACCGGCCAGGCAAGGGCGGGGAAGATCGTCTCCGGGGTGGTCAGGGACGGACTGACGACCGGGCTGCTGACGGAGGTTGCCGGAATGATCCCGATGTTCATGGCGCCCTGCAGTGAACTCGCCATCCAGCCGATGACGCCCACCCAGAGCGCGTGCTGGGAAACAGTTTCAGGTGAGGCGCCCATCCGCGGTTCCCACACCACCCACCTGAGGATGATGTAAAGAACGACGGCGGCGACCAGCGGTCCCAGCAGCAGCATCGGCGGCAGTTCAAATTGGACCGGCATAAATCCCCCCAGATTTTGCATCAATGTACTAAGTATTTGATACAAAGAAGTCCGGGTCAAGACTGGTTTCGTCAGGGGTGGCCGGCAGCCGCCGCGCTGTCCGTCCTGTCAGTCGTCGAGTCAGTCGTCGAAGGGCCTGAACTGTTCCACTGCCACAATCTTGTTGCTGTTGCCGCGCGCCACATGGCACACGATGATCTCACCGGGCGCCAGGTACGGGTCCGCGGTGGGCAGCATCGCGCGCAGCCGGCCGTTCATGTGCTCACCCAGCTGCGACATGACAGTGGGCAGTGCGGGCCGGTGGGTGCACAGGGCGATGGCCCGCTGCTTGTCGAAGAGTGCTTCGACCACGGCCGCCGTCTTTTTCGGGCTCCTGGCATGGCGGTGTTCCGTCAAGGCGTCGTGCAGTTTCACCTTGGCATCCGCGGACTTGGCGTAGGGGGCAATCGTGGCGACGCAGCGCTGCCACGGGCTCGAGTGCACCCGAAGGGGCTTCCACACGTGGAGCAGCCGCCCGACGGCCTGCGCCTGCCTCAGTCCGGTGGCCGCGAGCGGACGGTCCCCCTCCGCCTTGGTCCAGGACGAGCGGGGCTTGGCCTTGGCATGGCGGACCACCAGCAGCGGCCACGTGTCCAGTTCCTTGCGGGCATGGGCCGCCACCAGGTGCTCGAGCGGCGCTATGTCACCGGGATTGCTCAGCAGGGTTGCAGCCTTTTCGGGTGAACACCACATCACGCTGTCCACTTCCTTGCCATCGGGACGAAGCATGGCGCCGTCCACATCAACGGCCCAGTAATGGACCACCTTCAGGCCGGCGGACACGTGGTAGTGGATGGGAGGAAGGGGTATGCCAAGGGTGGCCGTAATCCCGATCTCCTCTTCGATCTCGCGGACGGCGCACTCCGGTATGGTCTCACCGGGGTCGATCTTGCCCTTGGGCCACGACCAGTCGTCATAGCGGGGCCGGTGAATCAGCAGGACCTCGAGCACGTCTTTGTTGACGCGCCAAGGAAGCGCACCCGCTGCGGTGACGGCAATGGGTTCCCCGGGGTGGTCCGTCTGGTCCGCAGTAAGCGTGTCGTTCGCCGTGTCATTGCTGACTTCGCTTGTGGAGTCACTCTTCGAGGCCAGTGTCCTACCGCCTTATCGTCTGGCGCTGGCGGGAACGTGAAGCGAGGAGCCAGGACTGGACATCTTCCAGAAGCTTGCCGTCCTCGCCGAGGTGGTGCCTGGTCCATTCGCCTTGGCTGTCCAGATGCCAGCTGGACGTTCCCGGGTCCATGTAGCGGCGGAGCATGTCCAGCACATAGGACGTGTCGTCGCCGCTGGTGAGCTGGACGAGCGCCTCCACCCGGCGGTCAAGGTTGCGGTGCATCATGTCGGCGGACCCGATGTACACCACCGGTTCGCCGCCGTTGGCAAAGGCGAAGACCCGGGAGTGCTCCAGGAACCGTCCCAGGACCGAGCGCACGGTGATGTTTTCGCTGAGCCCGGGGATGCCGGGGCGCAGCGAACAGATACCGCGGACGATCACGTCAACGTTTACGCCTGCCTGGGACGCACGGTAGAGCGAATCGATGATCGCCTCGTCCACCATGGAGTTGACCTTGATCTGCACCCTGGCCGGAATGCCTGCCTTGGCGTTGCGGATTTCCTTCTCGATCCGGTCGATGAGGCCGGAACGCACCGAGCGGGGCGCCACCAGGAGCCGCTTGAACGTGGACTTCGGAGCATAGCCGGAGAGCTGGTTGAAGAGCTTGGAGAGATCCTCGCCCACCTGCTCGTTGGCCGTCAGCAGCCCGAGGTCCTCGTAATAACGGGCTGTGCGCGGGTGGTAGTTGCCGGTGCCGATGTGGCAGTAGCGCCGCAGGCCGTCCACTTCCTGGCGAACCACGAGGGAAAGCTTGCAGTGGGTTTTCAGGCCGACGATGCCGTAGACCACGTGCACACCGGCCTGTTCCAGTTTCCGCGCCCAGGAAATGTTGGCCTGTTCATCGAACCGGGCCTTGATTTCCACCAGGGCCAGGACCTGCTTGCCTGCTTCAGCCGCGTCGATGAGGGCATCGACGATGGGGGAGTCACCGGAGGTGCGGTACAGGGTCTGCTTGATGGCCTGCACCTTCGGGTCCGACGCGGCCTGTTCCAGGAAGGCCTGGACGGACGTGGAGAAGGAATCGTACGGGTGGTGCAGGAGGATGTCCCGGCGGCGCATCGCGGCGAACACGTTGGCAGCCTTGGACGTTTCGGATTCGTTCAGGTACCGCGAGGTGTGGGGCACGTGCTTCGGGTAGTGCAGGTCAGCACGATCGATGCCGGCGATGACGGACAGGCCCCGCAGGTCCAGCGGTGCAGGCACGGAGTAGACCTCGGACTCCTCCACGCCCAGTTCGCGGATCAGGAGGGCCCGGATGTTCGGGTTGATGTCGTTGGTGACTTCGAGGCGCACGGGCGGACCGAACCGGCGCCGCAGCAGCTCCTTTTCGAGCGCCTGCAGCAGGTTCTCGGCGTCGTCCTCTTCGACCTCAACGTCCTCGTTGCGGGTGACGCGGAAGGTGTGGTGTTCCAGGACCTCCATGCCGGCGAACAGCTGGTCGAGGTGGACGGCGATGACTTCTTCGAGGGCGATGAACCGGGCCACCCGGCCTGGCACCGATCCGGCGCGCGGGCCGTCGATGGAAATGAGGCGCGGCAGCTGGTCCGGAACCTTGACGCGGGCGAAGAGCTCCTTGTCGCTGACCGGGTTGCGGACCACCACCGCGAGGTTCAGGGACAGCCCCGAGATGTACGGGAACGGATGGGCCGGGTCCACGGCCAGCGGGGTCAGGATGGGGAAGACCTTCTCAGCGAACATGGCGCTGAGCTGGTCCTTGGCCTGGTCGTCGAGCTCTTCCCAATGCATCAGGTGGATGTGCTCATAAGCCAGTGCCGGCCGGATCTGTTCCGCGTAGACCCGTGCATGGCGCTGCGCGAGGCGATGGGCGGCGTCACCGATCTGGTCCAGCACCTGCATGGGGCTCAGGCCCGCCGGTGACGGGACGGCCAGGCCGGTGGCGATCCGGCGCTTCAGTCCGGCCACGCGGACCATGAAGAACTCGTCCAGGTTGGAGGCGAAAATGGAGAGGAAGCTGACCCGCTCCAGCAGGTGGAGATCGGGATCCTCGGCAAGTTCGAGCACCCGCGCGTTGAAGGCCAGCCAGCTGAGTTCACGGTCCAGGAACCGGTCGGGGCTGATGTCGCCCGCGGGCTCGGGGTTGGGCGCGAACTCGGGAATGTCGATCCGGTCCTGCGTGGCGCGGGAAGCCGGCACCTCCGAGGATCCGAAGCGGGCGCGCACCGGCAGCACCTTGGCCTCAGACGTGGCGATTCCGGCAGGTTCCGGTTGCATGGTCACTCCTTTTAGCTGGCGCGGTTTACCTTCAACCTTACAAGCATTCGATCCGGGGGATACGTAGATTTCCTGGACCGTGATGCATGCGTCAGCCGATTGGATTAACCGGCGTTTTTGGGTCCGTACATCACGTCGGCATCCCACCGGGTGAAGCCGAGCCGGCGGTACAGCGAAACAGCCGGTGCATTGTCCGCATCGGTGTACAGCATGACCGCGTGCAGGCCCTTCCCGTGCAGGTATTTGATGCCCGCCAGGGTGAGGGCCTTGCCCAGTCCCATGCCCTGGGCTTCGGGGGCCACCCCCACTACATAGACTTCACCGATCGCCGGATGGGTGCCGTGGCGCGGGTGCACCTTGGTCCAGTGGAAGCCAAGGATCCGGTCGGACGGGTCGACGGCCAGGAGGAAACCTGCCGGATCGAACCAGTCCTCGGCCATCCTGGCCTCCAGGTCCTGCCGCGTCATGTTGCCCTGTTCGGGGTGGTGCGCGAATGCGGCCTTGTTGGCCGCCAACCAGGCTTCCTCGTCCTGGCCGGGAGCGAAGGCGCGCAGGGTCACGTTGTCCGGGAGGGCGGCGTCGGGCAGTTCCGCGGACGCTGTGGTGAGCCGCATCTTCCACAGTTCCCGGATGGGGGCGTAACCGTATTTGGCTGCGAGGTCCGCGGCGGCCTCATGGTCGCCGTGGGACCAGGCCGTGAGGCCGTCAAAACCGCGCGATGCCTTCAGCGTGGCCACCAGCCGGTCGCCCACTCCCTGATTCCGGTAGCTGGGGTGAACAGCGATCTCCAGCACGCCGGTGCCGTCCGGCTCCTCCACCACCACGGCGAATCCCGCCAGGTCCTGGGCAGTGGCAGGATCGGAGTCCTCATCGGGTGCGTAGAGAGCCAGGCTCAGCAGCGAGTGGCTGCCGGATTCACCGGCGCGAAGCGTCACGAAGGTCTGTTCGGACAGGGGAGGGTTCCCGTCCGACTCCTCGGCGGCTGCGGCCAGGGCGGCGAAGTCCCTGAGCAGATCGTCGTCCACTCCGCCTTTGACGACGAGCACGGGCCAGTTCTCGGGATGCGCAGGACTCATGGTGTACAGGCTATACGGCCCGTCCGGGAGGCGGAGGGATTGGCGCCGATTTGATGAGGCGGGATCAGGCACGTATAGTCATTACCTGGTCCGGCTTCCTGAAGCGGGATTTGAGGGGGATCCACCACTGGGGTGGCCTCGATACGTTCGACCCGTATGTCCTCCACTGCAGGCTGAGAAGCCAAAGAAGAAGCCCCGGACCGCTGGTCCGGGGCTTCTTCTTTGGCTTGGCTTCTTGTGTGGCTAGGCCTCTGTCAGTTCCTCTTCGGGCTGCCGCACCAGGGTCAGCCGGTAACCCACGTTGCGCACGGTGCTGATCAGGTTTTCGTGGTCCGCGCCCAGCTTGGCGCGCAGCCGCCTGACGTGGACGTCCACGGTGCGGGTGCCTCCGTAGTAGTCATAGCCCCATACTTCGGTGAGCAGCTGCTGGCGCGTGAACACGCGGCCGGGGTGCTGCGCCAGGTACTTCAGGAGTTCGAATTCCTTGAACGTCAGGTTCAGGGGTGCACCGTTGACCCTGGCCGTGTAGCTTGCTTCGTCGATGACGACTCCGGCGGCCCGGATTTCGGTGGGGGTGTCTTCCTGCTCGGGAACGGCGCGGGCCACCGAGAGCCGGATCCGGGCTTCAACTTCAGCCGGTCCTGCGGAGTCCAGGATGATGTCATCCACGGCCCACGCTGAGGAGACGGCTGCCATGCCGCCTTCGGTGAGGATCAGCATCAAAGGTGCGCTGAGCCCGGTGGCCTTGAGTAGCTGCGTGAGGGACCGCGCTCCGACCAGGTCCTTGCGGGCGTCCAGCAGGACAACATCGCAGGGATCGGTCTCCAGCAGGGCGGTGGGCTCGGCCGGGAGAATGTGCACGCGGTGGTTGAGTAGTTCCAAGGCAGGCAGAATGTCCACCGATGACCCGGTGCTGTTCGTCAGTAGCAGGATGTGCGACATTGTTCCTCCAAGGGGCTGTCCGCGCATCATTGGGCGTCTGAACCGGGCTTTCACCGGCCGGTACTGGCTCCCAGCGTCGGTACCGGCCAGCCGGAAATTTCCGCCGGGCCCGCATCCTCCGAAGGAAGCGTAGCTGAGCTTTGAGTATACCCAATCGCCTCTAAACAGACACTGATCCGGCCGGTTTCAATGAGCGTTTTGCGACATAAGCAGGTCACATAAGGCAGGATTGGAGGCAGCGACGACGTCAGCAGAGAGTGAGCGCGGGTAAATAGTGAAGCCGTGGACCATCGGAACCATAGGGCTGGCCGGGCTTGCTGTCTTCATCGGCGGTGCCTACGCCTCAGCGGAAGTGCTGCTCGGCGTGGCAATCCTCGTGGCGCTGGCTGTCGGCTTCGGCTGGCCCCACTTCCTGGACATTCCCGCCAAGAAAACCCTCGCGGCAATCATCGGGCTCCCCGGGGTCGGGTCGGCAGTAGCCGCCACCTATGTCCCGGCGCCGGGATTCCTCGACTGGACGCCGGCTTTTATCGCCGCCGGCGTGATGGCCGTTTTCCTGATGCAGCTCCTGCGGGGCACGGGCCAGGCACAGCGGCTGGAGTCAACGCTGGGTTCGAGCGCCGGCGTACTCCTGTCCTGCCTGGGCGCCGGGTGGATTGCGGCGTCCAGGTTCAACGGCGTCAAGGAAATGTTGCTGGTAGCCGGCGTCAGTGCCGCCTTTGCGTTGCTGGCCGGTCTCATCCGTTGGCCGGACCGGATCGTGGCACCTTTGGGCATTGTGCTGGCGGGCCTCTCGGCTCCGCTGGCAGGCCTGGTCTTCTCTAACATCGCCGTAATACCAGCCGCCGTGGTGGGTGTTGCGGTGGGTGCGGTTCTCGTCAGCCTGCGCAGACTGGTTATACTCCGCGGGGACCGGATTAACTTTCCAGCCGCCCTTGGCATGGGCCTCGCGCCCGTCGCGGCGGTGGGTTCGCTCGCCTACTTCATAGACAAACTACTCATCTACTAACGCGTTAGGATGGCATCATGTCCGTACTTGCATTTGAGATTTTCTTCCTTGTCCTGCTTGGTATTGCCAGTATTTCCATGGCGTGGTTCGCAGGTTTCGTGGTTTACCGCCTCTTCAAGGGCCAGAAGTAATACCAGTTCAGAGTTAGTTGTCTGCGGAGGTAGTTACTGTGCCGATTGAAATTCCAACAGACCTCACCCCCGAGCTCGTCCCGTTGTCCTGGCTCATTGGTGAGTGGGAAGGCAGTGGACGCCTGGGGGCAGGCGAGGAGGATTCCGAGCACTTCTTCCAGCACGTGTCCTTCACGCACAACGGACTGCCGTACCTCCAGTACCGCGCCGAGAGCTGGCTGACCGACGATGAAGGCACCAGGCTCCGGCCGCTGACGGTGGAGACCGGGTTCTGGGCGCTGGAGCGGAAGCAGCGGGAGGAAGACGGCGGACCGGGGCTGATCCCGGCCGACATCGTTCCTGTGCTCAAGAGCGCCGACGAAGTCGAAGCGCTGCGCAACAGCGACGGCGGATTCGACATTTCCGTTTCCATTTCACACCCCGGCGGGATCTCCGAGCTGTACTACGGCCAGATCAAGGGCCCGCAGATCCACCTCAGCACCGACATGGTGATGCGCGGAAGCCACTCGAAGGAGTACACGGCCGCCACGAGGATTTTCGGCCTGGTGGAAGGAAAGCTCCTCTGGCGCTGGGATGTGGCCAGCGGGAAGAGCTCCACCGCGGGCGGCGGACTGGAAGCGCACGCTTCGGCCATCCTCAGCAAGGTGTCCTAAGGCTGGCCGGGCCCTGACAGCCCGGCCGGCAGGTCTCACTGATTTTTGTTGTCCGCAACGAGTGCAGGGAGCAAGACCGTGAACAGCCAGCAGCCGGACCCGGGTAAGCCCGATCAGCGCAATAGAGCAAATTACGGCGATCTGAAGGCCGTCTTTTTCAACGGCACCCTCAAAAAATCTCCTGAGACCAGCAACACGGGCGGCCTGATCGAGGTCAGCCGCCTCATCATGGAGAAGCAGGGCGTTGCCACCCGGGTGATCCGGACCGTCGACCACGACATTGCCAGCGGCGTGTATCCGGACATGCGCGAGCACGGCTGGGCAACCGACGAATGGCCGGAACTCTACCCTGCCGTCAAGGAAGCGGACATTGTGGTGGTGGCCGGCCCCATCTGGCTGGGTGACAACTCGTCCCAGACGAAAAAGCTGATCGAACGACTGTATGCGCACTCCGGACAACTCAACGAAAAAGGCCAATGGGCGTTCTACCCCAAGGTCGGCGGCTGCCTCATCACCGGCAACGAGGACGGCATCAAGCACTGTGCCATGAACGTCCTCTACAGCCTGCAGCACATCGGGTTCACCATCCCGCCGCAGGCCGACGCCGGCTGGATCGGCCCCGTGGGGCCCGGCCCCAGCTACCTGGATGAGGGGTCCGGCGGTCCGCAGAGCGACTTCACCAACCGCAACACCACGTTCATGACGTGGAACCTGCTGCACCTGGCGAGGACGCTCAAGGACGCCGGCGGGATCCCGGCGTACGGCAACCTGCCGGAGGAATGGAAGGCCGGGACACGTTTCGACTTCGAGAATCCGGAATACCGCTAGCCCCTAAGGACTTCTACTACATATGACTACCAAAAGCCCCCTGTTGTCGCGCCCTGGCGCCGTTGAAGCCGGCGGCGCGGACACCGGCGTCGCATCCCACTACGGCGAGCCGCTGCGGGAACAGCGTGCGCTGGCGGCCGGCACCGCCGTCGTCGACCTTTCCCACCGCGGCGTGGTCACCGTCACCGGTCCGGACCGCCTGAGCTGGCTCAACACCCTGTCATCCCAGCAGGTCACCAACCTTGCGCCGGGGGAATCAAGCGAACTGCTGCTTCTCAGCGTCCAGGGCCGTATTGAGTTCGACGCGCGGGTGATTGACGACGGCGGGACCACCTGGCTGATCGTGGAGGCCGCCGAAGCGGCACCGCTGGCCGAGTGGCTGAACCGGATGAAGTTCATGCTGCGGGTGGAGATTGCGGATGTATCCGACGACTGGGCGGTCATTGGAACCACCCGGCGGGTTGAGGAATGGCCGGACCTGCTGGTGTGGGCGGACCCCTGGCCGCACGTGGGCGCCGGCGGCTACGCCTACTCAGTTGTCGGGGAGGAATCCCACCCCGGCATGGAGCGGCCGTGGTTTGAATACCTGGTACCGGCCGCGGATCTCGAGGCCACCGTGGGTGACCGGCCGCTGGCCGGCGTCTGGGCATCGGAAGCGCTGCGCATCGCCGCCTGGCGCCCCCGCCTTGGCGCGGAAACCGACGACAAGACCATCCCGCATGAGCTGGACCTGCTGCGCACCGCGGTGCACCTGGCGAAGGGGTGCTACAAGGGCCAGGAGACGATCGCCCGCGTGCACAACCTGGGCCACCCGCCGCGGCGCCTGGTGTTCCTCCAGTTGGACGGCTCGCAGCACACCCTTCCCGCGGTGGGCAGCGAAGTCCGCCTGGGTGAGCGGAAGGTGGGAACAGTGACCTCCGTGGTGCAGCACTATGAAATGGGTCCGATCGCACTTGCCGTCATAAAGCGTTCCGTTTCTCCGGATGAAATACTGACGGTTGTAGACGGCGACGAACCCTACACGGCCGCGCAGGAAGTCATCGTGGCTCCCGACGCCGGCCAGGTGGTGGGCCGCCAGACCGGATTCCTGAAAGGAACACACCGATGACTGACACTCCGAAGTCTGACAACCCGGGGAACGGCAACCCGGGGGACAACAGCGCCGCTGGGCCCGACGACGAAACCCTGGCCCTTGCCCACGCGCTTTTTGACGCGGCGCGGCAGGGTGACGCAGCACTGCTGGGCAGCTATCTCGACGCCGGGGCCCCGGCCAACATGACCAATTCGGCCGGCGACTCCCTGCTGATGCTTGCGG
This sequence comes from Arthrobacter sp. UNC362MFTsu5.1, assembly GCF_000685965.1. Classification (GTDB taxonomy): domain Bacteria; phylum Actinomycetota; class Actinomycetes; order Actinomycetales; family Micrococcaceae; genus Arthrobacter. The sequence goes on along the minus strand of NZ_JMLE01000002.1, from coordinate 241,777 downwards.
CATACCACGGGCATGCCCCGGCGGTGCAACTGCTCCTGCAGCATGGCGCGGATGCCAACGCCGTGAACGACCGCGGCCAGACACCGCTCGCCGGAGCCGCCTTCAAGGGCTACACCGACGTGGCCGAGGCGCTCCTGGGGGCGGGCGCTGACCCGGACGCCGGAACGCCTTCCGCCCGTGCAGCGGCGGAGATGTTTGCCCGATCCGATATCCAGACCCTGCTGGGCTGACCACGGGCTGAGGCGACAAAGCACCTGGAAGCCCGCGGGTCCTGCACCCGCGGGCTTTCTTGCACCCGCCTATTCCATGTGGAATAGTTGGAGCGGAATAATTGCTGGCCGTGGACACCACGTGCCATGGAACACGGGGGAGTGAACGGAACCATGCCCCGATCTGCCCCGCTGACGCCGCTCGGAATCTCTGCACTCTCGCTGCTGGTCGAGGAGCCGATGCATCCGTACGAGATGTACCAGCTCCTGATGGCCAGGCACGAAGACCGGCTGGTCAAGGTGCGCCCCGGAACGCTCTATCACGCCGTCGGCCGGCTGGAGGAGCGCGGGCTCGTGGAAACAGCCGGAACGGACCGCGAAGGCAACCGGCCGGAACGGACCACCTACCGGATCACGCCCGCAGGCCGGGAGGCCCTGACGGCGCGCCTGCAGGACATGCTCGCCGAACCTGTGAATGAATACCCGTCGTTCCCGCTGGCCGTCGCCGAGGCCTACAACCTGCCTGCCGCCGTCGTACTGGAGCTCTTGGACCGACGGCTGGTGCTGCTGCAGGGCCAGCTGGAATTCCTGCAGAAGGGCGAGGCGGCCGTCCTGAAGAAGGACGTCGCACGCAAGTACTGGATCGACCTCGAGTACCAACAAACCATGCTGAGGTCCGAAATGGGCTGGATACGCAGCCTGCAGGACCAGCTCCGCTCCGGGGAACTCCCGTGGTAGCGGAACACAAACAACCACACCTGAAGGATTTACATGGAAAACGTAGCTAGGCCGTGGCCGGCACTCTGGTCCCTGGTGATCGGCTTCTTTATGATCCTGATCGACACCACCATCGTCTCGGTGGCCAATCCGCGGATCATGGAAGGCCTCAACGCGGACATCAACTCCGTTATCTGGGTGACCAGCGCCTACCTGCTGGCCTACGCGGTGCCGCTGCTGATCACCGGCCGGCTGGGTGACCGGTTCGGACCGAAAAAGCTGTACCTCACCGGCCTGGTGGTGTTCACCCTCGCGTCCCTCTGGTGCGGGCTGTCCGGCGACGTCCAGACCCTCATCCTGGCCCGCGTGCTCCAGGGCTTCGGCGCCGCCATCATGACGCCCCAGACCATGGCAGTGATCACCCGGATCTTCCCGCCGGACCGGCGCGGCGCGGCCATGGGAATCTGGGGTGCCACCGCCGGTGTGGCCACCCTGGTGGGCCCCATCCTCGGCGGTGTCCTGGTGGACGGCCTCGGCTGGGAATGGATCTTCTTCATCAACGTGCCGGTCGGAATCGCCGGCTTCATCCTGGCCCTGCGCTTCGTTCCTTCGCTGAGCACGCACCCGCACCGGTTCGACATCCCCGGCGTGCTGCTCAGCGCCGTCGGGCTCTTCCTTCTTGTCTTCGGCATCCAGGAAGGCGAGACGTACAACTGGGGAACGATCACCGGCCCCATCACGGTGTGGGGCCTGATCATCGCCGGGGTTGTAGTCCTGGCAGGGTTCGTCCTATGGCAGCGGTTTAACAAAGGGGAGCCGCTCCTGCCGCTCTCGCTGTTCAAGGACCGCAACTTTTCCCTGGCGAACATCGGCATCACCACGGTGGGCTTCGCCGTCACCTCGTTCACCCTGCCGCTGATCTTCTACTACCAGATTGTCCGGGGACTGACACCCACGCAGTCTGCCCTGATGATGGTCCCGATGGCGCTCATTTCCGGCGGCCTTGCGCCTGTGGTGGGCAAGATCATTGACCGGGTCAACCCGAAATACATCACGGCAGCCGGTCTGGTCCTGATGTCGGTGGCGCTGTTCTGGAACTCTGCCCTGATGCACCCGGAGACGCCGATCTGGCTGTTCCTCCTGCCCAGTGCGGTACTCGGGTTCGCGAACGCGGGCATCTGGGCGCCGCTGAGCTCCACGGCCACCCGGAACCTGCCGCCGCGCCAGGCCGGCGCCGGCTCGGGCGTCTACAACACCACGCGTCAGATCGGCGCCGTGCTGGGTAGCGCCGCCATCGCCGTCCTCATCCAGTCGAGGCTCGCGGCAGAGCTGCCGGCGGCGCAGGGCGCCTCCGGCACGGCCAGCCCCATGGCCTTCGGCGGATCACTGCCGGAGGCACTGCACGAGGGGTTCTCGACGGCGATGGGACAGTCCATCATGCTTCCTGCTGCGGTGATCCTGCTGGGCGCTGCCGTTGCATTGTTCTTCGCCAAGCCCAAGCCGGTTCAGGGCTGGGGCACCGTCAGCGTGCCGGCCTCCGACGACGCCGGAGCCGGGGCCGGGGCAGCGGACGCAACGTCGCGCTGACCCGGGTCAGCCCAGCAGGACGCGGGTGTGGATGCCGCCGGTTGAGAATCCGAGGCTGCGGGCGATCGACAGGGCGCCCTTGTTACTGACGTCCGAACGCCACTGCAGGGTGAGCCCCGCCGCGAGTGCCTCGTGGGCAGCGATGGACGCCGCCAGCGAACCCAGTCCGCGGCGCCGCCAGTCAGGGTCCACCAGGACGCCCATTTGGGCCAGGATGCCTTCCCATTCGGAGTACGCGCCGCAGGCCACCGGAACCTTGCGGCCGTTGTCATCACGCAGGATGGTGAACCGGTGCTCGAGATCGGAGAGCCCCACCTCGTTGACGTCGTCGGGCGGGCAGAGGCCTTCCAGCTCAATGGCCTCGGGATTCCCGTGCGAGACGGTCAGCTCCTCGGCCGGCTGGCGCAGGGGGAGGTCATCGGCGAAAAAGAGGGCGGCCGCGCCCTGGCCGTGGCCGCCGTGCTGCCGGGTGATGGTCAGGAGCGTCACGTGCTGGGCGAGTTCCTCGTCGGGAATGTCCGCGGCGGCGTCGAGCGCCCACTGCGGTCCCACGAGGGCCGAGACCCCGAACAAACGCACAAAATCCACGGACTTCCGGGACTCGTCCGCCCGGGTGATCCGTGTGCCCGCGGCAAGCTGGCCGGCCCCGGAAACGACCGCATCGGCGTCGAGCTTCCGCACTGCGGCAAAGGCTCCGTCGTCAAGGCCCAAGTGGCGGGCCCAGGCCAGCTGGATGATGTCTGCGGAGCCGGGGTCGAGAGTCATGCCTCAACCCTACCCAGCAGAGGGACGCGCGAACGGACTGTTGAGGGCCCGTGCCGCAGGGGCCCCAGCTGTCCGTCCGCGGTGCGGCCTATCCGAACGCTGCCTATCCGAAGAGGACGGCAGCTTCGTCGTACCGGTCCTGCGGGACGCGCTTGAGGTTGCCCAGGGCGGCGTCGAAGCCGACGTGGACGATGTCGGTGCCGTTCAGCGACACCATGGTGCCCCAGCGGTGGTCCACCACGGAGTCGATGGCGGCCATGCCCAGGCGCGTGGCCAGGACGCGGTCGAACGCGGAGGGGACGCCGCCGCGCTGGATGTGGCCCAGGACGGTGGCGCGGGTCTCGATGCCGGTCCGGGCTTCGAGTTCGGGTGCCAGCATCTCGGCGATGCCGCCCAGGCGCGGGCGCCCGAAGGTGTCCAGGCCGCGCTCGGAGTGCGGTGCTTCCTGGCCCTCCGGAACGAATCCTTCGGCCACGACCACCAGCGGCGCGCGGCCGCGGGCGTGGGCTTCCTGCACCCACTCGGTGATCTGGTCCATGGAGGCCTTCTGCTCCGGAATGAGGATCGCGTGGGCGCCCGAGGCCATGCCGGCGTGCAGGGCGATCCAGCCCACGTGGCGGCCCATGACCTCGGCGATCATGCAGCGGTGGTGCGATTCACCCGTGGTGCGGAGGCGGTCGATGGCCTCGGTGGCAATCTGGACGGCAGTGTCGAAGCCGAAGGTGTAGTCCGTGGCGTCGAGGTCGTTGTCCACCGTCTTGGGGACGCCGACGATCTTCAGGCCCGCGTCGGTCAGCCGCTTGGCTGCGGCCAGGGTTCCTTCACCGCCGATGGCGATGATGGCGTCGATGCCGAGCCGGTCCATGTGGGCCTTGATGACCTCGGGGCCGCCGCCGTTTTCGAACGGGTTGGTCCTGGACGTGCCGAGGATGGTGCCGCCCTGCTTGGCGATGCCGCGGACCATGGTGCGGGGGATGGGGATGATGTCGCCTTCGACGACGCCGCGCCAGCCGTCGAGGAATCCCACGAATTCGTGGCCGTGGATGGCGATTCCCTTGAGGACGGCGCCGCGGATCACGGCGTTCAGTCCGGGGCAGTCGCCGCCGCTGGTGAGAATTCCAATTTTCATGTCTCGGCTCAAATCCTGGTGAGAGGGTGTACAGGCAGAGCGCCACGCTGAGCTCACCTAGATTCTAGTGGTGAGTGTGGGTTACGACACAAACTGGTTACAAAGGCCCTCGCTCTATGGCAAACAAAAAGGACCCCCGTTCCGGAGGGAACAGGGGTCCTTTGACTGCTTGGTCAGGTCAGTTGATCGATCGTTTGTCCAGGAACGACTGGAGGATGATGGCGTTTCGCTGGTCCGGGAGGATGAGCCACGCCGCCAGGTAGAAGACGAAGGCCGGACCGGGCAGGAGGCTGAGGAGCAGGAACGCGATCCGGACGAAGGCGACGTCCACGTTGAGCTTCGCGGCGATCCCTCCGCACACTCCGCCCAGCCACCGTTGTGGTCCCCGCTTCAGGCCGAAGCCCCTGACGATGCTGAAGAACTTATCCATGCCTCAAGACTTCCCTGTTGTGGTTTCTTTGTCACGTCCGCGGGCTGAGAGGAGCCCGCCTATCACCAGGGCGGCGCCGGCACCGATCATCAATCCGATGAGTACGTAGGTTCCGTTGAGGGCCACGATCCCGAGCTGGCCGATGATGATCAACGCAGCCAGCGCGAGGACGATGAGGCCCCAGACCACGGTGCCCACCCGTGCCGGCGACGGTCCGCCGTGCCGCGCTCCTGTGCCCCGTGACGCTTCCGCTTGCTGGGCCGCTTCCGCATGCTGTGTTGGTCCCTGCGGGGCAGTGTCCGGGGCAGGTTCGTAACTGCTCATGTCAGTTTCCTTCCTGGATGGTGATGTTGCTCATGGTGCCGTCGATCTTGAGGATGAGCGCGGCCCCCGGCTTGTCGGTGTTGTAGTTGCTCTGCTGCGACGTCATGCCGCCATGGTTCTGCGAACCCTCGTTGAGGTTGCCCAGGGTCATGTCCGCCCGGATCTCCACGGGAACCGTGTCCGGAATGACCACGGTCAGGTTGCTTGCCGTGACGTCCATGGGAATGACGACGTCGGTGCCCAGCGGCGGCGTGAGGTTCAGCCGCGTCAGGTCAGCGGTTCCGCTTCCTCCCGTGATGTTGAAGCCTTCCCGTGCCTGTTCGATGCTGACCGGGTTCCAGTTGGCGTCCTGGAAACGGAAGCGGTCGCCGTTGGGTACCACGTTGAAGATGCCGCCGATGATGAGCGCCACCACTGCAAAGAAGCCGAGGATTCCGGAGGTCCTGCCCCTGAGGCCGGCGATCAGGATGCCGAGACCCAGGATGGCCGCACCGCTGGCCCACACCACGGCGTTCGTGGCGTCACCCAGGTTGATGACGTTAAGGGCTTCGAGTGCTTTGATTCCGCCGCCCACCAGCAGGGCCACGCCTGCCGTCACCGCGACGGCGGGGGCGCCGGGGCCAACGTTCGGAGCCTTGGGAGCGGACTTGGACGGTCCGCCGTAGCCGCCGCCGTAAGGCGGGGTGGCGCCGTAGCCGCCCGAGCCGGGAACGCCGCCGTCGTACGGTCCGCCGGTGTACGGGGCACCGGAGTAGGAGCCGCCGGAGTATGGTGCGCCCGTGTACGAGCCGGGCTCATAGGAGCCGCCGGGGGCCGGGGAGGAGGTTCCTGCCGGGGACGTCGCTGCGAAGGTTCCGCCGGCAGCGGAGCCCGCATCTGTGCTGGTATTCATGAGAGGTGCTCCGTTCGAGGCCTTGTCCCGCTGCGAGAGGTAGTAGATGAGGTAGACGGCGCCTGCTATCCAGAAGACCGTCCAGAAGAAGCCGCCGAACCCGTTCCGCTCCCAACCCCAGAAGCCGCTGCCCAGGCTGGGAAAGCCGATCACCGTGGTGATGAGGGCTCCGGTCATGCCGGTGGTCCAGCGTCCGGCCCCGGCTTCCTGGACATGGATGCGGCCGTCGGGCTCCGGCAGCAGTGCCCAGGCGATGCCGTAAAGCAGTACGCCGATGCCGGCGAAAATCGACAGGACGATGAAGACGCCGCGCACGATCAGCGGGTCGACGCCCAGCCGGTGCGCTATGCCGCTGGCGACGCCGCCGATCCAGCGGTCCTGTCCGCGTTGAATGCCGTGGCTCCGGACCCAGTTGAAGAAGTTCTGGGGCTGGGACTGCGGGTAGGCGTACCGGGTATCGGCCGAGTGTGCGCCGGGGGCCTGGCCGCCGGGTAACCCGGCGCCGGGGAGCTGCGCGTTCGGATACAGCGGCGGCGGCCCGCCGGGGAAGTCAGCGCCGGGAGTGGAGCCGGGCGTGGAGCCGGTTCCGGACGGGGAGCCGGAATCAGTGCCGGCACCGGTCCCGGACTCGGGACGGCCGGACGGCAGCGGATCTTCATCGGGGTATGCATTGTGCGAGTTCATACTTCGATCCTGCCGTCCGCGGCCGCCGCGCTCTATTGGGGAACACCCTGAGCCGTCCCTGAGTGACCCCCGGTTCCGTGCGGAATCAGGCGTGCGGAACCCTGATCCATGTTTGGATTGACACATGACAACCGCCATGACCCGCCCCCCGCTGGTCCGCAGCAGCGACCGCGTGATCGCAGGCGTCTGTTCGGGCCTGGCCGCCCACCTGGGCTGGTCGGTGCGGATGGTCCGGATCGGCATGGTGGTGGCAGCGCTCGCAGGCGGAGCCGGGCTGGCCTTCTACGCATGGCTCTGGATCATGGTTCCCACTTCGGACGAGAACGCGAAACGGAACGCACGCCGTCCGGCCTCGCCCATTGCCCCGGCCGTCAGCGCCCCGGCGCCGCTGCCGGTGCCGCCGGATTTCATGCCCGGGCCAGTGCCCGCCGCAGCCACCTTCCCTGGCACAGCCGCCCTCAACGACGCACCGGCACCGGCCGTTCCGTCCGGCGTTGCGGCCGGTGCGGCAGCCACCACCGGCATCACCTCCGGCGGCCCGGGCGCCGCGATTTCCGGCGGCACCGACGGCGGGACCTCCGCCGGGTCGGGCGCCGGCGCGCCGTGGTTCCGGGTCCGGAGCATGCCGTACGGCAAGGAAATACTCTTGGGAGCCGGTCTCCTGCTGGCAGGCGGAATCCTGATCGCGCGCATGCTGGGCGTCGACGTCCCCCTGGGGACGCTGATCCCCGCCGCCGCGATCCTTGGCGGGGCGGCAATCGCCTGGATGCAGCTGGATGAAACCCGCCGGGCGGGCCTCCTCGACAAGACCAAGGCGGACCAGGCCGGCGGCTGGGCAAGGCTCGCCGCCGGGCTCGCCCTGGTGGTGGCCGGTGTACTGGTGATGGTGTCCGGCTCCGGCTCCTGGGAGCAGACCTGGCTGGCGCTCCTTGCCTCCGTGGCAGTCCTTGGCGGTGTGGCCCTGGTGCTGCTCCCGTGGGGCCTGAAATTCTGGCGGGACCTGGAAGCGGAGCGCGCCGGCCGCGTCCGGGCCACGGAGCGTGCGGAGATTGCCGCCCACCTGCACGATTCCGTGCTGCAGACGCTCGCGCTGATCCAGCGCCGGGCAGGGAACGAGAACGACGTCGTCCGCCTGGCACGCGCCCAGGAACGGGAGCTGCGGGGCTGGTTGTACCGCGACCCCGACAAGGATGCAGGGCAGCTCTCCGAGCGCATCAAGGCAGCCGCGGCGGAAGTTGAGGACTCCCTGGGCCATGCCGTGGACGTGGTCAGTGTGGGAGACACCGCCATGACCGCCCGCCACGAAGCACTGGTGCAGGCGAGCCGGGAGGCCATGGTGAACGCGTCCCGCCACGGCGGCGGTGCAGTGTCGGTTTATCTCGAGGTGGCCGACGGCGGCGCGGAAGTCTATGTGAAGGACCGCGGACCCGGTTTCGACCCGCAGACGGTTCCGGCCGACCGCATGGGGGTCAGGGAATCGATTGTCGGACGGATGAACCGCCACGGCGGGACCGCCGTCATCAGCAGCAGCGCGGACGGCACGGAAGTGCGGCTCAGGCTTCCTTCCGACGCCGCGGACAACGGAGAGGGAAAGTCGTGAACAACATCGACACAGCGGGCGCTCATGCAGGAGGTGTTCCGGCCATCCGCGTGGTCATCGTGGATGATCACGCCATCTTCCGGTCGGGGCTCAAAGCGGACCTGGACGCCCGGGTCACCGTCGTGGGCGAGGCCGGAACAGTCGAGCAGGCCATCGCCGTGATCGCGCAGACCCGGCCCGAAGTGGTGCTGCTGGACGTCCACCTGCCGGGTGGCCTGGGCGGCGGCGGGCGCGAAGTGATTGCCGGATCGGCCGCACTGCTCGGCAGCACCCGGTTCCTGGCCCTGAGCGTCTCCGACGCCGCAGAAGACGTGGTTTCGGTCATCCGGGCCGGAGCCCGCGGCTATGTGACCAAAAGCATCTCCGGCACGGAAATCACCGATGCCGTCCTCCGTGTGGCCGGCGGCGACGCCGTTTTTTCGCCGCGGCTGGCAGGCTTCGTGCTCGATGCGTTCGGCACGGCCCCGGCGGATATCGCCGACGACGAACTCGACCGCCTCTCCGCCCGCGAGCTGGAGGTCATGCGGCTCATCGCGCGCGGCTACAGCTACAAGGAAGTGGCCAAGGAGCTCTTCATCTCCATCAAGACAGTGGAAACCCACGTCTCCGCCGTGCTGCGCAAACTGCAGCTGTCCAGCCGCCACGAACTGACCAAGTGGGCCGCCGAACGCCGGCTCCTCTAGCCCACCCCGGACGCTCTCTCACTTCCTGCCGGTTAACCGCCGACGCTCTCTGACTTTCTTGCGAAAAGTGAGAGAGCGTTGGCGGGTTTCCTGCGGAAAGTGAGAGAGGGGCCCTACTTGGCCTTGCCGAGGAAGGCCTGAAGCCGTGCCACACCCGTGGCGAGGTCGTCGTCGCCCAGTGCGTAGGAGAGGCGCAGGTAGCCCGAGGGACCGAACGCCTCGCCCGGTACGACCGCAACCTCAACCTCGTCCAGGATGAGTGCAGCCAGCTCGGCGGAAGTCTGCGGGCGGGCGGTCCCGTTCGCCGTCTCGAATTCCTTGCCCAGCAGGCCGCGGACGTCCGCGTAGACGTAGAAGGCGCCCTTCGGCGTCGGGCATTCCACCCCGTCAATGGCGTTCAGGCCGGCGACAATCGCCTTCCGGCGGCGGTCGAAGGCCACCTTCATCTCGTCAACCGCGGTGAGCGGCCCGGAGACGGCCGCGAGGGCAGCAACCTGCGGGATGTTGGACACATTCGAGGTGGCGTGCGACTGCAGGTTGGTGGCCGCCTTGATGACGTCCGCCGGGCCGATCATCCACCCCACGCGCCAGCCGGTCATGGCGTAGGTCTTGGCCACCCCGTTGAGGATGACCACCTTGTCGCCGAGTTCCGGAACGGCCGTTGCAATGGACGTGAAGGGAACGCCGTCGTAGGTGAGGTGTTCGTAGATTTCGTCGGTGACCACCCACAGCCCCTTGGAGGCCGCCCACAATCCGATTTCGCGGACCTGCTCCGGCGAGTACACCGAGCCGGTGGGGTTCGACGGCGACACGAACAGCAGGATCTTGGTGCGCTCGGTCAGGGCGGCTTCGAGCTGCTCCACGGTAACGAGGTAGTCCTGTTCCGGGCCCGCGAAGACCTCCACGGGCACGCCGCCGGCCAGCCGGATGGCTTCCGGGTACGTGGTCCAGAACGGCGTGGGAACAATGACCTCATCGCCCGGATCGACCAGCGTGGCGAAGGTGTTGTACACGGCCTGCTTGCCGCCGTTGGTAACCAGGACCTGTGACGCCTCGGCCTTGTAGCCGGAATCCCGCAAGGTCTTGTCCGCAATGGCCTGCTTGAGTTCCGGGAGCCCGCCGGCGGGGGAGTAGCGGTGGTACTTCGGCTGGCTGGCGGCGTCGATGGCGGCCTGAACGATGTAACCGGGGGTCGGGAAGTCGGGTTCCCCGGCGCCGAAGCCGATGACCGGCCGTCCGGCTGCCTTGAGTGCCTTGGCCTTGGCATCAACGGCCAGGGTGGCGGATTCGGCGATAGCGGAAATGCGTTGGGAAACGCGGGCGGCAGGCATGGCAGGGTCCATTCTTCGCTTGCAGCTCGATGGCTGGTTGTGGGATTCGACGAGATCTACTCTATGCTGTTCAGCGGATCGTTCACCGTGACGGCCAGGAATGTGACCGTGTCCCGGTCGGCAGGCCCTGGCAGCCGCGAAGAAGGTCCGAAATGAGGCTGGTTCGACGTAAGCGCAGTTGTTGCGTAGACTAGTTCTCCGGTGTTGAAAACACGATGATGGCCTGCGCCCCGTGAAGTTTGCGGGAAGTGTGGTGTGATTGGTTTTCGATCCATAGGGTAGTGGCGCAATTGGTAGCGCAGCGGTCTCCAAAACCGCAGGTTGCAGGTTCGAGTCCTGTCTGCCCTGCGCAAGCGGTTCCGGCGGTTAGCCGGAGCCAGCGCAGCAACCATGGTTCAGTTCAGAGCCGGGTATCCGACATTTGCGAGGATGAGTGAGGACCAGGTGACCGAAACGGCTGCAAGCAGCTCCAAGGGCCGCCCCGCCAAGAATGCCGCCAAGGCCGGCTTCTTCGCTCGCATCGCACTCTTCGTCCGCCAGGTCATCGGCGAACTGAAGAAGGTCGTAGCACCCACCCGCAAGGAACTGATCAATTACACGCTCGTGGTGCTGGTGTTCGTGATCATCATGATGCTCATTGTTACCGTCCTGGACTTGGCTTTCGGGACCGGAGTGAGCTGGGTCTTCGGCGGCACAGGCCCCGCGGACCGCTAAGGCGATCCGTCCGCAGACTGCGTGGAATGCTCCGGGAATCCGGAAGCATTCACGGGGTGTGCGGAATTGAGCCATTTAAATAGGCATGTTAGGCAATGAGGAAGCAGGAGACCAAGTGTCTGAGCAGGAGCTCGAGGTAACTGAGACTGAGCTGGATGGGTCCACGGACAGCACAACAGACGCCGCGGCGGTAGCCGGGGAAGAGTCAGAGGTTGAGTCTGCTGCGCCCGATTCCATCGACGATTCCTCTGAGGCCGACGCTGACGCTGATGCTGACGACGCCGAAACGGACGAAGACTCTGACGACGCCGAAGCCGGCTCCGAGGACGATGAGGCTGACGCCCTGGCCGCCGCGGCCGCCAAGGCTGAGGTTGATCCGGCCGAGGAATTCAAGGCCAAGCTGCGCCGCCAGGAAGGCGACTGGTACGTCATCCACTCCTACGCGGGTTACGAAAACCGCGTCAAGGCCAACCTTGAGACCCGCATCCAGACTTTGGACATGGAAGATTACATCTTCGAAATCCAGGTCCCGATGGAAGAAGTCGTTGAGATCAAGAACGCTCAGCGCAAGGTCATCAACCGCGTCCGCATCCCCGGCTACGTTTTGGTCCGCATGGACCTGACCGACGCTTCCTGGGGCGCCGTCCGGCACACCCCCGGCGTCACCGGCTTCGTGGGCAACGCCCACAACCCGGTCCCGCTGCGGCTCGATGAGGTCTTCTCCATGCTCGCCCCCGTCTTCGAAGAAGAGCAGGCCGAGAAGGGCAAGCCGGTCAAGCACGCCGCCGCTCCCGTGGACGTCGACTTCGAAGTCGGCGAGTCCGTCATCGTCAAGGAAGGTCCCTTCGAGACCCTCCCCGCCACGATCTCCGAGATCAAGATCGATTCGCAGACCCTCGTGGTGCTGGTCTCCATCTTCGAGCGCGAGACCCCGGTCACCCTGGCGTTCAACCAGGTCACCAAGATCTAGCAACACCCCACCAGAATTCGCTTCAGGGCTGCCCGCTTAGCAGCCATGTAGCGGCCGGTCGCCTCGCCATGGCGGCCACCAACCTGAGGCACGCTCCTGTGTCCCAGGACGAAATTGAGAGAAGGACCCTACATTGGCTCCCAAGAAGAAGGTCACCGGCCTCATCAAGCTGCAGATCCAGGCAGGTGCCGCTAACCCGGCCCCGCCGATCGGTCCTGCGCTTGGCCAGCACGGTGTCAACATCATGGAATTCTGCAAGGCGTACAACGCTGCGACGGAAGCCCAGCGCGGCAACGTTATTCCTGTTGAAATCACGGTCTACGAAGACCGCTCGTTCACGTTCATCACCAAGACCCCGCCGGCTGCAGAGCTCATCAAAAAGGCTGCAGGCGTCGCCAAGGGTTCAGCTACCCCGCACACCGTCAAGGTTGCCAAGCTGACCCAGGCCCAGGTCAACGAGATCGCTTCCACCAAGATGGAAGACCTCAACGCCACCAGCCTCGAAGGCGCAGCGAAGATCATCGCCGGCACCGCCCGCTCCATGGGTATCACCGTCGAGGGTTAATTCCCCACCGCTGATGCGGCGTCGGCACTCGGACCGTAAGAAACCGAGGACGACGGCGGACAGCACCGCCGGGCAACCGGCACCACCTAAACATAGAAATGTTGGACATCCGGTCCGGACAAACCGTTTCGGGATTCCAACTGTGGCAGGGCCCAGCGCGGTCCGCAGACCACAACTGCACAAGGAGAATAAGCAGCATGGCAAAGCGCAGCAAAGCATATGAGGCAGCCGCCGCCAAGATCGACGCGGAGAAGTTCTACGCGCCGTTCGAGGCAGTGACGCTCGCCAAGGACACCAACCCGTCCAAGTTCGACGCCACCGTTGAGGTCGCTTTCCGCCTGGGCGTAGACCCTCGCAAGGCCGACCAGATGGTCCGCGGCACGGTCAACCTGCCGCACGGCACCGGTAAGGTCGCCCGCGTCCTCGTCTTCGCAACGGGCGACAAGGCAGAAGCAGCAATCGCTGCCGGCGCCGACTTCGTTGGTTCCGATGACCTGATCGAAAAGATCGCAGCCGGCTGGACCGACTTCGACGCCGCCGTCGCCACCCCCGACCTCATGGGCAAGGTTGGCCGCCTCGGTAAGGTCCTGGGTCCGCGTAACCTGATGCCGAACCCGAAGACCGGCACCGTGACCCCCGACGTCACCAAGGCTGTCAACGACATCAAGGGCGGCAAGATCGACTTCCGCGTCGACAAGCACTCCAACCTGCACTTCATCATCGGCAAGGTTTCCTTTGACGCCGTCAAGCTGGCCGAGAACTACGCAGCAGCACTGGAAGAGGTCCTTCGCCTGAAGCCGTCCGCTTCCAAGGGCCGCTACATCCAGAAGGCCACCGTGGCTACCACGTTCGGCCCGGGCATCTCCGTTGACCCCAACGTCACCAAGGTCCTGACCGAGGTCTAATCCTCAGCAGTTCCGCATGAAAGACCGTCCCGCAGTTGCGGGGCGGTCTTTCTGCGTCTCCGCCTCCATTCCCCTGGCGGAGCGTCCGTTGGCTGAGAGTCCGCCCCCGGTTAGGCTGTCCCCGTGAATGCAGCGGCTTACGTCATCGAACCCCTTGTCCTGCCCGACGCAATCGATTCCCCGGAGGCCGGCGAGTTCCTGGAGTTCGGAGCGCTCAGCGATGCCCTGGTGCTCGAAACCTGGGGTAACGCGGACCGCCTGGCACCGTTGGCCACGAGGCTTCATTATTGGCGGGACAGCCCCTACGCACAGGTGAGGCTCTTCTTCGTGCGGCTGCGCGGTCGGATGGTTGCGAGGTCCTGGATCCGCATGGGGGTCCAGGAAAACCTCCAGACCGCACTCCTGCACGTGACTGTGCTGAAGGAGTTCCGGGGCCGGGGGATCGGCCTGGCGCTGCTGGGCCACGCCGAGCAGCTGGCAGCATTGCACGGGCGCACCATACTTCAGACATTCACGGAGCACCCGGCAGACTTCGACGCCGACGGGTCCGGGCTGCTCCGGCCGGCAACGGGAACGGGCGGAGTGCCCGCAGACGCGGACGGTGTGCGTTTCGCCCTGCAGGCCGGCTACCGGCTGGAACAGGTGGAGCGCTTCAGCGCCCTGTCCCTCCCCACGGCGGACAGCAAGCTTTCTGCACTGGAAAGCGAAGCGGGGAAAAAGGCGGCGCAGCAGTACGAGTTGCTGCATTGGACGGACCGTTGCCCTGAGGAACATGCGGAACAACTCGCAGTCCTGATGTCCCGCATGAGTACGGACACGCCCGCGGGTGGCCTCAACTACGACGAGGAAACCTGGGACGTGACCCGGGTCCGGCACGTGGAGAAAACGTGGAAGAAGGCCGGCCTGAACTCCCTGGTGGCAGCCGCCCGGCACCGTTCGACCGGGGAACTGGCCGCGTACACCGTCCTTCAGGTGTCAGACGGGAAGCCGTGGCTGGCCAACCAGGACGATACCCTCGTGGCCCGCCATCACCGGGGGCACCGCCTGGGAATGCTGGTCAAGATCCTCAACATCCGCCGGCTGCTGGCCGGTTATCCGGAGGTGGAGCGAATCATTACGTTCAACGCCGCCGAAAACGACCACATGCTCTCCATCAACGTGGCGCTCGGCTTCCGTCCCGCGGGGTACGACGGTGAATGGCAGAAGACGCCGTGACCGGCCTGGCGATCACCGCCGTCGCCATCCCGCAGCCCGGGGACGAAGGGACGGAACGGGCCGCCAGCCTCCTGGCGTGCCGTGCGCTCCGCGACGGGCACCATCTGGCCAAGTGGGGAAACCTGGACCGCGGATCCACACTCCGGGAAGACCAGGAATATTGGCGCGGAACCGATTACGAGGAACGCCTGCAGTTCCTGGCAAGGCTGGATGGCGTCCCGGTGGGTACCTGTGCGGTGGTGCTGCCGCTCAAGGAGAACATGTCAGTGGCCTGGATCGACGTGCTGGTTGCTGCCCCGTATCGGCGGCGGGGGATTGGCAGGCGGCTGCTCGCGGTTGCAGAGGAAGCGGCCCACAGCCGCGGACGCAGGGTATTCGAAGGCTACTGCGAGGAGCCCGTCCAGGAGCAGCAGCCGGGCACGGAAGAACTCCCGGCGAAATCCGGGAGCGGCGGTGTTCCGCTGAACCTTGCCTCAACGTGCTTCGCCCTGGCCTCCGGTTATGAACTGGAGCAGGTGGAAAGGTCCGGCAGGCTGCGGCTGCCTGTGGACCCGGAGCTGCTGGACGGACTGGAAGCCGACGCCAGGAAGCACGCGGACGGCTACCGGGTGGTGGCGTGGCAGGGCAGCTGCCCGGAATCCCTCGTGGATGCCTACGCCGCCCTGAAACGGAGGATGAGCGCGGACGTGCCGACCGCCGGGCTGGAAGCCGAGGTCGAAGACTGGGACGCGGCGAGGGTGCGCGTTGAGGAACAAGGCTGGGAGCGCAGCGGTGTGGTGGCGCTGGTGGCCGCGGTCCAGCACTCGGGGACAGGAGACCTGGCAGCCTTTACGGTGCTGAGCTACCGTCCGGAGCGGCCCCGCGTTCTGATCCAGGAAGACACGCTGGTCGCGGCACCGCACCGCGGCCGCCGGCTGGGAATGCTGGCCAAGATCGCCAATATCAGGCTCGCCCTGGAGGCGTGCCCGGCTGCGGAGTCGGTCATTACATGGAACGCCAGCGAAAACCGGCATATGCTGGCGATTAATATTTCGCTTGGATTCAAGCCCGCCGGCTTTGAAGGTGAGTGGCAGAAACGACTGGAATGACGCCCTCTATGGTTAAAGACGTACGGATCGAACAACTCTGGATTCCCGATTCCCTCGACGGGCCCGACAGCGCCGATTTCCTGGCCGCCGTCGAAGTGAGCCGGAAGGTCCGGATGCAGACATGGGGGAGTGACGATCTCGCCTACACCCCGCTGGAAAAGCTCCTCGAACTTGCCGATCCCTACGAACGCCAGATCATCCTCGTTGCCAGGGTGGACGGCGAAATCGTGGGCACGGCAGACATCGCCCTGCCCCTGGCCGATAACCTGGACCTCGCGGAATTCACGCTGGACATCCTGCCCGAGTTCCAGCGCCAGGGAGTGGGACGCCAGTTGCTGGAAGCGGCGGAGCAGTTTGCCCGGGCTGAAGGCCGGACGTCGATCCTGATCGACACCAACCATCCCGGCGTCTCATTGAACAGCGAGGTCGATGACCAGCTGGTCCCGGGCTCCGGCCTTGGCTTCGTTCCGATGGGAAGCCGGGAAGTGGAGTTTGCCCGCAAGACCGGCTACACCCTGCAGCACATCGAGCAGTTCAGCTCGTGCCTGCTGCCGCTGGACACCAAGCTGGTCGCGGAACTGTCGGACGAAGCGGAGCAGGCCAACGCTGGCCGCTACCGGTTGCATCACTGGACGGACCGGTGCCCGGACCAGTGGCTGGACGCGGTGGCCGCCCTCGAAAACCAGGCAGGCGAGGACACTGAACCGTCGTCAAGGACCGACGAGCAGATGGTGTTCGACGGCGCCATGATCAGGAAAGCGGAAGAGGCCACCATTGCGCAGGGACGGCGCACGGTGGTCACCGCCGTCGAACACATCGCCACCGGGATGCTCGTGGGGCTGACCACCATCAGTGTCCTTTCGCAGCGGCAGGACGTGGTGTTCCAGGACGACACAGTGGTGATGCAGGAACACCGGGGCAACAAGCTGGGCCTGCTGATTAAGGTGGCCAACATGGAACGGCTCACCGAGCAGTTCCCTGATGCCAGGGTCATCTACACCTGGAACGCCCCGGAGAACAGGTACCTGCTCAAGGTGAACCAGCAGCTGGGGTTCACCACGGCGGGCGTCACGGGGATCTGGCAGAAGGACCTCCCGGACCTCGGGCCCAGCAGCAGCTGAGCCGCCCGATTTGGAGTACGGGCAGCCTTGCCCGTAAGCTTGAACTACCAAAGACCGTCGGTTGTTGGAAATCCACTCTCCTGAGCATCGCTCAATTCTGCAGTTGTGTGCGGGAGAGCCAGTGGATTTCCGGACGAAGGACCCTGAACATAGGGCGGCCGGCGCAGGTGAACGAAGCAAAGCTCCGCGGTTAGAACTGCGTTGAGCCAAGCCCCGTGCATCTGCGCGGGGCGTTTTTAGTTTTAGCTCACCTTGAGCGGGGACCCGGAATACCGGCACTATCCCCGGAAGGAGGGTTATGGCAACGCCTGCAAAGGTTTCAGCAGTAGCTGAGATCACAAACGATTTCAAGGAATCGAACGCCGCTGTCCTGACCGAATACCGTGGGCTCACTGTTGCACAGCTCAAGCAGCTGCGTGTTTCTCTCGGCCAGGACACCAAGTTCTCGGTCGTCAAGAACACCCTGACCGCCATTGCAGCCAAGGAAGCTGGTGTCGAAGCATTCGACGGACAGCTCGCCGGCCCCACTGCAATCGCGTTCATCAAGGGTGACGCAGTTGCGGCTGCCAAGAGCCTGACGGATTTTGCCAAGACCAACAAGCAGCTGGTCATCAAGACCGGTTACTTCGAGGGCAAGGCCCTGAACGCCAGCGAAGTTGCTGCCCTGGCAGCACTCGAGTCCCGTGAGCTGCAGCTCGCCAAGGTTGCAGGGATCCTCAAGGCTCCTGCTGCCGCCGCTGCACGCATCATCGACGCCCTGCGCCTCAAGCTTGAAGAAGAGAACGGTGCACCGGCAGCTGCCGAAGCGCCCGCCGCTGAAGAAGCACCGGCCGCAGAAGCAGCAGAGACCGAAGCTCCGGCCGAAGCCGCAGCCACCGAAGAGAACTAATTCTCTTTTAGACCAGACTCCGGTGCGAGGACTACGGCCCAGGCCGCCAAGCACCACCTATAGGAAGGACGCCACACCATGGCGAAGCTCACCAACGAAGAGCTCATTGAAGCTTTCAAGGAACTGACCATCATCGAGCTCTCCGAGTTCGTCAAGCTCTTCGAAGAGACCTTCGAAGTTACCGCTGCTGCTGTTGCCGTTGCTGGCCCCGCTGCCGGTGCTGCTGAAGAAGCTGAAGAGAAGACCGAATTCGACGTCGTTCTCGAATCTGCTGGCGACAAGAAGATCGCAGTGATCAAGGAAGTTCGCGCCATCACTTCCCTGGGCCTCAAGGAAGCTAAGGACGTTGTTGACAGCGCTCCGAAGGCCGTCCTCGAAGGCGTCACCAAGGAAGCTGCCGAGAAGGCCAAGGAGCAGCTCGAAGCTGCCGGCGCCACCGTTACCCTCAAGTAACACACGCTGCTTCACGGAAACCCCGTCCACTCCGGTGGGCGGGGTTTTCTGCGTCCGGAGCGGCATCAACAGCCGCACCAGCCGCCCCGCGGACACCCCGCACCACCCCGCACCAACAACCGGTGAAGTTCAGAAAAAGATTGTGGACTCTCCTTTTCATGCACTTCCCGCAGCCCTAGACTTTGGCTTTGTGCCCACCGGCCACCAACGTCAAGGAGCTCACACGATGACCGATCCGACCCCCTCGCCTTCCCGCCGCGCCATGCTTACCGCAGCCCTGGTCGGCGGGACCGCCGCCGCCACCACCTTCGCCGGAGCCCCCGCGGCGCAGGCCCGCCCGGCCCTCCGGCCAGAGGACAAGAAGCAGTTCACCCTGACCGTGCTCGGCACTACCGACCTGCACAACAACGTCTTCAACTGGGACTACTTCAAGAACACCAGCTACGCCGACGCTGCGGGCAACAAGATCGGCAACGCCCAGGCTTCCACCCTCATCAAGGCCATGCGGGCTGAATGCGGCGCAGCGAACACGCTGACCATCGACGCCGGCGACACCATCCAGGGCACGCCCCTTGCCTACTACTTCGCCAAGATCAGGCCCGTCTCCGATTCGGTCACCCACCCCATAACCCTGGCAATGAATGCCGTGGGCTACGACGCCGTCGGACTCGGGAACCACGAATTCAACTACGGCATCCCGCTGCTCCGCACCTGGGAGAAACAACTGGACTTTCCGCTGCTCGGCGCCAATGTCCACGACGCCGTGACCGGCCAGCGTGCATTCACTCCCTACGTACTCAAGCGCATCAAAACGGACAACGGGTGGCTGACCGTGGGACTGGTCGGATTCGTGACTCCCGGCTGCGCGCTGTGGGACCGGGACAACGTCCAGGGGAAGCTGGACTTCAACGGCATTGTGGAGGAAGCCAGGACCGTCATTCCGCAGATGAAGGCTGCCGGAGCCGACGTCGTGATCGTCTCCAGCCATTCAGGCGCGACGCCGGGATCCTCCTACGGCGACGCCCTGCCTTTCCCGGAAAATGCCTCCACCCTTCTTGCCGAGGAGGTCCCGGGCATCGACGCCATCCTGGTGGGCCACGCGCACGTGGAGATCCCGGAACGCTTCGTCACCCACAAGGCCACCGGCAAGCAGGTGCTCCTGACGGAGCCCCTGAAGTGGGGCATGCGGGTTTCCGTGATGGACCTCCGGCTGACCAAGGAGAGGGGCCGGTGGAACGTCACCTCGGCGTCCTCCCACCTGCTGGACGCCAAGACGGCTGAGCCGGATCCCGCCGTCGTCCGCGCTGTGCAGGCCGGGCACGAAGCGACCGTGAAGTATGTGAACGAGGTGATCGGCACGTCGACGGCGGCGCTGAGCACCGGAACCGCCTGCTGGCAGGACACTGCGGCTATCGACGCCATCAACTTCGTCCAGGCGAGCACCATCAAAGCAGAGCTTGCGGGTGGCGCAAACGCCGGCCTCCCCGTCTTGTCCATTGCCGCGGCGTTCTCCCGCGCCGTGGATGTAAAGGCGGGACCGCTGACCATCCGGGACGTCGCCGGGCTCTACATCTTCGACAACACCCTGCTGTCCATCAAGGTCACCGGAGCGCAGGTGAAGGCCTACCTCGAATGGTCGGCGCAGTACTTCAAACCGGTCACCGGCACCACTGCCGCCGCTGCCGACGTCACCAATTCCGTCACCCCGACGGCACCGGGCGGAACGCCCGACTACAACTACGACGTCGTCTATGGCCTGGACGCCCCGCTCACCTACGACATCGACCTGGCCCGGCCCGTGGGAAGCCGGATCTCGAACCTCAGCTACGGGGGAGAGGCCTTGCGCGCGGACCAGGAATTCGCGATGGCCATCAACAACTACCGCCAGAGCGGCGGCGGGAACTTCCCGGGCGTCAAAACCGCGCCCGTGCTCTCCAACAGCCAGCAGGAGATCCGGCAACGGATCATCGACTACGTTGTGGACAGCGGCACCCTTGACGCGGCACTGTTCAGCCGCAGCGACTGGCGGCTGGTGGTCAACGGCCAACCATTGACGGTCATTCCCTAAACGGTGCGGGCTAGGCGGGGTCGCTGATGTCCGCGACCACGGCGCCCAGCGCCGTGGTCAGGGCGTCGGCATCCACGAAGGCGCTGTATCCGTGCTGTCCGGCCCCCATGGAAATCCGGCGCCCTGCGATGGTCGCGTCCGCGTAGACGGGCCACGCCCTGATGCTTCCCAGCGGGGTGATGGTGCCGCGTTCATAGCCGGTGGCTTCCAACGCGACGTCCGCCGGCGGCAGCGAGAGCTTGTTGACGCCCAGCAGCCCCCTCAGCTTGGGCCAGGAGAACTGCCGGTCCCCGGGGACCAGGGCAAAGAGGAAACTGCCGTCCTTGTGTTTGACCACCAGGGACTTCACGATGTCCGCCGGCGTTATGCCCAGGATGCCGGCGGCCTCCTCAAGGCTCTTCGCTGCGAGCCGCTCCACTATCTCGACCTCGAGCCCGCGCGCGGCGGCGTCGGCCAGGAAACGCTCCCTGCCGACACCGCCGGAGGTGGTGCTGCTGCTGGTGGCCGCGTCTGGGGATGAGGCCACGGTCAGTCCCGGTACAGCAGGAGAGCTTCGCCCTGCCCGCCGCCGCCGCACAGGGATACGGCGGCCCTTCCGGTGCCCCGGCGTTTCAGTTCATGGGCTGCATGCCCGGCCAGGCGCGCACCGGAGGCTCCGATGGGGTGGCCCAGGGCGATGGCTCCGCCGTGGATGTTGCACTTCTCCAACGGGTACTTGAGGTCCTTGAGCGACTGCACCGCAACGGATCCGAAGGCCTCGTTGATCTCGATGAAGTCGAGGTCCGCGGTGGTCCATCCCGCCCGGTCGAGGGCATTCCTGATCGCGTGTGAAGGCTGCGAATGCAGCGAATTGTCCGGCCCCGCCACCTGGCCCGGCTTGCCCACCACCGCGAGGTAGTCCAGGCCGTTTTCTTCCGCGAACTTCCGCGTGCTCAGCACCAGGGCCGAGGCGCCGTCGGAGAGGGGAGAGGAGTTGCCGGCCGTGATGGTGCCGTCGCTGACGAATGCCGCCCGCAACCCGGCCAGCGATTCCACCGTGGTGTTGGGGCGCACGCCTTCATCCTCGGAGACAACAATGGGATCGCCCTTGCGCTGCTTGACGCTGATGGGTGCGATTTCGTCGTCGAAGACGCCGTTCTTGGCCGCCAGCGCGGCCCGCTGGTGCGACTGGGCCGCCACGTTGTCCTGCGATGCCCGGTCGATGCCAAGAACCAGGTTCTTGCTCTCGGTGGACAGCCCCATGGACTGTCCGTCGAACGCGTCCGTCAGGCCGTCGTGCGCGGCCACATCCAGCGCCTGGACGGTCCCGTAGGTCCAGCCCTGCCGGGACCCCGGCAGGATGTGCGGGGCCCGGGTCATGGATTCCTGCCCGCCGGCAACGACGACGGCGGCATCACCGCTGCGGATCATGCGGGCGGCGTCGATGACAGCCGTCAGGCCGGAAAGGCACACCTTGTTGATGGTGACAGTGGGGACGTTCCAGCCGATGCCAGCGCCGATGGCGCTCTGCCGTGCCGGGTTCTGGCCGGCTCCCGCCTGCAGCACCTGGCCCATGATGACCGCATCCACCTTGTCGGCGCCGACGCCGCTTGCGGCGAGGGCCGCCTTGATGGCATGCGCCCCGAGTTCCACCGCCGTGAAGCTGGCCAGCTGGCCGTTGAGGCGGCCCTGCGGCGTGCGTGCCGCAGCGAGGATGACAACATCGTTGTTGTCTGGGGAGTTGCTCATGGTTATCTCTTCCGATCTGTGACGGTGTAGGCCAAGGCTATCGTGAGCCGAATCACCTATCCATTCAAACGCACCTGGCGCAGGGTCCATTCCACCCGCCTTTCCTGCCGCCCGCCCCTCATCCGGCAGGGCGCCCCTCATCCGGCCGCCCGCCCCTCATCCGGCCGGGCGCCGGGTGCCGGCGGGGGTGACGACAGGGGAGAACTCCCCATGCACCGGAAATGCGGGTGCCCGCGGCGTTGCGTAGGGTGGAAGGAGTTTCAGCAACGGAAAACAGGGAGCAGCATCTTGAAGAACGTCCTCGCCGCGGCAGCCATGCTAAGCCTCGCCGGGCTCACGGCCTGTTCCGTGTCCACCCCGGCCCCGGGGGGCACATCGTCGTCGGCCGCAGCGACGTCCGCAACATCCGCGCCGTCTCCGTCCTCCAGCCCGGCGGCTCTCCAGTCCGGGGGCGCCAAAGAGGCCTGCGAGTTGTTCAACTCGCTGTACGCGGAGTATAGGGCCAGCGAGCCCACGTCCAACGCCTATGAAGCGATCTACTCCAAGGCATGGAAGGCCAAGGACGCCTACACAGGAAACCTGAGGGGACTGTTTTCGTCGCTAAGCGCTCTCACTATCAGCCACTCTGCCGTCGTCGAGAAGGGCGGCCAGCCGGACCAGTCGGCCAAGGACGCCGTGCGTGATGCTGTCTTTGCCAACGCCGGCGACTGCACCGCCGAGGGCGTGACGCTCACGCTGTAAAACCCAACTAGGTGCCTCCGGCAACAGTGCTTGCAATAACCGGGGAAGTGGGGTAGACACGCGCGCCGCTTTGCCGTATCGTAGATATTTGCGTCTTCCCTGTTTACCTTCAGCCTTCATATAGCGGTGGGCTTTGCCTAGCAGCTGTTCCATCGACGTGCCGTCCGAGACGTGCATCAACATGAACAGCCTGGGTCCCGGGTCATATAGCGGAACCGGACTGGTAGCGCTGCGGAGTCATTCTGCAGGGCTTGCAACGGGGGAGATCTGAAAACGCCTGAAGGTCTGTGGAAGGATCCCTCTTGGTCGCCTCGAGCACCTCTAATGTAAACAACGCTACCGCTATCAATGCCGACAGCACCGATGGTGCCACTCGCCGGCTCTCATTCGCAAAGATTCACGAACCTCTTGACGTTCCGAATCTGCTTGCCCTGCAAACGGACAGCTTTGACTGGCTGGTCGGAAACGAACGCTGGCAGGCACGCGTTGCGAAGGCTGTCGAAGAAGGCGACCTCAGCGTCGCCACTAGCTCCGGTCTGTCTGACATCTTTGAAGAGATCTCCCCGATCGAGGATTTCCAGGGCACCATGTCCCTGAGCTTCTCCGACCCGGAGTTCGCTGATCCCAAATACACCATGGCCGAGTGCAAGGACCGGGACGCTACGTACTCGGCTCCGCTGTACGTTAAAGCCGAATTCATGAACAACAACACGGGCGAAATCAAGCAGCAGACCGTGTTCATGGGTGACTTCCCGCTGATGACCGAGAAGGGCACCTTCGTCGTCAACGGCACCGAGCGTGTCGTTGTCTCCCAGCTGGTCCGTTCCCCGGGCGCCTACTTCGAGCGCACCGCTGACAAGACCAGCGACAAGGACATCTTCACTGCGAAGATCATCCCGTCCCGCGGTGCCTGGTTCGAGCTCGAGATCGACAAGCGCGACCAGGTCGGCGTTCGCCTTGACCGCAAGCGCAAGCAGTCCGTCACGGTGCTGCTGAAGGCCCTCGGCTGGACCGAAGGCCAGATCCTCGAAGAGTTCGGCCAGTACGACTCCATGCGCGCAACGCTGGAGAAGGACGCCACCGAAACCCGCGAAGACGCTTTGCTGGACATCTACCGGAAGCTGCGACCGGGCGAGCCGCCCACCGTCGAGGCTGCCCAGTCCCTGCTGGACAACCTGTACTTCAACTCCAAGCGCTACGATCTGGCCAAGGTCGGCCGTTACAAGATCAATCGCAAGCTTGGCATCGACCGCTCCCTTGGCGACAAGGAAGCTTCGGTCCTGCACGTTGAAGACATCGTTGCAATGATCAAGTTCCTGGTTGCCCTGCACGCCGGCGAGAAGACCCTCACGGGCAAGCGCGACGGCCAGGACCACGAACTGCGCGTCGAGATCGATGACATCGACCACTTCGGCAACCGCCGCATCCGCGCCGTCGGCGAGCTCATCGAGAACCAGGTCCGCACCGGCCTGTCCCGTATGGAGCGCGTCGTCCGCGAGCGTATGACCACGCAGGACGTCGAGGCCATCACGCCGCAGACACTGATCAACATCCGCCCCGTTGTGGCAGCCATCAAGGAGTTCTTCGGAACTTCCCAGCTGTCCCAGTTCATGGACCAGAACAACCCGCTGTCGGGTCTGACCCACAAGCGCCGTCTGTCCGCGCTTGGCCCGGGTGGTCTGTCCCGTGACCGTGCAGGCATGGAAGTCCGAGACGTTCACCCGTCCCACTACGGACGTATGTGCCCCATCGAAACCCCTGAAGGCCCGAACATTGGTCTGATCGGTTCGCTGGCTTCCTACGGCCGCATCAACCCGTTCGGCTTCATCGAGACGCCTTACCGCCTCGTGTCCGAAGGTGTCGTTTCCGATGAGGTCCAGTACCTGACGGCCGACGACGAAGCAGAGGTCCTGATTGCACAGGCCAACGCTCCGCTGGACGAGAACAAGAAGTTCGCCGAGGAGACCGTCCTGGTCCGCGCCCGTGGTGGTGGAGGCGAGCCCGTGCTGGTTCCCGCCGCCGAGGTCGAGTTCATGGACGTTTCCCCGCGCCAGATGGTGTCCGTGGCTACGGCCCTGATCCCGTTCCTCGAGCATGACGATGCTAACCGCGCACTCATGGGTGCCAACATGCAGCGCCAGGCTGTGCCGCTGGTCCGTTCCGAGGCGCCGTTCGTCGGTACCGGCATGGAGCGTGCCGCCGCCGTCGACGCCGGTGACGTTGTCATCGCGAAGAAGGCCGGTGTGGTCACCGAGGTGTCCGCTGAACTCGTCATCATGCTCAACGACGACGGCACGGAAACCAACTACCGCATCAACAAGTTCGCCCGTTCCAACCAGGGCAACTGCTATAACCACCGTGTCCTGGTGAGCGAAGGCCAGCGCCTGGAGGTCGGCGGCATCATCGCTGACGGCCCGGCAACGGACCAGGGTGAACTCGCCCTCGGTAAGAACCTGCTCGTGGCATTCATGTCATGGGAAGGCCACAACTTCGAGGACGCCATCATCCTCTCGCAGCGCATCGTTGCCGAGGACGTCCTTTCCTCCATCCACATCGAGGAGCACGAGATCGATGCCCGCGACACCAAGCTTGGTGCCGAGGAAATCACCCGTGACATCCCCAACGTGTCCGAGGAAGTCCTTGCAGGCCTGGACGAGCGCGGCATCATCCACATCGGTGCCGAGGTTGAAGCCGGCGACATCCTGGTCGGAAAGGTCACCCCGAAGGGTGAAACCGAACTGACCCCGGAAGAGCGCCTGCTGCGCGCCATCTTCGGCGAGAAGTCCCGCGAAGTCCGCGACACGTCCCTGAAGGTTCCGCACGGCGAGTCCGGCACCGTCATCGGCGTCCGCGTCTTCGACCGCGACAACGACGACGAGCTGCCCCCGGGCGTCAACCAGCTGGTCCGCGTCTACGTGGCCGCCAAGCGCAAGATCACCGACGGCGACAAGCTCGCCGGCCGTCACGGCAACAAGGGTGTTATCTCCAAGATCCTTCCGATCGAGGACATGCCCTTCCTTGCCGACGGTACCCCCGTTGATATCGTCCTGAACCCGCTGGGTGTTCCGGGCCGTATGAACGTCGGCCAGGTGCTCGAAACGCACCTCGGCTGGGTTGCCAAGACCGGTTGGAAGATCGAAGGCGAGCCCGAGTGGGTCAAGCAGCTGCCGAACCTGCCGCGCGAGAGTGGTTCGACCACTGTTGCAACGCCGGTCTTCGACGGTGCGCGTGAAGAAGAAATCACGGGCCTGCTCGACTCCACCAACGTGACCCGCGACGGCGACCGCCTGATCAACTCCTCGGGCAAGACCCGCCTGTTTGACGGCCGCTCCGGCGAGCCGTTCCCGGATCCGATCTCGGTCGGCTACATGTACATCCTGAAGCTCCACCACCTGGTGGACGACAAGATCCACGCGCGCTCCACCGGCCCGTACTCCATGATCACGCAGCAGCCGCTGGGTGGTAAGGCACAGTTCGGTGGCCAGCGCTTCGGTGAAATGGAAGTGTGGGCGCTCGAAGCTTACGGCGCCGCGTACACGCTCCAGGAACTCCTCACGATCAAGTCGGATGATATCCACGGTCGTGTGAAGGTCTACGAAGCCATCGTCAAGGGCGAGAACATCCCTGAGCCGGGCGTTCCTGAGTCCTTCAAGGTCTTGATCAAGGAAATGCAGTCGCTGTGCCTGAACGTGGAAGTGCTTTCCACGGACGGAACCACAATTGAAATGCGTGACTCTGATGACGCAGTCTTCACGGCTGCGGAAGAACTGGGCATCGATCTGTCTCGTGCAGAGCCCAGTTCCGTAGAAGAGGTCTAGAGTCCTCCGGAGCAGGGCAGCCGGCACGCCGCGCTGCCTTGCTCCGGGGCTCCCTCTTCCCGTAACCCAAGACTTCAGAATTTAGAGAACAAGAGAGAACAGGGACCATATGTCCAGCGAATCCTCCTTCGGCCTCATGCAGATCGGCCTCGCCACCGCGGAAGACATCCGTGGCTGGTCTTACGGCGAGGTTAAGAAGCCGGAAACCATCAACTACCGCACGCTCAAGCCCGAGAAGGACGGCCTCTTCTGCGAGAAGATCTTCGGCCCGTCCCGCGACTGGGAATGCTACTGCGGCAAGTACAAGCGCGTGCGCTTCAAGGGCATCATCTGCGAGCGGTGTGGCGTTGAAGTCACCCGCGCCAAGGTCCGCCGTGAGCGCATGGGCCACATCGAACTGGCCGCACCGGTCACGCACATCTGGTACTTTAAGGGTGTTCCGTCCCGCCTGGGCTACCTCCTTGACCTTGCACCGAAGGACCTCGAAAAGGTCATCTACTTCGCTGCCTACATGATCACGAGCGTCGATACCGACAGCCGCCACGAAGAACTGCCCAACCTCCAGGTTGAGCACGATATCGAGAAGAAGCAGCTGGTCGACAACCGCGACTCGGACATCGCCACGATCGCCCGCGACCTTGAGAACGAGCTTGCCCGTCTCGAAGGTGAAGGCGCCAAGGCTGCCGACAAGAAGAAGGCCCGCGACTCCGCGGACCGTCAGATGGCCAACGTGCGTAAGCGTGCCGACGCCGACATCGAGCGCCTTGAGCAGGTCTGGGACCGTTTCAAGAACCTGAAGGTCGCAGACCTCGAAGGTGATGAAGGCCTCTACCGCGAACTGCGTGACCGCTACGGCATGTACTTCGAAGGCTCCATGGGTGCCGAAGCCATCAAGAAGCGTCTTGAGAACTTCGACATGCAGGCCGAGTCGGACCTGCTGCGCGACATCATTGCCAACGGCAAGGGCCAGCGCAAGACCCGTGCACTGAAGCGCCTGAAGGTGGTCAACGCGTTCCTGACCACCAACAACAGCCCGCTCGGCATGGTGCTGGACGCCGTCCCGGTGATCCCGCCGGAACTGCGCCCGATGGTCCAGCTGGACGGTGGCCGCTTCGCGACCTCCGACCTCAACGACCTCTACCGCCGTGTGATCAACCGCAACAACCGCCTCAAGCGCCTGCTTGACCTCGGTGCTCCGGAGATCATCGTCAACAACGAGAAGCGCATGCTTCAGGAAGCTGTTGACAGCCTCTTCGACAACGGCCGTCGTGGCCGTCCGGTAACGGGTCCGGGCAACCGTCCGCTGAAGTCCCTGAGCGACATGCTCAAGGGCAAGCAGGGTCGTTTCCGCCAGAACCTGCTCGGCAAGCGCGTTGACTACTCCGGCCGTTCGGTCATCGTCGTCGGCCCGCAGCTGAAGCTGCACCAGTGTGGTCTGCCCAAGCAGATGGCCCTGGAGCTCTTCAAGCCGTTCGTGATGAAGCGCCTGGTTGACCTCAACCACGCCCAGAACATCAAGTCGGCAAAGCGCATGGTCGAGCGTTACCGTCCGCAGGTCTGGGACGTGCTGGAAGAGATCATCACCGAACACCCGGTGCTGCTCAACCGTGCACCTACCCTGCACCGCCTCGGCATCCAGGCCTTCGAACCGCAGCTTGTGGAAGGCAAGGCAATCCAGCTCCACCCGCTGGTTTGTGGCGCCTTCAACGCTGACTTCGACGGCGACCAGATGGCAGTGCACCTGCCGCTGAGCCCCGAGGCCCAGGCTGAAGCACGCATCCTGATGCTGTCCTCCAACAACATCCTGAAGCCGTCCGACGGCCGCCCGGTGACCCTTCCTTCGCAGGATATGATCATCGGCCTCTACCACCTGACCACCAAGCGTGTCGGTTCAGCTGGCGAAGGCCGCATCTTCTCCTCGGTTTCGGAAGCCATCATGGCGTTCGACCTGCACGAGCTGCACCTGAACTCCCAGGTCAAGATCCGTCTTGAGGGCTTTGTTCCTTACGCCGGCTGGGAAGCTCCGGAAGGCTGGGAGCCGGGTCAGACCGCGCTCGTCCAGACCTCCCTGGGCCAGGTCATCTTCAACCAGACCCTGCCCGAGGACTACCCGTGGGTTGAGGCTGTTGCCGACAAGGGCGAACTGTCCCGCATCGTCAACGACCTCGCCGAGCGCTACCCGAAGGTTGTTACCGCGGCAACGCTGGACAACCTGAAGGACGCCGGTTTCTACTGGGCCACCCGCTCAGGCGTCACCGTCGCCATCTCCGACATCGAGGTTCCGGCCGAGAAGCCGGTCATCCTTGCCGGTTACGAAGAGCGCGCTGCCAAGATCCAGGGACAGTACGACAAGGGCCTGATCGACGACGACGAGCGTCGCCAGGAACTGATCGAGATCTGGAACAAGGCAACCAACGAAATCGCCCAGGTCATGCGTGACAACCTGTCGCCCATGAACACGATTAACCGCATGGTTTCCTCCGGTGCACGTGGTAACTGGATGCAGGTCCGTCAGATCGCGGGTATCCGTGGCCTGGTGGCCAACCCTAAGGGTGAGATCATCCCGCGTCCGATCAAGTCCTCCTACCGCGAGGGCCTGTCGGTGCTGGAATACTTCATCGCCACGCACGGTGCCCGTAAGGGTCTGGCTGACACCGCGCTGCGTACCGCCAACTCGGGTTACCTGACCCGTCGTCTGGTGGACGTCTCGCAGGACGTCATCGTCCGTGAAGAGGACTGCGGCACCGAACGCGGCCTCGTCACCCCGATCGCCGTGGCTGATGCCAACGGTGAGCTGGTGCTGGACGAGAACGTTGAGAACAGCGCGTACGCCCGTACCCTGGCCGTGGATGTCGTTGACTCCAAGGGCAAGGTCCTGGCTGCCGGCGGCACCGACTGCGGCGACGTCGTCATTGCCGAACTGTTCGCAGCCGGTATCACCGAGGTCAAGGTCCGCTCTGTACTCACCTGTGAGTCCAGCGTCGGCACCTGCGCCCTGTGCTACGGCCGTTCGCTGGCCACCGGCAAGACCGTGGACATCGGTGAGGCAGTGGGCATCATTGCCGCACAGTCCATCGGTGAGCCCGGTACCCAGCTGACCATGCGTACGTTCCACACCGGTGGTGCTGTTTCCGCCAGCGGTGGCGACGACATCACCCAGGGTCTGCCCCGTATCCAGGAGCTTTTCGAAGCCCGTACTCCGAAGGGTGTCGCACCGATTGCAGAAGCAGCCGGCCGCATCGCCATCGAAGAGTCCGAGCGCCAGATGCGCCTGGTCATCACTCCGGACGACGGCAGTGAAGAGATCGCTTACCCGGTCCTTCGCCGCTCACGCCTCCTGATTGAAGACGGGCAGCACGTCGCGGTGGGCCAGAAGCTCATCAACGGCCCGGTCGACCCCAAGCAGGTTCTGCGCATCATGGGCCCCCGTGCTGCACAGAAGTTCCTGGTGGACGAAGTCCAGGGCGTGTACCGCAGCCAGGGCATCGGCATCCACGACAAGCACGTCGAGGTTATCGTCCGCCAGATGCTGCGCCGCGTCACGGTCATCGAATCGGGTGAATCCGACCTGCTCCCCGGTGAGCTGGCCGAGCGCAGCCGCTTCGAAGACGCCAACCGCCGCGTGGTGTCCGAGGGCAAGACTCCGGCTTCCGGACGTCCTGAGCTCATGGGTATCACCAAGGCATCCCTGGCCACCGAGTCCTGGCTGTCGGCAGCTTCCTTCCAGGAGACCACCCGCGTCCTGACGCAGGCGGCCATGGAAGGCAAGAGCGACCCGCTGCTCGGCCTCAAGGAGAACGTCATCATCGGTAAGCTCATCCCCGCCGGCACGGGTCTCCCGCGCTACACGGAGGTCACGGTGGAGCCGACTGAAGAAGCAAAGGCAAACCTGTTCACGGGTCCCAGCGCTTTCAGCGACTTCTCCTACGACACGCTTGGCGGCGACGGAGCTCCTGAGTTCCACGCCATCCCGCTGGATGATTACGACCTCGGCAGCGACTTCCGCTAGACCGCAGTCATAGCCTGATCAAGGGATGGTCCCGCACCGCAAGGTGGGGGACCATCCCTGTTTAACCCGCCGATTAAGGCTTGGCGGCCGTCCATGTTAGACTGGATACCAATTGTTATTGTGGCAGTGGATGAGTGCGCCGGCTGAGCTGAAAGGCTAGCCAGAGCGACGTTTCCGGTTTGCAGGGTTCTTGTGCAACGTATGCCACATTTTTGCATGCCTAGGGACCGATCAGGACGCAAGTCCGGGTCCCGGTCTGCGATCCGACTATTAAGGCTTCGCCTCAGCTGCTCTGGAGATTCTTCAAAGCTCGGGCGGCGGGGCAAAGCAAAAGGAGAGCGGCTGTCAGCGGCCGCTCCGGATAAAACGGAGAACACGAGAGTGCCTACGATTAACCAGTTGGTCCGTAAGGGCCGCACGCCTAAGGTCTCAAAGACCAAGGCTCCCGCGCTTAAGGGCAGCCCGATGCGCCGCGGTGTTTGCACCCGCGTCTACACCACCACCCCGAAGAAGCCGAACTCGGCTCTGCGTAAGGTTGCACGTGTGCGCCTTAACGGTGGCGTTGAGGTTACCGCTTACATCCCCGGTGTAGGCCACAACCTCCAGGAGCACTCCATTGTGCTCGTCCGTGGCGGTCGTGTGAAGGACCT
Source organism: Arthrobacter sp. UNC362MFTsu5.1 (assembly GCF_000685965.1). Taxonomy (GTDB): domain Bacteria; phylum Actinomycetota; class Actinomycetes; order Actinomycetales; family Micrococcaceae; genus Arthrobacter. The sequence continues at coordinate 210,492 of NZ_JMLE01000002.1, read as the reverse complement.
CCCGGGTGTCCGTTACAAGATCGTCCGTGGCGCCCTCGATACCCAGGGTGTGAAGAACCGTAAGCAGGCACGCAGCCGCTACGGCGCAAAGATGGAGAAGAAGTAATATGCCTCGCAAGGGTCCGGCCCCCAAGCGGCCGCTAGTACTAGATCCCGTTTACGGCTCCCCGCTGGTCACCCAGCTGATCAACAAGGTGCTGGTAGACGGCAAGAAGTCCACCGCTGAGCGCATCGTTTACGGTGCCCTCGAAGGCGCCCGCGCCAAGTCCGGCGGCGACCCCGTAGCAGCACTCAAGAAGGCCATGGACAACGTCAAGCCTTCCCTCGAGGTCCGCTCACGCCGCGTCGGTGGCGCAACCTACCAGGTTCCGGTTGAGGTCAAGCCGGGCCGCTCCACGGCACTCGCCCTTCGCTGGCTGGTCGGCTACTCCAAGGCCCGCCGCGAAAAGACGATGACCGAGCGTCTCCAGAACGAAATCCTGGATGCCTCGAACGGTCTCGGTGCCGCTGTGAAGCGTCGCGAAGACACCCACAAGATGGCCGAGTCCAACAAGGCCTTCGCACACTACCGCTGGTAATACTTCCCGGACGCCGCCGGCTCACTCGAGCCGGCGGCGAACGTGCAGTCCATCCGAAAGGGAGACACCGTGGCACAGGACGTGCTTACCGACCTTAGTAAGGTCCGCAATATCGGCATCATGGCCCACATTGATGCCGGCAAGACCACCACCACCGAGCGCATTCTGTTCTACACAGGTGTGAACCACAAGATCGGCGAAACGCACGACGGCGCTTCGACCACCGACTGGATGGAACAGGAAAAGGAACGCGGCATCACCATCACGTCTGCCGCCGTGACCTGCTTCTGGGAAAACAACCAGATCAACATCATCGACACCCCCGGCCACGTGGACTTCACGGTTGAGGTTGAGCGCTCCCTGCGCGTCCTCGACGGTGCAGTCGCCGTGTTCGACGGCAAGGAAGGCGTGGAGCCGCAGTCCGAGACTGTCTGGCGCCAGGCTGACAAGTACAACGTCCCGCGTATCTGCTTCGTCAACAAGATGGACAAGCTGGGCGCTGACTTCTACTTCACCGTAGACACCATCATCAGCCGCCTCGGTGCCAAGCCGCTCGTCATGCAGCTGCCGATCGGTTCCGAGAATGACTTCATCGGCGTCGTCGACCTGCTCTACATGCGCGCACTGGTGTGGCCCGGCGATGCCAAGGGTGACGTCACCATGGGTGCCAAGTACGAGATCCGCGAGATCCCGGCTGACCTCAAGGAAAAGGCCGAAGAGTACCGCGCAACGCTCGTTGAGACTGTTGCAGAGGCCTCCGAAGAACTCATGGAGAAATACCTTGAGGGCGAAGAGATCTCCATCGACGAGCTCAAGGCCGGCATCCGCAAGATGACGATCAACTCGGAGATCTACCCGGTCTTCTGCGGTTCCGCATTCAAGAACCGTGGCGTTCAGCCGATGCTGGATGCCGTCGTTGACTACCTGCCGAACCCGCTCGACGTCCCCCCGATGATCGGTCACGATCCTCGCGACGAAGAGAAGGAACTCACTCGCAAGCCGTCCTCTGAAGAGCCGTTCTCCGCACTGGCATTCAAGATCGCCGCGCACCCGTTCTTCGGTCAGCTCACCTTCATCCGCGTGTACTCCGGTCACGTGGAAGCAGGCGCCCAGGTGGTTAACTCCACCAAGGGCAAGAAGGAGCGCATCGGCAAGCTGTTCCAGATGCACGCCAACAAGGAAATGCCCGTTGAGGGCGCTACCGCCGGCCACATCTACGCAGCCATCGGTCTGAAGGACACCACCACGGGTGACACCCTGTGCGATTCCGCCAACCAGATCGTCCTCGAGTCCATGAGCTTCCCGGAGCCCGTGATCTCGGTTGCCATCGAGCCGAACACCAAGGGTGACCAGGAGAAGCTCTCCACGGCCATCCAGAAGCTCTCCGCTGAGGACCCGACCTTCCAGGTCTCCCTCAACGAAGACACCGGTCAGACCATCATCGCCGGCATGGGCGAGCTCCACCTGGACATCCTGGTGGACCGCATGCGCCGCGAATTCAAGGTCGAGGCAAACGTTGGCAAGCCGCAGGTTGCTTACCGCGAAACCATCAAGCGTGCTGTAGAGCGTCACGACTACACGCACAAGAAGCAGACCGGTGGTTCGGGCCAGTTCGCAAAGATCCAGATCGCGATCGAGCCGCTGGACACGTCCGAAGGCGAGATGTACGAGTTCGAGAACAAGGTCACCGGTGGCCGCGTTCCGCGCGAATACATCCCGTCTGTTGACGCCGGTATCCAGGATGCACTGAACGACGGCGTCCTGGCCGGTTACCCGGTTGTCGGCATCAAGGCCACGCTGATTGACGGCGCGTACCACGATGTTGACTCCTCGGAAATGGCGTTCAAGATCGCCGGCCGTATGGCTTTCAAGGAAGCTGCACGCAAGGCGAACCCTGTCCTGCTCGAACCGCTGATGGATGTCGAGGTCCGCACCCCTGAGGAATACATGGGTGAAGTTATCGGTGACCTCAACTCCCGCCGTGGCCAGATGCAGTCCATGGAAGATGCCCAGGGCGTCAAGGTCATCCGCGCGCACGTCCCGCTGTCCGGCATGTTCGGCTACATCGGTGACCTGCGCTCGAAGACCCAGGGCCGCGCTGTGTACTCCATGACGTTCAACAGCTACGCCGAGGTCCCGAAGGCTGTCGCCGACGAGATCATTCAGAAGACCCGCGGCGAGTAGTCCACCGGACTTTCAAAGCGACAAACTCGGGTGCGTTTCCAAATTTGGAAACTAGCCCTGTGCAGATGGTCGGTTTCCGGCCATCTGCACGAACAGGCTCGAGGGACTAGTATTAGTTCCTGAATCTGCAATTTCACCAATCCAAAGCCCCCCAAGTAGACTTACTGAAGTTTCGGCCGCGACAAGCGCGACCGGAGGGTAAGTCATTTGAAAACGTTCTAGGAGGAACCTGTGGCAAAGGCAAAGTTCGAGCGGACTAAGCCGCACGTTAACATCGGTACCATTGGTCACGTTGACCACGGTAAGACGACGTTGACGGCCGCCATTTCCAAGGTGCTGTACGACAAGTACCCGACTCTCAACGAGAAGCGTGACTTCGCGTCGATTGACTCTGCTCCCGAAGAGCGTCAGCGCGGCATTACCATCAACATCTCCCACGTTGAGTACCAGACCGAGAAGCGCCACTACGCACACGTAGACGCTCCGGGTCACGCTGACTACATCAAGAACATGATCACCGGTGCGGCTCAGATGGACGGTGCAATCCTCGTGGTTGCCGCCACTGACGGCCCGATGGCTCAGACCCGCGAGCACGTTCTGCTCGCCCGCCAGGTTGGTGTTCCCTACCTGCTGGTGGCACTGAACAAGGCTGACATGGTCGATGACGAAGAGCTCCTCGACCTCGTCGAAATGGAAGTTCGTGAGCTCCTGAGCTCGCAGGGCTTCGACGGCGACGAAGCTCCGGTCGTTCGCGTTTCCGGCCTGAAGGCCCTGGAAGGCGACCCCGAGTGGGTCAAGTCCGTTGAGGACCTGATGGCTGCTGTGGACGAGTCCGTTCCGGACCCCATCCGCGACCGCGACAAGCCCTTCCTGATGCCGATCGAAGACGTCTTCACGATCACCGGCCGTGGCACCGTTGTAACGGGCCGCGCCGAGCGTGGAACCCTCGCGATCAACTCTGAGGTCGAGATCGTCGGCATCCGTCCGGTCCAGAAGACCACGGTTACCGGTATCGAGATGTTCCACAAGCAGCTCGACGAAGCATGGGCCGGCGAGAACTGTGGCCTGCTGCTCCGCGGTCTGAAGCGTGATGACGTAGAGCGTGGCCAGGTTGTCGTCAAGCCGGGTTCAATCACCCCGCACACCGACTTCGAGGCTAACGTCTACATCCTCTCCAAGGACGAAGGCGGACGTCACAACCCGTTCTACTCCAACTACCGCCCGCAGTTCTACTTCCGCACCACGGACGTAACCGGCGTTATCACCCTGCCGGAAGGCACGGAAATGGTTATGCCTGGCGACAACACTGAGATGACCGTTGCGCTCATCCAGCCCATCGCTATGGAAGAGGGCCTCGGCTTCGCTATCCGCGAAGGCGGCCGCACCGTTGGTTCGGGACGCGTCACCAAGATCATCAAGTAGTAATACTGGATGATCAGGGATCGGAAGGCCTGACGGCCGTCTGAGACTTATCAACAGCCCCGCTGCGTGCATATCGCAGCGGGGCTGTTTTTTGCTAGAGTTATTCCAATCGCTGGATAAACCATGGAGTGCTCCGTCGGAGATATTCCGTTGGTGGCGATGACACCGAAAGGAATAACTCGATGTGGTCTGCCCTCATGACGCCACTGGTCATCATTGCCGCCGTCCTTCTCATCTCGTCCCGCCGGTCCATCCGTCAACTTAAGGCTGCGAACCATGATGCCTACGGCAGCGGCTTTAGGGCCGGGCATGTCCAAGGCTGGCATGAAGGCGTTGCCGCGGTGTCAGCCCGGCATGCGGCCGGCACCGGGTCCCCGACTTCGCCCGAAAGTGCGGCAAGCCTTGACGGGCTGGCAGTGCAACAGCCCCTCGAAGCGGTCCATCATGTGACGGTGGCCGCGCGCCCCGCTGCTGCGGAGCCGGCTGCCGAGGAGCTTCCCTTGATGGAGTCGCCCGCGGAACGCCTGGCCAGAAAGGACAAACGTGAACGGCAGAACATCAACACCACGCTGTATGTCGCCAGCCTGTTGCTGGTGGCGGCGGGGGCACTCTTTGTGGGCACCAGCCTGCCGGCCGCCCTGCGTTTTGCTGGCGTTTGCCTGATCACGGCTCTCTTCTACGGTGTTGGGCTAGCGCTTCATGCCAAAGCGCCGAGGCTTCGGCCTGCCGCCGTTGCCTTCGCCGGCACCGGGCTGGCGCTGGTGCCCGTCGCTGGCCTGGCGATGTACAACTTTGGCGTGCAGGATGCCGGCCTGGCATGGCTCCTGACGTCGCTGGCTGGAACGCTGGCATATGTGGTTGCCGCCATCCGGCTCGAAAGCCGGGTGCTGGTGTACCTGTCGTTCACCTTCGTAGCCTCGACGGCGTGGTCCGGGGTGTCCGTACTCGGCGCTCCGCTGGTGTGGTACTTCGCGGCCGTGATCGGTTTAGCGGTGGCGTTCACAGTGGTGACGCTGGTCAAGCCCGGGTGGATGGCACCCTTGTTCCTGCGTCCGATCATCATCCTCGACCCATTCCTGGTTCCTGCCGTGGCCTTGGCAACTGTGGTTCTGCCGTTGGGTCTGGAGCGCAGCGACTTCGCCCTGATCATGGCACTCTGTGGAGCGTACTTCGCCACAGCCGCATTGGTGCGCGGCGCCAGCCACCGGCTATTGAAGATGCACGGTGCGCGACTGGCCATGACCGTTGCGGCGTCCGCGTGGGCCTGGCATCTCACAGGTGCTGCCGCCTGGGGACTGTTCACCGCTGCGTCCCTTCTGGCTGTGCAGTCCGTGGCCGTTGCCGCGGCCTCGGTGCCTCTGCAGCGCTGGTCCCCGGCCCGGGGAGGCAAGCAGCACTGGAACGCGGACTCGTTCATCACACTCGGGTCCCAACTGGTCCTGGCGTTCGCCATGCTCGTTCAGGTTCCCGGCAACCTGGAGGACCTGCTGCTCTGGGTAGTCGTGACCGGCGCCGCCGCTGGGATGTACATCGCAGTGAAAGCCGGGGGAGCCGCCGAATGGGCACCGCCGGCAGCACTGGCAACGGGCATGGCGGCCGGGGTGCAGCTGGGCCCCTGGCTGGTCTTCAACCTGCTCGCCGCAGCAACACTTTTCTGGGCTGTGCGCTCGGTTGCTTCCCATTCACCGCTGCTCCCGCACTTCATCCTTGCCGCACGGATAGCCGGGACCCTGGCCGTTCCTGTGCTGACCACCGCACTGATGGACGGGAGCCGCGACGCGCCCGCTGCGGCCTTCTTCTGCCTGTCGCTCGCCCTGGTGGTCCAGCAGCTGGCATCCGCCGCGGCCGAGCGGGCGGGTGCAGCGGCTCTGGTACCCGTCCCAACCCTGGTAGGTTTCACTGCTGCCGGTGCCTTGTGCCTGATCGCTTTGGCCATCACGGACGCCACGGCAGGGAATCTGTTTTCGACCATTGCCCTGGTGGTCCAGACACTGGTTTCACTGGCCGTGGGCGTCCTACTGCTTCCGGTGTCCGCCACGGACGTTCCCTGGCAGCCAACGGTAGCCGAGTGGCTGCCCCTGGCAGTGTCGGCAACAGCCTTCCTGACGGCCAACGCCGGCGTCTCATCAGGCCTGGCCACCGGCCTCCTGTTCCCCCTTTTCCTCTACTTGGCAGCCTCAGGGATGAGGTCTGCCGGCATTGACCGGCGCTGGGCCTACTGGTGGATGGCCAGGGCAGCGGCAACCCTCCTCGTGGCGATGGCATACCGCGAGCTTCAGCAGTCATCCGGACCGGTGGTGTTCGCTGGCGAGGACATCTCACTGGCAAGCGTCCTGATCGCCGCACTGGCGGCCCAGCTCGTGTTCCCGCTTGTCGCCGCAACGCGCCGTCGCGCCCCCGATGCGGTGGTTGCCGACGTCGCACTGGTCCTCGTGTTGCAGACCGTCATCCTTGCCCTGGCCCGGATCCTGCAGCCCGGGGCGGCTGCCGGAAACACGGGGGACTGGCAACAAACCCTGGCCTTGGCCGTTATGGCACTCAGCGCTGCTGCGTCCGGTTATGTGTTCCGGGAACTGCCTGCCGCGGCGGCCTTCGCGCCGTCTGTGCTGGCAGTCCTGCTCGTCTGCAGCGGCGGCCGTTGGGCCGACGTCGAGCTTGTGCTGGGGATCTTCGCTGTTTACAGCGCGGTCATGGTTGCCGCAGCGGAACCGAGGCAGGCGAAGGGGGCATACTTTGCCTTCGCCCGCATTCTCACGGCGGCGCTAGCGATTGTCTTCACGTACGACGTCACCGCCTCCGGCACGGCCGTATCACTGAGTTTCGCTGGCGTCCTTGCCTTCCAGCACGTGGTCCGTTGGGTCATGCGGCACCGGCTGGAGCAGGTTCCCTTCCAGGAAGCGGCCGTGTGGTTGACCCTGGGGGCGCAGGCACTGCTTCCCGTGGCCTACATACTCCAAGGCGCCGGGGTGTCCGCCATCCAGGATGCCGAGGGCGGGCGGGGCGTTGTCCTCGCCGAGCTGGTGTTGTTGCTTCTGAGTGCGGTCGCGGCCCACCGGCTGTTCGGCGCACGCGGCGCCCTCTACCTTGGTGTTTACGGGGGCGTGTTCGGCGTCGTGGCGGCGGGACCGGCGCTGAAGTTCGGGGCCGGAACCCTCCTGGAGGCTCCGCTGCTGAGCTGGGACGGAGTCCCCCTGACGCTGCTCGCGGCGTCACTGGCATTCAGCGCCTGGGAGATCGGCCGACGATTGCGGCGCGCCGAGCGGCAAGGCGCAGATCCGGTGGCCCGCTGGTTCTGGCTGGCAGGGGCGGCCGTTCCTGTCACAACGGCTCTGCTGACCGCCGGTCCGGCGGCGGAATGGATTATCGGCGCTGCCCTCCTGGTTTTGGCCGTTACCGGATTCACGTCCTCGCACACGGAACGCGCACCGCTCCTCTACCTGCCGGCCGCGGCGCTTGTGCTGGCAGGCGCCACGTTGATTGCCGGCACCCTGTACCCCGGCGTGCAGGGGGTGTGGGCGGCTTATCTCCCGTGGCTTGCGGGTTGCGGGCCGGCAGCGCTGGTCCTCTACGGGGCCAGCTTCGCGTTCAGGAAACAAGATGGAGTGCGGCGGCGGGCATTGGTCAGCGCCGGGGCGCTTGGGCTGGCAGCGGCTGCCCTAGCCGGCTTCAAGAGCGATGCGACCTCTCTCATGGCGGCCCTGCTGGTTGCCGTGACCGTGGCTGCGATCGTGCGGGAAGTTCCGGACGGGATGCGGAGAGTGGCCTCTGAAATCGGCGCATTCGTGGTGACCGTTGCAGTGCAGCGTGCAGTGCTCGTCACGGATGGCCACCTGCAGGCCCCGTTCTGGGCCGTGCAGTGGTACGTCGGACTGGCCGCAGGATTGGCGGCGCTTCGCTTCGCAGCCGGATCCAGGACGGCGGGACGCACCCTGTTGGCTTCCGGCGCCACGCTGCTTGGGCTCAGCGGTCTGGGCATACTGTGGAGCGGGTCGGGGAGTCAGCAACTGTGGGTTTTGGCCTTGCACGCTGCACTGCTGTTGTCCGGGCTGCTCATGGCGGAGCGGATGTTCGTCTGGTGGGGTGCGGCCGGAGTGTCCCTGTGCCTGGTGTGGGCCCTTCGGTCCTACACCTTCGTTCTCCTGGCGCTGATCGCCGTCGGACTGATCGCCTTCGCACTGTGGAAGCTGGCACGGGCCGAGCCCGTGGAGCCTGCCCATGAATCGCCGCTGCCGGAAGGGCCGCCGGCTCCCGACCGGCGGCAGGAAATTTCCTAGCAAAGCCTTGGTAGGGTTGCTGACAACGAAAGGACAGCATCATGGAATGGTTAATCTTCCTTCTGGTCGCCGCGGCAGTCGTTGCCGGCGTGTTTTGGGCGAAGAAGCACTTCCGCCAGGAAATCGAGCGGGCAAAGCGCATCAACCGGGCCAACAAGAACAAGTAGGCCCTAAATCAGGCCTTTCGTGCCCTGCTGAGAGCCTGGAACCAGTAGAAGGATTCCTTCGGCGTCCGCTCCAGCGTGTCAAAGTCCACGTGGACCAGCCCGAAGCGCTGCGAGTAGCCGGCGGCCCACTCAAAGTTGTCCAGCAGGGTCCACACGTAGTAGCCCAGAAGTTTTACGTCCTCGGCGAGGCCGCCGGGTGACGTGGCGGCCAGTGCATGGTTCAGGTGGCCCGCCAGGTAGTCGATCCGGTTGGTGTCCGGAATGGGACCGGACACGTGTTCCGGTTCCGGGAAACTTGCGCCGCTCTCGGTGATGTACAGCGGCGGCAGTGCGTCGCCGTACCGGTCCTTCATCTCGCGCAGCAGCACCCCGATGTGGTCAGGGGCCACGGGCCAGCCGAAGCCGGTCAGGTCATACTCGGGGAACGCCGCCAAATGGAAGGGCACCCGGGCCATGGCTTCGGCCGTGCCGGCAGGGCTGTCGGCCGGCCCCCGCCCCGTGGCGACCTTGACCGGGTAGTAGTAGTTGAGGCCGTAGAAGTCGATGGGTTGGTGGATGTTCCGGAGGTCGGCATCCTTGGCCCCGGACAGGATCCGGAACCATGGCCTGGCGAGCAGCGGCGGCTTCGGATACTTGCCGAGCAGGATGGGGTCCGCATACACCCGGTTCAGCATCAGGTCGAAAACCTTGGCCAAAAGCCTGTCGGTGAGTTTGCCTGAAGCAGGGCGCACGGGGGAGTGCAGGTTGGTCACCCCGACAGTACCGACCACACCGGCTGCGCGCAGGGCCTGCACGGCAAGTCCGTGGCCCAGCAACTGGTGGTGCACCGCCGGCAGCGCATCAAAGAGCAGGTCATGGCCGGGAGCATGCACACCCAGGGCGTAACCGTTGAGCGTCACCGACACCGGTTCGTTCAGCGTGACCCATTGCGCCACGCGATCCCCGTAGCGTTCACCGGCCACGGCACTGTATTCGGCGAAGCGTTCCGCGGTTGTGCGGTTCAGCCAGCCGCCACTGTGCTCGAGCGGCAGGGGAGTGTCCCAGTGGTACAGCGTGGCCATCGGTGAGATGCCGGCGTCAAGCAGTTGATCGATCAGCCGGTCATAGAAGTCCAGGCCCTGGCTGTTGAAGGGGCCGCGGCCGTCCGGCTGGATTCGGGGCCAGGAAATGGAGAAACGGTACGAGTCAACGCCCAGGTCGCGCATCAGGGCAACGTCTTCGCCGGAGCGGTTGTAGTGGTCGCAGGCGACAGCAGGGGAATGGCCGTCCATGATGCTGCCCGGTTTCTCGGCGAAGGCGTCCCAGCCGGAGGGTCCGCGGCCGTCCGCCTTGAGGGATCCTTCGATTTGGAACGCGGCGGCGGCCACACCCAGGATGAAATCCGGGTCCAGCCGCTCGGCCAGGCTCTGCAACGCCGCAGAGTTCTGCACAGTCATGCCCCTATCATCCATTCGACCGTTGCTGAAGGCAATGACCCGGGAAGCCGGCGGCCGCACGCTGCCCTGGATGGCGTGATTCGCTTCTGCCCGCAAAATCCGGCATACTAGATGAGTTGTTCAAGCGCTCCTTCGCGTCCCGATCCGGATAATGCCGGGTGTCAGGGTCCAAGTAGGAGCCCAAACATAACTCACTCCCCACGGAACTGCGGACGAGTACGCGTGCACAGCGCGACACGCCCGACCGCGGGGGTCGGTTACGCCGGCAGGTTGAGGAACCCGGATTCTTCCGGATTCAGCTTGTGCGGCGGGTGGTAGTTAAGACTTCAAATGCTTCGGCAGCCACACAACGCGTAAGTAAACAGGGCAGCCCCAAACAGGGGAAGCACAGACTGAAAGAGAGTCAGGCGACATGGCGGGACAAAAAATCCGCATCCGGCTGAAGTCATATGACCACGAGGTCATTGACGTTTCAGCACGGAAGATCGTTGAGACGGTCACGCGCGCAGGCGCAACGGTAGTTGGCCCCGTGCCCCTGCCGACGGAGAAGAACGTGTACTGCGTTATCCGCTCTCCGCACAAGTACAAGGACAGCCGCGAGCACTTTGAAATGCGCACGCACAAGCGTCTGATCGACATCATCGACCCCACGCCGAAGGCTGTTGACTCGCTTATGCGTCTCGACCTGCCCGCCGACGTGAACATCGAAATCAAGCTGTAGGGAGGTGCTGAGAGACTATGACCGCAACCCGTAACGTAAAGGGCCTGCTGGGCACGAAGCTCGGCATGACCCAGGTCTGGGACGAGAACAACAAGCTCATCCCCGTCACTGTTGTCCAGGCTGACTCAAACGTCATCACCCAGCTGCGTAACGCAGACGTTGATGGCTACGTCGCCGTTCAGATCGGCTACGGCCAGATCGATCCCCGCAAGGTCACCAAGCCGCTGGCTGGTCACTTTGAAAAGGCAGGCGTCACGCCTCGCCGCCACGTTGTCGAACTTCGTACCGCAGATGCTGCTGAGTACGAGCTGGGCCAGGAGCTCTCTGTTGAGGTCTTCGAAGCCGGACAGAAGATCGACGTCGTTGGCACCACCAAGGGTAAGGGCTTCGCCGGTGTTATGAAGCGTCACGGCTTCCACGGCGTTGGAGCTTCCCACGGTGCACACAAGAACCACCGTAAGCCCGGTTCAATCGGTGGCGCATCCACCCCGAGCCGCGTCTTCAAGGGCATGAAAATGGCCGGCCGTATGGGCGCCGTTCGTCACACCACGCTGAACCTCACGGTTCACGCAGTTGACGTCGAGAAGTCGCTGCTCCTCATCAAGGGCGCCGTTCCCGGTGCCCGCGGCCAGGTCGTCCTCGTACGCACCGCCGTGAAGGGAGCCTAGTTCAATGACTAGCACTGTCAAGGTTGACCTGCCTGCAGAGATCTTCGACGTACAGACCAACGTGCCGCTGCTGCACCAGGTCGTCGTTGCACAGCTCGCTGCTGCTCGCCAGGGTACCCACAAGACCAAGACCCGCGCTGAAGTTTCCGGTGCAGGCCGTAAGCCGTTCAAGCAGAAGGGCACCGGCCGCGCCCGTCAGGGTTCAATCCGTGCTCCTCACATGACCGGTGGTGGCGTTGTCCACGGCCCGACCCCGCGTGACTACAGCCAGCGGACCCCCAAGAAGATGATTGCTGCTGCACTGCGCGGCGCATTGTCTGACCGCGCCCGTAACGGCCGCATCCACGTTGTCGCTGAACTGGTAACCGGCACCAAGCCGTCCTCCAGCGCCGCACTGGCAACGCTGCGCGGCGTGTCCGAGCGCAAGAACCTGCTCGTTGTCATCGAGCGCGCCAACGATGTTGCTGCACTGTCCGTGCGCAACCTCGCAGATGTTCACGTTCTGTACGCAGACCAGCTGAACACCTACGACGTGCTCGTCTCTGACGACGTAGTCTTCACCAAGGCTGCCTACGAGGCATTCGTTGCCGCCAAGGCAAAGAACGAGGAGGATGCCAAGTGAGTGCAGCCACCATCAAGGACCCGCGCGACGTCGTGCTTGCACCCGTCGTATCGGAAAAGAGCTACGGCCTGATCGATGAGGGAAAGTACACCTTCCTGGTGGACCCCCGCTCGAACAAGACCGAGATCAAGCTGGCCGTGGAGAAGATTTTCTCCGTCAAGGTCGAATCGATCAACACCATCAACCGTGCCGGTAAGCGCAAGCGCACCAAATTCGGCTGGGGTACCCGCAAGAACACCAAGCGTGCAATTGTGAGCCTCAAAGAAGGCACAATCGACATCTTCGGCGGTCCGCTCTCGTAGCGGAGACCACTTTAACGAGGAAATAAATTATGGGAATCCGTAAATATAAGCCGACTACCCCGGGCCGTCGCGGCTCGAGCGTAGCGGACTTCACTGAAATCACGCGGTCGACGCCGGAAAAGTCGTTGGTACGTCCCCTCCCGAAAAAGGGTGGCCGTAACAACACCGGTAAGATCACGACCCGTCACAAGGGTGGTGGCCACAAGCGCCAGTACCGTCTGATCGACTTCCGTCGCCACGACAAAGACGGCGTCAACGCCCGCGTTGCCGAAATCGAGTACGATCCGAACCGCACGGCTCGCATCGCCCTCCTGCACTACGTTGATGGCACCAAGCGTTACATCATCGCCCCGAACAAGCTGTCCCAGGGTGACGTAGTTGAAGCAGGTGCCAGTGCTGACATCAAGCCCGGCAACAACCTGCCGCTGCTCAACATCCCGGTCGGTACCGTAATCCACGCAGTTGAACTGCGTCCGGGTGGCGGCGCCAAGATGGGCCGCTCCGCCGGCGCATCGATCCAGCTCGTTGCAAAGGAAGGCCGCTTCGCCCAGCTGCGTCTGCCTTCCGGCGAAATCCGCAACGTTGACGTGCGCTGCCGCGCAACGATCGGCGAGGTCGGCAACGCCGAGCAGTCGAACATCAACTGGGGCAAGGCCGGCCGCATGCGCTGGAAGGGCGTTCGCCCGACCGTCCGTGGTGTCGCGATGAACCCGGTTGACCACCCGCATGGTGGTGGCGAGGGTAAGACGTCCGGTGGACGTCACCCCGTCAACCCGAACGGTAAGCGCGAAGGCCGCACCCGCCGTCCCAACAAAGAGAGCGACAAGCTTATTGTTCGTCGCCGTCGTACTGGCAAGAACAAGCGATAGGAGCCTGGACACATGCCACGCAGCCTGAAAAAAGGTCCTTTCGTTGACCAGCACCTCTTTGTAAAGGTGGACAGGGAAAACGAAAAGGGCACCAAGAACGTCATCAAGACCTGGTCCCGCCGTTCGATGATCATCCCCGACATGCTCGGGCACACGATCGCCGTTCACGACGGACGCAAGCACATTCCGGTGTTTGTCACCGAGTCGATGGTCGGGCACAAGCTCGGCGAATTCGCTCCCACGCGGACATTCCGCGGCCATGTCAAGGACGACCGTAAGGGCAAGCGCCGCTAGGCGCCTGCACTTACGTCAAAGACGAGAGAAGGAAAGCAATGGAAGCCAAGGCAATTGCGCGTCACATCCGCGTAACGCCTATGAAGGCCCGGCGCGTCGTCAACCTTGTTCGTGGTAAGCAAGCGAACGAGGCTCTGGCAATTCTGAAGTTTGCCCCCCAGGCAGCTTCTGAGCCGGTATTCAAGGTAGTTCAGTCGGCAATCTCCAACGCCCGGGTCCTCGCGGACCGCGACGGCGTGGCGTTTGACGAAGGTGACCTCATCATCAGCGAAGCGTTTGTTGATGAAGGCCCGACCATGAAGCGGTTCCAGCCGCGTGCCCAGGGTCGTGCATTTCAGATCAAGAAGCGCACGAGCCACATCACCGTGGTAGTCGCTACCCCGGAGAAAGAGGAGGCTCGCTAAGTGGGACAGAAAGTTAACCCGCACGGGTTCCGACTCGGCATCACCACCGATCACGTATCGCACTGGTTTGCTGACAGCACCAAGGCCGGCCAGCGGTACAAGGACTTCGTTCGCGAAGACATCCGTATCCGCCAGCTCATGTCCACGGGCATGGAGCGCGCCGGTATCGCCAAGGTCGAAATCGAGCGCACCCGCGACCGTGTCCGTGTGGATATCCACACGGCACGTCCGGGCATCGTCATCGGCCGCCGCGGTGCTGAAGCAGACCGCATCCGCGGCGAGCTCGAAAAGCTCACCGGCAAGCAGGTTCAGCTGAACATCCTCGAGGTCAAGAACCCCGAGATGGAAGCACAGCTTGTTGCCCAGGGCGTTGCAGAGCAGCTGACTTCCCGCGTGGCCTTCCGCCGTGCAATGAAGAAGGCAATGCAGTCCGCACAGCGCGCCGGTGCCAAGGGCATCCGTATCGCTTGCTCCGGTCGACTGGGTGGCGCTGAAATGTCCCGCTCGGAGTTCTACCGCGAAGGCCGTGTGCCCCTGCACACCCTCCGCGCGAACATCGACTACGGCTTCTACGAAGCCAAGACCACCTTCGGCCGCATCGGCGTGAAGGTCTGGATCTACAAGGGTGACGTCACCTCCAAGGAACTGGCTCAGCAGGCAGCTGCTGCTCCGTCCCGCGGCCGTGGTGCCAGCGATCGTCCGGGCCGCCCGGGTGGCGCTGACCGTGGTGACCGCCGTCGTCGTACGGAGCGTCCGGCAGCCGAGGCAGCACCTGCTGCCGAAGCTCCGGCAGCTGAGGCAGCACCTGCTGCTGCAGAAGGAGGACAGGCTTAAATGCTTATCCCACGTCGAGTCAAGCACCGTAAGCAGCACCACCCGGGTCGTTCCGGCGCTGCTACGGGCGGCACCAAGGTCTCCTTCGGTGAGTGGGGTATCCAGGCTCTGAGCCCGGCATACGTCACCAACCGTCAGATCGAGTCTGCCCGTATCGCGATGACCCGCCACATCAAGCGTGGCGGCAAGGTCTGGATCAACATTTACCCGGACCGTCCGCTGACGAAGAAGCCTGCTGAAACCCGCATGGGTTCCGGTAAGGGTTCTCCGGAATGGTGGGTCTCAAACGTCAAGCCGGGCCGGGTTCTCTTCGAACTCTCCGGTGTCAGTGAAGAGGTAGCTCGCGAGGCCCTGCGCCTGGCAATCCACAAGCTGCCGTTGAAGGCACGCATTGTGCGTCGCGAAGGTGGTGAGTAGAAATGGCAGTAGGATCCAAGGAACTTGCATCCGCACAGCTGGACGGTTTCGACAACGAGCGTCTCGTTGAAGAACTCCGCAAGGCCAAGGAAGAGCTGTTCAACCTGCGTTTCCAGTCCGCCACCGGTCAGCTGGAGAACCACGGTCGTCTGCGCGCGGTAAAGAAGGACATCGCCCGCATCTACACCGTTCTCCGTGAGCGCGAGCTGGGCATTCGTGCCGAGGTTGCCGCACCGGTTGTGGAAGCCAAGGAAGAAAAGAAGTCCAAGAAGGCTGCAACCAAGAAGGCTGACAAGGCTGAAACGGTTGAGACCGAGGAGGACGCCAAGTGAGTGAAAAGGACGAGAACGTGACGGAAACTGTTTCCGACGCAGCCAAGGCTGACGAGCGCGGTTACCGTAAGACGAAGCGCGGCTACGTCGTCTCGGACAAGATGGAAAAGACCATCGTTGTCCAGGTCGAAGACCGCGTGAAGCACGCCCTCTACGGCAAGGTCATCCGCCGCAACGCCAAGATCAAGGCACACGACGAAGAGAACAGCGCCGGCATCGGCGACCTCGTGCTCCTCGCCGAGACCCGCCCGCTCTCCGCTACCAAGCGGTGGCGTCTGGTCGAGATCCTCGAGAAGGCCAAGTAACACCTGCAGAAATGCAAGAAACCCCCGTTCCCCCTTGTGGGAGCGGGGGTTTCGCCGTCTGCGGGCGGGTGCGGGTCCGTGCCAGCGTCACGCGGAGCATCCTTTTGGTGACCGTCCGACGGCGGCGGGCCAGATTTCCGGGGGAGTGGGGCCTCGGGCGGGCCAACAGTCTGCCGTGCGTGACGCCGTCGTCCGTTATTGCCGCGGTGCGCCAAAAGAGGGCCGGGTCTGCCTGCGCCGGCACCTCGGCTGTGATATGGGGATTCGCCCAAAACGTGCTAAGATTTTGAGTTTGTATGGCGCCGTTCGTGCGCCGTCATCAACCTCGTAAACAATCGTGCCACGGCATAGTGCCCCCTTGCGCCCCGATCCGTCGGAATCGCCTGGGAAGCAAATGTTTTTGGCACGGGAGTTTAGGCCTGGTCTGGCAAAATCCAGGCAGGTCAAGAGACACCCCGATCAACCGTTCCGCAAGGCTCATTCCGTAGGAAGATTTTCGGTCTGAGAACCAGCGCGACGCAAGGAGTAAATAGTGATTCAGCAGGAGTCGCGACTCAAGGTCGCCGACAACACGGGTGCTAAGGAAATCCTTACCATTCGCGTTCTCGGTGGATCTGGCCGTCGCTACGCAGGCATTGGCGACGTCATCGTCGCTACCGTCAAGGACGCAATTCCGGGCGGCAACGTAAAGAAGGGCGATGTCGTCAAGGCTGTCATCGTCCGTACCAAGAAGGAACGCCGCCGTGCGGATGGTTCCTACATCAAGTTTGACGAGAACGCAGCTGTGATCCTGAAGAACGACGGTGACCCCCGCGGTACCCGTATCTTCGGACCGGTTGGTCGTGAACTTCGTGACAAGAAGTTCATGAAGATCGTTTCTCTGGCTCCGGAGGTGCTCTAGTCCATGGCTAAGATCAAGAAGGGTGACCTCGTTCAGGTCATCACTGGCGCCAAGGCTGAGCGCGGCGGCGACAAGGGCAAGCAGGGCAAGGTTCTGCGCGTATTCCCCGAGACCAACCGCGTGTTGGTTGAAGGCATTAACCGCGTAACCAAGCACACCAAGGTCGGTCAGTCGCAGCGCGGCACCAAGACCGGTGGCATCGAGGTCGTTGAGGCTTCCATCCACATCTCCAACGTGGCCCTGGTTGACCCCTCCACCAAGAAGCCCACCCGCGTCGGTTTCCGTACCGAGACCGTTGAGCGCAACGGCAAGCAGCGTGAAGTGCGCGTACGCGTGGCCAAGAGCTCCGGGAAGGACATCTAATGACTGAGACTCTCGAGACTCCGGCAAGCAAGATCGTTCCTCGTCTGAAGACCAAGTACGCGGATTCCATCAAGAGCACGCTCATCGAGGAATTCAAGTACGAGAACGTCAACCAGGTTCCCCGTCTGGTCAAGGTCGTTGTGAACATGGGTGTTGGAGATGCCGCCAAGGACTCCAAGCTGATCGACGGCGCTGTCCGTGATCTCACCCTGATCACCGGTCAGAAGCCGCAGGTAACCAAGGCCCGTAAGTCGATCGCACAGTTCAAGCTGCGCGAAGGCATGCCCATCGGTGCACACGCAACTCTGCGTGGAGACCGCATGTGGGAATTCCTGGACCGTCTGGTAACGCTGGCACTGCCGCGTATCCGTGACTTCCGGGGCCTCAGCGGCAAGCAGTTTGATGGCAACGGCAACTACACCTTCGGTCTGACCGAGCAGGTTATGTTCCACGAGATCGACCAGGATTCCATCGACCGCGTTCGCGGTATGGACATCACCGTCGTGACCACTGCCAAGACCGACGACGAAGGCCGCGCGCTGCTCAAGGCGCTTGGTTTCCCGTTCAAGACCGAAGCTTAATCTAGCTACATAGAAGGTCCGGCCTTGCCGCGTCCCCACGGGGATGGCAGGGCGGAAACCGTTATGAGGAAGGGCAAGAGCCCAACATGACCATGACAGATCCCGTCGCAGACATGCTTACGCGTCTGCGCAACGCAAACTCGGCATACCACGACACCGTGACTATGCCGTACAGCAAGCTCAAGGCACGCGTTGCCGACATCCTGAAGGCTGAAGGTTACATCGCCTCCTGGAAAGAAGAAGACGCTGAGGTTGGCAAGAAGCTGACCCTCGAGCTCAAGTTCGGTCCGAACCGCGAGCGTTCAATCGCTGGCGTTCGTCGTATTTCCAAGCCGGGACTCCGCGTTTACGCGAAGTCCACCAACCTGCCGCACGTGCTCGGTGGCCTGGGTGTCGCAATCCTGTCCACCTCTTCCGGCCTCTTGACTGACAAGCAGGCCGGCAAGAAGGGCGTGGGCGGCGAAGTCCTCGCTTACGTCTGGTAACGGGAAAGGAAGAGAATAATGTCACGTATTGGACGTCTCCCCATCACCGTTCCTGCCGGCGTTGAGGTCAAGGTTGACGGCTCTGTCGTCAGCGTCAAGGGTTCCAAAGGCGAGCTGAGCCACACTGTGGCCAGCCCGATCGAGGTCACCCTGGAAGATGGCACCCTGACTGTCGCCCGCCCGAACGACGAGCGCGCTTCGCGTTCGCTGCACGGCCTGACCCGCACCCTGATCGCCAACATGATCCAGGGTGTCACCGCAGGCTACGAGAAGAAGCTTGAGATTGTCGGTACCGGTTACCGCGTCCAGGCCAAGGGTTCTGACCTGGAGTTCGCTCTGGGCTACAGCCACCCGGTCAACGTCTCGGCACCGAACGGCATCACCTTTGCAGTAGAGACCCCGACCAAGCTCTCTGTTTCAGGTATCTCCAAGCAGCAGGTCGGCGAGGTTGCTGCCAACATTCGCAAGCTGCGGAAGCCGGACCCCTATAAGGGCAAGGGCATCCGCTACGCCGGCGAAGTCATCCGCCGCAAGGTCGGAAAGGCTGGTAAGTAACCATGGCCATCTCAATTAACAAGAAGCGTACGAACAAGAGCAAGTCTGCCCAGCGCAGCCGCCGCCAGCTTCGTATCCGCAAGCGCATCTCCGGTACGGCTGTACGTCCGCGTCTGGTCGTCAACCGTTCCGCACGCCACGTATTCGTCCAGGTTGTCGATGACAGCAAGGGCCTGACCGTAGCGAGCGCGTCCACTCTGGAAGCCGACCTTCGTGCATTCGACGGTGACAAGACCGCCAAGGCCAAGCGCGTTGGCGAGCTCGTCGCCGAGCGTGCCAAGGCTGCCGGTATCGAAGCAGTTGTCTTCGACCGCGGCGGTAACAAGTACCACGGTCGGATCGCCGCCGTCGCTGACGGCGCACGTGAAGGTGGGCTGTCACTGTGACCGAAAATAACGAAAAGGACATTCAGGTGACTGAAGCTGTAGCTGCTCCGGCAACTGAGACCGCTGCGCCTGCTACCACCGACGACCGCCGTGGTGGCGCTCGTCGTGGCGAGCGTGGCGACCGCGGCCAGGGCCGTGGCGACCGTGGTGGCCGTGGTGGCCGCGATGGTGGCCGCGAAGCCGAAAAGAGCCAGTTCGTAGAGCGCGTTGTAACCATCAACCGCGTTTCCAAGGTCGTCAAGGGTGGTCGTCGCTTCAGCTTCACCGCACTCGTCGTCGTCGGTGACGGCAACGGTATGGTCGGCGTCGGCTACGGCAAGGCCAAGGAAGTTCCCGCCGCCATCGCGAAGGGCGTTGAAGAGGCCAAGAAGTCCTTCTTCCGCGTTCCCCGCATCGGCAGCACCATCCCGCACCGCGTTCAGGGTGAAGCCGCTGCAGGCGTCGTTATGCTGCGTCCGGCTTCCGCCGGTACCGGTGTTATCGCCGGTGGCCCGGTCCGTGCAGTACTGGAGTGCGTGGGCATCCACGACATCCTCTCCAAGTCGCTCGGTTCCTCCAACGCCATCAACATCGTTCACGCGACCGTTGATGCACTGAAGCGCCTCGAAGAGCCGGCAGCAGTGGCAGCACGCCGCGGCCTCCCGCTCGACGAGATCGCTCCGGCCGCAATGGTGAAGGCACTCATGAACCAGAAGGCAGGTGTCTGAGTCGTGGCTAAGAACCTGATTCCCTCCGACACTCAGTTGGAGATCACTCAGATCAAGTCCGCCATTGGCGGCAAGCAGAACCAGCGCGACACCCTTCGGTCCCTCGGCCTGAAGCGGATCGGACACACCGTTGTCCGCACCGCCGACGCCGTGACCGTCGGAATGCTCAACACGGTTCCGCACCTGGTAAAGGTAGAGGAGGCGAAGTAAATGGCAGAGAAGAACACCGCCGAAAAGGCACAGGGCGCCGCTGCTGAGAAGCAGAACGCACTGAAGGTTCACCACCTGCGTCCCGCCCCGGGTGCCAAGACCGCCAAGACCCGTGTTGGTCGTGGTGAAGGTTCCAAGGGTAAGACCGCTGGTCGCGGTACCAAGGGTACGAAGGCCCGCTACCAGATCAAGGCTGGCTTTGCCGGCGGCCAGCTGCCGCTGCACATGCGCCTGCCGAAGCTGCGCGGCTTCAAGAACCCGTTCCGGGTCGAGTTCCAGGTTGTAAACCTGGACAAGCTCAACGAGCTGTTCCCGGAAGGTGGCGCAGTCACCGTGGAGAACCTGGTCGAAAAGGGTGCGGTTCGCAAGAACCAGCCCGTCAAGGTGCTGGGCACCGGCGACATCACCGTCAAGGTTGACGTCACCGCCCACGCATTCTCGGCCAGCGCCGCAGAAAAGATTGCAGCAGCAGGCGGAAGCACCACCGCCCTCTAATAAGAGGCGGCGGAGCATACGCTCGTTGTAGGAACTCCCGGTACCCGGGGCTTCGGCCCTGCGTACCGGGAGTTTTTTCTCATTTGGACCCTCACCGATTGTTCGCACGGCGCATCAACCCGTTAGACTCGGTTGTTGGGTTTATTGACCTATCTCACACGACTTTATTTACTCATCAGGAGGACGCTTGCTTAGCGCATTTGGCCGGGCCTTTCGCACGCCTGATCTGCGACGCAAGTTGTTGTTCACGCTGGGAATCATCACAATCTTCCGCTTGGGTGCCTTCATCCCCTCGCCTGGTGTGAACTACCAGAATGTCCAGCAATGCTTGCAGAGCGGTCAGACCTCGGGCGGGATCTACCAGCTCGTCAATCTGTTTAGCGGCGGTGCGTTGCTACAGGTGTCCATCTTCGCCCTGGGCATCATGCCGTACATCACGGCGAGCATCATCGTCCAGCTGTTGCGCGTGGTCATTCCCCGCTTCCAGGAGCTGTACGAAGAGGGCGCCTCGGGGCAATCCAAGCTGACGCAGTACACGCGTTACCTGACCATCGCATTGGGCCTGCTGAACGCCACGACGCTGGTGTCGCTGGCTCGTTCCGGCCAGTTGCTGCCCAACTGCCAGTTGGACATCATCCCCGATGCGAGCGTCATCACCACGATCCTGATCATCATCACCTTGACGGCCGGCACCGGCCTGATCATGTGGATGGGCGAGCTCGTCACCGAGAAGGGTGTGGGCAACGGCATGTCGCTGCTCATCTTTACCTCGATCGCTGCCAGCTTCCCGACCTCCCTGGGCGCCATCTGGACCTCGCAGGGTCCCGGCACCTTCTTCATGGTCCTGGCCATCGGCCTGCTCACCGTGGCCCTTGTGGTCTTCGTGGAGCAGTCCCAGCGCCGCATTCCGGTGCAGTACGCCAAGCGCATGATCGGCCGGCGCACTGTGGGCGGCACCAGCACGTACATCCCCATCAAGGTGAACATGGCCGGCGTCGTGCCCGTCATCTTTGCCTCCTCGATGCTGTACCTGCCGGGCCTGATCTCACAGTTCAACCAGCCCAAGCAGGGCGAACAGATGGCACCGTGGGTTGAGTGGATCAACAACAACCTCACCCGTGGCGACCACCCCATCTACATGGCACTTTATTTCGCCATGATTGTTTTCTTCACCTACTTCTATGTCGCAATCACTTTCAATCCTGAAGAGGTTTCCGACAACATGAAGAAGTACGGCGGCTTCATCCCGGGTATCCGGGCCGGTAAGCCGACGGCGGACTATCTGCAGTACGTCCTTTCCAGGATCACCCTGCCCGGCGCCCTCTACCTGGGCTTCGTGGCATTGATCCCGCTGGTCGCCCTGGTCCTGATCAACGCCAACCAGAACTTCCCGTTCGGTGGAACCTCGATCCTGATCATGGTGGGCGTGGGCCTGGAAACGGTCAAGCAGATTGACGCGCAGCTACAACAACGTCACTACGAAGGGCTTTTGCGATGACGAGAATGCTGATTATTGGACCCCCGGGTTCAGGCAAGGGAACGCAGGCGGATCGGATCTCCGAGCGCCTCGGCGTCGTTGCGATCTCCACCGGCGATATCTTCCGCGCCAACGTTAAGGGTGAGACGCCGCTGGGCGTCGAGGCCAAGAAGTACATGGATGCCGGCGATTTCGTGCCGGACAGCGTCACCAACAAGATGGTGCGCGACCGCCTGAGCGAGGACGACGTCGAAAACGGCTTCCTCCTGGACGGTTACCCGCGCACCACCGCACAGGTGGACTACCTCGATGAGATCCTCGCCAACGGTGAGCAGAAGCTGGACGTCGTCCTGCAGCTGACCGCCGATGACGAGGAACTGGTTACGCGCCTCCTGGGCCGTGCCAAGGAGACCGGGCGCAGCGACGACAATGAAGCCGTCATCCGCCACCGTCTGGACCTCTACCACGAGCAGACTGAAGCCGTTGTGGCCAAGTATGCCGAGCGCGGCATCCTGACCCAGGTTGACGGCATCGGCGGCATCGACGAGGTCACCGACCGCGTCATGCAGGCCATCAAGGCAGCACAGGCAGCCTGATCCAGGATTTGCCGGATTCCTGCGTCTGACTGCAGACCCGGCTCGCCTCCAGTGCCTTGAAGGGCGCGTCCCGTACCATCGAGTACGGGACGCGCCCTTCCTTGTTTGGAAGGGTGATGGGGGCGGCGCTGCGGGACATTGACGCCGTCAAGCACCCGGGACCGGAGCCGGATGTCACCGGACGCATTGTCTGTGGGGAGATACTGCATGAACCAGACCCTTCCGGGGGCGGCGAGGATCGCCGGCCTCGAAGTCTATGTGCCGCCAGGACGGCTTGGCACCGCGCAGCTGGAGCAGCAGCTCGCTGCCGCCAGTCCAGGTTTCCGCGTCCCGAAGGGCCTGATCGGCAGGCTCACCGGGATCCGCAGCCGGTCCGTCATGGCGGCGAACGAGCAGGCCTCCGACCTTGCGGCAGTAGCCGCCGCGAAACTGCTGGCGGACCGCGGACTCCAGCCCGCCGACGTCGACCTCCTCCTTTTTGCCTCCGCCAGCCAGGACATGGTGGAACCGGCCACCGGGCACATGGTGGCCGCAAAGCTTGGCATGGGCTGCCCGGTGATGGACATCAAGAACGCCTGCAACAGCCTCCTCAACGGCCTGGAAGTAGCCGACGCGCTGATCGGCTCGGGACGCTACCAGCGCGTTCTCCTGGTCAGCGGGGAGTCGCCCTCCAGGGCGGTGCGGTGGTCCGTCCCGGACCAGGAGACGTTCGCCGCGGCCTTCCCTGGCTACACCATGAGCGACGCCGGGTGTGCGCTGCTGCTGGAACCGGCAGACCCCGACGACGACGCCGGGGCCCGGGTGCTGGGCATGGGGTTCACCGCGAAGAGCAGCCACTGGGCTGTGGGAACCCTCGCCACCGGCGGCTCCGTTGCCCCGCGGGACCTCGAGGCGACGTATTTCAACATGGACGGCGAAAAGCTCAAGGACGCCTTCCTTGACCTCGGGCGGGGAATCCTCGACGAGACCCTGGAGCGGGTGGGCCTGGCATGGGCCGACTTCGCAGTGGTGTGCGTCCACCAGGTGAGTGCGCCGTACCGGGACATCTTCGCCCGCGGCGCCGGGGTGCCGCAGGACAAGCTCGTCAGGACCGTGGAGGAGTACGGCAACATGGCCTCGGTCAGCCTGCCCCTGCAGCTGAAGGTGGCACAGGACCTTGGCCGCTGCGGACCCGGCGACCTGGTGGCACTGGTGGGTCTGGCCGGCGGCGTGAGCCTGGGCATCGCCGTGGTGCGGCTGTGACGGCCCCGGGCGGCGAACCGACTGCCCCGGGCGGCCAACCGCCGGTGCGGGCGCTGTGTGTCGCGATGCCGGCGCTCAACGAAGAGAAGCTGATCGGCCAGTCACTGCAGGCGCTTGCCGGCCAGCGGCACAAAGACTTCACGCTCGTGGTAGTGGACAACGGGTCCACTGATGCCACCAGGTCAATCGTCGCCGACTTTGCCAGGCTTCACCCGGCCATGGATATCCGTCTGCTCCGCGAGCCGCAGAAGGGCACCGGAGCCGCCGCGGACACAGGCATGCGCTTCGGCGCCCTGAACGGCGCCCGGTGGCTGGCGCGCACCGACTCGGACTGCCTCCCGGCTGCTGACTGGACACTGCGCATCATGGAAGCGTTCGACGACGGCCTGGAGATGATTGCCGGCCAGCTGAACCCGCGGCTGGATGAAGGCCTGGCCCGGAACAGCCGCTGGTTGATGCTCCTGGCCGTCGAGGTCGCGTCGTTCTTCGGCCGCATCCGCCCGGGAAACAAGGGGGAGGGCTACCTTGGCCCCTACCAGATGCTGCCCGGGTGCAACATGGCCATCACCGCAGAGCTGTATCTGCGCTCGGGCGGGTTCCCGCGCACCAGCATCGAGGAGCTGCACGAGGACCGTGCGCTTTCCAACCGGGTCCGCAAGCTCACGCGCTCCTATGCCCTCCGGCGCAACGTGGTGGTGTTCGGCTCCTCCCGCAGGGTTCAGGCCTGGGGCCTGCCCAACACCCTCGCCTGGTACGCGGACCACCGGTTCCGCCCGGACCACGTGGACATCCGGTGAGTGGCGTTTCGGAACGCGCGGTGACGGGGCAAGCGTCCGCCCGGGAGTCCGGCACCGGCCGCCTGGCCATGTGGGAGCGGCGGCTCCACGTCGGCGCCCATCCTGTGGCCTACCCGCTGATCCGCGGGCTGGGGAAGCTCCGGCCCGTTGTCCGGCTGCCCGGCCTGGGCGTACTCGTCAGCGAGGCCTCCCTGGTCAGGGAAGTGCTGATGGATGCCAGCTACTCGAAGTCCGGGGCCACGGCTTCCGGCGCTCTCTGGACCCCGGTGGTGGGTCCCCGTGCCCTGCTGAACATGCACGGGGAAGAGCACCTTGAGCTGCGCCGCCGCCTCAACGGCCTCTTCACGCCGCGGGCTGTCGAAGCCATCGTTGCCCCGGCGGGCGAGCGGCTGCGCGGGCGGCTGGCCGCAGGGCTGGAGCATGGCGGCTCGGTGGAGTTCGTCGGGCTGGTCAAGGAACTGTCCGGGGGAGTGATCAGCAGGCTGCTGGGCGTCCCGGACGATGCGCCCGGCCGCCTGCCGGACAGCGACCTCTTCACCCTGGGCACCTCCATCACCTCGCTGGTGCGGCTGGGGCGGCCTGGGCTGGCGCCGGCTCAGGTCGCACAGGCGAAGGCCGCCGTCGAAATTCTGGCCGGACCCGTACGGAACGCCTACCGCAGCGACGATCCCTCCACTTTTCCGGGCCGCCTCCGGGTCCTGGGGCTCGGGGAGGACGAAGCAGTGGGGATTGTCAGTGCCTTTGTGATCGCCGGGACCGAAACCCTGGTGTCCTACGTTCCGCGGCTCGCCGCCATGCTGTTCGACGACGGCAGGCTGCCCGCGCTGTCAGCTGACCGCAGCGGGCTCCCCGACGCCGTCACCGAGGGCCTGCGGTACACGGCGCCGTCGCCGATGATGCTCCGTGAGGCCACAGCGGCCGGGCGGCTGGGCGGTGTCCGGATCAACCCGGGGGACCGGATCCTGCTGTCGACGGTGCACGCCGTCAAGCGCCTGGGCGGTTTCGACCCGGGAACGCCCGTCCCGCCGGCGGCCCGCCAGCTGTGGTTCGGGGCGGGGGCCCACTTCTGCATCGGGATGCCGCTGGCTATGGCCGAAATCAACTGCGCCTTGACCGTGCTGCTGGACGAGTACGCGCGCTGCCCGTGGCGCATCCGCTCACGGACCGTGAGCCGGAACGTACTTATTCCGCACTACAAGTCCTTGGAGCTGACCCGTGCCAACTGACCTGCCGGACGACCTCATCGCCGCTGTGTATGACGCTGCTGCGATGTACCCGGACCACCCGGCCATCACGGCACCCGGCAAACGCGGCGGAAAGCCGGGGAAGACCATTAGCTACCGGGACCTTGCCGCCGGGATTGAATCCACCGCGGCGGGCCTGCGGCGCGAGGGATTCGGTCCGGGGGAGCGCCTGCTGTTTTCCGTACGGCCGGGGCCGGCGGCGTTCACGCTCGCCCTGGCCGCAGTCCGGGCCGGCGGGGCCGTCGTATTCATCGACCCGGGGGTTGGCCCCGAACTCTTCCGGAGCAGGACGGCGCTCGCATCGCCGCGCTGGGCGGCCTCCGAGTCGCTGCTTTATGCGCTCAGCGCGCCCGGGCCGCAGCGGCGCCTTGCCCGGCGGCGCGGCCTGCTGCTTCCGGACTACGCCACAATGGAGGTCCGGCACTTCCACTCCGGCCCGTGGCTTCCGGGGGTCCCGTTCACGTCGACCAACATCCGTGCCCTGTCCCGAAACGCTTCCCGTGGAAGCAAGTACGACGGCGGCGCTCACGACGGCGGCATGCCGGACGGTCCCCCGCCGGTCGAAGCCGCACCGGGGCAGGAAGCGGTCATCATCTTCACGTCGGGCACCACCGGGAAGCCGAAGGGCGTGGTGCACAGCCGCGGAACCCTGGCGGCCGGTTTCGGCCAGTTGAGCACACGCTGCACGTTCGCCGCCGGCGACCGCATCCACTCCGAACAGCTGATGATGGGCTTGCCGGCCCTGATCGCCGGCGCCCACTGGACCATGCCGGCGTACGGGTTGTCCGCCACCATCGATCCGGTGCGGTTCGCGGCAGAACTGGGACCGGCGCCGGGCCGGAAGGCGGCCACCCATGTGTTCCTGGTGCCGTCACAGCTGGCGCCGATCCTGGACGCCGTGGAATCAGGACAGCTGGCGTGGCCGGGCACCCTGAAAACAGTGATGCTGGGTGCCGCGCCCGTGCTGGCCCCGTTCCTGGCGCGGGCTGCCCGGCTCCTGCCGGGAGTGCGTTTCCACTGCATCTACGGGATGACCGAAGTCCTGCCCATCGCGATCGCCGACGGACGCGAGAAACTGGACTTCGCGTCCGGACGCACCGCGGAATTCCGGACCGCGGACGGTGCCGGCGAGGGCGACTACCTCGGCGGTCCGCTGCCGGGCGTGCGCTTCCGGGTGGCTGAGGACCATGAACTGATCGTCTCCGGGCCCAACATGTGCCTGGGTTACCTTGGCGAGGACACCATGGACGAGCACGCCACCGGCGACCTCGTGCGCGTGGACCGCGGCCCGGCCGGCTCTACCGGGACGCCGAGGCTCGTCCTACTGGGGCGCAAGAAGGACATGATCATCCGCGGCAAGACCAACATCTACCCGGGCCTGTACGAGCCGGTCATTGCCGGCATCGACGGCGTGGCCCAGGCAGCGATGGTCGGCGTCCCGGACGGCATCGGCGACGAAACGGTGTGGCTCGCCGTCGAACCGCGGCAGGGACAGGACCCGGCGGCGTTGCTCCGGACCCTGCACCGCGAGCTGCCCCTGCTCATTGACGAATCGGCTCTGCCCGACCGGATCGAGGCCATGCCCAGGCTTCCGGCGTCGGGGCGGCACCGCAAACCGGACCGCGTGGCGCTGCGGGCGCTGTTCTCGGACCGCCTGACTCATGGGAGCCCGCCGTACGGGAGCCCGCAGCGAGACCGGCCCTCGGAGGAGACGCCATGAGGATCGCCGTGACCGGGGCCAGCGGATTTGTCGGCGGCGCTGTTGCCGAAGCTGCCGAGGATCGCGGTTGGGAGGTGGTCCGGTACGGCCGGCGCCGGCTCCCGGGCGTAACGGTGTGGGACCTCAGCGCAGGGCCGCTGACAAGCCCGCCGGAAGTGGACGCCGTCGTGCATTCCGGAGCGCATGTGGCGGACTGGGGGCCTCCGCAGCTTTTCCACCGCGTCAATGTCCACGGGACCGAAGCTGTTGCGGCTACCTTTCCCCGTGCGCGGCTGGTCCACATTTCCAGTTCCAGCGTCTATCCATGGTGGCAGCCGTGCGTCGACCGGCCGGAGGAGCCGGTCGCCGGCCGGTACCTGAACGCCTACGCCAGTTCAAAGGCCCTTGCCGAGGCAGCGGCGGCACGGCACGGCAATGCGCTGATCCTCCGGCCGCACGGTGTCTACGGCCGGGGTGACCGGACCCTCCTGCCCCGCCTCATGGGCAACGTGAACAATAACAGGCTGCTCAGCGTCGGCGGCCCGGATGTCCTGCACCAGCTGACATCCATCGGCAACCTGGCCCGGGCAGCGCTCGCCGCCTGCACCGCGGACGCCACCGGTCCCGTCAACGTGGCGGACCAGCGGCCTGTGGCCCTCGGAGGAGTCCTGCGGGAAGTGCTGGACGCTACTGGCCGGTCCGACGTCGAACTCGGCTTTATCCCGATGCGCGCGGCGATGACATTGGCGGCGTCGCTCGAGGCGATGGCGGGCGTGACACGCAGGCCGCCGCGGCTGACGCGCTACGCAGTCAGCCAGCTCGGCTTCGAACGCACTTACTGCACGCGCCGCCTGCGGGACGAGCTGGGAGTTGACCCTGTCCCGAGCAGCTTCGCAAGTGCGGGAGAATGGATCAGAGACCTGGGATGAAACCATCCCGCCAGCGAGACGAAGCACTGAGGTATAAATGGCATTCGGACAGCCCCGGATTGAATACAAGACCAACGCCCAAATGCGCATCATGCATGAGGCCGGCCTGGTCCTGAGCCGTGCGCTGGACGCCGCCGTGGCCGCCGCAGTCCCCGGTACCACCACGGCCCAGCTGGACGCAGTATTCCGCGCAGTCCTCGACGAGGCGGGCGCCAAGTCCAACTTCCTCGGCTACCACGGGTTCCCGGCCACCATTTGCACCTCCGTCAATGAGGAAGTGGTCCACGGCATCCCGGGCAGCCGCATGCTGAACGACGGCGACATCATCTCGATCGATGGCGGCGCCATTGTGGACGGCTGGCACTCCGACTCCGCCCGCACCGTGATTGTCGGGACCCCCGATCCCGAAGACGTCCGGTTGTCCGAGGTCACTGAGGAGGCCATGTGGCGGGGGATTGCCGCGCTGGCCACCGGAAAGTTCGTGGGCGACATCGGGAACGCGGTGGACGACTACGTTTCCTCCGTGCAGGGCAAGCCGCTGGGCATCCTGGAAGACTACGTGGGCCACGGCATCGGCTCCGAAATGCACATGGCGCCGGACGTGCTCAACTACCGCACCAGCCACCGCGGTCCCAAGATCCGTCCCGGGCTGTGCCTGGCCATTGAGCCCATGCTGGTCCGCGGCAGCATTGAGACCGCCGTACTCGAGGATGACTGGACCGTAGTCACCACCGACGGCAAGCGCTCCTGCCAGTGGGAGCACTCCGTTGCCGTGCATGAAAAGGGCATCTGGGTTCTTTCCGCGCCCGACGGCGGTGCGGAGCGGCTTGCGCCGCTGGGCGTGGTCCCGGTCCCGATTCCGTAAGTCCCCGGCACACGGCGTCGCGCCCCGCTCCGGCGTCGCGCCCGCAGCTCCGTCCCGCCCGGCCGCGAGGCGACGCGCAAATACGCCCTCGACGCGCAAAATCCCTGGCGCACCCGAAATAACGGGTGCGCCAGGGATTTTGCGTAGCGCGGGGCTTTTTTCGCGTCGAGTCCGCGAGTCAGGTAAGGATGCGTCAGCTCTTCAGCTTGGGCTTGACGTCCTTCGTGTAGATGCCTTCCAGCGTGGACTTCAGCGCGGTCATGGTGGCCTTAACATCGCCCTGCTGGGTGAGGATCTTCGCCGCGGCCTTGGCCATCTCCTGGTCCGCACCGGGCAGGAACACCCGGGCGTTGTCCTGGACCTTGGTGGCCGCGAGCTGGTCCATGGCCGTCTTGATCTGCGGGGTCTTGGCCAGCACCGAGGTCATGTCGGCGGAGACGCGGGTGGGCATGTAGCCGGTGGCCGCTGAGAATTCCGCGGTGTTTTCCGGCTCGGTCATGAACTTCAGGAACGTGCCGGCCGCCAGCTGCACTTCCTTGCTGACACCACTGGGGATGCCCAAGCCGGCGCCGCCGGTGGGGCACACCCCGCTTTCCACCTTGGGCCCGCCCGGCAGGAAGCCCACGCCCACATTGAACTTGGCCGACTTCAGCACACCCAGCAGTGAGCCGGTGGACGAGATGGTGGAGGACGTGATCCCGGCGGCGAAGTCGTCAGCCGCCTCCTTCGAGGAAACACCCGCCCAGCCGTCCTTGTAGATGGAGTCCTGGGCCCACTGCAGCGCCTCCACGGATTCCGCCGAGTCGCAGTTGATGGTCCACTCGTTGGACCAGCTGCCGCCCCAGCCCCAGAGGTTGTTCTGCAGGGTCCAGCCCGCATAGCCCGCCAGTGCCGGGTAGATGTAGGCGTACTGCGCGCCCGAACTGGCCTTCAGCTTTGGTGCCCACTCGGCGAACTCCTGCCAGGTCTTCGGTGCGCGGTCAGGCAGCCCCGCAGCCTTGAAGTGGTCCTTGTTGTAGTAGAACAGCGGAGTGGAGCGGCCGTAGGGGAGAGCCCACTGCTTGTCGTCGTACTGGTAGTCCGCCACGAGGGACTTCTGGAAATCGTCCACCTTGATGTCCAACTGCTTGACCAGGCCGTCCAGCGGGATGATGTTGCCGTTGGTGAAGTAGCGGAACCACCAGACATCCGAAAGCACCACAACGCCCGGCAGTGCTTCCTTGGCTGCCTGTGAGGTCTGGAACTTCTGCGCGATTTCCTCATAGTTGGCACCTGCCGTCACCAGGTTCACCTTGATCTCCGGGAACTTGGCATGGAACTTCGCGATGATGGACTTCTCCACGTCCTGGGACTTGCCCGGGTGGCTGGTCCAGAAGTCGATCGAGGCGGCGGGCTTCACGCCGCTGAAGTCGATCTCGGCGGCTTCGCTCGCCGGAGTTGTTCCGCCGGTGGACGGGCCGCCGCAGGCTGCCAGCGCAGCGGCGCCGGCTCCTGCGCCGGCAAGCCCCAGGAAATGCCTGCGGTCAAGATTCATACCCATTATGGATCCTCTCAAAGGTGATTGCTCATGCTGACTCGGTGTACGGGTTGGATGACAGGTAGTGCGGGAAAGCGGGCCCTAGCCGGTGACGCTGCCCTGGGTAAGGCCGGCCACGATGTAGCGCTGGAGTGCCGCGAACACCACCAGGATGGGGACGATCACCAGCACGGCTCCCGCCATGAGGATGCCCCAGCCGGAGCCGTTGCCCTCGGAGTTCTGCAGCAGGGTGAGGCCCACAGGGAGCGTCATGGTTTCCGGGCGGTCCGTGATGATGAGCGGCCAGATGTAGTCGTTCCATTCGCTGACGACGGTGACCAGGGCAACCGTGGCGATCGAGGGGACGGACACCGGTACCACGATCCGCCAGAGCCGCCGCCAGTGGCCGGCGCCGTCGATCTCCGCGGATTCCAGGATGGAGGCCGGCAGGGTCATGAAATGCTGCCGCAGCAGGAAGGTGCCGAAGGCGGTTCCCAGGCCGGGCAGGATGATGCCCCAGAGGGTGTTCTTGCCGCCCATGCCGGCGATGAGGATGTAGTTCGGCAGGATGGACACCTGCGGCGGAACCATCAGCGCCACGAGGATCAGCACGAAGATGGCGTTCTTGAACGGGAATCGGACGAACACCAGGGCATAGGCGGTCAGGATGGCCAGCAGCACCTTGATGGTTGCACCCACCAGCGTGACGATGGTGCTGTTCAGGAAGAACTGCGCGAACGGCACCGTGGTCATGGCGATGTTGTAGTTCTCCAGGTTCACGCTCTCCGGGAGGATCTTCAGGTCCATGGTGATGATCTCACCGGGCTGCTTGAACGAACTCAGGATCATCCAGAGCAGCGGCAGGAACACCACCAGGGTGGCCAGGATCAGCGGAACGTAGCCGCCGGCAATCGTTTGGACAATGTTGGCGCGGGACAAGGGGCGGTGCGTGCTCATGAGTAGTGCACCTTCCGTTCGACGAACCGCAACTGCAGCACGGTGATGATCAGCAGGATGGCGAAGAGCACCACTGAGATGGAGGCCGAATACCCGGCCCGGTTGAAGGCTCCGAACGCCTGGAGGTAGGCCTCGTAGATCAGCGTGCTGGTGCCGTTGCCCAGGGGCGTCATGATCCTGATCAGGTCGAACGCCTGCAGCGAGCTGAGCATGGTGGTGATAAGCAGGAAGAACGTGGTGGGGGAGAGC
Source organism: Arthrobacter sp. UNC362MFTsu5.1 (assembly GCF_000685965.1). GTDB lineage: Bacteria > Actinomycetota > Actinomycetes > Actinomycetales > Micrococcaceae > Arthrobacter. The sequence continues at coordinate 178,409 of NZ_JMLE01000002.1, read as the reverse complement.
AGCGGGACGGACATGCTCAGGAAGCGACGGAACCCGTTGGCGCCGTCCAGGGAAGCAGCCTCCATAACGTCCTGCGGCAGCGACTGAAGCCCGGCGAGGTAGACCACCGCGCAGTAGCCCAGGTTCTTCCAGACGTACACGATGATCACCATCACCAGGGACAGCTGCGGATCGTTGATCCATTGCGGGCTTTGCTGGCCCAGCCCGCGGAGCACCCAGGCGAGGACGCCGTAGCCGGGATCGAAGATGAACAGCCAGACCAGGCCCACGCCCACGCCGCTGAGCACATAGGGTGCAAAAACCGCGGACCGGGCAAAAGTGGTGCCGCGGACCTTGGAGTTCAACGCGAGGGCGATCAGCAGGCCGAGCACCATCGAGCCGCCCACGGTGACAAGGGTGAAGACAGCGGTGGTCCCCAGCACCTTGGCGGCATCGGCACTGGTGAAGAACGTGACGTAGTTGTCCAGCCCCACCACGGTGGCCGACGCCGATCCCAGCGTCCAGTCCAGCGTGGAGTAGTAGATGTTGTTGATGAGCGGGAGGTACGTGAAGACCCCGATCAGCACAAGGTTGGGCAGTGCGAGGGCCAGGAAGACGAAGAAGTCCCGGCGGGTCCTGCTGGACCATTTCGGTCGGCGCCGCGGGGCCGGAACGGCTTCCACGACGGCGGGTGGCCTGTCAGTCAGTTGTCTTGTCATTCGGTCTCTAACGGATCCGGGCCCGCTCGAGGCAGGCCGGTGGACGTGGGGATTTAGCTTCACTTCACCACATGGTTGGTGGGCAGAATCCCGCACTAGCCCTCGTCAGAGGATTGTTAGTCAAGGCTTCCTTGCCCGTTAACGCCGTGTTGCTGGCAGTATTGCATAACGTTTGTTTTGGAGGCCGGAGTTGCTCCCGCGGGTCGCCGAACTTTTGGGAGCGGACACTCGATTCCGCGCAGGCGCACAATGGAGCCATGGGATCAATTACCGATGTCACCGGAATCCGGGTCGGCCACACGCAGAAAATTGGGTCGTCGGGGTCGTCCGACGGCGGGACGTCCGACGGCGGGACGTCCGACGGCGGCTGGCTCACCGGGGTGACCGTGGTGCTGCCGCCGCCCGGAACCGTCGGTTCCGTTGACGTCCGCGGCGGAGGCCCGGGCACCCATGAGACGGATTCCCTGGACCCCACCACACTCTCGCAGCGCGTGGACGCCGTGGTGCTCACCGGCGGCAGCGCCTACGGGCTGGTGTCCGCCCACGGCGCCAAGCGCTGGTGCGAGGAAGACGGCCGCGGGCTGCCCGTGCCGGGCGGGCTCGTGCCGATCGTCCCGGCTGCCGCCATCTTCGACCTGGGCCGCGGCGGTGACTTCACCGCCCGCCCCGATGAGGAGATGGGTTACACGGCCGCTGCCGCCGCTGCCGCCCAAAAGGACGGTCACGACGTCGAACGCGGCAACGTGGGAGCCGGCACCGGAGCCGTCCTCGGCCGGGGGCAATACAAAGGGGGAGTCGGCACAGCGTCCGTCACCCTCGACAACGGGGTAGTGATAGGCGCCATAGCGGTGGTCAACGCCGTGGGACTGCCTTTTGGCACATCGCCGGAGCGGGCGGAACCCGGCAGCGTGCGTCTAAGCGACGAAGGAGCGAGCACGCCGAGGGTTTCGGCCGTTGCGGCGGAAGCCGGGCACGGCACAGATGCCGAAGCGCCGCCGCTCAACACCACGCTCGTCGTCGTCGCCACGAATGCTGTGCTGTCCAAGGCCGAGTGCAAGCGGACCGCCTCTGCGTGCCATGCCGGACTGGCCCGGGCGCTGAATCCTTCCCATACCCTCGCCGATGGCGACACCGTGTTCGCGCTGGCGACCGGCGCCGTCGAACTTGACCGCAGCACCGATGCCGCCCGGACGTTCAGCCTCATCACGCTGCAGAGCGCGGCTGCCGACGTCGTGACCGAGGCCATCCTGGACGGGGTCTCCCGGGCTGAAAGCGTCACAACCCCGGCAGGGGAATATGCTGCGTACGGCCCGGTAGTGCGCTACCATGGTCCGATTTAACATTCCTGCCAAGATGGCGTAATGTTGTCTGTTGGTTGTCTGCCCTGTTTGCGCCCTTTTGCGGTCGGAAGGCAGAAGCCAATCAATCAAAAACGTTCGCAGTCATGTCCGGTGCCAACCGGAAGGCTGTGACAACAACAGTTAGCGGAGGGTATGGCCAAGAAGGACGGGGTCATTGAGATCGAGGGCGTTGTGACTGAGGCGCTGCCTAACGCGATGTTTCGCGTTGAGCTCACCAACAAGCACATCGTTCTGGCGCACATCTCTGGAAAAATGCGCCAGCACTACATCAGGATTCTCCCTGAGGACCGGGTAGTGGTGGAGCTGAGCCCGTACGACCTGACACGTGGTCGTATCGTCTACCGCTACAAGTAAACACTGGGCGGCCAGAGCATTAGCCGAAGGCCGGGCCAGTAGACCAACTGCAACACGCAAAGGAACGCCATGAAGGTCAAGCCGAGCGTCAAGCAGATCTGCGAAAAGTGCAAAGTGATCCGCCGTAATGGCCGGGTCATGGTGATCTGCGAGAACCCGCGCCACAAGCAGCGCCAGGGCTAATTTCCTTCACAGGAAATCCTGGGTTGCTAACCCACGCAAGTAAATAAAGGCAGCACAAGCTGAACTGGGACATAAGCTCGAAAGAGCCCGGACAGCTAACCCCCGGTCGGAGGCTGGGGCCGCACTGAAAGTGCGGGTGTACTGCCTACGACCTCCGGTTTATACAAGGAGTACCGCCACTATGGCTCGTCTCGCTGGCGTAGACATTCCCCGCGAAAAGCGGCTGGAAATTGCGCTTACTTACATCTACGGCGTGGGCAAGACCCGTGCACACGAAACCCTGGCTGCTACCGGCATCAGCGCTGACGTTCGGGTCAAGGACCTGACCGACGCGCAGCTGGTTGAGCTGCGTGACTACATTGAAGGCAACTACAAGGTTGAGGGTGACCTTCGCCGCGAAGTGGCCGCTGATATCCGCCGCAAGGTTGAAATCGGCAGCTACGAAGGCCTGCGTCACCGCAAGGGCCTGCCCGTACGCGGACAGCGTACGAAGACCAACGCTCGTACCCGCAAGGGCCCGAAGCGTACCGTCGCCGGCAAGAAGAAGGCGCGTTAAATCCCCCGGGATTGACTCGTTTTCCCCCATAACTTTCTGTAGGAGAAATAATGCCCCCGAAGACTCGTGGCGCGGTTCGCAAGCCGCGTAAGAAGGACAAGAAGAATATCGCGCTGGGCCAGGCGCACATCAAGAGCACCTTTAACAACACCATCGTTTCCATCACGGACCCGAACGGTGCTGTCATCTCCTGGGCTTCCGCCGGTGAGGTTGGCTTCAAGGGCTCACGTAAGTCCACCCCGTTCGCTGCCCAGATGGCTGCCGAAGCTGCTGCAAAGCGCGCCCAGGAGCACGGCCTGAAGAAGGTTGACGTGTTCGTCAAGGGACCGGGTTCGGGCCGCGAAACCGCAATCCGCTCGCTGCAGGCCGCCGGCCTGGAGGTTGGCTCCATTCAGGACGTCACCCCCGCCGCGCACAACGGCTGCCGCCCGCCGAAGCGCCGCCGCGTCTAAGACGTATTCAGCAGTTGGAGCTTGCCCGGACCTTCACGGGTCCGGGCAGGCCCAGCCGCGTTAAGTCTTCAGACCGAATTTCCACCACCTGTGTTGCGTCATATAGCGGATGCTCGCCGAAAGGAAACCTAAGTGCTCATTGCACAGCGCCCCACCCTCTCTGAAGAGGTCGTCTCCGAAAACCGCTCCCGTTTCATCATTGAACCGCTGGAGCCGGGCTTTGGATACACTCTCGGAAACTCCCTCCGCCGTACCCTGCTCTCCTCCATCCCGGGCGCTGCTGTAACCAGCATCCGGATCGATGGCGTGCTGCACGAGTTCACCACGGTTCCGGGTGTCAAGGAAGATGTCACCGAGATCATCCTGAACATCAAGAACCTGTCGGTTTCCTCCGAGCACGACGAGCCGGTTGTTGCTTACCTGCGCAAGCAGGGCCCGGGAGTCGTCACCGCCGCGGACATCGCTCCGCCGGCCGGCGTCGAATTCCACAACCCGGATCTGCACATTGCCACGCTGAACTCGAAGGGCAAGTTCGAACTCGAACTGACCATCGAGCGCGGCCGCGGCTACGTTTCGGCAGCTCAGAACAAGTCCGGCGACTCCGAGATCGGCCGCATCCCGGTCGACTCGATCTACTCGCCGGTGCTGAAGGTTACTTTCCGCGTGGAAGCCACCCGTGTTGAGCAGCGCACTGACTTCGACAAGCTGATTGTCGACGTCGAGACCAAGCAGGCCATCGCCCCGCGCGATGCCGTTGCTTCCGCAGGCACCACCCTGGTGGAACTGTTCGGTCTGGCCCGCGAGCTGAACACCGCAGCTGAAGGTATCGAGATTGGCCCGTCGCCGACTGACGCTGCCCTGGCAGCCGACATGGCCCTGCCGATCGAGGATCTGGACCTCACCGTCCGTTCCTACAACTGCCTCAAGCGTGAGGGCATCCACACCGTGGGTGAACTCGTTGCCCGCTCCGAGGCCGACCTGATGGACATCCGTAACTTCGGTGCGAAGTCCATCGACGAGGTCAAGGCCAAGCTGGTTGAACTGGGCCTGTCCCTCAAGGACTCGCCTCCCGGTTTCGACCTGGCAGCACGCGCCGCAGCCATCGAAGAGGACGACGCCGCGTTCAGCGACGACGAGCTCTAACAAGCAGATCTTGGCCGGCTGGCTGGATGCACCACGTTGTGCGCAGCCCACCGGCTTCCATATGAGGAGAAACAATTATGCCTACCCCCACTAAGGGTCCGCGCCTCGGAGGCGGCCCGGCTCACGAGCGTCTTATGCTCGCGAACCTGGCAGCAGCACTGTTCGAGCACAAGCGGATCACCACCACGGTGACCAAGGCCAAGCGCCTGAAGCCGTACGCAGAGCGCCTGGTGACTTTCGCCAAGCGCGGCGACCTCGCTTCCCGCCGTCGTGTACTCGGCCTGATCAGCAACAAGGGCGTCGTCCACGAGCTGTTCACCGACATTGCACAGGCAGTGGAGAACCGCGATGGCGGCTACACCCGCATCACCAAGATCGGCAACCGCAAGGGCGACAACGCTCCCATGGCTGTCATCGAACTGGTCCTCGAGCCGGTTTCCGCAAAGCAGGCTGTAGTGGCTGAAGCTACTGCTGCTGCCAAGCGCGATGCAGACAAGGCTGCTCCGGCCGCCGAAGCTGTTGAGACCGAAGAAGCCGCTCCGGCTGCCGAGGTTGCTGAGACCGAAGCTGCCGAAGCCAAGTACGCCGGCTCGCACCCCGCCACCGCTGACAACGAAGCTCCCGAGGGCTTCCCCGTCAAGGGCAACGAGGACTCCATGAAGTTCCACGTTCCCGGCTCACGCTGGTACGACGCCACCACGGCTGAAGTCTGGTTCGACTCTGCAGAGTCCGCCGCAGCAGCAGGCTTCGCGCCTGCCGGTGGCGACGCTGCGCAGGCTGTCGAAGCTGAGTAATCAGGCTCTGACGCCGCAGTAGACTTATGTCTATGAACCACCAGAAACCCGCTGCCCCCGTTTTGGGGGGCGGCGGGTTTTTGCGTATCCGTTTGGATTTGGCGTACGACGGCGGCCCGTTCAGCGGGTGGGCAGTGCAGCCCGGACTGCGGACCGTTCAGGGTGTGCTGGAGGATGCCCTTGCCCTCCTGGTCCGGCGCAAGGTGCGGGTGACCGTGGCCGGCCGCACCGACGCCGGTGTCCACGCCCGCGGACAGGTGGTCCACCTGGACCTCACCGAAGAGGAGTGGCAGGGACTGAACCGCGGCGTGGAGCTGGATCCCGCCGTCGCCCTCCTGCGGCGCTTGCGCGGAGCACTGAGCAGGGGACTGGGCGACCTCACCGGCGCCATTGAGGTGCACAGTGTCACCGTGGCGCCCGAGGGGTTCGACGCGCGGTTCTCGGCGCTGTGGCGCCGGTACAGCTACCGCATCGCTGACGGTCCGGCGCTGTGGGACCCGCTGGGCAGGTACTCCACGCTCTGGCACAAGGAACAGCTCGATGTGTCGTTGTTGAACGAGGGGGCGTCCAAGCTCCTGGGGCTGCAGAACTTCCGTTCCTATTGCAAGCCCCGCGAAGGATCCACTACCATCCGTGAACTGCAGCGCTTTGAGTTCGCTCGGGGGAGCGACGGCGTCATCGTCGCCACCGTGCAGGCTGACGCGTTCTGCCACAACATGGTGCGGGCGCTGGTGGGCTCGGCCCTGTACGTCGGTTCCGGAGTGGAGAAGCCGGGGTGGCTTTATGAGCGGCTTCTTGAGCAGAAACGCGATGCGAAGTCCGTGCTGTCCGCCCCGCACCCCCTGGTGCTCGAGGAAGTGGCTTATCCCTCGGACAGCGAACTTCTGGCCCGGGCCGAACTGACCCGGGCGCTGCGGAAGTAGGCGTGGCCGCTAGTAGCCCGGGGGAGGGTCTTCCGCCGGCAGGACCACAGTGAAACTACTTCCCTCGCCTGGCCGGCTGGTGCACGTAATGGAGCCGCGGTGCAGGTCCACGATGGCCTTCGTGATGGAGAGCCCCAGGCCGACGCCGGGGATGCCGGACTGCAGCACATCGCGGCTGCGGAAGAACCTGTTGAACACCTGCGCCGCGTCGGCCGGAGTCATTCCCATCCCGGTGTCGTCCACGCGCAGGTACACCTGCTCGGCTTCCGCCCGGGCCGTGACCCGGACCGTCCCGCCGTCGGGCGAGTATTTGATGGCGTTGGACAGGAGGTTGTCCAGGACCTGGCCGAGCCGGAGCGGGTCCACCTGCGCCCATAAAGGCACCGGCACGTCGGCACGAAGCGACACCTTGGCGGCGGCGGCATGTTCCTGCGCCGAACCAACGCAGAAATCCACCAGTCCGGACAAGTCCGTCCTCCGCGGATGCACCGGCAGCGACGCCGACGCCGACAGCAGCAGATCCGACACCAGGGTGAGGAGCCGTTCCGTGTTGCGCTGCGCCACCTCCAGCCGTTGAGCGGCCAGGGGCGGGAGTCCGTGCTCGCCGTCGAGCACCAGATCGAGGTTCCCTATGACGGAATTCAGGGGGGTGCGCAGTTCGTGGGTCACGTTGGACAGGAAATCGTCCTTGGCCGCCATCGCCTCCACCAGGCCGGTCACGTCATTGAACACCACCACGGCGCCGTTGAAGTCGCCGTCGTCATTCCTCAGGGACCGGGCCGCCGTGGAAATGGCCCGGCGCTGCGGTCCTTCACCGAACCAGACCAGGTAATCGGCAAAGGACTCACCCTGGGTGGCCCGGTAAACGGGACGTTTATCCGGGGCCAATGGCGATTTCCCGTCCTGGCTGAGGAGTGTCAGTTGCTCCTCGATTCTCGATGCCGGCAATTGATCCGAAAGACCTCCCGGGGACGCCGCGGCTTCCAGCTGGGATTGCCGGACATTTGTCAGCAGCCGGTCACCCTTGGCATTCACGGCGACAATGCCGACGTCGACAGTTTCCAGGATTGTGTCCAGCAGCTTTTCGCGCTCCTTGCTTTCCTCGAAGAGCGCACGCATTTCACGGTCCTTCGCCTCCAAATCCCGCTGTTGCAGCTTCAGGTTCACGCTGGCGAAGCGGATCGCGAGGGACACTGTGAGCATCATGAGCGGCAAAAGCAGCGCGGACGCCACGTCCGAGGCGGAAACCGCCGGAAGCCGGGAAAACAACGGGGGCAGGGAAATTAACAGGGGCCCGCAGAAGCTTAGGAAGAGGCTGCTCCGGGCGGGCAGCGACGAGGCGGACACCCAGATCACCGGGAAAATTGCCAGGACGCCGAGGCCCGGAACGCCGGGCGGCACGCCGAGGCGGGTCAGCCAGATGGCGATGAAATCAAACATGGGAATGAATAGCGGAACGTACGGCCCAAGCTTTTCCCAAGGCAGCAGGATGCATGCCAGGAAAAGGAGGGCGTGCATCCCCAAAGCCATCAGGAAGACGTCGTTGCCGAATATGCCGGGCCAAGCGAGGAATGCCGTGACTGCCAGTGCCAGGACCACAAATGAAAGCGGTAATTGGCACAGGATCACCTGGGTGCGAGGCCCCAGCGCACGGAAGAAACGGTCGGCGCTGGGAGCCAGCGATGTCTCAGCCACGCAGGTGGGCCCTGGTCCCCGCCCTGAGCACAACGCCGCCGGCCCACTCACCTTGGCCGGGCGAATGCTGGTGGCGAATGGTGGCAATCATGGGGCCCGGGCCTTTCTTGGACGTCATTGTTTACTGTGAAGTCATGCTAATTGACATTCATACATCTGCCACGGAAAAAGAGCCGCCAATAAGCGAGATTTCTTGTAGCGTAGTCCTTTGGGGGGTGTAACAGGCATTTGCGATGGGCAGATGCTTGCATGGGGTCTGGGGATTTATGGGGTTGACCATGAGCGATCTGGGAGTAGCTGTGGTTGTCGAGGACGACAAGGACATACGTAACTTGTTGGAATCGGTCTTCCTTCAAGCGGGGTTTGAGGTGCACACCGCCTCGGACGGCCGCGAAGGCGTGGAATTGGTACGACATCAACAGGCGAATATTGTCACCTTGGATGTGGGGCTGCCGGACATTGACGGCTACGAGGTGCTGCGGCGCATCCGGCAGTTCAGTGATGCCTACGTGGTGATGCTGACAGGCCGGAGCGAAGAACCGGATATGTTGACCGGCCTGCACTCGGGCGCGGACGACTACATCACCAAGCCGTTCCGTCCCCTGGAACTCCGCGCGAGGGTGGCGGCCATGATGCGGCGGCCACGGTACAGCGGCGCGCAACGCCAGGACGGGCTGCGGCAGGACGCACAGCAGCAGCCGGCGCCGGCGAAACCGGCACCGCATGCCCAACCCGGCGCCGCGCACGGAACCGGGGCAGCGCATGGAACCGGGGCAGCGCACGGAACCGGCACCAGGGACGTCCTGGAGCACCGCGATCTCAGGCTCAGCCCCCGGACACGGTCCGCCGAACTGGCCGGCAAGGAACTGGAGCTGACGCGCAGCGAGTTTGTGTTGCTGGAGGAACTGCTGCGGGCCGGCGGCGGTGTGTGCACGCGGGCTGACCTGGTGAAAGTGGTCCGAGGGGACTACTACCAGGACGACACGTACATCAGCGAGGCTGACGAGCGTGCCGTGGAGGTCCACATCGGCAACCTCCGCAAAAAGCTCCACGAGGATGCCCACACGCCGCAATTGCTGCAGACCGTGCGGGGCGTGGGGTACCGGCTGGGAGCCGCCAAGCTCTAGCGGCTCCGGCAGGCTGCCTGGCCGATCGGGCTACCAACGGCCCGGCGGGCTACTCGGCCGAGTGGCCTGCCGGCAGGTAGCTCCGGCGCAGCTGCGCAACGGTTTCGCGGCCGAGTTCTGCGATGAGGGCCAGCATTGACTGGCCCTTGTCCCAGCACCCTGACCGGATGATGGCCTCGACGTCTTCCGCAAGGCGGGCCAGGCGGAGGCCTCCCACCATTGCCGAGCCGATCTTCAGGCTGATCGCGGCATCGAGTGCGGTGGTGCGGTCCTGGCCGGAAATTGCGTTCCTCAGGTTCACGTAGCGCTGATCCCAGATTTCGATGTAATCCAGGGCGAACTTCCTGGCGACGGCCGGCTGGGCCAGCTGGCTTTCAAGGTCCTGCAGCACCAGGAGGTCCACGAGCGGGATTTCCTCAAAAGCCAGGCTGGCGTCAGTGCCCGGGGCAGCCGAGGGAAGGGTGCAGATGTGGTCCGCACCTTCGTCTTCGGTACAGCTGCCTGAAATGGACATATGACAACGCTACTTCCTGAATCTGTCAATTCGCTCGACCTAGGCAGATATTGTGCAAACCTTGAGTCTCTTGGGGTAACAAGCGGTGATCGGTGTCACTTTGGGCACTCTATTGACTGCTGAATGTGACAACGGTGTTGATGACGGCGGGGCCCAGAATGGCGATGAACAGCACCGGGAAGATGAAGAACAGCAGCGGGAACAGGATCATCACGGGCAGCTTCATGGCTTTTTCCTCCGCGCGTTGCCGTCGCTTCACCCTCATGACCTTCGCCTGGATCCGCAGGACCCGGCTGATGGCGATGCCGTAGGTGTCGGCCTGGACGATCGCCTGGACGAAGCTGCGCAGCTCCGGGATGTTGGTCCGCTCGGCCAGCGCGATGTAGGACTCCCGCCGGCTTCGTCCCACCTGCATGTCCTGCAGCGTGCGGATGATTTCCTCGGCCAGCGGGCCCTTGCCGTTTTCGCCTGCCCGGGCCATGGCACCCTCGAAGCCGAGGCCGGCTTCCACGGAGATCAGCATCTGGTCCAGGGTGTTGGCGAGTTCCAGTTGCATGGCCTTCTGGCGCTCCATGCCTTTGCTGTACAGGAGCAGGTCCGGGATGAAGTAACCCAGGAAGAGCAGGAACAGGCCGGCGAGTTTGATCATCGGTTTGGGGCTGCTCATGCTGATGAGGATGAAAAGGGAGGCCCCCACCAGTCCGAGGACGGGCTTCGCCGCGAGGATGCGGCCCAGGGGCCAGGCAACGGGCCGGCCGGCCAGGGAGAGCAGCCGGTCGAGTTTGCGGACATAGGCGGCGGGTGTCAGGCCGTAGCCGATCCTGTCGAGCAAATTGCCCCGGGTCTTTTCGGGGACGTCGGCAGCCCTCCTGCCACGGTTGAGGATGGCCACTGTTGCGGTCCGGGACTTGCGGTCCACGGACAGGACGGACCATGCCAGGTAGCCTACGGGGAGGCAGACCAGGAGGAGCGAGGCGAGCACCACGGGATTCATGGACACCTCAAAATTTCAGATCGATGATTTTGCGCATCCACAGGCTGCCGATGGTCATGAGCACCACGGATCCGGCCATCATGGCCCAGCCCAGGGGGTGCGTGAACATGGCGTCCATGTAGCCGGGGTTCACCGCCATCAGCATCAGCACGATGCCGATGGGCATGGCAATCAGGATGTAGGCGGAGAACTTGCCCTCCGCCGCGAGTGCCTTGATATGGCCCTTGATCTCGGACCTTTCCCGGATCGTTTCATTGACCTGGTCGAGGACCTCCGCCAGGTTGCCGCCCACCTCGCGGTTGATCTGGATGGCCTGCGCGATCCAGACGAAGTCCTCGTTCTTCATGCGTTCCGAGGTGTCCGTCAGGGAGGCCAGCAGGTCCCGGCCCAGGCTGGTTTCGGTGATGACCCGGCGCATTTCTTCCGAGGTGGGGCTTTGGGACTCGGCAGCGGCGGCATCGATGGCGCGGAGGATGCTGTGGCCGGCCCGCAGCCCGCCGGCGAGGAGCTGGAGGGTGTCGCCGAGCTGCTGGTCGAACTTGGCACGCCGCTTGCCGGCCAGGAAGCCGAGCACCAGGTGCCCCACGAAGGGGGCGAGGATGACGAGCAGGACGGACACGGCGGGCACGCCGATGACCAGGCCCACCAGGGCGCCCACGATGGCGCCGGCGATCACCAGGACAATGAACTCGGCCTGGGTGAGCCGGACACCGGCCGTTTCCAGTGCCTCCCGGTTGTAGAGGCGGACATTCCGGGCGGCCAGGAACCGGTCCAGGGCGCCGACGGTGAGGTTGGCCAGGCGTGTCAGCCGCGAGGGCGGGTCAAAGGCGAACGGCCGGCGACGGCTGAGTGCGATCTCCGGAGCGCCGGGGATCAGTATCGCCACGCCGAGCAGCAGCGGTGCAAGGAAAAGGAGCGCGGCTCCGATGGTCATGAGCATGGCGCCCCTAGGCCGTTCCGTGGCCGGAGGGGGCCGCATGGCCGCCGTGCCGGCCAGGACCGGAGGGCCCTCCCTGCCCGGAAGGCCCGCTGGTTCCGGGCCCCGCGGGCGTGGCGAAGACGGCGGGGGAGACGTGGATTCCGAGGTCCTCGAAGCGGTCGATGAAGCGCGGGCGGATCCCGGTGGCAACCGGCCGTCCGAGGAAGCGGCCCTGGGCGTCGACGCCGGCCGAGTAGTCGAAAACAAAGGCGTCCTGCAGCGTGACGATGTCACCTTCCATGCCCTGCACCTCGGTCACGTGGGTGATGCGGCGGCTGCCGTCCCGCAGGCGTGAAATCTGGACGATCAGGTTAACCGCCGAGGCTATCTGTTCCCGGATGGCCCGCAGCGGCAGGTCCATCCCGGCCATGAGCACCAGGGTTTCCAGGCGCGCCACGGCATCACGCGGGGAATTGGAGTGCACCGTGGACAGGGAACCGTCGTGGCCGGTGTTCATGGCCTGGAGCATGTCCAGCGACTCGCCGCCGCGGACCTCACCCACCACGATGCGGTCGGGGCGCATACGCAGCGAGTTCCGCAGCAGTTCGCGGATGGTCACTTCGCCCTTGCCTTCGGTATTGGGCGGGCGGCTTTCCAGCCGGACCACATGTTCCTGCTGGATCTGCAGTTCCACGGCGTCCTCGATGGTGACGATCCGTTCGTCCGAGGGCAGGAACGAGGAGAGCACGTTCAAGAGGGTGGTCTTCCCGGTGCCCGTGCCGCCCGAGACGATGATGTTGAGCTTGGCCTTGACGCAGGCGTTGAGGAGCTCTGCCATCTCAGGAGTCAGAGTGCCGTAGTCGATCAGGTTCCGGACGGTGAGCGGAACCTTGCTGAATTTTCGGATCGTCAGCGACGATCCGCCCACGGCCAGCGGCGGGATCACCGCGTTGACGCGGGAGCCGTCTTCCAGCCGGGCATCCACCAGGGGCGAGGATTCGTCAATGCGGCGGCCTACCTTGGACACGATGCGCTCGATGACCTTCCGCAGGTGTTCTTCCGAGCTGAAGCGGGAATCGGCCAGCGTGAGGTGGCCCTTGCGTTCGACGTAGATCTGGTCCATCCGGTTGACCATGATTTCGGTGACGGCGGGGTCGTCCAGCAGCCGCTGCAGGGGACCGTAGCCCAGCACGTCGTCGGCGACGTCCTGGACCAGGCGCGTGCGTTCCTCCGAGGAGAGCGGCACCTGTTCGGCGTCGATGATGCGGGTGAGCTCCTCACGGGCGGACGTCCGGAGCTCCAGCTCGGTGATGGCCGAATCGTTGAAGCGGGCACCCATGCGCTCGAACAGCGCCGTGGCCGCCCGCTCCTTCAGCGCGGCAAACGCGTCCACCGGCTGCTGGGCTTTCGGTTTCGCCTCTTCCGCATGGTCAGGCGCCGCGGAAGGTACGACGACGGCGGCAGCCGGTGCCGCCGTCGTCGTCCGTTTGTCCGTCCTCACCGGAGCCCACGGTTCCGGCTGCGGGGCCGGCAATTCCGGGCGTTCCCGTTCCAGCGTTGCGGTGGCGGTGCGCGAGGTCTGTAGCGGCGCTGCAATTTGGGTGCGTGACTGCGACTTCGCTTGCACCGCGCTGATGCGTTCTGAAAGTTTCATCTAGACCACGACCCTTCGGTGCAGTTTGCGTTGGGATTTGGCCCGCCAGGCGGGGTTGAAACGGTCGACGAGCTGGTTCAGGCTCTTGCTTGCCGGGTCCTTGGCTGATTCCTGGAGGACGGGGATGCCGCGGTTGGTGGACAGGGCGACGGCGCGGGACCTCGGAATGCTCACGTCCACGGGCGCGCCGATGGTCGATTCGAGGTCCTGGACGGTCAGGCCCAGCTTGGAATCGGCCATGTTCAGCACCACGTGCCTGGTCTCGGGGAGGATTTCCAGCTGGCGCAGCACTTCCAGGCCGGAGCGCAGGCCGCGGACGCTGGGGATGTCCATCCCGCTGACCCACACCACATCGGTGCACTGCTCCATGGCAGCCAGGCCGATTTCGGGAAGCCCCGGTGCGGTGTCCACCACCACGTACTGGAACTGCTCCGACAGCTGTTCCAGCAGCCGGCTGACCTGGTCCGGGGTGATCTCGTCCGCATCAACGGGAGTGGGGGGAGCGCACACGGCGTAAATGCCGCCGGGGTGGACCGTCAGGAAGGCCTTGAGGACCAGGGAGTCCTGGCTCGCAGCGGGGGACACTGCGTCCGTGACGGTGTGCTGCGGATCGAGGTAGAGTCCGGAGGCGACGTCGCCGAACTGCAGGTCCAGGTCCACGATCACCACACTCATCGGGGCGATCTTGCCCAGGCCGATGGCGAGGTTGGTGGCGATGGTGGTTTTGCCGACACCGCCCTTGGGGGAGAAGACCCCGATCACGAGGCCCTTGTTGGATTCCGTCATTGGCGGGGCGGCCTGAACACGGTATCTGCTGGCAAACGATTGGTTGGCGCGTTCCAGGAGCACCCGGATCTGGGCGGGATCGGAGCCGGGGGAGAGGATGTCCCTGATGCCGGCGCGCATTGCCTGCAGGATGAAGTCCGGGTCCGGTTCGGCGGCGAGGATGACGCTCAGTTCCGGGAACCGGACGTTCATCACCGTGGCAAACCGGAGGGCTTCATCGACGGGGACGTCGGGTCCCAGGATGAGCACCTCGGTCAGTTCCTGGTTGAGGGCTGCGAACAGGTCGTTGGGATCGGCGGGGAGCACGCTTGTGAAGAAGGTCTGCACGCCGCCTTGGAGACCGCCGGCAACGGCCTGGCGGAGGCGGCCGTCGAAGTCGACGTCCGGTGTGATGAGGGTGAAGCGGCTCATTTGTAGACGTCCGGCCGGATCATGATGCGCGGTCCGTTGTCCTCGGCGTCGAGGGGTTCGCGGGTGAGCCAGATGGCATCTCCGAACTCGGACGCGAATACGATCTTGCCGGCGTTGATGTCGTTGACTGCAACGGTGATCATCAGGGAGCCGGTGGGGAGGTTCACGTCCCGGGGATTAGGGTCCGTTCCGGCGCTCGCCGACGGCGCCGGGTTGGCGGCGGCTCCCTCGGGGGCGCGCTGGACGGCGGTGACCAGGACCTTGTGGATGGAGAGCTGGGTGGTCTCTCTGTCCGACTTCGCCTCGATGCCGCCTGTTTTCATGGAGATGAAGACGCCCACGTGGTCGCCCGGTTGAAGGCGCCCGCCCACCATGCGCTGCGGCTCCAGCTGGAACGAGACTTCCTGGAGGCCTGCCGGGACTTTGACTGAACCGGAGGTCTGGAGGTCTTCAGGTTCCACCATTTTTTCCTTCAGCAGCTGTTCGCCCGGGACGAGATTCGAGGCGGCCACCTTGCCGGCGGAATCTTCGAGGGTGTCCAGCGCGGATTTTGCGACGGCGGTGCCGGGCACCTGCTCCAGGGCCACCGATGCCTTCACTGTGTCCACGGTTGCGCCGGCCGGGATCGCTTTGGTGACCACCAGAACTCCCACCGGATCCAGGTCCTTGACTGCCCGCTGGTCAGCGCCCTGGGCGTAAGTGACGACAAGCACCGCCCCGACGATGGCCAACAGGACTGCCACCACTCCTGCCAACAAACGTGACTTCACTGACTGCTCCTGTGGTTAAACATGCGGGGTGGACGAAACTATTTGCTGAGGGCAACGACAGTCGCGCCGTCGGGGTTGACGGGGCCGAGCGTGTAGCCGTTGGCCAGGGAAACATACTTGACGAAGGTTCCGATGATTCCGCGGCATGGTTCCCTGCATTCGAGTGCGGCCGGAACGTCAGGGGCCCGGTTGCGAAAGGTGTACGGAAGGCCCGAGCTGCCAACTTTCCATCCGGCAACTTTGAACGCGGCAAAAGTGGTCAGTCCGTAGATAGCGTTGGTACCGGTTCCGGTGACGGAATTGAAGATCGGCAGCAACACGAAGACGTCTTTGTTTGCGTTCATGTCCGCCGCCCAGCCGTTCAACGTGGCCTCGCAGTTTGGCGGCGCATTGTTGCCGGTATCTCCTCCGGCTGTGCTCTTGGCGACGTCGATGAAGGCGCCGCATTGGCCGATATCTTGTTTGAGGCCACCGAAACCGCCCTCAACGAACGCGCCCGATGGACCGTAGTTGCAGTCCACGTTCGCGTTTTTTCCGTGCAGTTGGAGCAACTGCATGATGTCCGTACTGTTGCGGACCTGGCAGACCGACACAGTGATGGGAAAGGGAGTCGTCCCTTTTTCGGGGCTGCCCCACACGACTGTTGAACGGGCATTGACTTCGGTCGAGTTCATGCCCAGCACCCGGGCAAAGAACAGCGAGACTTCGTTGGGAGTCCTGCCTTTCTCCTGTGCGCCGGCCGTGACCGTGACGCTGCGAGCGGCCTTATCCAGCACGGTGGATTTGATGTTGCTGCGGGCGTCATTGGCGTTCGAGTTGGCAAGGCTTGCGGCCAGAGTGGAAGTGGTGGAACAGTCTGCGTCGATCGAGCTGGGGGCGCTCTTGGCGCATTTTTGGGCAATGGCCAGCGCCGCTGCGTCTGCTCCGTTTCGTAGCTGGGTTCGTTCGGCGTAGAGCATGCCGACGTCCACGGCTATGGCCCCAAAGCCCAACAGCACCACAAGCATGACGGCAACGATCACGCTCACGGCGCCGCGTTCGCCGTCGTATTTATGCCCGGGGTGACTTAGCCGCCGCATAGCATGGCCCCTTTACCGGTCATGGCGAACGGGCCGGCGATGCCGGTCATGGTTGAGAGGTTGTAGCTGATGATGACGGTGATGCGGTTACCCGGTGCACAACTGGTGGTGCCGGTGTCGAGATTCTTGAAAACGATGTTCGTGTCCTTCAGCCCGGGCTGAAGCGATACCGCAGTATCCCTCGCAGCCTTGTTGGCATCAGAGACTTTGTTGGAGATAGCCATGACGCGCACGCCTTCGCGGGCTGCGGCGGAGAGTGAGGCCTGGGCGTTGTAAGCCCGGCTGAATTCGACGATGCCCAAGAGCAACATGATGAGGACGGGCGCCAGGATCGCAAACTCGACCGCAACAGCTCCGCGCTCGGATGCCCTGGACATGGTGGTGCCTTTCCTCTGGCTGATGGTGTGGTGAAGACAGCCGAAGTGGCGGCGGCTTGGATGCCGCCGCCACTTCGGTTGGTGGACGTGCCGGGGCGCGTCGGGAGGGTGGGCTAGCGCCTTACGGGGCGGCCTTGGGGGTGCAGGTTCCCAGCCCGGCCTCAGCGCCGGCACCGTAAGTGCCACCGCTGACTGAGCACGACACCTGGGTAAACATATCGGTCAAAGTTCCGCCGAGAATGGTGACGGCTACGATGATCACGACGGCGATGAGGGCAACCATGATGCCGTATTCGACGGCGGTAGCGCCCTTTTCGTCGCTGCGAAGGCGGATCATGAGGTTGGTGTGGAGAGAAAGCATGGGGACTCCTGAGCGAGTTTGGGTGGGCTGGTCCTGCACCAGCTCTGCCAAAAAAATAGCAACCGTGTGACCGCTTTCGGTTGGATCTTGGTGCATCCTTCGCCAAGCCTGCTCGCATTGCGTATGGGCAGCGCCAAACCTGCGCTTAATCTGCGGATTTGCTGGGACTGCAGGCGGCTTCCTCACACATAAGGACTCCCTCAACCTTGCGGCTGAAGGAGTCCTTGGCAGACACCCGAGCGATATGGTGATTTTTTCCCACGAAGGCCCTGAACGAGCACTCACACGCGCTCAGGGCCTTCGCCCGGTGCGAGATCCTACTCCTCGCTGCCGGGTGGCAACGGACTCCTCGGTTCTGGGTGCCAAGGAGCCCGGGTCTGTGCGGCCAGAACTCTGGCCGTTGGAAAGCCCTAGCTAAACGCCTTCATGATGTTGATTGCGGCCGGCCCCAGGATCACGATGAACAGGACGGGGAAGATGCAAAGCAACAAGGGAAACAGCACCTTGACCGGAAGCTTCATGGCCTTCTCTTCGGCCCGCTGGCGCCGCTTGATCCTGGATTGCTTGGCTTGCATCCGAAGTACCTTTGCAATCCCGATGCCGTACTTGTCAGCTTGGACCACCGCGCGAACAAAGCTCCGGAGGTCCTGAACAGAAGACCGTGCCGCCAGTGCAGCGTAGGCCTCCTGCCGGGGACGTCCTACCTGGATGTCCTGGAGGGTCCGGACCAGCTCTTGGGCCAGCGCTCCGGTGCCGTTTTGTCCAGCGCGAGCCATTGCGGCTTCAAATCCCAGCCCGGCTTCTACTGAAATGAGCATCTGATCGAGCGTATTGGGCAGCTCCATTTCTATTTCCTGCTGGCGCTTGATTCCCTTGTTGTAGATGAGCAGGTCCGGCAGGAAATAGAAGAACGCGGTGATTGCCAATCCCAAGGCAAACGTCTGAGGCGATGGGCTGTTGCTGAAGAGCAGCAGCCCCAACATCGCGCCGCCAAGCGCCAGGCTGGGCTTGGCAACAAGGAGCCTGTCTAGCGGCATGGACGCTGGTCTTCCGGCCAGAGACAGCCAGCGGTCGAGCTTTCCGACGTAGCCGGTCGGAGTCAATCTCTTCGCAGCACCCAGGAGAGCCGGGGTCCGCTGGATGGCAGCGTTCCCGTTGACACTGAATCCCTGGCCCAAGTTCGTTTGGACTGCCACCATCCCCCGCCGGTCGATCGACACGAGCGACCACGCCAGGAAGGTGACCGGGATAACAACCAGCGCTATTAGCGCCAGGACTGTGATGTTCATTTGGAATCCCCCTAGAACTTGATCTTGACGATCCGGCTAAGCCAGAAGCCGCCGACGATGAACATGATGACGCTGAGCACCATGAGGATGATCCCGACGAAGTGTTCGACGAACACGTTGAGGTATCCCGGATTGATGACCCCTAGGAACAAAGCAACGCCGACTGGCAGTGCCATCAGGATGTACGCCGACATTTTCCCTTCGGCACTGAGAGACCGGATCTGGCCCTTGATGTCGCTTCGTTCGCGAATGGTTGCGGCCACTTGTTCGAGCACTTCGGCTAGGTCCCCGCCGACTTCCCTGTTGATCTGGACAGCCTGGGCAATCCACCGGAAATCTTCACTGTCCATGCGATCCGCGGCGTCCTCGATTGCCACGCGTGCGTCCTTGCCAATCCGGGTCTCATTGACGATCCGGGCAAGTTCCTCCGATGTCGGAGCATCCGCCTCCAGTGACGCTGCCTCGATGGACCGCATTACGCTGTGACCGACGCGGAGGCCTCCAATCAACATCTGGATGGTGTCTGTCAGTTGGGCTTCGAACTTTCCGCGGCGCTTGTCCGTGAGAATGTTGAGGACCAGTTTGGTGGCAAACGGCGTAGCTGCTGCTACGAGGAATCCGATCAAAATGTGCGTCAGGAACCAGGCGAATACACCTGCGAACACAGACCCGATCCCTACCGCCACCGTGAAGTCGGCCGGCGACATCTTGACCCCGGCGTTGTAGAGCACTGCCCTGTTGTAGGGGCCCCCCGATTCGCCGATAACTCCGTCAACGGCGGTTACGGCTGATTGAGTGAAGCGGCTAACTGTTGATGCTTGCGGCTGAGACGAGTTCCGGCGGCGCTCCATGGGGATGGCACCGTAACGCGGCTTAAGCACTACAAGGAAGACCAATATCAATGCGGCAAGGCACAAACAGATGGCAAAACCGAGGACGGCCGGCGAATCCATGATCACCGCCTCCCTGAAGAAACCGGAGCCGAAGCCGCACCGAAGACGCCCGGGGATACTGCGATGCCCAGATCAGCGAAACGATCCAGGAACCGAGGACGGATTCCTGTGGGAACCGGCTTTCCAAGAAACCTGCCTTGGGCGTCCATACCTGCGGAATAGTCGAAGACGAAGGCATCCTGGAGCGTAACGATTTCTCCCTCCATGCCTTGAACTTCGGTGACATGTGTGACCCGGCGGCTTCCGTCACGCAGACGGGTTACCTGGATGATCAGGTCAACGGCGGACGCTATCTGCTCCCGTATGGCCCGCAAGGGAAGGTCCATCCCGGCCATGAGGACCAGCGTTTCAAGTCGGGCAACGGCATCGCGCGGAGCGTTAGCGTGAACGGTGGACAACGAGCCATCGTGGCCGGTGTTCATGGCCTGGAGCATGTCCAGTGATTCGCCGCCACGGACTTCGCCGACAATGATGCGGTCAGGACGCATGCGGAGCGAGTTCCTGAGGAGTTCGCGAATGGGCACTGCACCCTTGCCCTCGATATTGGGTGGCCGGCTTTCCAACCGGACCACGTGCTCTTGCTGCAACTGCAGTTCCACCGCGTCCTCGATGGTGACGATCCTGTCGTCCTCGGGAATGAAGGAGGAAAGGACGTTGAGAAGTGTCGTCTTGCCTGTTCCTGTTCCGCCAGAGACGATGATATTCAGCCGTGCTCGCACACATGCGCTGAGGAGCTCCGCCATTTCCGGAGTCATGGACCCCCAGTCAATGAGGTTCTGCACAGTCAACGGGACCTGGCTGAACTTACGGATGGTAAGTGATGGTCCGTTCACAGCCAAGGGCGGGATGATCGCATTCACACGCGAACCGTCTTCCAGCCTTGCATCGACGAGCGGAGACGATTCATCGATGCGGCGGCCCACTTTGGAGACGATGCGCTCGATTACCTTCCGCAAGTGATCATCCGAGCTGAACTGTGATCCGGTCAGTGAGAGACGTCCGTTACGTTCCACGTAGATTTGATCGGAACGATTGACCATGATTTCGGTTACAGCCGGATCCTCCAGGAGGCGCTGAAGCGGACCCAAGCCCATGACTTCGTCGGCAACGTCACGGATGAGGCGACGTCGTTCTTCGGGCGAAAGCGGAACCTGCTCCTGATCAATCACCGCCGATAGTTCTTCAACGGCGCTTGCGCGGAGATCTTCTTCGGACGCCGAGGTGTCGCCGAAACGCGTTCCCATCCGCTCAAATAGTGCGAGTGCCGCGCGTTGCTTCAGCCCGGCCAACGCGTCGACAACAGGGACGACGGGGCCGCCTCCGAGCGAGGGCGCGGTGGCGAGGGCGATTGGGCTCCCGCCCGCAGCCGGTGACGCGAAAGGAATTGAAGAGGCGGGCCCTGAGACGGGAGCTTCATCGATTGTTCCGTTGGGAGGCTGTGAGGCACCCTCCCGCTGCGTCCTGGAAAGTCGGTCTGAGAGTTTCATGAGACAACCACCCGTCGGTGCAATTTGTTGTGATTAGAGGACACCCACTGGGGGTCAAAGCGGTCTACCAGCTTCTTCAGGCCTTTGGTGGCCGAGTCCCTGGAAGTGCTCTGCAGAACGGGTATCCCGCGATTCGTCGAGTACGGCAAAGTCCGGGATCGTGGCACCACTGCATCTATCGGGACCCCGATTGTCGCTTCAACATCCTGTACCGACAGTCCGCTTTTGCGATCAGCGAAATTCAGGACGGTATGCCGTCCCTGCGGCAGCAACTGGAGCTCCTTAAGGACAGTGAAACACTTGCGGAGCCCGCGGACACTGGGAACATCCATGCCACAGACCCATACGCCGTCTGTAGCCAGCTCCAGGGTCGCAAGGACGTGTTCCCCCAGACCTGGTGCGGTGTCGACCACGACGTATTTGAACTCGCTCGCCAGTTGATTCAGCAGGCGACTGACGTGGTCGGCTGTGATGTAGTCAGATTCGGATGGCGTGCGGGGAGCGCAGAGTGCATAGATGCCCGCCGGATGGACGGTCAGAAACGCCTTCAAAACCATCGAATCCTGCGATGCGGCGCCGTGAACTGCCTCCGTGATGGAGTGTTCCGGTTCGAGCTGCAATCCCGACGCAACGTCTCCGAACTGAAGGTCCAGATCCACGAGAACTACGCTCATCGGGGCAACCTTGCCTAAACCAATTGCAAGATTCGTTGCGACTGTGGTTTTCCCGACGCCACCCTTGGGTGACATCACCGCAATGACCCGCCCACGGTCCTGGTCAGGTTCGGCAGCGGGGCCCATGCCTCGCCGGCGGCTGGCTGCGGCGAGGCACGCTCGTTCCAGTAGCACTCGCAGATCGTTGACTTCAATTTCTGGCGTGACAACATCGCGGATCCCCGAATGCATGGCCTTCAACACCAAGTCTGGGCTGGGCTCCGCAACAAGCAGAAGGCTGATCTCCGGGTACTGGAGGTCAAAGACCGTAGCCAGTTTCAACGCGGCTTCAGCTGTTACGCCGGGTCCGAGGATCAGAACCTCGGGCGGTGCACCATTGAGCTGCTTGAACACATCATCAGGTCCACCGGACAATACCTCCGGATTGAGGGTCTGCAGTTCTCCGTGCAAGGCCCCTGCGATGGCCTGGCGGACGCGGCCCTCAAAGTCGCGCACCGCCGTGACTGCGACAAAGCGGCTCATCAGTACAGCCCACCGAACGTCGTAATGGGAGGATTGGACTTAGCCGTGGACGCCGTCTGCTTGGACAGCCAGAGGGTACCGAACTCCGCCCCATAGATCATTTTGGAGGCGTCGGCGTCGCTGCGGGCGACAGTCACGTAGGCGGAACCGTTCGGCATCGCAACGGCATTGTCTGAGGACCCCGACTTAGCGTCCGGCTCGGCTTTCTGGACAGCTGTGACAAGTACATCGTGGAAGAGGAGCCCGGTGGACTGCTTCCATCCCTTGACTTCGGCCGGAACGTTGGCATTGTCCGGCATTGCATCCTCCGCCTTGAAGGAGCTGAAGACTGTTACTTTGTCTCCTGCTTCGAGCCGTCCGCCCAGGATCCGATCTGGTGCCAACAGGAAAGTGACCTCTTCAAGCCCCTCAGGTACCGGCACCGTTCCCGGCCGCAGGTCCCGAGGATCGACTAGCCTGGCTGAAAGGAGTTGCTCGCCGGGTTCCAAAGCCACGGAGGTGACTTTTCCCCCCTGCTCGCTTAGCTTGTCGAGGGCGCCCTCCGGCACTGCAGATTGAGGCATCGACTCCAGTTGGACCTTACCGTTCAGGTCTTCTGCCTTTGTGCCGGCAGGGACAGATTCTTTGACGACGAGTACATTTACGGGATCCAGTCCTTGCAATGCCCTGTTGTCAGCTCCCTGGACGTATACGACAAGTAGTACGGTTCCAGTGATTGCCAGCAGCAGCGCTGCAATGCCTCCCAGTAGGCGTGATTTCACTTTAGATGCTCCTTCTTAGTGTGTGAGTGCATCCGTTCCGCGATGAGAACGGCTTGTTTCTACTGCGTGAGTGCTACCCCGGATCCTCCGTAGTTGGGAGTTCCTGAACCGCCTAAGGCGAGGCCCTCGGCCAAGGAGACATAACGGGTGAAGTACCCCTGGATACCCCTGCAGTTGCCCGTGCAGGACGGTGCGGCGGAGTCAAGATTTGTCAGCGATGGCCCACCGCCGAACTTGTAGCCGGTGACCTTGAATGCCAAGAATCCAACCAAGGCGTATGTAGCGTGCTGCCCGTTTCCTGTCGCGGTGCTGAACACTGGAATGAGGACGGGCTCCATCAGGAGTGTGGCCAGGATGCCATTGCATTCGCTCGGAAAATCATTGCCGGGGTCGTTGCCAATTTCCGAATTGGCGATGTCGATGTTTGCCGAGCAGCCAGTGTCCCGGTCCAGCCAGCCGAAGCCGCCCTCAGCGTAACCATTCTGCGGCGGGCAACCAGGGTAATCCGGAGTATTTTCGTCGTAACGCAGGAGAATGTGCGTCGGGGTCGGATTGCCCGTGAAGTCACCGGTTGAGTTCAGCTCGGCAAGCTGGCTTGGCGTTAAGTACTTCTCGAAGACGCACTTGCTGATAGTCCACGGAAGGGTTGTTGCCTTGGTCGGCGCCCCCCAGCGTGCCTCGGCCACAGCTCGGATATCCGTAGTGTCGAAACCCATCACGCGGGCGAAGAAAAGGGAAAAGCTGTTGACTCCTGAGCCGGCCTGACGCGTGTTGGTTTCAACCCGGACCGATGTGGTGGTCGGGAACGTTATGGACGCAATTCCGCTGGAGTTGTCGTTGCTGTTGCTGTTGGCTAGTGCACTCCCCGTCGCGTTGTAACTGCCGCATGATCCTTTGCCACAGTCATTTGCGATAGCCAACGCGGAAGCGTCGGCTCCATTCTGCAGTTGGGCTTTTTCCGCATACATGGCGCCGACGTCAACGGCTAGGGCCCCGAACCCCATCAAGACAACGAGGAGCACTGCCACGATGACAGACGCGGCGCCGCGCTCGTCGCGCTCTGCTGCACGCACGGCCCGATGGTGGGCGAAACGTTGTGGAATCAACCGCCGCATCGCATTACTCCTACTCCAGTCATGGACAGCGGGAAAATAACCGGCTGGCCGAAGAAGCCGGCGTCGAGGAAGCCTGTCATTGAGGACATGGTCACCTTGGTGGTGACCGTGACATTTGTGCCGGACGTACAGCTGCCCGCATTGTGTGTGACCGTCACCGGGAGCCCCGAAAGGGACGGTGCCGCCGCCAAGGCCACGGCGCTTACGTCCAGTGACGAGTCGCTGTGATGGATGGCTGCGTACCTGGCCCCTTCACGGGCCGCCTGGGTCAGTGAGACCTGGACATTTAGCACTCGGCCGAATTCGATGATCCCGATAAGAACCAGTAGTAGCAGCGGGAGAACGATCGCCATCTCAACGGCCACTGCGCCGCGTTCTTTCCGTTTTGACTTCAAGACCGTCTCCCCAAACCTTTTGTTAGAGCGGTGAATGTTTCCTATAAGTGGAATGGGCCCTGACGGCGGTTATGCCCACCGCCAGAGCCCAAAGCGTCGTCAGCTCCGTTGAACAAATTTTCTAAAGAGCTGCCGAAACAGAAGTGAAGAGGTCGGCGACCTTCGGGCCGAGGATGATGACCGCAGCCATCACCACAACGGCGATGAAGGCGACCATGATGCCGTACTCGACCATCGTGGCGCCCTTTTCCTCTTGCAGCTTGCCTTTTGCTGTGTGAAGAACGGCATTGATTGTTGCTATGAACGAGTTCATGACTTGCTCCTTGTATAAGACCAAAATTTCAGCCTTCGGTGCCGGCCACTCGAAGAGTTCCCCAGCTGGCTGTGCGAAGGGTTGGTTGCGGTGGCACTTATGGCCACCGCAACCTCGTCGACTAGAGCTTTGCCGAAACTGACGTGAACAGGGCCGCAATCTGCGGGCCGAGGATGATGACAGCGGCCATAACCAGGACGGCGATGAAGGCGACCATGATGCCGTACTCCACCATCGTGGCGCCCTTCTCTTCGCGAGTGAGCCGGTTCTTGACGCCGGCGATAAAGGCAACCATGGAGACCAGTGCAGAGTTCATTTTGTGTTCCTTTTGTGAGTGCTGAATTGGCTTCGAATTCCCGCTCCCCCCAAAAAGGTGTTGCTGGAACTTCGATACACAAAGGAATACAGGAGTCACAAATAGCCCCACAATGAGTGGATGTACTCGTCTTTTAGACACCAGAATCGGGCGTCTACTTGGTGTTACATCCCTATAACCGCGCTACCCAAGTACGCGACTACTTGGTGTACTCGGAAAGGGCTATCGAGGGAAGACTGTGGGCAGGAGAATCCGCCCCACTTCGGCGGCCCATAGAACGGCCAGCAGGCATCCCGCGAACATGGACGGGCCGAAGGGCACAGCCGTCTTTCGGCCCGCAAACCCGCCCGTAACAAGGAGCACACTGGTCACGGCGCCCACAATAAAACCAAGGGCTATCCCGAGTATCAAGTGACCTATCGAGAGGTAGCCCAAGTACAAACCAAGTGGTGCCGAGAGCTTTACGTCGCCCATGCCCATTCCACGGGGGGAAATAACCGCCAAAATCAGGTAGATCACGAAAGTTGCGGCGCATCCGATGACTGCTACGAGCAGATTTCCCCATCGCTGGTTCATGCCGGCGTCCATTAGCAATAGTCCTAGACCGATTCCGAGGGTGGGAACAACGAGCCTGTTGGGCAATAACTTGTGCTGAAGATCGATTCGGGAGAGCACAAATCCAGCTGCGCAGAGGAAAAGGTAGGCCGGCAGCACCCAGGACCAGCCGAACCGCCAAGCCATCGCTCCGAACAGCACGCCGTTTGCAATTGCGCCGGCCCTAGCGTGCCAGCGGACGTGCCCTAGCTCGATATCGGGCAGTAACCGGCGCGTGATGAGAAGGGCAGCGGGTGCCGCGGCGAGGCCCAGGAGGGCGCAAGCGATTACCAGCAGGGCGGCCGGGGGCATTTCAGTCAACAGGGCACCTAAGCTCGGAGTTGTTCATGGTCCACGGCGCCGGACCCGAGCATCAGGTCCGGCGCAGACTGTCTACCTAGAGCCTATTTTGACCAGTGGCCTCTATACCCGCTATTCTTGATAGTCGTTGTGCGTGTCCTTTCTCGATGATGCGTGCCCGCTGAGAATCCGGTTGCAGGATAACTACTCCTCGGGCACATTCGAGACTTCTGGACCACTGGATTCTTGGAGCCCTCACCTCTGTTCCGGTAGCGCATAGATAGTAGGTGCACACGCTTACGTGACACCTAAACAAGAACGCCAGAACAAGAACGAGGCAAACACCGTGCGTACGTACACCCCGAAGCCCGGCGATATCAACCGCCAGTGGCACGTCATTGACGCCACCGACGTTGTCCTTGGTCGTCTCGCCAGCCAGACCGCAATCCTGCTGCGCGGCAAGCACAAGGCCACCTTTGCTCCCCACATGGACATGGGCGACTTCGTCATCATCATCAACGCCGAGAAGGTTGCCCTCACCGGCGCCAAGCTCGAGCAGAAGCGCGCTTACCGCCACTCCGGTTACCCGGGTGGTCTGACCTCCGTCAACTACGCGGAACTGCTTGAATCCAACCCGGTTCGCGCCGTGGAGAAGGCCATCAAGGGCATGCTCCCGAAGAACTCCCTCGCTGCACAGCAGCTGGGCAAGCTGAAGGTTTACCGCGGTGCAGAGCACCCGCACGCCGCTCAGCAGCCCAAGACTTTCGAAATTTCCCAGGTCGCCCAGTAGTCCTGGCCACCAACAACTTATCTATACAAGGAGAATCGTGGCTCAGAACGAAGAACTGACCACCGAGGCCGTTCCGGCTGAGGAAAACCTGACCAGCTACACCTCGGAAAGCGGTCCTGCAGAAGCAGAAGCGCCGAAGAAGGAACGCCCGGCACTGACTGTTGCCGGCGCAGCTGTTGGCCGCCGCAAGGAAGCCGTCGCCCGCGTCCGCATCGTTCCCGGCTCCGGCAAGTGGACCATCAACGGCCGCGAGCTGGCGAACTACTTCCCGAACAAGCTGCACCAGCAGGACGTCAACGAGCCCTTCAAGATCCTCGATCTTGACGGCGCCTACGACGTCATTGCCCGCATCCACGGTGGCGGCATCTCCGGCCAGGCCGGTGCACTGCGCCTCGGCATCGCCCGTTCACTGAACGAGATCGACGCCGAGAACAACCGCGCCACCCTGAAGAAGGCCGGTTACCTGCGTCGTGACGCCCGCGTCATCGAGCGCAAGAAGGCTGGTCTCAAGAAGGCCCGTAAGGCTCAGCAGTACTCCAAGCGCTAATCACGCTTCCCGGAAGCCCGTCCCGCCATTCGGCGGGGCGGGCTTCCGCTGTATGACGGCGCTTATCGCGTCAACTCGTAATAAACAGCCCCGCTGACCTGTTCTGCGACGAAATTTTCCCTCACCCAGAGCAATATTCTGGCTGACTCTCCGCGTCCTTCCAATGTCAATGGCGGCAGGTTCTGGAATGCGAGGGACTGAACCCGACCGTCCTTGACGAGGCTTTGGAATTGCTCCAGAGTCGGATACGGGTCTGTGCCGTCGAAGCCACCCAGGGGCAGCACAGCCCGTCCCGATTCCAGCTGGTAGTTTGCGGCTGTCTCCGAACCGATTACCGCAGTAGCCCACGTCTGGCTTGAGGGAGTTTCTCGTAGGCGACGTATCAGTTCCGGGCTGGGCGAGTCGCCAAACATCACGGACAGGTAGCTTTCGGGCGTCTTGGGCGAGGCACGTTCCCTGTCGTCCGTGCGCATTCCGAAAATGCTCGGCCCGGCAATGACGCCGGCGCCAACATGGCCGGTCAGGACGGTGTTCACGGACCAAATGACGGGGCCGCTTAGGAGGACGCCTATCGAAAGCATGCTGACTGCCCGTCTGACGACCTGTCGAGGCGGCCGCAGCAGGATCCCACCAACGGCAACGCTCCACATCACGACGACCGCGACGGGGAAGCCCGGGAAATCAGCAGTGGACCTGACAGCCGTCACAAACGCGAAGATCATGCTAGCGGCGAAAGTTACCGCTGCCGTGAAACGAATCTTGCTGCTGTCCAGGCCCCGAAGAAAGTACATAAGGGCCACCGCAGCCAAGCAACATAACGGGGGCACCGCAGAGAGCACGTAGTAAGGGTGCAGGATGCCAGACATGAACGCCAGGATCGTTGCCGAACAGCAGAACCAGACGGAGCACATTAGTAGGAAGACCCGGGACGTGAGTTCGCCTTCACGCCGCCTTAGCAGCCATACCGAGATAC
The DNA here is from genome assembly GCF_000685965.1 of Arthrobacter sp. UNC362MFTsu5.1. Taxonomy (GTDB): domain Bacteria; phylum Actinomycetota; class Actinomycetes; order Actinomycetales; family Micrococcaceae; genus Arthrobacter. Next base: position 150,229 of record NZ_JMLE01000002.1, on the reverse strand, counting down.
AAAGTCCAGCCACCGCCAGCGGCAGAAACCAACCGAACTGTCCTGAAAATTGAGGCTGAAGAAATCGTTGGAATCCAGCGTCCAGCTTCTCATTTAACCCGCTGCCAAGTCCGGAACCCATTGTTCGGCTTGCGTCCTCGCCGGTTAGTCGGTCCAAACCGTTGTATCCCATGGTGAGCTCGATAACGCTGTTGTTCCTCGAACCGCCAATGAACGGGCGGTCCGCAGGACTAGTCAACTGGACAACTGCCAACCACCAGCCAGCTGCGATGGCGGAAGCAGCGAGGGCCAGCGACAAGTGCAGCAGGCGTCTGATTACGGAAATGCGTGTGAACACCAGGTAGGCGACGGCCACTCCGGGCAGGACCACGAGCACTTGTAGCTGCTTTGTCAGAAAGGCCGCCCCCGTTAGCGCCCCCGCCATCATGAGCCACCGCAGTCTGCCGCGGTCAATAGACTCTAAGGTGCAAAAGACAATGCCAATCATGATCACGGTCAGTAAGGCGTCCGGGTTGTTATAGCGGAAGATCACAGTGGACACGGGCATTACCGCCATGAACGTCCCGGCGAGCAGTGCCGTGGCCGCGTCAAAGCGTTTCTCCACCATGCGATACAGAAGGTAGACGCTCAGGACTCCCATCACGGCTTGGGGTAGGAGGATGCTCCACGAATTCAGTCCAAACACCCGGGCGGAAAGCGCCATTATCCAGATGCTGAGAGGTGGTTTATCTACCGTGATCGCATTTCCTGGGTCCGAGGAGCCAAATAGGAGTGCAGTCCAATCGAGCGAACCCGACATGGCAGCGGCGGAATAGTAGGCATTGGCCCACCCGTTCCGGTCCAGGCCCCACGTGTAAAGAATCGCTGTGAACGTTAGAAGGGCCAGCAATGCGGGACGTTGCCACGCTGGGGATTTCTGGGGACCTCTGAAAAATTGAATGACAGGTGATGATAGCCGCCCATGTTCGCCCTTTGCTGACAGCTCGGCCTGTGCGGCTAGGCGGCTCACAGTGCCGGCTCTTTGGATGGGGTCAGGCTAACGGCGTGCACCGGCGCAGTGGAGCTCCGCCTGCGAAACACCCAGAGCCGAAGCAGTACGAACCTCATCAGCGTAGCCAGGACGTTAGCCGCGGTCAGGACGATCAGCTCATGGCTTGGCGTGGCATCCAAGTAGACAGTATGGAGTGCTGCCAGTGAAGCGGAGGTGATGGTCCAAGCCAACAGGAATACGATCATGCCTTGGAACTGCTGTGTGAAGAGCCTGGCCGGACCTCTGATCCCGAAAGTGAATCTGCGGTTCGCAGCGGTATTCCCCACCGCTGTTAACAGCAGAGACATGAAGTTGGCTTGCTGCGCGCCCATCGGTCCCTGAAGGACGAGGTAGAGCAAAGCGAAGGCGATGGTGGAGGCCGCACCGACAAGTCCGAATCGCAGGACCTGACCAAAGAAGCTTGGACGACCGGGCGGAACAAAAGGTCTGCGCCCAAGTTCCGCATAGATGGCTTGAACTGGAATGGAACCCTTCATCAGCCCTCCTCCAACCCTGATCAGGCCCCGCAGATCATCCACAGCCGTCTGCCTGATGTCGACTCGGCTATCGGGATCGTCAACCCAATCCACGGGTATCTCATGGATCCGGAGCCCTGAACGTTCGGCGATTATGAGCAGTTCGGTGTCGAAGAACCAGCCGTTGTCCTCCACGAGCGGAAGTAGCTTCTTCGCTACGTCAGCTCGGATGGCTTTGAAACCGCACTGTGCGTCAGAGAACTTGACCTGCATGGTCCGCTTGAGAAGAAAGTTGTAGCAGCGGGAAATGAATTCCCGTTTGGGGCCGCGGCTGACTCTGGAGGTGGCGCCCAACCTGGTGCCAATGGATACGTCCGAATGGCCGGACAGCAACGGGGCAACCAGCGGAGGCAGTGCTGCCAGATCCGTAGAGAGGTCGACGTCGAGGTACGCCAAGACCCTTGCGGTCGAGGCCCCCCATGCGTCCCTCAGTGCAAAGCCCCGGCCTTTGACCTGCAGCCTGCGATAAACAACGTTGGGCAATTGCGTTGCTAAGCGTGTGGCGATGACAGCAGTGTTGTCCGTGCTGGCATTGTCCGCGATGGTAATTTGCCACGTTGAAGGCATTTCCTGCGATAAGTATTCGGCGAGCCTGCTGATGCTTTTCTCGAGCACCGACTCTTCGTTGAAGACCGGTACTACGATTTCGAGCGCCAAGCCCCCAGAGCTAGGTGTCATGCCTCGAATGCTAGAGAGCCACTAGTAGCTCTGACGAGGGGTTTTGGGAAAGACGAGTACAAAGTGCGGCATATCCAAGTAGTCCAAACGAGTAGCCTCCTGGGGCTGCGTACTACCTGCGCGTCACCTGTCACCACAAGCACGGTGAGGGACAGCCCGGCCCAGTGGGTCCATCGTCTAAACTTGACCCGATGTCTAGATTATTTGGAACAGATGGTGTCCGGGGCCTGGCTAACGGCCTGCTCACAGCAGAGCTGGCGATGCAGCTGGCGCAAGCGGCCGCCGTCGTACTCGGCCACGAACGCACCACCAACGGCACCCGTCCGCGCGCCGTGGTGGCGCGCGATCCGCGTGCCAGCGGCGAGTTCATCTCGGCAGCGGTCGCGGCGGGACTCTCCAGTTCCGGCATCGATGTCTACGACGCCGGCGTCCTCCCCACACCTGCCGCCGCCTACCTGGTGGCCGACCTTAACGCCGACTTCGGCGTCATGATCTCTGCCTCCCACAACCCGGCGCCGGACAACGGCATCAAATTCTTCGCGCGGGGCGGCCAGAAGCTGCCTGACGAGGTGGAAGATGCCATCGAGGCGCAGATGGGCAAAGACCCTGTCCGGCCCACAGGCAGCGACGTGGGCCGTATCCAGACGTTCTCCGACGCCGAGGACCGCTACATCGTCCACCTCCTCGGAACCCTGCCGCACCGCCTCGACGGGCTGAAAGTGGTTCTCGACTGCGCCCACGGCGCAGCCAGCGGCTGTTCACCGCAGCTCTTCAACGACGCCGGCGCCGAGATCGTGGTCATTGGCGCCGAGCCCGACGGCCTGAACATCAACGACGGCGTGGGCTCAACCCACCTCGGCGCCCTCCAGCGCGCAGTGGTGGAACACGGTGCGGACCTGGGCATCGCCCACGACGGTGACGCCGACCGGTGCCTTGCCATCGACCATGAAGGCAACGAGGTGGACGGTGACCAGATCATGGCCATCCTCGCCCTGGCGCTGAAGGAATCCGGCAAGCTCACGGACAACGTCCTGGTGGCCACTGTCATGAGCAACCTCGGCTTGAAGATCGCCCTCCGCAACGCCGGCATCACCATCCGCGAAACTGCGGTGGGGGACCGCTACGTTCTCGAGGAAATGCGCGACGGCGGCTACAACCTTGGCGGCGAGCAGTCCGGTCACGTGATCTTCGCCGATCACGCCACTACAGGCGACGGCCTCCTGACCGGCCTGCAGCTGGCCGCCCAGGTGGCTCTCACGGGCAAGCCCTTGAAGGAACTCGCCACAGTGATGACCAAGCTTCCGCAGCTGATGATCAACGTCAAGAACGTGGACAAGGCCCGGGCTGGGACCGACGAAGGGGTTCTGGCTGCTGTGGCGGAGGCTTCCGCGGAACTCGGCGAGACCGGCCGTGTGCTCCTCCGGCCGTCCGGAACCGAGGCCTTGGTGCGTGTGATGGTGGAGGCTGCCGACATGCCCACCGCCGAACGGATCTGCAAGCATCTCGCGGCCGTGGTGCAGGAACGACTGGCGGTAGCGCCCGCAGCCTGACCCAGACCGTAGCCTAGCCCGATCCAGCAAACAAAAAGTGGTCCGCCTCTCCGGAGGCGGACCACTTTGTTATGTCCCGGAAGCTAGGCCCGGGGCCTGGCCTGGAGGGAATCGCGGATTTCCGTGAGGAGTGCGATCTGGGGGTCCTCGGCGGCCTCTTCCTTGACTTCGGTATCAATACCGAGCCGGCGGTTGCGGCGTTCGATCATGTGGTTCATCGGCATGATGACCACGAAGTAGATGGCGGCTGCCACCAGCAGGAACGAAATGATGGAGGAGATGACGGATCCGTACATGAACCCCTCCCACTGCATTTCTTCAATGCCCTTGGCATTGAACAGACGGCCGATCAGTGGAGTCAGCAAGCCTTCAACGATTGAGGTCACGACGGCGCCGAAGGCGGCACCCATGACCACTGCGACGGCAAGGTCTACGACGTTGCCCTTCATAATAAAATTCTTGAATCCGGTCAACATGGGACTGAGCTTAACCCTGTCTTGTGAACACGGTGTGACAGTAGGGTAATTTCGCGGGGTGTGTCGTCGGTCACTGGCCCTTGACGGCGGGAATTGGTTTCATATGTGTCGGGGCGTGCCGGTGTTAAAGTTAGCGGACTACTCTTCAGACTAATGACTTTGTAGCCGTATGCTTGCCCAACTACGGATGGGGGGCCGACGGAATGACACTGGAGAACGCGTTGGGCGCGACTCGAAACTCGCTAAACGGCATGCGACTAATTTTGGCTGTCTGGGTTATTGTCGCGCACAGCTGGTGGTTGACGGGGCTCGGACCCGGACCGGCGGTGGCCGGCGGTCAGTTGGGATCCTGGGCCGTAGTGGGTTTCTTTGGAATCTCTGGATATCTCATAACACTCAGCAGGCTGCGTTCCAGGAACGTTGCTGCGTTCTTCCGTGCGCGTTTCCTCCGGATAGTACCGGGGTTGGTCGTTTGCTTGATGTTGATCGCCTTTGTTATGGCCCCGATCGGGGCATTCCTTGGCAGTGGAACGTACAGCACTTTCGATGCAACGGCTTTCGTCGCAAACAACCTTTCACTTATCGGCACGCAATTAGGCAATGTTCCTATTGGCTCCACTCTTGCCGATGTGCCAGGGGCCGACGAATGGAACTCGCCGCTCTGGACGCTCTTCTGGGAGGTCCTGTGCTATGCCCTGGTTGGATCGCTCGCGCTGCTAAAGCCCGAGTTGTTTCGCGTAGCCATCGCAATCTTTTTCGGCCTAGCGATGGGCACTCTTGTTTTTCAGGTGATGGCCCAGGGTCCTACGGCAGGGCCATGGGGAAAAATTCTTTGCCCGACCGCAACCTTTCTCGCCGGATCTGTTTTGTGCCTCTTCCGGTCAAGGGTCTTCTTGCGAGGAGACATCGCAATGGTCGCCGCGGCTCTGCTTGCTCTGTCGTACTCTGCGGATTTCTTCATCGCCTTCTGCCCACTGCCCTTGGCGTACTTAATCCTTTGGTTCGGTTCGTCGCCGGCGCTCCACCGAATCGGTTCTCGATACGACATTTCCTACGGCATGTACATCTATGGCTGGCCAGTTCAGCAGCTCCTTGCTTTGGCTGGAGTGGACGCCCTGGTGCCATTGGGTGGCTTTGCCGTATTTTCCGTACTGGCAACAGCCCCTTTGGCTTGGCTGAGCTGTGTGCTGATTGAAGGTCCTGCGCAGCGCTTTGGTCGGCGAGTCTTCACCCCTCGCTTCGCATCCGCATTGGCGCTGGCCTGAGACCTGACGCGGGTCGACGATACACCGCGTCCCTGGCGAGAAGGGCTGAACGTGACCGCCCTACAAGTACCCCGGCGCCGCTTCCAGTCCGAAGTACTCTTCCAGCGTCACGATGCCCTTGGCGGCCATGTCCATGGCGGCTTCCACGCCGATGTATCTCAGGTGCCAGGACTCGTAGTAGTAGCCCGTGATCTGGTGGAACATCCACGGGTACCGCACCACGAAGCCGAAGCGGTGGGCGTTGGCTTTGGCCCACACCGCGGCCGGCTGCTCGGCGAAACACGGCTGGAACCCGCACGCCCCGCCGCCGTCGCCGATGTCGAAGGCCCAGCCGGTCTGGTGCTCCGAGAACCCGGGCCTGGCCGAAGCTGTGTCCGCCTCGGCCTGACCCCTGGACGCCACATAGCTGTTGTACGTTGCCACCTGGGTGCCGTAGGACCGGTAACCGCTCGCCAGCGTCATGGTGACGCCGTCTCCCGCGGCCGCGGCGAACATCTGCTCCGCGGCAGCCGCCGTGGTGCTGTTTAGCTGCGCCGACTCGCCCGAAACGGCCAGGGCGATGTTGGGCTGGACGAGGTCCGCCGGGACGTAGTCGGCGGGGGAGAGCGGCCGGTGCTTGTTGACCACCAGCCACGGGCTGGCGGGATCCGTCAACGAATGCTGCTGGGCCAGTCCGGCCGCGGGCGACGTAGGCGTCGGCGCGGCAGTGGGTGCCGGCGCGGCCACCGTTCCGGGTTCGGTGGCGGCAGCGCTCGTCTCCGGGCCGGCGGACGACGGCGGTGCCGCCTGCGAAGCGGAGGCGGAAGTTACGGACGGGGAAGCCGACGACGGCGGCCGGTTTCCGCCGTCGGGCGTGCAGGCTGCCAATGCAGTCAGTCCCGCGCCGGCGGCCAGGAGCCTTGCGATGGCCCGCCGGGTCGGTGCTGTGGGAGCAGGCACGGATTCAGCAGCCCCAGGAACCGCAGAACAGTTGTGGCACGCCTGTGCTAGACCTTCCGCAGGAGCATGCGGCGGATGGAGTGATCCGCTTCCTTGGTGAGCACGAGCTGCGCCCTGCCCCGCGTGGGGAGGACGTTTTCCTCGAGGTTGGGCTCGTTGATGCGTTTCCAGATGTCGCGGGCGGTGCTTTCTGCTTCCTCGTCGGACAGCGTCGCATAGCGGTGGAAGTAGGATTCCGGCTGGGCGAAGGCGGTGGTGCGCAGCTTGCGGAACCGGTCCACGTACCATTCCTCGATATAGGAGGTCTTCGCGTCCACGTAGATGGAGAAGTCGAAGAAGTCGCTCAGCGCGAGCCCCTGCTTGCCGTCATGGCGGGGCCGGGCGGGTGCCAGGACGTTCAAGCCTTCGACGATCAGCACGTCCGGGCGGCGGACCACCACTTCCTTGCCGGGCACAATGTCGTACGTGACGTGGGAGTACCAGGGTGCCCGGACCTCTTCCGCGCCGCCCTTGATCTCGCTCACGAAGCGGAGCAGGGCTCGGCGGTCGTACGACTCCGGGAAACCCTTCCGCTCCAGGAGGTGCCGGCGCTTGAGCTCTGCCAGGGGATACAGGAAACCGTCGGTGGTAATGAGCTCCACGTTCGGCGTCCCGGGCCAGCGGCGGAGCATCTCACGGAGCACGCGGGCGATGGTGGACTTGCCCACGGCCACGGAACCGGCCACGCCGATCACAAAGGGGGTGCGCTGCGTCTGCTCGCCGAGGAAGGTGGTGGTGGCGGCGTGCAGCTGGCCCGCGGCCTCGACGTAGAGGTGAAGCAGCCGGGACAGGGGCAAATAGACTTCGCGGACTTCCTTCATGTCCAGCGGATCACCGAGCCCTCTGAGACGGACCACGTCCTCTTCGTTAAGAGGCTGTTCCATCTGGGCTGCGAGCCGGGACCAGGTCTGCCTGTCCAGCTCCACGAACGGGGAGACGCCCTCTCCATTCGCTTCGTTGCGTTGCAAAGTCACGTTAGAGATTCTGCCCTCCGCGACGCTGAGAGCGAAATGCAGGGCGTCGCATCCGCTGCAACGGGGCCCGGGAACAGTGTCGCCGGGGCCGTGCCAGACCTCAGCGGACCACTACTCCATATAAGCTTGGCTCTATGTGTGGAATCGTAGGATACGTAGGCCATTCGTCAGGCCGGGTAAATGTTGGCCACGGCGCGTTGGACGTTGTCCTTGAGGGACTCCGCCGTCTGGAGTACCGCGGGTATGACTCGGCAGGCGTTGCTGTGGTGGCGGACGGAACCATTTCGTCGCGCAAGAAGTCCGGAAAGCTGAGCAACCTGCTCGCTGAACTGGAAGAGAAGCCGCTGCCGGATTCCGTCACCGGGATCGGGCACACCCGCTGGGCCACGCACGGCGGCCCCACGGACCAGAATGCGCACCCGCACCTGTCCGACGGCGGCAAGCTGGCCCTGATCCACAACGGCATCATCGAAAACTTCGCCGAGCTCAAGCTGGAACTGCTCGAAAAGGGCACCGTGTTCGCGTCCGAGACGGACACCGAGGTGGCCGCGGCGCTGCTGGGCGACATCTTCCGGAACCAGCTGAACGGCGACGCCTCCAACGGCGGCCTCACCAAGGCCATGCAGCTTGCCTGCCAGCGACTGGAAGGCGCCTTCACCCTGCTGGCCGTGCACGCGGATCAGCCCGACGTCGTCGTCGCCGCCCGCCGCAACTCCCCGCTCGTGGTGGGCCTGGGCGAGGGCGAGAACTTCCTCGGCTCAGACGTCTCCGGCTTCATCGACTACACCCGCCGGGCCGTGGAGCTGGGCCAGGACCAGATCGTGACCATCACCGCGGACACCGTGGAGATCACCGACTTCTTCGGCGCCCCGGCCCAGGGCAAGGAATACCACGTTGACTGGGATCCGGCCTCGGCCGAGAAGGGCGGCTACCCGTCCTTCATGGAGAAGGAGATCCATGACCAGCCCGACGCCGTCGCCAACACCCTGCTGGGCCGCTCGGACCTTGACGGCAAGCTGACCCTCGATGAAATGCGCATCGACCCGGAGCACCTGAAGAAGATCAACAAGATCATCGTGCTGGCCTGCGGCACCTCCGCGTACTCCGGCCAGGTGGCCAAGTACGCGATCGAGCACTGGTGCCGGATCGCCACCGAGGTGGAGCTCTCCCACGAGTTCCGCTACCGCGACCCGATCGTGGACGAGAACACGCTGATTGTGTCCATCTCGCAGTCCGGCGAGACCATGGACACCCTGATGGCCGTCCGCTACGCGAAGGAACAGGGCGCCAAGACCCTCTCCATCTGCAACACCAACGGCTCCACCATCCCGCGCGAATCCGACGCCGTGCTGTACACGCACGCCGGACCGGAGATCGCCGTCGCCTCCACCAAGGCCTTCCTGGCGCAGATCACCGCCGCCTACCTGCTGGGCCTGTATCTGGCACAGCTGCGCGGCAACAAGTTCCAGGGCGAGATCAAGGACATCCTGGCCGACCTGGGCAAGGTCCCGGCAAAGATCCAGCAGGTCCTGGACCATGTTGACGAGATCAAGGACCTGGCCCGGTCCATGGCCGGGGCCAAGTCCGTGCTGTTCCTGGGCCGCCACGTCGGGTTCCCGGTGGCCATGGAAGGCGCGCTCAAGCTCAAGGAACTGGCGTACATCCACGCCGAGGGCTTTGCCGCCGGCGAGCTGAAGCACGGCCCGATCGCGCTGATCGAGGAAGGCCAGCCGGTCTTCGTGGTGGTCCCGTCCCCGCGCGGCCGGAACTCGCTGCACGCCAAGGTGGTCTCCAACATCCAGGAAGTCCGGGCCCGCGGCGCGAAGACCATCGTCATCGCCGAGGAAGGCGACGAAGCGGTCAAGGCCTACGCCGAGCACGTCTTCTACATCCCCGAGACGCCTACGCTCCTGGCGCCGCTGCTGGCCGCCGTTCCGCTGCAGATCTTCGCCCTCGAACTTGCCACGGCCAAGGGATACGACGTGGACCAGCCACGCAACCTGGCCAAGAGCGTGACCGTAGAATAAGCCGCATGATTGTTGGCATTGGCGTAGACGTCGTAGACATTGAACGGTTCGGCCGGCAGCTGGAGCGGACCCCCGGGCTCCGTGACAGGCTGTTCGTTCCGGCCGAACGGGAACTGAACACCCGCTCCCTGGCCGCGCGCTTTGCGGCCAAGGAAGCCGTGGCCAAGGTATTGGGCGCGCCGGCGGGCATGAACTGGCAGGACTGCTGGATCGGCCTTGACCAGAACGGGCCCACCATCCAGGTTAAAGGCACCGTGCTGGCCGTCGCCGAGTCCAAGGGCGTCAAACGCTGGCACCTCTCGATGAGCCACGACGGCGGAATCGCCACGGCGACCGTCCTCGCGGAGGGCTGACGCGGACTTTCACCTGACAGCCCTGCCGCGGACCCAGCACCGATTGGACTGAATATGATCAGCGCCTACACCGGAACCCAAATACGGGAGGCCGAAAAACGGTTCTTTCAGGCAAGCCTGGACTCTGGTGCGGGCGCTGTTCTTATGCAACGCGCAGCCTACGGGCTGGCCAACGCCGTGGTCCGTGAGCTTGTTTCGCGCGGGATCCGCCCCTATGGTGCGAGCGTCGCCGTCCTTGCCGGCAAAGGCAACAACGGGGGAGACGGGCTTTTCGCCGCCGCTTTCCTGGCTGCCCGGGGAATGCGTACGACGGCGGTGCTCACCGCCGGTGACGCCCACCCTGACGGCCTGGCCGCCTTTGAACGGGCCGGCGGCCGTACCCTGACCCTCAGCGACCACAACGCTGGCGAGCTGGCAGCGGCCGGCGCCCGCGCCGACGTCGTCATTGATGCCGTGCTGGGGACCGGCGCCCAGGGAGGCCTCCGCGGCGCCGCGGCGTCCCTGATCGAGAAGCTGAACGGCGGGGCACACGGGTTTGTGGTGGCCTGCGACATTCCCAGCGGAGTGAACGCGGACACCGGCGAGTCCTATGACCCGGTCCTTCCAGCCGATATCACCGTGACTTTCGGCGGCGCGAAGGCCGGCCTGCTCGCCGATCCCGGCGCCGACCACGCCGGACGCGTACTGGTCATACCCATCGGCATCGAAACCGAACTGCCCCTGCCGGTGCTGCGGCGCCTGGAATCCGCCGACCTTGCCCGCCTGCTGCCCCCGCCGGCCCGCCGCTCCCACAAGTACACCCGCGGTGTCCTGGGAATCGTTGCCGGCTCACAGCAGTACCCGGGTGCCGCCGTGCTCGCCTGCCGGGGCGCCCTCGCGGCGGGGGCCGGCATGGTCCGGTACCTCGGCCCGCCCGAGGCAACCCGGCTGGTCCGGCAGGCCTGCCCGGAGGTAGTGTGCGGGCCGGATGCCGTGGCCGACGCCCACGTCCAGGCCTGGCTGGTTGGCCCGGGCATCGCCGACCGTGACGACGACCAGCTCCGCCGCGCGCGCGACGCCGTGGAGACCGGACTGCCCGTGGCTGCCGACGCCGGCGCGCTGCCGGCCCTCCCGGACGTCCTGCCGCCGCGTGTGGTGCTCACGCCCCACGGCGGCGAACTGGCCCGCCTCCTGCAGCGCTACGGGATCGACCTGGGGCGGCAGGGCGTTGACGGCGCCACGCTCGATGCCGTTCGCCAGGCGTCCGAACGCACCGGAGCCACCGTCCTGCTGAAGGGCGCCACCACACTGGTGGCGCCGCCGTCGGGCCCGGTTTTCAGCCAGTCGGAAGCCACCCCGTGGATGGCCACCGCCGGAAGCGGCGATGTGCTGGCCGGGATCCTCGGCTCCCTGCTGGCCCAGCATTCGGACGACGAGGACAAGTTTGACGCGTGCGGGATCTCCGCGGAACAGCGCTGGGCGGCCATCGGCGCAATGGCGGCGAGCCTGCACGGCCGAGCCGGAACCCTTGCCTCCGCCGGCGGACCCGTCACCGCCGGTGCCATCGCCAGCCACCTGCCCGAGGTGATGCGGACTTTGTAATCATTTGGCGCAAGACGCAGGAAACATAATAGTAATCCTACTTACTAGTAGTCTGTCTAGAGATTTATTCGTCACGCACGAGGAGTACACATGGAAGTCTGGCCCGGATCGGCATACCCACTGGGAGCCACTTTTAACGGCACTGGCACGAACTTTGCGCTGTTCAGCGAAAGGGCCGACAAGGTGGAACTGTGCCTCTTCGACGACAAGGGCGCGGAGACCCGGATCGAGCTCCTCGAAGTGGACGGCTACGTCTGGCACTGCTACCTGCCGCACATCCAGCCCGGACAGAAATACGGATACCGCGTCCACGGCGCCTACGATCCCGACTCCGGCAACCGGTTCAACCCGAACAAGCTGCTGCTGGACCCCTACGCCAAGGCCGTGCACGGCCAGATCGACTGGGACCCCGCGCTGTTCTCCTACAACATGGGCGATCCCGATTCCCGCAATGACGCCGATTCCGCCGCCCACATGATGATGGGCGTGGTGATCAACCCGTTCTTCGACTGGGACGGCGACCACCTGCCCCGCGTCCCGTACCACAAGTCCGTGATCTACGAGGCCCACGTCAAGGGCCTGACCCAGCTGCACCCGGAGGTGCCGGAGGACCAGCGCGGCACCTACGCCGGCGTCGCCCACCCCTCGGTCATCTCCCACCTGCAGAAGCTGGGCGTCACGGCGATCGAGCTGATGCCGGTGCACCAGTTCGTCAACGACGGCATCCTGGAGGACAAGGGCCTCAACAACTACTGGGGCTACAACACCATCGGTTTCTTCGCCCCGCACAACAGCTACAGCTCCACCGGTGACACCGGCCAGCAGGTGCAGGACTTCAAAGCCATGGTCCGCTCGCTGCACCAGGCGGGCATCGAAGTGATCCTCGACGTCGTTTACAACCACACCGCCGAAGGCAACCACCTAGGCCCCACTCTGTCCTTCAAGGGCATCGACAACGCCGCCTACTACCGGCTCATGGACGGCGACGAGAAGCACTACATGGACTACACGGGCACCGGCAACTCGCTCAACGTCCGCCACCCCCACTCGCTGCAGCTCCTGATGGATTCCCTGCGTTACTGGGTCACGGAAATGCACGTGGACGGTTTCCGGTTCGACCTCGCCTCCACCCTGGCGCGCGAATTCTATGACGTGGACAAGCTGTCCACCTTCTTCGAACTCATCCAGCAGGATCCGGTAGTGTCCCAGGTCAAGCTGATCGCCGAGCCGTGGGACGTCGGCCCCGGCGGCTACCAGGTGGGCAACTTCCCGCCGCAGTGGACGGAATGGAACGGCAAGTACCGCGACACGGTCCGCGACTTCTGGCGCGGAGAGCCGGCGACGCTTGGCGAATTCGCCTCCAGGATCACCGGCTCCGCCGACCTCTACGAGCACTCCGGCCGCCGTCCGGTCGCTTCGATCAACTTCGTCACCGCCCACGACGGCTTCACCCTGCAGGACCTGGTGTCCTACAACGAGAAGCACAATGAAGCCAACGGGGAAGACAACAACGACGGCGAATCGCACAACCGCTCGTGGAACTGCGGCGCCGAAGGCCCCACTGACGATCCCAAGGTCCTGGGCCTCCGCGCCCGGCAGCAGCGCAACTTCATCGCCTCGCTGCTGCTTTCGCAGGGTGTGCCGATGATCCTGCACGGCGACGAACTGGGCCGCACCCAGCAGGGCAACAACAACGGCTACTGCCAGGACTCCGAGCTGACCTGGATCAACTGGGACAACGTGGACCAGCCGCTGGTGGAATTCACCGCCGCCGTGAACGCCCTCCGGCACAAGCACCCCACCTTCCGGCGCAGCCGCTTCTTCGACGGCAGGCCGGTCCTCCGCGGCGAGGGCGAACGGCTTCCGGACATCGAATGGCTGGACGTTGACGGCTCCACCATGAAGCCCGAGGACTGGGACAGCGGCTTCGGCCGCTCGGTGGGCATGTTCCTCAACGGCGACGGCATCCGCGGCCGGGACGAACGCGGCCGCCGCATCACCGACGTCAACTTTGTGCTCTACTTCAACGCGCACGACGACGAAGTGAAGTTCACGCTGCCGTCCGACGAATACGCGCCCGCCTGGGACATCATCATCGACACTGCAGGGCACAACGCGGATACCGAACCGGTGGAAGCCGGAGACGCACTGCCCGTGGCCGCCAAGTCCCTCGTGGTACTCCGCGCCCACAGCGTCCCGGAAACGGAACCGGACCACTCGGTGGCGGCATCGCTCGCGGCCCTGTCCCAGACAACCACCAGCGACACCGCGGCACTCACCACGCCGGCCATCCCGGAACCCGCGCAGACCAGGAAGATAAAGGCGAAGGGCAAGGCGGATTCATGAGGACGCCTGTCTCCACCTACCGGCTCCAGATCCGCCCTTCCTTTACGCTCCAGGACGCTGCGGCCCAGGTTTCCTACCTGAAGTCGCTGGGCGCGGACTGGATCTACCTGTCCCCGATCCTGACGGCTGAAAAGGGGTCGGACCACGGGTACGACGTCACGGACCCGTCCGCGGTGGACCCCGACCGCGGCGGCCCCGACGGCCTCGAAGCGGTGTCCCGGGCGGCCCGGGACGCCGGCATGGGCGTGCTCGTGGACATCGTGCCCAACCACGTGGGAGTGGCGTCGCCGTACCAGAACCCCTGGTGGTGGTCCCTCCTCAAGGAAGGGCGGAAGTCCCGTTACGCGGAAGCGTTCGACGTCGACTGGGACGTCGCAGGCGGACGCATCCGGCTCCCTGTGCTGGGAAGCGATGACGAGCTGGACAAGCTCGAAGTCCGCGACGGCGAGCTCCGCTACTACGACCACCGTTTCCCGCTGGCCGACGGCAGCTACACCGACGGGGACGACCCCCGCGACGTCCACGACCGCCAGAACTACGAACTCGTGGGCTGGCGCCGCGCGGACAACGAGCTCAACTACCGCCGCTTTTTCGCCGTCAATACGCTGGCCGGCATCCGGGTGGAAGTCCCCCGGGTATTCGACGAAGCGCATGCCGAAGTGGTCCGCTGGTTCCGCGAGGGGCTGGCGGACGGACTCCGGATCGACCACCCGGACGGGCTGGCCGACCCGGAGGGCTACCTGCGGCGGCTCCGCGAAGCGACCGGCGGCAGGTACCTGCTGATCGAGAAGATCCTGGAACCGGGGGAGGAGCTGCCGGCTTCGTTCGAGTGCGAAGGCACCACCGGCTACGACGCCCTGGCGGACGTGGACCGGCTTTTCGTGGACCCTTCGGCGGAGGCGGCCCTTGACCAGCTCGACGGCAGGCTCCGCGGCGGAGAACCGGCAGACTACGAGGAGATGATCCGCGGAACCAAGCGCCGGATCACCGACGGTATCCTGCACTCGGAGATCCTCCGGCTGGAGCGGCTTATTCCGTCCGGAACCGACCCCGCCGGGACGGTGCTGGATGGCGGGCGGGCTGCTGATGCCATCTCCGAGATCATTGCCGCCTTCCCCGTGTACCGGACCTACCTCCCGTACGGCGAGGAAGTCCTGAAGGAAGCCTGCAGCCTGGCTGCGCGGAACCGGCCCGACCTGGCACCCGCGGTGGACCTCCTGCAGCCGCTGCTGCTGGATGCCGGTTCGGCGCTGGCACAGCGCTTCCAGCAAACCTCCGGCATGGTGATGGCCAAGGGCGTGGAGGACACCGCGTTCTTCCGCTACACCCGGCTGGGCACCCTGACCGAGGTGGGTGCCGACCCCACCGAGTTCGCCCTTGACCCGGCGGAATTCCACCACCGGATGGCGCGGCGTGAAGCCGAACTGCCGTTGTCCATGACCACGCTCAGCACCCACGACACCAAGCGCAGCGAGGACACCCGGGCCCGGATTTCGGTGATCTCCGAGTTCGTGACCGAATGGGAGCAGGTCCTGGCCAAACTGCAGGAACTTGCCCCGCTGCCTGACGGGCCGTTGGCCAGCCTGCTGTGGCAGGCCATCGCGGGGGCGTGGCCCGCCTCCCGGGAACGCCTGCAGCAATACGCCACCAAGGCTGCCCGCGAGGCCGGCAATTCCACCGACTGGCTGGACCCGAACGAGGCGTTTGAGCAAAAGCTGGCCGCCGCCGTCGATGCCGCGTTCGACAACCCGGATGTGCGTGCCGAACTGGAGGCCTTCGTGGCACTCCTGGAACCGTACGGCGCCGCCAACGCGCTGTCCGCGAAACTGGTGCAGCTGACCATGCCGGGCGTCCCCGACGTGTACCAGGGCACCGAGTTCTGGGACCGCTCGCTCACCGATCCGGACAACCGCCGCACCGTCGACTTCGCCGCGCGGCAGCGGGCGCTGGACGCGCTCGACGCCGGCGAGCCTCCGGCATCGTACCGGGACGACGCAGCCAAGCTGCTGGTGACCTCACGGGCGCTCCGGCTCCGGCGCGACCAGCCTGAGCTCTTCACTGGCTACACGGCAGTCACAGCTTCCGGTCCGGCCGCCGGGCACGTGGTGGCGTTCAGCCGCGGAACCGGCGAGTCTGCCGGCGCCCTGACCTTGGCCACCAGGCTGCCGCGCGGGCTGGAACAGTCCGGCGGCTGGCAGGACACCTCGGTGGAGCTGCCGGCAGCCATGACGGACGAACTCACAGGCAACGGCTTCGGACCTGGCACGGTCCGCGTTGCGGACATCCTGGCCGGGTACCCTGTAGCGTTGCTCGTTCCTGACGCTGCCCCTGCCGCCACTGCTGCGGCCCACGGATCGGAGAACCGCTGATGACGCGGCCCCTGAGCGGAAGCGGACGCTTCGACATCTGGGCCCCCGACGTCACCGCCATCACCCTGCTGGCTGAGGGCGCCGAGTACCCCATGAGCCGGCGCGACGGCGGCTGGTGGACCGCCCCGGACGCCCCGGCCGACGGGGAAGTGTTCTACGGCTACCTGCCAGGGACGGACACCACTCCGTTGCCGGACCCCCGGTCCCGCCGCCAGCCCGAGGGCGTCCACTCACTGTCCCGTACCTTTGACCCGTCCGCCCATGAGTGGGCGGACGGGGACTGGTCCGGCCGGGAGCTTCAGGGTGCCGTCATCTACGAACTGCACATCGGGACCTTCACGCCCGAAGGAACCCTGGAGGCAGCCGCCGGAAAGCTGGGCTACCTCAAGGACCTCGGCGTCGACTTCGTTGAGCTCCTGCCGGTCAACGGCTTCAACGGCACCCACAACTGGGGCTACGACGGCGTCCTCTGGTACACCGTCCATGAGGGCTACGGCGGCCCGGCGGCGTACCAGAGCTTCGTGGACGCCGCCCACGGCGCAGGCCTGGGCGTCATCCAGGACGTGGTCTACAACCACCTCGGCCCCAGCGGGAACTATCTGCCGAAGTTCGGGCCCTACCTCAAGTCCGGGGAGGGGAACACCTGGGGCGACTCGGTGAACCTGGACGGGAACGGCTCCGACGAGGTCCGCCGCTACATCCTGGACAACGCGGCCATGTGGCTCCGGGATTACCACGTTGACGGTCTGCGGATCGACGCCGTGCATGCCTTCAAGGACGAGCGCGCGGTCCACCTCCTCGAGGAATTCGGTGCCCTGGGGGACGCAGTGGCCGCGGAAACCGGCCGGCCGATCACCATGATCGCGGAGTCGGACCTCAACAACCCCCGCCTGCTGTACCCCCGCGATGTCAACGGCTACGGGCTGGAGGGGCAGTGGAGCGACGACTTCCACCACGCCGTCCACGTGAACGTCAGCGGTGAGACCGCAGGGTATTACAGCGACTTCGACTCATTGGGTGCCCTGGCCAAGGTCCTGCGGGACGGCTTCTTCCACGACGGCAGCTACTCCAGCTTCCGCGGCCGGCACCACGGGCGGCCCATCAACACGTCGCTCGTACACCCCGCCGCCCTGGTGGTGTGCAGCCAGAACCACGACCAGATCGGCAACCGCGCCACGGGCGACCGGCTTTCCCAGTCGCTGTCCTACGGCCAGTTGGCCCTGGCCGCTGTCCTCACGCTGACGTCGCCCTTCACTCCCATGCTCTTCATGGGCGAGGAATACGGTGCCACCACGCCCTGGCAGTTCTTCACCTCCCACCCGGAGCCGGAGCTGGGCAAGGCGACGGCGGAAGGCCGCATCAAGGAGTTCGAGCGCATGGGGTGGGACCCCGCCGTCGTGCCTGATCCCCAGGATCCGGAGACCTTCAACCGGTCGAAACTGAACTGGGCCGAGGCCGCCGGGGGCGACCACGCCCGCCTCCTGGACCTCTACCGTGCACTGACCGCGCTGCGCCGCACCACTCCGGAACTGGCCGGCCTGGAGTTCGCGGACACCGTGGTGGACTTCAGCGAGGACGAGCGCTGGCTGCGGTTCCGCCGCGGAGACGTCCAGGTGGCACTGAACTTCTCGGAGCAGGCGGTCAAGCTCGGGGACACTGCGGGCTCAGTGCTGCTCGCCACCGACGAGGCTACGGCCTTGCACGGCGGGGCACTGGTGCTGGCTCCGTGGAGTGCGGCCATCCTGAAGGGCTGACTTCAGGGGTCTGCTGCCGGGTTTGGTTGTTGCCGCGCCGCGGGATGTTCAGGGCTTTTCCTGTCAGCCCGCGGCGTAACAACGGACTTGTTGGCTGTAGGCTGCGTCACAGCTGGCAGGATTGCAGGTATGACTTATTCTGCAGCGGACAACCGCTATGAATCCATGCCCTACCGCCGCGTGGGACGCAGCGGCCTCAAACTTCCTGCCATTTCCCTTGGCCTCTGGCACAACTTCGGCGACGACAAGCGCTTCGACGAGCAGCGCGCCATCCTCCGCCGCGCCTTCGACCTCGGCGTCAACCACTTTGACCTCGCCAACAACTACGGCCCGCCGGACGGCTCGGCGGAAACCAACTTCGGCCGCCACCTGCAGGACGACTTCAAGCCCTACCGCGACGAACTGGTCATCTCCACCAAAGCGGGTTACTACATGTGGCCCGGCCCCTACGGCGAGTGGGGCTCCCGCAAATACCTGATCTCCAGCCTGGACCAGTCGCTGCAGCGCATGGGCCTGGACTACGTGGACATCTTCTACAGCCACCGCCCCGATCCGGAAACGCCCATGGAGGAAACCATGGGCGCGCTGGACTACGCCGTGCGCTCGGGCAAGGCCCTGTACGCGGGCATCTCCTCCTACACCCCGGAACAGACCCTCGAGGCCGCCCGGATCCTGAAGGAGCTCGGCACCCCGCTGCTCATCCACCAGCCCAGCTACTCCATGCTGAACCGCTGGACCGAGAACGGCGCCCCCAACCTGTACGAGGCGCTGGACCAGGTGGGTGCAGGTTCCATTGCGTTCTCCCCGCTCGCCCAGGGCATGCTGACGGACCGCTACCTGAACGGCGTCCCGGCCGATTCGCGCGCGGCCAAGGACCGCTTCCTGTCCGAGTCCGCCCTGACCGAGGACAAACTGGACCGGGTCCGCGGGCTTAATAAGATCGCCGCCGGCCGCGGGCAGTCGCTGGCTCAGATGGCCATCGCCTGGATCCTCCGCGACCAGCCCAAGGGGTCTCCCGTGACGTCCGCGCTGGTAGGCGCATCCAGCGTCAAGCAGCTGGAGGACACCCTGTCCGCTATCAACAACCTGGCGTTCTCGCTGGAGGAGCTGAAAGCGATCGACGAGTTCGCCGTCGAATCCGACATCAACCTCTGGGCCCAGAGCCGCTCCTAACGCAGCCGCTCCCAACGCGGCCGCGCGTAACAAAGCGTGCGTAACAGAACTGTCCGTGACAGTACGCCGGGGCCGGGAACAACTCCGGCCCCGGCGGCGTTGGCTACAATGCAAGGGCGCCCAATGGCGCCGTGCCCATCAGCCGCCGTCGCACATCAGAGTGCAGCCGCGCCGGGCACTGAAGTTTGTTCTCAAAGGAGTTCCGTGTCTTCAAATCCGATTCGTGTTGCCATTGTTGGCGTGGGTAACTGCGCTGCGTCCCTGGTCCAGGGTGTCCATTACTACCGGGATGCCGACCCCCAGGCCACGATTCCCGGTCTGATGCACGTGGAGTTCGGCAAGTACCACGTCAACGATGTTCAGTTCGTTGCGGCCTTCGATGTGGACGGCAAGAAGGTCGGAGTCGACCTCGCCGACGCCATCCTGGCCAGCGAAAACAACACCATCAAGATCGCCGACGTTCCCCCCACCGGTGTCACGGTCCAGCGCGGCCACACCCTGGACGGCCTCGGCAGGTACTACCTCGAGACCATCGAGCAGTCCCCGGCCGAACCGGTCGATGTTGTCCAGGCCCTCAAGGACGCCAAGGCTGACGTCATGGTCTGCTACCTGCCCGTTGGTTCGCAGGAAGCCGCCGAGTTCTACGCGCAGGCCGCAATCGATGCGGGCGTGGCGTTCGTCAACGCCCTGCCGGTGTTCCTCGCCGGCACCAAGGAGTGGGCCGACAAGTTCACCGCTGCCGGTGTGCCGATCGTGGGCGATGACATCAAGAGCCAAATCGGTGCCACCATCACGCACCGCGTCATGGCCAAGCTGTTCGAGGACCGCGGCGTCACGCTGGACCGCACGTACCAGCTCAACGTCGGCGGCAACATGGACTTCAAGAACATGCTCGAGCGCGACCGCCTCGAGTCCAAGAAGATCTCCAAGACCCAGGCCGTGACCTCCAACGTCGAGGCCGAACTGGCTGCCAAGGACGTGCACATCGGCCCCTCGGACTACGTCCAGTGGCTCGATGACCGCAAGTGGGCCTTCGTCCGCCTCGAGGGCCGCAACTTCGGCGACGCCCCCGTGTCGCTCGAGTACAAGCTGGAGGTCTGGGACTCACCCAACTCCGCCGGCGTGATCATCGACGCCATCCGTGCGGCCAAGATCGGCCTGGACCGCGGCATCGGCGGCCCGCTGCTCTCCGCCTCCAGCTACTTCATGAAGTCCCCGCCGGAGCAGTTCAACGACGACCTCGCCCGTGAAAAGGTCGAGGCCTTCATCCGCGGAGACCTGGAGCGCTAAACCCGTTCCTCCTTCCGCACAACGCTCTCTCACTTTTGGCGGGTTTCGGCGCGACGCTCTCTCGCTTTTGAACTGGTGGGGGAGCGTCGTGCCTTAAGCGTCCTGTTCATAGCGCCGGATCGCGTGGCTGGCCTGGGCCAGGGCGAGGAGCCGCAGCAGCAGCTGGCTGTGCATGTGCATGCCGACGGCGGCCGTCAGAATGAGCTCATCGACGCTGTCCGGGGCCGTCGTGGCCGCAATATCGACCCCCGCAACGTCGTCCATGGCCTTGCTGTAAGTGTCCAGGAGTTCGCCGGGCACCTGGATGTTGAGGCTCTCCATCAACTCCAGATGGGCATTCAACGCGTTCCGGGCATCACTGGGGAAATCAGGCCAGGCCCTAAGACGCACGACGGCGTCAGCCGGCCGGGCGCCGACCTCGCCACTGGCATTGGTGTAGGAGTCCAACTCCAGCACCACCCGCTGAACCGCCGCCAAGAGCTCAAGGCGCGTGGCGCCGTCGTCGGCCATTGTGAGGATGCCGCGAATCTGTTCGATGGTCAGACCGACTATCCGGCGGAGCGACTGGATCAGTTCCAGGCGTTCGACGTGCCGCGCTGAATATTGTGCGCGCGTGGCATGGACGGCCGCTCCCGGTGGCAGGAGGCCTTCGCGCAGGTAGTACTTGATGCTCGCGGCCGAGACTCCCGACCGCTCGCTCAGTTCCTTCAGCTGCATACCGGACATCCTTCCTGCGGGTCCCGAAGCCATCGGATAGCAGACCCGGCGCCAGCTATCCTGATGTACACGCATTGGATAGTGGCTCTATCCTAAAGCCATGGAGCACTGGAATGTACTGCTTGTCAGCCACGTCATTGCCGCGCTGTTCGTCCTGGTCATTGGACCCTTTCAAATCCTGCGCAGGCGCCGTGACCGCATCCACCGCACGATGGGCTACCTGTGGGTGGCCGCCATGTACTACGTCTGCGTCAGCAGTTTCTGGATTGTGACCGCCGGACATTTCACCTGGCTGCACGGGCTGTCGGCGTTCACCATCGTGACCGTGACCCTTGGGCTCGTCAGCGCCATCCGCCGCAACATCCCCTCGCACCTGGGGAACATGATCGGGAGCTACATCGGCATTGCCGTGGCGTTCGTTTTTGCCGTTGCGGTGCCGGGACGGGCCATTCCGCAGCTCCTCGCCGAGGACCCGGGTACCGCGGCATATGTTGCAGCTCTGGTGGTGCTGAGTGTGTTGATCACGTTCGTATCGCTGAAGCGCGGCGGACGTGCGGGTAAGGCGACCCCGTCGACGGATGGAACGCTCTCTCACTCCCTGCGCGTTTAGTACCGACCCTCTCTCACTTGTGGTGGGTCCCCGGCGGACCCTCGCTCACCCGGCGTCGGCGAAACCGGACGCCTGGGGGTGATCCAGCCATGCGGTGCGCAGTATCCGCTTGATCTTCCTGACGGCCGGTTGGCAACTGTCAGCAAGGTCATCCTTGTCGAGGATCAGGACCGTCCAGCCAGCCGACTCGAACGCCTTGTCCCGCCGCCGGTCGCTGAGGATCCGGGCGTCAAGAAGGTGATGCTCGCCGTCGTACTGGATGGCGAGGCGCCGATGGCGGTACCCGAGGTCGGCGGTCGCCGAGACGGCGTCGCCGGGGCGCAATGCAAGTTGGAGATCCGGCTCGGGGAGGCCCGCGTCGGCCATCGCCAGGCGGAGAAGCGTTTCCGGGGCGGAGTCGGAACCGACCCGCATGAGATCCAACGCTTCGCGGGCACGCATCACACCCTGCAGGTTTGGGTGGCGACCCACCAGAGCACGGAGTCCGACCAGGGTGTCATAGGGCTGTGTCCGATCCTCGAAGGACTCACGCGGGATGCGGATCAACTGGTCGCCCATGCACACCAGGTCGCTGACCGACACCCGTCGCGCCAGGTCCAGCCAGGTCCGCGACCGGGTGCTGATACGCATGCCGTCGATGGACTCGATCTCGTCATCCAGGGCCAGCACGGTGTGGCCGAAGATCCCGTTACGGCGAACCGAGGGCAATGACCGCGGCTTGCTCAAATGCAGCTCCGTTGAGTCCGCCAGCCAAGGCGGCAATAGCTGGCAGTGAAGCCGTGGGCGCCGGGAAGTGAGAGTGGGTTTAGAAGAGGCCGAGGGGCTTGCCCGTGTCGTCCACGTCCATCCGCAGGGCTGCCGGGACCTTGGGCAGGCCCGGCATGGTCATCACGGCCCCCGTTAGCGCCACGATGAACCCTGCCCCGGTCTTGGGTATCAGGTCCCGGACATGAACCGTGAACCCTTTCGGCGCACCCAGCTTCGTGGCGTCGTCGCTGAAGGAGTACTGAGTCTTGGCCATGCACACGGGCATGCCGGCCCAGCCGTTCTTCTCGATTTCGGCCAGGCGCTTGAGCGCGGGAACGGAGAAGTCCACGCCGTCGGCCCCGTACATTTCCTGAACGATGGTGCGGATCTTGTCCTCCACAGACAGTTCCAGCGGATACAGGTGCCGGAAACTGTGCGGTGCCTCCAGCGCTGCGAGCACCTTGGCGGCCAGATCGTCGCCGCCGTCCCCGCCCCCGCCACGGCCCCAGACGTCTGCCACAGCTGCCTGCACGCCTTCGCCGGCGCACCATTCCAGCAGCCAGTCGAGCTCCTCCTGGGTGTCCGTCGTGAACTTGTTGACGGCAACCACGGGGGTGATTCCGAACTTCTCCACGTTGCGGATGTGCCGCCGAAGGTTGGCCGTGCCGGAGGCCAGCGCCTCCGCGTTGGGCTCCTTCAGCCGTTCCTTGGCCACCCCGCCGTGCATCTTGAGTGCGCGGACAGTTGCCACGAGCACGACGGCGGATGGCGCCACGTCCGCCACCCTCGCCTTGATGTCCATGAATTTTTCGGCCCCCAGATCGGCGCCGAAGCCGGCTTCGGTTACCACGATGTCCGCGAGCCGCCGGGCGGTCTGGGTAGCGATCAGCGAGTTGCAGCCGTGTGCGATGTTGGCGAACGGGCCGCCGTGCACCAGGGCGGGAGTGCCGGCGATGGTCTGCACGAGGTTGGGCTTGATGGCATCCCGAAGCAGCAAGGTCAGGGCACCCTGGACGCCGAGGTCCGCCACCGTGACGGGCTCACGGTCATAGGTGTAGCCGAAGGTGATGCGGCCCAGCCTGCCGCGGAGATCCGCAATGTCCGTGGCCAGGCAGAAGACCGCCATGATCTCCGAGGCCACCGTGATATCGAAGCCGTCCTGCCGCGGAATACCCTGGGCCGGTCCGCCCAGGCCGATCACCACTTCGCGGAGCGAACGGTCATTCATGTCCAGGACCCGCTTGAAGGTCATCCGGCGGGGATCGATGTTGAGTTCGTTGCCCTGGAAGATGTGGTTGTCCACCAGGGCCATGAGCGCATTGTTCGCCGAGGTGATGGCGTGGAAGTCCCCGGTGAAGTGCAGGTTGATTTCCTCCATCGGGAGCACCTGCGAGTAACCGCCGCCGGTGGCACCGCCCTTCATGCCCAGGACGGGCCCCAGGGACGGCTCACGCAGCGCGATCATCACCTTCTGCCCGGCCCGCGCCAGGGAATCCGCCAGGCCCACGGTGGTGGTGGACTTTCCCTCGCCCGCCGGTGTGGGGGACATCGCCGAAACCAGCACCACCTTGCCCGGCAGGCGGCCGGGCGCGCCTTCCTGTAACAACAGCTTCGCCGGATCGATCTTTGCCTTGTACCGGCCGTGGAGTTCCAGGGCATCGGCGCTGATGCCTGCCGC
This sequence comes from Arthrobacter sp. UNC362MFTsu5.1, assembly GCF_000685965.1. Classification (GTDB taxonomy): domain Bacteria; phylum Actinomycetota; class Actinomycetes; order Actinomycetales; family Micrococcaceae; genus Arthrobacter. The sequence goes on along the minus strand of NZ_JMLE01000002.1, from coordinate 126,097 downwards.
GGCGGCGATTTCCTCGATGGGCCGCATGGTGGCGCGCTGGGCGATTTCCAGGTCACTCATGACGTTGTTGTCAGACATCGTTGTCCTTCAGTTCGTGGCTTCAGGCAAAGCCGTTCGGGGGTCCCTCCCGGCACTCCCGGCTAAGGCGTGTGGCCCGCCGGAATTCTGTGAGTATCAATGTACTGGTCGACGGCGGCATGGTAGCTTTCCAGCGTGATCGCGGCGGTTCGCTGCCAGCCGAAGCCCTGGGCCTGCACGGCTGCCGCGCGGCCCATGTCCTCCCGCGTGGCGGGGTCGTCATAGAGCGCCTCCAGCACTTCGGCCCAGTCCGCGGCCTTGTGGCCGTCCACCAGCAGCCCGGTCCGGCCCTCGAAGATGGCCCGGGACAGCCCGCCCACGCGGGTAGCCACCACGGGTGTCCCGCAGGCCTGGGCTTCGAGCGCCACCAGTCCGAAGGATTCGCTGTATGAGGGCATCACCACCACGTCGGCCGAGCGGAACCAGTTGGCAAGCGCCGGTGCGTTCACCGGCGGATGGTGGGTGACGACGTCGTCCATTCCGGCGTCGCTGATCAGCGACTTCAGGTCGAAGTCCTTCGCCCCGCTGAGGGCGCCCAAAATGGTGACCTGCAGGTCGATGTCCGGGCGGCGGGCGCGGAGCAGGGCTGCTGCCTTGACGAGGACCTGCGGGCCCTTGAGCCGCTGGATCCGCCCGGCGAAGAGCAGGTGGAACTTGCCGGCGGGCACGCCGAGCCGGGCGCGGGAACGCGTCCGGAAGGCCGGTGTGAACACCGTCAGGTCCACGCCCGGGGGAGCGACGTCGATGTGGTCGAAGTCGGCGTTGTAATGGGAAACGAGCTCGGCGGCTTCGGCCGGCGTGTTCGCGATCAGCCGTGTGGCGCCGTCGACAATGCGGTGTTCGCCGTCCTCGCGCCGCCGCGGTTCGGGTTTTTCGCCGGAGTGCAGGAGCATGTTCTTGACCTTGGCCATCGTGTGCATGGTGTGCACCAGCGGCACGCCCCACAGCCGCGAAAGCTCCAGCCCGGCCACGCCGGAAACCCAGTAGTGCGAATGGATGAGATCGTACCGGCCGTGCGGCTGGCGCTGCCGGATCCGTTCGACTTCCTCCACCATGCTGTGCAGCAGCTCCGGAAGTTCCTCCTTGGGCAGCTTCCGCGGCGGCCCGGAGATCACGTTGTGGACGCACACCCCGGGATCCGGGTGTTCGACGGCGGGCTGTCCCGACGACGTGGACCGTGTGAAGATTTCCACTTCCACACCGCTGGCCGCCAGCGCCGACGCGAGCGCACGCACGTACACGTTCATGCCGCCGGCGTCACCGGAACCGGGCTGTTCCATGGGCGAGGTGTGCAGGGAGAGGAACGCGACACGTCGGATCAGAGTCACGGCTCTCCTTTCGGCTGGCGGAACTGCATCCGATAAAACACTACTCCTGAAGTGCCCCGGCCTTCACAGCGGACCGCATGCTGTGCGGCCCTCCCGCGCGGCATCCGCGGCCATCCTGCTAACGTGGCGGCTGTGAGCCCCACCGCAGACGCAACCACAGACTCAGCCGGCCCCACCGCCGGCATCGAAATCCGCCCGGCCACCGCTGCCGACTGGCCCGGCATGTGGACGATCCTCGAACCGGTCATCCGGGCCGGCGACACCTTCACCTGGGACCGTGGCACCACAGAGGACGAAGCCCGGGCCCGCTGGTTCAAGGACGCCCCGGGCCAGGCCTTCGTGGCCGTCCAGGACGGTGTGGTGCTCGGCACCGGCGAGCTGCACGCCAACCAGGGCGGGGGAGGCAGCCATGTGGCCAACGCCGGCTACATGGTCCACCCGGACCACGCCGGCAAGGGCCTGGCGAAGGCGCTCTGCGCCTACTCCCTGGACGCGGCCCGCGCGGCCGGCTTCCGCGCCATGCAGTTCAACGCCGTGGTGGAGAGCAACGTCCGCGCGGTGGCGGCCTGGCAGGGCATGGGGTTCGACGTCCTGGCCACCATCCCGGAGGCTTTCAACCACCCGACGCTGGGCTACGTGGGCCTGAAAGTGATGTACCGCAAGCTGTAGGACACGCCGGCTTCAGGGCTTCCGGCTTTCAGGCCCGCCGCGCCACAGCCGACGGAGCGCCGGGAAAGCCGCTTCATACCCGGCGAGAAGCTCGACGGCGCGTTCCCCGGAATCGATGAGCGGATGCAGCGCGAACGCCCGGACGGCGTCGTCACGGCGGCCATGCACCGCCGCGGACACCGTCAGCCGCTCCACCTCCTTGACCCGCTGCATGAGGGCCAGCTGGGCGTCCGCCGGACGGTCCTGCGGCACCGGCACCGCGCCGTCGGAGGTCACCACGCAGGGAACCTCGACGACGGCGTCCGCCGGCAGCCCGGGAACCGCACCGGCGTTCGGGGTGTTCAGGATGAGCTCGGCGCTCCCGCCGGACGCACCTCCGGAGGCACCTGCGGACGCCCCTCCTGACAGGGCACGCATTACCCCGAGGGCGACGCGCTCGTAGCCGCCGCCGGCGAGGTCGTCCTCGTCGCGCTGTTCGCCGCTGGCCCGAGCCTCGGCCAGGTAGCCTTCCTCGCGCGAACGGCGGGCCGCGTCCCACAGTTCGTAGGCCCGGGACCCGGCTGCGGCCAGCGCCGGGTACAGCCCGGACTGCTGCTCGTGGATCGATTCGCCGCGGGTCTGCCGCATGGTCCGGATGACCCCGACGGCCCGCACGGTGTCGTAGTAGTAATACAGGTACTCGTTCGGCAGGCAGCCCAGGGACTGAAGGAACGGCTGCGGGAAAAGCCTGCCCTCCTCGAAGCCGGCCAGCGCCTGCGCATCCGCCAGCAGTCCGGGCAGCAGATCCTTGCCGCCGGACTCCAGCCGGTACAGCCAGCCCAGATGGTTGAGCCCGTAGTAGCCCACGCCGTCGAGCTTTCCCTCGGGCAGCGGGGCGCCGGCAGCGCGGGCCGCCCGGTGAACCAGGGCGCCCGCCGAATCGCAGATGCCGATCACCCTGCTGCCCAGAACCGGGACCAGCGCCTCGGTGACCATTCCGGCGGGGTTGGTGAAGTTGACCAGCCAGGCCTCAGGACAGCGCCGCTTCATTTCGCGGGCGAGTTCCAGCATCCCGGGGATGGATCGCAGCGCATAGGAGATTCCGCCGGCGCCCGTGGTTTCCTGGCCCAGGAGGCCGAGGCCGAGGGCAACGCGTTCGTCGGCTATCCGGCCGGCTGTTCCACCCGGGCGGATGGCAGCGAACACCATGTCGGTGCCGTCAAGGCCTTCGGCCAGTGAGGTGGTGGTGCTGACCGCAGGGGCGGAGTGTCCGGATGAAGCCGCACCGCCGGATGGAGCCATCGATGACAGGACGGCGCTGATCGCGGCCAGCCGCAGGGGGTCGACGTCGAAAAGCACAAGCTCGCGCACCAGCCCTGCGAAGGGGCCGGCGGTGAGCGCCCGGTACACCAGCGGGACACGGAACCCGCCGCCACCGGCAATCATGAGCCGCATACCACGCAGTCTATTCGGCCGCCCGGCCCACCCGGCCCACCCAGCCGGCCCACGCCCTGCGGTGTACCGCGGCGGGGCACTTTGCAGTGGTGGCGGGAGGGCGTAGTCTGCCGAACATGGACGCGATACCAGAGCGCCGGTTCGACCCGCTCTCCGCCGTCCGCACTCCCGCGGACGGGAGCTTCGATCTGCTCCTGACCGGGACCGTTTTCCAGGACATCATCTTCACCGGCCTGCCCCATGCGCCGGAGCCGGGGACCGAAATCTGGAGCGAAGGCATGGGCAGCTGCCCCGGCGGTGTGGCCAACCAGGCCATCGCCGCGGCGCGCCTTGGCCTGCGCACCGGGCTGGCGGCCGCCTTCGGTGACGACGGCTACGGGGACTACAACTGGAAGATCCTGGCCGCCCAGGAACACGTGGACCTGTCCCTCTCCAAGCGCATCCCCGGCTGGCACTCACCCGTGACGGTCTCGCTCAGCGTTCAGCACGACCGCTCCATGGTGACGCACGGCCACCCGGCGCCGGTCACCTCATCGGAACTGATCGGCACACCGCCCGCCGCGCTCGCCGCCGTCGCCGACCTGGACGAGGAACTGGCCCCGTGGGCCATTGCCGCCAACAGCGCGGGGGTCAAACTGTTCGGCGACGTCGGCTGGGACGCCACCGGCAAATGGTCCTCCGCCCGGCTGGACAACCTGCAGCATTTCCACGCCTTTATGCCCAACCAGCGCGAGGCCATGGCCTTTACCGGCCGGGACACACCGTGGGCGGCACTGTATGCGCTCGCTGACCGGGTTCCGGTGGCCGTGGTGACCCTGGGGCCGCAGGGTGCCATGGCCGTGGACTCCGAAACGGGCGAAGAGGAATGGGTACCGTCCCTGCCGGTCTCCGCCTATGACCCCACCGGTGCGGGAGACTGCTTCGGTGCGGCCTTCATTGTGGGCAGCCTGGCGCGCTGGCCGCTTGCTGACCGGCTCCGCTTCGCCAACCTGTGCGCGTCCCTGGCGGTCCAGGAAGTGGGCGGTTCGCTGGCAGCGCCCGGCTGGGGCGACATTGCCGACTGGTGGAAGCGGGCCAACGCCAGGCCGGAACGGCAGAGCAGCCAGTGGCTGCGGCGCTTCAGCTTCCTGGAGGAAATCGTGCGCGACGTTCCCCCGCAGGCCCTGCGCCGGGCCACAGCCACGATCGCACACCTCTCCGACGCGTAGGCCGCGTCCCCCGTTCGGGACGGCGGGCCGAGGTTCAGCCCGGGGTGAGGACGCAGAATTCGTTGCCCTCCGGGTCGGCGAGGCACACCCATGGCACATCGCCCTGGCCGACGTCGGCGTCAGTGGCCCCGAGGGCCCGCAGCCGGGCCACCTCCGCCGACTGATCGTCACCCGGATACGGCATCAGGTCGAGATGGACACGGTTCCACACGGTCTCCACGCCGGACGTACGAAGTAGTTCGAGATACGGCCCGACACCTTGGGCCGAACGCAGCCTCGCATGATCATCGGTCACCTCGTGCAGGGTCCAGTCCGTGGCTTCGCTCCAGAACCGGGCCATGGACCGGGGATCCGCGCAATTGACCACCACCGTGGCGATGGGCCCGGTGTCCCGGTAGATCGGCCGCGGCTCCAGCACGCAGAACGCATTGCCCTCCGGGTCGGCAAGAACCGTCCACGGCACATCACCCTGGCCCACATCGGCCGGCGTCGCACCGAGCTCCAACAGGCGCGCTACCAACTCCTCCTTATGGACCTCAGAGGTGGTGGCAAGATCGAGGTGTGCGCGGTACTTCACTGTCTCGGGGTCCGGGACGGTGACCACATCGACGCACACTGCGGAGGGGTCCGGCCAGGTGAAGCCCACGGGTTCGACGTTGGTCACCCCCGGTCCCTCGCTGGAAACACCCCAGCCGAGCGCCTCGGCCCAAAACCGGCCCAGGGCTGAGTCATCCCGGGCCTTGAAATTCACTTGAACAAGTCGCAGTGCCATACCGCACGACCCTATACCCCGGTAATAGAGCCCACAGTGGTGGCACGCCTGGCAGAGTTAAGCCACCCGCCGCGGCGCTACTAGAATCACTAGGGTGACCTACCCAGCAGCAACCGGCGACTTCCGGTCCGTCCCGGACGCAACCCCTGGCCCCGCAAGCGAACCTTCCGCCAGCGAACGTTCAGCAGTGATCGACCTGGACGCCATCCGGCACAACGTCCGCCACCTGGCGGCCGTTGCCTCACCGGCGCAGGTCATGGCCGTCGTGAAGGCGGATGCCTACGGGCACGGTGCCGTTCCGGTGGCCCGGGCAGCGCTCGACGCCGGAGCCCGGTGGCTCGGTGTTGCGCACATCTCCGAAGCGCTCGCCCTGCGCGCCGCCGGCATCGAGGCGCCGCTGCTCGCGTGGCTGCACACACCGGACAGCAACTTCGGTGCCGCCGTCGCCGCCGGCATCGACATCGGCTGCTCCGGCTGGGAGCTGGAGCGGATTGTCCTGGCGGCCCGTGAACAGGAACGGCCGGCACGGGTCCACCTGAAGGTGGACACCGGCCTGGGCCGCAACGGCGCCACGCTGGAAGCCTGGGACAGCCTGGTGGGCGAGGCGATGGAATACCAGGACGAAGGCCTGCTCCGTGTGGTGGGAATCTTCTCCCACCTCGCCGTCGCCGACGAACCGGACCGCCCGGAAACGGACCAGCAGCTGCAGGCCTTCCGCGAAGTCCTAGCCATCGCCGAGGACGCCGGAGTGGACCCCGAAGTCCGCCACCTGGCCAACACTCCGGCCACGCTGTCCCGCCCGGACACACACTTCGACCTGGTCCGGGTAGGACTGGGCATCTACGGGCTCTCGCCCTTCGACGGCCAGTCGCCGGCCGAACTGGGGCTCCGCCCGGCCATGACCGTCCGCACCAAGGTGTCGCACTGCAAGGACGTCCCGGCCGGCCAGGGTGTTTCCTACGGACTCAACTACCGCACCTCCGGCACCAGCACCCTGGGACTGATCCCGCTTGGATACGCCGACGGCGTGCCGCGCGTTGCCACCGGCGGCCCTGTCCGGGTGGAGGGCCGGAACTACCCGGTGGTGGGCAGGATCGCCATGGACCAGATGGTGATCGACCTCGGACCCCTTGGCGTTTCGTCCGGCGGCGCGAGCCTGCTGGGAGCCGAAGCGGTCCTCTTCGGCGACGGCTCGGACGGCGGCCCGACGGCGGACGACTGGGCCCGCGCCGCCGGCACCATCAACTACGAGATCGTCACCCGGATCAGCCCGCGCGTCCCGAGGCGGTACGTCAACGAAAAACCGGCAGACGGGCCGGGTGAATCACTGTGAGCGATCCGCAGTGGGAGCTGTCCTTCACGGTGCAGACCGCCGAGGAAACCCATGCCCTCGCGGCCGCGCTCGGCGCCGCTCTTGGGGCCGGGGACCTGGTCATCCTGACGGGCGAACTCGGCGCCGGCAAGACCACCTTCACGCAGGGCCTCGGTGAGGGCCTGGGGGTGCGGGCCGGCATCATTTCGCCGACGTTCGTCCTGGTCCGCATCCATCCCAACCTTCCGGACGGGCCGCGTCCCGGCGGACCGGACCTGGTGCACGTGGACGCGTACCGGCTGGAAAGCGCGGCGGAAATCGATGACATCGACCTCGAAAACACGCTGGACAGCACCGTCACGGTGGTGGAGTGGGGCCGCGGACGCGTGGAACACCTCAGCGACAGCCTGCTCGACGTCGAACTGCACCGGCCGTTGGTAAGCTCACCCGACTCGGAGGACGGCGTGCTGGACTTCGATACGGACGACGACGACGAACCCCGCACCATCGTGATCCGCGGCTTCGGCCCGCGCTGGGCTGAGCAGCCCCTGCTGCCTGCCGCCTTGAAAGGGAATGACTGATGCTGATCCTTGCCATCGACACGTCAGCCGTGGCCAGTGCCGCCCTGGTTTCAGACGATGCGCCCGAAGGGGTGCTGGCGAGTTTCTCCACTGAGGACACCCGCAGCCATGCCGAAGTGCTGGCTCCGGGCATCGATGACATGCTCGCCGACGCAGGCGTGACAGGTGCGGACATCGACGCGATTGTGACCGGTGTCGGCCCGGGACCGTTCACGGGACTGCGGTCCGGAATTGCCACCGCGCGCACCCTGTCCTTCGTGTGGGGCAAACCCCTGTACGGCCTGATGAGCCTGGACGCCATGGCGCTGGAAGTGGCCGAATCGACGTCCGCCGTGCCGGAATTCCTGGTGGCAACGGATGCCCGGCGCAAAGAGGTGTACTGGGCCCGCTACTCACTCGCCGACGGCCAGCTGCCCCGGCTGGTTGACGGCCCGCACGTGGGGTTCGCGGCCGGGCTGCCCGACCTCCCTGCCTACGGAGCCGGCGCAGGGATCTATGAGGACGTCCTCCGCGCCGATCCGGACTTCAGCGCCGAGCAGCCCGACGCCCTCTACCTGGGCCAGTTCGCCCTTGCGCGGCTGGCCGCGGGGGAGCAGCTGCCGGACTCCACCCCGTTGTACCTCCGCGAGTCCGATGCCCAGGTCCCGGGTCCCCGGAAGCGTGCGCTGTGAGCGGGACGGCAGGCGGCGCCGCCGGCACCACCCCCGCCGGCGTGACATTGCGGGCCATGAGCGGTGCGGACATTCCTGCCGTGCACCTGCTTGAATGCAGGCTGTTCCCGGTGGACGCCTGGCCGCTCCACATGTTCCATGACGAACTGGCCCAGACCGAAACCCGCCACTACCTGGTGGCCGAGGCTGCCGGCGAAATCGTGGGCTATGCCGGACTGATGTGCATCGAACCGATCGCGGACGTGCAAACCATCGCCGTGGTGCCGGAGTGTGAAGGGCAGGGGATCGGCTCCGCCATGCTGACCGAGCTCATCGCCGAAAGCCGGCGGCGCCGCGCGGCGGACGTACTGCTGGAAGTCAGGGCGGACAACCCCCGGGCCCAGCAGCTCTACCGCCGCTTTGGCTTCGAACAGATCCACGTCCGCCCGCGGTATTACCGGGACGGGGTGGACGCCCTGATCATGCGCCTCCAGCTCCCGGACTCCGGCCTTGTGGCACGACCCGCGGCCACGGATACGACCCCCGACCACTTGACAGCCGCGGAGCCGGCCACGGAGGCAGACACACCATGAACCGAACGCAGCCACTCGTCCTCGGCATCGAATCATCCTGCGATGAGACAGGCGTGGGCATCGTGCGCGGAACGGCACTGCTCAGCAACACCGTGTCCTCTTCCATGGAGGAGCACGTCCGCTTCGGCGGCGTCATCCCCGAGATCGCGTCGCGCGCACACCTGGACGCCTTTGTGCCCACGCTCCAGGCATCCCTCGCGGAAGCCGGTGTCACGCTCGACGACGTCGACGCTATAGCCGTCACCTCCGGTCCGGGCCTGGCCGGGGCGCTGATGGTGGGGGTCTGCGCTGCGAAGGCGCTCGCCGTGGCCACCGGCAAGCCGCTGTATGCCATCAACCACCTGGTGGCCCACGTCGGCGTCGGCCTGCTGCAGGCGGGAAACAGCCTGCCGGAGGACGCCTTGCCTGAAAATTTGGGCGCCCTGCTGGTGTCCGGCGGCCACACCGAAATCCTCCGGATCAGGAGCATCACCGACGACGTCGAGCTGCTGGGCTCCACCATCGACGACGCCGCCGGGGAAGCCTACGACAAGGTGGCCCGGCTTCTGGGCCTCGGCTACCCGGGCGGACCGGCCATCGACAAACTTGCCCGGACCGGCAACGCCAAGGCCATCCGGTTCCCGCGCGGGCTGACGCAGCCCAAATACATGGGCACCGCGGACGAACCCGGCCCGCACCGCTACGACTGGTCGTTCAGCGGACTGAAGACCGCCGTCGCCCGCTGCGTGGAACAGTTCGAAGCACGCGGCGAGGAGGTGCCGGTCGCGGACATCGCAGCGGCGTTCCAGGAGGCTGTGGTGGACGTCATCACGTCCAAGGCGGTCCTCGCCTGCAGGGAATACGGCATCACCGAACTGCTGCTGGGCGGCGGAGTTGCCGCGAACTCACGGCTGCGCCAGCTCACCGAACAGCGGTGCAGTGCGGCCGGGATCCGGCTGACCGTCCCGCCGCTGGATCTGTGCACGGATAACGGTGCCATGGTGGCCGCCCTCGGGGCCCAGCTGGTCATGGCCGGCATCGAGCCCAGCGGCATCAGCTTCGCCCCGGATTCCTCCATGCCGGTCACAGCGGTATCCCTTCCCGCCTGACCCCGCCTGGTTCAACCCGGAGAGGCTCAGGCGGTGGGGCCGTTCCGCATCTGCTTGACGAGGTCCAGCACCACGGCCTGGAGGTTGCCGCCGTTTTCCGCCGCGACACGGCGCTGCCGCTGGTACCCGGCACCGCGGCTGATGATCTTTTCGACGTCGGCGAGCTCGTCCGAGCAGCCGAGTTTCGCGGCCACGGGCCCGAGCCGGTTCAGAGTTTCGAGCAGGTGCTCGGTGACCAGCTGCTCCTTGCCCTGGGCGTCCAGGATGATGATCGCATCGAGGCCGTACCGGGCCGCACGCCACTTGTTTTCCTGGAGGTGCCAGGGCGGCATGGTGGGAATGGTGCCGCCGTTGTCCAGGATGGTGGAGAATTCGTCCACCAGGCACTGGGTCAGAGCCGCAATCGCGCCGACTTCCTCCAAAGTGGCCAGGCCGTCGCAGATGCGCATCTCGATGGTGCCCAGGTTGGGTACCGGGCGGATGTCCCAGCGGATCTCCGAGATGGTGTCGATCACACCAGTGGTGAACATGTCCTGGACATAGGATTCGTAGTCCGCCCAGGTGGAGAACTGGAACGGCAGGCCCGCGGTGGGCAGCTGCTGGAACATAAGCGCGCGGTGGGACGCGTAGCCGGTGTCCTCGCCGCCCCAGAAGGGACTCGAGGCGGACAGCGCCTGGAAATGCGGGAAGTAGTTCAGCAGGCCGTCCAGCACCGGCAGGACCTTGTCGCGGCTGTCCAGGCCCACGTGGACGTGCACGCCGTAGATCACCATCTGGCGCCCCCACCACTGGGTGCGGTCGATGAGCTTGGAATACCGTGCCTTGTCCGTGACCGGCTGCAGCTGCGGCGGGCTGAACGGATGGCTGCCGGCGCAGAAAAGCTCAACGCCCATCGGGTCGGTGACTTCCCGGACGGCGGCCAGCGAACTGCTGAGGTCCGCCTTGGCCTGCGCCACTGTCTCGCAGATGCCGGTAACGAGCTCCACCGTGTTCAGCAGGAGTTCCTGCTTGATGTGCGGGTGTTCGTCGTCCTCGTTGAGCTCGGGGTGGTTGGCGGCCACGCCGCGCAGCACCTCATTGGCTACCGAAGCCAGTTCGCCGGTCTGCGCATTGACCAGGGCGAGCTCCCATTCCACACCAAGAGTTGATTGCCTGGATGAAGCGAAATCAATCTTCATGTGGTCCCTTCACTGTTCCGCCGTCCGTTGCAGAAGCAGCCAGAGGGCGGGCAACGGGTGGTTCAAGTCTAGTGCAGGGGTAGCATCGAGATGATGGCTTGGTTTCAAGGACGCAGTGACAGTTTTCACACAAGGACTTTCCGTAAAACAGCGACGACGCTGGCGGTGACGGCGGCAATGCTTGCCACCGCCGCCTGTACCGGCGTTCCTTCCCCGGGCCCCTCCTCCGGAACGCAGTCCGGAACTCCATCGTCAACGGCGCCCGCGTCCGGCAGCGCCTTGCGTTCCGCGCCCGCCGCGTCGGGAAGCCCGGCAACGCCCACGCCGTCAACCCCCGACCCCGGGGAACGCCAGCTGGGCTGGGGACCGCAGCAGAAGGACGAAGAGGCTGCCCGCGCCGCCATCGCAAAAATGAGCGTTGAACAAAAGGCCGGCCAGGTGCTGATGCCCTTCTTCACCGGAACCGACTTTGCCGCCCACGCCGCCACCATGGAACGGCTGCACCTGGGCGGATCAATCGTCATGGGTGACAACGTGCCGCGGTCCGCCGACGGAACCGTTGACACCGCCGCGATGGCCTCCGGGATAGGCCTCCTGCAGAAGGCGGCCAGGGCGGACGGACGCACCTGGCCTGCCGTCATCGGAGTGGACCAGGAAGGCGGTGTTGTGGCCCGGCTGCGGGCACCCTTGACCGAGTGGCCGGCCCCGATGAGCTACGGAGCCGCCGGCAACGCCGGCCTCGCTGCCGACGCCGGCAGGGCGCTCGCCGCGGAACTTGCCGGGCTCGGCTTCACCGCGGACTTCGCGCCGGCCACGGATGTCACGGCCGGCCCGCTGGACCCGACCATCGGAGCCAGGGCCATGTCCGGCAACCCTGATGCTGCGGCGACCCTCGGCGTCGGTTTTGCCCAGGGAATGCTGGCCGCCGGGCTCCTGCCCGCCGCCAAGCATTTCCCCGGGCATGGCTCGGTGGCCGTCGATTCGCACGAGAACCTGCCGGTGCAGAAGGCAACCGTGGCGGAACTCCGGGCGAAGGACTGGAAACCGTTCCAGGCTGCCATCGATGCCGGCCTGCCCATGGTCATGACCGGCCACATCTCCGTGCCCGCCCTGGAGCCGGGCGTGCCGGCGTCATTGTCCAAACCGAGCTACGCTGCCCTCCGGGGCATGGGATTCAAGGGTGTTGCCGTGACGGATGCACTCAACATGGGCGCGGTGCAGAAGCGGTTCCCCGGGGAGTCCGCCGCACCGCTGGCACTTGCTGCCGGGGCGGACCTGCTGCTGATGCCAGGGGACGTGGCAGCAGCGCATGCCGCGGTGGTCAGCGCCGTCAGCACCGGCGCCCTCCCGCCACAGCGCCTCGACGAGGCTGCGCAGCGGGTGGTGACCATGATGATGTGGCGGGCCCGCACCCCTGCACCCCCGCCCGCCGCGCCCGGAAGTGGCTCCGCCCTTTCCCAGCGGGTCTCAGCAGCAGCAGTCACCGTCCTGGCCGGACCGTGCCACGGACCGATGGTGCCCGGCAGTGTGCGGGTGGCCGGCGGCAACGAACAGGACCGCGCACGTTTTGCGCAGGCCGCCCGCGCGGCCGGCATGACGCTCGGCGCCGGACCGCTTGTGACGCTGATCGGCTACGAGGGGCCCCCGGCCCAAGGCGACGTGGTCGTGGCGCTTGATGCGCCGTGGCCGCTGGCCGGCTCGGCTGCCCCCGCCAAGGTGGCCCTCTACGGCCGTAGCCAGGAAGCGTTCAACGCCCTGGTGGCCGTGCTCGCGGGCAAGGCGCCCGCGCCCGGAAAGCTGCCGGCCGCCGTCGGACCTTATGCGCCCGGAACTGGTTGCTGACGCGTCGCTCCGTGGCGTAACAGTGCTGTCCGGGCTTCCGGGGCGTTTAATGGACCCGTGCCAATTCTGAATAAAGACATGACCCTGTGCATCTCGCTATCGGCCAGGCCGAGCAACAACGGGACCCGCTTCCACAACCACCTCTACGACCAGCTGGGCCTGAACTGGATCTACAAGGCTTTCGCGCCCACGGACCTTGGCCAGGCGATTGCCGGCGTCCGGGGCCTGGGTATCCGGGGCTGCGCGGTGTCCATGCCGTACAAGGAGGACGTCATTGCGCTGGTGGACGTGATGGACCCTTCGGCCAAGGCCATCGATTCGGTCAACACCATCGTGAACGACGGCGGCAAGCTCACCGCCTACAACACGGATTACACGGCGATCGAGCAGCTGTTGCAGCGCAACGCCGTTCCCGCGGACTACTCGGTGCTGCTCAAGGGTTCCGGCGGTATGGCGAAAGCGACGGCCGCGGCGCTCCGTGACGCAGGCTTCCGCGACGTCACCATCGTTGCCCGCAACGAGGCGTCAGGTAAGCCGCTCGCGGACCTCTACGGATTCAAGTGGAGGGCCGAACTGCCCGCGGCGGACGCCGGCGGCACGGCGGACATGATCATCAACGTGACGCCCGTTGGTATGGCCGGCGGTCCCGACGCCGACGCACTGTCCTTCCCCCCGGAGGCGGTGGACGCCGCGAAGGTGGTGTTCGACGTCGTGGCGCTGCCGGCCGAGACGCCCCTGATCAAGGCTGCCCGGGCTGCCGGGAAGACGGTCATCACCGGTGCCGAAGTGGCCACCATCCAGGCACTGGAGCAGTTTGTGCTGTACACCGGCGTCCGGCCCACGGACGAGCAGGTCCGCGCGGCCGAAGACTTCATGCGGGCCCAGTAACAGGGAATGCCCGGTAACGGGACAGGCTAAACCTTGGGCTGAACCGGCTCCACGGAAATGGCCACCCGGTCCTCGCCGATCCTGGTGAGGACCAGGGTGGCTGTCTTTTTGCCCTTGGACCCCTTCCCGCCCCCCGCGAGGAGCTGCTTGCGGAGCTCCTCCGGAGTGACCGACGTGCCGCGCTTCTTGATGTCCAGGACGCCGATGTTGTGCTCCTTCACCCAGGCTTTGAGGGCCTTGACGTTGAACGGCATGACCTCCAGGACCTTGTAGGCCCTGGCAAACGGGGTGTCCACCAGCTCCGGCGCGCAGATGTAGGCAATGTGTTCGTCCACGAGGTGGCCGCCCAGCCGTGCCGCGACATCCGCCACAAGCCCGGCGCGGATGACAGCCCCGTCAGGCTCGTACAGGTACCCCTCCACCGGGCCCACGGGGGCCACCGGTCCGCCGTCGAACCCTTCCGCGCTGGTGATTTCGGCAGCGCCCTGCGGGCCGAGCAGCAGGGCGGCGCGCCGGACGCCGGGGCGGCTGACGGCGTTGAACCAGAGCGCGACTTCGGTGACGTCGCCGCCCACCGAGACCCACTGCGCCTCGCAGCCGGCAGGGACTGATTCGTGCGGCATGCCGGGCCCCATCTTCACGCCCACCGCGCGGCCGGACTCGGCGAGGGATTCCACGAAGGACAGCGGCGGCGAGAATTCCTCCGGATCCCAGATCCGGCGCGTGCCCGAGGTGGAGGTGGTGCGGCGGGCGGGATCCAGCCAGACGCCGCCCACGCCGTCCAGCGGGACGGTGGTGGCATCGGAGTGGACCACGCTGGCGTGCGGGAAGGGAATCAGGTTCATGGTGGCGCAGGCGGCGGTGGTCTCGTCCATTTCCACTGCCGTGACCCGGATGTCCATGGAGGCCAGCGCCATGGCATCGGCGCCCAGCCCGCAGCCGAGATCCGCCACGTGCTCGATCCCCGCGGAGGCAAACCGTTCGGCGTGCCGGGCGGCGACATTGAGGCGCGTGGCCTGTTCGAGGCCCGCCTGGGTGAAGATCATCTGCCGGGCGAATTCGCCGAATTTGGCCTCAGCCTTGGTCCGCAGCCTGGACTGGGTGAGGACTGCCGAGACGAGCGCGGGGGAGTGGCCTGCTTTCCGGAGCGACTCATTGAGCCGGAACGCATCGTCCTCCCGGTACGGGCCCAGCGACGCCAGCAGCTCCCAGCCTTCGCTGGTCAGGAGCGGAGCGATCAGGTCCTGCGGTGCGTCAGCCATGTCATCAAGCCTAATCGAGGCGGCGGACACCCGCGGTGCCGCTAGGGTTGGAGGCATGGAAGACAGCGCAGGGCCGCAGCCACCCGTAGAAGACCAACGCAATGACCACCACCAGCCCACGGGCCTTGCCAGGTACGCCCGCCCCGCGCTGATCGCCGGTGCCGCCATCGCCGTCGTCTGCCTGGCGCTCCTGGTGATCATCTTCTTCCTGGACTCCTTCAACGCAACCGTTTACTCGGTGGGCGGCAAGAACATCCAGGACGACACCGACGAGGCGCGGCAAATCCGCGAGTCGTACGCCGCTGTCCGCGCAGGCGGCCTCGTGTTCCTGATCGCCTCGGTTGCGACGGCGCTCGCTGCCGCCGTCGTGCTGTACCGGAACCGCAACGTTACGAACGACGACGACACGGACGATGGCGACGACGTCGACTTTGATGACCTGGCGGGTCGCTAGGCGTTCACCGGTGACGAAATTCTGGCACTCGCCTTGACCGAGTGCTAACGACTACATAGAGTCTTCATTAGCACTCTCCCTAGGAGGGTGCTAACACATGGAGAACTGCCAGCCACGCTGCTGCCGGCACCGCGACGACGGTTTGCACGCACAGGCGCAACGGTTTTCCAGTCCATGAATTTGCTGACGTAGAAGGAGAGGTCCGAGTGTCGGTCTCTATTAAGCCTCTTGAGGATCGTATTGTTGTCCGCCCGCTCGAAGCAGAGCAGACCACGGCTTCCGGCCTGGTAATCCCGGACTCCGCACAGGAGAAGCCGCAGGAAGGCGAAGTTGTCGCAGTAGGCCCCGGCCGCTTTGAAGACGGCAACCGCGTTCCCGTCGACGTTGCCGTTGGCGACGTTGTTATCTACTCCAAGTACGGCGGAACCGAAGTCAAGACCGGCGGCACCGAGTACCTCGTGCTGTCCGCCCGCGACGTCCTGGCGATCGTCGTAAAGTAACTCTTTGACCCCGCGCCGCCGATCCGTCTGATTCATTTCTGACTGGTCAGCGGCGCGGGGTTTCTGTCTCGAAAGGACACAACCATGGCAAAGCAGCTTGCGTTTAACGACGCTGCCCGCCGGTCGCTTGAAGCCGGCATCGATAAGCTCGCCAACACTGTCAAGGTGACGCTTGGCCCGCGCGGCCGCAACGTCGTGCTGGACAAGAAGTGGGGCGCTCCCACCATTACGAACGACGGCGTGACCATCGCCCGCGAAGTCGAACTGGATGACCCGTTCGAGAACCTTGGCGCGCAGCTGGCCAAGGAAGTCGCCACCAAGACCAACGACGTCGCCGGCGACGGCACCACCACCGCCACCGTCCTGGCGCAGGCACTGGTCAAGGAAGGCCTGCGCAACGTTGCAGCCGGCGCAGCTCCGGGGCAGATCAAGCGCGGCATCGAGGTCTCGGTTGAGGCCGTCGCAGCACGCCTGCTCGAGAATGCCCGTCCCGTCGAGGGCACCCAGGTTGCGAACGTTGCAGCCATCTCCGCCCAGAGCGATGAGATCGGCGAGCTCCTGGCCGAGGCTTTCGGCAAGGTCGGCAAAGATGGTGTGATCACCATCGAGGAGTCCTCCACCACGCAGACCGAACTGGTCCTCACCGAGGGCATGCAGTTCGACAAGGGCTACCTGTCCCCGTACTTCGTCACTGACGCGGAACGCCAGGAAGCAGTCCTCGAAGACGCCCTCATTCTGATCAACCAGGGCAAGATCTCCTCGGTGCAGGACTTCCTGCCGCTGCTGGAAAAGGCGCTGCAGAGCTCCAAGCCGCTGTTCATCATTGCCGAGGACGTTGAAGGCGAAGCCCTCTCCACCCTGATCGTCAACCGCATCCGCGGCACCCTGAACGTCGTTGCCGTCAAGGCACCCGGCTTCGGCGACCGCCGCAAGGCCATGCTGCAGGACATCGCGACGCTCACCGGCGCACAGGTTGTTTCCCCGGAACTCGGCCTGAGCCTGGATTCCGTTGGCCTCGAGGTGCTGGGTACGGCCCGCCGCATCACGGTCACCAAGGACAACACCACCATCGTTGACGGCGCCGGATCGGCCGAGGACGTTGCGGCACGCGTTGCCCAGCTGCGGGCTGAACTGACCCGCACCGACTCGGACTGGGACAAGGAAAAGCTCCAGGAGCGCCTGGCCAAGCTGGCCGGCGGCATCGGCGTGATCAAGGTTGGCGCAGCCACCGAGGTTGAGCTGAAGGAAAAGAAGCACCGCATTGAGGACGCCGTGTCTTCCACCCGCGCTGCCCTCGAAGAAGGCATCGTTGCCGGTGGCGGTTCCGCCCTCATCCACGCCCTGAAGGCGCTGGACGAGGACCCGTCGGTCACCGCACTCGAAGGTGACGCAGCAGCAGCTGTGGGCATCGTGCGCCGCGCCCTGGTCCAGCCTGTGCGCTGGATCGCCCAGAACGCCGGCTTTGACGGCTATGTCGTCGCTGCAAAGGTGGCGGAATCCGCCATCCACCATGGCTTCAACGCCAAGACCGGCGAGTACGAAGACCTCATCGCGGCCGGTGTCATTGACCCCGTCAAGGTGACCCGCGCAGCCCTCCGCAACGCCGCCTCCATCGCAGCGCTGGTTCTCACCACCGAGACCCTCGTTGTCGAAAAGCCGGCCGACGAGGACGAGCACGCAGGCCACAAGCACTAGCGTGCAGTCAGCGCTGTACTAGCGCAGCAAAAATAGGCCGGTCCGGCCAGGCGGTTCCCAGGAACCGCCGACGCCGGGCCGGCCTTTTCGCGCCCATTTTGAACCCCTGCACATCCCGCTCTTACACCCCGGTTCGGCGCTTTCTGCCCGAGCTTGTGCACTCGGCACCCCCGGCGTACCGTGGCGCTTAGATGGAGCTTGGAACGGTGCGGGGAGGCATCATGGCAACGTCTGAAGCCGGCCTGGACAGAGGCCGTTCCGCCTTCGAGGAGCATCGCTGGACCGACGCCTTCGAGCACTTCCTCGATGCCGACCAGCACGGCGGGCTCCCCGCGGCAGACCTCGAGCGCCTTGCCACGGTGGAAATCCTGACCGGCAAATCCGACGCCGGAATCGAGACCCTCACCCGCGCGCACGAGGAGTACCTCGTCGTCGGCGACGTGGTGGGCGCGGCCCGCTGCGCCGGGTGGATCGGCATCCATCTGATGAACTCGGGCCAGCCGGCCCGGAGCGCGGGATGGTTCGCCCGAGCCGGACGGCTGGTGGCAGAGCTGAACGAACCCTGCGCAGTGGAGGGCCTGCTGCTGATTCCCACGGCACTGGGCATGCTGTTCGGGGGCAACCCCGAAGGTGCCCGCCGGGGGTTCACGGACGCCCTGGCCATCGGGGAGAAGTTCCAGGACCGGGACCTCATCTCGCTTTCGCTGCTGGGAACGGGCCAGGCCTGCGTGGCGCTCGGTGACATCAGCACCGGCGTCGGGCTCTTTGATGAGGTGATGGTCGCGGTAACCGCCGGAGAGCTCTCGCCTGTCCCCTCCGGGATCATCTACTGCGCCGTCATCGGCACCTGCCACCTGGCCTTCGATCTACGCCGCGCCCTGGAATGGACGGCCGCACTGGACCGGTGGTGCGGCGGACGGCCGGACATGGTCCTGTTCAGCGGCCAATGCCAGGGCCACCGCGCCGACCTGTACCGGCTCCACGGGGCCTGGGATGACGCCGTCAGCGCCGCGAAGGACGCGCAGCGGCTGTCCGCGGCGGGAGATTACCAGGCACTTTACGGCGGCTACTACCAGCAGGGCGAAGTGGAACGGCTGCGGGGTGAGTTCGTGGCGGCCGAGGAATGCTACCGGCAGGCGGCGCGCAGCGGCTATGAGCCCCAGCCGGGACTCGCGCTGCTGAGGCTGGCCCGTGGGGACGTCCCGGCCGCCCAGACCCTCATCCGCAGGTCAGCCGACGCCGCCGACCTGGCCACCCGCCGCCACCTGCTGCCGGCGCTCGTGGAAATAGAACTGGCTGCGGGTGACACGGCCGCTGCGCGCCGGGCCGCCGACGAACTGGCATCCGTGGCGCAGGACTGCGGGATGCCGATGCTGCAGGCTGCCTCCTGCCAGGCCACCGGGGCCGTCCTGCTCGCCGAAGGAGAACCCGCCCTGGCGCAGCCGGTCCTGCGACAGGGGTGGACGCTCTGGCGGGAACTGGGCGTTCCGTTCGAAGCCGCGCGCTGCCGCACCCTTGTGGGCCAGGCCTGCCGCGCATCCGGCGACGACGACTCGGCGGAGATGGACTTCGAGGCGGCACACGCTGAATTCCTTGCCCTCGGTGCTGCCCCCGCCGCTGCCTGGGCAGCCTCGCTCCAGTACACACCGGCGCACGACGCGCGGCCCGGACCCCTGACGCCGCGCGAACTTGAAGTACTCCGGCTCGTGGCCTCCGGGATGGCCAACCGGGCCATCGCCGGGGAGCTCTACCTGAGTGAAAAGACCGTGGCCCGGCATGTCAGCAACATCTTGCTCAAGCTGGGGCTGCAGTCCAGGGTGGCCGCCACCAAGTATGCCTACGACCACGGGCTCACACAGTAAGCCGCGGGCTGCATAGAACTGCCCAGCCCCGCCCGGGGCAAGATACATACTTCTGCCGACGCGGAGCGCAAGGACGCGGACCTAGTGTCGAACTATGAACCTTCCCGTCCTGGCCGGCACATTCTCGACCGTGCTGTTCGCCCTTGGCCTGCTGCCGATGCTTCTCAAGGCAGCACGGACCAGGGACCTGGCGTCCTATAGCCTCAGCAGCCTGGTCCTGAGCAACGTGGCCAACGCTGTCCATTCCGTGTACGTCTTCCACCTCCCGGCGGGCCCGATCTGGCTGCTTCACGCACTCTACGTGCTGGCCTCCGCGCTGATGCTGGTGTGGTGGCTGCGCTACCGGACGGAACGGCGCGGTGCGGAGGCCCTTCGCGGTCCGGAGGCCCTGCGACCGGGAAGCGACCGGGAGGGTTCATCGACTGAATCCATAGCGGTTGAACAGGAGGCACTGCAATGAGCAACAGCAACGACGACGCGGCGGCAGTCGAAGTGCTTGACACCCTGGTCATCGGAGGGGGCCAGTCCGGCCTTGCCATCGGCCACTACCTCAAGCGCCAGGACCGGAAATTCCTCATCCTGGATGCGAATCCGAGAATCGGTGACGCCTGGCGGCAGCGCTGGGACACCCTGAAGCTGTTTACACCGGCGAAGTACGACGGCCTTCCCGGCGTGCCGTTTCCGGGAGACAGGTTGTCCTTTCCCCGCAAGGACGACCTCGCCGACTACCTTGAAAACTACGCTGCCACCTATGACCTTCCGGTGCGTACCGGGATCCGGGTGGAGAGGCTGTGGCGGGAACAGGGGCGGTTCGTCGCGGTGTCCGGCGGCCGCCGGTGGGAGGCCGGCAACGTCGTTGTGGCGACCGGCTGCACGCAGGCGCCCAGGCTGCCGGACTTTGCGTCCGGGCTGGATCCGTCCATCGTCCAGCTGCACTCCAGCGAATACCGGAATCCGGGCCAGCTCCAGCAAGGCCGCGTCCTCGTCGTGGGACTGGGCAACTCGGGAGCGGAAATTGCCCTGGAAGTGAGCAGGACGCACCCCACGGTGGTGGCAGGGAAGCCGAGCGGAGAGCTGCCCGTGCGCCACGGCAGGAACGCCGCACGCTTCGCCCTGCCCGTGGTGCGGTTCCTGGGGATCCACGTGCTCACCGTCGACAACCCGCTGGGGCGTAAGGCCGCACAGCACAAACTGGCGCATGCCGACCCCCTGATCAGGACCAAACGCAAGGACCTTACTGCCGCCGGCGTCGACATTGTGCCCAGGGTGACCGGAGTGCAGGACGGGCGGCCTGTTGTCGCGGGCAGCCCCCTCGACGGTGTGTCCAACGTGATCTGGTGCACGGGCTACCGTGAGTCCTTTGACTGGATCGAACCGCAGGTATTCGACGACGGCGGGCGGCCCCGGCAGCGCCGTGGCGTGGCCACCGACCTGCCCGGCCTGTTCTTCCTCGGCGGGGAATTCATGTACGCCGCCACATCGGCGACCCTCATCGGTGCGTGCCGGGACGCCCGGTACCTGGCGGGAAAGATCCCGGCGGCAGCTTCGTTGGCCGCGCGGTCGTTGGCCTAGTGCCCTGCCTTGGCCCGTGAATGCCTTGGGCCGGAGGCTAGCTCTGGGCGCGCAGCGCCTGGCGCCTCAGCCTCCGGGCCATTCCGTCCGGCAGCCGTTTGGTGATGATGCGGTAGAAAATGAGCACGGCAAGCGCCGATGCCACGATGCCCACAAGGTTGAGCAGCAGCTGCAGGGCGGACCCCGCAGCTTTCTGGTACTCGCCAAGGACGAGCGCCACGGCCACGAACCCTGCGGCGGGAACGGTGGTCACGGAAATGAAGACCCCGATCAGGGCGGCCGAGCGCCGGCTGATGACGGAGAGCATCCCGGCGGCACCGGCCAGCACGGCAACGATCAGCGAATAGGGTCCGGGGTGGTAGATGAACTCGACGGCGGACCCGGTGTCGAGGGTGTTTGCGGGGAAGAGCCCCAGCGGCACGGACAGCCAGGCCGTCAGTGCAGCCAGGAGCATGGCCACGGGAAAGCCGACTCCCAACGCAACGGCGGCACTACGTCCCAGTTTCCATTTGCGCTGGGCGATGGCGACCGCAAGGGCTGCGAGCGGTCCGAATTCCGGTCCAACGGCCATGGCCCCGACGATGGCGATGGTGGAATCCGTGACAATACCGATCGCGGCCAGCTGCGTTGCCAGGACCAGGAATGCCAAATAGCTCCACGTGAGCCGTGAATCCTCCCCCGTCTGGCGCGTCACCTCGTCCCAGATCATGGCGTCGGCGCCGTCTCCCGGCGCTGCGGCTTCAGCCCGGTCGGCGCGCCGGGAGAGCATGAGCTCCGGCATGGAAATGGCAATGGAGCCAAGCTCCTGGACCTTCAGGACATGCAGCTTTTCCAGCAGCTCCTCGACTGCTTCCCGGGCCACGTGGACCACCACCACGTCGCCCGGCGGCTGGATGGACGCGCCCCTGTGCACGGCTACTTCCGCCGCACCGGTCTGCTGGGTGCAGCTTTCAACCACCAGGTCGGAGAGCTCAGCGGGAATGCACATACGCACCTGAACGATCACTTGGCCACTCCTCGCGTTTCCGGGTTC
The DNA here is from genome assembly GCF_000685965.1 of Arthrobacter sp. UNC362MFTsu5.1. GTDB lineage: Bacteria > Actinomycetota > Actinomycetes > Actinomycetales > Micrococcaceae > Arthrobacter. The sequence goes on along the minus strand of NZ_JMLE01000002.1, from coordinate 104,098 downwards.
CAGCACCCGCTTCGTCACCAGCCTAGTTTCCCGGCCGCCGTCCGAAGGCGCCCTCCTCTGGAAACTCCCAGCTAGGAGTGCCTTAATGGAAGGCGGGGGTTCTTTTCGCCTGCTTCGGCGATTGGCGATGAAAGTTACGATTCGGTAACATGGATGCTTTGGTTATCCGCTTGAGGGGTTTTCTATGTCTGTGGCGAGAGCCCTAGCCTCGCCGCGCCGCAGTGGCGCCGGAGCTGAACCGAGCCGAAAATCAAAGTTCCGGCCTGAAATTCAAGGCCTGCGATCCTTGGCTGTGCTGATGGTTGTCAGCTATCACGTCTGGTTCGGGCGGGTGTCCGGCGGGGTGGACGTGTTCCTGCTGATCTCGGCTTTCCTGATGACCCTGCAGTTTGTGGGCAGGTACGAGCAGGGGAGGCCGATGGCGCTGTTCAGGCATTGGCTGCACCTGTTCCGGCGCCTCTTGCCGGCGGCGGTCACGGTCATGGTCGCTGTCCTCGCGGCGAGCTTCCTCCTCCTGCCCCGCACGCGCTGGCTGGATATCATCGCCCAGGGCTGGGCCTCCCTCTTCTATGTGGAGAACTGGCTCCTGCAGTCGCAGGCCACCGACTACTACGCAACCGACCACAGCCTGGCCAGCCCGTTCCAGCACTTCTGGTCCCTCTCCATCCAGGGGCAGGTCTTCATCCTCTGGCCGCTGATCTTTGCCGGCGCAGCGCTCGTGGCCAAACGGTACCGGCTGCACTACCGCATCCTGTTGTGCTACATCTTTGCCGCAGTATTCCTGGTGTCGCTGGTCTACTCGATCATCTTCACTGTGACCAACCAGGCCCAGGCCTATTTCGACACCGGGGCGCGGCTGTGGGAATTCGCCCTGGGCACCCTGGTGGCATTGATCCTGCCCGGCCTCCGGATCCCACGGGCCGGACGCATTGCCCTCGGCTGGTTCGGCATCGCGGCCATGCTGAGCTGCGGCATACTGCTCAACGTCCAGGCGGCGTTTCCGGGAGTGGCCGCACTGTGGCCCACGCTGGCTGCCGCGTGCGTCATTGCTGCCGGGCAAACCGGCAGCAGGTTCGGCGTTGACAGGATCCTGAGCACAGGGCCGCTGGTCCGGCTCGGGGACAACTCCTACGCCCTGTACCTGTGGCACTGGCCCATCCTTGTCATCGCCCTGGCCGCAACCGGCCGGGACCACGCCGGGCCGCTGTCCGGGACTGTCATCATCGTCGTGTCGATGGGCCTTGCCTACCTCACCACCCGGTTCATCGAGAAACCATGGCGCGAGTGGAAATGGCCGGAGGTCAAGCGTCGCCGGGCAGTCATCGCAGTCGCCGCCGCTGTAGCCACCGCTGCCGTTCCGCTCGCCGGCTGGCAGTTCCAAATCACCAGCGCCACGGCCGCGGCCGCCAGCCAGGCCTGGGCCAACAACCCGGGTGCACGGGTGCTGGATCCCGAGTACGTGGATGCCGCCGACAAGTCCGCTCCGCTGCTTCCCAGCCTCACCACCGTGGCCGAGGAATGGCCGAAATTCCAAGGCGGCTGCACCACCAACGACGCCGAGCTCATCAACGTGTGCACCAACGGAAAAGACGATGCAGACAAGACCATCATGGTTATCGGCAGCTCCCACGCCCACGTCTGGTCCACGCCGCTGCTTAACCTTGCAGACAAATACGGCTGGAAAGTGGAAGCCATCACCAAGGGCTACTGCCCGGTGACGGAGACCGACGCGCCTGAGCTCTCGGACGGCTGCGTCGACTTCAACAAGGAGACCATGAAGAAGGTCCTGGAGATGAAACCGGACCTTGTGGTCACCACCAGCACCCGGACGGACCCGAACCCGAACAAGACGGAATTCATGGACCCCGCGTGGCTCCCGGAGATCAAGGAAATCAACGACGCCGGGATTCCCGTCGTCGCCCTCCGCGACACCCCCCGCATGCCCGAGGCGGTGCCGGACTGCCTGGAACAGCACCAGGACGACTACGCGGCGTGTGCCTCGAAGACGGCCGAAAGCTATCAGCCGGCGTCCCCCGCCGCGGAAATAGCGGGCCAGGTGCCCGGCACGAAGTTCCTCGACTTCACGCCGTTCTTCTGCCCGGACGACACCTGCCCGGCGGTCATCGGCAACGTCATGGTCTACAAAGACGACAACCACGTCACCAGGACGTACATGGACAGCATCACCCCCTACTTCGAGAAGGAGTTTCTGGCAGCAACCGGCTGGAACAACGGATGACGACGACCCCCACAGAGCACCCGACGACCCCCGCAAAGCAACCGACGAATACTACGAAAGGCACGGACAAGGCAGCCGGGAAGGCGTACCGCCCCGAGGTCCAGGGGCTCCGGGCACTCGCCGTCCTGATGGTGGTCACGTACCACGTCTGGCTGGGCCGGGTGTCCGGCGGCGTGGACATCTTCCTGCTGATCTCCGCGTTCCTGCTGACCCTCTCGTTCGTGCGCAAGGTGGAAAGTGGCAGTCCGCTCAAACTGGTCAGCCACTGGCTGCACCTGTTCAAACGGCTGCTGCCGGCCGCCGTCGTCGTTATCCTCGGTGTCCTGGCGGGCACCTGGGCCATCCTTCCCCAAAGCCGCTGGCCGGACGTCCTGGAGCAGGCGTGGGCCTCCCTGCTGTACCGGCAGAACTGGTTGCTCGCGGATTCGGCGGTCGACTACTACGCCCAGGACCACTCGGGGGCGAGTCCGCTGCAGCATTTCTGGTCGCTGTCCATCCAGGGGCAGGTCTTTGTCCTGTGGCCACTGGTGTTTGCCGGAGCGGCCGCGCTGCACCGGATCCTGCGGCGCCCGGCCGTCAGCTACCGCCTGCTGCTGGCCGTTGCCTTCGGCGTGATCTTCGCGGCGTCGCTGGCCTACTCCATTGAACAGACCGGCACGAACCAGGCCTACGCCTACTTCGACACCCGCACCCGGCTCTGGGAGTTCGCGCTGGGATCCCTGCTCGCACTGGCTTTGCCTTACCTGAAGCCGGGAAAGCTGCTTCGCGTCATCCTGGGGTGGGCCGGCGTGGCCGCCATGGTGTCCTGCGGCCTGCTGCTGACAGTGGACCGGTCCTTCCCCGGCTTTGTGGCGCTGTGGCCCACGCTGGCGGCTGCGGCGATCATCGTGGCCGGCCAGAGCGGCAGCCGCTTTGGTGCGGACCGGCTCCTGAGCTGGAAACCCCTCGTGAAGCTGGGCGACAACTCCTACGCGCTGTACCTCTGGCACTGGCCGCTGCTGGTCCTCGCACTCGCCGGCACCGGTGTTGTCTCGCCCAACCTCGTCCAAGGGCTGGCCATCGTGGCGGCCTCCGTGGTGTTGGCCGTCCTCACAACCCGGTTCGTGGAAAAGCCCCTGCGGGAATGGCACTGGCCCCAGCGGCGGGTCTGGCGGAACGCCGTCGTTATCGTGGCGTGCGGAGCGCTGCTGGCCGGGCCGGTGTCCCTGTGGCAGACCAAACTGACTGCAGAGGAAGCGGCAGCCGCCGCGCAGCCCAGGGAACTGACTCCCGGCGCGGCCGCCCTGACCCCCGAAAACGTCGGAAAACCGACGCCGGAAGCGAAAATCATTCCAGCGCCGGCTGCCATGAAGAATGAGTGGGCGGATATTGACGGTCTCTGCACTGACGGAAATGTGCCGGACGATCCGCTGCTCTCCGGCTGCCTGCAGAACAGCAAGCCGGAGGTTGTCACCAAGCGGATCGTGGTGCTTGGCGATTCGCACGCGCAGCAGTACATGGCGGCGCTGGGCCCGATCGCCAAGGAACACGGCTGGGAGGTGGTCACGCTGCTCAAGGGCAACTGCCGCTTCGGTGCTGAGTCCACAGAGCGTGACGCCGAGTGCAACGCCTTCAACAAAGCAAGCGCAGAATATGTGCTGGAGCATCAGCCCGATGCGGTGTTCACGGTCGCGTCGCTGACCCTCAAGGATGCGCCGTTTGAGACGGAAGTTCCCGGCTACCTTGAAGGCATCAAACCGTTCACCGACGCCGGAATGGACGTGGTGGGAGTCCGCGACAACCCGCGGTTCGGGTTCAACATGCCGGAATGCGTACAAAAGAAGGGCGCAGACGCAGCTGACTGCAACCCGCCCCTGGGTGAATCGCTCGCGGATTCGTCGCCCCTGGACGCTTACCGCGGCAAGGTGGACGGGCTCCATTTGATGGACCTGAGCGACTTCATCTGCGCGGACGGAATCTGCCCGGCCGTGGTGGGCAATGTATACGTCTACAAGGATGACAACCACCTGACCAAGACCTACGTGCAGAGCATGATTCCCATGTTCGAGCAGCGGTTGCTGGCCGCCACCGGCTGGACCTGAGGCCAGATGCCGGGCCCGGCCCGGAGGAGGGCGTGCGGTTCCTCACATTGCCGCAGCGGAATATGGGGATCGCCGCCGAGGTTCTAGAATTTATTCAACACTTCCGCACCAAGGCATCACCATCTGCACAGGCCAGTCCCGTAATGACGGGCTGGTCATCAGCTGCAACCCCTACCCGTGAACCCCGGAATTAAGGTAAGAGGCGCACTTATGACCCAGCCCGAACACAACCCGTTCGGCTTTATCGGCCTGACCTACGATGACGTGCTGCTCCTGCCCGGGCACACCGACGTCATCCCGTCGGAGGCAGATACGTCCTCGCGCATTTCCAAGCGCATCTCCGTCCACACCCCGCTGTTGTCCGCTGCCATGGACACCGTCACCGAATCGCGGATGGCCATCGCCATGGCCCGCCAGGGCGGGCTCGGCGTGATCCACCGCAACCTGTCCATCCAGGACCAGGCCGACCAGGTTGACCGTGTGAAGCGCAGCGAATCCGGGATGATCACCAACCCGCTGACCATCGGGCCGGAAGCGACGCTGGCCGAACTGGACGAGATCTGCTCGCAGTACCGCGTCTCCGGCCTGCCGGTTGTGGACGAGGGCATGCGGCTGCTGGGCATTGTCACCAACCGCGACACCCGCTTCGTTCCGGAAGCGGATTTCCCCATCCGCCTGGTCAGCGACGTCATGACCAAGATGCCCCTGGTCACGGGCCACGTCGGCATCAGCCGCGAGGAAGCCTCGCACAAGCTGGCCACCAACAAGATCGAAAAGCTTCCGCTGGTTGATGACCAGGGCCGGCTCAAGGGCCTCATCACCACCAAGGACTTCACCAAGGCGGAGCAGTACCCGCTGGCCACCAAGGACGACGAAGGCCGCCTGCGCGTTGGCGCCGCAATCGGCTTCTTCGGTGACGGCTGGGAACGCGCCATGGCCCTGATCGACGCCGGCGTGGACGCGCTGTTCGTGGACACGGCCAACGGACACTCCCAGGGCGTGCTGGACATGATCCGCCGCCTGAAGTCCGATCCTGTCGCCGCCCACGTGGACATCATCGGCGGCCAGGCAGCCACCCGGGAAGGCGCCCAAGCGCTGATCGACGCCGGCGCCGACGGCATCAAGGTGGGCGTGGGTCCGGGATCAATCTGCACCACCCGTGTTGTGGCCGGTGTGGGCGTTCCGCAGATCACCGCCATCTACGAGTCCGCGAAGGCGGCCATCCCGGCCGGCGTTCCGCTGATTGCCGACGGCGGCCTCCAGTATTCGGGCGACATCGGCAAGGCGCTGGTTGCCGGCGCCGACACCGTGATGCTCGGCTCCCTGCTGGCCGGTTGCGACGAATCGCCGGGCGAGCTCATCTTCGTGAACGGCAAGCAGTTCAAGAGCTACCGCGGCATGGGCTCCCTCGGGGCCATGCAGACCCGCGGCAAGAACACGTCCTACTCCAAGGACCGTTACTTCCAGGCCGACGTCTCCGGCGACGACAAGCTGATCCCGGAAGGCATCGAAGGCCGCGTGGCCTACCGCGGCCCGCTGGCATCCGTTGCCTACCAGCTGGTGGGCGGCCTCCGCCAGACCATGTTCTACACCGGTGCGCCGACGGTTGCCGAGCTGAAGGCCCGGGGCAAGTTCGTCCGCATCACCCCGGCCGGCCTCAAGGAATCGCACCCGCACGACATCCAGATGACGGTGGAAGCGCCCAACTACGGTTCGCGCTAGCCCCCAGCGCCGCCCTGACCTGGCTTCGCTGCGGCCAGGGAACCCGGGCGCCGTGGGCCACCCTCTTCAAGCAGGCCGCGGGGAACTGACCCCGCGGCCTGTTTGTGTCTGTGCGCGGGATTAGGCTGGAGCCATGTCCGAACCACGCCACCCCGCCGAACTAAACCCGAAAAGGGAACCCCAGCGGCGGCTGGCCCTCAGGCCCTATGCGCGGGCCGTGGCGCAGGTGCTGCGAGTCAGCTTCCGGGCCTCTCCTGCCGCCGTCGTGATGAAGGTCGTGGGCTCGCTCATCTCGGCCCTCCTGCCCCTCGTCACCACCTACTTTGCGGCGCTGACCACCACCGCCCTGGCGGCCGCGTACGCCGGCGATGCCGCCGCCGGCCAGCAGGCGATTGTCTATGTCATCATCACGGCCGCGCTGGGGCTGTTCTGGGGCGCCTTCAGCAGCGTTGACCGGTACATCCAGCAGCTCATGAGCTTCCGGGTGGGGGCCATTGTGGGAGACCTCATGTATGAGCGGTTCCTGGCACTCGAGTTCTGGCGGTACGACGACAAGGAAACGGTGGACCTGTACGACCGCGCCAAGCGGTTTTCCGATTCCTATGCCCGGGTCCTTGACCGGATCGCGGCGATCTTCACGCAGCTTGTCTCGGTGATCCTTGCGGTCGGTGCACTGCTGCTGGTCAGCTGGTGGATCGCCGTGATCGTCCTGGTGGCCATCGTCCCGAGCGTCTACCTGCAGTTCAAACTCTCCCGCGAACAGATTGCCCACTGGAACACGCAGGTGGACTCCCGCCGCCAGCGCCGGATGATCGAAACGAACCTGCTTCGGCCGCAGCACATTGCCGAGATGCGCCTGTACGGAATCGTCGGGTACCTCATGGGGCTTCGCTCCCTGCTCCGGGACGCCGATGAGAAACGGCGGCTGGACTTCCAGAAGCGCTATATCCCCAAGCAGCTGGCGGCGGACGCCCTGCAGTACGGCGCCGAGGTCGTTTCGCTGATCTGGGTGGTGGGCCAGATCATCGCCCGCGCCCAGCCGGTGGGGCAGTTCCTTTACGTCCAGCAGATCGTCAGCAGGGCGCTCTCCACGGCCAACAACCTCGTTTCCTCGTTGAGCTCCATCGACGAGGACCTGGCGAACCTCAAAGACTACGAACTGTTCATGGCGATGCCGGTGCACACGGACCACGCCCCGCCGCTGCTGCAGGCTCCGAAAACCGTGGAGCTGCGGGACATCCGCTTCACCTACACAGGCAGCGACATCGAGGTGATCCGCGGCATCAGCATGACCATCCGCGAGGGCCAGCACATCGCCATCGTGGGGGAGAACGGTGCCGGGAAGTCAACGCTGATCCGGATTCTGGCGGGACTGTACCACCCCGATTCCGGCCAGGTACTGCTCGACGGCGTCGACCTCGCCGCCGTCGACGTCAAGTCCTGGCACCGGCACCTGGCGGTCCTCAGCCAGGAGTTCCTCAAGTACGAGTTCGCCACGGCGGCAGAGAACATTCTCTTTGGCGACATAGATTCGCCGCGGGACGAAGACCGGATCCGGCGGGCCGCGTCCGACGCCGAGGCCCTCGAGTTCATCAACAAACTGCCGAACGGCTTGGACAACCACGTCAGCAACTGGATGGAGGATCCGCGGGGCCGGAAGGGAAGCGGTTTGAGCGGCGGCCAGTGGCAGCGGCTGGCGATGGCCCGGAACTTCTACCGGAACGCATCCTTCATGGTGATGGACGAGCCGACGTCGGCGATTGACGCCCTTGCGGAGCACCGGATCTTTACCCGGCTTTTCGCCGACCGCAGCAGCACCATCATCGCCATCAGCCACCGGCTAGCCACCATCGAGAAAGCTGACATCGTCTACATGCTTGAAGACGGCCGGATCGTGGAACAAGGCACGCACCGCGAGCTTGTGGCGCTCCGTGGCCGGTACTTCCGGATGTTCGAATCCCAGCTCACCGTGGACGAAGCCGAGGGCATCTGACGCGTGCAGGACCGGCCGCGCCGCCGGGGACCCACGCCCGCACAGGGAACCGCCGTCCGCGCAGCATTGCGCGGACGGCGGTTCCGGACTTGGCTATGCCAGAAGCTGATATGGCGGATGCTAGGAAGTGGTCACGGCAGTGTCATCGAGGAAGAAGTACGTCGACAGCGATGAATCCTCGACGCCCAGGAAGCGCAGGGTCACGCTCTTCCCCTTGTAGGCGGAAAGGTCCAGCTGCTTCTGGACGTAGCCGGTGGACTCGTTGAGGTTGGAGTACGTGGCCAGCGTGGTGGTGGTGCCGCCGCTGATCACCTGGACTTTCAGGGTGTCATAGGCCGAGCTTGCGGTGGTCTCGTCCGACTGCACTTTGAGGTAGAAGGACAACGACGCGGCTGACACGGTGGAGGGGACTGCCAATGCCTGGTCCAGCTTGTAGGAGGTGGCCTGGCCCCAGCCGTTGAGTCCCGCGAAACCGGAACCCGTCCGAGCGTTCGTGCCGGTCTCAAAGGTATCGGCGTGGTCAGAGGTCCAGGAAGCTGCGCCCTCTTCGAAACCCGGGTTCAGCAGGAGGTTGCCCGACGGCGGGGGAGTGGTGCCGCCCAGCAGGCCCATGGTCTTGGTCGCGTCCGAGAGTCCCGCGCCGCAGCCGGTGGTGCAGCCGCCCGGCATGGCCCGGGTTCCCTGCTTGAGGGTGGATTCAACCTGGGCCGGGGTGAGCGAGGACGTCTTGGATTTCATCAGCGCGGCGAGTCCGGCCACGTGCGGAGCGGCCATGGACGTGCCCTGGTAGTTGGCGTAGCCGGCCGCGGACGGTGTGGTGGTGCCGGTGTTGATGGTAGAGAGGATTCCGCCGCCGGTTACCCTGACATCGCCGCCCGGCGCGGTCAGGTCAACCGAGGCGCCGAAGTTGGAGTAGTAGGAGAGGGTGCCGCTCGGATTGCTTGCGGCCACGCTCACCACGCTGTTGCAGTTGGCGGGACGGAAGCCGGAAGCATCCTGGTTGCTGTTGCCGGCTGCCACCACCACCGTGGCCCCGCGCGAGACGGCCGAATCGATGGCCGCCTGGTAGGTGCTGCCGCAGGCGCCGGAACCGCCCAGGCTCATGTTGATCACCTTGGCCGGGTTGGCGTTGGCCGGGATGCCCGAGACGGTGCCGCCGGCTGACCAGATAATTGCATCGGCAATGTCCGAGAGCGAACCGCCGCACTTTGCCAGGACACGGACCGGCACCACTTTTGCGTTGGGCGCGACGCCGGCCACTCCGGTGGCGTTTCCCGTCACAGCGGAAATGGTCCCGGCGACGTGTGTTCCGTGCCAGGAACTGTTGCCGGCCGTCGTCTGGCCGCATTCGCCGGCTGCGTACCAGTCGCCCTGGTCCTGGGCACTGGCGTCCCGTCCGTTCCCGTCCCGTGCCGCGGTGGCGTCCGAGACAAAGTCATAACCGGGGAGCACATTCGCATCCAGGTCCGGGTGGGCGGTGATGCCGGTGTCGATCACGGCCACCGTCACGCCGGTTCCGGTTGCAACGTCCCACGCACCGGGGATCCGCATCCCGTTCGTGGCCGTGAAGTCCCACTGTTCGCCGTAGCGCGGATCATTGGGCGTGAGCGCCACGGTCATCCGGGCGTCAGGCTCGACGGATTCGACTGCACCCGACGCCGCAATTTCGGCCATGAAGTCCTCGGCAGCCTGCCCGGACAGTGCCTTGTCCGCCTCGATCAGCGTTCCGCCGGTAGCCAGGGTGCGCACTTCCTTCACGGTCACGCCCTGTGACTTGGCCGCCTTGCCCCAGGCATTGGCGCGGCCGTTCGGGGTGGCATTCGCCGCACTCTCCTTGTAGTCCACGATGAACTTCGTATAGGCCTCGCCGGCGGCCACGCCCGGCACCGGAGAACTCTGGACCGCGGCTGGCGCGGATCCTTCCCCGGCTTCAGTCGTGGCGAACACCGGTGAGCTGGCGAAGGCCAGGGTACCGACTGCTGCGGCGAGCGACAGGGCCAGGACGCGGTGGCGCCTGATGGATGCACTAGCTGATCTTCCCAAGGGATCTTCTTTCTCGGATCGGGCACAGGGTGGCCCGGATGATGGAGTGATGGATGGTCACGTAGTGGATCAGGTGGTAACCGAGAGTAAACGTAAGGGTATTTTCTAGACTTGTAAACAGTTGACAAAAGTGGTCAATAAAGTGTGGACTATCAGTTTCCGGACCGTCTTGCGGGAGCCGCCCCGCCGTATCCCGCGTGGTCAAGTAAAGTGGTCACGTGACTTATGAGATTGAGATTGGCCGTGGCAAGCGTGGGCGTCGTGCCTACTCCCTGGATGACATCGCGATCGTCCCCAACCGTCGGACGCGTGATCCCAAGGACGTCTCCGTCGCGTGGCAGATAGATGCCTACAAGTTCGACATGCCCGTCATTGCGGCCCCCATGGATTCAGCCATGTCGCCCGAGACCGCCATTGCGCTGGGCCGCCTCGGCGGACTCGGCGTGCTGGACCTGGAAGGGCTGTGGACCCGGTACGAGGACCCCCAGTCCGTCCTCGACCAGATCGCGGCCCTGGAGGATGAGACCAACAGCCCCGCCGTCACCCGACGGATGCAGGAGCTGTACCAGGCGCCCATCCAGCCCGAACTGATTACCTCCCGCCTGGCCGAAATCCGTGCAGCCGGGGTGACCGTTGCCGGATCGCTGACGCCGCAGCGCACGCAGGAACACTACAAAACCGTCGTCGCAGCCGGCGTGGACATTTTCGTCATCCGGGGAACCACCGTCTCGGCAGAGCACGTCTCGAAGGACCACGAGCCGCTGAACCTCAAGCAGTTCATCTATGAGCTCGACGTCCCCGTGATCGTGGGCGGCGCCGCCGGCTACACGCCCGCGCTGCACCTCATGCGCACCGGCGCGGCCGGTGTTCTGGTGGGCTTCGGCGGCGGTGCCACCACCACCACCCGCCGGGCGCTGGGCATCCATTCGCCGATGGCCTCCGCCATCTCCGACGTCGCCGCCGCGCGCCGTGACTACATGGACGAGTCCGGCGGCCGCTACGTTCACGTTATTGCCGACGGCGGCATGGGATCCTCCGGTGACATCGTCAAGGCCATCGCCATGGGCGCTGACGCCGTCATGCTCGGCAGCGCGCTTGCCCGCGCCGAGGAAGCACCGGGCAAGGGCTGGCACTGGGGCCAGGAGGCACACCACCTCGAACTCCCGCGCGGCGACAGGGTCAATGTCGGCACCGTCGGTCCGCTCGAGGAGGTCCTCTTCGGGCCCGGCCACCACACCAACGGCACGTCCAACCTGATCGGTGCCCTGCGCCGGTCGATGGCCACCACCGGCTATTCGGACCTGAAGGAATTCCAGCGGGTCGACGTCGTCGTATCCCCCTACTCGGGAAACTGACGCACACTCCTGCTGAAGGCACCGTGGGTGCCGGTCCCGGGCCCGGAACCGGCACCCATAGTGCCTTAAGCGGGGCCTGCCCATCCGCATGCCTAGGAAGTAGTCTGGTGAACTACGAGGTTTGATGCGGATGGAGGCGTGAAATGAACAGTTCTTCCGGAGGTTCGTCCTTTGCCCAGGGGGCGCTCGGCCCCGCAGCCCGGGAGGCGTCAATGGCGGCGCTCAAGGCAACAATGGAGCCGGGCAAGGAACTCGACATCCTCATCGTCGGCGGTGGCATCGTGGGTACGGGCGCCGCCTTGGACGCCGTCACGCGCGGCCTGAGCGTAGGCATCGTGGAGGCCAGCGACTGGGCCGCGGGTACGTCGTCGCGCTCGTCCAAGCTCATCCACGGCGGTCTGCGCTACCTCGAGATGCTGGACTTCGGGCTGGTCAAGGAGGCGCTTCACGAACGCGGCCTCCTGCTGTCGGAGATCGCACCCCACCTGGCCCGGCCGGTGCCGTTCCTCTACCCCCTGACCAAGCCCTTCCTGGAGCGGCCCTATGTGGGCGCCGGAATTGCCCTCTACGACGTCATGTCCATCTCCAGCGGCCACCAGCGGGGCGTGCCCTTCCACAAGCACCTGAGCCGCCGCGGGACCCTGCGTGCGGCGCCAAGCCTGAAAGACGATGCATTTGTCGGGTCCATCCGCTACTACGACGGCCAGGTGGACGACGCCAAATACGTGGCCAACCTGATCCGCACGGCCGCGTACTACGGCGCCCACGCGGTCAACCAGACGGCTGTGGTCGACTTCCTGCGCGAAGGCGAGCGGGTGGTGGGCGCCAAGGTGGTCAACCGCGAGGACGGCTCCACGTTCAGCATCCGGGCCAAACAGGTCATCAACGCCACCGGCGTGTGGACCGATGAAACCCAGGCAATGGTGACCGACCGCGGGCAGCTGAAGGTGCGTGCGTCCAAGGGCATCCACCTCGTGGTGCCGCGCGACCGGTTCCAGTCCACCGTCGGCCTGATCCTGCGGACCGAGAAGTCGGTGCTGTTCGTGATCCCGTGGGGCCGGCACTGGATCATCGGCACCACTGATACCGACTGGCACCTGGACAAAGCGCACCCGGCGGCGTCCAGCAAGGACATCGATTACATCCTTGAACACGTCAACAAGGTGCTGAAGCGGCCGTTGACCAGGGAAGACGTGGAAGGAGTCTACGCCGGGCTGCGTCCGCTCCTTGCCGGGGAGAACGACTCGACCGCCAAGCTGTCCCGCGAACACGTGGTGGCCCACCCGGTGCCCGGCCTCGTGGTGGTGGCGGGCGGAAAATGGACCACGTACCGCGTCATGGCCAAGGACGCCGTCGATGAAGCGACGCGAAGCATGGACGAACGTGTCGCCCCCAGCTGCACCGATACGATTCCGCTGCTGGGTGCCAGCGGGTTCAAGGCGGCGTGGAACCGCCGGAACCGGACGGCCGAAGAGTACGGCGTGCACGTGGCCCGGATCGAGCACCTCCTCAACCGTTACGGATCGATGGCCACGGAGGTCCTGGCGCTCATCAAGGAGAACCCGGCCCTGGCTGAACCGCTGCCCGGCGCCGACGACTACCTGCAGGCCGAGGCCGTCTATGCGGCCACGCACGAAGGCGCGCGTCATGTACACGACGTTTTGACCCGCAGGACGCGCATTTCCATCGAGTCCTGGGACCGGGGTGTGTCCGCTGTCCCGGTAGTCGCTAAGCTGATGGGAGAAATTCTTGGCTGGAGCGATGCGCAGCGCGAAAGCGAAATCAAGCATTACCTTGCCCGGGTGGAAGCTGAACGGCTGAGCCAGGAGCAGCCCGACGATGAATCTGCCGACGCCGCGCGGCTGGGTGTGGAGGACATCGTCCCGTTGCGCTGACACAAGGCGGATGACTGACCCGCGCCTCCTGCCTCACTGAAGGGACAACTCTTGGCGGAACCACTGGACCGGTACGATGCCGAACTCACCACACCGGAAATGGTGATTCTTGAGCTTGATGCCAAGGACAAGACGGATGCGGCCACCCAGCTTGCTGAACGGCTCTACGCGGCCGGCCGCGTCTCGGACCTCGACGGCTTCCTGAAGCACGTCAACGCCCGGGAGCACCAGCTGGCCACGGGGCTGCCCGGCGGAGTCGGGCTGCCGCACGCACGCAGTGAGTTCGTGTCCCGGACGTCGATTGCCGTTGGCATCACCAAGTATGGACATGCCTTGGACTTCGGGGCGGCTGACGGGCCGGCAACGGTCATCCTCTTGATTGCGACGCCGGCAAGTTCCTTCTCGGACCACCTGGAAGTACTTGCCACGCTGGCCCGCTCGCTGTCCAAGGAGTCGTTCCGCGAATCCCTCCGCCGGGCCTATGACCCCGAGGTCATCGCCGAACTCATCAACTCCAGCCTGGTGTTCTTCGACCACTAGAGATTGGGGCAGGCCCTTTCGTGTCGACTTCGTCGCCACGTAGGGACCCGGCTGCCCCACTCTAGGGCCCGCAGCTGTCCGCTCGCGCAATCCGCGGTTCGTTGTTCTACACAAGGACGAAGTACGGTTAATGGGTGTTGAAAACTGCCCTCAAACCCCGCTGGATCGCAGGCCTGGTGTTTGCGATCGTCATTTCCGGGGTTTTTGTGCTGCTGAGCCAGTGGCAATTCGGCCGGTCAACCCAGCCGGAAGCACCCGTTTCGACCGGCACCGAAGAGAGCAAGCCGCTCACCACAGTGCTGCAACCGGGTGACTTCTTTCACGGCTCAGTGGCGGACCAAATGGTCACCGCCAAGGGATCCTACGACCCCGACAAGCAAGTGCTGGTCCCGGGACGGCTTTACGACGGCGCCACGGGCTACTGGGTGGTGTCGGCATTTTCGGTCCAGGACGCCCCCGTCCTCAACGGCGTCGGGGCGTCGCCCCAAACGTGGATCCCGGTGGCCCGCGGATGGGTGGAGGACCCCGCGGAAGCCGGCACGCCGCCGTCGGGCATTATTGAACTGACCGGACGGCTCCTGCCGTCCGAAGCCCCGCTGCCCAACATTGCCCCCGAAGCCGGACGCGCCACGGCAGTCTCCGTGGCGGAACTGATCAATGTCTGGGAAGTCAGCAGCTATCCGGGGTTCGTGGCAGCCACTTCCGAGCTGGCGGGAGGCACGGACGTCAGCCCGGCGGCTGTCAGCAGTGAACTGAAACCCTTGCGCATTGGTCCGCAGCCCCCGGCCCAGCAGGTGAACTGGCTCAACCTCTTCTACTCCGTGGAGTGGATCGTTTTCGCCGGCTTCGCGTTGTTCATCTGGTGGCGCATGGTGAAGGACGACTACCGCCGCGACCTTGAGGACGAGCTCGACGACGAACACGACGAACACGACGACGGGCCTCCGCCGGCCGAGCCCCACGCCAGCACAGCGGAAAATTCCAGCCCGCCTGAACAACCCAGCCCGTCTGAACAACCCAGCCCGTCTGAACAAAAGGTACAGCCATGATCGATCCCAAGCCGGCCATCCAGCCACAGCCAACCGAGACCAGCGGATCAGGCACCGCAAAAAAGGGCACCGTGAAGAAGCGCAGGTTCGGCGGAACGGAAGCCCAGATCCGGTCCGCACTCAAGTTCTACAAGGTCCTGGCGTACATGACGGGCGGAATGCTGCTGCTGCTCTGCGCCGAACTGATTGCGCGGTACGCCTTCGGCCAGTACCTGTTCGCCGGCGGAACCAACGCGGTGACGGGCCAGCCGTTTGGCTTCGGGTTCGCCGATGCCGAGCCGCAGGGCGTCCTCGGGGGAGTGAACCTCTCCGTGGCCGTGCTCATTGTGCACGGCTGGATGTACGTCGTGTACCTGATGTCCAACTTCCGCCTGTGGTCGCTGATGCGGTGGCCGTTCGCGAAACTGATCATCCTCGCACTGGGCGGTGTGGTTCCGTTCCTGTCCTTCTTCGTGGAGAAGAAGTTCCACGCAGAGGTGGAAGCGGAACTCGCAGCGAATCCGCAGGCGTCCAAGCGCTACTGACCCGCGCCGGTGTGAGATCCCTAACGCGGGAGTGGTTTTAGGCCGCGGACAGCCGTCTCAAGGTGCGACGGGGCAAGCGCCCAAGTAGTCTAGGACGGTGACTACTCCCACTGCATCCCAGACTTCCCAGAAGCCGGTGCTGGTTGTTGACTACGGTGCCCAGTACGCGCAGCTGATTGCACGCCGCGTCCGGGAAGCAAACGTGTATTCGGAAGTGGTTCCGCACACGTACAGCACCGAGCAGCTCCTGGCTAAGAACCCCGCTGCCATCATCCTTTCCGGTGGCCCTTCCAGCGTGTACGCGGAAGGTGCTCCAAGTGTGGGTGCCGACCTCTTTGAAGCCGGGATCCCCGTCTTCGGCATTTGCTACGGCTTCCAGGCCATGGCCAACGCCCTGGGCGGAAAGGTCGACAAGACCGGCCTGCGTGAGTACGGTTCCACGCAAACCACCCTCCTGGGAGAGGGCCGCTCGGTCCTCGAAGGAATGCCGCAGCACCAGAACACCTGGATGAGCCACGGCGACTCCGTGCACGAGGCGCCTGAGGGCTTCGAAGTGCTCGCGACGACGGCTGGCGCCGAGGTTGCCGCCTTCGCCAACGAAGAGAAATGCCTCTACGGCGTGCAGTGGCACCCCGAGGTAAAGCACTCGGCTTACGGCCAGCAGGTGCTCGAGAACTTCCTGTTCAAGGGCGCCAAGCTGGAACCGAACTGGACCACGGGGAACATCCTCGAGGAACAGGTGGACCGCATCCGCAAGCAGATCGGCGATGCCAGGGTCATTTGCGGCCTTTCCGGCGGCGTGGATTCGGCTGTCGCGGCTGCCCTGGTCCAGCGTGCCGTGGGCGACCAGCTGACCTGCGTGTTCGTGGACCACGGGCTGCTGCGCGAGGGCGAGGCCGAGCAGGTTGAACGCGACTTCGTGGCAGCCACGGGCGTCAAGCTCTACGTTGCCAACGAGCAGGAGCGGTTCCAGGCGGCACTGGCCGGGGTCAGCGATCCGGAGACCAAGCGCAAGATCATCGGCCGCGAGTTCATTCGCGCCTTCGAAGAAGCCGAACTGGCCATCATCGCCGAAGCCGCTGCGCACGGCGAAAAGATCAAGTTCCTCGTCCAGGGCACCCTGTACCCCGACGTCGTCGAATCCGGCGGCGGAGAGGGTGCTGCAAACATCAAGAGCCACCACAACGTGGGCGGCCTGCCGGAAGACCTGCAGTTCGAGCTCGTTGAGCCGCTGCGGGCCCTGTTCAAGGACGAGGTCCGCGCCGTGGGCGCCCAGCTGGGACTGCCGCAGGAAATCGTCGGCCGCCAGCCTTTCCCCGGCCCGGGGCTCGGCATCCGCATCGTCGGCGAAGTGACCAAGGAACGCCTTGACCTGCTGCGCAAGGCTGATGCCATCGCCCGTGCCGAGCTGACCGCGGCCGGCCTGGACAACGAGGTATGGCAGATGCCGGTGGTGCTGCTGGCGGACGTCCGCAGCGTCGGCGTCATGGGCGACGGCCGTACCTACGGCCACCCGATCGTTCTCCGTCCCGTGTCGTCCGAAGACGCCATGACCGCCGACTGGTCACGGCTTCCATACGACCTGCTGGCGAAAATCTCCAACCGCATCACCAATGAGGTGGAAGGCGTCAACCGGGTAGTGCTCGACGTAACCAGCAAGCCGCCGGGAACCATCGAGTGGGAATAGCAGTGTGAGTGGCCGGTCTCAGCGATGAGGCCGGCCACTTTGCTTTATTCTCGCTTTATCCGGCTCAATTTTGGCCCGCTCCAGTGTTGCGGACCCTCACTGGGCCCTGATTCGGGCTACGCTCGAAAGTATGCCGGTATGGTCCAGGGCGTCACGTGCAAGCGCAGAAAAGAAGGCAGTAGTGTCAGTTGGTCAAGGCCTCCCAGAGGGCTCCGAGGAGCTCAGGAAGTGGCTGTCCGGGCTTAAGCCGGTCACCGGAGCAGACACAATGCTTCGTTTCACCAAGACCCCGGAAGGCTCCATCGACCTCACGCATGCGCATCCCTCCGGACTGGCGCAGCTCATGGCGGGGCGGCGCACCCGCCTGTCCACGCTGATCCGCGACCACGATCAGTACGTGGTGGCCGCCCGGGCCTCGCGCAACCTCCGCTCCAAGATTTTCGAGCTCAGCAACGACCGCGGCATCGATGCCGGGTATTTTTCGGCCGGTACGGTGTCCTGGACGTCGGCGGTGGGCGGAAAGCCGCAGCGGGTGTCCGCTCCTGTGATGCTCACCGCCATTTCGCTGACCGTCCGTCCGGGCGAGGACGACTACGAACTCCAGCTCACGGAGCAGGCGCAGATCAATCCGGCGCTCATCCGGCACCTGAAGACCATCCACGGCATTGTCTTCGACGTCAACGCTGTGACCCGGATGGCCTACAGCACGGCCCGGTTCGACCCCCTGCCGGTCCTGGACCGCCTGGGCACGCTTATCAAGCCCATCCACGGGGCCGAGGTGGAGCACAACCTGCTCGTTTCAACGTTCGCGGACCTGTCGGGGAACCTTGAAGACCCGTGGATCAACCAGAACAACGCCCTCGTCGCTGCCCTGGCCCGTACCGCCGCCGGCGAGGCCGTGGACGTGGCCGAACTGGCGGAGGACCGCTTCCAGGACATCGACCAGCGCGACCCGGCCCAGGAACTGCTGCTTCTCGACGCCGACTCGGACCAGCAGTACGTGGTGGACGCCGTGCGCGCCGGGGACTCCCTCCTCGTCAGCAGCCCGCCGGGAACGGGCCAGACCCAGACTGCCATCAACACCATCGGCGCCCTGGTGGACGAAGGCAAGACCGTCCTTGTGGTGGGTGACCGCCGCGCCAGCCTCAGCGAGATCGGGGCCCAGCTTGAGACGCTGGGCCTGGAGTCCATCCTGTTTGCGCTCTCCGGAACGGTCACGCCCCTGCAGCTCAAGGGACAGCTGGTCCGGTCCATTATGCGGAACGAAAAGTCCCTTCAGCCCCAGCTGGAAAACCTGCACACCACCCTTGCCGAGCACCGCCACGCTCTCATGGACCATGTGGACTCCCTGCACAACGTCCGCCAGCGGTGGGGTTGCTCGCCCTACCAGGCCATGCAGTCGCTTGCTGAGCTGACGTCCATCCAGCCTGCTCCCGCCACCACAGTGCGCCTCAAGCGAAGTGTCCTGGACAATATCCGCGACCGTGAGGAACTGGCCGGCCGCCTTCACCGTGCGGCCGAACTGGGCAGTTTCAGCCGGGCCGCGACTGCCAGCCCCTGGCACGGAGCGCGGCTCCTGACCCGCAAGGAAACCGAGGAAGCGCAGGACGTTGCGCGTACGGTTGAGAAGAACCTCCCCGTGCTGCGTCACCGGATGAACGACGTGGCAGAGCACGCACAGATCCGCCTGGGTGCGACCTTCTCCGAATGGGGTGCCCAGCTCGAGTTGCTGATGGCAGTCAGGGAGAGCCTGGACAAGTTCACCCCGGACATCTTCGACCGTCCGGTCCACGACCTCATCTCCGCGACGGCCACCTCCCCGTGGCGCCGCGAACGCAACATCGAGATGCCCTCCATGCAGCGGTCCCGCCTCCGCCGCGTGGCCAAGGAATACGTCCGTCCCGGCGTGCACATCGCCGACCTCCACAGCTCCTTGGTGCTTGTCCAGGAGCAGCGGGCGCTCTGGGCGGACTACGCCACCACGCAGCGTCATCCGGCAGTGCCTTCCGGCCTGGGCGAAGTGAACGTGATGTACCGCAGCCTGGAACGCGAGCTGGCGCAGCTGGGTGCCGCCGTGAAGCACACGGCAGCAGGCGGGGACCTCCAGAACACTCCGTACGAGGAACTGATGGAACGCCTGGAGCGGCTTGTGGCCGACACCCGGACGCTCAAGACCCTCCCGGAGCGCACGCTGCTCATCGAGAACATGCGCGAGCACGGGCTCGGGGAACTGCTCGCCGACCTGGCGGATCGTGAAGTGCCCGCGGAGTCCGTTGCCTCGGAGCTGGAACTCGCCTGGTGGCAGTCGGCCCTCGAAGCAATGATCAGCGGCGACGACTACCTGGCAATGTCCGACGGCGATGCCCTGCGCCAGCTAGAAGCCGAATACCGCCTGGCGGACAATGCCCATATCGCCAGCGGTGCTGCCCGGCTGCGGTGGACACTGTCGGAGCGGTGGCGCGCCGGCATTGCCGAGAACCCGCGGCAGGCGGACCTGCTCCGCAGCCTCCTGAAGGACGGCCGCGTCACGTTGGCCGCCCTCACGGCGCAGGCCCCGGCACTGGTTCCCATGCTGGTGCCCGTGTGGTCCGTGAGCCCCTACCTCATGACCGGATTGCTGCCGGCGGAGCAGAAGTTCGACGCCGTGGTCATCCTCGACGCCGAAGCGACCTCCCTCCAGGCAGTCCTTCCGGCAATCGCCCGGGCCAAGCAGGTCATTGCCTTTGGCGACGACAAAATCGCAAGCCCGCGCACGTTCACGGTCGGCGTCGAGCGGCTCGCTGCCGGGGAGACCGCCCATCAGGCGGTGGAGAGTGCCTACACGGCGTTGTCCTCGGTGCTGCCGACCCGGCGCCTGACCTCCGCGTACAGGGCAGTGGACGAGGAGCTGGTGCTGCAGCTAAGCAAGAGTTTCTACGACGGCCGCCTTCACCGGCTCCCCGAGGGGCAGACGGCCACCGGGCTTGACCGCGCGTTGCTCGTGGAATACCTGCCGGATGGCACCGGCCTTCCGAGCGCCGACCAGGAGGGCGTGGAATCCGCTGTGGCCGAGGTCAACCGGGTGGTGGGCCTGGTCTTCGAGCATGCCCGACTGCGCCCGCGGACGTCCCTCGCAGTAGTCACGGCCAGCCTCCGCCACGCAGCCCGGATCGGCGAGGCCATCCGCCTTCAGCTGCCCAACTACCCCCTGCTGGCAAGCTTTTTCAGCGCCGGACCCGAATCTTTCCGCGTGGTGGACCTGGAACGGGCACAGGGCCTGGTCCGGGACCACGTGATCTTCTCTCCGGGTTACGGCCGCACACCGCACGGCCGCGCGCTGCACAATTTTGGTCCGTTGTCCGCCGAGGGCGGCCGGGCGAAATTCGCACTCGCCATGACCCGTGCCCGGCGTTCACTGCATGTGCTGACGTGCTTCAAGCCGGAGGACCTGGACGTCACGCGCCTCAGCCACGGCGCCCTCGACTTCTATGAACTGCTGAACCGCGAGATTGCCGGCAATACCGACCTGGGGACGCCGGCGTCCCGCGCAGCAGCGAGCGAGCAGGCACTGGGCGCCGATCCCCTGGTGGCAGACCTGGGTGACAGGCTGCGCGCCCGCGGAGCCCGGGTCTGGCACCAGTACGACGGCGTGCTTGACGTGGCCGCGGCCGCGGACCCGGTGCATTCCATCGGCCACGACGAAGCCGACATCCCCCGGCCGGTGGCCATCGAGTCAGACGGCACGGAGCAGTACCGGCGGATGAGCGTCCGTGAACGGAGCAGGCTCCGCCCACAGCTGCTGGAACGATTGGGCTGGCGCTACATGCCCTTGTGGACCATCGAGGTGTTCACGGACCCGTCCGCATGCGCGGACCGGATCGGCGGGTACCTGGGGCTGGAGAAGCCGGCTGTCACGGGCTTCACCTCCTCGTCGCAGGCGTTCTTCGAGGACGACGTGGACAACCTGACCTTAAACAGCGCCGACCGGCGCAACGGGGACGCAACGGCAGCCCGTTCCGGCAGCGGCGACTCCGGCAGCGCTGGCAGTCGAGAGCCGGGCGATTCCGGCGAATCCGCCGCTCCGGACGGGCACTCGGTATCCTTGGAACAGGGCGGCAACGACCCGGAGGAGTCCGTCAGGACCCGCACTAATGCAGTGGAAAATATCAAGGACAACGGCATGGACACGAACAACAGCGCAGCGGACAGCCAAGGCGCTCCGCACCGTGAGGCGGACAATTCCGCGCCCGGCAATTCCGCGCCCGGCAGGACAGCGCCCGACAGAACGGCACCCGAGAGGGTAGCGCCTGACCGGACCCCGCAGACGGCAGGCGCCGGCGTTCCCTCGGGAGTGCTGCCCAACAAGGCTTCCGAGGATGACCCGAAGCGCTGGGGCGATCAGGGCTCTGACTACGACCACGATGCCTGGCTTCAGGAACAGAAACCGCCGCACTGGGGCTGATTTCCCCTCTGGGGGAGTGTGCCGGTCCGGACGCAGCTAGCCCTGTGCTCCGACCATGACGAAAAAGAGTTTGCCCTGCGTTGACGAGCCGGCGAGTGCTCGTGCCTGGTCCGGATCCGCTGCAACCACAATGAGCCCCTCTGTTTCGCCGGTCCCCGGCCATGGTCCGGTTTGTCCGCCCTGGCCCGATGTCCAGAGAACGGGAACCGAGGCCGCCAGGACCTGCGATTCGGCGGCCTTGCCGTAGTCGCTGCCGTTCGTCATGACGATGTTGACGAGTTGGCCGGGTGCCACGAGCTGGATGGATGAAGGGTCCGCCATTCTCAGAGGCACGGCCGCCGATCCCGGGGGAGTGCCGGCCAGCAGGCCCGGGCCGAGCAACTGCGTATCGGAGATCAGCTGGCCTTTGCGCAGCGGTCCGGCCAACTGCTTGCCCACAATGGCGGCGGTGTCAGCGAACGCTCCTGCGGGCACCATCCCTGGCGGGACCTCGACCAGCACCACTTCGTTGCTTGAGAGGGCAGTGCCGGCGGGAAGGTCACGGGCGGAGGCCAGGGCAGTGACGGTGCGGGCAGGGGCCGGCGTCAGTTGCTGGACGGAAATGCCGGCAGCAGCGCACAGCAGAAGCGCGACCAGCAGCCTGCGATTGCGGTTGAGCCATGACGGGAATCGCTGCACGCCGGACACGCGCTGACGGCCGGGACGTCCCGACCGAAAGCCGGGCCGCGGCGAGGAAGGTCCGTTGTTGCGGAAGGTGAATGGCATGCCGTCAGGCTACGGTGGCGCCGTGTCGCGGTGACAGCCCGGGGAGGTCCTATGTGGAAAACCGCTAGCCGCAGCGCAGCTTCAGTGGCGGACCAACGCTGATGGCGCTCACGCGCCGGATATGGCGGCGGACGCCGGGTTTAGGTCAGCTTGCAGCTGCGGCAGCGGGAACGGCCGCCGGAGCGGCAGAGACGCTGCTGCCCTTGCTGTCGCGTGAGTCGGTCCGGTAAAAGCCGGAACCCTTGAAGACGACACCGACGCTGTTGAACTTCTTGCGCAGGGTCCCCTCACATTCGGGGCAGGAGGTGAGGGAGCTGTCGGTAAACGACTGCACGATCTCGAAGGCGTGGCTGCAGTCCTTGCAGGCGTATGCATACGTGGGCACTGGTAATCCTCCTCTGGGACAAACGAGCAGGTCCCGTGCTGCCTGGCAGGAATCGCCGCCGATTGTTCCTCGGCAGGTTCCTTCCCTTAGCAGTCGCAGGGCCTGAGTGCCAATTCTATCATCCGCGGCGAGCCGGCTTCACATCAGCTGCGCGAGGCGTGACGGTGTGACTGCCACCGGGATTTTTCGGTCGAAGGATTCAGCGGGGATACTGCCGGCGGGAAGGACTTCGTCGTCAAAGACCACCGCAGCGGCGGGCACCGGCAGGCCCTCATCTTCGAGACTCGCGAGGAACTTGTCGTAGTAGCCCCCGCCCTGGCCGATCCGGTTGCCCGATAGGTCTACTGCCGTGGCAGGGACGAAGATCCCTGCCGCTTCGCGCATGGCCTCGTTGCCGTGCTGTTTTCCGACCGGCTCATCGATGGGGGCGTAACTGCTGCGGATGAAGTCGGTCACCGGGGTCCAATAGACCCAGGAGAGTGTCCGGTCGGGTTGGCAGACCGGCAGGAGAACGCGGTGCCCTGTTCCGTGAAGCGCGGCAATGAGCGGCAGCGTGGGGGGCTCGAAGCCCACGCCCAGGTACACGGCAAAAGTGCTTCGTTCGCCGGCGGCAACCATGGTGGCCCACTGGAGGCCGTGGCGTGCAATACCGGCTCCGGCGGCTTCCAGGCCGACGGGAGGGATAGCTGCACGCCGGGTGCGGTGGGCTGAGCGGATCTCGTCCTTGGATGGCATCAACGCCCGTCCTTCCATGTCAGCAGGCCCGCCGGCGGAGGCCTTGGTGAGGGCCATCCGGGGCGGTCAATGCAATTACCCAATGTTTGGTCCCTGACGCTAGATTAGTCCAGTGACTACCACCAATACTTCCGTCCGCAAGGCTGTCATTCCTGCTGCCGGACTCGGCACCAGGTTCCTACCGGCCACCAAGGCCATGCCCAAGGAAATGCTGCCGGTCGTGGACAAGCCCGCGATCCAGTATGTCGTCGAAGAGGCCGTCAACGTTGGCCTCACCGACATCCTGATGATCACCGGCCGGAACAAACGCGCCCTCGAAGACCACTTCGACCGGGTCCCGTCACTGGAGTCAACCCTCGAAGCAAAGGGCGACACCACCAAGCTCGAAGCCATCCAGGCCGCCAGCAACCTCGGTGACATCCACTACGTCCGCCAGGGCGACCCGATGGGCCTTGGCCACGCAGTGCTGCGCGCCAAGCAGCACGTCGGCTATGAACCTTTTGCGGTGCTGCTTGGCGATGACCTGATCGATGCGCGGGACGAGCTGCTCAGCAAAATGATCGAAGTCCAGGCCAAGACAGGCGGCTCGGTGGTCGCGCTGATTGAAGTGGAGCCTTCCCAGATCAGCGCCTACGGTTGCGCCGACATCGACGAGACCGACATGAACGGTTTTGTGCGGATCCGCAAGCTCGTGGAAAAGCCCGACGCCGCGGAAGCACCGTCCAACCTGGCCGTGATCGGCCGCTACGTCCTCCACCCCGCGGTCTTCGATGTCCTCGAACGCACCGAACCGGGCAGGGGCGGGGAAATCCAGCTGACGGACGCCCTCCAGGAACTGGCTGCCGGAGAAGGCGAAGGGTACGGCGTCTACGGCGTGGTATTCCGCGGCCGCCGCTACGATACCGGCGACAAGCTCAGCTACCTCAAGGCCTGCGTCCAGCTGGCCTGCGACAGTGAGGACCTCGGCCCCGGCCTGCGCGAGTGGCTGCCGCAATTCACCGCTTCACTGGCCAAGTAACGTCCCATGCGGGGCAGCATCTGGCCGGCGACGCTGGAATGCGGCGATATTGTGCTGCGCCCTATCCGGTACCGGGACCGCAAGGAGTGGATGGCGGTCCGATCCCGGAATTCTGAGTGGCTGGCTCCCTGGGAGGCCTCGAATCCGGCCCCCGGAGGGGCGCTCCCCGACTACCGGCAGATGGTCAGGTCCCTCAACGCCCAGGCTGCGCAGGCCACGGCGCTGCCCTTCGTCATCACGGAGCGGACACCGGGCCAGCGGGATCCGGTCATCGTCGGACAACTGACGGTGTCATCGATCATCTGGGGCTCCGCCATGATGGCCACGCTTGGATACTGGGTGGACAAGTCGTGTGCCGGCCGGGGAATCGCTCCCACGGCTGTTGCCATGGCCACGGACTATTGCTTCGGCAGCCTCGGTCTGCACCGGATGGAGATCAACATCCGGCCCGAAAACGGGCCCAGCCTCCGGGTTGTGGAGAAGCTTGGTTTCCGGGACGAAGGCTACCGGCCACGGTTCCTGCACATCAACGGCGAATGGGCGGACCACCGCTCGTTCGCCCTGACGTCCGAGGAAGTTCCCGAGGGGCTGCTGGCCAGGTGGCTGAGGAGCCGGCCGGCCTGACCCCGCCCGGCGTTGCCCCGACATTCTCCAAGTGTTTTCCGTCATAAATCCATTGAATTGCCACCTGCCCTGCGACACACCGGAGCGAATGCCAGAGCTGTCGGCTAATTGCTCATACGGTTTTGAATGTGGACTTCCCCCTTAGCAGCTCAGTGATCCTTGTTGTCGCTGTCGCGCTCTGGATTGTGTGGGTGGCCCCGTATGTACTGAGAAACCGCCAGCATCAGCTCCAGCCCGCAGCCGAGTTGATCTCCGAAATCAACTTTGCCGAACCCGCAGACCCCCAAGCCGGAAACGTCATGAAAATGGCCGCCCAGCAGGAGAACTCAATGGAAACCAAGCAGGCCACCGGATCCGCGCAGGGATCCCGGACACCCGCCGTCGGCCCGGGGGCGGCGACGGCGCGCCCGGGCGCACTGAGGATCCGGTACGGACGATGTGCGCTCGCGCTGGTGGGACTGGTGTCGCTGCTCACCGGGCTTGTGGCCGGCGTCTTCCTCATGTTCGGGATGGGCTCGTCCTGGCTGCCTGTCGGGGCCCTCTTGGCTGCTGTAGCGTCCGTCGCCTGGCTCCGGCGGCTGGCTGTGCGGGACCGGCGCGCCCGAATGAACGCGGCCTTCCGCGCAGCCATGACTGCCCCCGAGCGGCAGATGCGGGTTGCCGTACCTCGTCCCAGCCGGGAACCGGCCGTGGACGCCCCGGAAAGCCAGCTTTTTGATGCCGAGGCGGGAACTAAACCAAAGGTCAAGCCGCTGACGGCCCAGGAACTGCGTGAAGCTGCCCTCGCCGAAGCCAGGGCCTCGGGCGACACCGCCTTGAGGACTGCCGCAGCACCGGGATCGGCTGTCAACGCCGAAGCCAAATGGGAACCTGTCGACGTTCCCAAGCCCATTTACGTGGAAGCCGCCAAGGCCGAACGGGCCGCCCCGGAGCCGCTGGACCTGCCGGAGGCTCCGAAAGCAGTTGGCAAACCGTCCCTCAAGCAGGGTCCGGCCGCGGCACCGGCAGCCAGCGGAAGCGCTCCCAAGACCCTGACCAAGGCTCAGAGCGCCCTGAGCAACCTGGACGACGTCCTGCAGCGCCGCCGAGCCTAGCCAGCCTCTCCGCCCCGGGCAGCCGATTGCTGCCCGGGGCTTTTTATGCCCAAAACGCGCGGACGGTGGCCGGGACCTGGTTCCCGAGCAGCCGTTCGGAAGCGAGACATTCCGGAGCTGGCTGGCGAAGCGCGCCGATAGTTTGTAGCCTAGGGACACCGGTTTGCCTGTTCCCGAAGTTGGTCCGAGGGAAGGGCAGCTGCCCGGGGCTATAGCTCAGTTGGTAGAGCGCTTCGTTCGCATCGAAGAGGTCAGGGGTTCGAATCCCCTTAGCTCCACAGAATAAGCTCCCTGATCCGGCGCCACCGCCGGGTGAGGGAGTTTTCTTGTTGCCGGTCCGGCACCACGCGCCCACGAACCACCCCTCGAGAGGACAGCAGCAATGAGCCTTGTCCGGCTGCATGACGTCAGCGTGCGATTCGATAACACCATGATTTTGCGGGAGGCGTACTTCCGTCTTGAGCCGGGCGACAGGGTGGGGCTCATCGGCAAGAACGGGTCCGGCAAGACCACCATGCTCCAACTCGTCCTTGACCGGATTTCCCCGGAATCCGGAACCGTTACGGTGGATCCGGGAACAAGGATCGGCTACTTTTCGCAGTTCTCCGAACTCAACGGGGAATCAACCATCACCGAGGTCCTGGACGGGCTGTTCTCTGGCATCAAGGCGGTCGAGGCCGAACTGGCGTCCATCGACACGGCCATCGCAGCAGACCCGGGCGGTGCAGAACTTGACCGGCTCATCACCCGGCAGGCCGAACTGTTCGAGGACATGGACCGCCTCGACGGCTGGGACTATCCCCGGCGGATCGACAAGGTCCTGACGACGCTGGGCTTCAGCGAGGCCCACAGGGTCTGCGCCATTGACGAACTGTCCGGCGGCTGGCGCAACCGGGCCGCCCTGGCAAAGATCCTCCTTGAGGACCCCGATGTGCTGCTGCTGGATGAGCCCACCAACTTCCTGGATGTGGCCGGCGTCGAATGGCTTGAAAGCTGGTTCCGGGATTTCAAGGGTGCCGCAATCATCGTCTCGCACGACCGGAAGTTCCTCGACGCCGTGGTCACCCGGATCATCGAAGTGGAGAACTTCCACCTGCATGAGTACCCCGGCAACTTTGGCGAATACATCGTGCAGAAACAATTCCGGCTCAAATCCCTGGAACAGCAGTTTGTGCACGAATCCGAACTGCTGGCCTTCGAGGCTGAAGGGATCGCCGACCGCCGCGAAGCCGCCAAGGCCGCCAGCCGCGGGCTGGGAAACCAACTGGCCAAGATCAAGAAGTCACGTACGCCCCGCCCGGTGGACCAGATCGTCACCGAGATCTACGGCGGCCTGCACGTCAAGGACGTACTCTGCCGCGTGGAGGGGTTGGCCAAGTCCTACGGTGACAAAGCACTCTTCAACGACCTTGGCTTCGAGATCAGGCGCGGGAACCGGATCGTGGTGCTGGGCGCGAACGGCAGCGGAAAATCCACCCTCCTGAAAGTGCTGACGGGTGAGGAAGAAGCAGACGCCGGCGTGGTCTCCTGGGCAAAGGGTCCCGGCTTCGTTTCCTACAACCGGATGCTTGAAGAGCTCGACGACGCCGACACCGTTTCGCACGCAGTCAACGCCCTGCCGGACAGCCTGGCTTTCAGCGCCACCAGAAAGTCTGTCAACCGGTTCCTGGCAATGTTCCAGTTCTCCGAAGCGGATCTCAAGCAGAAAATCGGGAACCTCTCCGGCGGCCAGAAAGCCCGGGTCGCGATGGCGCAGTGCCTGCTGTCCGGCGCGTCGGTCCTGTTGCTTGACGAACCCACCAACCACCTGGACCTGTCCAGCACCCAGGTCATGGAACGGGCCCTGATGCATTTTCCAGGTGCCGTGGTGGTGGTCAGCCATGACCGGTTCTTCAGTGAAAAGATCGCCAACCGTTACCTGGTCTTCGGTGCCGACGCGGCCCTGCCTGGTGAGGTCGAGGTGCGTGCCGCGTAGCTGTCACCGCCCCGGTATTTGAGGGCCCGCATCCAATCGCGCTTGACGGCCGCTTGCGGGGAGGAGCAGAGTTATGGTGCTGCGACTGGGGGGCAGATGTGTGATCTCCGGGGACCTGGGTTCGTTCCGGTTCCTTCACCACATCCGCAAATAGCTTCAGGCACTGATGAGGAGCAACCTCATGCGCAACAGAATCCCCCCGCAGACCACGCCCCGCGAAGGCGGAATATTCCTGGATTCCGAACGGCGGCACCGGCGCGTCGTGGCCAGGCTGCTGTCGTCGGTCTTTGCAGCAGTCCTTGCGGCCGCAACGGCCGCGCCGGCCCAGGCCGTTTACAACGGAAGCAGGGCGGACTCGGACGACTATGCGTGGGCCGCCAAGGTCCAGCTGGCCTACCCGGAAGGGATTGCTTCCTGTACGGGCTCCCTGATCAAGGAAGACGTGGTGGTCACGGCGGCGCATTGCATCAGCAACAACGGACGGAGTCCGTCCGCCATCGACGTGACATTCCACTTCGGCCAAAAGCGTTCCGCATACACCGTGGGGGTAACAAGGGCCGTTGCTTCGCCGCACTACAACCCCGCGCTGATCAAGGACGACATTGCCCTGCTTTTCCTGCAGTCTGCGGTCTCGGAGCCCACCGTTCAGCTGGCCTCCACGCCCGCTCCCGTCGGGGAGGAAGTAACGGTGGCCGGTTACGGCTGCACCGGGGACCCGTTCAACGCGGCAGAACCGTGCGACCCGGCGCGCCGGCTTATGGAAACCCAGCTCACGACAGTTCCTGCCGAATCTTGCCCGGACATTGCGGGACCCTGGCAGTTCTGCACGTTTTCGCCGCACACCACAGCCAACCGCGGCGATAGCGGTGGTCCCGTCGTCTGGTCCGACCACGGTGAACAGAAGCTGGTGGGTGTAACGAACGCCATCGAACTGCCGCCGTCACCGGCCTACCTGAACCTGTCGGCCTCGATTCCGTACGAGCTGGACTGGATCAAGGCTACCGCCGGCCTGCGCTGACCGTCTTGAGCACCCCGCGAACGGACATTCCCACGGCACATACCACCGGGACCAGTCCCAGCAGAAGGGTAAGCGTGTTGGCGCGGAACACCACCCGGCCCTGCGCGTTCGTCGTGTAGGCGCCGAGCGGGAGGACGAAGCCGCCTCCTCCGCCGCCTTCCGCGCCGCCGGCGCCCGTGGGAGCGCTTGCGACGGCGGGACTGCCTCCGCCCGTGGTACCGGAGTCGCCGCCGCCGCCGAACCCGAAGGACACCAGCGCCACGGGAACGAGTTCCTCACCGCCCACCTGTACCGGAGCGCCGTAAGCCCTCGCCACACCCACGTTCCTGAATGCCTCCACGAGGGAGGAAAATGCATCAGCCATGGACCCACCTTAGGGACCCGGGCCAGGCAGCGGAAGGGCCTCGGATCAGCTCCCCTTCCGGTGGCGTCGGGCCATGGCATGACGCCTCCCCACGTGCCAGTATGTTGTGAATCAGGGGCTGTGTGGCCCCCGCCGGACAGGAGGCGCCGCCGTCATGGACTACATCGATGATTTCAGCGAGGTCGGCAGGAGCGATGTCCCGACGGCGGGGGGCAAGGGTGCCGGGCTCGGCGAACTGGTTCGGGCAGGATTTCCCGTACCGCCGGGATTCCTGCTCAACACGGCCGCCTACGAGCTGTTCGTCCACAGCAACGAGCTGGCCGAACGCATCCAGGAGTACGCCGCGTTGCCGCCCTCCGCGAGCGCCCAGGACTACGAGGACGCCTCGGCACGGATCCGGGGGCTGTTCGCCGGCGGAATGATCCCGGAAGCGATAGCAGCCGAACTCCGCGCCGCCTATCACCAGCTGGGCCCCGCCCCGGACTCCGGCCCTGCCCCGGACTCCGGCCCCGGCCCTGGCGAGGGCGCCGGCCTTGGCGAAGGCACGGAACCGGCGGTGGCGGTACGGTCGTCGGCCACCGCCGAAGACCTCGCCTCGGCCAGTTTCGCCGGCCAGCAGGACACGTTTCTCAACGTGCGGGGCGCCGACGCCCTGATGGAGGCGGTCATCACCTGCTGGTCTTCCCTCTGGACCTCCCGCGCCATGGCCTACCGTTCGCGGGAGGGCATCCGGCCGGACCAGGTCCGGTTGGCTGTGGTGGTCCAGCAGATGGTGGACGCGGATGCCGCCGGCGTGATGTTCACTGCCAACCCCGCCACCGGTCGCCGCGACCAGATCGTGATCGGTGCCGCGTGGGGCCTGGGCGAATCCGTGGTGAGCGGAGCCGTTTCCACCGACGACGTCGTCGTCGAGGCTGCGACAGGGACGGTGGTTTCCCGCCGGACGGCCGACAAGGAAGTCATGACGGTCTATGCCGGCCGGGGCACGCGGGAGGAGCCCGTGCCGGCGTTCCGCAGGCATCAACCGGTACTGGACGATGCCGCTGCGGCCACCCTGGCGGGTTACGGGGCACGCATCGCCCGGCACTTCGGTTCCCCGCAGGACATCGAGTGGGCGCTGGTGGGCAACGAATTCTTCATCCTGCAGTCCCGGCCCATCACTGCGCTGCCCGAGCCGGCCGGGGAGACCCCGCGCGACTGGAGCGTGCCCTACCCCAAGGGGCTCTACTTCCGGGCCAGCATCGTGGAGCAGCTGCCCGATCCGCTCTCGCCCCTGTTTGCGGACCTGATCGATGGCTCGGTCTCGCGGTCCCTGAACGCCCTGATGGACGAGGCGTTCGGCAAAAGCAGCCTCCGCACCGGCGATCTGGGCCTTCCCGCGATCAACGGCTACGCCTATTATTACTACCGCACGGCGGCCTTATGGCGGCTGATGGGGAAAACGCCGGCCGCTGTCCGCGCCCTCATCCGGGGCGAAGCCCACATGGGGATCCAAGGCTGGCGAGACTACTCGCACCCGCGCTACGTGCGCGTGGTGGAATCCTGGTCGGCCAAGCCCGTTGCAGACCTCACCGGGCAGGAGCTCCTCGAGGGGGTGTCGGCCCTCCTGGATGCCGGAACCGTGTACTACACAGCAGTACAGTCCATTATTCCGGTCGCGACATCCAGCGAACTCGCCTTCCAGAAGTTCTACGACAGGTTCGTCCGGCAGGACGGCGACCCGACTGCGCCGGCGTTCCTGCTCGGCTACGACAGCGAACCCATCCGGGCGGAAAAGGCACTCTTCGACCTCGCCCGCTGGTCGCGCACAGTCCCTGGGCTCGCCGAAGCCATCCTGGGGACGCCAACCAAATCCCTCGCCCGGGCACAGGCTTCGGGGACGACTCCGGAGGAGATGGATCCAGGTCTGTGGGGGCAGTGGCAACACCGCTTCCAGCTGCACCTGGACCACTACGGGCACACGGTCTACAACCTTGACTTCGTCAACCCCGTGCCGGCGGACGACCCGTCGCCGCTGCTGGACACGCTGAAGTTCTACCTGCGCGGGCAGGGCAACGACCCCCACCGCCGGCAGGCGCTCGCTGCCGGCCGGCGCGAGGACAGCACCGAAACGATACTTTCCCGGCTGCACCCGGCCCGCAGGTCCGTCTTTGTGCGTTTGCTCCGGTGGGCGCAGGGGGCGGCGCCGATCCGCGAGGACGCCCTCGCCGACGTCGGACTCGGTTGGCCCCTGATGCGGCGCATGCTCCGCGAACTGGGGCACCGGCTGGCAGCCGCCGGACTCATCGCCGAGCCCGGCGATGTGTTCTGGCTTCGGTACGGGGAACTCAGCAGCGCCGTCGAATTCGGCCTTGCCGCCGCCAGCAGCCCGGCGGCCATCACCGGTGCCGGCCGGCCCGTCCTGGCGGAGGCAGTCGCGGAGCGCAAGATGCGGTGGCGGGGTCAGCGCAATGCGTCTCCGCCGCAAATGCTGCCCGAGATCCGGTGGCTGCAGAAATCCCTCGCGGGGATGATGCCGGAAGGGTCCCAGGACCAGGAAGGGAACACCATCAAAGGAGTGGGCGCCAGCCAGGGCCGGGTCAGCGCTCCGGCCCGGGTGCTGGCCGGTCCCGAAGACTTCTCCCGGATGCAGCCGGGGGAGGTTCTGGTGGCGCGCATCACCACTCCCGCCTGGACCCCGCTGTTTGCCATGGCATCCGCCGTGGTGACGGACGTTGGCGGGCCGCTGAGCCACGGCTCCATTGTGGCCAGGGAGTACGGCATCCCGGCAGTGCTGGGCACCGGGGTGGCAACCCGCCGGATCGCCAGCGGACAGCAGATAGAGGTCGACGGCGGCGCCGGCACCGTGACGCTCGTTCCGGCCGCCCGGGGCTAACTTCCGGACGAAGGCCCTTCCGGCAGGTCTTCGTCGGATGCAACGCGAAGCAGGAGGGACAGCGGGCTGCCGGCGCCGAAATCCGGGAGCGCCGCACTGACAACGAACAGCGTGACGTCCGCGGCAAACAGCAGCTCCACCACGTCGAGGAAAAGGCGCCACTCCGGCGTTCCGCCGGCAACAGCCTGGGCCGGGATGCCGTCCACCACCCACTCGCCGAACCGGGCAGCCAGCGCGGCAAAGTCCCCGGCGGACGCCGGTACGCCGGTGAGTTCGCCGAAGCCGACCCACAAGAGGTCGCCTTCGGCGCTTTTCACGGCCAGCGGCTTGCCGGCCACGTCAAGGGTTCGCCGCTGGCCGGGCGCGGGTTCAAACAGGCCGAACGTGCCCAGCTGGCGGGCTGTGCCGGGAATGAGCAGCCTGCCCGGCCGGTAACGGGGCTGCTGTCCGGCATCGAATGCATCCGACATGCCGGTGGCTCCTAGAGCCAGCCCTTCCGCTTGAAAATGGCGTACATCAGCGCGGCGGTGGCCGCCATCATGGAGATCGCCAGGGGGTATCCGAGCGTCCAGTGCAGTTCCGGCATGTGGTCAAAGTTCATGCCGTAGACGCCTGCCACGAAGGACGGCGCGAAGAAGATGGCCGCCCACGACGAGATCTTCTTGACCTGCTCGTTCTGCTGGGCGCTTGCCTCGTTCTGCCGGTTGGCGGTCAGGGTGCCGTCCAGGGTGAGCGCATTCTGGAGGATGTCCCGGAAGGTGTCGGCACGTGAAATCAGCCGCTCCACGTGGTCCTCGACGTCGCGGAGGTGGTGCTGCAGGTCCGTGTTGACTTCGTACTTGTCGAACCCGCGCCGGAGCAGCTGCATCATTCCCGGCAGCGGATGGATAGCCCGCTGGAACTGGATCACTTCGCGGGCAAGCTCGTAGATGCGCCGGGAGACCGCGGAGTCCCCGCTGAACAGCTGGTCCTCGATCTCGTCAATGTCGTTTTCCAGGCCCGCAACCACGGGTACGTAGTCGTCCACCACCCGGTCCATCAGGGCGTAGAGCACGGCCTCGGGCCCGTGGGACAGGAGTTCCGGGCGGCTCTCCAGCCGTTGCCGTACCTGGGCCACGCCGGCTGTCTCCGCGTGCCGGACCGTGATCACGAAGTTCTTGCCCGTGAAGACGTGCAGTTCGCCGAACTCCACCGTTTCCGTTTCATCGAGGTACCGCGCCGGGCGGAGCACAGTGAAGAGGACGTCGTCATAGCGTTCCAGCTTGGGCCGCTGGTGGGCCGAAATGGCATCCTCCACTGCGAGCAGGTGGAGGCCGAACTCCTCTGCCACTGCAGACATTTCGGCCTCGGTGGGCCGGTACAGCCCGATCCAGGCCATGCCGCCATGGTCCGCCAGTGTCTCAAAGGTCTGCTCGAGGTTGTACGGCTCTGCGGTCCGGTGGCCGTCCACGTACACGGCGTTGTCAATGATGGTCACGAGTCATTATCCCAGTCACTTGCGTGGTGTCGCCTCAGCCCGGCTCTGCGCGAGCCGGCTGATGAGCGGTTCCGTCCGGTAGGGGATGTGCGTATGCAGCGCCAGGACGGTCTCCGTGCGGATCACGCCCTTGATCCTGAGGATCGAGCGCAGCGCCGTTTGCAGGTTGTGGGTATCCGTTGCCACTACCCGGCACCAGACGTCTCCGCGCCCGGAGATCTCGTGGACCTCCAGGACCTGCGGGATCAGGCGCAAGGCGCCCACCACTCCGTCAAGTTCCCGGTGGCTGACTTCGATCGTCACGAACGCGACGACGTCGTACCCCACCGCCTCAAGGTCAATTTCCCGTCCGCCGTCGTGCAGCAGGCCGGAACGGAGCATCCGGCGGACCCGCGACTGCGCCGTGTTGCGGGCGATGCCCAGGGATTCGCTCAGTTCGCCGATCTGCACCCGGGGGTCGCGGATCAGTTCGAGCAGGATTCTCAGATCCGTGTTGTCCAGGCTGTTCAAATCATCACTCCGGGTTATATCCGTCAGGCATCATTGACTATTTTGATCAATATTGGCACGAATATTGATAGCCAGGGTCATGAGTAGACCATCCTGTAGGTAACAATTTCTTTCGCCCGGCCCGCGGTGTTCCCACAAGGAACGGCCCGGGGCAGGCACTGCAGGCAAAGGCACGTAGATGACTGTCTTCAGCGAACTCCGCATGCGTCCGGCCACCGCCGGGGGCTGGGCATGGGACGCTTCCACTACGGCACGGCTGGTCATGGCCGGCGTGGTGATCTTCACGCTCCTAGTTGGCGCGAACCTCGCGACCCCGCTGTACCCGTTGCTCCAGGCGAATCTTGGCATCGGGTCCTTCGGAATCACCGTGGCCTTTTCCGCCTACGTCCTGGCCCTGGTGTCCACTCTCATGCTGGCAGGGCACTGGTCCGATCACATCGGCCGCCGGGCGGCGCTGCTCCTCGCCGTGGTGGTCGGCCTGTTCGGCGGAATGATCTTTGCCAACGCGGACAGCCTGGCGATGCTGTCCGCCGGGCGCGCCTTCCAGGGTGTCGCCGTTGCCCTCGCCACCGGCGCAAGTTCAGCGGCGCTGCGCGAACTGCTACCCACGCGCCCCGACTGGGCTTCACGCTTCACCCTCCTGGCATCCGCCGGGGGAGTGGCGGCCGGTCCGGCCATCGGCGGAATCCTGTCCCTCCTGCCGGGACCGACCTCCACGCCCTACTACCTTCATTCGGTGGTCCTCATCGCCATGCTGGTGCCCCTGTACCTGCTCAAGGCGCGGCCGGCCATCACCTCCGTCTCGGGGCCGCAGCCGCTGAAGGTACTGGCACCCCGCCGCCCGTCCGTTTCGCGGGAAGCCCGCGGTGCCTTCTGGCTGGCCTCCGCCGTGGGGTTCCTGAGCTTTACCGTTTTCGGATTCTGCTTGTCGCTGGCTCCGGGCTATTTTGCCCAGATCGTCGGCGCCGACTCCCGCCCGCTGATCGGCGTGCTCGCCGGATTGACCCTCGGCGCTTCCGCCCTCAGCCAGCTGCTTGCCGTCCGCGGGAGGTTTGTGGTGCCTGCCGGCCTGGCTGTACTGGCGGTATCGGTGCTGCTGATTGCCGCTGCCGCCGCCTGGACCAGTCCGTGGCTGCTCATTGCGGCCAGCCTCGCCGCGGGTGTTGGCCAGGGCGTGGCCTTCCGGACCGTGTTCAACGACGTGGCCGGAAAAGTCGAAGCATCACGCCATGCCCAGATCATCAGCACGGTCTACGTGATCACCTACCTCGGCAGCGCTCTCCCGGTGATCGGGCTGGGACTTGCGACGGCCGCCTACGGGCTGCAGGCGGCCGTGACGGGCTTTGTGGTGCTCTGCGCTGTCGCGGCGTTCGCCCTGGCCGCCGTGACGCTGGCTGCCGCACTCCGCCAGCCGGCCTGAGCCACCCGCCGGGCGTCCGGGGCTGCGGCGCCACGGCTAGTCCCCGGCTGGACAGGGCTGCACCGGCCTGCAGGCAAACAAGATGTTGCAAAGAAATGCTTGCAAAGAAGTAGTTGCAAAGAAACCCTTGCAAAGGTTTCTTTGCAAGCGTATTTTTGACGTATGAAGAGTTCACCCGATGCGGCATCAGCTGCAGCCGTGACCGCCGAAGGCGCAACGGATGAGGATCCGCCGGCCGGGCAGGAGCCGCCGTTCCCGGTGCGCCGGGTCGATACCGCATCGCTGAAGGCGCTGGCGCATCCGCTGCGGGTGCAGATACTCGAGATGCTCTCCCGCTACGGGGCACAAACGGCCTGCAGCCTGGGCGAACTGCTCAACGAGTCCAGCGGATCCACCAGCTACCACCTGCGCCAGTTGGCGAAGCACGACTTCGTCCGTGAAGTCGAAGGCAAGGGCACGGCGCGGGAGCGCTGGTGGGAACGCCCCCGCGGAGCCATCCAGATCACATCGCCGGAGCTGGCCACGTCCCCGGCGACCGAGGAAGCCTCCCGGCTGGTCACCCGCGAGTTTGAACACAGCAGGCAGGCCGTCCTGGCGGACTTCATGGCCCACGGCAGCGAAAGCCTTGATGCCGAATGGCTGCACGCCGCCCTGATCAGCACAGCAAATGCGAGGCTCACGGCGGACCAGCTGGCGAGGTACACCACCGCCCTGGAAGCCTACGGCCACCGGCTGCTGGAGGACATCAGGAACGAAGGCGAGCAGGAAGGCGCCCGACCGGTCCAAATCCATCTCAATGCCTTCCCCATCCTCGGCGTTCCCGCATCGGCCGGCAGCAGGGGCCATAGTTCACGGAATCAACAATCAGCAAGTCCTGAAAGGAACGTGCCATGAGCGCATTATCCGCCGCCGGTTCGACTGCCTGCGGCCCGTACCGCCGGCCCACCTTCGTCGAATCGGCTGCAGCCGCGTTGGGTGCCGCACTGGTCCGTTGGGCGGAACGCCGGCGGGTCATCCTCTCCGACTGGGCCGTGCATGAGCGCGAGGCGGCGCTCCGCCGGGAGCAGCTGGATGTCCTGCGGAGTGACATCATGGGCGCCGCGCATTCGGGGCTCTATATCTGGCACTGACGCCGGGACCCGGGGCAGGCTTAGTCGGGCAGCGGCCCGTGGTTGCCCTGGATGTGTTCGAACACCAGCGTGGTCTCGGTGTGGCCCACCACGGGATCGGTGGCGAGGTTGTCCAGGACCCAGTCGCGCAGGTCTTCAGTGGTCGCCACGGCAATGTGCAGCAGGTAGTCCACTGAACCCGAGGTGTGGAACGTGGACAGCACGGCCGGAAGCCGGGGCACCCGTGACGTGAACCGGTCGATTTGTTCGCGGTCGTGGGCCCGGAGCCTTACAGCGATGAGCGCCTGGACGGACCGTCCGATGGCGGACAGGCTCAATTTCGCTTCGAATCCCTGGATGATGCCGCGTTCGGACAGGGCGCGCGTGCGCATGAGCGCCGTGGACGGGGCAATGCCCACGAGCTCGGCCAGCTGCTTGTTTGAGATCCGGGCGTCTTCCACGAGGGCGGCAAGCAGCCGCTCGTCGATGGCGTCCAGCGGTTCGGTTCCGGCTCCGAGCCGAATATTCTTCGCACCGGTACTCACAGCGCCTCCTCAAAGTGTTATGAGTTCATCATAAACTCCGGTTTCCGACAGTTCCATTCGTTAGGCCTGTGAAACTCCGAATTATTGCCAGATACTTGCCGGATTCAATGGCGAATAATTCAAAAGGAGTCCCGTGTTTTCACCCGATTCACTGGCTGTCCATGCAGGCCGGAGCGGCCTGACCGAACAAGGCGTGCACGCCGTGCCGATCGACCTGTCCACCACAGCACCGCTTCCTTCAGTCCACGACGGAGGGCAGGCGTACGAACACATGGCCACCGGCGGCATGCACCAGGAAGGCCAGAGCACGGTCTACCAGCGCCTGTGGAACCCCACCGTTGCCCGCTTCGAGCAGGGCGTGGCCCTCCTTGAGGGCGCCCCGGAAGCAGTGGCCTTCGCCACCGGCATGGCGGCCCTGTCGGCCGTGCTGCTCGCAACGGTGGCTGCCGGGAACAAGCACGTGGTGGCGGTCCGGCCGCTGTACGGCGGAAGCGACCACATCCTCGCCTCGGGCCTCCTCGGCACCGAAGTGACGTTCACGACGGCGGACGGGGTGCGGGCCGCACTGCGTCCGGATACGGGACTGGTGATGGTGGAGACACCCGCCAACCCCAGCCTCGAGCTCGTGGACATCGCGCAGCTTGCCCGTGACGCTGACGGCGTCCCGGTGCTGGTGGACAACACTTTCGCGAGCCCCGTCCTCCAGCAGCCCCTGGCTCACGGCGCCGCCCTGGTGCTCCACAGTGCCACCAAGTTCCTGGGCGGACACGGGGATGCCATGGGCGGGGTGGTGGCGGCTTCGCCGGAGTGGACCACCAGGCTGCGCCAGGTCCGTGCCGTGACCGGCGGCATCCTGACTCCCTGGCCGGCCTACCTGCTGCACCGCGGCCTGGCCACGCTTCCGGTGCGCGTGCGGGCGCAGCAGGCAACCGCACACAAGGTTGCCGCGGCCCTGGCCGGGCACGGACTGGTGAAGGCGGTCTATTACCCGGGGCTCCCGGAGTGCGACCCGATGGGCCTGGTGGGGACGCAGATGTCGGGCCCGGGTTCGCTGCTGGCTTTTGAACTGGGCAGTCCCGAACAAGCAGAGCGGATCCCGGCGGCGGTCCGGATGATCACCCACGCCGTGTCCCTGGGCGGCATAGACACCCTCATCCAGCATCCCGCCGGCCTGACGCACCGGCCCGTCGCCGCCGAGGCGAAGCCCCATGCCAACCTGCTCCGGTTGTCCGTGGGGCTGGAGGACGGCGCCGATATCGTGGAAGACCTGGTGCAGGCCATCGAGGGAACGCGCTAGCAGGCCTGCTTCGCTTCCCCGGGACCCAGCTGTCCGGGTCCCAGCTGTCCGGGGTTCGCCCGCCCGGCGCCGGACCCGGGATGCACGACGGCGGTGATCACCGCCGTCGTGCATGCCAGCCCGATGACGGTCAGGGCCAGCGCCGTCCAGCCGAACGACTGGAAAACCAGGCCGCCGGCCCACCCGATGGCACTGGAGCCCAGGTAGTAAGCAAGGTTGTACAAGGAGGACGCCTGTGCACGGCCCGTCGTGGCGATCCCCCCGGTCCAGCCTGCCCCGATGCTGTGGGCCGCAAAGAACCCGCCGGTAAACACCAGCAGGCCGGCGAGGATCAGCACCAGCACCTGCGTCAGTGTCAGCGCCAGGCCCGCGGCCATCAGCAGGATGCCGGCCAGCAGGATGGTCCGGCGGCCGAACCTCAGCGTGAGCCCGCCGGCCAGCCGCGAGGTCACCGTCCCGGAAAGGTAGGCCACAAAAATCAGGCTGATCACGGTGGCCGGCAGCCCGAACGGGTCGCCGGACAACCGGAACCCGAGGTAGTTGTACACCGCTACGAAGCCTCCCATGAGCAGGAACGCCTGCACGTACAGGGCCAGCAGGCGGGGATTGCGCAGATGGCCCCCCAGCGTCC
Source organism: Arthrobacter sp. UNC362MFTsu5.1 (assembly GCF_000685965.1). GTDB lineage: Bacteria > Actinomycetota > Actinomycetes > Actinomycetales > Micrococcaceae > Arthrobacter. The sequence continues at coordinate 64,687 of NZ_JMLE01000002.1, read as the reverse complement.
TCGCCGCCCCGCGGAATCCGCTGGCGCGTGCGGGGGTGAAGCCGCGGGCCTTGGGGACCAGGATCAGGAACAGGACGGCGGCGGCCGCGGCAAGGCCGGAGACGGCAAATGCGGCCGCCCGCCATCCCCACAGTTCTCCCACGGGACCCGCAACAAGCCGTCCCGCCAGCCCGCCCAGCGTGGTTCCTGCAACGTAGGTTCCGGCGGCGAGGGCGGCGTGCGCCTTGTGGACCTCCTCGTTCAGGTACGCAATCGCGATGGCCGGTATCCCGCCAAGTGCCATGCCCTCGAGCAATCTGAGGCCCAGGAGGATGGGGAAGGTGGCGGCCAGGGGCGCCAGCAGTCCAAGGACGGTCGCGGCCGAGATGCCCAGGGTCATGGCCCGTACACGGCCGATCCGATCTGCCAGGAATGACCACGGGATAACCGTGATGGCGAGCCCCACCGTGGCCAGTGAGATGGTGAGCGCCGCTTCAGCCGCCGTGATCCGCAGGTCCGTTGCCATGATCGGCAGCACGGCCTGGGTGGAGTACAGCTGCGCGAACGTTGCCACCCCGGCGAACGCCAGGGCAACCAGCAGCCGTCGGTAGGCTGCCGAGCCTTTCGGGTGGCCCGCCCACAGTCCGGATTGTGACGTGTCCTGCGTTGGCAGCATGTGCATAACTCCAGCCTAAATCGGCTGCTGACATGCTTCCAATGCATGATTTACATAGAATAGATGCTGAAATCGGATCAGTTACCGGGAGGCCCGGATGGACATTGAGCACAAACAGCTGGCGCAACTGTTGCCGCTGCTCCCGGTCCTGTCCGAACTGGGGCGGACTCAGCACGTCACAGAAACAGCGGAACTGCTCGGGATACCGCAGTCCACCGTCAGCCGGGCGCTCGCCCGCGCCAGCGCAGTGGTGGGCACTGAACTGCTGATCCGCGACGGCAGGGGAGTCCGGCTGACCCCTGCGGCCAAGGCGCTGCTGCCCTATATCGACGCAGCACTCAACGAGTTCCGGACCGGGCTGGACCTGGTGCGGCACGAATCCGAGGTGGTGCGCGGCCGGATCGCGGTCGCGTTCCAGCACACCTTTGGCGAGGCGACGCTGCCGTTGCTGATCAATGCCTTCCACCAACGCCACCCGCAGACCGCCTTCGACTTCAGCCAGGGGGCACGTGACGGCTGCCTGGCCGAACTCTCGGCCGGGACCGCTGATCTTGCCCTGACAGCGCCCGTCGCCACGGCGGGCCGGGGCATCGGCTCAGCCGCGCTGTACCGGGAGCCGCTGCGGCTGGTGGTGCACCATGAACACCCCCTGGCCGGCCGGAAAAGCGCCCGGCTCGCGGACATCAGGCAGGACCCGTTTGTGGCGATGGGGCACGGCTACGGCATGCGCTCGCTGACGGACGCCTTGTTCCGCGAAGCCGGGTTCCGCCCGCGCATTGCCTTTGAAAGCCAAGACTCGCATACCGTCCGCGGGCTCGTGTCCGCGGGGCTGGGCGTCAGCATCCTGCCGCCCGGCGGGCGGGCCCCGGGCCGGACGGTGAGCCCGCACACCGGCAACCTCGGCTGGGTGGAGGTTCCACTGGAGTCCGGACTGGCGTTCCGGGAAATCGGGTTGGCGTGGCGCGAACGGCGAGGAGGCCAGGAAGCCGAGCCGGACCAGGTCAGGCTGTTCCGGGAACTGGTCCTGACCGAGGGCCCGGAGCTGCTGGCAGGACTCATCCGGGCGCGTTCGGAGGGCTGACCGGCGCGGGATGCGGGATGCGCGGGCCGCCCAGCTGACTGCGGCAGGGAAGCCTGTCTGCGTCCGGAGTCGGGACGATCAGGAACGCGAGGATCCGGCGAGCAGGCCGGCCATGATCTCGGGGACGGGCCGGGCTGCCGCCTGCCGCCATCCGGTTCCCGCCCAAAGGTTCAGCCGTTCCGGGTCGCCTGCAGCTGCCGCTGCCGCGCGGATCGGAGCGGTGAGATGGTGAATGGCAGGGTACCCCTCCGGTGCGTCACCGTGGTCCCGGACGAAGGCATTGACCAGGGCCCGTGCCTGCCTGCCGGTGAACGCACGGGTCATTTGTGTCTCGCTGATATCGCGGCTTGCGAGGGCATCCTTGTGGAGCTGGCGCGCGCCGCTTTCGTCGCTGCGGAGAAAGGCCGTGCCCAGTTGGGCCGCGGTTGCGCCTGCGGCAAGCACCGCGTCGAGGCCTGCTGAATCCATGATCCCTCCGGCGGCCACCAGGGGAACGCCGACGGCGGTGCGCACCGCGGTGAGCAGCTCAGCCGTGGTCGCGGGGCCGGGGGAGTCCGTCGTTCCTGCCCGGGCCAGGAAGGCCCCGCTGTGGCCACCCGCGCTCCCGTGCTGGACCGCCAGGATGTCCGCTCCCCGCTCCACGGCAAGCAGCGCTTCAGCCACGCTGGTGACGGTGGCAATCAGGGTGGACCCTGCACGCTTGAGCGCCTGGACTTCAGCCGGCTCCGGGAGGCCGAACGTGAAGCTGACAAACTCCACCGGATCCGCCAGCAGGGCGTCGATCTTGTCCTGCCATGCATCATCGTCGTCGAGCCGCAGCCCGGGAAGTGTGACTCCGTAGCGCCGGGCGTCCGGCTCGAGGCTCCGCCGGTAGTCCTCAAGCTGCCGGCGGACGTCGGCGGGCGGATCGAGCTGGGACCGGTCGGGAACGAAGACGTTCATGCCGAAACCCGCCCCGGCAGACCGGACCTCGCGCATGTCGGATTCCATGGCCGCCGCGGTCTTGTAGCCCGCGGCGAGGAAGCCCAGACCGCCCGCCAGATGCACGGACTCCACGAACCGGGGCGTGGAGGTGCCCCCGGCCATTGGCGCCGCAATGATTCGTGTACCGAAAATGGCACTCGTCATGACCTGCTCCCTGTAGCGACTCAGTAGTCTGTTCACGTGACTAATTCTGACAACTTGCCAGCAACGGATTCTGTTCCTTCCACCGGCGGGCTCCACGCGGCCCCCGTTCAGGCAGCGCCCGGCCAACCAGGGCCAGGCGCCGTGATCGGCCTGGACATTGGCGGAACCAAGACGCGCGGCGTCCGTTTCGAAAACGGACAAGCCGTGGCCGATGAATCCGTGGGCAGCTCAAACGTGCAGAATGTCAGCCGCGATGAAGCGGCACGTCACCTGGCAGAGCTGTTCGCCAAGATCGGCGGCGGGGTGATTGCCCAGGTCTACGCCGGTGCCGGCGGAATCGACACGGATGAGGACGCGGCCGCGCTGGCGGCCCTGATCGCCCCCCATGTTCCCGGCGCGAAGATCACGGTGGTCCACGACTCCCGGCTGTTGCTGGCCGCCGGAGGGGCGAGCACCGGCGTCGCCGTCATTGCCGGCACCGGTTCCGCCGCCTGGGGCAGGAATGCCAGCGGCGAAGAAGCCAGGGCCGGCGGCTGGGGCTACCTGCTCGGGGACGAAGGCAGCGGCTACTGGCTGGGCCGGGAAGCGGTCCGGCACAGCCTCCGCCGCATGAACCAGGGCCTGGAACCCGACGAACTCACTACGGCACTCCTGCAGTCCTGCACCATCGATGACCCCAACAAACTGATTGCCCTTTTCCATTCGCCGGACACGGGCCGCCGCTACTGGGCACAGCGGGCCCGCCTCGTGGTCGAGGCTGCGGACGCCGGGCACGCGCCCAGCCAGGCGCTTGTTGAACAGGCAGGCAGGGACCTTGCCGGACTGGCCGCGCAGGCCCTGCGGAAACTGGGCATCAAGGGACCGGTGATCCTGGGCAGCGGGCTCGGGATGAACGTGGCGAGGCTGCAGGAGTCCTTCAGGCGCAGCCTTGCTGCTGAAGGCGTGACCGATGTCCGGGTCCTGGAGAAGGACCCCGTGTTCGGAGTCCTGCAACTGGTGGCCGAACAGGGGTAGCCTTTCGGACCGCGGACCGCGGACCCCCGGGCCTCGGACCTTGGGCCCTGCGCGCACCCGTTCCTGTCCGGATGCCTGTCAGGAACGGGTGCGCGGCCGGAGCCGGACGCCCGGTAACGGGGGAGCAGGAATGCGCCCGGCTTCGGCTCCCGCAGCAGGGCCGTGTCCCTGGACCAGCCCGAACCGGGAACCCCCGGACTCCTGGTCCGGCAGATCGGCCTGGTCCTCCCAGTCCTGGCGCGCCTGGGCCACTTCATCGTGGGTCCTGCCCACGAAGTTCCACCACATCAGCAGCTCCTCCTGGAACGGTTCCCCGCCCAGCAGGATGAAGCGCGTGCCGGGGGCCGCCTCGATTTCCAGGAAGCCGCGGCCGGTGCCGAGGTAGCCCAGCGGACCCGGCGGCACATCCTGCCCGTCGAGGGTGATGCCGCCGTCGAGCACCAGCACCGCGTGCTCGAACTCCGGGTCCAGCGGCAGGACGACGGATCCGGCGCAGGAGATGTCCGCACCGACGATCGGGGAATACATCGTGGCCGGCGCCTCCACTCCGGCGAAGGTTCCCACCATCACGGTTGCTCTGAAACCATCTCCGGTCACTTCCGGGAGGTCGCGGTGCTGCTCGAACGCCGGGGCACGGTGGCGCTCGCCGTCCGGAAGGGCCACCCACAACTGGAGGCCCCGCTGCAGCGGCACTTCCGTGCCGGCGTCGGCGGTCCCAGTGTCGGCCGTCCCAGAGTCGTCCGTCCCTATGTCGTTCGCCCCGGTGCGGGACGCCCGGTCCGGCAGCACAGCGAACTCGGAGTGGGAGACCCCGTGGCCCGCGGTCATGATGTTGAGCTCGCCCGGACGCACGATGACGTCGCTGCCCACGCTGTCACGGTGCCGGATGTTGCCTGCGAGCGGCCAGGTCACGGTCTGCAGGCCGGTGTGCGGGTGCGGCAGCACGGACATGGCCACCCGGTCCGGACCGAAACTGTCCAGGAAGCACCACGCGCCCACCGTGGGGAGGCCACGCTGCGGAAGGGTGCGGAGGACATTCATTGCCCGGACCCCGCCGAGCGGGACTTCCCGGGCCGGCCACAACTGCAGGCACGGCCCGGTTCCGGCGGAGCCTCCGGGCTGTCCTGCCGGGCACAGTTCTTCCTTGGGGCTTACTTCGAGGTTCGTCACAGGATCAACTCTAGGGTCAATGGCGGAATACGGGCAGGTCCGGACTTTGGAGCCGGGACCCCTAGCCAATCCGTGGCCGGACGGCTTACCCTTGAAACGCCGCCGGCAAAAGCGTCCGGCGAAGCGGACGGACCGACGTCGAACTGGTTCGACAGTTGGCATGGCAGAAGCGGGGAGGTGGAGACGATGACTGCAATATTCCTGCGCGCCCGGCGCGCCAGCAAAGTCATTATTCCTGCCCCGGCCAAACGCACGTCCTGATTCGCACTGCCTGAATCAAGCACTGCCTTAATCAAGCAGCGCCTGAATCACGCACCCGTGTCCGTGCCTACGGGGCCTCAGCAGAGGTTTCCAGTGAAAACAACAGCAAATTCAACAACCACCAACTCAGCTCCACCGCTGGCCGGTCCCGTGGATTACGGTTTCACGGCCCGGACGGCAGCACTTTTTGACGCCCATCCCATGCCCGGCGGGGAGGAACCGGGGCGGGTGGTCCGCGTGGACCGGAACAGGGTGCTCATCGCCGCCGCGGCGGAGCTGTGGCATCTGCCCTACCCGGCCCGCGGCGAGGTGCCGGCCACCGGTGACTGGGTATGGCTCGGTGCCAACGCAGCAGGGGAGCCCGCCGTCATCGGTGTGCTGCCCCGCGAGTCGGCGCTCAGCCGCAAACGCGCCTTCGAGGCGTCTTCGGAAGCCCAGGTCCTCGGTGCCAACGTGGACGTCGTGGGAGTGGTGGTCCCCGTGGACCGGCCCCTTACCCACAACCGCTTGGAGCGGACGCTCGTGGCCGCGTGGGATTCGGGGGCCACTCCGCTGGTGATCATCACCAAAGCGGATCTTGCCGACATCGCGGACGACGTCGTCGGAAAAGTAATCCTGCAGGCAGCAGGCGTTGCTGTGGTCACCACCTCGGCGGAACAGGGCGACGGCCTCGACGAAGTGCTCGGACATGTGCCGGCGGGCGGAACGCTCGTCCTGCTGGGACCCTCGGGCGCCGGAAAGTCCACGCTGATCAATGCCCTTGCCGGGCACCATGTCCAGGACGTCGGGCCGGTACGGTCCGGCGACGGCAAAGGCCGGCACACCACCACGGCGCGCGAGCTCGTCCCGCTGCCGGGAGGAGCGGTTCTCATGGACACCCCGGGCGTGCGCGGCTTTGGGCTCTTTGACGCGGACGACGGAATGGACGAGATGTTCGGCGACCTCGAAGGGCTGTTCGGCCGCTGCCGCTTCGCCGATTGCGCCCATGACCGGGAACCGGGCTGCGCTGTCCAGGCCGCGCTCGCCGACGGAGCCCTCGAGATGCGCCGGTGGGAAAGCTACCTCAAGCTCCAGCGCGAGTTGGCGGCACTCAACCGCCGGCACGACGCGGCAGCCCGGCGGGCCTACCAGCGGGAGTGGCACCAGAAGGTGGTGGTGGCGGGCAAGAGCCAGCGGGCAGCCGAGCGGTACGGACAGGAAATGGCCCGCGAACGCACCGTCGGGGACGGAAAGGGGAAACGGAAGCGCCGTTGACGCACGGCGGTTGACCGGCGGGGGAGGGTCGGCGGCGGGGATTGAGCGCGGAATCACAGTCCGGTGCCGCCGCCGCCCATCCAAACGGCGTAGGTTACCGAATGCTTACGGTAGCCGCGGCACCGCTGACTTTGCCGGGGCCGCTGGTTACGCTGTCTATTAACTGCTTTACTGCCGAATATCAGTAACCTTATGATCTTTGGCCTGACCGTCCGATGTTGCCGCCAACAGTTAGGTAAGCCCGGAAATGGCTGAAGCCATGATCGAATTCCAGAGCGTCACCAAGCAGTACCAGAGCGGGCAGCCGGCCGTGGACAACCTGACCATGTCCATCGACAAAGGCTCCATCACGGTTTTTGTGGGTCCGTCGGGCTGCGGGAAGACCACTTCCCTGCGGATGATCAACCGCATGGTGGAGCCCACGTCGGGCACCATCACGGTGGACGGGAAGGATGTCACGTCAGTGCCTGCCGCGCAGCTGAGGCGGTCCATGGGGTATGTGATGCAGTCCTCCGGCCTGATGCCGCACCGCTCAGTGCTGGACAACATCGCCACGGTCCCGCGGCTCAACGGGGTCTCCAAATCTGAGTCGCGCAAGCGCGCCGAGGAACTGCTCGACGTCGTCGGGCTGGCTTCGGTGCTGGGAAAGCGGTACCCGTCGCAGCTGTCCGGCGGCCAGCAGCAGCGGGTCGGCGTGGCCCGGGCTCTCGCGGCAGACCCGCCCGTGCTGTTGATGGACGAACCGTTCAGCGCCGTGGATCCCGTGGTGCGCGACGAACTCCAGCAGGAGCTCCTCCGGCTGCAGCGGGACCTGGCCAAGACCATCGTTTTCGTCACGCACGACATTGACGAAGCCACCGTGCTTGGAGACAAGGTCGCTGTTTTCGCCACCGGCGGCAAACTGGCGCAGTACGCGACGCCGGAGGAGATCCTCCGCGCCCCTGCCAACGACTTCGTGGCCTCCTTCGTGGGTAAGGACCGGGGGTTCCGCCACCTGGCGTTCAGCCCGTCCGATGCCGTTATCCTCCATGAGGTTCCAACGGTCAGTCACAGCGCCCTGGAGTCCGGAACGGCCGGACTCGAAGGCAGTGATTGGGCGCTCGTGGTTGATGCGGATTCCCGGCCGATGGGCTGGACGAGTCCGGGGTCCGGTTCCGTGCTCATCCCCGGCGGCTCGCTGTTCCGGAAAGGGGAGACGCTCCGGCGGGCTCTTGACGCGGCGCTGTCGTCGCCGTCGGGCTTGGGCGTCGCAGTCGACGCGGACGGCAGGCTTGCCGGTGTCCTCCGCGCGGACGAAGTGCTTGCTGTCATCGAATCGGCACGGCTGGTCCGGCAGGGTGCCCTCTGATGGAATGGTTCCTGGCCAACAGCGGGAGGGTGTTCGAACTGGCAGGTCAGCACCTGGTGCTGGCCATCCTGCCCATGGTGTTCGGTTTGCTGCTCTCCATCCCGCTGGCACAGTTTGCCCGGCAAAACCGGACCCTGCGTTCCGTGGTGGTGACGGCGACGTCCCTGCTCTACACGGTCCCGTCCCTTGCCTTGTTCATCATCCTGCCCTCAATCCTGGGGACCAGGGTCCTGGACCCGCTGAACGTGATCGTCGCCCTGACCATCTACGCGGTGGCGCTGCTGGTGCGGGCCGCACTCGACGCCTTCGACTCCGTGGATGAAGACCTCCGCCAGGCGGCCGTTGCGATGGGGTTCAAGCCCGCCGCGCGTTTCCTGCAAATTGACCTGCCGTTGTCCCTTCCGGTGCTTTTCGCCGGCCTGAGGGTTGTGTCCGTCAGCAACATCTCGCTGGTAAGCGTGGCCGCCCTCCTGGGCATTGGAAACCTCGGGATGCTGTTCACGTCCGGCCTCCAACGGGGCTTTATTACCGAGGTGCTGGTCGGGATCATTGCCATCCTGGTGCTGGCACTGGTGATGGATGCCTTTCTGGTGCTCCTGGAGCGACTCCTGACGCCGTGGACCAGGGCCGTGGCCAAAACGGACAAAGCAGGCCTCCCGTCGGCGGCCGAGCGGCTGTCGGATGTCCGGACCGGGGGTGCCTCCGCATGAGCAACGTCTTCACCGACACTTTTGCGTGGCTGGGCGATCCCCTGCACTGGTCCGGAAGCACCGGCATTCCCGTCCGGCTGGCCGAGCACCTCCAGTACACGGGTCTCGTGATGCTCATCGCCACGGCGATAGCCGTCCCCATCGGCCTCTATGTCGGCCATACCGGCCGCGGCCGGGTGGCGGTTGTCGCGCTGGCCGGGGCTCTCCGGGCACTGCCCACCCTCGGCCTGCTGACACTCTTCGTCCTCCTGGCCGGCATCGGACTGATGCCTCCCATCTGGGCCCTCGTGATTCTGACCGTGCCTCCGCTGCTCGCAGGCACGTATGCCGGCATTGCCAGCGTGGACCGGAACGTCGTGGATGCGGCCCGCGCCATGGGCATGACCGAACTGCAGGTGCTGTTCCGCGCCGAATTTCCCAATGCCCTGGCCGTGATGTTCGGCGGCTTCAGGACCGGCGTGCTCCAGGTCATCGCCACCGTTTCAGTGGTGGCGTACATCAACCTCGGCGGCCTGGGCCGGTACCTCTTCGACGGCCTGGTGCTCTCCGATTTTCCGCAGATGCTCGGCGGCTCGCTGCTGATAGCAGCACTGGCCATTGCCGTCGATCTGCTGCTCGCTGTTTTCCAGAGGCTCTTCCTGTCCCGGGGATCCTCTGACACGCCACGCCGGAGCCAGCAGGCACCGGCTGATCTCACAGACCCCGTGTCCGCGGAGCCTGTTGTTCAAGGAGGTAGATCATGAAGGAAACCCACCCTAGTATTCTGGGCCGCCGCGCGTTCGGCGGCCTGGCCGTCGGCGTCGGACTTGCCCTGGCGCTGTCCGCATGCGGCGGCGGATCCGATCCGCTGGGAAGCGCGCCCGCGACGGGCGGTTCGGGCTCTGGTTCCGCACTGGTGATCGGATCCGCGGACTTCCCGGAGAGCCAGATCATCGCGGAGGTGTATGCCGGCGCGTTGAACGCAGCCGGCGTCACCGCAAGCACCAAGCCCAACATCGGCTCGCGGGAGGTGTACTTCAAAGCGGTCCAGGACGGCTCCGTGGACATCATTCCCGATTACAGCGGCAACCTCCTGCTGCATGTGAACAAGGGCGCCACCGAGGTCTCGGCGGAAGACATCTTCAAGGCGCTTCCGGGCAAGCTGCCGGAGGGACTTGCGGTCCTGGAGCCGTCCAAGGCTGAGGACAAGGACGCCATGGTGGTGACCAAGGCGACGGCGGAAAAGTACCAGCTCAAGTCCATAGAGGACCTCGCCAAGGTCTGCAGCGAACTGGTCGTGGGAGCTCCGGCCACCTTTGCCGAGCGCGCCTACGGCCTGCCCGGGCTGAAGAAGAACTACAGCTGCGAGCCCAAGAAGCTGGAACCGTTCAGCGACGGCGGCGGACCCATCACCGTCAAGGCACTCCTGGAGGACCAGGTCCAGGTCGCGGACATCTACACCACCACGCCGGCCATTGCCGACAATGACCTGGTGGTCCTGGACGACCCGAAGAACAACTTCATCGCCCAGCAGGTACTGCCGCTGTACAACAAGGCCAAGATGACGGACAAGGCCAACGAAGCGCTCAACTCGGTGTCCAAGATCCTCACCACGGAAGACCTGATCAACCTCAACCGTGCGGTCAGCGGCACCCAGAAGCAGAACCCGAAGGACGCAGCAGCGGCCTGGCTCAAGGACAAGGGCCTGGTCAAGTAACACCGGCCGGGTAACAGCAGTGAAGTAACGCAGGCTGAACAGCCCGGCCCGACGGCGGCTGCCGGACCTCACAAGGTCCGGCAGCCGCCGTCGTTGTTCCTTGTGTGAGTCAAGTCTCAGCTGAAGTACATCCTCCATATGGCATATTTGATGGATGGCAGAATTCAAGCAGTCCACCAAGCTTCATAATGTCCTCTACGACATCCGTGGACCGATTCTTCAGGCCGCCCAGCAGATGGAGGCAGAGGGTCACCGCATCCTTAAACTGAACATCGGAAACCCGGCCCCGTTTGGGTTTGAAGCGCCGGACGCCATCCTGGTGGACATGATCCGCCACCTGCCGCACGCCCAGGGCTACAGCGACTCCCGCGGCATATTTTCCGCCCGGACCGCAGTGTCGCAGTACTACCAGACCCGCGGCATCCAGAACATCCACGTGGACGACATCTACCTCGGCAACGGTGTCAGCGAGCTCATCACCATGTCGCTCATGGCCCTCCTCGACGACGGCGACGAGGTTCTGATCCCCACACCGGACTACCCGCTGTGGACCGCCTCCGTGGCCCTGGCCAGCGGACGGCCGGTGCACTACCTCTGCGACGAGGAGTCCGGCTGGCAGCCGGACCTGGAGGACCTCGAATCCAAGATCACCCCCCGGACCAAGGGAATCGTGGTGATCAACCCGAACAACCCCACCGGCGCGGTGTACCCCGAGGAAACCCTCAAGAAGATCGTGGCCTTGGCTGAAAAGCACGGGCTGGTGCTTTTCGCGGATGAGATCTACGAGAAGATCCTGTACGAGGACGCCGTTCACGTGAACCTGGCAGGCCTTACCGGCGACGACGTTCTGTGCCTGACCTTCAGCGGCCTGTCCAAGGCATACCGTGTCTGCGGGTACCGCGCCGGCTGGATGGCGATTTCGGGACCCAAGAAGGATGCCGCCGACTACCTTGAAGGCATCAGTCTGCTCGCCAACATGCGGTTGTGTGCCAACGTGCCTGCCCAGCATGCCATCCAGACTGCACTGGGCGGATACCAGAGCATCAACGATCTGATCCTGCCCGGCGGACGGCTGCTGGAACAGCGGAACAAAGCTTATGACATGCTCAACGCCATCCCCGGCGTCAGCACCCAGCAGGCCAGGGGCGCGCTGTACCTGTTCCCGAAACTGGATCCGGAGGTCTTCCACATCCGCGACGACGAAAAGTTCGTCCTGGACCTGCTCCGAGAGCAGAAGATCCTCGTTTCCCACGGACGTGCCTTCAACTGGGTACGGCCGGACCACTTCCGGATGGTCACGCTTCCGAACGTGAAGGACATCGAAGAGGCTGTCGGGCGCATGGGGGACTTCCTGAGCAGGTACCAGGGGAACTAGCCTGATGGCAGCAGCTGCCCGTGAAGAGCGGGCGGCTGCAGCCGGACGGGCGCAAGGATGCGGCCCTCCGGACTCGCGGCACATCGGCGGAAGGCTTCTCATGGCAAACATCGAAACGTTCGACGAACACCCGTCCGGGACCCTGGCGGCCGGTGACGGGTTCAAGCTGGCGGATGTGGACCCTGATTCCACGCCGGGATACCCGGGTGGCAAATCCGACGGCCGGGCACTCCTCGAGGAACTCGACGGAAAACTTGCGGCCCTCCAGGAGCAGCTGTTCGCCGAAGCCAAATTCGGCGGGACCAAGCGTGTCCTGCTGATCCTCCAGGCCATGGACACCGCGGGCAAGGGCGGCATCGTGGCCCATGTGGTGGGTGCCATGGACCCTCAAGGTGTGCAGCTCAAAGCGTTCAAGGCGCCCACGGACGAGGAAAAATCCTACGACTTCCTCTGGCGGATCGAGAAGGAAGTCCCGGCAGCCGGCATGGTGGGCGTCTTCGACCGTTCGCACTACGAGGACGTGCTCATCCACCGCGTCCATGGCTGGGCCCCGCCGGAGGAACTGGAGCGCCGCTATACGGCGATCAACGAGTTTGAAGCCCGGCTGGCCGCCTCCGGCACCCGAATCGTCAAGGTGATGCTGAACATCAGCCGCGACGAACAGAAAGCCCGCCTGCTCGCACGGCTGGATGATCCCTCAAAACACTGGAAATACAGCAGCAGCGACCTCAAGGAGCGCGCTTTCTGGGACGACTACATGGCCGCCTACCAGGCGGCATTCGACAAGACCCACACCGAGGTTGCCCCGTGGCACGTGGTGCCGGCGAACAAGAAGTGGTACGCCCGCATTGCCGTCCAGCAGCTGCTGCTCCAAGCGATGGAGGACCTCAACCTTAAGTGGCCCGCGGCTGAGTTCGACGTGGCTCTGGAACGCAGCCTGGTGGAAAGGTCCTGACGGGCCCCCTACGACTCGGGCCCGGCCTGGTTCCGGGCGGCGGCCAGCCGCTTGCGGGCCCCTTCCAGCCACTCCTCACAGCGCTTGGCCAGGGCCTCGCCCCGCTCCCACAGTGCGAGTGAGTCCTCCAGGCTGGCGCCGCCGGCTTCCAGCTTGCCCACGACGGCCACGAGCTGCTCGCGGGCTTCCTCGTAGCTGAGCGCTTCGATGTCGGCGTTCGGTTTCTGTTCTGCTGCCATGGTGGTGCTCCCTGCTGGTTGTCAGTGGATGAACGGGGCCGGTACGCGACCGGGTCAGCCGTCGGATATCTGGTGGCCGCCCGTGGACCGGGCGGAAAAGCTGCCGCCGGCCACCCGTACGAAAAGGTCCGCGCCCTCCGGGGCCTGTGACGGATGCCGGACTACTGCCGGCGGCGCGTCCGCTGCGTGGTCTGTGCCGGCAACCTGCACCACGGCATAGCCACGGTCCAGCGTCTGTTGCGGCGAGAGGGAACGGACCTGGTTGCGGAGATGCACGATCTGGTCCGCTGCCCTCAGCACCGCCGTGCTGATTGCCGCGCGGGAACGGCTGCTGAGCCGCGCCACATCCTCGGCGCGTGCACTGACCATCGTCTCCGGTGCGGCCAGCACCGGCCGTGAATGCAGGGACGCCAGCCGGTCGGATTCCCGTTCCACGAGCCGGTTAACCCCGCGCCGGAGCTGGTCCCGGGCCTGCCGGACCCTGGCGAGTTCTTCCACAACGTCAGGAACGATTCTCTTCGCGGCATCCGTGGGCGTCGAGGCCCGCAGATCGGCGACGTCGTCGAGGATGGGGCGGTCTGCCTCGTGGCCGATCGCGCTGACCACCGGCGTGGACGCATTGGACACAGCCCTGATCAGGTCCTCGTTGCTGAAGGGGAGGAGGTCCTCGAGTGCGCCGCCGCCACGGGCGATGACAATGACGTCGACGTGCGGGTCAGCATCGAGTTCCCGCAGCGCGGCCATGATCTGCGAAACGGCAGTGTTTCCCTGGACGGCAACTTCGCGGACCGCGAATTCGACGGCGGGCCAACGGAGTGCGGCGTTGCGCAGCACATCCTTCTTGGCGTCGGAATCGCGTCCGGTGATCAGCCCGATCCGGTGGGGGAGGATCGGCAGGCGCTTCTTCCGGGAATCCGCGAAAAGTCCTTCCAGGGAGAGCGCGTGGCGGAGCCGCTCGATCCGCGCCAGCAAGTCGCCGAGCCCCACCGGCCGGATGTCCTTCACGGACATGTTGAGGCGTCCGGTCTTGAGCCAGAACTCGGCCTTCAGGAGCGCCACCACCCTGGACCCGCGTTCCAGGGGAACCTCCTGGCGATCCAGCACGGTCGACCAGATGGAAGCGGGCAGGGAGATTTCGGCGTCGACATCCCGGAGCGTCATGAAGGCACTGCCGCCACGGCGGTTCAGCTCAATGACCTGGCCCTCGACCCATGCCGAGGGCGTCCGGTCGATATGGGCCTTGAGCTTCTGGGACAACAGCTGCAGCGGCCAGGGATTGTCCGGACTCGTTTCGGCAGCCGTGGCAGGAACCGTGGTGGCCGCGGGCAAGTTGTCAGGCATGGGCGGGCCGTGACGGGGAGGGAGCCTTGGGCATGGGAATCCTTTGCAGATGGCGGTGCATCAAAACGGAATGGCATCAAACCGAATCAACTCTATCCATAGCTCTACCACTGTCCGCCGACATTTTTGCTTCCCGGCCGGCGCCCCTAGGATGGCAGTACCGCCCAACCACAACCGAGGAATCCCTTGCGCACTTTTGTCTCCGCTGCCGCCGTCATCCTTGGACTGCTGCTGGCCGCCGTCTCCGTTCCTGCCATCTGGGTGGACCGGAACATTGTGCAGGAGGATGGCTTTGTCTCCCTCGCCGCCCCGCTGGGCAAGGACACCGTCTTCCAGCAGCGGCTGGCCTCAGCGGCTGTCGGGAGCATCGACCCGACCGGACAGATTCCCGAACCATTCGCCCAACTGGTGCAGCCGATCCTGGACTCCGCCGCCAAATCCCTGACGACGCTGCCCGGCTACCCTGCGGCCTGGGAAGAAACGCTGCGGAGGAGTCACCGGCTTAACTTCCCGGCCGCCGGGGACGGAACGGCGGCAGCTGACCCGTCCACGTCCCTCACCCTGGATGTGGCGCCCCTGGTTGGACTGCTGACCAAGCAGATTTCGGAGGCCACCAACATCCCGATTGAAGCGCCCGGCCAGACGCCCATTGACATCGGACAGCCGAGCCACCGTCAGCTCGTTGACCAGGTTGCGGCCTATGCCCCCCTGGGGTACGCGTTGGCTGCCGGCTCGGCCATCGCCCTCCTGCTGGCCCTCATCGCCGCCCGCCGGCGCTGGATTGTGCTGGTAGGTACCGGTGCAGGGGCATTGGTGCTCGCCGCGGCGTGGAAGCTCGGATCTGATGCGGCCGGCCTGGCGGTAGGCGGGACGGCCAGCGGGAATGAGGTGGCGGACATCTTCAAGAGCGAATTCGTGGCCGCATCCTCCGAGCGGTTCGGACAGTGGATCCTGGCGGCTCTCATCGCCGGTGCCGTCCTCATTGTGGCCGGTGTCCTTTTCCGCGTCGTTGCCGGTGCCGCTGCCGGAGCCGGACGCGACCAGCATTCCCGGTAGCATTGAACAATGACCACCTCAGCAGTCTCCATCCCCATGCCGTCAATTCCACGCAGGCGCCGTTCGCCTGAGGACGTGCTGGCTGCGGCCCCGGTCTCAGGTCCCAAAAAGGTGCTGCTCGCGGCTCCCCGCGGCTACTGCGCCGGTGTTGACCGGGCCGTCATCGCCGTGGAGAAGGCACTGGAACACTATGGTCCGCCCGTCTATGTGCGGAAGCAGATCGTCCACAACGTCCACGTTGTGAGCTCGCTTGAGGAGAAGGGCGCCATCTTCGTCGACGAGACCGATGAGGTCCCCGAAGGCGCCCTGGTAATTTTTTCTGCCCACGGAGTTTCGCCGGCCGTCGTACAGTCCGCCGAGGACCGCGGCCTTCGCACCATTGACGCCACCTGCCCGCTCGTGACCAAGGTCCACCGCGAGGCGGTCCGTTTCGCCAAGGACGACTTTGACATCCTCCTCATCGGCCACGACGGTCACGAGGAAGTGGAAGGAACCGCCGGCGAGGCCCCCGACCACATCCAGATCATCAACGGACCGCACGAAGTGGACAAAGTTACCGTGCGGGATCCGGAAAAGGTCATCTGGCTGTCACAGACCACCCTGAGCGTGGACGAAACGATGGAAACCGTCCGGCTCCTCAAGGAACGCTTCCCGACTCTGCAGGATCCGCCCAGCGACGACATCTGCTACGCCACCACCAACAGGCAGGTGGCCATCAAGAAGATCTCCCCGCAGGCTGATCTGGTCATAGTGGTGGGCTCCGCCAACTCCTCCAACTCCGTCCGCCTCGTTGAGGTTGCACTGGAATACGGTGCCAAGGCGTCCTACCGCGTCGATTTCGCCAACGAAGTGGACGAGGCCTGGTTCGAAGGCGTCGCCACAGTGGGCGTCACCTCGGGCGCGTCCGTTCCGGAAGTGCTGGTCAAGGATGTGCTCCGGCTCCTGGCGGACTACGGCTACGGTGCCGTGGAAGAAGTGGTTACGGCAGAGGAAGACCTGCTCTTCTCCCTGCCCAAGGAGCTGCGCGCCACCCTCAAGAAGTCGGGCGACGTGACCCGCGCACTGGGCGGACGGGGAGCGCGGAACTGACCCCTTCGCAGTCAGGAGCGTCCGGCCTCCGCGGAGGCCGGACGCTCCTGACCGTGGCCTAGGCGGCCGACTCCTCCGACTGCAGTTCGGGAGCTGCCACCGACCGGGGAGTCACCTCGATCGCAGGCGGTGTGGTCAGCCCCTCGGCTTCCAGGGCGTTGAGTTTCCGCGCCGTCGGAAGAACCCGCGCCTCCAGCGTTCCGACCATTGAGTTGTAGCGGTCAACGGACGTCTTCAGCGACGACCCCAGCTTGGTCACATTGTCGCCCAGTGTGCCCATCCGTTCGTAGAGCTGCCGCGCCAACTCAAAGAGCTCCCGGGCGCTGTCCGTGAGCACGTCCTGGCGCCAGGTGAACGCTACCGACTTCAGCACGGCCAACAAGGTGCCGGGGGATGCCAGCACCACATTCTTGTTCAAGGCGTAGTCAAGCAGCCCGGCGTCCGCAGCCAGTGCGGCCGCCAGGATGGATTCCGCCGGCAGGAAGCAGATGACGAGTTCCGGCGAATTGCCCGGGATCTCCCAGTACTTCTTGTTGCTCAGCGCGTCCACATGGGACTTCAGGGCCTTGGCGTGGGCTGCCAGCAACGCGTTCTGGCCGTTGAGGGCAGGCCCCTGCTGCTGGCGTCCCGCTGAGGATCCCAGGTCCTGGGCCTCTAGGTAGGACCCCAGGGGGACCTTCGCGTCAACCACCAGTTGCTTCCCGCCCGGGAGCTGGACCACGAGGTCGGGGCGGACAGCGTTTCCCCCTCCGGTGCTGTGCTGTTGTTCGTGGAAATCCACATGGCGGAGCATGCCGGCGGCTTCAACGACCCGGCGCAGCTGGACCTCGCCCCACTGGCCGCGGGCGCTATTGGACCGCAGGGCGGACTCCAGGGCATGGGTTGAGCGCAGCAGCTGCTCGTCGGAGAGCCTGGCCTCCTGCAGCTGCTGGGCCAGCTGTCCGTACTGCTCCAGCCGGTCGCGTTCCAGCAGGGACACCTGCTGTTGGACCGCCGTCAGCTTTTCCGCCACCGGGGCCAGGGCCCGGAGGACGCTGCCGTCCTGGTTGCGAGACTCGCCCAGTTCCCGGTTCTGTGCCGACAGAAGGCGCCGCTCGGCGTCGGCCGCCGCGAACTGGGCGCTGACCTCCGAAAGGCGCGCCGAGACGCCGTCGAAATCCTGTTCCAGGGCCACGCTCCGCCGGCGGAGCGCCACGTAGGTGAAGGCGGCGCCAATCACGGCGCCGAGAATCAGCATCAGCAGGGCAAGTATCAGTGCAAAAGCGTCCATGTGTTCACTTTGGCATGGGCCACCGACATTTTTGACGCAGGCGCACGCCGCCTGCGGAGACCGGGAACGGACCACCGCATGGTTCGCGGCCGGTTACCGGTAGAATTAGTGCTCGTGGCTCTTACTATTGGCATCGTCGGACTGCCCAACGTCGGCAAATCAACCCTTTTCAACGCACTGACCCGTAATCAGGTGCTGGCTGCGAACTATCCGTTCGCCACCATCGAGCCGAACGTCGGTGTGGTCAACCTGCCGGACCCGCGGCTCGCCAAGCTGGCCGCCGTCTTCGGCTCCCAGCGCCTGCTCCCTGCTCCCGTGTCGTTCGTCGATATCGCCGGGATTGTCAAGGGTGCATCGGAAGGCGAAGGCCTGGGCAACAAGTTCCTCGCCAACATCCGCGAGGCCGAGGCCATCGCACAGGTTGTCCGCGTGTTCGATGACCCGGACGTCATCCACGTCGACGGCAAGGTGGATCCGCGCTCGGATATGGAGACCATCAACACCGAACTGATCCTGGCTGACCTCCAGACCATCGAAAATGCGATTCCCCGGATCGAAAAAGAAGTCAAGATCAAAAAGCGCGACGCGGCTGAACTGGCCGCCATCAAGGCAGCGCAGGCCGTGCTTGAACGTGGCGACACCATCTTCTCCTCGATCAAGAGCGACAAGCTCGAGATGGAGCACCTCAAGGAGCTGGGCCTGCTGACAGCCAAGCCCTTCATCTACGTCTTCAACTCGGACGAGGGAATCCTGGGCAACCCCGAGAAGCAGGAAGAGCTGCGGGCCATGGTTGCTCCGGCGGACGCCGTCTTCCTCGACGCCAAGCTGGAATCCGACCTCGTGGAACTGGACGAGGAAGAAGCCCGCGAGATGCTGGAGATGAACGGCCAGGACGAATCAGGCCTCGACCAGCTGGCCCGCGTCGGCTTCCACACGCTGGGACTGCAGACCTACCTGACGGCCGGTCCCAAAGAAACCCGCGCCTGGACCATCCATCAGGGCGACACCGCCCCGCAGGCCGCCGGCGTCATCCACTCGGATTTCCAGCGCGGCTTCATCAAGGCCGAAGTTGTGTCTTTCGACGACCTTATCGAGGCCGGATCCATGGCCGAGGCCAAAGCCCGCGGCAAGGTCCGCATCGAAGGCAAGGAATATGTCATGGCCGACGGCGACGTGGTGGAGTTCCGCTTCAACGTTTAGGCTCATCTGCGAAGATCGCGTCCTGGCACAGCCGGGGCGCGATTTTCGTCTTTCTCAACGTGCCGGAGTCCATCCCAAAGCGGGACCCAATCTGGTGGCGATGTCGGTGAGGATCTGGATGTAATCCCCATGGTCGAAGCTGAACGGCAGCGCGAACGCCACTTCGTCGACCTCGCGGAACCCCGCGTGTGCGTACAGTTGCTCGGCGATTTCATCGCTGGTGCCCATGAGGTCCGGGGCGAACAGCATGCCCTTTGGTCCCTGCGGCGACCGGGTGCGGGGCGTGCGTTCATCGACGTATCGCCTGTACTTTTCCCGCTGTTGCGCTGAAGCCGAATCGGTCGGGATGACCACCAGGCCTTGCGAGACCCGGGCTGGTCCGTGCGACTGGCCTGATGCCGCGGCTGCTTCACGGTAGGCCCGGATCTGGGACTGCTGGATTTGGGCAAACGCCGGTTCCTCGTCCGTTTCGGGGAAGATCACACTGCTGGAGAGCAGATTGAATCCGTTCGCCCCCGCCCAGATGGCCGATTTCCGGCTTGCCGCCCCGTACCAAAGACGGGCACGCAGCCCGGCGGAGTGCGGCTCCACGCGATTGGAGAATTCCTCGACGACACCCTGCTTGCCGGAAAATTCCCGGACCGGTTCCCCCGCGATCAGGCGCGCAAGCCGGTCCAGGCGTGCATATCCGAAGTCCTCCAGTTCGGCGGAATCCGGGTACAACTCGTGCTTCACCGTCTCGTAGTGCATTGGTTCGCCCACGCTCAGGCCCGGATTGATTCGTCCGCCGGCGAGCAGATCCACGGTGGCCAGGTCCTCGGCAAGGCGCAAAGGGTTTTCCCAGCCCATCGGGGTCACGGCGGTTCCAAGCTCGATCCGGGAAGTGCGCTGGCTGGCCGCCGCCATGACCGCAATGGGCGAGGAGATTCCGAACTGCAGATGGCGGTGGCGCAGCCATGCGCTGTCGAATCCAAGCTGCTCGCCCAGTGCGATGACCTGCAAGGTCGATTCGTGCCCCGCGGCTGGCTCCGCGGGGTCGAACAGGCCAATAGTGAGGAATCCGAGCTTGCGTAACGGTTGTGAGGAGTCGGGCATGGGATTCCTTCAGGGATCGGTGTACAGCTGATCCTCATAATATGCGGGGTGCACGTGCTGCTCCGGGGGAGAGAACAAAGTTACCCCCCAAGTCAGTAATTGTTCATTAACGGTGTTAGCCCCGATTCCTTTGAACCGGGGCTTTTGTCGGGGGTTGGACCCGCTCCCGTGCGGGTTTTCCCGCCCTGCCTTCTCCGTGATAAACCCCGTCCGCAAATCCATTGTTGCAGCTCGGTAACAACCTTTACCCATGGGCAACTTTGGTCCCATTGGCTTTCTTTTCGGGTCTAGGCTACTGCTCATGTGAGACTAGCCACATTCTCACTGGGGGAATGGGCGGTCTGGCCGGCGCCTACAGCGGCGGTCTTTTCAACACCACAGAAACATAGGAGGCGGAATGCGCTTAGGTCGTATTTCCAAAGCGGTAGGCGTCGCGGCAGCTGCCGCGCTAGCTCTCAGCGCCTGCGCCGGCAACAGCGGCGGGACCACCCCGTCCAGCGCTACTGCCGGCAAACAGGGTGGCTCAGCCACGGTGGTCGAGGTGAACGCGTTCAACACGTTCAACCCGAACACCGCCGACGGCAACACGGACATTAACTCGAAGATCAGTTATGCCACCCACTCGGGTTTCTACTACATCGACAACCAGCTGAACGTTGTACGCAACGAGAAGTTCGGCAAGATGGAAAAGACTTCCGATGACCCGCTAACGATCAAGTACACCGTCAACGAAGGCGTGAAGTGGTCCGACGGCACACCCGTGACGGCGGCCGACCTCCTGCTGCAGTGGGCGGCCTTCTCCGGCTACTACGATGATGCCGACTCCGAGGCGAAGACCGGCACGCAGTACTTCTCGTACGCCGGCGACCCCACCGGCCTCAAGCTCACTGACTTCCCGGAGCTCGGCGACGACAACCGCTCCATGACCATCAAGTACTCCAAGCCTTTCGCTGACTGGGAAACCGTTCTTGGGGGACCGGGCATCGACATTGCGGCGCACGTGCTGGCCAAAAAGGCCGGCCTGAGCGACGCCAAGGCGCTCGTGGATTACCTGAAGGAAAAGCCCAAGGGCGATCCCAAGGCTCCGAAGCCGGCCGACGAGAAATTGAAGGCCATGGCTGACCTCTGGAACACAGGCTTCGACACGAAGACCCTGCCGTCCGATCCCAGCCTTTTCCTTTCCAACGGTCCGTACATCGTCAAGAGCGTCACCCAGGACCAGTCCCTCACCATGGTCCGCAACAAGGACTACAACTGGGGACCGGAAGCCAGCCTGGACGAAATCACCGTCCGCTACATCGGCTCAGCTCCGGCACAGGTGCAGGCACTGAAGAACGGCGAAGCTGACATCATTGCTCCGCAGGCCTCGGCAGACACCATCGAGCAGCTGAAGGCCCTCGAAGGCCAGGGCGTCACCGTGGAACAGGGCAACCAGCTCTCCTACGACCACATCGACCTGAACTACTCGGGTCCGTTTGCCGAGAAGAGCGTCCGCGAAGCGTTCATGAAGACGGTCCCGCGCAAGGACATCGTCGACAAGATCGTGAAGAAGCTCGATGCGGAAGCCAAGCCGCTGGATTCGCAGCTCTTCGTTCCGGCCCAGGCAGCATACGCGGAATCAGCCAAGAACAACGGCTCCTCGGCATACCAGGACGTGGACATTGACGGCGCCAAGGCGCTCCTTGCCGGCAAGACGCCCGAGGTCCGCATCATGTACAACAAGGACAACCCCAACCGTGTTGACGCCTTCTCCCTGATCCGCGAATCGGCCACCAAGGCCGGCTTCAAGATCGTTGACGGCGGACTGGGAGCGTCCGACTGGGGCAAGGCCCTCGGCGACGGCAGCTACGATGCCACCATCTTCGGCTGGACCAACCCGGGTGTCGGCGTATCCGGCGTCCCGCAGATCTTCCGCAGCGGAAACGGATCCAACTTCAACCAGTTCGCCGATCCGGAAGCGGACAAGCTGATGGATGAGCTGATCGTCACCACCGACCGCAGTAAGCAGGACGAGCTGACCAGGCAGATCGACAAGAAGATCTGGGAGTCCGCCTACGGCCTTCCGCTCTTCCAGTCCGTCGGAGTGGACGCCTACAGCGACCGCATCACGGGCGTGAAGTTCATGCCGAACCAGACCGGTGTCTGGTGGAACTTCTGGGAGTGGGCTGAGAAGTAGAGCCCCCGCTCAGCGAGTGAACAGCAGGAGAAGGCGCCGGGACAAATGCACCAACGTCCCGGCGCCTTCTCCGGCACCACCGGCATTCTGCCGGGTTTCCGCGCACCTCAGTCGGGAATCCGGATAGATTCTGCGATGGGCCCGGCGAGATCCCGGGCCCGGATATAGAGGCTTTCCACCATGGTGACGTACATCGTCCGGCGGCTGATCACTGCCGCACTCATTCTTCTCGGGGCTTCATTCCTCGTGTACCTCCTGACAGCGTCGTCAGGGGATCCACTGGAGGAATTCCGCGCCAGCAGCGCCCCGAACAAACAACAGCTCATGGACTCCCGCAGCCAGCTCCTTGACCTGGATACGCCCGCCCCGCTCCGGTACTTCAAATGGCTCAGCGGAGCCGCCAGGTGCCTGGTCCCCTTCGCCGGTTCCTGCGACCTCGGAAAGAATATTGCGGGACAGCCCATCACCGAAGCCCTTGGTTTCGCGCTGGTGCAAACCCTGACACTCGTCACAGGTGCCACGATCCTCGCCATCCTCATCGGTATTGCCCTGGGCATTATTACCGCACTGCGGCAGTACAGCGCCCTGGACTATGGCGTGACGTTTATGGCCTTCCTGTTTTTCTCGCTTCCGATCTTCTGGGTTGCCGTGCTGTTGAAGGAATACGGGGCCATCGGTTTCAACGATTTTCTCCGCAACCCCGAAATACCACTGCCCGTGGCATTGGGCATCGGCGCCGTTGCGGGCCTGATTGTTGCCGTTGCAGTGGGCGGAGCGGCCCGCCGCAGGCTTGTCTCGGGCGGCATCGTGTTCGTTGCAGTCAGCCTCATCCTGGTCTACTTCTCCCTCGTGCAGTGGTTCCGGAATCCCGGCCTTGGCCCGGTGGTCATTGCCATTGCCGGGGTGGGCCTGGCCTTCGCCGTGACACTCCTCGTGGCAGGACTCAAAAACAGGAAGGCGCTCCAGGCCTCACTCATCGTGGTGGCACTCGGCGTCGTCGCATATTTCGCTGTCCAGCCGCTCCTCAACCAGGCAACGGCGATCATGATCGTGTTGCTGGGCATCGCCACCATCGGAGTGGGCGTGGGAACGGGCTACCTGATGGGCGGCTACGACCGCGGACAGTCGATGCGGGCTGCCGGCATCACTGCCTTCCTGGTGGGCGGACTCATCCTGATGGACCGCTTCATGCAGGCGTGGCCCAGCTA
Organism: Arthrobacter sp. UNC362MFTsu5.1; assembly: GCF_000685965.1. Lineage (GTDB taxonomy): Bacteria > Actinomycetota > Actinomycetes > Actinomycetales > Micrococcaceae > Arthrobacter. The sequence goes on along the minus strand of NZ_JMLE01000002.1, from coordinate 41,366 downwards.
CTTCAGCAACAGCCGCGTCCGCGGCAGGCCGATCGCCACCATCGGTGCAGGAACACCCAACATCCAGGGCGACTTCTGGATCCTGACCCTGGACACCTTCACCCACCTGATTCTTCCCACCATGGCGCTCATCCTTGTTTCGCTGGCAAGCTACACGCGGTTCACCAGGTCGTCCATGCTGGAAATCATGAACATGGACTACATCCGGACGGCCCGGGCCAAGGGCCTCTCCGAACGGTCCGTGGTGATGGGCCACGCGTTCCGTAATGCCCTGATTCCGATCGCAACGATCGTGGCATTTGATATCGGGGCGCTCATCGGCGGGGCCGTCATCACAGAGACTGTGTTCTCCGTCCGCGGCATGGGGTTCCTCTTCCTGGACGGCATTGTGCACACTGACCCGAACCCCGTGATGGGAGTCTTCGTCTGCGTGGCAGTTACCGCCATGGTGTTCAACCTGATCGCAGACCTTGCGTATTCCGCACTCGATCCCCGCGTAAGGATTAAGGCATGAGCCAGCCAACCCAGCAGGAAGAATTCCTCGCCGAGCACGCACGTTCCCGGCAGCCCGGCTCATCCGACGAGCCGGAAGCGAAGGGGCTGAGCCAGGGGCAGATTGTCCGTAAGAGGTTCCTGGGGCACACCGGAGCCCTCGTCGGCCTGTTCATTTTTGCCGTCATCTTCCTGCTCGCCTTCACGTCCGTGGGCTGGGCGGGGATCCCGGGCTGGTGGAAATATGACCACCTGGATGTCTCGCCGCTGGTCAACGACGGCGTTCCGACGGCGTCCCTGTGGCCGCCCGCCTGGGGCGAACACCCGTTCGGGCAGGACCGGATCGGCCGGGACCTGTTCGCCATGACCATGCGCGGAGCCCAGCAGTCCATCATCATCATGCTCCTGATCGGGACGATCGCCGGCCTGCTGGGCACGGTAGTGGGCGGACTCTCCGGATACTTCCGCGGCTGGGTCGAAGCGGTGCTGATGCGGATCACCGACGTCATCATCATCATCCCCGTACTGCTCCTCGCCGCCGTCGTGGCCCAGAGCGTCAACCGCAGGGACCAGGGCGGCTGGTTTTCGGGCTTCGCGGCCAGCAACGGCATCCTGATCCTCGGAATCTTCCTCGGCCTCGTCAGCTGGGTGGGCCTCGCCCGGCTGATGCGCGGTGAGTTCCTCACCCTTCGCGAACGCGAGTTTGTTGACGCAGCACGCATCTCGGGAGCCAGCAATGCCCGGATCATCTTCAAGCACATCCTGCCCAACGCCATCGGCGTGCTGATCGTCAACGTGACGCTGACCATGTCCGCTGCCATCCTCCTGGAAACGGCCCTGAGCTACCTCGGTGTGGGCGTGAAATCCCCGGACACGTCGCTGGGCCTGCTCATCTCGCAAAACCAGGAAGCATTCTCCACCCGGCCGTGGCTGTTCTGGTTCCCGGGCATCTTCATCGTCCTGATCTGCCTGAGCATCAACTTCATCGGCGACGGGCTCCGGGACGCGTTCGACCCGAGGCAGAAGAAGTTCAACGCCAAGAAGGCCAAGGACACGCAGTTGTCCGGGGAAGCGGCCAAGAAGCCGGCTCCCGCAGCCGACGGGTCAGCGGGCGACTGAATGCGGCCAGTCCGGGCAGCCGCCCTAAGGAACTGCGACGGCCCAGCAGCTGGCGGCCAGCAGCACGGCGGTGGCTGCAACCGCCCCCCAGCGGAATGTCACCCTGACGGCGGTCGCATCGGCCATGCCGGCGTCCAGGGTGCCGGCTTCCACCAGCTGTTCCCAGCGTCCGCGTACCAGCCGGGCTGCCTGCCCCGAATCAGTGGTTTTCAGGTCACCGGGGCGCACGGACCTTCCCGGTCCGTACGTTGCGGAAGGAAGGCCCTTGAGATCCTCAGGGCGGGCGTTCCGGCCGCCCCAGATGCCCGGCGCCGGTGCAGCCCAGGAAACGTAGCTCCGGTCCGGCGTGACCAGCGTCAGGGCGTAGCGCGTATCAACATTGACCAGGGCAGCCCAGGGGACGAGAACGGAGCGGAACGGATTCTCCAAGGTGATGCCGCCGTCGTGAACCACCACCGAAGGCATCCAGAACAGCAGCCAGCCAAGAAAGCCGATCAGCAGCAGCGGGCCTGCCCCCAGCAGGGCGGCCGGGCCGCCGGCCGCGGCGGTGACCACGAGGCCAAGCGCTGCCACCAGCCAGGAAAGCCAAGCGAACCACTTGTTCGTAGGGGCTTTGAAGACTTCAACATTTCCGGCGTGCGGCACACTGCTCATGCCCCCAATAATTCAGGATTCCAGGCCGCAGCACTAATTTCCCGTGCAGCGGCGGCCTGGGCGGAAGGGAACACGTCATGACTGACAACATCACCCCCAACCAGGACACCGCGCCGGCGCAGGAACCCGCAAAGGGTGCTGTTGTCCTCGAGGTCCGCGACCTCAGCGTCGACTTCGGCGTGGACAAGAAATGGGTGCCTGCGGCCATCGGCCTGAACTATCAGGTCAGGGCCGGCGAAGTGCTGGCGATCGTGGGGGAGTCCGGTTCCGGCAAGAGCGCCAGCTCCATGGCCCTGCTGGGCCTCCTGCCCAGCAACAGCCGGGTATCCGGCAGCGTCCGCCTCTCCGGCAAAGAACTCCTTGGCGCCAGCGCGGCCAACATCCGGGAAGTCCGCGGCAAGGACGTGGCTGTGATCTTCCAGGAACCCATGACCGCCCTCAACCCGGTCTACACAGTCGGGGCGCAGATCGTGGAGACGGTGCGGCTGCATAATGAAGTTTCACCTGAGCAGGCAAAGGAACGTGCCCTGCGGATGCTGGAACTGGTGGAACTGCCGGACCCCGAGAAGGCGTTCAAGTCCTACCCGCACCAGCTGTCGGGCGGCCAGCGGCAACGGGCCATGATTGCGCAATCGCTGTCCTGTGACCCCAAGCTGCTGATTGCCGACGAGCCCACCACGGCCTTGGACGTCACTGTCCAGGCCGAGATCCTGGACCTCATGCGCAATCTCCGGAACAAGCTGGACAGTGCCATTGTGCTGATCACCCACGACATGGGCGTCGTGGCGGACCTCGCAGACCGGATCGCCGTCATGCGACGGGGCATCATTGTCGAAACCGGAACGGCTGAGCAGGTCTTCCGGAATCCCCGGCACGAGTACACGCAGGCCTTGCTGGCGGCGGTGCCGCACCTTGGCCAGGGCGGAGCGGAGCATGGCGAGGAAGTCGACGTTACCGCCGCGCTGGCAGCCGCCACCCATGCCGAGCTGGACTCCGTGGACCATGAGGAACTGGTCCGGCGCGAGCGGGAGAACGCTGCGGCGCTGGCTGCTGCGGCCGCGGAACGGCCCCAGGGCGAGCCGGTCCTCGAACTGACCGATGTGGCCATCGAATACCCCAAACAGGGCCGTGTGCCTGCCTTCAGGGCCGTGGAGGGTGCAAACCTCGTGATCTACCCGGGCCAGGTGGTGGGGCTCGTAGGCGAATCGGGCTCGGGCAAGACCACCATCGGCCGCGCGGCGGTGGGGTTGCTTCCCGTCGCGGCAGGCACAATGCGGGTGGTGGGCCAGGACATTTCAGCTGCCAAGAAGAACGGCAAGCAACTGCACCATGTCCGGCGGCACATCGGCATGGTCTTCCAGGACCCGTCGTCGTCGTTGAATCCGCGCCTTCCGATCGGCGAGAGCATCGGCGAACCCATGTTCCTCGCCGGGGAGGCCAAGGGAAGCGGGCTGCAGAAGCGGATCGAGGCGCTCCTTGACCAGGTGGAGCTGCCCAGGAGCTACCGCAACCGGTATCCGCATGAGCTGTCCGGCGGCCAGAAGCAGCGCGTGGGCATCGCCCGGGCATTGTCGCTCAAGCCGAAGCTGATGGTGGCGGACGAACCGACGTCGGCACTTGACGTGTCGGTGCAGGCAAAAGTACTTGAACTGTTCCAGAACCTCCAGAAAGACCTCGGCTTTGCCTGCCTGTTCGTGACGCACGACCTGGCAGTGGTCGACGTGCTGGCCGACCGCATCTGCGTGATGCAGCGGGGCAGAATCGTTGAGCAGGGCACACGGGACCAGATTCTGCGCAATCCACAGGAACCCTACACGCAGCGCCTGCTCGCTGCGGTGCCCCTCCCGGACCCCGAAAAACAGCGTGAGCGACGGGAGCTGCGGGCACAGCTGCTGGCGAGTGGAGTGGAGTAAGGTCCGTCACATCAGGTGTAGGCTACCACTGAGTAACGTGTGACTTGAAATACGCCGATGTTGACGCTAGTGGTCAAATTGTGACCGGGTTACAGTTTGGCAACAGAGTTCCATCATCTGGACATTTTGGGGTTAGGCTACTCACTTATGTATGCCACGTCACAGGACACCTCTGTGCCCGGCCTGCGGGGAAGCACAAGACTTTCCCTTCTCACTCCCACAACTCATAGGAGGCGGAATGCGTTTTTCGCGCACTTCCAAAGCACTGGGCATGGTTGCCATCGCGGCCCTTGCCCTGACCGGATGCGGTGCCGGCGGCGGCTCCACGAACGGTGGCAGCAGCCAGGCTGCCGGCGATCCCAACAAGGTCATCACGGCGTACAGCAATGAGCCGCAGAAGCCCCTGATGCCCGCCGATACCGGCGAAGTCTACGGTGGCCGCGTCGTCGAGCTTCTGTTCGAAGGCCTGCGGAGCTACGATCCGAGCGGCAAGTCCGTCGACGCCCTGGCCGAGTCCATTGAGTCCCCGGACGGCCAGAACTACACCATCAAGGTCAAGTCCGGCAGCAAGTTCACCAACGGCGAGGAAGTCACCGCCAAGAGCTTCGTTGACGCCTGGAACTTTGCCGCCCTGAGCACCAACGCCCAGAGCAACAGCAGCTTCTTCGAATCCATCGAAGGCTATGACGCGGTCAGCGCCACCAAGACCGAGAAGGGTGCGGACGGCAAGGACACCGACGTTCCGGCCCCCACCGCACAGACCCTCTCAGGCCTGGCCCTGAAGGACGATTCCACCATCACGGTCAAGCTGACCCAGCCTGAAGCAGACTGGCCGCTGCGCCTTGGCTACTCCGCCTTCATGCCGCTGCCTGCAGACGCCATCAAGGACCCGAAGAAGTTCGGCGAGAACCCGGTGGGCAACGGCCCGTACAAGATGGCCAAGGAAGGCGCCTGGCAGCACGACAGCCAGATCGAACTGGTCAAGAACGCTGACTACCAGGGTGCACGTGCTGCCAAGAACGGCGGCGTGACCTTCAAGTTCTACACCGACCCGGCTCCGGCTTACACCGACATCCAGGGCAACAACCTCGATGTCACGGACGTCCTGCCGACGGACGCCCTCAAGACCTACGCCACGGACTTCCCTGAGAACCACCTCAACAAGCCGTACGCAGGCAACTCCACCCTGAACATCCCGGGCTACCTGCCCGAGTTCCAGGGCGAAGCAGGCATGCTCCGCCGCCAGGCGCTGTCCATGGCCATCAACCGCGAAGAGATCACCAAGGTCATCTTCTCCGGCACCCGCATCCCGGCCAAGGACTTCACCTCACCGGCAGTTGACGGCTACAACGAAAATGTTGCCGGTTCCGAGGTCCTGAAGTTCGACGCCGCCAAGGCGAAGGACCTGTGGGCGAAGGCCGACGCCATCACCCCGTGGCCCGCTGACAAGACCCTGCAGCTTGCCTACAACACTGACGGCGGCAACAAGGAATGGATCGACGCTGTTGCCAACAACTTCAAGAACAACCTGGGAATCAAGGCCGAAGGCCAGCCGTTCGCCAAGTTCGCTGAAATCCTGAAGCTGCGCACGGCCAAGGACCTTCCCGGCCTGACCCGCGCCGGCTGGCAGGCTGACTACCCGTCGCTGTACAACTTCCTCGGCCCGCTCCTGAAGACCGGTGCCAGCGCCAACTACGAGGGCTACACGAACCCCGAGTTCGACAAGCTCCTCACCGAAGGCCTGGGCGCCAAGTCCACGGACGACGCCAACAAGAAGTTCACGGAAGCACAGGAGATCCTCTTCAAGGAACTCCCCAACCTGCCGCTGTGGTACTCCGCACGCCAGGCCGTCTGGAGCCAGAACGTCAGCAACGTTGACGCTGGCTGGAACGGTGTTCTGCAGTACTGGGCCATCACCGCCAAGTAGTCCGCAGAACAAATCCACGTCAAAAAGCTAATGGGGGTTCGGCCACAAAGCCGGGCCCCCATAGCCTTGGAACCGGCACGAAAGCTGTCCTACATGATCCCCCTTAGCCCCACAAACGCTCAGGAGACGCTGCTGTGATCCAGTACATCCTCCGGCGCCTGCTGCAGATCATTCCGGTGTTCATCGGAACCACCCTGCTCGTCTACTTCATGGTTTTCGCCCTCCCGGGTGACCCGATCCGGGCACTGTTCGGCGACCGACCGCCCAGCGAAGCCGTCATCGCGCAGCTCCGCCAGCAGTACAACCTCGACCAGCCGTTCTGGGTGCAGTACGGGCTCTTCCTCAAGAACCTGTTCACCTTCAACCTCGGCGTCGACTTCACCGGCCAGCCCATTGCGGCATCCCTCGGCCGGATCTTCCCGGTCACCGTCATGCTGGCCGTCGAAGCCCTCATCATCCAGACTGTCTTCGGCGTGACCTTCGGCCTCATTGCCGGGCTGCGCAAGGGGAAGTTCTTCGACGCCACCGTGCTCGTCGCATCCCTCGTGGTCATCGCCATCCCCACTTTTGTGCTCGGATTCGTCCTGCAGCTACTGATCGGTGTGCAGCTCGGCTGGGCCAAGCCCACCGTTGGAGCCAACGCGGACTGGGGCAACCTCATCCTGCCGGCCACCGTGCTGGGCCTGGTTTCCTTTGCCTACGTCCTGCGGCTGACGCGCGCGTCGGTGGTCGAGAACATGAACGCCGACTATGTGCGCACCGCCACCGCCAAGGGCCTCTCGCGGCCGCGCGTCGTGGTCACTCACATCCTGCGCAACTCCATGATTCCGGTCATCACCTACCTGGGCGCCAGCCTCGGCGGCCTGATGGGCGGTGCCATCGTCACGGAGAGCATCTTCAACGTCCCGGGTGTTGGCCAGAAGCTGTTCCAGGCCGTTATCCGCAGCGAAGGCCCCACCGTGGTCGCGATTGTCAGCGTCCTGGTGCTTGTCTTCGTTATTGCCAACCTGTTGGTCGATTTGCTGTACGCCTGGCTTGATCCGAGGATCCGTTATGAAAACTAATCGCGAAATCGAGCACTTTGTTGCCCCCGTGGAGGAGACCCCCCTGCTGGCAACGGACTCGCTCAAAGCAGACCAGGCTCCGCTGAGCCTCTGGGCCGACGCCTGGCGCAAGCTCCGCCGTCGCCCGCTGTTCATTATTTCCGCCGTGATGATCGCGCTGATCATCATTGTGGCCCTCTTTCCGGGCCTCTTCACCCAGGTGGCACCGAACGACAACTGCCAGCTGGCGAACTCCGACGGCGCTCCTTCGGCAGGGCATCCGCTCGGCTACACCTTCCAGGGCTGCGACGTGTACTCCCGCATCATCCACGGCACCCAGGCGTCGCTGATGGTCGGCGTCTTCTCCGTGATCTGCGTCCTTCTCATCGGTGTCACGCTCGGTGCCATCGCCGGCTTCTACGGCGGCTGGCTCGACGCCGTCATCGCCCGGCTCGGCGACATCTTCTTTGCCATCCCGCTCATCCTGGGCGCCCTGGTGGTCTCGCAGCTTCCGTTCATGCGCGATAACCGCGGCGTCTGGACCGTGGTCATGATCCTGGTGGTCCTCAGCTGGCCCCAGATGGCCCGCATCACGCGCGGCGCAGTCATTGAAGTGCGCAATGCGGACTTCGTGACGGCTGCCCGCTCACTGGGCGTCTCGCGCTTCGGTTCGCTCGTCCGGCACGTGCTGCCGAACGCCCTCGCGCCGATCATCGTCCTGGCAACCATGGAACTCGGTGTCTTCATCGTGGCGGAAGCCACGCTGTCCTTCATCGGCATCGGCCTGCCGGGCAGCATCATGTCCTGGGGTAACGACATCGCCTCCGCCAGGTCTTCCGTCCGCACCAACCCGGCCATCCTGCTGTATCCGGCCATCGCGCTGTCCATCACCGTCCTGAGCTTCATCATGCTCGGCGATGCGCTGCGCGACGCCCTCGATCCGAAAAGCCGTCAACGATGAACGAGGCAATCATGACAACTTCCGACGTCAGAATCAGTGAGGCGGGCGTGGCGGACACGCCCCTGCTGGAAATCCGCGACCTCGCCATTTCCTTCAAGACCGGGTCCGGAGAGGTCCAGGCCGTCCGGAACGCCCACCTGACCATCATGCCGGGTGAAACCGTCGCGATTGTGGGGGAGTCCGGCTCCGGTAAGTCGACCACGGCGCTGGCCGCCATCGGGCTGCTCCCCGCCAACGGCAGGGTCTCCGGCGGGCAGATCCTGCTCGACGGCGAAGACATCTCCCATGCCTCGGAAAAGCGCATGATCGAGCTGCGCGGCAATACGATCGGCATGGTCCCGCAGGACCCGATGTCCAACCTCAACCCGGTCTGGAAGATCGGCTACCAGGTCAAGGAAACGCTGCGGGCCAACGGCCGTCCCAGCGGACCCGCCGACGTTGCGAAGGTTCTCGCCGAGGCAGGCCTGCCCGACGCCGAACGGCGGGCCAAGCAGTACCCGCACGAGTTCTCCGGCGGCATGCGCCAGCGCGCGCTGATCGCCATCGGCCTCTCCTGCCAGCCGCGGCTGCTGATCGCCGACGAGCCCACCTCCGCGCTCGACGTGACGGTGCAGCGCCAGATCCTCGATCACCTGGAAAAGATGACCTCGGAACTGGGCACGTCGGTGCTCCTGATCACCCACGACCTGGGCCTGGCCGCCGAACGCGCGGACAAGGTGGTGGTGATGTACCGGGGCAACGTGGTGGAAGCCGGTCCGTCCCTGGAACTGCTGCAGAACCCGCAGCACCCGTACACGCAGCGCCTGGTGGCCTCGGCGCCGTCGCTCGCGTCCCGGCGCATCCAGGTGGCCAAGGAGCTCGGCGTCGAAACGGACGAGCTGCTCGCTCCCTCCAGCTCTGCCGGCGGGGCTGTCGTCGTCGAGCCGACCAAGACCGAAGACGTGCTCCAGATCCAGAACCTCCGCAAGGTGTTCAAGCTTCGCTCCGGCTTCGGAAAGTCCACCGACTTCGCTGCCGTTGACGACGTCTCCTTCAGCGTCAAGCGCGGGACGACGACGGCGATCGTCGGGGAGTCGGGTTCGGGCAAGTCCACCGTGGCGCAGATGGTGCTGAACCTCCTCCAGCCGACGTCCGGAAAAATCGTGTTCGACGGCGTAGACACCTCCACGCTGAACAGCAAGCAGATCTTTGCGTTCCGCCGCCGCGTGCAGCCGATCTTCCAGGATCCCTACGGCTCCCTCGACCCGATGTACAACATCTTCCGGACCATCGAGGAGCCGCTGCGTACCCACAAGATCGGGGACAAGGCCAGCCGCGAGAAGAAGGTCCGCGAGCTCCTGGACCAGGTGGCACTGCCGCAGTCCACCATGCAGCGTTACCCGAACGAACTGTCCGGCGGGCAGCGCCAGCGTGTTGCCATCGCCCGTGCCCTGGCCCTCGACCCGGAAGTGATCATCTGCGACGAGGCGGTTTCCGCCCTCGACGTCCTGGTCCAGGCACAGGTGCTGAACCTGCTCGCCGAGCTGCAGTCCAGGCTGGGCCTGACCTACCTGTTCATCACCCACGACCTTGCCGTAGTCCGGCAGATCGCGGACCACGTGTGCGTGATGGAGAAGGGCAAGCTGGTTGAGACCGGTTCCACGGACGACGTGTTCGACGCCCCGCAGAAGGACTACACGAAGGCCTTGCTCCATGCCATCCCGGGCGCGCGGCTGATGCTGCCGCCGGAAGTTGCCTGAGTAGAACCCGGGCAGATGTTTCCTGCATAGGTGCATCACGAAAGGAGCCGGTATCCGCCCACAAGGCGGATACCGGCTCCTTTTCTTATGTGAAGTGCCTGGTGCTGAAACGTCCTGCTGCTGATGCGGCTCTGTGCAGGAGGGACCGGCTCAGGGGAGCGCGGCTCCGCTCACCCGACCGGCAACGCCGAGGTGGCCGGCACCGCCGGCGCCTCGAGTCCCAGTTCCTTCAGCCTTGCGGCAAGGATGGTGCCGAGTGCCTTGTGGCCGGCACTGTTCATGTGCACGCCGTCGGCCAGTTCCTTGGCCAGGTTGTACTTAGTCAGCCAGTCGCCGGCGCTGACAAACGGGATGGCGTGTTTGGCGGCCACCGTGCTCAGCAGCGCGTCCACCTGTGACCGCCGCCCTCCGCCGTAGTTGATTCCGCGGGCCAGGGTGCCGATCATGGCAAACTTCGACCCCGGGTAGCGTTGCTTGAGCGAGGAGATCAGGCGGTCGGCGTTGGCCACGATCTGGGCATCCGTGGCTCCGCGGGCGGCATCGTTTCCACCGCCCTGGATGACCACCAGCGCCGGGGATCCATACGGGAGCTTCCAGTCGCCGCGCTGCAGTGCATCGATGTAGTTGCCGGTCTTACCGTTCGCAGCAACAAAGCCGGTGCCGCCGCGGCCGCAGAAGAAGACGTTGTAACCCATGGCAGCCAGGCCCTGGCGGGGCCAGCCGGCTTCAGGCTCGGACTGCGAGTCCCCGATCAGCACGGCGGTCCGCTTGATGTTGGCGACGATGACTTCGTTGCGGCCGTTTGCCGGGTTCAGGTAGACCGATCCGGGCGCCATCGATGCCGGATCGGATTCCGGGGCAAGCTTGGCCTTCCCCGCCGAGCCGGCGGCCACCGGTTCGCCCGGTGCAGCAGCCACCGGCGCGGCCGCCGACTTCCGCGGAACGGACTGGCCGGATGCAGACGCGGCCGGCTGTGATGCTGCCGTGCTGGCAGCCGGCGCGGCAGATTCCGGGGCCGCGCCCGTTGTCTGTGGGGCCTGCCCGCAGCCGGCCATCAGAACGCCGGCGGCGATCATAGGAGCGACGAAGCGGGTCAGAGCTGAAGCGTTTCGCATCTATGGTCTCCGGGCTTTGCTTGCTGTTACCTCCGTAATGATGGGGCATCGCAACAGGAATATCCAGTAACTTAAGCCACTATTCGTCCCATTCAGATGACGATCCAGTAACGGGGGCTGACGGACCCCGTTTTGGGTTTTTAGGCCAATAAATGACCTAGCGCTTAGAATGGTAGAAGGTGCCCTGTGCCAAAGGGTCTCATCCGTCGTGCGTTCCGGTTGGAAATGTCGCGATACCACAGCTGACTTCACCACTGAATCGAGCAATAACGCATGTCTGAAACCACCACCAACACCGCGGTAGCCACTGCATCGCGCAGTGACCTGCGCAACGTCGCGATCGTGGCCCACGTTGACCACGGCAAGACCACGCTGGTCGACGCCATGCTCAAGCAGACCAACTCCTTTGCCGAGCACAACCACCTCGAAGACCGCGTCATGGACTCCGGTGACCTTGAACGCGAAAAGGGCATCACCATCCTGGCCAAGAACACCACCGTGGCCTACAACGGACCGTCCTCGCAGGGCGAGACCATCACGATCAACGTGATCGACACCCCGGGCCACGCCGACTTCGGTGGCGAGGTGGAGCGCGGCCTGTCCATGGTTGACGGCGTTGTGCTTCTCGTCGATGCTTCCGAGGGCCCCCTGCCCCAGACCCGTTTCGTGCTCCGCAAGGCCCTTGCCGCGCACCTGCCGGTCATCCTGCTGGTCAACAAGACCGACCGCCCCGACGCACGGATCGACGAAGTCGTCCACGAGTCCATGGACCTGCTCCTGGGCCTGGCCTCCGACCTCGCCGACGAAGTTCCGGACCTGGACCTGGACAAGATCCTCGAAGTTCCCGTGGTCTACGCCGCAGCCAAGGTTGGCCGCGCTTCCCTTGAGCAGCCGGCTGACGGCACGGCTCCGGAGAACGAGGACCTTGAGCCGCTGTTCAAGACCATCATCGAGCACATCCCGGCACCCACGTACAACCCGAACGGTGTCCTCCAGGCGCACGTCACCAACCTGGATGCCTCCCCGTTCCTGGGCCGCCTGGCTCTGCTGCGCATCTACAACGGCACCCTGCGCAAGGGCCAGACCGTTGCCTGGGCGCGTGCCAACGGCGAACTGAAGAACGTCAAGATCACCGAACTGCTGGCCACCAAGGCCCTCGACCGCGTGCCGGCCGAGTCCGCAGGCCCGGGCGAGATTGTGGCCGTCGCCGGTATCGAGGACATCACCATCGGTGAGACCCTGACCGACGCCGAGAACCCGCAGCCGCTGCCGCTGATCACCGTGGACGATCCCGCGATCTCCATGACCATCGGTATCAACACCTCGCCGCTGGCCGGCAAGGTCAAGGGTGCCAAGGTCACCGCACGCCAGGTGAAGGACCGCCTCGACAAGGAACTGATCGGTAACGTCTCCATCAAGGTCCTCCCCACCGAGCGTCCCGACGCCTGGGAAGTCCAGGGCCGTGGCGAGCTGGCCCTGGCCATCCTCGTTGAGCAGATGCGCCGCGAAGGCTTCGAACTGACGGTCGGCAAGCCCCAGGTGGTCACCAAGACCATCGACGGCAAGATCCACGAGCCGATGGAGCACATGACCATCGACGTGCCCGAAGAGTACCTCGGCGCCGTCACCCAGCTCATGGCAGCCCGCAAGGGCCGCATGACCAACATGGCCAACCACGGCACCGGCTGGTGCCGCATGGAGTTCATCGTTCCGGCCCGCGGCCTGATCGGTTTCCGCACCAAGTTCCTCACGGACACCCGCGGCGCCGGCATCGCTGCCTCCATCTCCGAGGGCTACGAGCCCTGGGCCGGCCCGATCGAATACCGCACCAACGGTTCGATGATCGCCGACCGCGCCGGTGTTGTGACGCCCTTCGCCATGATCAACCTGCAGGAACGCGGCTCCTTCTTCGTGAAGCCCACGTCCGAGGTCTACGAGGGCATGATCGTTGGCGAGAACTCCCGCGCCGACGACATGGACGTCAACATCACCAAGGAAAAGAAGCTCACCAACATGCGTGCCGCTTCCTCCGACACCTTCGAGAACCTGACGCCCCCGCGCGACCTGACCCTCGAAGAGTCCCTCGAATTCGCCCGCGAAGACGAGTGCGTCGAGGTTACCCCGGAGTCCATCCGCATCCGCAAGGTCATCCTGGACACCAACGAGCGCGCCAAGGCCAACCGCGCCCGCGCCAAGGTCTGATCCGGGCACGTTCCGGTCATCACCCTCGTGAACAATAGAGCTGCCGGCATGGCAGGCGGCATCGCCGCCGCCGTGCCGGCAGCTCTTTTTGTAGCCGCTGCCGGTACGGCCCTGCACCGGCAGCAGTTGTTGCTTCCCGGCGTCGTCCTGCCCTGGGGTGCAGTGGCAGCGCTGGTGCTTCTCGGATCGGTCCAGCTGCTCCTCGGGGCGGCCTTCCGGTCAGTGATCCCGACGGCGGCCTGCGGCTTGCTGTGCTACGTGCTGGCGGGCCTGTGGTCGACGCTGGAGCCCGGCAAGCGGCTGATCGCCGGGGACTTTCCCGGGTACACCTGGATCTACGGCATTGCCGGGGTAACAGTGCTGATGCTCGTCTGGTGCCGGCGCTACCGGGTGCTCAGCCCGCCGGCCTGACGGCCGCGTGTGCCAGAGGCTAGGGTGCGGGCCGCGGGGCACGCCGTGCCGGCGCCGGCGGCACCGCTTTCGCTGCCACCACCAGGGCCAAAGGGATGACGACGTCGGTCCGCCGGGTGCGGACGGTGCATTCCACGGCGTTGATTCCCACCAGGTCCCCCAGGGCGTCCGTCATGCCCTCCGGGATCCTGTAACGGACCACCACCCTGGTGCCCAGCGGCGCGCCTTCCAGGAACAGCCGGGGTGCAGGGATCTGGGAATTCACCACTCCATCCTAGGACCCCGCGCTAGTATGACGCGGGGGAATGTATGACGCGACGCTAGGTTCGCGGGAACAGCCTGATAGATAATAGGCTCAGAAGTCAGCAGTCCGGCGCTCAGGCCGGAAATGATCACCGGCCGAATGCCGGAAACCAACGTGGAGAGGCAAGGGACGTGACGTACGTAATCGCGCAGCCGTGTGTAGATGTCAAGGACAAGGCATGTATTGAAGAATGCCCCGTCGATTGCATCTACGAGGGTGAGCGGTCCCTCTACATCCACCCCGACGAATGCGTCGACTGCGGTGCCTGCGAACCCGTCTGCCCCGTTGAGGCCATTTACTACGAGGATGACACCCCGGAGGAGTGGGCCGACTACTACAAGGCCAATGTTGAGTTCTTTGACGACCTCGGCTCGCCCGGCGGCGCTGCGAAGGTCGGCAACACCCACACCGACCACCCGATGATTGCTGCCCTGCCGCCGCAGAACCAGGATCACTGAGGCGCCTGGCGTGACATCCGCAGTACGCAGCTTCGGCCTCAGCCTGCCCGATTATCCGTGGGAGGCCATGGCACCCTACCTTGCCAAGGCTGCGGAGCACCCCGGAGGGGCGGTCAATCTTTCCATCGGCACACCGGTGGACCCCACGCCCGTCCTGATCCAGGAGGCGCTCCAGAGCGCCGCCGACGCCCCCGGGTACCCCACGGTGCACGGGACGCCGGCGCTCCGCACAGCCATTGCAGACTGGTTCGCCCGGCGCCGCGGCGTTCCCGGGCTGGATCCCCGCGATGTTATGCCCACCGTCGGGTCCAAGGAGCTGGTGGCATGGCTGCCGTTCCTGTTGGGACTGAAGCCGGGCGACGTCGTCGTCCGTCCTACGGTTGCGTACCCCACCTACGACATCGGGGCGACTTTCGCCGGCGCCGAACAGATCGCCGCTGACGACCTCGATGAACTGGATGACGAGACCCGGCAGCGCGTCCGGCTCGTCTGGGTGAATTCGCCGGCCAACCCCACCGGAAGCGTCCGTGACGTGGCGTCCTTGAAGCGGATCGTCGACCAGGCCCGCGGGCTTGGCGCCGTGGTGGCTTCGGACGAATGCTACGCGGAGCTTGGCTGGGGGGAGTGGGACGTCCAGCGCGGCGGCAGCCCCGTGCCCAGTGTTCTGGACCCGCGCGTTGCCGGCGGCTCCCACGACGGCCTGCTGGCGGTTTACTCGCTGAGCAAACAGTCGAACGTGGCGGGATACCGTGCGGCGTTCGTGGCCGGGGACCCGGTGATCATGGCCAACCTGGTCAACAGCCGCAAGCACGCCGGCATGATCGTGCCGTACCCGGTGCAGGAAGCCATGCGCGTGGCACTGGGCGACGACGCCCATGTCCAGGCCCAAAAGGACCTTTACCGCAGCCGGCGGGAGCGGCTGGTGCCGGCGCTCGAGGCGTTCGGGCTGACCATCCACGAATCGCAGGCGGGACTCTACCTCTGGTGCAGCGCCGGCGAAGCCACCTGGGACACCGTGGGCAGGCTGGCCGAGCTGGGGATCGTGGTGGGACCCGGTGTGTTCTACGGCGATGCCGGCAACGGGTTCATCCGCGTTGCGCTGACGGCCGCGGATGAGCGGATCGACGCGGCTGTAGCCCGGCTAAGCACCGGCGCCTAGCCGCCACGAACCCGCCACGGGTCCGTAACAATGATGTGACACGCAACACAACGGGGGCCTTTTTGGGGCATTTCGGCACTATCGGATTAGTGTCACCTTGCCTTGGAGCGGTACTTTTTAACTGACTATCAATGGTGGCTTTCTACAAGAAGGCAGCCCGACCGTTGGAAACCCTGCCACGCAGGCTCCTCGGGCGGCTCCACCGGATGTTGGATCAAGCTTTCTACAGAGAGGCCCTGACGCCTCATGAGGAGACTCCATGACTGAGACCACCAGCGCAACCCTGCGCCATGCGGGCGGCGAACTCGAACTCCCGCGCATCAAGGTTGTAGAAGGAAACGAAGGCTATGACGTTTCCAAACTGCTGAAGCAGACAGGCGCCGTTGCCTTTGACCCGGGATTCATGAACACCGCGGCCACCACTTCGGCGATCACCTACATCGACGGCGACGCCGGCATCCTGCGCTACCGCGGTTACCCGATCGAGCAGCTCGCCCAGCACTCGAGCTTCCTTGAAGTTTCCTACCTGCTCATCTATGGCAACCTGCCGAACGCCACCGAGCTGGAAGCCTTTGACCAGCGGATCCGCCACCACACCCTGCTGCACGAAGAGCTCAAGGGCTTCTTCAGCGGCTTCCCGCGGGACGCCCACCCGATGCCCGTGCTGTCCTCGGCTGTGTCCGCGCTCTCCACGTTCTACCAGGACTCGCTGGACCCGTTCAACGCCGAGCAGGTGGAGGTCTCCACGTACCGGCTCCTGGCCAAGATGCCGGTCATCGCCGCCTACGCCCTGAAGAAGAGCATCGGCCAGCCGATGCTCTACCCGGACAACTCCCACAACCTCGTGGAGAACTTCCTGCGCCTGAGCTTCGGCCTTCCGGCCGAGCAGTACGAGGTGGACCCGATTGTCGCCAAGGCGCTGGACCTGCTCCTGATCCTGCACGCCGACCACGAGCAGAACTGCTCCACCTCCACGGTCCGGCTGGTGGGCTCGTCCAACGCCAACCTTTTCGCCTCCGTTTCGGCAGGCATCAACGCCCTCTTCGGCCCCGCCCACGGCGGCGCCAACGAGGCCGTCCTGAAGATGCTCCGCCAGATCCAGGCCGACGGCACCAAGCCCGAGGACTACATGGAGAAGGTCAAGAACAAGGAAGACGGCGTCCGCCTCATGGGCTTCGGACACCGCGTTTACAAGAACTACGATCCGCGGGCCAGGATCGTTAAGGACACGGCACACGAGATCCTCACCAAGCTCGGCGGCAACGACGAACTCCTGGAGATCGCCCTGCGCCTCGAAGAGAAGGCGCTGAATGATGACTACTTCATCCAGCGCAAGCTCTACCCGAACGTGGACTTCTACACCGGCCTGATCTACAAGGCCATGGGCTTCCCGGAGAAGATGTTCACCGTGCTGTTCGCCATCGGCCGCCTGCCGGGCTGGATTGCCCAGTGGCGCGAAATGATCAGCGACCCCAACACCAAGATCGGGCGTCCGCGCCAGCTCTACACAGGTGAGCCGGAGCGCAACTACCCGGCCAGCTAGCCGTTAGATACAGCTAGCGGTTAGACAAAGAACGACGCCGGCTACGCACCCCAGGTGCGTAGCCGGCGTCGTTTTTCCGGTTTAGGAGTTGTAGCCCAGCGGGTTGTTCTTCTGCCAGCGCCAGTGGTCCTCGCACATCTGGTCAACGGTCTTGGTGGTGGACCAGCTCAGATCGGCCAGCGCGGAGGTGGCATCGGCCCAGAAAGCGGGGAGATCGCCCGCCCGGCGGCCGGTGATCTCGTAGGGAAGTGCGTGGCCCACGGCCTTTTCGAAGGAACGCAGTACCTCCAGCACCGAGGATCCCTTGCCGGAGCCGAGGTTCCAGCGGAACACGCCCGTGCGCTCGGCCACGTGGTTCAGCGCCGCAACGTGGCCTTCGGCCAGGTCCACGACGTGGATGTAGTCGCGCAGGCAGGTGCCGTCAGGGGTGTCGTAGTCGCCGCCGAACACCATCAGCTTTTCGCGGCGGCCCACCGCGACCTGGGCGATAAACGGCACCAGGTTGTTGGGGATCCCCTGGGGGTCTTCGCCGATCCGCCCGGACGGGTGTGCGCCCACCGGGTTGAAGTAGCGCAGGAGCGCGATGTGCCACCGGTTGTCCGCGGCGCCGAGGTCCGACAGGATGTCCTCGATCTGTTCCTTGGTGCGGCCGTACGGGTTGTTGGCGCCGATCTCCATCTTTTCAACGTACGGAATGGGGTTGTGCTCGCCGTACACCGTGGCTGAGGAGCTGAATACGAGGGAGCGGACGTCGTGCCGGTCCATCACCCGGATCAGGTTCAGGGTGCCCACCAGGTTGTTGTAGTAATACTTCAGCGGCTCCCGGACGGATTCGCCCACGGCCTTGAGCCCGGCGAAGTGGATCACCGCGTCGATCCGGTCCTGGGCGAAGACGGCATCGACTGCCGCCTCGTCCACGAGGTCCACGTTGTGGAAGACCGCTTCCTTGCCGCTGAGCTCGGCCACGCGGCGCAGCGACTCCTCGCTTGAATTGACGAGGTTGTCGATGACCACCACCTCATGGCCGGCTTCCTGCAGGGACAGAACTGTGTGCGACCCGATGTAGCCGGTGCCGCCCGTAACCAGAATTCTCATGGGCTCAACGCTATCCCACTTCGCCGGGCATCCGCCCGTGTTGCCCACAACTTGGCGGCACAACTGTGCTAAATAATAAGGGTGCCCAAAATCGTTGATGCCGCAGCCCGGCGACAGGAAGTTGTCGAAGCAGTCTTCAGGATCATCGCCATGGACGGGCTGGAACGGGCCTCACTGCGCGAAGTGGCCGACGAAGCCGGGCTGGCGGTGGGTTCCGTCCGCCATTACTTCTCCAGCAGCGAAGAGCTTCTGGCCCATTCCTTCGGGGTTGCGGTGGACAGGATCACCGGCAGGCTGGAGGCGGCCCGTGAGCACCTCAACCGGCAGGTCCCCGGCACGGCTGAGCACCGGGAAGGCGTGTTAACCCTGCTGGGCCAGTTCCTTCCCCTGGATGAGGAACGGGCGGTGGACGCATGCGTCTGGATGGCGTTCAAGAACGCAGCCCGGATCAGGCCCTTCCTGGCCGCCGAGGCCGACCGCAGCCACCGGGCCGTGGCCGCCGTCATCGGCTGGCTGATCATGGAACTGCGGGCCCCCGGGGAGTCAGTGGACGGCGACGGGCACCAGGGCCTGGTCACCGAAGCGGAGCGGCTGCTGGCCACCTTGGACGGCCTGACCATGCATGCCCTGCTGCAGCCGGAATGGATGACTGCCGAAATGTGCAGGGACGTTCTGTCGTCCCACCTGCACAGCCTGGGACAGTCTGAAACCACCCATTAACGTCAGTAGTCAACAGGATTAGACTGGGACAGTAAACAAGCCAAGGGAGGCCATTCGGATGCACCAAACAGGCGGTCCTGGCTGGCGAATCACCATGGACACATCAGGTCCCATGCTCATCGCACTTTACGTTCGCGACGCCGCCGGCCTCGACAGTGCCGGGCGTCCGGCACTGTGTCACATGGCACCCAAGATCCGTCCGGTGGACCACACCAACCTCACGTCCGAAGTAGGCGGGATCAGCGCCCTGAAGACTGAGTGGGAGGCCTGGTGGGAACAGCTGCTCAAGGCGCATCCGCAAATGACCCCCGACGTAACGCCCCCCGACTTTGAGGCCTTCGGCAACTCCCCGGCCCTCCAGCGCGTGCTGCAGGCGCACTTCGGCTCGGCGCTGACGTGGGCGCGGGAACGCCGCGCCGAGTATGCGGAGCTGGAAGCCGAACGGGAGGCCAGCGGCGCCCCGCAGCTCCTGGGCGACATGGTGGAGGACCGGCTGCTGGAGGTGGGCCGCGGTTCGAGGGACTTCACTTTGACCATCGTCGAACTTCCGCTGACGGAACCCCGGGCCTGGTACCTGGAGCCGGACAAGATCATCATGAGCAAGGAACTGCTGTCCCAGCCCGAGGTGTTCCGAAGCTACGTCCAGCCCGTCGTGGAACTGCTCGTCTGAGGCACTAACGTCACGGAGTTCCGGCAGCGTCAGGAAGTCCCGGCGGCCACCGTGATCGTGACCTGGCCGGAGGGGGCGTCCGAGGGCTGCCAGCCGTTCCTGGACGCCCGGTCCCAGCTGCTGCCCTCAACGCCGACCTCCGTCACGGACAGGGATTTCGCGTTGGCCACGGCCCACTGCGCCACGGCCCAGGCCTGGCTGCCGCTCGCCTCCAGCACCACGGTGCTGCCGTCGGCCGTTGCCGGTACGTTCCCGAACGCCGCTGTCAGTTCGTCGACGACCGTCTGGACGTCACCGGCCTGTTCAGGCGACTTGAGGGTGCAGTCCAGTGCTGCGGCAGACTGGCCGGTCAGGGCGGACGCGAAGACCCGGCCCATGTCCTCGTGTTCGGCGTAGGCCTGCGGGTACGCAGAACGCTGGACCTGCTGTGCGGCGGCGGTGATTTCCAGCGATTCGTACTCCGGGATCTTCACCAAGGCGTCGTAGAACGCCCCGCTCGCATAATACGGGTCCATCACCTGTTCCTCGGTGCCCCAGCCCTGCGAGGGACGCTGCTGGAACAGTCCGCGCGAGTCCGGCCCGGCATGGTCGCCGTGCCCGATGTTGCGCAGCTTGGATTCCTGCATGGCAGTGGCCAGGGCGATGCTCGCCGCCCGCGGGGGCAGCCCGCGGCGCACGGCGACCGCTGTTATCAGGGCCGCATTGGCCGCCTGGTCGGTGGCCAGGTCGGCTTTGCGCGACCCGACGGCGGCGGTGCACTTTTCGGCAATCAGCGTTTCCGAGCGTTGGATAAAGGCCACGGCCGTGTAAACGCCGCCGGCAATAAGTGCCAGAGCCAGCCCCAGCACTAGCAGGCGGCGCAGGCCACGTCTCCGTGACACGAAGTTACTCCCTCACGCCCTGGACGGGCCGGTTGACTTCTGCAGGCGGACGGAATCAGTTGGCGTGGAGTGCCTCGTTGAGTTCCACGGTCTGCCCCTTGCGGGGGAGTACCTCCACCGCACCGGTCGAGGAATTCCGGCGGAACAGCAGGTTGGGCACGCCGGAGAGCTCAACGGCCTTCACCACGCGGGTGGTGTCCTCGCCGTCGGCGTCCTTCGGACCGATCACGCGGACGCGCGTGCCGGCCGTGACGTACAGGCCGGCTTCGACCACGGAGTCGTCGCCGATGCTGATTCCGACGCCGGAGTTGGCGCCCAGCAGCACGCGCTGGCCGAGGGAGATCTTTTCCTTTCCGCCGCCGGAGAGGGTGCCCATGATGGACGCGCCGCCGCCGACGTCGGTGCCGTCGCCGGTGACGACGCCTGCGGAGATGCGGCCTTCCACCATGGAGGTGCCCAGGGTGCCGGCGTTGAAGTTCACGAAGCCCTCGTGCATGACCGTGGTGCCTTCGGCCAGGTGGGCGCCAAGGCGGACGCGGTCGGCGTCGGCGATCCGGACCCCTGCGGGCACCACGTAGTCCACCATGCGCGGGAACTTGTCCACGCCGTAGACCGTCACGGCGCCGCGCTTGCGCAGCTTGGCCCGGGTCAGCTCGAAGCCGTCGACGGCAGCCGGGCCGAAGTTCGTCCAGACGACATTGGGGAGCTTGCCGAAGATGCCGTCCAGGTTGATGGTGTTGGGTTGGACCAGCCGGTGCGAAAGCAGGTGCAGGCGGAGGTAGGCGTCCGCAGTGTCGGCGGGGGCTTCGTCAAGGTGCACCTGGACGAAAACGACCTGCTGCTCGGTGCCGCGGTCGGTGTCAGTGCCGGCTGCGGCGATCTCGGCAAGCACGGGATCCGCGCTCTCCACATTCCGAAGGGTGTCCGCTGCGGTTCCGAGGGACGGCGCCGGGAACCAGACGTCCAGCACAGTGGCCTCGCCGTTGCGGGTGGAAATGGTGGCCACACCGTAGCCGTAGGCGGAGCGGGCGTCGGCGGACGCGGAATTGTCAGCGGGCACGGCGGAAGCAGCAGCGGTTTCAGTCATGCCACCAGTCTATCGAGAGGGAGGCTCAGGTCTCGAACTAGACTGTCATCGTGACTGCTCAAACTGCCTCTGTCCGCCTGGATCTCCGCCAGGACGTCGCCCTCCTCACCGCTGCGCTCATCGACATCAACAGCGTTTCGGCCAACGAGAAGGAGCTGGCCGACGCCGTCGAACATGCCCTGCGGAAGATTCCGCAGCTTACCGTGGTCCGGGACGGCGACTCCATCATTGCCCGGACCGCCCTTGGCCGCCCTGAACGGGTCATCCTGGCCGGGCACCTGGATACGGTGCCTCTCCCCACCACCGAGGGGGCCCTCGGCACTGTTCCCTCGTTCTGGCCGTCCGGCGCACCCGGGGAAGGGCTGCTGTACGGCCGCGGCACCACGGACATGAAGGGCGGCGTCGCGGTGCAGCTGGCGCTGGCGGCCACAATGTTCGACGGCGGCGCGGAACCGGGCAAGGACGTCACCTTCGTGTTCTACGACCACGAGGAAGTGGAAGCGGTGAAGAGCGGCCTGGGGCGGCTGGTCCGCAACCACGGCGGCCTCCTGGACGGCGACTTTGCCATCCTGCTCGAGCCGACGCACGGAACGGTGGAAGGCGGGTGCAACGGCACCATGCGGTTCGAAGCAACCACCATCGGTGAAGCAGCACACTCCGCCCGGGCATGGATGGGAAGCAACGCCATCCATGCCGCCGCCCCCATCCTCGCCAGACTGGCCGCCTACGAACCGGCCACCATCAACGTGGACGGCCTGGACTACCGGGAAAGCCTCAACGCGGTGAAAATCAACGGAGGCACCGCCGGCAACGTCATTCCTGACCGCTGCGTGGTGGAAATCAACTACCGCTTCGCTCCGGACAAGACTCCGGACCAGGCCGAAGCCCACGTCCGCGAACTCCTCGACGGGTTCGACGTCGTCAAGACGGACAGCGCGGCCGGCGCGCGGCCGGGGCTGAACCATCCGGCGGCCGCATCCTTTGTGGCCGCCGTCGGTGCCGAGCCCAAGCCGAAGTACGGCTGGACCGACGTCGCACGCTTCAGCGAACTGGGTATTCCGGCGGTCAACTTCGGCCCGGGCGACCCCCTGCTGGCGCACAAGGACAATGAGCACGTTGACGCCGATGCGGTCCGCGAATGCCTGAGGGCGCTCCGGACGTGGCTGGCCAACTAGCCAGGACCAAGTCCCGGCAAGCAGGAAGGCCCTGATCTGTTGATCAGGGCCTTCCTGGTACTCGCCTTCGTTACTGCTATTTCACTTCGGCTTCAATCGGCTCAGGTTCCGCTTTGGCCACGCCGCCGGCGGCCTTCTTGGAACCGCGGCGTTCAATCCACACTGCGATCCGCGAAACGCAGATGTTGATTGCGATGTAGATCGCAGCGGCCACGAAGAAGACCGGGAACAGGAACTGCGTCCCCAGGAAGTCGGCCATGACCTGCACGGCCCGGAGCAGCTCACCGTACGCGACGATGTAACCCAGGGACGTATCCTTCAGCAGCACCACCAGCTGGGCCACGAGCGAAGGCATCATCCGGCGGACGGCCTGCGGCAGCTCAATGATCATGCGGGACTGGAAACTTGTCAGGCCAATGGTCAGGCCCGCTTCGCGCTGTCCCTTGGGCAGGGACTGGATGCCGGCGCGGATGATCTCCGCGAAGACGGCCGCGTTGTAGAGGACCAGGCCGGCCACCACTGCGATGAACTGGTTGGTGCCAAAGACCAGCAGGACGAAGAACATCATCAGGACGACGGGCATGCCGCGCAGGAATTCCAGCACGATCCGGGTGGGAATCCGGATCGCGGCGAGGTCGGAAATCCGAAGCAGGCACAGCAACAGCCCCAGGGGAAACGCGATGACGGCGGCCACGGCGGCCGCACTAAGGGTGGCGCCGATGCCGTTGCCGAGCAGCGTCCAGACGTCCGCGCGGGTGAAGATGGCCCAGCGGCGTCCCTCGAAGATGCCCTGCTGCGCCAGGGTGCTGACGATCCACGCCAACAGGCCAAGGATCAGCAGGGACCCGACTACGGAACCGATCAGTGAGACCCGGCGGGCTTTCGGCCCCGGGACGTCGTATAGAACTGAGCTCATCGGGCGATCGCCACCTTTCGTTCGACGGTGCTCGCCAGGATGCCCAGCGGAACAGTGATCAGCAGGTAGAAGAACGCCACTCCGAGGAGAACGGCCAGGACCTGGTCGCCATTGGAATTGGCGAGCTGGCGGCCGTAACCGAACAGCTCCAGGACGAAGAAGGCGCCGGCAACGGAGGAGTTTTTCACGAGCGCGATCAGGATGTTGATCAACGGCGGGATCACCGTCCGCAGTGCCTGCGGGAGAATGATCAGGGAAAGCACCTGGCCGAATTTCATGCCGATACTGCGTGCTGCCTCGGCCTGGCCGACGGGAACGCTGTTGACGCCGGAGCGCACGGCTTCGGCGATGAAGGCCGCGGTGTAGGCACTCAGGGCAATGATGGCCGCCACCTCAAACTGCTCGAATTTCACCCCGAGCCGGGGCAGGACGATTGCGGCAAAGAAGAAAGCAATGGTCAGGGGGGTGTTCCGCAGGATCTCCACGTAGGTCATGCTGAAGCCGCGGAGGGCGGCAACAGGGGAGACCCGGGCTGCGGCCAGCACGGTTCCCAGCAGGAGGGCGATGACTCCGGACACGGCGGACAGGAACAGGGTTCGGAGAAAGCCTTCCCAGTAGAGTGGCAGGTTTTCGATGATGACGTCCATAACATCCTTTGGCTGTGTGTCGCGGACGGGAGCGAAGATGGGAGGGCGGTTGCCGGAGGCGCGTTAAGCGGACTCCGGCAACCGCCGGCGTTACTTAGTAACGGTTGATGGCCGGGAGTTCCGGAGCCGTCTTGATGACGGAGCCGGCGGTGGCTTCCCATGCCTTCTTGTAGGAGCCGTCCTTGCCGAATTCCTCCAGCTGGTCGTTGATCCAGTTGCGGAAGACGGTGTCGTCCTTCTTCAGGCCGATGCCGTAGGGCTCCTTGGTGAAGGTTTCGTCCGAGGCCAGCTTGAAGGCTTCAGGTTCCTTGTCCACGAAGCCGGCAAGGATCACGTTGTCGGTGGTGATGGCCTCCACCTGCTTGTTGCGCAGCGGTTCGAGGCAGGCGGAGTATGTGGCCGCGGGAACGAGTTCCGCTCCGTACTTCTCCACGATGGTCCCGGCAGGGGTGGAACCGGTCACGGAACAGACCTTCTTGCCCTTGACGTCCTCGGGCTTCTTGATGGTGTCATTGTCCTTGTTGACCATGAGCGCCTGGCCGGCCTCGTAGTACGGCCCGGCAAAGCTAACGACCTGCTTGCGCTTGTCGTTGATGGTGTACGTGGCGATGACCAGATCCACCTTGCCCTGTTCGATGAAGGGCTCGCGGTTGGCTGAGACGGTCTCCGACCATTCGATCTTGTCCGCAGCAATGCCCAGCTTGGCGGCAATCAGCTTGCCCATCTCGACGTCGAAACCGATGGGCTTGCCGTCCAGGCCGACCTGGCCGAACAGCGGCTGGTCAAACTTTGTGCCGATCTTGATGGTGCCGGCCTTGGAGAGCTTCTCCATGGTGCTGCCTGCTGCAAAGGTGGGCTTCTCGGCCACTGACGGATTGCTGGTGGTTCCGCCCCCGCCGCCGCAGGCGCTCAGTGTCAGGGCGAGGGCTGCTGATGCTGCAACCACAAAGGACTTTCGTCGGGTCAAAAATGCCTTCATGACATTACCTTTCATTGGCGGCCACTGTGGTGGCCTGGGTGCGAACTGAGTAGGTGCGGTCTCGGGGAATCAGTGAGTGAGGAGCTTGGAGAGGAAGTCCTTGGCGCGGTTGCTCTGCGGGTTCGTGAAGAACTCCTCAGGCGTCGCGTCCTCGACGATCTGGCCGTCGGCCATGAACACCACGCGGTCGGCGGCCTTGCGGGCAAAGCCCATCTCGTGGGTGACCACGATCATGGTCATGCCTTCCTTGGCCAGCTGGATCATGACGTCAAGGACTTCATTGATCATTTCCGGGTCAAGCGCGGACGTGGGCTCATCGAAGAGCATGACTTTCGGCTTCATGGCAAGGGCCCGGGCAATCGCCACGCGCTGCTGCTGGCCGCCGGAAAGCTGCGCCGGGAGCTTGGGTGCCTGGTGTCCCACACCGACACGCTCCAGCAGCGCCATGGCGTCCTTGTCCGCCTGCGCCTTGGGCACACCCTTGACCTTGATGGGCCCCAGGGTGACGTTTTCCAGGATGGTTTTGTGAGCGAAGAGGTTAAAGGACTGGAACACCATGCCGACGTCGGCACGCAGTTTGGCGAGTTCCTTGCCCTCCTCCGGGAGCTCCTTGCCGTCGATGGCAATCTTGCCGTCGTCGATGGTCTCCAGGCGGTTGATGGCCCGGCAGAGTGTGGACTTACCGGAACCGGAGGGTCCGATGACCACAACAACTTCGCCCTTGCGGACGTTCAGGTTGATGTCCTTCAGTACGTGCAGCTGGCCGTAGTGCTTATTCACGGCTTTCAGGGAGACGAGAGCTTCGCCGGGCACTTGAGTAGTCATAAGAGAGAATCTAGCGAACATTAGCGGGATATGACGGCAATCACTCCAACTTCCTGCAGATCGTGATTCAAGAGATACCTGCAGGTCAGCGCCCCGGTTGCCCTCTGCAACTGGATCGGACGCGCCGGACAGTCGGGCTTGGAGAACCGCGCTAGCCTTGGTGGATGAGTACCGATCCGCACCCTTCTCCAACTCCAGTACCTCCCATTGCCACCCGTCACAAGGGTCCGCTGGAGCTGCGTCGAAAGCAGGCGGCAGTGGAGATGTCGGACCAGCACCTGCTGGACACGAAGGGGCCCGGCCAGTTCGTCCACACTGACCCGTGGCGGGTGCTCAGAATCCAGAGTGAGTTCGTGGAAGGCTTCGGTGCACTGGCGGACCTCGGGCCCGCCGTCAGCGTGTTCGGCTCCGCACGCACCAAGCCGGGCTCCGTCTACTACGAACTGGGCGTTGAAGTGGGCCGCAAACTGGCCGAAGCCGGCGTGGCCGTAATTACCGGCGGCGGGCCGGGTTCCATGGAGGCGGCCAACAAAGGCGCCGTCCAGGGCAACGGCGTCTCCGTGGGTCTCGGCATCGAGCTTCCCTTCGAACAGGGCCTCAACCAGTGGGTGGACCTCGGGATCAACTTCCGCTACTTCTTCGCCCGGAAAACCATGTTCGTAAAATACGCCCAGGGATTCATTGTGCTCCCCGGCGGCCTGGGCACCCTGGACGAGCTCTTCGAAGCCATGGTCCTGGTGCAGACCAAGAAGGTGACGTCCTTCCCCATCGTCCTGCTGGGCACCGCTTTCTGGGGGCCCATGCTCGACTGGATCAGGGGCACCCTGGTGGAAGACGGGATGATCTCCGAGAAGGACCTCGGGCTCATCCAGGTTGTCGATGAGCCGGCGCACGCGGTGGACCTCGTCATCCACGGTGCCATCCGTCCGTCGCCGGAAACCAGTGCAGCCAACGGCACTGGCGGGCCGAACGGTAACCAGCGGCCGGAATAGCGGGCGGGCCGGCGTCTGGCACGATGGATCCTGTGAGTTTCTTCCTGATATTCCTCGCCATCGCACTGATCGGCGCCGCGCTCTTCTTCGGAGCAGATTTTACGTCCGGCATCTTCCGGCGCCGGCATTCCGGAGGCCCTGCGCTGCTGGACGGATTCGACGAGCCGGTGGCCTCGCTGCCGCCGGTGCTGCTCCCTGCCGACGCTGCACCGGCCGACGTCGACCGGATCCGGTTTGCTTTGGGCCTGCGGGGCTACCGCATGGACCAGGTCGATCAGGTGCTGGATGAACTCCGTGACCAGCTGGCCGCGAAGGACCGTGAAATTGAGCGGTTGCGGGCGGAACTTCGCGCGCCGGCGCAGCCGGGGGAGAGCGGGCCTTGAGCAGAGCGGGCACTTCCAGCGGCCGCGTGGGGCAGGACCGAAACCCGGGACTGAACGGCCTGGTGCGAATGAAAGTTGCGTCCGCTGCCGCCCGCGCCAGCACCTGGCCGTGGTGGGCGCAGGTGGCAGGCGTCTACGTTGCGGCGCGGGCCGTCAGTGCCTGCATCTTCATGGCGGCCGCCCTGCATCAGGGCGCCAACCCGTGGTTACCCGCGAAACCCGACTACTGGAACTTCATTAATATCTGGGATGCCCGCTGGTACGGCGAGGTGCTCCGGAGCGGATATCCAAGCCAGCTGCCCGTGGACGAAAGCGGAAACGTCCAGGAGAACGCCTGGGCCTTCTATGGGCTGTTTCCGATGCTTGGGCGGGCGTTGTCGGCCATGACCGGGATGGACCCCGCACTGGCCCTCACGTTCATTGCAATGGCTTCCGGGCTGGGGGCCGCCCTGGTGGTGTACCGCCTTTTCCGGCAGAAAGCCGGCCACCGCACGGCCATGTGGGCCGTGGTCTTTTTTTCCACCTTCCCCGTCGCTGCCGTGCTCCAGGTTCCGTATGCCGAATCGCTGAACCTCCTGCTGCTGGCGTCGGCACTGCTCCTGGTGATGCAACGGCGGTATCTGTGGGCAATGCCGGTGGTGGTCCTCATGTGTCTGTCCAGGCCAACGGGGGTTCCGTTCGCGGCGATGGTGTGCGGGCTGCTCGCATACCGGCTGTGGCTGCGGAACCGTCCTGCCGCCCCGGGCAGCCAGGCGGCACGGCACAGTGCCCGGGACCTCGTTGCGTTGGCGGCCCTGGCCGCAGTCAGCGGGATAAGCGCCCTGATCTGGCCCGCCATCGCCTGGGCAGTGACCGGCGATCCCGCTGCCTATACCAAAACGGAGACCGTCTGGCGCGGCCACGACCTTGTGCCGTTCAAGCCCTGGTTCGACACGGGCATCCAGCTTTTTGGCCCGGTGCTGGGGGTGCTGGCTCCCTTTGTCTTTGTTGCCGTCTTCGGGCTTGCCATGACGTCCCCGCCCGTGGTGGCGCTGGGGGCTGAGCTGCGGCTCTGGTGCGTCTGCTACATGGGCTACCTGCTCGTGTTCCTGCACCCGCAGACCAGCACCTTCCGCATGCTGCTGCCGCTGTTTCCGCTGGCCCTGGGCGCAGCACTGCTATCCCGATCCCGGGCCTACCGGGGGACGGTGGTCACCATGTTCGTGCTGCTCCAGATTGTCTGGATCGTCTGGCTGTGGGCCTGGGCCGAACTGCCAGGCGGGGGAGACTATCCGCCGTGAGGCGGCCGTCAGCGGGCCATGGGCCGGGCACGGGTGCTATGACGCACGGCACAGCGGGCCGCAATTTTCCAAGCGATGAAGAAAATCCATCAATTAGCTACAGGCGGGTAATTACAGGATAATAGGGGTTAAGCATGAACAAATTGCATTCAGCACTGTTCAGCCATGGCGGTAGCTGGTAGGCCGCCATGGGGGCTTGATTGACGACGCGGCCACAGCCCGCCCGGGCTGGTAGGTCCTGGGACTATTGGAGGGGATTTTCCTCATGGCGGCTATGAAACCACGCACCGGCGACGGCCCTATGGAAGTAACCAAAGAGGGCCGCAGCTTGATTATGCGTGTGCCGCTCGAAGGCGGGGGGCGGCTTGTGGTCGAACTCAACGCGGCGGAGGCGGCAAACCTTAAGGAATGCCTCGTCGGCGTTACCGAATAGATTTGCTGGGGCGGGGTCCGCGGCCGTAAGGCTGCGGGCCCCGCCTTATTTTTTAACCGCTACCAGCAGTCCGTCGCCGGTGGGCAGCATTGCCGAAGCCAGGCGGTCGTCGTCGCGGATGGACTTGCCCACCTGGCGCAGCACCGCCGTGGTGGAATCGCGGGCAGCCGGGTTGGCCACCCGGTCCTTGTCCAGGGCGTCGTTGATGATCAGCAGCCCGCCGCGCTTCAGCAGCCGGATGGCTTGCTCGACGTACCCGGGGATGCCCGGCTTGTCCGCATCGACGAACACCAGGTCGTAGGCGCTGTCGGTCAGCCGGGGCAGGACGTCGCCGGCGCGGCCGGAAATTGTGCGGGTGCGGTTGGCAGGGCTTCCTGCTTCCTGGAATGCCTCCCGCGCCGCCCTGAGGTGTTCAACATCCACATCAATGGTGGTCAGCACCGCCTGGGGGCCGAGTCCGCGAAGCAGGCATACACCGGAGACGCCCGCCCCGGTTCCGATTTCCACTGCTGTCTGCGCCTTGGAGGCTGCCGCCAATACGGTGAGAACCGCTCCCACGCCCGGTCCCACCGGAGTCACGCCCAGCTCAAAGGAACGCTCCCGAGCATGCAGCAGTACTTCGTCCTCGGCAGGCAGATCTTCTGCATAGGACCAGCTCGTGGACTTATCGGCGCTCATGAGGATTCGCTTTCTGGGCGGCAGGGGATTGTTCCTATCAGCGTACTGTGTCAGGCGGTGCCGGGCCCGGAGGTGGCGGTGCGGCAGGCTGTGGCTTTCCGCCGATGTGACGGGAACCACCCTTTTCGGGCCGGCCGGTGGCGCGGGTGGTTCCGCCCAAGGCTGAAGCCCCGCAATAGTCAGGAAATTCCCAGCCAACTTTGAAATGATGGAAATCCGCTCATCCAGGAGGTGATCGGCGCCGAAGCACTGGTGTCAGCACCATCCAGGCGTTAGTTCCATCCACGAGGGGAGTGGACGATGTCAGCATCAGTTGTGGCACCTGTCCCGGCAATTGAAGATTCAGTGGCCCGGCCGGACGCCGAGTGGGTCAGGCCAACCTGGGAGGAAGTGGTCACGAACCACTCCGCCAAGGTCTACCGCCTTGCCTACCGTTTGACCGGCAATAAGTACGACGCCGAGGACCTCACCCAGGAGGTGTTCGTCCGGGTGTTCCGGTCGCTGGAGAACTTCAAGCCCGGCACGCTCGACGGCTGGCTGCACCGCATCACCACGAACCTCTTCCTTGACCAGGCGCGGCGCAAGAGCCGCATCCGCTTCGACGCCCTCGCTGATGACGCCGAATCGCGGCTGCCAGGCCGCGAGCCCGGTCCGGAACAGAGCTTTGAATTCAACAACCTGGACCTCGACGTGCAGGCCGCCCTTGAAGAACTGCCGCCGGACTTCCGGGCCGCCGTCGTGCTTTGTGACCTTGAGGGCCTGTCCTACGACGAGGTGGCCGAGGCACTGGGAGTCAAGCTCGGAACCGTGCGGTCCCGTATCCACCGCGGCCGGACCATGCTCCGCGAAAAGCTGGCCCACCGTGATCCCCGCTCCCGCCAGTCCCTCAAGCCGCGGCTCAAGCTGCCGCGCATCGCCGGCATCCTCTGATCGGCTCCATGGGTCAGCTGAGAAAACTGCTGCGTGGCCTTGGAGGCAACTGTACGCGCGGACTCCTGCCGCGAGGTAAGCGCGGCCGCAGCTCAAAGCACATAGAATCCTGCCCGGAATGCACGTCGATTCAGTGGCGTGAGCGCCAGTATCTTGAGCGCCTGCGCAGCGCGTCCATCCCGGCCGCGAGCGAGGACTTCACAGCCAGGCTGTTGGCCAGGACGCAGCAGCTTGCGTCCGAGCCGGCCGGTTCAGCTGCCGGCCATGCCGGGCACCGACGTTCGCCCGCGGGGTTCCCGGCGCTCCGCGCGCTGGGCATCGCAGCGGGCGGGGCCCTGGCCGCGGCCGGGGTGGTCACCGGCGCTGCGTACTTCCTGGCCGGTGACCCCCGCCCCGTCGCCGACGGCACCCCTGCCACGTGGTCCCAGCAGCACGAGGCAGCTTTCGGACTTCAACCGCCGGCCGGCAGCGCGTCCCCCGGGTCCGACGGCATGCTGACGTCCACAGACCTTGAGGGACTCCGCACGCAGGGGTGGTCGTGCCCGGAGCTTCGCGACATGGGGTTCCACGTGCTCTGGGCGCGGCACGAAACCGTCGCGGGACAGGCAGTCCTGGAATTGCGGCTCACTGACGGCACGCACTTTGCCACCGTCCTCGAACAGCATTCGCAGCCCGTGCCCGCTGACGGCGCACAACCCGCCGTGCCGCTGTCATCACCCACGAACATCCTGACAGGCCGTCCTGCCGAGGCCGACGGGTTCGTGCGTGCGCCTGGGGGCGCTGCTGCCGGCAATGCCGCAGGCGGAGCGGTGTGGATCAATGCTTCTGCCCCGTGGCGGGCCATTTACCAGGCTCCGGGCGTGACCTTCACCTACATCTCGGATCTTCCTGCTGACTCCGCCGATGACGGCGTGGCAGAACTGGTTCGCTCGGGTTCCACCACCCCAGTGCGCAGCCCCGGGGTCCCCGCGTCCGGAACGGCCGGCAGCGCCGTGCCCGGCACGGAAAGCGTGCCCGCCGCGGAAGGCCTGCCCGCCAGGCTGCAGCGCGGTCTCGGGCGCATCGTGGAGCTTTTTACCCCATGAGCCGTCCACCCGGAGCGGCCTTCGCTGTGCGGCCCGCGTCAGAATCGTCACCACTGTGCCGGAGAGGGTAATCTTCCTAAGGTGTTTGGAATCAACGGTCCGGAGTTTCTTCTTCTGCTGATCATCGGGGTCCTGGTGATCGGCCCCAGCCGGCTGCCCGAATACACCCAGAAACTGGCGAACCTGGTCAAGGAAGTCCGCCGGATGGCGTCCGGCGCCCGGGAGCAGATCAAGGACGAAGTCGGCATCGACATCGACGAGGTCGACTGGAAGAAATACGACCCCCGCCAGTACGATCCCCGCCGGATCATCAAGGAAGCCCTGCTCGACGACGACACCAAGCCTGTCAGTGCCGGGGCGCCGGCTGCGGTCGCGGCAGTTGCCTCCGCCTCCGCGGCATCCTACGCGGAAGAGCGGCCGGCGCGCGTCATCGAACGGCTGCCCGAGGGTGAGCCTGCCCCGTTCGACTCCGAGGCTACCTGAGCCGGGATTTCGACAGGCTCAATCAGCGGGCTCCATCACCGGGTTAGACACGTCTAATCACGGGGCACAGGCTCCATCACCTGGGCTGGAGGCCCAGCTTCATCCCCGTCAGGCCCCGCGGCTTTGCCGCCAGCTTGTCCGCGATTCCCGTCAGCGCCCTGGCCGCCGGGGTCTCGGGCCGTCCCAGCACGATCGGTTCGCCGGCGTCGCCACCTTCGCGCAACAGGATGTCCAGCGGAATCTGGCCCAAAAGCGGCACATCAGTGCCGACAGTCGCGCTCAGGCGCTCGGCGAGGACAGCGCCGCCGCCGCTGCCAAACAGTTCCATCCTGCCGCCGTCGGGCATTTCCAGGTAGGACATGTTCTCCACAATCCCGGCCACGGACTGGCCCGTCTGTGTGGCTATGGCACCTGCCCGTTCGGCGACGTCGGCGGCTGCGGCCTGGGGTGTGGTCACCACCAGGATCTGGGCCTTGGGAAGCAGCTGCGCCACGGAGATGGCGATGTCCCCGGTGCCCGGAGGCAGGTCGAGGAACAGCGCGTCCAGGTCGCCGAAGTAGACGTCGGTGAGGAACTGTTCAAGGGCGCGGTGGAGCATCGGCCCGCGCCAGGCCACCGGCTGGTTGCCCTTGACGAACATTCCGATGGAAATGACCTTCACCCCGTACGCGACCGGCGGCAGGATCATGTCGTCCACGCGGGTGGGGGCCTGGTCGATGCCCATCAGAGCAGGTACCGAGAACCCGTACACGTCGGCGTCGATGATGCCGACGCGGAGCCCCTGGGCAGCCATGGCGCAGGCGAGATTCACCGTGACGGAGGACTTGCCCACTCCGCCCTTGCCGCTGGCCACTGCAAACACTTTCGTGAGGGACCCGGGCTGGTTGAACGGGATGCCGCGCTGGCCGCCCGGTCCGCGGAGCTTTTCCTTCAGCGCGTCCCGCTGTTCCTGCGTCATGACTTTGAGCTCGACGTCGACGGCCCTCACGCCGGGGACCGCAGACAGCGCGGCCTCGGAGTCCGCGGTGATGGTGCCGCGCAGCGGACACCCGGAAATGGTGAGCAGCACGACGAGCCGGACCCGGCCGTCGTCGTCGATCTCCACCGAGTCCACCATGCCAAGTTCGGTGATGGGGCGGCGCAGTTCGGGGTCGATGACTGTGGCCAGTGCAGCGTCCACTGCCTGGGCCAGGGGGGTGCTCATGCGGTCAGTGCTCAGCTTTCGGGGGTGTTGAGGTGCGCGGGGTTGCCGGGCTTGTCCGGCTTGACCCGGGGGATCTGCTGGGTGCGGGGGTTGCGCTGCTTGTCGCGCCGCTCCTTCAGTTTCTCCTTGACTTTGTCCTTGGGGGATTCGTGGCTGCCCGCCCCGGAGGGATCGTGCGTGCGGAGTTCCTCCTGTGCCTCCAGCATGTCCTCCAGGAGGCTGCGAAGTTCGGCGCGGACGTAGTCGCGGGTCGCAACTTCGCGCAGTGCGATGCGCAGCGACGCCAGTTCCCTGGTGAGGTACTCGGTGTCGGACAGGTTGCGTTCCGCGCGCTGGCGGTCCTGTTGCAGCGACACGCGGTCGCGGTCATCCTGCCGGTTCTGGGCCAGCAGGAGCAGCGGAGCCGCGTACGAGGCCTGGAGCGACAGCATCAGGGTCAGCAAGGTGAAGCCGAGCTCCCGGGAGTCGAACTGCCACGTCAGGGGCGCCCAGGTGTTCCAGGCCAGCCACACCACGACGAAAATGGTCATGTAGACGAGGAACTGCGGCGTGCCCATAAAGCGGGCGAAGCCTTCCGTGGCGTGGCCGAAGGCGTCTGGATTGGGAGAGAACTTGGGCAGGATCCGCTGGCGTCCGCTCAGCGGCGTGTCCAGGCCGGCGGTGATCTTGGCTCCGGGACGGTGTCCGGGGTTCCTCGGTGAGCTGAGATCAGCCAATGCGGCCTCCAAGTTTCCTTATCGGGGCGTCATCATCGTGGGCCCGCCAGTCATCCGGGAGCAGATGGTCCAGCACATCGTCAACAGTCACCGCCCCGACAAGCCGGCCGTCGCTGTTGACGACGGGGAGTGAGTTCAGGTTGTAGGTGGCCAGGGTGCGGGCCACCTCGCTGATGTGCGCCTGGTCCGAGACAGGCTCCAGGTTCTTGTCCACCAGGTTTCCGAGCGGCTCGGGCGGCGGGTAGCGAAGGAGCTGCTGGATGTGGACCACACCGAGGAACCGCCCCGTGGGCGTTTCCAGCGGCGGACGGGCAATGAAGATCGACGACGCGAGGGCAGGTGAGAGCTCCTCCCGCCGGACGTGGGCGAGGGCTTCGGCCACCGTGGCTTCGGGAGGGAGGATCACCGGGACAGGCGTCATGAGTCCGCCGGCGGTGTCCTCGTCGTATTCCAGGAGCCGCCGGACGTCCTCGGCCCCTTCGGGTTCCATGAGCTGGAGCAGTTCCTCGGCCTGGGCCGACGGGAGTTCGGCGAGGAGGTCGGCGGCGTCGTCCGGGTCCATCTCTTCGAGGACGTCGGCGGCGCGGTTGACGTCGAGGGCGGACAGGATTTCCACCTGGTCGCCTTCGGGCATCTCCTGCAGGACGTCGGCGAGCCGTTCATCCTGCAGTTCGCTGGCCACTTCGAAGCGGCGTTTGTCGCTCATTTCCTGCAGCGCTTCGGCGAAGTCGGCCGGTTTCAGGTCCTCATGCGTGGCCACGAACTGGGTGGCGGCCTGGGGCTCCGTCCTGGCGCCCTGCAGGGCATCCGCCCAGTCGATGATCATGGTCTCGTTGCGGCGGAGCCGGCTCAGCGGCGAGAGGGAGTGGCCGCGGCGCACGAACAGTTTGCTGACGAACCAGTCGCCGGAACGGTGCCGGTCCATGGCGATGTCCTCGATGGTGGCGTCGCCGCTGCCGTCCGCCAGGGTGACGCGCCGGTCGAACATTTCGGCCACCACCAGCGTTTCGGCCCCGCGCTGTTCGAAGCGGCGCAGGTTCACCAGGCCGGTGCAGATGACCTGGGTCTGGTCGATTGAGGTAATCCTGGTCATGGGGACGAACACCCGCTTCTTGCCGGGTACTTCCACCACGATGCCCACCACGTGGGGAGCGCCCCTGGTGCCGCGGGAGAGCACAACGACATCGCGCAGCCTGCCCAGCCGGTCGCCCAGGGGGTCGAAGACATCCAGTCCGAGAAGGCGCGCAACAAACACCCGCGAAAGATTTGTGCTCACTTGTACAGGCTACCGAGTCTGCTCTCTTTTAGCTGAATTTCAGCTTGCACACAGCCGGATGGGCAAGAATGGAGGTATGTCAAACATTTTTGGTGCTCCCAAGGCCGGTGTCCCGAACGGGCCGGATGAATTCCGCACGGTTCCGGCCGGGGACACCGTCGGTTCGTACACCTCCTACTTGGACGCCCAGAAGGCGGTGGACTACCTCGCGGATCAGCAGTTCCCCGTCCAGCTGGTGTCCATCGTGGGCAACGACCTGAAAATGGTGGAGCGCGTTACCGGGCGGCTCAGCTACCCCCGGGTCGCGTTGTCGGGCGCGCTGAGCGGCATGTGGTTCGGCTTGTTCGTCGGCGTCATGCTGTCCTTCTTCTCGCCGACCGGCGGCTATTTCTCGATTGTGACCTCGGTGCTCATGGGCGCGGCGTTCTTTATGCTCTTCGGCATTGTTACGTACGCGACGCAGCGCGGGAAGCGTGACTTCACGTCCACGAGCCAGGTGGTGGCGACCAACTACGACGTCGTGGTGGCCTTTGAGGCTTCCCATGAGGCCCGGCGCATGCTGCAGCAGCTGCCCATGACCACCTCGGACGCGTCTGCCGGGTCTGCTTCCTACGGCCAGGGGGGCTATCAGAACCAGCCGTTCCAGCAGCCCGGGCACCAGCACGGTCCGCAGCAGGGGCCGCAGCGGCCCGCAGGCTGGAACGACCCCTACGGCCAGAGGACCCCGGAGGCTGGGAACCAGCCGGCCGCGGGCGCCCATGCGGCCGCCGGAGCGGCAACCCAGGGGCCGCAGGCCCCTTCCGAAGAACACCCCCAGCACCGGGCCGCGCCGCCGGCCGCGGTGCGTTACCCGGACCTCCCTGACGGCCGGCCGCAGTACGGGGTGCGCGTGACCGACGCGCCCCAGCGTGAGGGCGGCGCCAAGCACGAGCCGGCTGAGGGCGACACTCAGCACTAGCGCGGAAAAGCCAAAGGCCTCCGTCCGGACGATCCGGACGGAGGCCTTTGTGTCTCCGGCTTACGGCTTCTTGGGTCTACGCGTGGTCGGCTTCCTGGTAGATGCCCGCCATCCAGGACTCGACGTCGTCGGCCTTGCGGGGGAGCGCCGCGCTGAGGTTGACCGGTCCGTCTGCCGTCATCAGGATGTCGTCCTCGATCCGGACGCCGATGCCGCGGTACTCCGCGGGAATCGCGAGATCCTCGTTCTTGAAGTACAGGCCGGGTTCGATGGTGAACACCATTCCCGGCGTGAGGACGCCGTCCAGGTAGAGCTCCCGCTTGGCCTGGGCGCAGTCATGCACGTCGAGGCCCAGGTGGTGGCTGGTGCCGTGCGGCATCCAGCGGCGGTGCTGCTGGCCCTCGGGGCTGATGGCCTCCTCGACGGACACGGGCAGCAGGCCCCATTCGGCAAGCCGTTCGGCCAGTACGGTGGTGGCGGCCGTGTGGATGTCGCGGAACTTGGTCCCGGGCCGGGCTGCGGCGAAGCCGGCATCCGCTGCGTCCAGGACGGCTTCGTAGACCTTCCGCTGGATGTCGCTGAACGTGCCGTTGGCGGGCAGGGTGCGGGTGACGTCGGCGGTGTAGAGGGAATCAGCCTCAACGCCTGCATCCAGCAGCAGCAGTTCGCCGGCGTTGACTTTGCCCGTGTTCCGCGTCCAGTGCAGGACGGTGGCGTTGTTGCCCGAAGCGGCGATGGTGTCATAGCCGAGCTCGTTGCCCTCTTCCCGGGCACGGGCGAAGAAAGCGCCTTCGACGACCCGTTCGCCGCGCTGGTGCGTCAGCGCGCGGGGCAGCGCCTTGACCACCTCGGCAAACCCTTCCACCGTGGCCGCCACCGCAATCTTCATCTGCTCGATTTCCCAGGAGTCCTTGAGCAGCCGGAGCTCGGAGAGGGCTTCCGTGAGCTTCTCATCGAGGGCATCCAGCACGCCCAGGTCCAGGTTGTCCGGGTCCTTGGCCGTGTTGTAGCGGGCCGTGTCCACGAGGGCGTCGATGTTCTCGTCCACCTTGCGCACCAGGCGGATGGAAATGCCGCCGATTTCGGGGGCGCCCACGTTCTTGGTGATGGCGAGTTCGAGCTGGTCGATGTGGGCCGTGGCGAGGCCCAGCCTCCGCTCGAACTCAGCGAGCGTGGGGCGGGCGCCGATCCAGAATTCGCCGGAGCGGGAGTCTGCATAGAACTGTTCGGTGTCCCGGCCGGCCAGCGGCCGGAAGTACAGCGTGGCGCGGTGGTTCCCGCCGTCGTCGCCCTTTCCTTCTTCAACAGGTTCCAGGATCAGCACGGCATCGGGCTCATGGTCCAGGCCCAGGCCGGTCAGGTGCGCGAAGCCGGAGTGCGGCCGGAAGCGGTAGTCGCAGTCATTGGAGCGGACCTTCAGCGGCCCGGCGGGGACCACCAGGCGTTCGCCTTTGAACAGGCCCGAAATGGCGCGACGCCGGGCGGCGGCGTGGTCGGCCACGGCATCCCGATCGGGGAGCTCTTGTGCCGCGGGCGCCCAGTTGCTGGCCATAAAGGCCTTGAAGGCGTCGGAACTGGGCCGCTGCGAGCGGTTGTTGACGCGCTCTTCGAGGGGCTGGGTAGCTGTCGTTTCACCGTTGTAGGTGTTGTCTGCATCGTTCACCGTCCCATCGTCTCACCAGCGGCGTGGCCGGGGCCACCGAGCACTGCGCCGGCCACCGGCCGGTACCGCACCGGCCACCCGCGGCGGGCATCTACTAGGCTGGGCAAGTGAGGATTGATCTGCATGCGCACTCGAACGTTTCCGACGGCACGGAGCCGCCTGCAACGGTGATGGCGTCCGCCGCAGCGGCGGGCCTGGACGTGGTGGCCCTGACCGACCACGATTCCACCGACGGCTGGGCCGAGGCCTCGCTCGCGGCCCGGGCCGAAGGGATTGCGCTCGTGCCGGGCATGGAAGTCTCCTGCCGGACCGACGAAGGGATCAGCGTCCATCTCCTCAGTTATCTCCATGATCCGTCGCACCCGGGCCTGCTGGAGGAAATCACCAAGGCCAAGGACGCCCGCCTCACCCGGGCCGAACGCATGGTCACCCTCCTGGCCGAGGACTACCCGCTGACCTGGGACGACGTCATCCACCACGTAGCACCCGGCGCTACGCTCGGCCGGCCGCACATTGCCGACGCCCTGGTGGCCGCCGGAGTGGTCGCAGACCGGACCGAAGCCTTCGCCTCGATCCTGACCTCCCATTCCCGGTACTACGTCCAGCACTACGCCCCGCATCCGGCCGTCGCCGTGGCCCTGGTCCGGGCGGCGGGCGGCGTGCCGGTGTTTGCCCACCCGGTGGCGTCCGCACGCGGCCGTGTGGTGGGCAGGCGCACGTACCTGGAAATGATCGACGCCGGACTGGCGGGACTGGAGATCGAGCACCGCGACAATCCGGAAGACGGCCGGGCCTACCTCCGGACGCTTGCCGAGGAACATGGCCTGCTGATCACGGGCTCCTCCGACTACCACGGCACCGGCAAGCCCAACCTGCTGGGCGAGAACCTGACCTCGCCCGAGGTCCTGGCGAGGATCGAAGAGCAGGCGACCGGAACCGCCGTCGTGCGTCCGTGATGTGACCCGAGAATCCCAAGTAGGTAGCAGCAGGTGTCGTTTTGGAGGCTCAAAACGACACCTGCTGCGACCTAGTTGGGCGGGAAGGACGTGAACGTGGCCTGGGCGCTGAGGCGCTTGGTCATCACGTCGATGGCGGGCTGGTTCTGGTCCACGCAGACGAATTTCCGGCCGAGCTTGGCGGCCACCGCGCCCAGGGTGCCGGAGCCCGCGAAGAAGTCCAGGCACCAGTCGCCCGGCCGGCTTGAAGCAGCCACGACGCGGCGGATCAGGCCCTCGGGCTTCTGCGTCGGGTAGCCGGTCTTTTCCTTGCCGGTGGGGGAGACGATGGTGTGCCACCAGACGTCCGTGGGCAGCTTGCCGAGCTCCCGCTTTTCCGGAGTCACCAGCCCGGGCGCCATGTAGGGTTCGCGGTCCACTTCAGCGCTGTCGAAGTGGTACTTGGACGGGTTTTTGACGTACACCAGAATGTTGTCGTGCTTGGTGGGCCAGCGGAACTTGGCACGGGCGCCGTAGTCGTAGGCCCAGATGATTTCGTTCAGGAAGCATTCGCGGCCGAAGATGGCGTCCAGCATCACCTTGGCGTAGTGCACTTCCCGGTAGTCCAGGTGGAGGTAGAGGGTGCCGTCGTCGGCCAGCAGCCGCCACGCTTCCACGAGCCTGGGTTCCAGGAACGACCAGTAGTCGCTGAAGGCGTCGTCGTATTTGTGCAGGGCGCCTTTGATCGTGTCATAGGAGCGGCCCTTGAAACCCACGCGGTCGCCGCCGCCGTCCGCGTTCCGCACCATGGTGGTCTGCTGCCGGCTCTGGGCGCGGCCGGTGTTGAACGGCGGGTCGACGTAGATGAGTGTGAAGGCGCCGTCCGGCAGCGTGGGGAGGTACTCGGCGTTGTCCGCGTGTACCACCAGGTTGCTGCCGTCCGGCGCCCAGACGGTGTCAGTCATTGAGGGGGTTAGGCCTCGGCGCCGCTTGGTTGCGAGTCGCCGCCGGCAACCACCTCGCCGTTGCGGCGGCGGGTGCGGGTCCGGCGCCGGGCCCGGGTTGCCCGGTCCACCTCGGCCGGGGCGCTGGCTGAAGCTGCCCGTGCCGAGACGGGGGCCTGGGCCGGAGCCTCGGCCGGGGCGGCGGCGTCCGTTTCGGCGGGACGACGGCGGCGCTCACCCGAGCGTCCGCCGGCTTCGGCTCCACTGCGGCGCGGGGTCCTGCTGCCGGTGCGGCCGCTGTCGCGCCCGCCTCCGGTGTTTCCGCCACGGGCGGTGTCCCGGCCGCTGTCCCTGGAGCTGCTGCGCCCCGGCTTCTTGCCGGTCTCGCCCAGGTCCTCCAGGACTTCGGCGTCGACGCCGGCAAGGACGCGCTTGTCGCGGGGCAGGCGGCCCTTGGTGCCTTCGGGGATGTCCAGCTCTTCGTAGAGGTGCGGCGAGGAGGAGTAGGTTTCCACCGGCTCCGGGTAGCTCAGGCCCAGCGCCTTGTTGATCAGGCCCCAGCGGGGCATGTCGTCCCAGTCAACGAAGGTCAC
Organism: Arthrobacter sp. UNC362MFTsu5.1; assembly: GCF_000685965.1. Lineage (GTDB taxonomy): Bacteria > Actinomycetota > Actinomycetes > Actinomycetales > Micrococcaceae > Arthrobacter. The sequence continues at coordinate 778 of NZ_JMLE01000002.1, read as the reverse complement.
AGCAGTGCCCTTGTTGCCGGCGCGGCCGGTGCGGCCCACGCGGTGCAGGTAGATCTTTTCGTCCTCCACGCACTGGTAGTTGATCACGTGCGTGACGTCGTCGACGTCGATGCCGCGGGCGGCGACGTCGGTGGCCACCAGGACGTCAACCTTGTTGTTGCGGAAGGCACGCAGTGCCTGTTCGCGGGCGCCCTGGCCGAGATCGCCGTGGATGGCGGCGGCGGCGAAGCCGCGGTCCACCAGTTCCTCGGCCACCTTGGCGGCGGTGCGCTTGGTCTTGGTGAAGATGATGGTGCGGCCGCGTCCGCGGGCCTGCAGGATTCGGGCGACGACCTCGACCTTGTCCATGCTGTGGGCGCGGTAGATCAGCTGGCGGATGTCGCGCTTGGTGAGGCCCTCGTCGTCCGGGTCAGCAGCACGGATGTGGGTGGGCTGGGTCATGTAGCGGCGGGCCATGGCGATGACCGGGCCGGGCATGGTGGCCGAGAACAGCAGGGTCTGGCGGACGGCCGGGGTTCCGGCGATCAGCGTCTCGACGTCCGGCAGGAAGCCGAGGTCCAGCATTTCGTCGGCCTCATCGAGGATGACGATCTTGACGTTCTTCAGGCTCAGGTGCTTCTGCTTGTACAGGTCGATCAGGCGGCCGGGGGTACCGACAACAACTTCGACGCCCTTTTGCAGGGCTTCCACCTGCGGCTCATAGGCGCGGCCGCCGTAGATGGTGGCAATGCGGGCATTGCGCTTCTTCGCAGCATTTTCCAGGTCCTTGGCCACCTGG
>NZ_JMLE01000001.1 GCF_000685965.1 Arthrobacter sp. UNC362MFTsu5.1 | reverse complement strand
GGCCGGTTCACGGTGAACATCCTTCCGGCCGGGCACCGGCATCTTGCCGCGCAGTTTGCCCGTTCGGGCACCGATAAGTTCGCCGGTGTGGGGTTTTCGGTGTCTCCGCTGGGTAATCCGGTGCTGGATCAGGCCCTTGCGTGGGTGGATTGCGAGCTGTACCGGGAGTACGACGGCGGCGACCACACCATTGTGGTGGGGTCGGTCCGTGCCCTGGGTGCACGGGACGGTGCCGAGCCGCTGCTCTTCTTCAAGGGCGGCTATTTCGACGGCGTGCCGTCCCGGGCAGGGCAGCTGGAAAGCGCCGCATGACACGGGTATGGGCATGATCGGGGCACTTACCCGGAGGATCCAAATGATCTGCGGCGAGGAGCTCTCCTTGCTGCGCCGGCAGATGTACGCACTTGCGTGGCAGGACATCCACGACGGCGCCGTTGAGGGCGCCGCTACCGCCATGGCACGCAAGCCGTCCTGCGCGAACCAGGGCGTCAGCGTTGACGTCGTGTGCTTCGCCCGGCGCCCCGACGCGGAGGACGCCACTGTTTTCGTGATTTCCGTGGCGATGCAGGTTCATCCGGACCGCCCTCCCGGTGAGGTGTACTGGGAAGAAGCCGATGCCTGGGCGCTGGCAGTCGCCGGCAATGAGTGGTTCAGGGTTGAACCCCGCGGTGGCCTGGAAAAAGCAGGCAGCCGGATTTTCCATTACGCACTGGCCGAGGAAGCGCCGGCTTACGGCCAGGCGGTGCCGCTCCACGAAGTGACGCTGGGGGGTTCATCGACTCCCTGATGAGTACCCGGCCCCGCCCTCACGCCAGCCGCGCCACACTTCGGCGTGTGGGCCGCAGTGCGGCGCCGTCGGAAAAGAGTTGCGGGGTTGCCTGCTGAATCCGCTGGACATCCTCAAAAACGCCCCGCAGGTGCAGCCGCAGGGAGCTGTCGGCGTCAGCCAGGTTCTTGGCTTCAAGGGCATCGACAACCGCGGTGTGTTGTTGGATCAGGGTTGCTATGGGCCTGGTGTCCAGAAGGCTCAGGCGGCGTGCGCGGTCGAGGTGCGCTTTGGCGGAGTTGACGGCGGCCCAGGCGGATTCGTGCCCCGCAAGCCTCAGAAGTTCGCGGTGGAAATCCTCGTCCAGCCGGAAGAACTCATCCACATCGCTGGCGGCATCCGCGTCCGTTTGGCTCTTGAGTATCACGCGTAGTCCCGCAATCCCCACTTCGTCGACCGTCAGGTCGCGCAGGGACGCGCATTCAATGGCCTCGCGGACAAACTGAGCCTCGGATACCCGCCCCAGGTCCACGAGCGAGACAAAGGAACCGATCTGCGGGTAGACCTGCACCAGTCCCTCCTCCCTGAGCAGAATCAGGCTTTCCCGGACCGGCGTGCGGCTGACCCCCAGTTCCTGTGCGAGCTCGTTCTCCGAGAGCGGTTCACCCGGAGGCAGCTGGAGGGAAATGATGCGACGCCGCAGCGTCTCCAGGGTCTGGTCACGCACAGAGAGCCGCGGGGACTGTCCCTTGCCGGGTTTATCGGATGCCATGCCCCCAGTCTATTCTCTTGACACACTAGAATGGTAGTGCTTGTATGGTAGTTAGTTAGCGAGGTGCCGCCGGTCACAACAACCCACCGCCGGCCTTCTTCCTTTCACTCACCCCCTTCGTTTTTCATCGCCTGCAAAGGAGCACCAGATGACTGAGAGCATCGCGCCGCCCACCGCCCGGCCGGAGACCAAACCCACCAAGGAACTGGCAAAGGTCGCAGTGTCCGGATGGCTGGGAACCGCCATGGAATTCATGGACTTCCAGCTTTACTCCCTGGCAGCAGCCATCGTCTTCAACAAGATCTTCTTCCCCGACGTCAGCCCGGTCATTGGCCTGATCGCCGCAATGGCCACCTACGGCGTCGGCTACGTTGCCCGTCTCGCCGGCGCCGTCTACTTCGGCCGCATGGGCGACAGGATCGGCCGCAAGAAGGTCCTCTTCATCACCATCGCGCTGATGGGCGCGTCCACAACCCTGATCGGCGTTCTCCCCACCTACGCGATGATCGGGATCTGGGCCCCCATCCTGCTGGTTGCACTGCGGCTGGCACAGGGCTTCGGCGCCGGTGCCGAGATCGCCGGTGCCACGGTCATGCTGGCCGAGTTCGCCCCGGCCCGCCGCCGCGGCCTCATCTCCTCCCTCGTGTGCCTCGGCACGAACTCCGGGACGCTCGCCGCCTCGGCACTCTGGGCGCTTCTGGTGAGCGCACTGCCGGAGGACCAGCTGTTGAGCTGGGGCTGGCGCATTCCGTTCCTGTTCAGCTTCGTCCTGATGATCTTTGCCGTGTGGGTCCGTCGCTCCCTCAAGGAAAGCCCGGTGTTTGAACAGCGGGCCGATGTTGTGGACGGCGTGGCACTCTCCAAGCGGGAAATCGTCGCGGCGGACGAACTCGCCACGACCAGCACCATCGAAGCAGCCCTGCACCAGCGCAAGGGAAAGGCCTTCCTGATCGCCCTGGGCCTGCGGTTCGGGCAGGCCGGAAACTCGGGGCTGGTCCAGACCTTCCTGGTGGGCTACCTCGCTACTGTCCTGCTGGTGGACAAGAGCGTGGGCACCACCGCCATCGTGTACGGGTCGCTGCTTGGCTTCCTCACCATTCCCGTCATGGGCATGCTCGGTGACCGCTTCGGCCGCCGGCCCCTCTACCTGGTGCTCAGCACGCTGACCGCCCTGTTCGCCATCCCCATGATGCTGATGGTCACCAGCGGAAACACCACACTCATTACCGTCGCCATGGTCGTCGGCCTCAACCTCGGCGTTCTCAGCCTCTTCGCCATGGAAAGCGTCACGATGGCCGAGTTCTTTGGAGCCCGCACCCGCTTCACACAGCTCGCCCTGGCCAAGGAAATCGGCGGGATCCTCGCCACCGCCATCGGCCCGCTGCTGGCTGCGACCCTCACCGCCATCACCGGGCACTGGTGGCCGCTTGCTGCGATGCTCATCGGCTACTCCCTGATCACCCTGGTCTCAGCCTTCGTAGGGCCCGAAGTCCGCGGCCGCGACATGGTCCGCCTGGAAGACGCCGTATGAAAGCCGTCGTAGTCCACGGAGCGAATGACCTCCGCATCGACGACCGGCCCGAGCCCGTCGCCGGACCCGGTGAAGTAATCATCGACGTCGAGTGGGGCGGGATCTGCGGCTCGGACCTCTCCTACTGGCGCCACGGGGCCTCCGGGACGGCGGCGCTGAAGTCGCCGCTCGTCCTCGGCCACGAGGTCGCCGGCCGGATTGCCCGGCTGGGCGCCGGGGTCCGGAACCTCGACGTCGGCCAGCCCGTCACGGTACATCCGGCGGAACTGGTGGGGGACGGCATCATGCCGGACCGCCTGGCCGGCCGCACCAACCTGTACCCGCAGATCAGGTACTTCGGATCCGCAGCCTTTGACCCGCACACCGACGGCGGGTTCAGCGAACGCAAGCTCGCCAAGGCAACTCAGATCCGGCCGCTGCCCGACGGCGTGGACACCCTGCACGGTGCGCTTGCCGAGCCGCTGGCCGTCGCCATGCACGCGGTCAAGAGGGCAGGATCGCTGACCGGCAAGGACGTCCTGGTCAACGGGGCCGGGCCCATCGGCTCGCTTGTGGTTGCCGCGGCCCGGTTCGCCGGCGCCAGAAGCGTCATTGCCGCCGACATCAACGACTCCGCGCTGCAGATTGCGAAAGCCATGGGCGCGGACCACGTCGTGAACGTCTCCGGCGCGGGCAGCCTCCCGGAGGACATGGAACTGGTGTTCGAGGCCTCCGGCATCCCTGCGGTGCTGGGCGGCGTCCTGCGCGCCACGGCCCGCGGCGGAACGCTCGTCCAGGTGGGCAACCTTCCCGGCGCGCCGGCCCCTGCAGCACTCGGGGACCTGGTGACGCGGGAGATCACGTGGATCGGCTCGTACCGGTTCGTTGACGAAATCAGCGACGCCCTCCAGGCCATGGCAACGGGGCTGGACGTCTCCCCGGTCATCACGCACACGTTCGGGATCGACCAGGCAGCCGAGGCCATGCGCGTCTTCGGCGATCCGGCGTCCGGAAGCAGCAAAGTCATGCTGCGGCTCTCCCCAACTGAGTAGCGGCAGGTGTCGTTTTGTCGGTTCAAAACGACACCTGCTGCGACCCACTTGCACTCATCCCACACATCTGAAGGACCAATCAGTGAAGATCACCGACGCACGGGTAGTGGTTTCGTCTCCCGGACGGAATTACGTCACGCTCGTTATTGAAACCGAGGACGGCATCACCGGCATCGGCGACGCCACCCTCAACGGCCGCGAGCTGGCCGTGGCGTCCTACCTCTCGGAGCACCTCTGCCCGTTGCTGATCGGCCGCGACGCGCGCCGGATCGAGGATGCCTGGCAGTACTTCTACAAAGGCGCTTACTGGCGCCGCGGACCGGTGACCATGACGGCGATCGCCGCCATCGACGTCGCACTCTGGGACATCAAGGGCAAGGCCGCCGGGATGCCGGTGTACGAATTGCTGGGCGGTGCCGCCCGCGAGGGCGTGATGGTCTATGGGCACGCCAGCGGCTCAACCCTTGAGGACCTCAGCGCCGACTTCCAGCACCACCTGGACCTCGGCTACAAGGCGATCCGTGCCCAGGCCGCGGTGCCCGGTCTCGAGAAGACCTACGGAATCGCTCCGGTGGACGGCAAGCTCTACGAGCCGGCCAGCGGCAACGTCCCGCAGGAGGACATGTGGGAAACCACCTCCTACCTGGACTTCGCACCTAAGATGATGGCCCACGTCCGCGAAGAATTCGGCTACGGGGTGCACGTCCTGCACGACGTGCACCACCGCTTGTCGCCGATTGAGGCCGGCCGCCTGGGCGCGTCCCTGGAGGAGTATCGGCCGTTCTGGATCGAGGACCCGACGCCGGCCGAGGACCAGTCGGCGTTCCGCCTGATCCGCCAGCACACCACCACGCCCATCGCCGTCGGCGAAGTGTTCAACTCGATCTGGGACTGCCAGCAGCTGATCACCGAGCGGCTCATCGACTACATCCGGACCTCCGTTTCGCACGCGGGCGGCATCACGCACCTGCGCCGGATCTTCTCCCTCGCGGACCTCTACGGGGTGCGCTCCGGATCGCACGGTGCCGGGGACCTCTCCCCGGCCTCGTTCGCTGCCGCCCTGCACGTGGACATGAGCATCCCGAACTTCGGCGTCCAGGAATACATGGGCCACCGGGAGCCGGCCAACGAGGTGTTCACCACCTCGTACACCTTCAACGACGGCTACATGCACCCCGGGGACGTCCCCGGCATCGGCGTAGAGTTCAACGAGGAAGCTGCCGCCCGCTTCCCCTTCGACCCCAAGTATCTTCCTATCAACCGGCGGCTCGACGGATCGGTGCATGACTGGTGAACGGCGCAACACGCGAAAGCGAAAACCAGCCCTTCGACGTCGTGGTGATGGGGGAGATCCTCGTTGAGGTGGCCACCGACGTGGCGTTCGGCCACGGCGTGCCGGCCCGGCTCGGCATTTCCGGCGACGCCTTAAACGTCGCCGCTGCAGCCGCCGCGGCGGGAGCGCGCACCGGGCTGCTGGCAGTGCTGACCGACGACGACCTCGGGCAGGCGATCGCCGCCCGCATCGCCGAACTCGGCATCTCCACCCGCCTGCTGATGTTCAGGACCGGACAGCAGGGCGTCTACCTGGTGCACTCCGATCCCGAAGGCCAGCGCGAGTTCTCCTATGCCCGCAACGGAAGTGTGGGCTCCAGCCTGGGACCCGACGACGTCGACCCGGCCGTGTTCGCGGCCGCCGGCGCCGTGGTGGCAGGCGGGATCGCATGTGCCATTTCCGAATCGTCCCGGTCGGCGGTCTTCAAAGCCGCCGATCTTGCCAGTCGCTTTGTGTTCGATCCCAACTTCCGCCCCCGGCTGACGTCCGCTGAAGACGCGACAGCGACACTTCTGCGGCTCGCGCCGCAGAGCCATCTGGTGACCCCGTCCTTTCCCGGCGAGACCACGGCCCTTCTAGGCTCCTCCACGCCGGCGCAGGCGGCTGCAAAACTCCTCGGCCTTGGCGCCACCAACGTGGCAGTGACCTGCGGCGCAGAGGGAATCCAGCTGGAAGGCGAAGGCCTGGACAGCACATGGATCGACTCGATCCCTGCCCCGGCGGTGGTGGACCAGACCGGCGCCGGCGACGCGTTCGTCGGCACCCTGACCGCCCGGATGGTGCTCGGCGATAGCCTGCCCGAAGCAGCCCGGTTGGGTGCTGCGGCGGCGTCGCTGGTGGTGGGCGGCAAAGGCGGAACCGGCTTCATTCCCACCCTTGACCAGACCCGTGCCCACGCGGCCGGCGCCGCAAAAGGAGAACTGACATCGCACGCCTAAGCAACGCCGCGCTGGCAGCCGCAGGCACCCGGAAAGTACTGCTCCCGCGCGAAGGCCTTCGTCCCGGCATCGTCCATCTGGGACTCGGGGCTTTTGCCCGCGCCCACACCGCGGTCTTCACCGAAGATGCCATGCTCGCCACCGGATCATCGGACTGGGGGATCGTTGGCGTGACCCAACGATCGGACACCGTCGCGAGGCAGTTGGCGCCGCAGGACGGCCTGTTTACGGTCGCTGAACGGGGAGGCGGCGCGGCCCCGCTCCGGGTGGTGTCCAGCATCGTGGAAGCCATCTCGGGCAAGGACCACCCCGAAACGGTGGTGGATCGGATTGCCGCACCCACCACCCACGTGGTGACCCTGACCGTGACCGAGAAGGGCTACCGGATAGATCCGCACAGCGGGTCCCTTAACACCGCCGACCCCCAAGTACAGGCCGACCTTGCCGGCCAGCCGCCGCAGACGGCCATCGGGCAGATCGCCCGCGGCATCCAGAAGCGCGCCCGCACCGGCGCAGGCCCGCTCACGGTTATGTCGTGCGACAACCTGCCGGGCAACGGCCAGTTGACAGGATCCCTCGTCCGCGCATTCGCCGCCGCCCTTCCGGACGCCGAATCCGGGCCGCTGCTCGCCTGGCTGGACGCCAACGTGTCCTTTCCGTCCACCATGGTGGACCGGATGGTGCCGGCCACCACCCACGGCGACCTTGACGCCGTCGAACATGAACTGGGCCTGCGGGACGAAGCCGCCGTGGTGGCCGAGCCTTTTATGCAGTGGGTCATCGAGGACAACTTTGCGGGCGTCCGGCCCGCCTGGGAGAAAGCCGGCGCACTCTTCAGCACCGACGTTGCGGCCTGGGAAGCAGCCAAACTGCGCCTGCTCAACGCCAGCCACTCCATGCTGGCCTACCTTGGACTCGCCACCGGGAAGGCGACCATCAGCGACGCCGTGGGGGAGGACGCGTTCCGAACAGCCTGCAGCCGCATGATGGCGGAGGACGCGCTGCCCACCATTGGGCTTCCGCCAGGGCTGGACGGTGAATTGTACTGCGCACAAGTCCTGGAGCGGTTCGCCAACCCGGCGCTAGGACACACCACGGCTAAGGTGGGCAGCGACGGTTCCCAGAAGATCGGGCTGCGGCTCCTGACTACGGTCCGTGCCACCCTCGACGCCGGACGCGAACCACGCTGGGCAGCACTGGCAGTCGCCGCCTGGATGCACCATGTGGCCTCCACCCCGGAGGCGGAGCTCAACGATCCGCTGGCGGCCGGGCTCCACGCTGCATTGCCGGTGATGCGCTCGGCGGAAACTGTGGTGCCCGCGTTGCTGGGCTTCAGCAGCATCTTCGACGGCGAACTCGCGGCCCATCCCGGATTCACCAACCTCCTCCTTCACTGGTACCGCATCATCGACACCCAGGGCCTGGGCGGCCTGAGAAATGAGATCAACCATGGCTGACGCCACCAGCGTCCTGCACGTTTCACCGGTCATTCCGGTGGTCACTATCGAGGACCCGCAACACGCTGTTCCGGTGGCCCGGGCACTGGCCGACGGCGGCGTCCGCATTATCGAACTCACCCTCCGAACCGAGAGCGCCCTGACGTCGCTGAAGCTCATTGCCGAGGAAGTGCCTGAGATCCTCGTGGGGGCTGGGACAGTGCTGACTCCGGGCCAGGCCGATGCCGCTGTCTCCGCCGGTGCGCAGTTCCTGGTGAGCCCGGGCGTTACCCCGTCCCTGCTGGACCATCTGCTGGCGCTGGGTGTGCCCGTCCTGCCGGGAGTTGCCACCGTAGGCGAGGTCATGGGCGTCCTGGAACGCGGCCTGACGGCCATGAAGTTCTTCCCCGCAGGACCGGCCGGCGGCCCCGACTATCTCGCGGCCATCGGGGCACCCATACCGCAGGTGCAGTTCTGCCCGACAGGTGGCGTCAGCCTTGGCTCCGCACCTAAATACCTTTCGTTGAAGAATGTCGCCTGCGTGGGTGGCAGCTGGCTTACGCCACGCGGGGCAATCGAGAAAGGGGACTGGCAGCAGATCACCACTCTCGCGCGGCAAGCTGCCGGACTGCGGGACGCTGGCGGCGCGCGGGACGCTGCCGGACTGCGGGACGCTGGCGGACCGGGCCAGAACTAGGCGGCAGCGGACCCAGCACCTACTCGAAACGCACGGCGTTCCAGTCGAGGATGCGTGGCTCCGCGAGACCCTCCGTGACGAACGGATCTTCGGCGATGAACCGCTCGGCATCCTCGCGGGAGCTGAAGATGCCCATGGACCCGGCGGCGGGATCCGTCGTTTGGAACGGGCCCAGCGCGATGAGTCCGCCGCCGGCTGCGCGGAAGGCCTCGTAAAAGGCCTTGTGGCGGGGGAACGTTTCCATCAAGCGCGAGCGGTCGGTCCCTGCACGCACGCTGTACATCACGACGAATTCCATGTGGGTGATCCTACTCCGGGCCACGGCCCGGACTTCGTGCCTACCGGACCGGGGTGTCGGCGCCCAGGGCAGTGCGTGCCTGGAGGATGGCCTGTTCCACATCCTCGTTCAGGTGCCCGGTGGGCAGCGAGCCGAGTTCGCCGCGGAGCAGTCCGACGTCCTTCAGGAGGAGGTCGTACTGGACGTCGATGAGGTTGTCGCTCATCCAGCTCTGGCCGGTGGAGACGCCGATGACTTCGAAGAGGTTCTTCGCCGGCACGCCGTGTTCGGCCGCGAGGTTAAGCATGCGTGCTGTGGCGGCCAGGTTGTAGGTGGCCAGGGTGTTGTTGAGGAGTTTGACCAGGGCGGGCTGGCCGTAGGATTCCATCCGGAAGACGCGGCCGGAGATCTCGGCCAGCAGCGCGTCTTCGGCGTCGGTGGGGGCGGGCCCGGCCAGGAAGATGGTCATCGAGCCCTGACGTGCCCCCTGGGGTCCCCCCGAGACCGGGGCCTCGAACGCGCGCCAGTTCTCCGGGGCGGACGAGAAGATTCCGCGGGCATCGGCGGGGGCCAGCGTGGTGTGGACAAAGACCGTCAACGGCTGCGCCGTCTGTACCTTGAGCGCCTCAAATACTGACGAGACCTGGTCCGCGAGCCGCACCGCGATGTGCACACTGTCCACTGAGGACCAGTGAACAGCTGCCATGTCGCTGCCGGCAGGCGACTTGTTCTCCGCCGACCATTCGCGGATGCGTTCCTGGTTGAAGTCGTAGCCATAAACCTCCTGTCCCAGTTCGGCCAGGTGGGCGCCGATGTTTCCGCCGATGGGTCCGAGTCCTATTACCAAATGCATGAACGTTCCTTAGGGGTGATGAGGGAAATGCGGGGATGGGCTAGTCGGTGGATTCAGGGGCCATGCCGCGCTCCGCCATGACCTCTTTGAGCTGGGTCAGGGCGTTGAGCACGCGCGGGAAGCCAATGTAGGGCCGCGATCTGCATCGGCGTCGGCCAAGGCCTCGCCGTCGTCATGGAAAACGTTTCGTAGCGGCATTAAGGCATACTGGGCATGAGTCTTAGGGACCGTCAGCTTTCGGTTGACGGGTCCCTGTCTGACAGGCGGATCGAGCTTTGCTTGACGAAGTTCCGTCTGGTAGGTCCCTGAAGAAATGAACCAATGTCGGTTCGCCCGGCCGCGGTACAGCGGTCCGGGCTTTTTGTATGGATGAGGGAGAGTGAACGTGACACGTATTGGCATTGTGGCCGAGTTGGGTCGCGAGACGAGGGTGGCGGCAACGCCTGCCACCGTCGGGCAGTTGTTGGGGTTGGGCTACGAGGTTGTGGTCGAGAAGGGTGCGGGGGAGTCCGCGTCATTCCGTGACGACGCCTACGAGGCGGCGGGTGCGCTGATTGTCGGCGCCGATGACGCGTGGGGCAGTGACGTGGTGTTGCGGATCAATCCGCCCACCGAGGAGGAGATCGGCCGGCTGGCCGACGGCGCCACGCTGATCGGTACGCTGAGCCCGGCGCTGCGTCCGGAACTGGTGGAGGCACTGGCCGCGCGGCCGATCACGGCGCTGGCGCTGGATGCCGTGCCGCGCATCTCGCGGGCGCAGTCGATGGACGTGCTGAGTTCGATGGCGAACATTGCCGGGTACCGCGCCGTGATTGAGGCAGCCCACGAATTCGGCCGGTTCTTCACCGGCCAGGTGACTGCGGCGGGCAAGGTTCCGCCGGCCAAGGTCCTGGTGGCCGGTGCCGGTGTCGCCGGGCTGGCCGCGATCGGTGCTGCGTCCAGCCTCGGTGCGATCGTCCGTGCGACCGACCCGCGGCCCGAGGTGGCCGACCAGGTGAAGTCCATCGGCGGAACCTACCTCAAGGTCGAGGTGGAAGAAGAGATGAAGTCCGCCGACGGCTATGCCAAGGCCACGTCCGAGGCGTATAACCGGCGCGCAGCCGAGATCTATTCCGAGCAGGCACGGGACGTGGACATCATCATCACCACGGCCCTGATCCCGGGGCGTCCGGCGCCGAAGCTGCTCACGGCCGAGGACGTGGCCGGCATGAAGTCCGGCAGCGTGATCGTTGACATGGCTGCCGGGCAGGGCGGGAACGTGGAAGGCTCGGTGGCCGGGGAGCGCGTGGTCACGGAGAACGGTGTGGTGATCCTTGGTTACACCGACCTCCCGGCCCGGTTGCCGGCGCAGGCGTCCCAGCTGTACGGGACGAACATGCTGAACCTGCTCAAGCTCCTGACGAAGGAGAAGGACGGCCAGCTGCGGATCGATTTCGACGACGTCGTGCAGCGTTCAGTGACCGTGGTGCGCGACGGGGAGAAGACCTGGCCGCCGCCGCCGGTCCAGGTCTCCGCCGCACCGACGGCGCAGACGCAGACTACAGCCGCGGAAGGCACTGCGCCGAAGAAGAAGGAAGGCCTCAGCGCCGCCGGCAAGGCCGGACTCTTTGCCGCGGGCATCGCCGCGTTGTTTGTGGTCAACACGGTGGCGCCGGCTCCGCTGCCGCAGCATTTCACGGTGCTGATGCTCTCGATCGTGGTGGGCTTCTACGTCATCGGGAAGGTGCACCATGCCCTTCACACCCCGCTGATGTCGGTCACCAACGCCATCTCCGGGATCATCGTGGTCGGTGCCCTGCTGCAGGTCACCTCCGAGAACCCCGTCATGCAGGTTCTCGCCGCCGTCGCGGTCCTGCTGGCCAGTATCAACATTTTCGGCGGGTTCGCTGTCACCCGGCGGATGCTCGCGATGTTCTCCCGCGGTGACAAGGCACGTTCATGAGCGCCGTACCCGAAACCGCAGCAGGAATCCTAACGAGGAGCTTTACCGTGTCCGACACCGTCTCCGGTCCGTTGACCGCCGACTCCATCGCGGGGGCGGCCTACATCGTCGCGGCCCTGCTGTTCATCCTCAGCCTTGCCGGGCTGAGCAAACATGAAAAGGCCCGGGCAGGGGTCATCTACGGCATTGCCGGGATGGTCATCGCCCTGGCGGCCACCGTCTGGCTGACCGTGCAGGGCGCCTGGGGCACGGGCCACGGCCTGACCGGGCTCATCCTGCTCCTGGCCGCGGTACTGGTCGGCGGCGCCATCGGACTCTGGCGCGCCCGTGTGGTGGAGATGACGGGCATGCCCGAACTCATCGCCCTGCTGCACAGCTTCGTTGGCCTCGCCGCGGTACTCGTCGGCTGGAACGGGCACCTCGAAGCCCCCGGGCTGTCCCCGGACCTGATGGCCGTCCACCATGCCGAGGTCTTCATCGGTGTCTTCATCGGCGCGGTGACCTTCACCGGCTCCATCGTGGCGTTCCTGAAACTCTCGGCCCGGATGAAATCCTCACCGCTGATGCTGCCGGGGAAGAACGCCATCAACCTCGGCGCCCTCGTCGCGTTCGTCGCCCTCACGGTCTGGTACGTCAACGACTCCCAGCTGTGGCTCCTGATCGTTGTCACCATCCTCGCCCTGGGGCTGGGCTGGCACCTGGTCGCCTCCATCGGCGGCGGGGACATGCCTGTGGTGGTGTCCATGCTCAACAGCTACTCCGGCTGGGCCGCGGCAGCCGCGGGCTTCCTGCTCAACAACGACCTGCTCATCATCACCGGCGCCCTGGTGGGCTCCTCCGGTGCCTACCTGTCCTACATCATGTGCAAGGCCATGAACCGGTCCTTCATCTCCGTGATCGCCGGCGGCTTCGGCATCGCCGCTCCCACCACGAATGGAGACACAGACCACGGCGAGCACCGCGAAATCACGGCCCAGGCCACCGCGGAAATGCTGGCCAACGCCTCGTCCGTCGTCATCACCCCCGGCTACGGCATGGCCGTCGCCCAGGCCCAGTACCCCGTCGCCGAACTCGCCCACCAGCTCCGCGAACGCGGCGTGAACGTCAGGTTCGGCATCCACCCGGTGGCCGGCCGCCTGCCCGGACACATGAACGTGCTCCTCGCCGAGGCAAAGGTCCCGTACGACATCGTCCTTGAAATGGACGAGATCAACGAGGACCTAGACGGGACCTCGGTGGTCCTGGTGATCGGGGCGAACGACACCGTCAACCCCGCCGCGGCCGAGGACCCGTCCAGCCCCATCGCGGGCATGCCCGTACTGCGGGTGTGGGAAGCGGACAACGTCGTGGTGTTCAAGAGGTCGATGGCCGCAGGCTACGCCGGCGTCCAGAACCCGCTGTTCTACCGCGACAACTCGCAAATGCTCTTCGGCGACGCCAAAGCCCGCGTCGAAGACATCCTCAGAGCGTTCTAGCAGGGAACCGTTCCGGGATGGTCGTGCAATTGCCGCCGAAGTGGCAGACTGCGGCCATGACTATGGAGCAATGGTGGCCGCGGCTGAAGCCGTCGGCCAGGGAATGGCTTATTGCGAACAACGGTGACGCGGTTCCGGCGGAGATGGTCACGGAGATCACCAATGCCGGAGGCGACGTTGCCGGCGATGCATGGTGGGTTGGTCAGAGCGGTCCGTCGGGGTTCTATTTCTCGGACGAGGCCGTCGACTGGATCGAGGCGGTCGCGAACGGCGAAACGCCCGAACCCCGCTGACAACGGGTCCTGGGTTCACCGTACGCGCGGTGCCTGGGCGCCGCCGCTCACTGCATCATCACTACCGGTAACAGCACAAAAGGGCAGAGTACGACGGCGGGGAGCCCCCGCCGTCGTACTCTGCAGTGAGGCGCCGATGCAGCCCGGCCGCAAGCGTCGGGTCAGGAGCATCGGGCCAGGACGAAGACGTCCATATAGCCAGCAAAGGAATACCGAATGACGAGAATGCTGATTATTGGTCCGCCCGGTTCCGGCAAGGGAACGCAGGCGGAACGGATTTCCGAACGCCTCGGCGTGGTGGCGATCTCAACCGGCGACATCTTCCGCGCCAACGTCAAGGGCGGCACGCCGCTCGGCGTTGAGGCCCGGAAATACATGGATAACGGAGACTTCGTGCCGGACAGCGTCACGAATGAAATGGTCCGGGACAGGCTCAGCCAGGACGATGCCACTGAAGGCTTCCTGCTGGACGGTTATCCCCGCACGGTGGCACAGGTGGAGTACCTCGACGGGATCCTCGCCGCTTCCAGCCAGGCCCTCAGCGTGGTTCTCCAGCTGACAGCGGACGACGAGGAACTGGTTACCCGCCTGCTGGGCCGGGCCAGGGAAACCGGCCGGAGCGACGACAACGAAGGCGTCATCCGCCACCGGCTGGACCTGTACCACCAGCAGACGGAGGCCGTGGTGGCCAAGTATGCGGAGCGCGGGATCCTCACCCGGGTGGACGGGATCGGCGGAATCGAGGAAGTCACGGACCGGGTCCTGGGCAGCATAGACGACGTGCTCAGCGTGCCCGTCCGCGGACTGTAGAACAGCAATGAAGGGATGACGACGGCGGTTCCTCCGCCGTCGTCATCCCGCCTTTTTGACCCTGCTAAGCCGGTTAGCCGCTCAGCCGCTCACTGCGTGCCCGAGGCCCTTGATAAGGCGGGTTATGGCGTCTTCGGCGGTAGGCACCGGGCCAAAGACTTCGCGTTGCCGGCCGGTGTCTGCAACGTAGCGGCCGGACTCGAACCAGGCGGCCATGGCTCCCATGTCCTTGATCATGGGGTTGACCGGCCCGAGCGCCGAACCAGCGGCCCGGATGAGCCTGCCGGGGATGGTTCGGACCCGGATGCGCCTGCCGAGGAGCCGGCCCGAAATGTCCGCAACGTCCTGCATGCTGACAGGCCGGTCCCAGCCGATATCGATGCGCTGCCCCTCCACTGCGGGCAGATCCGTGGCGGCGGCCAGGTAACCGGCCAGGTCGGATGAGAGTACGAAAGTCAACGGGACCCGGGCGGACCCGAGCCAGGTGAGGCGCCCTTTGCTGAACGGGTCCCCGCCAAACCGGGTGACCTGGTCCAGGAAGGCACCCGGCCGCAGCGCGACGAACGGGACGCCGAGTTGCTCGAGCCGGTCCTCGGCCAGCTTCTTATGCCAGAAGTGCGGAACTTCCGGTGTCTGGTCACAGGTGAGGATGCTTGTCAGCACGAACCGGCGCACGCGGGTCCGGCTGGCGGCTTCGGCGAGGTTGCTGTTCCCTATGGTGTCGATCTGCGGGGAGTCGCCTTTGCTGTGCCGTGTATAGCCGGCCGCCGAGGTGACCACGCTATCGGCACCGTCCATCGCGCGGACCAGGGAGTCAAGGTCCATCATGTCGCCCCGGGCGATGGTGGCACCGGCAGCTTCGAGGCGTGTGGCGTCGGAGCCCGGACGCACCAGGGCACGGACCTGCTTTCCCGCTGACAGCAGCTGCCACACCACCTGGCTTCCGAGCATGCCGGTGCCGCCAACCACAAGCACAGGTCCAACGCTTGTCATGGTCGCCTCCGGTGACGTGGGGTGAAGCGGGGTGAAGCGGAACGGGCGGACACCCTGGGTAAGGCAAATCTACTCAGGCCGGGGGAAGCCGCAAGTGGCGCTGCGAAAGGACGCCCCAGGGCTGCAGGCTAGACTCTGATCGGGCTGCCGGGAGGCGGCCCGCAGATTGCACAGCAGCGGGCACGTACCGGAGAAGGAGCCACGATGGCGGGAGGCAGCAGCGAACCCGGCAGAACCGTGACCTCGAAGGTCCTGTCCATCCTGGAAGCCTTCGAAAAATCCCGGGGTGCCCTCAGCCTGACCGACATCGGCCAAAAATCCGGCCTGCCCCTGAGCACCGCCCATCGGCTGGTCAACGAGCTCACGGACTGGGGACTCCTCTCCCGTGAGCCCAACGGCCGCTACCAGCTCGGCATCCGCCTCTGGGAGCTCGCCCAGAACACCGGGCGGCAGCTCCGGGACGCCGCCCGGCCCTACGTTCAGGACCTCTTCTCGCTCACCGGTGAAACCGCGCACCTGGCGGTCCGGGCCGGGCATGAGGTGCTGTACATCGACCGCGTCTACGGCTCCAAGCGGGTACCCCGCGCCGGCCGGGTCGGCGGCAGGCTGCCCATGCACGCGACCGCCGTCGGCAAGGTCATCCTCGCCTTCGAGGAGGACTGGGTCCGGGACGCCTACCTGAACCGGCAGCTGGAGCGGCATACCGCGCACACCCACGTGGATCCCAGGAAGCTGGCCGAGGAGCTGGCCCAAATCCATGAACAGGGCTACGCCACCACCCTGGAGGAAGTCCGGCTGGGCTCCTGCTCCATCGCCGTCCCGGTTTTCCATACCGGCAGGATCGGGGCATCGATCGGCCTTGTGCTGCCCACCACCCAGGCCGCCACGATGACCCGGCACCTGCCCGTCCTGCGGGGCATCGCCGCCCAGATTGAGCGGGCCACAGCCCGGATCCCGCTGGAGACGCTGCTGGGCAGCCATGACGGCACGGACTGAGCCGTCCCCGGCCTGCGAGGGCTGAAACAAACTGGTTTCCACTGAGTGGAAGCCGATGCTGTCGGCTGCTGGTGATCGGGGCCACACTGGTGAACAAGAACCCCCGGCAGGCACTGACGCCGCCGGCGGGACCGAAAACCAAGGAGCCCAGATGTCATCGTCGACTGAAACGGCCGGCCGCTGTCCCTATGGCCACGGCGCCGAAGCCCCCGCCGGGCACCACGGCTACGAGCCGTTCCAGATGCAGGATCCCTTCCCCGCCTATGCCGAACTCCGGGCCGAGCAGCCCGTCATGTTCGACGAGCGCGTGGGCCTCTATGTCGTCTCCCGCTATGACGACATCAAGGCCGTCTTCGAGGACTGGGAGACCTTCTCCAGCGAGAACGCCCAGGCCCCCGTCCGCGAACGGGGCGCCGCCGCGAAGAAGATCATGGACGACGGCGGCTTCACCGCCTACTCCGGCCTGTCCGCCCGCCGCCCGCCGGAACACACCCGCATCCGCGCCGTGGTCCAGAAGGCCTTCACGCCCCGCCGCTACAAGGCGCTGGAACCCTTCATCCGCCAGAACGTCGTCGAACTGCTCGAAAGGATGCTGGCCCGGCCGGAACGCCGGGGCGACATGGTCAAGGACCTCGCCTACGACGTCCCCACCATCACCATCCTCACCCTCATAGGCGCGGACGTGTCCCAGGTGGACACGTTCAAGCGCTGGAGCGATTCCCGCGCCGCGATGACCTGGGGCGACCTCTCTGACGAGGAACAGATCCCGCACGCCCACAACCTCGTGGAGTACTGGCAGGAATGCCAGCGCCTCGTTGCAGAAGCCAAGGAGAAGGGCGGCGACAACCTCACCGCGGACCTCGTCAAAGCGCAGCAGGACGGCGCCGACATCTCGGACCACGAGATCGCCTCCGTCCTCTACAGCCTGCTCTTTGCCGGCCACGAGACAACCACCACGCTGATCTCCAACGCCCTCCGCGAACTCCTGGCCCGCCCCGAGCAGTGGCAGCAGCTGGTGGCGGAGCCCAAGAAGATCCCCGCCGCCATCGACGAGGTCCTGCGCTACGCCGGGTCGATCGTCGGCTGGCGGCGCAAGGCCCTCAAGGACGCTGAAGTGGGCGGTGTTGCGATCGAAGAAGGCGCGCAGCTCCTGCTCCTGATGGGCTCCGCCAACCGCGACGAGAACAAGTTCACCGACGGCGAGAATTTCGACATCACCCGTCCCAACGCCCGCGAGCACCTCTCGTTCGGATTCGGAATCCACTACTGCCTGGGCAATATGCTCGCCAAGCTCCAGGCAAAAATCGCCCTTGAAGAGGTGGCCCGGCTCGCCCCGGAGCTGCGGCTGGAGGAACCGGAAGCCATCGCCTTCCGCGAGAACCTCTCCTTCCGTGTCCCCGAGACCGTCCCCGTCAGCTGGAAGGCCTGAAAACGATGCACAGCAACGAATACGTCCAGTTCTTCGACGGCGGCGTCGAACCGAAGCTTGAAAACCTCGGCGGCAAGGGTGCCTCCCTGGTCACGATGACTGCGGCCGGCATGCCCGTCCCGCCGGGCTTCGTGGTCACCACGGCGCAATTCGACGCCTTTATGGAGGAAGCCGGGATCACCCGGCATATCCATCAGCTGCTTGCCGGCCTGGACCCCGAAGACATGGGCCAGGTGGACAAGGTCTCCGCCGCCATCCGCGAGGACATCTGCTCCCGCCCGGTGCCGCAGGTCCTGCGTGAGCTCACCATCACCGCCTACGAGGCCCTGATGTCCCGCTTCGACGCGCCGGTCCCGGTGGCCGTCCGCTCCAGCGCCACTGCCGAGGACCTTCCGGATGCCTCCTTCGCCGGCCAGCAGGACACCTACCTCTGGCTCGACGGCGTCAAGGCCGTCACCGAGCACATCCGGCAATGCTGGGCCTCGCTGTTCACCTCCCGTGCCATCATTTACCGGCTCAAAAACAACATCCCCAACGAGGGCCTCTCGATGGCCGTGGTGGTGCAGAAGATGGTCAATGCCCGCGTCTCCGGCGTTGCGATCACCATGGACCCCACCAACGGCGACCGCTCCAAGATCACCATCGACTCCTCCTACGGGGTGGGTGAAATGGTGGTCTCCGGCCAGGTCACCCCGGACAACATCATGCTGGACAAGGTCACCCTGGCCGTCATCTCCGAACACCTCGGGGACAAGCACGCCGAACTGGTCCCGGACGCCGCGGCCGGCCGCCTGGTGGAGCGGGAAGTCGACGCCGAACGCCGTGGACGCCGCAGCCTCACCGACGCCGAACTCAGCGCCGTCGCGCAGATGGCCAAACGCGCTGAGAAGCACTACAAGTGCCCGCAGGACATCGAATGGGCCCTTGATACGGACCTGCCCGACGGCGAAAACCTGCTCCTGCTCCAGTCCCGGCCGGAAACCGTGCACTCCTCCAAGCCGGCCACGCACACCGCCCCGCAGCCGGTCGTCTCCGGCGGCTACTTCAGCGGATTCAGTGCAGGCACGCTCAAGCCGTCCGTCTAAGCGCCAGAACACCCACCAGGCTCCACCCCACCCAGGCTCACCGTCGAGCCCTCTTGAAAGGACCGCCATGTCCCTGAAGTCCTTCCCCAAGCCGTCCGAGCTCCCGGTCCCCGCCGGCGCAGAGGGCTGGGAAAAGATCTACCCCTACTATCTGGTCTTCCAGGACAAGCTCAAGGAGCAGGAGGACGCCAAGTTCTGGTTCTGCGACAGCCAGCACTGGCCCACCGTGTACAAGCCCTTCGAAACCATCGGCGGCGAATTCGCGGTGAAGTGCCTGGGCCAGTACAACGCCCGGCACCTGATGATCCCCAACGCCAACGGCATAGAATTCCGCGTCCACCTGGGCTACCTCTACATGTCGCCGATCCCGGTCCCCGAGGACCAGATCGCCGCCCGCGTGCCCCTGTTCGAACAGCGCGTGGGCCACTACTTCCAGAACTGGGACCAGCTGCTCAAGCAGTGGCACGTGAAGGTCAAGGGCACCATCGACGAAATGGAAACCATCTCCTTCCCCAAGCTCCCGGACATGGTCCCGATGGAGGACATCCTTTCCGGCAAGGGAAAGGACGGGTCCGAAAAGCTGCTCGAAAGCTATGACCGCCTCATCCAGCTCGCGTACCAGAACTGGCAGTACCACTTCGAGTTCCTGAACCTGGGCTACATCGCTTACCTGGATTTCTTCAACTTCTGCAAGCAGGTCTTCCCCAACATCCCGGACCAGTCCATCGCCACCATGGTGCAGGGCGTGGACATGGAACTCTTCCGGCCGGACGACGAGCTCAAGCAGCTCGCCAAGCTCGCCGTCGAACTGCAGCTGCAGGGACACTTCGGCAACACGGACGACGTCGATGCCACCTTGGGTGCCATCGCCGCCGCACCGGGCGGGGAGCGCTGGATGGCGCAGTATGAAGGTGCCAAGGACCCGTGGTTCAACTTCACCGTGGGCAACGGGTTCTACGGCCACGACAAGTACTGGAACGAGCACCAGGAAATCCCGCTCGGCTACATCGCGGACTACATCCGCCGCGTGGACGAAGGCCAGGAAATCATGCGCCCGGTGGAAGCCCTGATTGCCGAGCGCGACCGCATCATCGAGGAATACCGTGAGCTCCTCGAAGGTGAAAACCAGGCCCTGTTCGATGCCAAGCGCGGCCTCGCTGCCACCGCCTACCCGTACGTGGAGAACCACAACTTCTACATCGAGCACTGGACCATGGGCGTTTTCTGGCGCAAGATCCGCGAGCTCTCCCGCATGATGCACGCGGAGGGCTTCTGGACCCGGCCCGACGACCTGCTGTACCTGGGCCGCAACGAGGTCCGGGACGCACTCTTTGACCTGGTCACCGGCTGGGGCGTTGGGGCCAAGCCCATCGGCCCGGACTTCTGGCCGGAGGAAATCGAACGCCGCCGCGGCATCGTGGACGCGCTCAAGACCGCGCGGCCGGCCCCCGCGCTGAACACGCCGCCGGAGTCCATCACCGAGCCCTTCACCCGGATGCTCTGGGGCATCACCACCGAGCAGGTCCAGCAGTGGCTGGGCGCCGGCGAAGCGGTGGAAGGCGGCGGCCTCCGCGGCATGGCGGCCTCGCCCGGAGTCGTGGAGGGCCTGGCCCGCGTGGTCACCGACGCCGACCAGCTTTCCGAGGTGCAGCAGGGCGAAATCCTTGTCGCCACCGTGACGGCCCCATCGTGGGGCCCGATCTTCGGCAAGATCAAGGCCACCGTCACGGACATCGGCGGCATGATGAGCCACGCTGCCATCGTCTGCCGCGAGTACGGCCTTCCGGCCGTCACCGGCACCGGGTCGGCGTCCACCACCATCAAGACCGGCCAGCGGCTCCGCGTTGACGGCACCAAGGGCACCGTCCAGATCCTCGACGCGCTGGTTCCCGAGGCCGGAGAACCCGAACTCCTGGCCGCCGGTCCCGGGGCGCACTCCCACAGCCACAGCCATGTCTGACGTGTCCATGCCCGACGTCCCCATGCCCGAAGCAGGGAAGACCGTCCTCATCACCGGTGCCGCGGGCGGGCTGGGCCGGGCGTTCGCGCTCGGTTTCGCCGGCCGCGGCTACCGGGTGGCGGTGGCCGACATCAACCTCGAAGGCGCCGAGCAGACGGCGAAACTGGTCCGCGAAGCCGGCGGCGAAGCAGCCGCCTTCCCGGCCGATGTCACCAGCGTGGAGTCCACCGAGGACCTCGCGAAAAGCTGCGCCGACTTCGGCAACGGAAGCATCGACGTCGTTCTTAACAACGCGGCGGTGTACGCGGGGGTGACCCGGAGCCCGTTCGAGGACATCGACCCGGCCGAATGGGACCTGGTGATGAACGTGAACCTCAAAGGCCCCTGGCTGGTGACCCGCGCCGCGAGCCCCTACCTGCCCGAGGGCGGGCGCGTCATCAACCTCTCCAGCGCCACGATCTTCAGCGGCTCGGAACAGTGGCTGCACTATGTCGCATCCAAAGGCGGCGTGGTGGCCCTGACCCGGGTCATGGCCAAGGAACTGGGCCGGCGGGGGATCACGGTCAACGCGATCGCCCCCGGCTTCACGCTCACCGAGGCCAGCTACGGGCTGATGGAGAACGCCGAGAACTACGGTGTGGACCGCGGAGCGATCAAGCGGGCCAGCCAGCCGGAGGACGTCGTGGGCGCGGCGCTCTTCCTGGCCGGGCCGGACAGTTCCTATTACACCGGGCAGACCATGGTGGTCGACGGCGGCCGCCAGTTCATCTGACCCTCACCTTTAGCCAACATTCCGCTTTCAACCCAAGGAGAACCAATGCCAACGGTTCATTTCACCGACGCCGAGGGCGAAGTCCGCGACGTCCAGGGCAATCCCGGCGACTCCGTCATGGAAACCGCCGTGCGCAACGGCGTCCCCGGCATCGTGGCCGAATGCGGCGGATCGCTGTCCTGCGCCACCTGCCACGTCTTTGTCCGCGAGGACTGCCTGTCCAAGCTTCCCCCGATGGAGGACATGGAGGACGAGATGCTCTACGGCACCGCCGTGGACCGCGAGGACAACTCGCGGCTGTCCTGCCAGCTCCGGCTGACGGACGAGCTCGACCTGTTTGTCACCACCCCGGAAACCCAGGTGTAGCGATGGGCACGCACACTGCCGAGCAGCCGGCACCCGTCGCGGCCGGCACCGGAACCACCGCAGTTCCCACGCGCACGGGCCTGCTGATCATCGGCGCAAGCCAGTCCGGTGTCCAGCTCGCAGTCTCCCTCCGCGCGCTCGGTTTTGACGAGCACATCACCCTGCTCGGCGACGAGGACCACCGCCCCTACCAGCGCCCCGCCCTCTCGAAGGAGTTCCTGCAGGGGACGGTGGAGAGCGAATCCCTGATCTTCCGTTCGAACGAGTACTGGGCCGAACACAACGTTGACCTGGTCAAGGGCGAATACATCGTCAGGATCGACAGGGACGCCGACGGGTCAGGGGTCGCGCACGCTTCCTCGGGCAGGCAGTTCCCCTTCAAAAGGCTGGCCCTCACCGTGGGTGCCCGCGCCCGGAAGCTGGAGATTGACGGCGGCGACCTCGACGGCGTGCTGTACCTTCGCAACGCGGACGACGCCCTGGCGCTCAAGGCCCGGGTGGGGGACGCGAAAGACGTCGTGGTGATCGGCGGCGGGTTCATCGGGCTCGAAGCCGCATCCAGCCTGCAGAAAATGGGGAAGAACGTCACCGTGCTGGAATTCGGTCCGCGGCTGGTGGGCCGCGCTGTCGGCGAGGAAACCGCCGAGTACTTCCTGCAGGCCCACCGCGCCCGCGGCCTCGACATCCGGCTGAACACGAGTGCCGCGCGCTTCAGGGCGGCCTCCGCCGAAGGTGACAAACAGACGTCAGTCGCCGGCGTCGAACTCCAGGACGGCACGGTGCTGCCCGCCCAGATCGTCCTGGTGGGCATCGGGGTCATCCCCAACACCCAGCTGGCCGAACAACTGGAGCTGACTGTGGACAACGGGATTGTCGTGGACCGGTTTGCGCTGGCTTCGGACGGCACCACGGTGGCGATCGGCGACTGCGCCAACATGCCCAACCCGGTGCCCGGCTCGGAACCCGGCGAACGGATCCGGCTCGAAAGCGTCAACAATGCGATCGAGCACGCCAAAGTTGCTGCGTACTCGCTCACCGGGCGGCGCGAGGAATACGCCGGCATTCCGTGGTTCTGGTCCAACCAGGCCGACCTCAAACTCCAGATCGCCGGGCTTTGCAACGGGTACGACCGCACGGTTCTGCGGCGCGACGAGGAACGCGGAAAATTCAGCGTCCTCTACTACCGGCAGGGCCAGGTCATCGCTGCGGACTGCGTCAACGCCCCGCTGGACTTCATGGCCGTCAAGAACGCCCTCGCCAAAGGCCGGAACATCCCCGCCGACGCCGCCGCGGACCCGGCAACACTCCTCAAGACGATCACCACGGACAGCTAACTCCACCCAGACCGTAAGCCGGCCCCTCCCGAAGGAGCATTATGACCACCCCCAAGACCCCGGTTGCCGAGGCCGGTACTGAAGCCGTCACCGACGTCGGCACCAATCCCGCGGCCAAAAACCAAACGGCAGAGGACTTCGCAGCCGCGTACCCGGTCCGCCCAGTTCCGGCACCGGGACCGGTGGACACCGCCCCGATCGCCACCACCCCGGCGGCGCTGGATGAACTCGACTCGCTCTGGCGGGCCGTGGTGCACGAGACCCGCACCCGCGGCAACGACATCCACCTGCCGATCTCCCTCGCTTTCGCCGAGCGGCTCTGCCGTGCCTACCCCGAGGCCGACGCCGAGCTGGTCCGGGTGGCCACGCTGCTGCACGACACCGGCTGGGCCCACGTGGACGAGTCCCGCATCATCTCCGAAGGCTTCGCGGGGGACTGGCGCAAGGCCACCATCCGCTACGAACACGAGAAGCAGGGCTGCGACGTGGCCCGCCGCGTGCTCCCGGGCCTGGGTTACGGACCGGACTTCATCGAGCGCGTCTGCGCGATCATCGACGGCCACGACACCCGCCCGGTGGCCCATTCCCTGGAAGATGCGCTGATGCGCGACGCCGACCGGCTATGGCGCTTCGACCAGGCCGGAATTGCCCTGGCCTCCACCTGGTTCAAGATGGACCCGGCCACCTACACAGACCGGCTGGCCGCGGAAATCGTGCCGGAACTCATCACGCAGGCCGCCCACGACATGGCCGCCGCCGACCTGAACCGGTCCACCGCCCTGCTCAAGACGGCGGTCATCCGATGACCGCTGCAACGCAGGACGTCCCCGCCCTGGCCGCCCGTGCCGCGCTGAACCTGCCGTACACGCATGTGGACGATATCTTCATCGACGGCGCCTGGACCCCGGCACGCGGCACCGGCCGCAACCCGGTCATCGATCCGGCCACGGGCGAAGTCTGGGGATCCGTCCCGGACGGAACCCCCGAAGACCTGGACGCCGCCGTCGGATCCGCCCGCCGGGCTTTCGACGACGGCGAATGGCCGCGGCTGACGCCCTCCGAGCGGGCGGCGTACCTGCTGCGCATCGCCGAGGAAGTGGAGAAGCGCGCCGAAGAACTCTCGCTGACGAACACCCGCGAGAACGGATCGCCGGTCTCCGAATCCGCCGGGGCCGCCGCCAACGCCGCAGGCATCTTCCGCTACTTCGCCTCCCTCGCCGGTTACCTGGAACGCGAGGACGTCCGGGCCTTCCCCAAAGGCGGCGGCGAATCCGTGGTCCGGCGCGAACCGATCGGCGTGTGCGCACTGATCGCGCCCTGGAACTTCCCGATCAACCTCGTGGTGATCAAGCTGGCGCCGGCGTTGCTGGCCGGGTGCACGGTGGTCATCAAACCGGCGTCGCCCACACCCCTGTCCCTCCGCGTGATCATTGACGCCGTTGCCGCCGCCGGAGTTCCGGCCGGCGTCGTCAACCTGGTCACCGGCTCCGGCCGGCTGGGCGACGCGCTGGTGAAGCACCCGGCCGTGGACAAGGTGGCGTTCACGGGTTCCACTCCGGTGGGCCGGAAAATCGCCGCGGCCTGCGGCGAGCTGCTCCGCCCCGTGACCCTCGAACTCGGCGGCAAATCCAGCGCGATCGTGCTGCCGGACGCGGACCTGGACGCGATGTCCGAGGTTCTGATCCGCTCCTCCATGCGCAACACCGGGCAGACCTGCTACATCTCCACCCGGATCCTGGCGCCGGCCAGCCGCTACGAGGAAGTCGTGGACATGGTCACCCGGACCATCGCGGCGGGCAAGCAGGGCGACCCGCTGGACCCGGACACCGTCTTCGGACCCTGCGCCACGGAGTCCCAGTACAAGACCGTGCTGGAGTATGTGGAATCGGGGCTTGCGGAAGGTGCCCGCGCCACTACCGGCGGGCGTGCCGCAGCGCTGGGCGGCGGGCTCGAGGGCGGGTACTTCGTGGAACCCACCGTGTTCGCCGACGTCACTGCGGACATGCGCATCTCCCGCGAGGAAATCTTCGGCCCGGTCCTCTGCATTTTGAAGTACGACGACGCCGGCGGCAGCGTTGAGGAGGCCGTCGCACTGGCGAACAACACGGAGTTCGGCCTGGGCGGCCTGGTCTTCGGCAGCGACCCTGAGGCGTCCCTGGCCGTGGCGGACCGGATGGACACCGGCTCGGTGGGCATCAACTTCTTCGCCTCCAACCATGCGGCACCCTTCGGCGGCCGGCACGACTCCGGACTGGGCACGGAATACGGGATCGAGGGACTCAACGCGTACCTGAGCTACAAGTCGATCCACCGGCGCGCCAAGCCCTAGGTGGTGACGACGAGTTTTCCGCTGACCCGGTTTTCCTCCATGTCCGTGTGCGCCTGGACGATGTCATCCAGCGTGTACACCTTGCCAATGGGCGCCACCGCCGTGCCGTCGCTGACCGCATCCAGGAATTCCTGGAGCACTGCGGGCGGCAGGTCCGCGGCCCCGCCCGTGTAGGCGGTCAGCCGGACGCCCCGCGGGATGTAGTCGATGGGATAGAAATCGGGAACGATCCACTGGTTGGAAAGCATCCCCGTGAAGCAGACGACGCCGTGCATCCGGGTTGCCTGCAGCGTGTCAGGAAGCGTCGGGGTGCCCACGAGCTCCAGGGCGGCATCCACGCCGTCGGGGAAGAACCGGCGCACCGCGGCGGCCAGGCCGCCGTCGTCGATGAGCACATGGTCGACGCCGATCGCAGCGAGTGCCTGGCGCTTGGACTCGTCGCGGGTGGACCCCAAGACGGTGAGTCCGCGGCGCTTGGCGAGTATTGCTGCCGCCATGCCGACCGATGAGGTCCCGCCGCGGATGAGCAGGCTTTGGCCGGGCTTGGTGTCGAGCCCGACGGTGAGGGAGCCGTGGGCGGTCTGCAGCATCTCCGGGATGGCGCCGATCGTTGACCAGGGCAGTCCTGACTCGAAGGCAATGACCTGGCCGGCGGGCACACAGGTGTACCCGGCGTAGCCGCCGTCGAACACGCGGCCCATCCCGCCCATGAGGGTCACCACCTTCTGCCCCGTGCGGAATTCCCCGCCCGGGGCGTCCGCCACTTCTCCGACGGCTTCGATCCCCGGCACACGCGGAAAGGTGACCCCTTCGGCCAGGCCCAGGCGGGTATGCAGTTCCGAGCGGTTCAACCCGAAGGCACGGACCCGGATGAGGACCTGGCCGGGCATCGGCACGGGGATGGGTCGTTCCCGGATGTCCAGGGCCTCGGCGGGCCCCGGACCGTCCAAAACAACCGCCCGCATGGTGCCGCTCATTCTCCGGCCGCCTTCGGGGCGGGTGCCGGCCGCTGTGCGGTGCGCACACGTGTCAGGAGGTCCAGCAGCGTGCCGGCGTCCCTGGTGGTCAGGGCCGGAGTGAACCAGTTGGCAAGTTCGGCCTCCACCACTTTGCGGCCCCGCTCAAGAACTTCGGCCCCGGCCGGGGTGAGTACAAGGAGCGACGAACGGCGGTCGCCGGGGTTCATGCTGCGCGAGCAGTATCCCGCAGCTTCCACCCGGTCGATGAGCTTGCTGGCGCCGCCCACAGTGATTGCCAGCGCCGATCCTATGTCGAAGACCCGGCAGGTTCCCAAGGAGGCGATGACCGCCATGGCCTCGTACCGGCCGAGGGGCAGGCCGCACTCCGAGCGCAGGCGGACGTCAACGGCGTCCCACAGCTCGGTTTCAAGCCGCGTTAATGCGCTGAACAGGGGATAGAGGCCGGCGGGGTGGTCCCTGGTTTCCATGGCTACACCGTAGCAAGTAGTTTCCATGGAAGCTACTTCCTTGGATTGCATATGGCTGCAATCAGGTTTCGTCCAGCCGGACCGGGGATAATGGGATGACGTGCGGCGCCCGGAATCAGGTCCGGCGGCCGGAAAAATCCAACAAAACCGAAACCGCGGAGGTCATTTGGCGTTGCTAGCTGAAGAAACGGTAGGGACGGCCGCGGAGCCGGCTGCCGGGCATGCCAGTAGGCATTCCGGTGGTCAGGCCGGCGGTCAAAGCACGCTGCGCCAGAGGCTGGACGGGCTGGATGTCCTTCGCGGAGCCGCCGTCGGGGCCGTTCTCCTTGGACACTCCTGGCCCGGGCTTTTCCAGGGCGCCGGCATTGTCGGTGTCATCGTCTTCTTCGTGCTGAGCGGCTACCTGATCACGGGCGTGCTGCTGCGGGATATCGAACGGCACCGGAAAGTCCGCTACGGCCGTTTCTATGCGCACCGGGCCTTCCGGCTGTTGCCCGCACTCATTTCCTTCCTTGGCGTCTACGCCATCGTGGAACTGACGGCCGACGTCCTGGGGGACCGTTCCAAGGGAATCATCGGCTACACCCTCCTTGCCGGTTTCGGCTATCTCAAAGACCTGCCGCTTCCGTTCGATGTCAGCATGGCCATCGGACCGCTCTGGACGCTAGCGGTGGAGGAACAGTTCTATCTGGTCTGGCCGGCGCTGCTGGTGCTCGCCCTGCGGAAGAACCGTCAATGGCGGCTGATCCGCTGGTCTGCCGCCGTCGTCATCTCGCTGATGACAGCCAGTGTGCTGGGGATGCTGATCCTGGCCCCGCACCTGCACTCCCTGGTCTACGCACTTCCCACGACGTGGGGCCTCGGGCTGATCGTCGGTTCGGCGCTGCGCCTCTACCGGGTCCGGGTGTTCCGCTGGTTCTCCGGCCCCCGGCTGAGGCAAGCGGGCCTCTTCGGGTCGATCGTCGTTCTTGCAGCATTGGTGTTCTTCCCCAAGGCCAACGAATCTCCGGCCTTCTTCTTCGTGGGAGGCCCGCTGGCCATGGTTGCCGCGGCTGTCCTCGTGGTGCTGGCCGCTTCCCGTTGGCAGGTGATGCCTTCCTGGACGCGACCCCTGCAGCTTCTGGGCACCATTTCCTACGCCGCGTACCTCTGGAACTATGTGGTCATTCTCTGGCTCAACGGCGGATCCACAGCCGACCTGCCGCCGTTCGTGTCCGTGGCGGCCATCCTGCTGACCCTGCTGGTGGCGGTCATCAGCTGGCATACGGTCGAAAAGCTGGGACGCATCGGGCGGGATCGCTTCGACGCGTTTTATGAGGCCAGGGCCGGCTCCCGGCCTTGATGGGCCTTGGGTCACACTTTTGGGATGCGGATCGCGGATCCTCTAAGGTTGATGCCCGATGCTAGCTTTTGATGAAACGTCCGATCAGCCAGGGTCCGCGCAGCCGCGCGGGCCGGTCTTTGTCGATCAGTCAGGGCGGCGCCTGCGGCTCGTGAAGCTTCTGGGCCTCGGGTCCCTCGGGCTCGTGGCGGCGTACGTTGTCCTCCTGGTGGTGGCGTTCATCGGCGGGTCCAATGTCGCCGCGCCCTACCTGCCGCTGCCTCCCGCCGCAGCTCCCGCGGCCCATGACCTTCCGTCTTCGCCTCCGGCACCGCCGTCCAGCGAGGCCGCGCCCCCCGCCCCGCAGGCTGTGCCGGCCGGGCCCGCGGCACAGACCGCATTCCAGGCGCCCGCAACCGGGCCAACGGCCGTTCCGGTGACGCCACCGGCTGGTGGAACGGACACTGGTACTGCAGTCCGCAAGGCGCCTCCGTCGGAGGCCGTGACAGAACCCGCACCCGGAACGGAGCCGGCGGCGCCAGGCAAGAGCGGGACGGCGCCGGGCCAGGCCACGCGTCCGTCGGCGCCGCCGCAGCCGTGAGGGTGAGCCGCCCCGTCAAGTCCGGTCCCGTCAGCGTCAGGGCTCACTGGTTCGTCCTTATCGCTGTCCTCTTTGCCCTGGGCGTTGCCCTCGCGGTGCAGGGATACATGCACCACCTCGCCGGGATCGGCGATGACTCCGTGCCGTCGAGCACCTCGGCGGGTAGCGTGCCGGATGCCGTCTCCGGTGGCGGTCCGGTGGTCGACTCCCGCGGCGGGGCGGTCCGCACCGTGACTCCGCCGGACCATACGCTCGCGCTGACGTTCGACGACGGACCGGACCCCGCCTGGACACCGCAGATCCTCGACGTCCTGCGGAAACACCACGTTCGTGCGACGTTCTTTGTGGTTGGTTCGGCGGCGATCGACAACCCCGACCTCATGCGCCGCATCATTGCCGACGGTCACGAAATTGGTGTTCACACGCTCACCCACACAGACCTGGGCACGGCTCCGTCGTGGCGGCGCGACCTCGAAGTCCAGGGCGCCCAGGAAGCCATCGCCGGAATCACCGGCCACGCGACCTCGTTGTTGCGTCCGCCGTACAGCTCCGGGAACGATGCGATCAACGACAGCACCTGGTCGTCCATGCGAACGTCGGCGGACGAGGGCTACATCACGGTGCTGAGCACCGTCGACAGCGAGGATTGGCGGCGGCCGGGGGCCACGGCTATCGAGCAAAATCTCGCCCTGTCCGGCCCTCAAGGGCAGGTGCTCCTGATGCACGACGGCGGTGGTGACAGGGAACAGACCGTTGCCGCGCTCGATTCCGCGTTGTCGCGTTTCGCCGGGCAGGGCTATCGCGTCACAAGCGTTGGTGACGCGATAGGTATTGACAGCATGCGGGAGGCGTCCGCCCCGGAACAGATGACCGGAACGGCGTTCGTGCGGGGCATCCAGTTGAGCGACTTTGTCGTCACCGCCATATCGTGGGGGCTCGTTGCGGCAGGCCTCGTGACGCTGGTCCGGGCATTCCTTGTGGTCGGGTTCGCGGCCCGCCACAGCAGGGCTGCACGGCGCCTGCAGACACTCAGCCGGGGCCGGCGGCGGATGGACGTGCCGGTCAGGCCGGAGATCACGGAACCCGTGAGTGTGATTGTCCCCGCTTACAACGAGGCCGTCGGGATTGAAGCCGCGGTCCGGTCCATCGTCGCTTCCACCCATCCCGTTGAGATCATCGTGGTGGACGACGGCTCAACCGACGGGACCGCAGGCATCGTGGAAGCCCTTGGCCTGCCGGGCGTCACCGTCATCCGGAAGGAGAACGGGGGCAAGCCGTCCGCCCTCAACGCCGGGCTTGACGCTGCCAGCCACGACCTTGTGGTGATGGTTGACGGAGACACCGTCTTCGAGCCGGACACGGTTCGTGCCCTCATCCAGCCTTTCGCTGACCCGCGCGTGGGGGCCATTTCGGGTAACACCAAGGTGGCCAACCGCGGCGGCATCCTCGGCGCGTGGCAGCACATCGAGTACGTCGTCGGCTTCAATCTGGACCGCCGGCTGTTCGACGTCGCCGAGTGCATGCCAACCGTACCCGGGGCCATTGGTGCCTTCCGCAGGGAGGCCCTCCTGCGGGTCGGCGGAGTCAGCGACGACACGCTCGCCGAAGACACGGATCTCACCATGTCGCTGTGCCGTGACGGCTGGCGCGTCGTCTACCAGGACGACGCGCGGGCCTGGACCGAGGCCCCTGCCACCCTCGGCGCCCTGTGGCGCCAGCGGTACCGCTGGTGCTACGGCACATTACAGGCAATGTGGAAGCACCGCGGCGCGGTGGTGCAGCGGGGAGCGGCCGGCAAACTCGGCCGGCGCGGGCTCGGCTACCTGCTCGTTCTCCAGGTGCTGCTTCCCCTGTTCGCCCCTGTGGTCGATGTCTTTGCTGTCTACGGACTGATCTTCCTCGATCCGCTCCGGATCGCGGCACTCTGGCTCGTCTTCCTGGTGGTTCAGATGCTCATGGCCACGTATGCGTTCCGGCTGGACAAGGAACGGCTCGGGCCGCTGTGGACGCTACCACTCCAGCAGTTCGTCTACCGGCAGTTGATGTATCTGGTGGTAATCCAGTCCGTGGTCACCGCGCTGGCGGGCGTGCACCTGGGCTGGCACCGGATGGAGCGGTACGGCAGCCTGCGCGTCCCTCTCGCCGCTGAGGGTCAGGCGTAGCCGGAACCGTCCGTGGAGGCTGGCACAGGGAGTAGGGTGTGCCTTAGTCGACGAAGGAGTCAGCGTGAGCTACAAATACCGAACCGTCCGCGTTCGCGGCACCGAACTGGTGGGAACCATTGCCCGGAAGCATGGCGGTGCGCCCGAAATTTTCGAAACATCCAAGGACGCGAGCACGTCAGTGGTTCCGGTGTTCTTCGAGGCAACGGGCGAGATCAGGTTTTTCGACAGGACCGTGCTGGAAGACGTCGCCGCGCCCGCCCACTAGACCCCGTGGCCGCCGGCACATAAGCCGGGGTGGACGCATGCCAGGGTGGACGCATGCCAGGGTGGACGCAGGCCGATGCGCCGAGCATGATGAAGCCGTGACCCCTGACGATCCTGCCCGCAGTGAGCCGCCCCGCCGGGCGACTCCCGCCGACGCCGCAACCGTTGCCCGGATGCTCCATGATTTCAACACCGAGTTCGAGACACCCAGCCCGGGCATCGGCAAATTGACGTCGCGGGTGGCGGAGTTGCTGGCGGGGGAGGACGTCGTGGTGCTGCTCGTCGGCGAACCGGCAGGCGGACTTGCGGTGCTGAGCTTCCGCTCCAACGTCTGGTACCCGGGGCCGGTCGCGATCCTCGACGAACTGTACGTGCGGCCCGGCCTGCGGGGCCGTCGACTGGGCAGCGCACTGCTCGCTGCCTCCTGCGAGCTGGTGCGCGGCCGCGGCGGCGCATTGCTCGAAATCAACGTCGACGGCGAGGACACGGACGCGCGCCGGTTCTACGAGGCCCGCGGGTTCACCAACACCGAACCCGACGGCACGGAGCCGATGCTTTATTACTACCGGGAGCTCTGAACGGCTGCCTGCGCGCCAATCGGATTCTCAACGAAGCGTTTCCATGTGAGGATCAGGTATGCCCCACCGCCTGATGCTGCTGGACACTGCCTCCCTGTACTTCCGCGCCTTCTACGGTGTGCCGGACACGATCCGCCGCGCCGACGGCACGCCGGTGAACGCTGTTCGCGGCTTGCTGGACATGATCGCCCGGCTCACCGCCGACTTCGAAGCGACGCATCTCATTGCGTGCTGGGACGATGACTGGCGGCCGCAGTGGCGTGTCGACCTCATTCCCAGCTATAAGTCGCACCGGGTGGCCGAGGCGGTGGCCGGTGGCCCCGACATCGAAGTGGTGCCGGACGCGCTGGAGGCGCAGATCCCGATGATCCGGAAGGTGCTGGAGCTGGCCGGCATCGCCGTCGTGGGGGCTGCTGAACACGAGGCCGACGACGTCGTCGGCACCTACGCCAGCAATGCCGGCTTGCCGGTGGACGTGGTCACGGGCGACCGCGACCTCTTCCAGGTCGTCGACGACGACCGCAACGTGCGCGTGATCTACACCGCGCGCGGCATGAAGAACCTCGAAGTCGTCACCGACGCGGTCATCGTGGGCAAGTACCGCGTGCTGCCCGAGCAGTACGCGGACTACGCAATCCTTCGGGGTGACAGCTCCGACGGGCTGCCGGGCGTGGCCGGCATCGGTGAGAAGACGGCCGCGTCACTGCTCGGGGAGTACGGCACCCTCGACCTGCTGCTCGAGGCGGCGACGGGTGCGGAAAGCGGGCTGTCCGCGTCCGTGCGGGCGAAGCTCGCAGCGGCGACGGACTACCTGAAGGTGGCTCCCGCCGTCGTGAACGTAGTGCGCGACCTCGGGCTGCCGACGCTGGACGAGGCGGGCGCCCGGTTGCACCCCGTCGTCGGCGATCCGCGGGCCGACCTTGAGCGCCTGGCCACCGAATGGAACCTCGGAGGTTCGGTCAAGCGGCTCCTCGACGCGCTCGACCAGCGTCACTGACGGGCCAGGTCCATAGTGGTCAGGCGCAGCCAGAGCCAGAGCCGCTTTTGCGGGTCGTCGAGATCGAGGTTGAAGTCTTTTACCAGCCGTGCAACCCGGTAGCGCACGGTGTTGTTGTGCACGTGGAGATGTTCCGCCATCGCCGACATGCTTCCATTGGAAGCCAGATATGCCCTCAGGGTGTCCAGATATTCGGTTTGCTGTAAGGCATCGTGGGCCTGGATCCTGCTGATGTCGTCCACGTCGGAGAGTCCTGTTTCGGCGATGAACGCACCGATTTTCAAGAGACTCAGCGGGACCCGGTAGTCCTCGAACAACCCGGCGGCGGGGGACTGGGCTCCGCTGGAGCGCGGGGTTTCCGCCTGCAGGCGGACCATGTAGTGCAGGGTTTGCAGCGCCTCGGTCCGGGATCCCGGGAGGTCCTCCACCCGGGGCGCGATGCCCCCCACTGCCGCGACCAGCGGGTGGGAGCTGATCGTGTGGGCGTAGGCACCGATTTCCTGGACCAGACGCCGGTGCGCCGGCCTGGGGGCGTTTCCTTCACAGGGCAGCAGGGCGTAGACCACCGAGTCGATCAGGGCGCTGTGGCTGGTGTTGAAGTGGATTTTGCAGACGGTGGTGACGAGGTGCAGCAGCCGCTGGATCTCACGCACGGACTCAAGGCTTCCCGTTTCGGGCCGGACGATGGAGAACGCTGCGACAGCGAGCCCGCGGGCCGCATCGAGCCCCAGTTGGGCGGCAGCAAAGGAGGCGTGCGCGGGGTCGTCCATCAGCGTGCGGATGAGGTCCCCGTTCCGGCGTTCGCCGAAGTCCGACGCCGAGCGGGCATGGAGCATATGGAGGCCTGCCAGTGGTGCCATCCTGTCGAGCGCGTTCAGGGCCGCTTCCCGTTTGTCATTGCCGGGATCGATGATCCAGATGGAACCGAGCAGTTCGCCGCCCGCCCTCACGGCCAGTGCGAGCCGCGGCATTTCATCGCCGATTCCGGGGATCAGAACCGCTCCCGCGGACGCATAGACGATCTTGAAGTCCGAGTCGAAGGCCGGCGGTTTGACCTCCTGCAAGGAGAGGGTAGTGACGCGGCGCAGTTCGTCGACGGGCTGTCCCGGCAATGTCGAATACCCCAGCACGCGTCCGAGCGGATCCACGATGCTCGCCGCGCCGTTGGTGATCGACGCGGCGGCGTTGGCGAACGCGTAAAGGTCGCCGAGCCGGACTCCGGAGACTGAATCGGCGGCTGCCCCCATGACTGATGCCCTGGCCAGCGCCACCAGTCGCGTCCAGTCCACGTTGTCGGGTGCCACCAGCACGGCCAGGCTGTGCCGGTCCGCGGCGGAACGCAGCTGTTCCAGGGGCGTCCCGTGGGCTTTGACGATCACGGCTGCGGCGTTGCTGTTGGAGGCCCGGTGCAGCAACTGGTCGAAATCTGCCGAGCCTCCGGTCAGGCCGACGGCCAGGATGATGCGGTCATCGACATTCATCCATTCGTCGAGGGGATCGTACATGAGGACGTCCGAGACCGGATGGCCGAGGTTCTCCGGTGTGGGGTTGGCATGCACCAGATCGGCCTGCATCAGCTGGATGCAGTCCGACAGGCGTACGACGGCGCCCTGAAGATCGCCCTCCGTCAGGTTCGATTCCTCGATTTTCATATCTAGAAGTTATCACAAGAGGCCACGCGAACTTCTAGGAGATTTCACATATAGACGGTGCGAGATCTGCGTCACCATTGGGAAAGGAAGTGACAAGGAAGTCCTTCATTGAACCCAGAGGATCAGCAATGAAATTCAAAGACATCAGGGCGCTGGCAACGGTCCAGGGGCCGGCCCGGACTCCCTCGGAGCGCCTGTCCCGGCGCTGCTACAGCGTAGAGGACATGCGGAGACTGGCCGCGAAGCGCCTGCCCGGGAGCATTTATGACTACATCGAGGGCGGCGGGGAGGACGAGGTGTCCCTGCGGCGCAACCGGTCATCCTTCGACGACTGGTCCTTCCTGCCCAAGTGGGGATCGGTGGAGAACCTGGACCTCAGCTCAAGCCTCCTCGGCGGACCGGTCTCGATGCCGCTGACGCTCGCCCCCACCGGCGGCACCCGGCTGTTCCACCCGGACGGGGAGAGCGCCGTCGCCCGCGCCGCAGAGGAAGCCCGCGTCCCCTACGGCCTGGCACACCTGAGCACGACGCCGATGGAACAGGTGAGTGCCGCCGCTCCCGGGCTGCGCCGCTGGTTCAACATCGAACCCATGGCGGACAAGGCCGAGCTGCAGGCTGTCCTGGACCGGGCCGCGGCGGCCGGCTACGAAGCCCTCCTGGTCAATGTCGATTGCCGGGCAATCGGCCACCGCGAACGTGACTACCGCAACGGGTTCACCGCGCCGCCGTCGATCAAGCTGAAAACGGTTGTGGAAGGAGCGCTGCACCCCCGGTGGGCCCTGGGGTTCCTGGCCCATGACGCGATTGCGTTCCCCAACCTTGACGCCGAAATCCCCCAAGGCCCCCTGTCCAGTACGCCTGACATGTGGCGGACGCTGCTTGCCGGTTCTTACGAACCCACCGACTGGGATGACATCCGGGATCTGCGGGCGCGCTGGAACGGCCCCATCATCCTCAAGGGAGTGGTGAACCCCAACGATGCCGTCACTGCGGCCGAGATCGGTATTGACGCCATCCAGGTCAGCAACCACGGCGGCAGGCAATTGGATCACATGGCCGCGCCCCTGGATATGCTCCCGGACATCGTGGACAGGGCGGAAGGACGGCTTGAAATCATTGTCGACGGCGGCATCCGCCGCGGCTCGGACGTCATCAAGGCCATCGCCCTCGGCGCCGACGCCTGTTCCATCGGCCGCCCCTACCTGTACGGCCTGGCAGCCGCCGGCCAGGCCGGTGTTGCCCACGTCCTGAAGATGTTCCGGGCCGAAATGACGCGAACCATGATGCTCCTCGGAGTGTCCACGATCCAGGAGCTTCGGCTAGAAGGCCGGGACCTGATCCGGCACCGCAACGCACCCTTTGCCCGCACTTCACCGGCCCCGGAAGCCA
Organism: Arthrobacter sp. UNC362MFTsu5.1; assembly: GCF_000685965.1. Taxonomy (GTDB): domain Bacteria; phylum Actinomycetota; class Actinomycetes; order Actinomycetales; family Micrococcaceae; genus Arthrobacter. The sequence goes on along the minus strand of NZ_JMLE01000001.1, from coordinate 532,748 downwards.
GCCACGGGCTGGAAGAGATGGGCATTCCCTCATGAAAACTCCCATATCCCCGCGAATCCAACGCACCCGGCCCGGCCTGCCCGCCGCCGTCGTCATTTCTGCCCTACTGCTGGCCCTCACGGCCTGCGGTGCGCAGGCGCCCGCGTCGTCGACGTCCGACGCCGGGCAGGCTACCGGCGTCCCGGCCCTGGCGGTCAACGAGGCGGCCGCCAAGCTCCTCCCGGAATCCATCAAGGCAACAAAGGTCCTGCGCGTCGCGATCCCCACCAACGAACCGCCGACGCAGTTCTACCGCGAAGGCACCCAGGAGATGACGGGCACCAACCCCGACGTCGCCCGGCTCATCGGGGAGACCCTCGGCGTGAAGGTGGAGATCCAGGTGGCCAATTTCGATTCCATCATCCCCGGCCTGGCCGCCGGCCGGTACGACATGACCGTCTCGTCCATGACCCCCACGGCGAAGCGCATGGAGGTCCTGGATTTCGTGGACTACATGCAGATGGGCAATTCCATTGCCGTGCCCAGCGGCAACCCGCTGGGGATCAGCAGTGAAGGGTCCCTGTGCGGTAAGAAGGTGGGCCTCCTGACGGGTTCCTACCAGCTCGCCGTCAATGTCCCCGCCACTGATGAAGACTGCACCGCCGCCGGCAACGGCACGATCCAGCGGAGCGAGTTCCAGGACACGCGGCAGGCCATCTCGGCGCTCACGAGTGGACGCCTCGACGCCGTCCTCGCGGATTCACCCATTCTCGACTTCGCTGCCTCGCAGAACCCGCAGATCGAGATCGCCTCGAAATACGACTTCACCCCGGTCGGGGTCGGGATGCCCAAGGACTCGGGCATGGTCAAAGCAGTCTCCGCAGCGCTCGATTCCGTGATCAAGAGCGACTCCTACCTCAATGTGCTCGGGAAGTACGGTCTTGATTCCAGCGCCATCACCGACGCCCGCGTCAATTTCGCCCAATAGGACGTGAACACCATGCAGCAACACTCAATCCCTGACACCAGGCCGGAAAGCCCAACGGCGCCCGCGGACTCAATCCCGGTGGTGCCCCTCCGGCACCCCGTCCGGTTGGCGATCGCCGTCGTCCTCATTGTCGTTGCCCTCAGCGCGGCATGGGACGTGGCCGTGAACCAGCGGTACCACTGGGACGTCGTCGTCTCCTATCTCTTCGCCCCGCAGATCCTGGCCGGTGCCGGGCTGACCATCCTGCTCACCGTGGTGTCCATGACGGCCGGCATCGCCCTCGGCACGGTCCTGGCGGTGATGCGGCTATCGAAGAACCCGATCCTGAGCACCATCAGCAGGGGCTACATCTGGTTCTTCCGCGGCACGCCACTGCTCGTCCAGCTGATCTTTTGGTACAACATTGCCGCCCTGTACCCGGTGATCGCCTTCGGCCTTCCCCTTGGCGGCCCGTCCGTAGTCCTCGGATCGGCGAACGTCCTCATCTCCCCGCTGACAGCCGCGCTGCTCGGGCTCGCGCTGAACGAAGCAGCCTACATGGCCGAAATCATCCGCGGCGGGATCGGATCCGTGGACAAGGGCCAGTACGACGCCGCCCGGGCCCTGGGGATGAACGGCGGCCAGCTGATGCGCCGGGTCATCCTGCCCCAGGCGATGCGGGTGGTCCTGCCGCCCACCGGAAACCAGGTCATCTCCATGCTCAAGGGCACCTCCCTGGTCAGCGTCCTGGCGATCTCGGACCTGCTGTATTCGGCCCAGATCATCTACGCCACCAACTACCAGACCATTCCGCTGCTCATCGTCGCCAGCCTGTGGTACCTGCTGATGACCACCATCCTGAGCTTCTTCCAGACCAAACTCGAGCGACGGTATGGCCGAGGCTTCGACGCAGCCCCGCGCCGGCCGCGCCGCGCCAAGGGACCTGCAAACGTCCCGACACAGACAAGGACCGCATGATGAATACCGCGATGGTGGAAGCCAGGGGAGTCCGCAAGAGCTTCGGCTCAACGGAAATCCTGAAAGGCATTGACCTGAGGATCGAACGCGGGTCCGTGACCTGCCTGATCGGACCGTCCGGCTCGGGGAAGACCACCTTCCTCCGGTGCATCAACCACCTGGAAAAGGTCGACGCCGGACGACTGTACGTGGACGAGCACCTCGTCGGGTACACCGAGCGCAACGGACGTCTCTACGAAATGAAGGAACGCCAGACCGCGCGTTCACGGCTGAACGCGGGCATGGTCTTCCAACGGTTCAACCTCTTCCCGCACATGACCGTGCTGGAGAACATCGTGGAAGCACCCGTCCATGTGCTCGGCCGGCCCCGGAACGAGGTCACCGCCGAGGCGCAGGCGCTGCTGGACCGGGTCGGGCTCGGCAACCGTGGGCACTCCTTCCCGCAGGAACTCTCCGGCGGCCAGCAACAGCGGATCGCCATCGCACGGGCGCTGGCCATGAAACCCAAGCTCATGCTCTTCGACGAGCCAACGTCAGCCCTCGATCCGGAACTCGTCGGCGAGGTGCTCGACGTCATGAAGTCCTTGGCCGAGGCCGGGATGACCATGGTGGTGGTCACCCACGAACTCGGCTTCGCCCGCCAGGTCAGCGACCAGGTGGTCTTTATGGACCAGGGCGTCGTCGTCGAAAGCGGGCCCCCGGAGCAGGTCCTTGGCTCACCCCAGCACGAACGCACCCGGGCCTTTCTTTCCAAGGTCCTCTGAGAACATCACCAACACCGGCCGGCGCCACGACGCCGGCCATACCGAAGGAACGATTTCCATGTTTCGACAGCAAGTAACCACAGACCTCGCGCCCAGCCCGGCCGGTCCCTACTCCCAGGCCATCGCCGCCAACGGGTTCCTCTTCACTGCCGGCCAGACACCACACGACCCAGTCACCGGTGAGACCGTCGGCATCACCATAGAGGAGCAGACCCTCCAAGCGATGAAGAACCTTGCCGGCGTCCTGGCAGGGCACGGACTGGACTTTTCCCACGTCGTCAAAACAACAGTGCATCTGCACCACCCCGGCCGGGATTTTCCCGGGTTCAACGCCACCTACGAAGGGTTTGTCGAAACCCCCTACCCGGCACGTACCACTGTCGGTTCGTTCCTGGGTGACTTCCTGGTCGAAATCGACGCCGTTGCGGCGATTCCCTAGCCCGTCGGGGCCGCGGCGGTGCTGTTCCGCACCACCAGGCGCGGGGTCAGAACTTCGGTGCGCTGGGGCAGGCCCGGGTCTGCCATGCGCTCGAGGAGCAGGCGGGCGGCGCGGATGCCGACGTCGCGGCTTACGGGGTCCACGCTGGTCAGCGATAGATGCCGGATTCCGGCCAGGTAGGTGTTGTCGTAGCCGACGAGTGAAAGCCGGGAGGGGACGCTGATGCCGTGGTCATCGGCGGCTGAGAGCGCTCCGACGGCGAGGACGTCGTTGGTGGCCATGACCGCGGTGGGGGTCCGGCCGCTGTCAATGAGGCCGTTCATTGCTTCGAAGCCGGAGTGTTCGCTCAGGTCTGTCTGCACTACGCGGATGTGATCCTGCAGGCCGTGGCGGGCCATCGTGTCCCGGTAGGAGCCCGCACGCAGTGCGGCTGACCCGGTCGGGGCCGTGAGGTAGGCGATATCACGGTGGCCGAGGCTGATCAGGTGTTCGACGGCGGCGCAGGCTCCGGCAACGTCGTCGTTGGTGACGAGGTCCGCAGAGGGAAGTTCGAACGTGCGGGTGCCGACCACGACGGTCGGTGTGTGCGCAGTGGCCCGCAGCAGATCGTCGTCGGGCTGGACGTCGCCGGCAATGATGAGCCCGTCCACGCGGAGATCCATGAACGCTGACACCGGGCTCTCATCGGGCCGGGCCAGATAGGTGGGATCACTGAGGACCATCCGCAGGTTCTCTTCCCCGAGTACGCTCTGCAGGCCGTCGAGCAGTTCCACGAACCAGGGATTAGCCAGGTCGTCCAGCAGCACCCCGACAATCCGGGTGCGGCCGCTGGCAAGCCAGCGTGCCGCGTTGCTGGGCCGGTAATCGAGCTCGGCGATGGCCTCGGCAACTGCCTGCTTCTTTTCAGCGCTGACCTTGGGGGAGCCGCGCAGCACGAGCGACACCAGGGCACGGGAGACGCCGGCCACCCGCGCTACGTCGTAAATAGTGGGGCGTTTCGCCGCTTCCTGGTGCTTCAATTCACTCCCCGCCGATCCGCCGCATTCTGCACGTAAGCGTATCGCGGCCGGGGCGGCTGCCTGCCGCCCCGGCCGCGATCGTCACAGTGGCCTGGCTATGGAGACGGACAAACTGTTACTAGGCGCCGGCCTTTGCGCCGGAGGCCACCGCGGGCGTGATGACGGGAAGGCTGCCGGTGCGGAAATGCACCTCCAGTTCTTCCAGCGACTGGCCCTTGGTCTCGGGTACGCATTTGGATACGAAGACCAGGGAGGCGACGTTCACCAGGACGAAGACCGCGAAGGTTCCCGTGGAGCCCAGTGCCACAACGAGGATCGGGAACAGGAAGGAGATGCCGGCATTGACAGTCCAGAGGGCAAAGACGGCTATCCCCATGGCAAAGCCGCGGATGGCCATCGGGAAGATCTCGGAAAGGAGGAGCCAGACGCAGGTGCCGATGAAGCACTGCACGAAAGCGACGAACAGCATCATGGCGGCCAGGATGGTGTAGCTGACAAAATCCGACTGCGGCAGCATGAAGACGACGGCGAGGATCGCCTGGGAGGCGACAACGCCGGAGAACCCGATGACCAGCATGCGGCGCCGGCCGATGAAGCCGAGCAGGTAGATGCCAAGCACGGTCATCAGCACCGAGGTCACCCCCACGGCGACGGTGGCTACCAGGGATGCGCTGACTCCCAGTCCGCTGCGTTCCAGGATGGTGGGTGCGTAGTAGTTGACCGTGTTGATGCCGGTTGCCTGCTGGACGACGGCCAGCCCGATGCCGATCCACAGCAGCTTGCGCATCCACGGATTGTTTTTCAGGTCACGCCATGCGTGGGACCGTTCGGTCTTTGCAGTGGTGGCGGATTCAACGATTTCCTTGTATTCGAAGTCGGCTTCCTCGGGGCTGCGGCTGAGGTCAAGGATGCGACGGCTGTCCGCAAACCGTTCCCGGATCGCGAACCAGCGGGGCGATTCAGGCAGGATGAGCATACCGATCAGCAGGGCGATTGCGGGGATGGAGGCCACTCCCAGCATGAGGCGCCAGACCTCGGGATCGTGGATCAGGGTGTCAAGAAGGGCGTTGATGGCGAAGGCGAGCATCTGGCCGGTCACGATCATCAGTTCGTTGATCGTTACCATGCGGCCGCGCAGGTGTGCCGGCGCCATTTCTGCCAGGTAGAGGGGGCAGGTGACGGCTGCGGCTCCAACGCCGAGGCCCAGGATCACGCGGGCCACCACCATGAATCCGACGTTCGGTGCAATCGCGCAACCCAGGGCGCCGACCAGGAAAAGCAGGGCGCAAATGAGGAGCGTGCCGCGGCGGCCGAGCGTGTCGGCCAGCCGGCCGCCGCTCAGCGCGCCGACCGCAGCACCCGGGAACAGCAGGGCGCTGACCACGGTGGCTTCTTCGACCGGGCTCATGCTCAGTGAATCCTGCATGTAGAGCAATGCGCCCGAGATAACCCCGGTGTCGTAGCCAAACAGTAGGCCGCCCAGGGTGGAGATGACAGTAAGGCGGGTCAGATACCCGCGATGTTTGGATCCGGGCTTGTTTCCCGGTGCGATGGGGTGTGCTGCGTGCAACGACATTGTTGACTTCCTCAGATCGTTTGGCCCGTCCAACTGGACCGTCGGTGGGGGTCCCGGCGAGTGCGCCAGGTCACGTGCTGCCACCAACGTTAGAGCGCTCTAACGAAAGAGTCAAGACTTTGTACTGACATGAGGTCAAAGGGTTGGCATTCTGGATGGTCTTGTGGTGCATCGTTTCGTGGGCCAGTCTTATGGGACATCAGGATTTCCATAAGGCCCTGATGGGTGAAAGTTCGCATGTGCGCATGAGAAGGTCGCTGTGGACGGAGACATTGAACTGGAAATCACCTCCGGTTCCCGGAGAGGCAACTATTCTGTCCGAGTTGTCCACGCGCCTTCGGGAGGTGAAACTTCCTCCAGGATTCGGCTGGATGTCGATGCTATCCTTGCTCGAATTTCTGATTTGGAAGCGACTGTCCTCGCGTCGGCGGTCTCTGCCCGACGCACAATACCTATTTCGGAACAACCCCTGCATGACGTGGGCGAGAAGATGTTTAATGCCCTATTTACGGGCGCCGTAAAGGGAACATATCGGGCAAGCCTGGGCGCAGCACAGAATAGTGGTCACCCGCTGCGGGTGGTACTCAGGCTGGGGGCCCCGGAGTTGGTGGCACTGCCGTGGGAGATGCTCTATGACCGAGAAACCGAATCTTACCTCTGTCATGAGTTGCCCTTGCTCCGACGCGTCCCCGCGGCCGATTACAGCTATCGTCCACTGGCCGTTGAACCGCCACTGCGAATCCTCGGCGTTGTCCCGGCGGTCCGTGACTTGCCAGCACTCGACACTGAGGCCGAGAAGGAAAACCTCACAACGGCACTTGCTGAGCCGATTTCTGCCGGGTTAATCGAGCTTCGCTGGGTGCCTAACGCTACCTGGGATGGGATCCAGTCCGCGTTGCTGGACGGGCCATGGCATGTTGTGCATTTTATTGGCCACGGGGACTACGACGTGGTCAGGCAGGAAGGCCTTCTTGCGCTGGAATCTGCCACAGGGCGATCATCCATGGTCGAATCGTCACGTCTTCTGCAGCTACTGAGGGAAGCGGAGCCCACACCGCGCTTGGTGGTACTCAATTCCTGTTCCTCAGGGGAATCGGGAAAGGATGATCTCTTCTCTGGAACTGCCGCGGCTCTGGTCCGCGGAGGAATCAGTGCTGTGGCAGCCATGCAGTTCACTGTTACAGATAGCGCCGCAATCGCCTTCTCGCGAGGCTTCTATGGCGCCCTCGCTCACGGCCGAGACATCGATAGGGCTGCCAATAGCGGACGCAGATCGATAATGGGGCTAGGAACTTTTGAATGGGTAACCCCAGTACTGTATGTACGCGGTGATGCTACACGGCTATTCAATCTCACCGGGGTGACCTCCGGCGCGGGTCTCATCCCTCCAGCTCCGACGAGTTCTCCAATCGACCACGGTACAGAAGAGCCGCGGAAATTGGCCTTGTACGAGCGAGCGCTTTCGTCGCTTCGCGAGAAGCAATATCCAACCGCCATCAGTCTGCTGGGTGACTTGCTGACGCTCGATACGGAATTCCGCGACGCAGCTGCCCTTCTGGCCGGCGCCCGACAAAGCCAGGAGTTCGTCGACATCTACTACGCTGCCCGCCAAGCCCAAAACGTCGGGGATTGGGCAGTTGCAGCGCGGGGATACGAACGCATACAGGACGACCCGGACTTCCAGGATGCTGGTCCCCGCCGTGAATCATGTGAGCGACGACAACGGCTTGCGGATCTGCGCAAGCTGATGTGGCAGCACGCCGAGATGGGTGACTGGCGCTCAGTCCTTGCCCTTCACCGGGATTTGGTGGCTTTGGATTCATCAGCCACGGATCCAAGCGGACTTGTTAGTCGTGCCCACAAGGAGATCATTTATGCGATGGCACGTAAGGCTGAAAGATCGGGGCGCCTGACGGAGGCCGTCGGAGGATACAAAGAAGTTGTTCGATTGGATCCGGGATTTCGTGACGCCATGTTCAGGCTTAGACGGTATAGGCCCTTTGGTGAATAATCACGTTGCCTGGATGCATGTCAGCGAGCCGCAACTCGAGGAAGCTGCGGCCCGTCTGGGCCGTGCCCTGCGCAAGCAGGTGAAGTAGGGCGCGGCAGAAGGCAGCGGAGGCGGCGGCGAGCGGGGACAATGGAGGCAAAGCCAACGAAACGAGAACACCATGAGCACGCTCAAAGAACGCCTCCACGGCGATGTTGTGATCCACATGAAAGACCGGAACAAGGTGGCGTTGACCACGGTGCGCAACGTCCTGGGCGAGATCGAGACACGCGAGAAATCGGGAAAGACCCCGATCGAACTGGACGATGCCCAGATCACCGGGCTGCTCCAGAAGGAAGCCGCCAAACGCCGTGACACCGCGAAGATCTACACGGAAGCCGGCGAGACTGAGCGGGCCGCGGCGGAAATCGCCGAAGCCGAGATCATCGAGGCGTACCTGCCCAAGGCTCTGACCCGTGAAGAGGTCGAAGCGATTGTTGACGAGGCAATCGCGGCGCTGAAGGCCGACGGCCAGGAACCGTCCATCCGGCAGATGGGCGCCGTGATGAAGCCGGTCACCGCCAAGGTCGCGGGACGGTTTGACGGCAAGACCGTCAGCGAGATCGTCCGGAGCCGCCTCGCCTGATGCCGTAGCGGAGCGTGCCGCGGATCCGGCAGCATCTGCACTGGTGCACGCAGGCTAACCGGACGAGAATGGGCTCGTGCTCCTACCTCGCCCTAGCGGGGACGTCAACGCGATGAGCGCCGGCGCCCGAAAGATTCAGCGCATCTATCTGACGTTGACGCTGGGCAATACCGTTGCGGCGTCGTTCATCTGGGGCATCAACACGCTCTTCCTGCTGGATGCCGGGCTCAGCAACCTCGAAGCCTTTGCCGCCAACGCCTTCTTCACGGTGGGCATGGTGCTGTTCGAGGTGCCCACCGGAGTGGTGGCGGACGGTTGGGGGCGCCGTGTCTCATTCCTCCTCGGCACGGTCACCCTCGCCGTCTCCACCTACTTCTACTACCTGCTCTGGCAACTGTCGGCCCCTTTCTGGTGGTGGGCGCTGGTGTCGGTCCTGCTCGGCCTGGGCTTCACCTTCTTTTCGGGGGCAGTGGAGGCCTGGCTCGTCGACGCCTTGCGTTTCGAGGGCTATGAAGGCGGGATGGAGGCGGTGCTGGGCCGCGGGGTGATGGTTTCCGGGGTTGCGATGCTCGTCGGCTCGGTGGCCGGGGGCGTGATCGCCCAGGTCACCAACCTGGGCGTCCCCTTCCTGATCCGTGTGGGCGTGCTATTGGCCATGTTCCTGGTGGCGTTCCGCCTTATGCACGACGTCGGGTTCACACCCGAGCGCTCGGCCGGCCCTTTGCGGGCGGTCCGTACCGTGCTCGCCGCCTCCATCGAGAACGGTTTGAAGAACCCGCCCGTGCGTTACGTGATGCTGGCCGGGCCGTTCAATGCCGGCGTCGGGATCTATGTGTTCTACGCACTGCAGCCCTACCTCCTCGAGCTTTTCGGGGACCCGCGCGCCTACTCCGTGGCGGGGCTCGCCGCGGCTGTTGTGGCCGGGGCCGAAGTTCTCGGCGGCTGGCTGGCGCCCCGGATCCGACGCCTTGTCCGCAAGCGCACCACCGTGCTGATGATCAGCGTCGGATTCGCTGCAGTGATTTTGGTGGTCCTCGGGTTCACCCGCGTGTTCTGGGCGGCCCTGGCGCTGCTGACCCTCTGGGCGGTGGTGGACGCCGCGGGCGTTCCCGTGCGGCAGGCCTACCTGAACGACATGATCGCCTCGAAGCAGCGGGCTACGGTGCTTAGTTTCGATTCGCTCATTGGTTCAAGCGGCGGCGTGGTGGTCCAGCCGCTGCTTGGCCGGGCGGCCGACGCCTATGGATATGCGGCCTCGCTGGCAATCGGCGGCGCAATCCAGCTGATTGCCGTACCGTTCCTGGTAGCGAGCCGCCGGCAGGGATCCCCGGCCGATGCGGCCAACGCCCCCGACGGCAAGGCCGAGTTGTGAACCCCCGTATCGATCACGTGGTCATCGCCGCCGATTCGCTGGAGCAAGGCGCGGCATGGTGCGCAGCAACGTTCGGTGTCCGGCCCGCCGGGGGCGGCAAGCATCCCTTGATGGGCACCCACAACCAAGTCATGGACATCAGCAGCGAGAACTTCCCCGGCTGCTACCTCGAGGTCATCGCGATCGATCCCGATGCGCCGCCGCCGGGGAGGGTCCGCTGGTTCGGGCTTGACCGCCCGGAACTGCGCGAGGCCATCCGCGACTCGCCCCGGCTGGTGCACGCAGTGGCTCGCACGCACAAGATCGAGACGCTCTGTCAGGACCTTGCCAAGCTTGCCCTCCACCCGGGCGAGCTGCTCACAGCTCAGCGGGAAACCCCCTACGGATTGTTGAAGTGGCGCATCACGGTCCGCGACGACGGCCGTCTGGAATGCGCGGGCGCACTGCCCAGCCTGATCGAATGGCACGGCGAACATCCGTGTGCCCACCTGCCGCCCACGCCCCTCTCGTTGCGGCACTTGGTGCTGCGCGGCATCCCGCTGCAGGCTGCCGACATGCTCCGGCTTCCGTCCGTTGACAATGACCCGACCGATGGAACCATCCCGCCCGACGCCGTGCAGCAGTCGCCGCTCACCGCGACGCTGGCATCCCCCCGTGGCCCTGTTGTCCTCGACGGGTGGCACATCAGGGGCTAAACGCCCGGCCAATCAATTGAGTGTTGAGTGTCACTCCGGGCCGGAGTAACGTGGCGATCACCCCACTCCGCACCACCCTGACTCGGGAGTCATCATGCCTAAGGTGAGACGTCGAATTGCCGCCCTCACGGCGGTCCTGGCCATGAGCGTGACGGGCGGCGCCGTCATGAACCCTGCGTTCGCTGATCCGCGGGAGGTCAAGAAGGAGCCCACCGCCACCGGCTACGGCGGCGCGGTCAGCACCGTTGACCCGGACGCCTCCGCGGCGGCGATCGAGGTGCTCCGCAAGGGCGGCAATGCCGCGGACGCCGCCGTCGCCGCGGCCGCGACACTGGGGGTGACCGAGCCCTACAGTGCAGGGATCGGCGGGGGCGGCTACTTCGTCTTCTACGATGCGAAAACGGGTGAAGTCGGCACCATCGACGGCCGGGAAACCGCGCCGGCTAAGATGCCCAACGACGCCTTCATCGACCCCGCGACAGGCAAGCCCTACCCCTTCACCCCCGAGCTCGTCACCAGCGGCGTCTCCGTCGGCGTCCCCGGCACCCCCGCCACGTGGGAGCGCGCGCTTGAACGCTGGGGCACCCTGGACCTTGGCGACGCCCTCGAGCCGGCCATCGATGTGGCCACCCGCGGCTTCGTGGTGGACGAGACCTTCCGCCAGCAGACCCTCGACAACGAGAAGCGCTTTGCGGCGTTTACGTCCACGAGCAGCCTCTACCTCCCCGGCGGCAGCGCGCCCGCCGTCGGCAGTGTCTTCCGGAACCCCGACCTTGCCGCGACGTATGAGCTCCTCGCGGACGAGGGGACCGATGGCTTCTACGAAGGCCCCGTGGCGGACGAGATCGTCGCCGCAGTGAAGGCGCCGCCGAAGACCGCCGGCACCACGCTGCCCGTCCCGGTCGGCCACATGACGACGAAGGACCTGGCAGCCTACGAGGCCCTGGACCAGGACCCCACGCACGTGGAGTACCGGGGCCTGGACGTATTCGGCATGGCGCCGTCGAGCAGCGGCGGCACCACCGTGGGCGAGGCGCTGAACATCCTGGAGCCTTTCAACCTTTCGGAGATGGGCAACGCCAACGGCAAGAACCCGGCCGCCCTGCACCACTACCTTGAGGCCAGCGCCCTGGCCTTTGCTGACCGGGCGAAATACGTGGGCGACCCCGCCTTTGTGAACGTCCCCACCGACGAGCTCACGGACCCGGTGTTCGGGAAAGAGCGCTCGTGCCGGATCAACCCGGCCAAGGCTGCTTCGAAGCCCGTCGACCCGGGGGACATCTCCTCGTACGACGGCGCGTGCCCGGCCGCCGCTGCAGCGCCCGCCGCTGAGACGGATGCTGAAAACATCTCCACGACCAACCTGACGGTCGCGGACCAGTGGGGCAACGTAGTGGAGTACACCCTCACGATCGAGCAGACCGGGGGATCCGGCATCGTGGTGCCGGGACGCGGATTCCTGCTCAACAACGAGCTGACGGACTTCAGCACCGTCTACAAGGAGGACGACCCGAACCGCATCCAGCCGGGCAAGCGCCCGCGTTCCTCGATGTCGCCCACCATCATCCTGAAGGACGGTGATCCGTTCCTGGCACTCGGTTCGCCCGGCGGATCAACCATCATCACCACCGTCCTCCAGACAATCCTGAACCGCGTGGACCTGGGCATGGACATCTCGGAGGCCATCGCGGCGCCCCGCGCTGCCCAGCGGAACACGGCAAAGGTCACGGCCGAGCCCGGCTTTATCGAGGCCTACGGTGAGCAGCTGAAACCGTTCGGACACGAATTCACGCCATCGGGCGACGCCTTCACATCGGCGGCGGAAATCGGTGCTGCCACTGCCATCGAGTTCAAGCCGAACGGCCGCATGGTGGCCGCTGCTGAACCGGTGAGGCGCGGCGGCGGCTCCGCGATGGTGGTCAGACCTTCGCGGTGAGTTCAGCCGTACCGGAGGCCGACGACGGGAGTGAGACCCGCCGTCGGCCTCCTATTTCCTGGCTATATCCGGGAGCCCGAACAGCGGCCATAATGGCGGTATGAACGCTGGGAAGACCCAGGGACGGCTGTTGATTTAGCCGCGACGCAGGCCTCCCCGGCACCGTCCCGGACCATCCAATACAGCCGGGAGCCGGCGGGAGCCGGCACAGCCGCCCCGCAGGCACCTCCTTCGGGGCGGGCATCTCGATCGCTTCAAACTAGGAGAATTCGACATGCTCAAGGACAGTGAAGTCGCCGCGGTCCTCCCTGCCAAGGACATCGCCCGGGCACGTGACTTCTATCGGGACGTCGTGGGACTGGACGATCCGGAGGTCATGGACGCCGAAAATTTGATGTTCCGCTGCGGCAAGGGAACAGCTTTCCTGCTGTACCAGTCCGACAACGCGGGCACCGCAAAGAACACCCAGCTGGGCTGGATGACGGACAACCTCGAAGCCGAGGTCGAAGAGCTGCGGGGCCGCGGAGCTACCTTCGAGGAATACGACTTCCCGGGCCTGAAGACTGAGAACGGCATCGCCACCTTGCCCACAGGCAAGGGGGCGTGGTTCCTGGATACGGAGGGCAACATTCTCAACATCTTCCAGCGCACATAGTTCGAAGCTGTGGCCCCCGGCAGCACAAACCGGGGGCCACCTGCATGTTCGCCGGGCGGCTTCACTGATCGCCGCAACAGGCTCGATTCAAGCCGTTGACCGTGGTGATGGGCCGGAGGAGACTTTGTTTTGGGGGGTACCACTTCGAAGGGAGCCGCAAAATGTCGTGGCGTTTAGAGGGTACGTATTTCGAGAATTGCAACTGCGATATGGTCTGCCCGTGCGCGACCTCCGGGTTGACCGTACCGGCGGATAACGATCGTTGCCAGGTGGCACTGGCCTTCCACGTGGACACCGGCGACGTTAACGGCGTCGACGTCGGCGGCCTCACCGTCTGCGTCGTCGCCGACACACCCGCCCTGATGGGTGGCGGAGGCTGGAAGGTCGGACTCCTGATGGACGCAGCCGCCTCAGCCGGGCAGGCCGAGGCGCTGGGCGCGGTCTTCGGCGGACAGCTTGGCGGGCCGATGGAGAATCTGGCCGCCCTGATCGGTGAGATGGCCGGCATGGAGTCCCTGGAGATGGCCTACGCCAACGATGGGCGCCGGCATCGGGTCAGGATCGGCAGTGCCGTGGACATGGCGGTCGAGGACTTCGTGTCTCCCATGGACCGCACGGAGCTCGGGGTGAAAGTCAGCGGGATCGGATTTCCTGCCGACACCTTGGCAGCCGGCACCGCCAGCACCGGCCGCGTCGATGTGTTCGGGATGACCTGGGACAACGCCGGGAAGAACTCCTTCTCGGCCCCCTTTGCCTGGTCGGCATAGGTGCCGGGCCCGAAGCCGGTTGTTCAGGCAAGGAGGCCCGTCGCCTGCAGCCAGGCCTTGATGTCTGTTGCTGCGCCGCGCACTTCCTCGCCTTTCACCGCGAGGCCTTCGGCAATCGTTGCACCCGGGTAGGACTCCCTGTAGTCACGGGGCGCCGTGCCGAGTCCGCTCATGGCATGGGTGGTGACGGGAAAAACAGTCTTGCCGGTGAAGTCGTAGCTTTCGGTGAACGTGGCCATGATCATCGGTGCCCTGACGTTCCAGATCCCGCTGGCCAGGATGACCGAGCCGTACTGGTCGATGGCTGGCAGGGGGTTGGCGATCGCGGGACGGGCGTCCCCATTTTGTTCGCGGACGTTCCGCGCCACGGTGGCGTCGTACCCGTCCGGGTAGGGGTCTGCCGCCTCGATGCGGTACATGTCGCAGGGAACCAGCGCGCTGATCATGCCAGCGAGCACTTCGGTGTTGCCGACGTCGAGGTTTGTACGGCCTCCGTAGTAGTAGTTCTCGCCTGCCCGGGAGAAGTAGGCCAACAGTATGCGCCGGCTGCTCTGCGGGGGACCGGCTGGCGCCTGTGATGGCGTGGAGGCCACTGTGGTGTCTCTTCCTGGAGTGCAGCCTGCTGTTCCGACGGTCAGCAGGGCTCCGGTCAGGCCGGCGGCCGCCCCGCGAAGGGCGGACCGCCGGCTGATGTTCAACAGAGGGGTGCTCATGGGTGTCCTGCGTTAGCTGTACCGGCGCCCGCCCAGCCAACTGACCATGGCCGGGTCGCGGTGGTCGAAGAAGAGGCTGGCACCGGTGTCCAGGGCGGTGATCTGGTTCATCTGCTCATCGGTCAGGGTGAAACCGAAGACGTCGAGGTTCTGGGCCATGCGCTCCGGCCGGACGGATTTGGGGATCACGACGACGTCGCGTTGGATCATCCAGCGCAGCACCACCTGCGCGACCGACTTGCCGTGGGCAGCCGCGATAGCGCTGAGGACAGGATCGGAAAAGAGGTTGTTCTTGCCTTCGGCGAACGGCCCCCAGGACTCGATCTGGACCCCGCGCCCGCGCATCAGTTCCTGATCGGCGGCCCGCTGGTGGAAGGGGTGGGTCTCGATCTGGTTCACTGCCGGAACGATCTCGTTGTGGTCGATCAGGTCCACCAGCCGGTCAGGGTGGAAATTCGAGACACCAATGGCACGGGCCCGGCCTTCCTTGTTCAGGTCCTGCATGGCGCGCCATTCGCTGTAGTAGTCCCCAAAGGGCTGGTGGATCAGGTAGAGGTCCACGTAATCCAGGCCCAGCCGTTGAAGCGAGTTATGGAAGGAGCGCCGACTGTCGTCATAGACGCTGCCCGCGGGTGCGTGCTGGATCCAGAGTTTCGTCGTGACGAACAGGTCCTCGCGGGCGATGCCGCTGGCTTTGATGGCCGCGCCGACGGCTGCTTCGTTACCGTAGGACGCGGCGGTGTCCAGATGCCGGTATCCGGCGGCCAGGGCCGCTTCGACCGCGGTCTGGGTTTCCTCTTCGGCGATTTGGAAGACACCAAAGCCCAGGATCGGCATTTCGACGCCGTTGTTGAGGGTGACACTTTTCACTGAGATTCCTTAGCGTTGTTCGGTGGAGTTAGCGGGTGTGTTTGGACTGGGCGGCCTGGTATTCGAGCTCCGTGACGGGTTCCAGCCACGTCGCGGTTTGACCGGATTCGTGCTCCACCAGGGCCAGGTGGCACATCAGGCTGTCCTGCGTCGCGCCGTGCCAGTGTTCCTCCCCGGCCGGGGTGTGCACGGTGTCTCCGGCACGCAGGAGGATGACCTCACCGTCTCGGTTCGCCACCAGTCCCATGCCGTCTGTGCAGTGCAGGGTCTGGCCGACGGGGTGCGAGTGCCAGTGTGTGCGGGCTCCGGGAGAAAACCGCACCATGGCCGATCTCAGGCGGGAGGGCTGTTCGCCGGCATGCAGCGCGTTGAGGTACACGTCGCTGGTGAATTTATCGGCGGGCCCCTTGGACGTGGGACCGGGAACTGCGAGATGCACGGTGTGCTCCTTGGATAGGCGTGAAGCTGCTGATTCAAGAAAACCAGTCCCGTTGCCCGCGTGGGAGTCTCTGCTGTGCGGTGTACTGGCAGTTCCTGTTAGGGCGGCCCTTCCCGCCGTAGCGTAGAGGCATGGACACTACGAAAGACGTCCGCGAGTTCCTCAGGAGCCGGCGGTCGCACATCACCCCTGCCCAGGCCGGGCTGCCCGCCTACGGAGGAACCCGGAGGGTGGCCGGACTCAAGCGCGAGGAAGTGGCCATGCTCGCCGGAGTGAGTACCGAGTACTACGCCCGCCTCGAACGCGGAAACCTGCGCGGAGTGTCCGAGTCCGTTCTCGACTCCCTCTCCCGCGCCCTGCAGCTCGACGAGGCGGAGCGCGCCCACCTGTTCGACCTCGCCAAAGCCGCCGCTCCGGCCCCGTCATCCGGTGTCCGGCGGGCACGGACTGAACTGCGCCCCAGCATCGAACGGCTCCTGGCCGGGATGACCGGAACGCCTGCCTATGTCCGAAATTCCCGCATGGACGTCGTGGCCGCCAACAACCTCTGTTACGCCCTCTACACGGACATCCTCAGCCCCGCCACCCTGCCGCTGAACCTGGCGCGGTTCATGTTCCTGGACCCGCGTTCCCGCGATTTCTTCGTTGACTGGGAAACCCTCGCCGACGACTTCGCCGCGGCCATGCGCGCCGAATCCGGCCGGAGTCCGCGTGACCGGGCCCTTAACCACCTCATCGGCGACCTCGCCGCCGGCAGCACCGAGTTCTCCACGCGATGGGCCCGGCACAACGTCCGCTTCCACCGCACGGCCCGCAAAACCATGCACAACCCTCTGGTCGGCGACATCGAACTCACCGGCGACGCCCTCGAGCTCCCCGGCGAAGGACTGACACTGATCGCCTACACCGCCGAGGCCGGCAGCCACGCCCAGGACCAACTGGATTTTCTCGCCAGCTGGAGCACCACCAACAGCAGCACCAGTGAACCCTCGGCAGCTAAACCGCCAGCGGGATGATCAGAAACGGTAGCCTGACAGCATTGACCGCACGCTGCCTATGCCGAAGGATTCCTCCATGCGCCTCGCCATCCTGGACGATTACCAGTCTGTCGCCCGGGATTACGCGTCCTGGGAGCAGCTTGCCGCCGACGGCGTCAGCGTCACCTTCTTCGACCGGCCCCTGAAGGACGATGCCGACGTCGTCGCCAGCCTGCGCGGCTTCGACATCATCATCGCCATGCGGGAACGGACCGCGTTCGGCCGCGAGCGGCTGGCGCAACTACCCGGACTCAAACTGCTGGTGACCACCGGGATGGCCAATCAGTCCATCGACATTCCCGCGGCGGAGGAGCTGGGCATAGCCGTCTGCGGGACCGGCGGTTCTCCAACCGCAGCCCCGGAACTGACGTGGGCCCTGTTGCTCGCGCTTGCCCGGAGCATACCGTTTGAGGACCGGCGCCTCCGGGACGGGCACTGGCAGTCCACCGTGGGATTTGAGCTCGCAGGAAAGACCCTGGGTGTCCTGGGCCTGGGCAAGATCGGGCGCCGCGTCGCCGCCTACGGACAGGCGTTCGGCATGGACGTCATCGCCTGGAGCCCCAACCTCACGGCCGAGGCGGCCGGCGAGGTGGGCGTCAGGAGGGTCAGCAAGGACACACTCTTCCGGGAGTCGGATGTGGTGTCGGTGCATGTGCGGCTTTCGGAACGCTCGCGGGGCGTTGTCGGCGAACAGGAACTCCGTCTCCTGGGAGCCCGGGGCGTGCTGCTCAACACCTCGCGCGGGCCCCTGGTCGACGAAGACGCCCTCATCCGGGGGCTGCACGAAGGCTGGCTCGGCGGGGCAGCGCTTGATGTCTACGACCTCGAGCCTCTGCCCGCGGGCCACCGGCTCCTGTCCGCACCACGGACTGTCCTGACACCACATCTGGGCTACGTCACGGAGCAAAGCTACCGGGAGTTCTACGGCGGCGCGTTCGAAGACGTCACGGCCTGGCTCCGGGGAAGTCCTGTCCGGCTGCTGACTGCCCTGCACCGCTGATGACGGAACGAACCGACGTCCGCGCCGCCCTGCTCGGCGGAAAGACGTTCCGAAGCCTGAGCGAGCAGAAACTTTCTCCCAAGGAAGAGAAATTTGAGCGGGCACGGCAAACCCTGGGATTCTTCCTCGCGCCGGCTGCCTCGGTCACCTTCGCGCTCCTCCCGATGACGATGGACCGGACACAGCAGCTCCTGGCCGCGGTTCTGCTGGGCGTGATTGTCCTCTGGATCTGTGAGCCCGTCCCCATCCCCGTCGGAGGCCTGCTGGGAGTGGCCGCCGTGGTGATACTCGGCGTCGCTCCGGCCGCTGACGTCCTGGCTCCGTTCGGGTCGACGACGATCTTCACCTTCATCGGCGCGTTCATCCTCGCCCAGGCGATGCTCAAACACGGCATCGCCCAACGGCTTGCGTTCGCCGTGCTCTCCCTCCCCGGCGTGGCCACGTCCACCTACCGCGTGATCATCGCCTTCGGCGTCATCACCTGCCTGCTGTCCGCGTTCGTGTCCAACACGGCAACCGTGGCCATGCTCATGCCCACGGCACTGGGCATCCTCGCGGTCATCGGCCAGCTAATGCAGGACCGCGGCATAGTCAGGGCCGACTTTGA
This sequence comes from Arthrobacter sp. UNC362MFTsu5.1, assembly GCF_000685965.1. Classification (GTDB taxonomy): domain Bacteria; phylum Actinomycetota; class Actinomycetes; order Actinomycetales; family Micrococcaceae; genus Arthrobacter. The sequence goes on along the minus strand of NZ_JMLE01000001.1, from coordinate 514,299 downwards.
CCCGCTGCGCCTGCGGGTCGGTGCGGCATTGATGCTGATGCTGGCCTACGGCGCCAGCGTCGGGGGCCTGCTCACGCCGGTCGGTTCACCGCCCAACCTCATCGGGCGGGGACTCATCGAGGAGGCCACCGGGGAACGCATCTCCTTCGCCCAGTGGACAGCTGCCGCGGCCCCGCTCTGCCTGGCCATGTTCGCGGTCCTGGCCCTGGTCATGTTCCTGCTCAACAAACCGGAGGTCCGCCGGATCGAGGGCGTCGAGGAGTACATCCGCGAACAGCGGACCGCCCACGGCAGGATGTCCAGGGCTGAAGTGAACACCCTGATCGCCTTCGGCCTCACCGTCACGCTCTGGCTGCTGCCGGCCGCGGCCGGGCTTGTCACAGGGACGGACTCTGATGTCTACGTTCTGCTGGACGACCGGCTGGACGAGGGCATCGTGGCCGTTCTGGGGGCTTCCCTGCTCTTCATCCTGCCCACGAACTGGAAGGAACGCCGGGCCACGCTCAACTGGTCGGACGCCGCCCGGATCGACTGGGGCACCATCATCCTTTTCGGCACCGGCATCATCTTCGGCTCGCTCCTCGCCGCCACCGGGCTGGCGGAGACCATCGGCACCGCAGCCTCCCGGAACCTGAACGTCACTAACGTGGTCGCGGTTACCGCTTTCTCCGCCATTCTGGCCGTCCTCGTCTCGGAGACGACCAGCAACACAGCATCCGCGGCGGTGGTGGTGCCCATCGTCATTCCGCTGTGCACCGCCATGGGGCTGGATCCGTTCGTGCCCGCCCTGGCCGCCACCTTCGCCGCCTCCTTCGGGTTTATGCTGCCTGTCTCAACACCGCAAAACGCGATCGTGTACGGTTCCGGCGCGGTGCCGATCATCAGGATGATCCGCACCGGGCTGGTCTTCGACATCGCCGGTGCGCTCCTGATCATCGGCATCGTCCCGGTGATGGTGGCCATCACCGGGATCGGCCGGTAGCCCGGTGCACGGGCCGGCGTGGGGTCACCGGAGGGTCGCGCCGATGTCCTGTCCGATCCGGCGGAGCAGCGCCGCCGACAACTCGGGGTCCTTCGACGAGTCCTGGTCGGTGTACTCGGCGAGCGTGTAGACACGGGCCAGGGCCATTTCCTGCCACCGCTCCCGGGGGAGGAGGGAGCGTCCGGCGACCGCGATGATGGGCCGGGTTCCTGAGCGGCGGGCGACGGCGGCGGGCAGCTTCCCGGCCAGGGTCTGTTCGTCGATGCTGCCCTCGCCCGTGATGACGACGTCGCAGTGCTCCTTGCGGGAGTTGAAGTCCAGCAGGTCCAGGAAGTAGTCCGCACCGGATACCTGCGTTGCTCCCAGCAGGAGGCAGGCGTAGCCGATTCCTCCGGCACTTCCGGCCCCGTCATGCTCTGCCCTGGACGCAGCGTCCTCGAAGCCGGCTGAGGTCATCCTGCTGACGAAGTGCTCCAGGCCCTTGTCGAGCAAAGCGACGTCGTCAGGTCCGGCACCCTTCTGGGGGCCGAACACTGCCGGTGCGCCCTGGGCGCCGAGCAATGGATTGTGGACATCGCTGGCGACGATGAGCTCGGTGTCCGCCAGTTCGGGGAGGGCAGTCCGGCGGATGGAGTGGATCCGGGCCAGCGCGCGGCCGCTGCCGTAAAGCTGGCGGCCTTCCGCGTCACGGAAGCTGTATCCGAGGGCGGTGAGCATTCCCATGCCGCCATCGGTGCTGGCGCTGCCGCCCAGGGCCAGCACGATCCTGTCCGGGTTCAGGCTGAGGGCGAACAGGACTGCTTCGCCGAAGCCCCTGCTGGAGGCATCCAGCGGCTCCAGCTTTCCGTCGGGCAGGAGCCCCAGTCCGCAGGTGTTGGCAACCTCGACGACGGCGGTGACGCCGTCGAACGCTATGCTCGCCGGCACATGCTGGCCGGTCGGCCCCGCCACCGTATAGTGGCGCCGGGTGAAGCCGGAGGCGACGGCGGCGTCGACGCTGCCGTCACCTCCGTCGGCCAGCGGGAGCAGTTCGCAATGGACCGTCCCGACCCCCGCCCCGGCCGAGGCACGTAGTCCGGAGGCCAGGGCCTCGGCCACCTCGCCGGCAGTAAGGCTGCCTTTGAACTTGTCGGGAGCGATGAGCGTTCGCACGGTCTTCGGGGCGGTTGCGTTGGTCATGTCAGATGGATTCCGAGTAGGCGGGGCGGCGGTCGGCAGCATTCACGTCGGTGGTGTGCTTCGGTGCATGGTGGCCATATTCGGTGAGGTCGTCGTCGAGGTCGGTGACTTCGTCGAGGTGGACGGGGTCTTCGGCAGGCATGGGCTCGACGGATTCGCCGGCGAAGACCCGCCGGGCGCGGTCCGCGTCAAGGGTGCGGTCCCACCAGGCGATGAAGAGTGTGGCGACGGCGTTGCCGGTGAAGTTCACCAAGGCCCGGCATTCGGACATGAACTTGTCGATGCCGAAGATGAGCATGATGCCGGCTGCCGGGATGGTGCCGATCGTGGTGAGCGTGGCGGTCAGCGCGATGAAGCCGCCGCCGGCCACGCCCGCTGCGCCCTTGGAGGTGAGCAGCATGACCGCGAGGAGCCCGAGCTGCTGGCCGACGGTCAGGTCCGTGTTGGTGGCCTGCGCGATGTAGAGGGCGGCAAGGGAAAGGTAGATCGCGGCGCCGTCGAGGTTGAAGCTGTAGCCGGTGGGGACGACGAGTCCGACCGTTTCCTTCTTGACGCCGGCATGCTCCAGCTTGCGCATCAGGCCGGGGAGGGCCGGTTCCGCGGTGGAGGTGCCCAGGATGAGCATGTATTCCTCTTTGAGGTGGCGGATCATCGTGAAGATGTTCAGCTTCAGGAAGGCCATCACCGATCCCAGGATGACCACCACGAAGAGGATGGACGTGACGTAGAAGAGCGCGATCAGGCCGCCCATGCTGGTCAGGGACGAGACTCCGTACTTGCTCACGGCGTAGGCCATCGCGCCGAAAGCTCCGATCGGGGCGGCCTTCATGATGAAGCCCAGGATCTTGAACATGACCCCGGTCAGGCGCTGCACGCCGTCCAGGACGGGGGCCCCGACCTTGCCCATGGCGTTCAGGGCGATGCCGAAGACGACGGCGATGAAGATGATCTGGAGGATGTCGCCCTCAACGAAGGGCCCGATGATGCTGTTGGGAATGATGTGCGTAAGGAACTGCCACCATTCCTGGTGGGCGCCGGCGTCGATGAGTTTGGCCGCGGAATCCGAGGTCTTGATGCTGCTGGCGTCCGCGTTGACGCCGTCGCCGAGGCGGAAGATGTTGATGGCGACCAGGCCGAAGATCATGGCGAAGATGGTGCCGACCTGGAAGTAGGTGAGGGCCTTCAGCCCTGTCATGCCGACTTTCTTGAGGTCGGCGACGCTGGCGATGCCGCCGACGATCGTCAGGAACACGATCGGGCCGATGAGCATTTTCATCGAGTTCACGAAGGTGGTGCCGATGGGTTCCATGGCGATGCCGACCGTGGGGGCGAGCCAGCCGACGAGGATGCCGATGAGGATGGCTGTCAGAACCCAGAAGTACAGCTGCCGGTACCAGCGGGTTTTTTGTGGCTTGTCCTGCGCTGACGGCTTTTTGGCTGGGGCCGCAGCGCCGGCGGTGGTGATGTGTTCCATGATTCCTACCTCGTTGTGGAATGTAGCTGGAGGGTGCTTGTTGTGTGAGAGCACGACGGAATGGACGGCGGCGGTGTGGTGAACCGCCGTCCATTCCGGGCCGTGCCTGACCGCCGGGACGGAGCCGGCTGGTCGCGAGTCCTGGCTAGACGGCAGCCAGGGTGTGGGTGAGGGCTTCGATGATTGCCTCGGTGACGTCGTCGGTGTTGGCGTCGCCGCCGACGTCGCGGGTGAGAAGTCCGGCGGCCGTGGTCTGCTCAATGGCGGCTTCGACCAGACGGGCTTCCTCGTGCAGGCCGAAGTGGTCCAGCATCAGGGCGGCGCTGGCGATTGCGCCGATCGGGTTGCTGATGCCTTTGCCGGCGATGTCCGGTGCGGAACCGTGGACCGGTTCGAACATGGAGGGGAAGCGGCGCTCCGGGTTCAGGTTTGCGCTGGCCGCCAGTCCCAGGCTGCCCGCGAGTGCCGAGCCCAGGTCCGAGAGGATGTCGGCGTTCAGGTTCGATGCGACCACAACGGAGAGGTCTTCCGGCTTGAGGATGAACTTGGCGCTCATAGCGTCGACCAGGACGCTTTCGGTGGCCACATCCGGGTAGTCCAGGGCTACGCGCTGGAAGGTTTCGTCCCAGAGGACCATGCCGTACTGCTGTGCATTGGACTTGGTGACGGACGAGACCTTCTTGACCGTGCGGGTCCGGGCGAGGTCGAAGGCGAAGCGCATGATGCGCTCGCAGCCCTTTTCGGTGAACAGGGCCGTCTGCAGGGCCACCTCGTTGCCCGGGCCGCGGCCGCTGAGGTTGCGTCCGCCGAGGCCGGCGTACTCGCCTTCGCTGTTTTCGCGGACAACGACCCAGTCGAGTTCGGTGTTGTCGGCCTTGCGGAGCGGGGACTGGATGCCCGGAAGGAACTTCACCGGGCGGATGTTGGCCCACTGGTCAAAGTTCTGGGTGATGTTCAGGCGGAGGCCCCAGAGGCTGATGTGGTCCGGAACGTTCTCCCATCCCACTGCGCCGAAGTAGATGGCGTCGAAGTCCTTGAGGGCTTCCAGGCCTTTGGGGTCCATCATCTGGCCGGTCTTTTCGTAGTAGCCGCAGCCCCAGGGGAACTCGGTCCATTCGAAGGCGAACCTGCCGTTGGAGTTGGCTGCCAGGGCGTCCAGGACGCGGCGGCCGGCGGAGACAACTTCCTTGCCGACTCCGTCTGCGGGGATTGAAGCGATGCTGAATTTCTGGGTGGCGCTCATGTGCCTACCTCCTCGTTGAGTCTGTTAGCAGCGTCACACTGCCTTCCTCTTCAAGTAGAAGGCTTGGGTGTATTCGGCGTCCAAGACCAAGATTCGATACGGCAAATAGGCTGAGCCTATTGATCGGCGTGCAGTTCCGCGACCTCCAGGAAGGCGCGGGCGGCCGGTGTCAGGTCTTCCTTCCGGCTCAGGATGGCAACATCGAGGTGGGACACGGGTTCGATGAGAAGTGTCCGCAGCCCGGCCTTGTGGGCCGTCGGAGCCCAGGACGAAGGCATCACCGCATGGCCCACACCGGCAAGTACCAGCGGCAGGATCGAGGTCCGGTGCGCCACCTCGACGACGATCTCCACGTTGACGCCGTGCGCCAGCGCGTCGTCCACGAGCCAGCGCATCAGCGATCCGCGCTGGCTGGCTATCAGGCGGTGCCCGCCGAGGTCCTCCCGCTGGATCGCCGTTCCCGGGTTGAACGTATCGGCCTGCGGGTTCACGATCAGGATCAGGGGCTGGCGTTCGAGCTCCAGGACCTGCACCCCCGGGACCCGGATGGGCGTTGAGGAACCGGCCAGTCCAATTTCGGTGCTGCCGGTTCGGACCGATTCAATGACTTCCTCGGGTGTGAAGGCGGCGCTGACGTTGAGCCGGACCGAGGGGTGCAGCCGGGTAAAGCCGGCGATCATCGAGGTCAGCGGTTCGATGCCGGGGGAGGGCATGGTGATGATGTCCAGCCGGCCGCTGCGCACGCCCCGCAACGCTTGCACCGCGGACTGCGCAGCGTCGAGGTCCCGCATCACCAGGCGTGCCGGCCCTACGAGTTCCTTGCCGGCCTCGCTGAGCACCGCCCGGCGGCCGATCCGGTGGAAGAGCGGCACGCCGAGGTCCTTTTCCAGGCCGGCGATGGTCTGGGACAGTGAGGGCTGGGCGATCAGGAGGTGCTCTGCCGCGCGGTTGAAACCGTCATGGTCAACAACGGCCAGGAAGTACTTCAGCTTTCGTGTGTCCACTCCGGCCCTTTCGCGAAATTTGGTCCTGACAGCCTACGCCCGTGACAATCGACCATGCCGTATCCGCAGCTCAGGCTCAATGCCGTTGCCCTCGAAAACAATATCCGTGTCATGGCGTCCTGGTGCCGGGAGCGGCAGGTGGACCTTGCCCCGCACGTGAAGACCACCATGTCCGCGCCGATCATCAGCCGCCAGGTGGCGGCCGGGGCAGCCGCCGTCACGGTTGCCACCGTGGACCAGGTCGCTGCAGTGCTGGGCTGGGGGCACCATCATGTCCTCATCGCCAACGAGGTGGTCGACCGGGACGGCCTCAGCCGCATACGGGCGTGGCTGGAGGAGGACCCCGGGCGGGAAATCCGCTGCTTCGTGGACTCCGAGGCGGGCATCAATGCCGCGGCGCAGGTGTTCACCGCTGCAGGGAACGTCCCCCTTGAGGTGATGCTCGACGTCGGGACGCCCGGCGGACGCACGGGGGTCCGCAGCCTCGGGGAGGCTGTCCGCCTCGCCGGGCTGGTCCGCGCCGCGCCGGGACTCAGGCTCGTTGGAGTTGCCGGCTACGAGGGGGTGGTGCCCAACAGTCGTGCGGAGGACACTGTCTCGGCCGTTGACCGGCACTGCCGGCTGGTGCGGCAGGTGTTTCTGGACGTGGCCCCGTACTTCGAAACGGCAGCCCCCGTCTACTCCATGGGCGGATCGGCTTTTCCGGACCGTGTGGTTGAGTTCCTGCCGGAACCCGGCCAGGTGCCGGGAACGCGGAGGCTCCTCCGGTCCGGCTGCTACGTCACCCACGATCACGGCACCTACGCCGGTGTCAGCCCGGTGCCGGGCCTGTTGCCGGCCTTGACCGTCCGCGCCGCGGTGCTGTCCACCCCCGAAGACGGGATCGCCGTCGTCGGCGCCGGCAAGCGGGACCTGCCTTACGACGCAGGGCTGCCGGTGGTCCTGGCGGTCCACACCGCTGACGGTGCCCCGAAGGGCGGGGCAACGGCTGTGGTGCGCAACCTCTATGACCACCACGCAGTCCTCACCGGCGTGACCGGCCTGGACGTCACCGACCTGGTGGACTTCGGCATCTCCCATCCCTGCTCCGCCTTCGACCGCTGGCCCGAATACGTTGTCACCGACGGAGACGGACGGGAGATCGAGGTGTGGCACACGGATTTCCACCGGTCCTCCCTGATGGCGCCGAGGCGGTAATCAGCCGGCGATGACGCTTCCCAGGTTCCGGTACTTGGCCAGCCGCAGCGGCAGCAGTTCGCCGGGACCGGCGGCCGACAAGGTGGCGAGCTCGTACTCGATGGCCTGTCCCATGCGCTGGCAGAATCCTCTTGGCTCAAGCGAGGCGTCCCCGTGTTCGGCACGGTTGTGTTCCGCACGGTTGTGTTCGGCGTCGCCCCGTTCGTCCACGATGTGTTCCACCAGGCCGTTCCTGTAGAGGGCCGCAACGTTGACGCCCTGCGCCGCGGACATGGCCGGGGCGAAGCCGGTGTTCCGGTGGACGATGGCGCTGGCGCCTTCGGGCGGCAGCGGCGACAGCCACGCGTGCTGGGCGGCGATGGTCCGGTCTGCGGGCAGAAGTGCCAACGCCCCTCCTCCGGCCCCTTGGCCGAGCAGGACTGAAACGGTGGGGGAGTTGAGCCCGATCATGTCGTGCAGTGACCGGGCAATCTCTCCGGCCAGCCCGCCTTCCTCGGCCTCCTTCGACAGCGCTGCGCCGCCCGTGTCTATGACCGTCAGCAGCGGCAGCCCCAGCTCCTCAGCCAGGCGCATGCCGCGGCGCGCTTCCCGGAGCGACGCCGGTCCCATCGCCGTCTGCCGCGACGGCCGGGGCCGGGTGTGGCCGATGACCACGCAGGATTCCTGGCCGAAGCGCGCCAGGGCAAGCTGCAGGCCGGGGTCCTTTTCCCCCTGCCCGGTGCCGTTGAGGGGCAGCACATCGCGGGCGCCGTAGGCGAGCAGCTGGCGGAGGTCCGGTCGGCGGGCGTTCCGCGAGATTTCGATCGATTCCCAGGCGCCGGCGTCGGACGGCTTGACGGCCAGCGTGCGCGGCGGCGCGGGCCGCGGGTGCGCGCCCGGGACCAGGATGCTCAAGGCGCGGTCCACGACGTCGGACAGTTGCCAGGGCGGGACCACCGCATCGATCAGGCCCTTGTCGAACAGGTTCTCAGCCACCTGGACGTTCTCGGGAAACGGTGTGCCGTGGAGGGCCTCATAGACCCGCGGTCCGAGGAAGCCGAGCAGGGCGCCGGGCTCGGCCACGGTGATGTGGCCGAGCGATCCCCAGGACGCCATGACCCCTCCTGTGGTGGGATGCCGCAGGTAGACGAGGTAGGGCAGCCCGGCCTGGCGGTGGGCGCGGACGGCAGCGCTGATTTTCACCATGGAGAGGAAGGCGATGGTGCCTTCCTGCATGCGGGTGCCGCCGGACGCCGGGCCGGCCAGGAGCGGCAGTCCCTCGCGTGTTGCCCGTTCGACGGCGGTGACGATGCGTTCCGCGGCTGCGAGCCCGATGGATCCGGCCAGGAAGCGGAACTCGCTGACGATGACAGCTACCCGCCGGCCCCGGATGCGGCCTTCGCCGGTGAGGACGGATTCGTCCACGCCGGTTTTGGCGCGGGCGGCAGCCAGTTCCTGCCGGTACTCGGGGCCGGGAGCGGGGTCAAGCACCGGCGTGTCCCAGCTCCGGTAGGACCCCGGATCGAGCACAGCGGTGATGAGTCCGGCGGCGTCCAGGTGTTTGGCCGGTTGTTCTGTCAGCATGGTCATCGGCTTTCCTTCTCCATCCGGGCGGGTGCGCTGACGGGTTCCGTTCCGGCTGTCCAGGTGGCGGCCAGTCCCAGCCACTGCCGGATCTGATCGCCGTCCTGGTCCAGAAGGGGCGGGGCCGTGTGGGTGGTGAGGGTCGTTTCGTTGGTGTCGGCGGCGGTGAAGAACCGCAGCGGCGGACCGGGCAGGCTCACGGTGCCCAGGAGCTTGTGCTCGACGTCGATCACCAGGCCCTGCGAATGGACCTGGTCCCAGGCGTAGACCTCGTCCAAGGTGCGGACTTTGCCTGCCGGAATGCCGGCGTCGTTGAGCTTGGTGAGCAGCTCCTCGGCTCCATAATCGGAGAACGCGTTCTCCACTTCCTCGATGACCTTCTCGCGGTTGCGCACCCGCTCCGCGTTGCTGGCGAACTCGGGCCGGGAGGCGTCGATACCGAAGGTCGAAGCGAAAGTGTTCCAGAGCTTCTCGCTGCCGACACTGATCTGGACCCGTCCCTGCCGGCAGTGGAACAGGCCGTAGGGGGCGATGGAGGGGTGGTGGTTGCCCTGGGCCTTCGGAACTTCGCCGGCCACTGTTGCCCTGGTGCCCTGGAAAGCGTGCACCCCGATGAGGGCGGCCAGCAGTGAGGTACGCACAATCTGCCCTTGCCCGGTCCGTTCGCGCTGCAGCAGCGCCGCGAGGGTGCCGAACGCGCCGTACATGCCGGACAGGAGGTCGGCGATCGGAACGCCCACCCGCTGGGGGTCGTCCGGTCCGGAGCCGGTGAGGGACATCAGTCCGGCCTCGCCCTGCAGGATCTGGTCGTAGCCGCTGCGCCGCGATTCCGGCCCGTCGTGACCGAAGCCGGTGATGGACAGGATCACCAGTGCCGGGTTCAGCGCGTGCATTTCCGCGGCGGAGAAGCCCAGCCGGTCCAGCACGCCGGGGCGGAAGTTCTCGATGACGACGTCGGCGCGTTCCAGCAGTTCGCGCAGCACTGTCCGCCCGTCGTCGTTCTTCAGGTCCAACGCGATGGATTCCTTGTTGCGGTTGCAGGAGAGGAAGTACGTGGCCTGCGGGTCGTCTTCTGGGCCGACGAACGGGGGACCCCAGCCGCGGGTGTCGTCTCCGGTGCCGGGGTTTTCCACCTTGATGACCCGGGCGCCGAGGTCGGCCAGCATCATGCCCGCGTGCGGGCCGGCCAGGGCGCGGCTCAGGTCCACCACGAGGATGCCCGAGAGGGGCCCGTCGGTCCGGAGCGTGGATTCAGTGCTCTGCATGGGATTCCTTCTGTTGCTCATCGATTTCTGGGTTGACGCCTGCTGGATGTCCGGCGGACTACAGCCACCCCGGAACCACCATCACCAGCCAGGCGATGGCGGGTCCGGCCACGACGACGATGCCGCTGTAGGCCAGGATCTGCTTGTAGAACTTGTCCTTGTCCACGTCTTCGGGCGCGTTGGCCAGCACCAGAGCGCCGTTGGTGGAAAACGGGGAGACGTCAACGATCGTGGAGGCCACGGCGAGGGCGGCGATGACCCCGACGGCGCCGATCTCCCCGGAGGCCAGGAACGGCACCGCGAGGGGAATGAGCGCCGCCAGGATGGCGGTGGAGGAGGCGAAGGCCGAGACCACGGCGCCGATGTAGCAGATCAGCAGGGCCGCGAGCAGCGGCATGCCCAGCTGCGCCACGCCGTCGGACACGAACTTGATGGTGCCGGCTTCCTCGAGGACGCCCACGAAAGTGAGCATGCCGCAGAGGAGCAGGACAGTGGACCAGCTGATCTTGTTGACGGCGCCCTTCTGGGCGGCGGGGGAGACCAGGGCCAGGACCATGGCGATGGTGATGGAGACGAAGCCGACGTCAACCTTGAATCCCAGCGAAATCACGGCCAGGGCGATCAGGCCAAGAATGGTGACCAGCTGGGGAACGGAGGCGCGGGGGGTGCCCGCCGGCTCTTCGCCGGCCCCGGCTGAACCGTTGGTGGTGCTTTCCGCGGAGTTGCCTGATGTGCCCTTGGAGGAGACGCGGGCGGAGGAAATGTCGGTGCCCGAGCCCTGCAGGGTGACGCCGGCGGTCCGGGCCCCCACGCTCATGGCCATGCGCTTTTCGGCGGCCTGCTCCACGAATCGGCCTCCTGCGGAGGAGCCGGCCTTGTTTCCGCCGAGAACGATGAACAGCACCAGTGCAATGGCGAGGTTGAAGACGAAGCTCGCCAGGAAGATTGCCATGGGGCTGGCTTCCAGTTCCGTCTTGGCGATGATGCCGTTGACAGTGACGCCGTAGACGGCGATGGGCGAGAAGCCGCCGGCCTGCGCCCCGTGGATCACCATCATGCCCATCATCAGCGGGTTGATTTTGTGCCTGGCCGCGAAGCTGAGCGCTATCGGGGCGATGATGGCGACGGCGGCCGGCGAGAGTGCGCCGACAGCAGTGATGACGGCGGTGATGGCGAACATGATCCACGGGATCAGGGCCACTTTGCTGCCCACCAGCCGCACGGCGCCCCGGACCATGAGGTCAATGGTGCCGTTGTTCTGCGCGATGGCGAACAGGTAGGTGACGCCGACGATGGTCAGGAAAAGGCCGCCGGGAAAGTTGGCGAGGATGTCGTTCGTGGACATCCCCAGGACAACCGAGCCCAGCAGGAATGCCCCCACAAAGGCCAGGGCACCCATGTTGAGCGGGAGCACAGTGGCCAGCAGGAACATCACCGCCAGGATGATGATGGACAGGACAGGAGCGGACATCGTTGTTCCTCCGGATCGATCGTTGGGGATTTAATTGGCTTAGTGGCCTAGCCTCCTAGACACTAGGTGTCTCTGTCAATAGTTCTCCGGTACCCTTGGGTTTGAGGACCACGCCGAAAGGATGCAAATGGCAAAGCAGGCGGCAGCGCAGCAGATCTCCCGCGTTTCGCGGCCCAGGCTCTATGAGCAGCTCGTGGAGCAACTCATGGAGTTCATCGAGGCCGCCCAGCTGGGCCCGGGCGATACTCTTCCGGCGGAGCGCGAACTGGCCGAGCGGCTGGGGGTGTCACGCGCAACGCTGGCGCAGGCCCTGGTGGCCCTTGAGGTGCTGGGAGTCATTGACGTCCAGCACGGCACGGGGGCGGTGCTGGTCTACCGCCCCAATGTCCCGTCGGTGATCAAGGGGCTGCGCGAACATCGGAACCGGTTGCCGGAGATTGTGGAGGCGCGAAGCACGCTTGAGGTCAAGCTGGCCGAGCTGGCAGCGGCAAGGCGCAGCGATGATGACATGAAAGCCATCGACAAGGCGCTCGACGTTATGGCCGGGGAGGTGGCCTCGGGCGGCCGGGGGGCGCACGGGGACGAGTTGTTCCACCAAGCCGTGACCGCTGCCGCCCACTCCGCGGTGCTGGCGCAGCTGATGACTTTCATTGCCGGAATGGTGCTCGAAACGCGGCTTGAGTCACTCGGCCAGCCGGGACGTCCGGAGCAGTCCCTTGCGTCGCACCGCAAGATTGCCGACGCCATCAGGGCCCGGGACTCCGCGGGCGCTGCTGCCGCCATGCTGGAGCATATCGACCTCGTGTCCGATGTGGCGCTGCTGAAGAACTCCTAAGTCGGCCCCGTGGCGGGCGTCTAAAGCCGGCTTCGATAAGGATGCAACATACTTGCAGGTTCAAGTAACCGCCTGTACGGTTAACTTCAACCTTCAAGTAATTTGCCCCCTTACCGAATGCTGAGGCACCAGATGACCGTTGTGTCCGAGACCCGCATGCCGGCGGCCACGGCACCATCCGCGGCCGCCCTGCGCAGCAGGGTCACAGTCCCTTTGCGCTTTCCCGATGGCTACACGGCCACGGCCGAGGTGCTGACATTCCACGGGCTGGCCGACGGAAAGGAGCACCTGCTCCTGGCCCTGGGCGCGTGGGAGCAGGCGCTGTTGGACCCGGCACGGCTGGACCCGGCAGGGCCGCTGGTCCGCCTGCACAGCGAATGCCTGACCGGAGACGTGTTCGGCAGCCAGCGCTGTGACTGCGGTCCGCAATTGCGGGAGGCGGTGGAAAAGATCAGCGCCACCGGAGGATTCCTCCTGTACCTCCGCCAGGAAGGGCGCGGCATCGGCCTGTACTCCAAGCTCGACGCCTACGCCCTGCAGGACACCGGCCTGGACACGTACGAAGCCAACGTGGCGCTGGGACACGGCGAGGACGAGCGCGACTACACCGCTGCCGCCCAGATGCTGGGTGCCCTCGGCGCCACGAGCGTCCGCCTGCTCACCAACAACCCGGACAAGGCCGCACAGCTCACCGCCCTCGGAATCAGCGTTACGGAGCAGGTTCCCACCGGGGTCCACCTGTCGCCGGCCAATCACGCATATCTGGCCGCCAAACGGGACCGCACCGCACACACCCTCTTCCTCCCGCAGCCGGCAGTCCCAAGCCACGACGAGATGCTGGCCCGTGTTGATGCCCTGATTCCACGCCTGCGGGAGCGCGCTGAGGAAACCGAGCGAATCCGACGGATTCCGGAATCCACGATGGAGGATTTGAGGGAGGCCGGCGTCTTCCGTGTCCTCTCGCCCAAAGCTGTCGGGGGCTACGGCATGGGGGTTGAAACATACGTCGAAGTGGTGCGCCGGCTCGCGCGGGGATGCCCTTCCACGGCGTGGACGGTAGGACACCTGATTGAGCACGTCTGGATGCTCGCCCGCTGGCCCCGCAAGGTTCAGGACGAGGTCTTCGCCAACGGGGCGGCGCCCCTGGCTGCCGCCACCGGCGCCCCGGTGGGGGCAGCTACCAGGGTTCCCGGCGGGTACGCCATCTCAGGCCGTTGGACCTTCGCCTCGGGAGTCATGCACTCGGAGTGGGCCCTCCTTGCCGTGCAGCACGGGGACGTCCGGCTGCAATGCCTCGTTCCGGTGTCCGACGTCGAACTTCTGGACGTGTGGCACACGGCGGGGTTGCGGGGCACCGGCAGCAACGACGTCCGGGCAGACGAGCTTTTCGTACCGGACCACCGGGCGCTTGACTGGGCCCTCCTGGGCGCAGCGGACAATCCGGGCAGCCGGATCCACCCGGACCCGATCATCCATACCCCTATGGCCACACTTCTGAACCTGGTGGCGCCCGCCGCCGCCCTGGGAGCTGCGGAACACGCCGTCGAGATGTTCCGTGAGCGGGTCCTGGTGCGCAAGGTCAAGAACACGCTGGAAGATCGTCAGGCCGATTCCCCCCTCGCGCAGGCGCGGTTCTCGCACGCCTACGGGCTCGTTGCCACGGCCCGGCTGCAATGGGAGGAAGCCATCCGGGTGGTCACTGCTTCCTATCAGCGACGGCCCATGACCATGACGGACCACGAGCGGGCCGCCTACCGCCTGTCGCTGGGCCTCAGCGGCGAGGCGTCGGCCGAAGCAGTCCGCGTCATCATGGCGGGATCGGGCGGAAGCGCGCACCGACTTTCGAATCCGCTGCAGCGGATCCAGCGGGACGTCGACGTACTGCTCAACCATCCGACGTTGACCCTGGACCCGATTCTTGAGCAGGCTGGCCGCGGGCTGCTGGGCCTCGGGTTTACTGTTCCCGCGTTCTAGCGATTGAAGCTCGGCCCGGCCCGGCGTAAAGTCCATCGGACCACGGAAGCGAGGTGTCGATCATGGGGCAGCTGATTGTCCAGGAATTCGTTACCGCAGACGGGTTCGCTGCCGACGCGAATAACGAATTTACGGCCTACGAGATGCTCGAAGGTGGCACGGCCGAATTCGACCGGAGCCAGGTGGCGTGGCTCGATACCGTCGACGCGATGGTGCTCGGGGCCGCGACCTACCGGATGTTCGCTGAATTCTGGCCCACTCCGGCGTCCGATGGTGAGGTTATCGCGCCAGTACTCAACGCGTTGCGCCGCTTTGTGTTTTCCCGGACGCTGAAAAGTGCGCCGTGGGGCAACCTCCCCGAAGCCACCGTCGAATCCGGTGATGCCGTTGAGGCAATCCGGCGCATCAAAAGCGAAACCGTGGGCAGCGTCGTGCTCTGGGGCAGCCTGACGCTAGGTGAAGCTTTTTTCAAGGCCGGGGAAGTTGACGGGGTGCGGCTCGTGGTCATGCCCGTCGCGATCGGCGCCGGGCGGGGTGTGTTCCCTGCCGGCCAGGATCCCGCCCTCCTGCGCCTGCTGAGCGCAAAGACGTACGACGCCGAGCTGGTTGAGCTTGAATATTCCCTGCGAACCGCCGGAGCTACTGCCCCAGGACGGGGAGCAGCTGGCGGTTCCTGATCCGTGACTCGCCGAACTGGAGCACCAGCGGCTCGACTTCCCACGATTTGCCGCTCCGCGCCCTTGGGGTGCCGACGGCAACGTGCGGTGTCCAGTGCGGTGACCTGAAGCCGAGGGCGCGGGAGCTGAGGATGAAGTCATCGACGTTGTCCACCAGCAGCCCGTCCAGCAGGTCATGGAGGGCCTGGACAAGTGAAACCTGGTAGTCGTGGACCCGCTCCGGGACGTCGATTTCGAGACATGACACACTGCCGCCGCCCAGCACGATCAGCCGTTCGGTGCTGCTCGAAAAGGCTTCCAGGACCGGCAGTCCGTGCAGCCAGGCAACCGTGCTGCGGGCGGCGGCCGAAGCGCTCGTGTAACCCCTGGTCCACTCCGAGACGTCCTGGCAGAAGTCGTCGAGCACGCCGAGGTGCAGCAGGGTCATATGGAGTCCCCGCGGCCGGCGCAGGGCGCGGACGTATCGGCCGAGTTCTTCGTAGTCGGAGGGGCCGGAACCTACACTGACCACCGGAGCTTCCACCGTGATGCGTGCAACCGGGTACATTCCAGGCCCCTCCTGACCGCGCTAACAGCTGGCTGTGAATGCCATTATCCGCCTGCGTGCTCGACTTCGGGCTCAGCCCGCAAGCGGGCGCAGAGCCTCAACAAGGGGAGTGGTGGGCCGCCCGGCCAGCCGCGCGAGGTCGCCGGTGGTCTGGGCCAGTGCACCGTCCCGGATGTTGCCGTCCAGTGCTGCGAGGAATCCTGCCGTTGCAGGGTCAAGCCCGGCAGCCTCCAGGGCGCTGACGTGCTCTGCTGAGCTCACGGGCCGGTAGCTGACGTTGCGCTCCAGCACCGTGGAGAACGCCGATGCCAGTTCCCCGAAGGTCCAGGCGTAGTCGCCGGACAGTTCGTACACCTTGCCTTCATGGCCGGTTGTGGCCAGGACGGCGGCGATGGCTGCGGCGTAGTCCGCCCGGGTGGCGCTGGCCACGCGTCCCTCACCCGCGCTGGCCAGCAGCGTGCCGGTCTCGCGGGCGGTGAGCAGGGCTGTGGCGTAGTTCTCCGTGTACCAGCCGTTGCGCAGGAAGGTGAAGGGAAGGCCGCTGGCGCGGATGGTCTCTTCGGCCCTCGCGTGGTCAGGGGCCAGGACGAGCTCGGTGGTGTCAGCGGCCAGGACGCTGGTGTACAGAATGTGGGCAACCCTGGCCCGGACAGCTGCGCCGATGACGGTTTCGTGCTGGGTCGACCGGTTCTGGATGTCGCTGCCGGAGATGAGGAGGAGGGTGTCGCCTTCGTTGAGGGCGGCGTCAACGGTGGCCTGATCGTCGTAATCCACCGTCGCGGTTGTGACGCCGTGAGCCGCCAGTTCAGCCAGCTGCTCAGCGGACCGCCCTGCGGCCACGATCTGCTCGGCCGGTACGCCGCGGCCCAGCAATTCCTTGACGACGAGGCGCCCCAGCTGGCCGGTGGCTCCTGCAATGACAATGGACATGAGATTCTCCTTGATTACCTTGTTGACCGGAGCCTTGTTCGTGCGGCTTCCGCTATGGGCAACTGCCCCCGAACGGGAACAATTCCGACGCCGGATGATGCACTTTGAAGTGCAATAGGCACCTTCAGGTAAGTAATGGAAAGGGCAGCGCCGGTATCAGGTGCCCTGCGCTTCAACCCCTGGCGGCAATCTCTTCCACTGCCTTCGACAGTGCGGCCATGGATTCGGGGCCACCGTGTCCCTCGTCTTCGATGATCACAAGCTGGCTTGATTGCCATCGCTGTTGCAGCTGCCATGCGGTGACCGCGGGACCACTAATGTCGCGGCGACCATGGATGAGGTACCCGGGAATACCGTTGAGCTGGTGTACACGAGGAACGATTTCCTGACCGTTAGCCAGGAATCCGTCATGGGCCCAGTAGTGCGTCACCAGGAGCGCGAACGTCATCCGCTCCCGCTCGTCTTCGAATAGCACACCAGGGCGCCAGTTGGGGTCCAGGGAAATGTGCGTGGACTCCCAGCGGTCCCAGGACAAAGCGGCACTGCGAGCGTCGTCGCGGTCCTTCCCGGCCAGCCGGCGTGCGTAGGCCTCGACTAGGCGTTCACCCGGCTTTGCCTTGGCTGCATCCGAGAAGTCCTTCCAGGCTTCGGGGAATATCCGTCCAACATCTTCGGTGATCCATTGGATCTCGTCGCGGCTTGTCGTTGTCACCGCGGCCAGGGCGACACCGAGGACCCGATCCGGGTGCTGGAGGGCATAGGCCAGCGCGAGCGTGCTGCCCCAGGAAACGCCTGTGACGATCCACTTCTCAATCTCCAAGTGCTCGCGCACCGCCTCAATGTCGCCGATCAAGGCCTGAGTAGTGTTCTCGGACAGGTGATCCAGATCGTCCTGGACAATCGGAGTGCTCTTGCCGCATCCGCGTTGGTCCAGGCCGATGATCCGGAAGCGAGTCGGGTCATGCCGTTTACGGTAACCCCCTTGTCCAAGGGAACCACCGGGTCCGCCATGCAGGTAAAGGACCGGGGTGCCTTCAGGTTCTCCGGTCGCTTCCCAGTAGATTCTGGCATGGGGCACGTCCACCCAGCCGCTCCGTGTCCTGGTTCGCATGGTCATCACTCCTCTGCTGCCACGATGTCCAACACATGCGCATAGTTCTGCTGGAGAGTCGGTATCCCCGTGGTTAGGCGTCTGTTGGCGACGGACACCACTGAAACGGCGGTGTTCCGGGTGACGCGGACGCACGGGTCGCCTTCCACCACCACTTCCCAGTGCGCGCCCGGAACGGTGTGGGTGAGAAGGTCACCGTAGAACATGCCGATGGCGCGGACCAGCTTGGCCAGAGTGGCCCGGTCAGTGCGGCCATCCATGAGGCGGTCGACCGCGGCGAGGCCCTCTTTGGAGCGTGGAAGCTCCTTCCCGAGAGAACGGAAGTGGGCCAGGAGTTCGTCGTACCCACCAACGTTCGTGGGAGGAATGGCAGGCGCGGCCGGTGCGGGTTTGTATTCCGCGTAGCGGCGGGGAAGGCCAGCCGGCAGTCGCTGCAGAGGTTCGTCGGAGTCGCCGCGGTCCGTCATCTCGAAAGGCTACGCTCGTGCTAACCGGATCGGGAACCTTTTCGGGTCCTGCGGACACTACAAGGCATGAGGCTAATGGGGGAAACCGATGAAGAGCTGTGGCGTGAGTGCACCACCGGCAACGCCGACGCATTCGGGGCCCTGTTCGACAGGCACGCCGACGCGGTCTTCCGGTACTGCCTCTCCCGGTGTGGTTCCTGGCACGACGCCGAGGAACTCGTCTCGATCACCTTTCTGGAGGCGTGGCGGCAGCGGGACAGGCTCAGGCCGGAGAGGGACACAGTCCTTCCGTGGCTGCTCGGGGTAGCAACGAACGCGAACCGCAACCGCGCCAGGGGGTCCCGGCGACACGCTGATTTCCTAGCCAGGCTGCCGCACTCGGATCCCCGGCACGGCGGACACGAAGCAGACCATGCGGAGGCGGTTGCTTCGAGGCTCGATGCTGAACGTGCCGTCCGCGAACTGCTCGAGACGACCGCGGGACTGAACGACGGCGAACGGGACGTCGTTGTCCTGTGCCTGATGAACGGCATCGGCCAGGACGAGGCCGCCAGGACCCTCGGCGTACGGACCGGGACAGTGAAATCGAGACTGCACCGGGCACGGGCCAAGCTGGCCGCCATGAACCGGGACCCGGAGCCCGTCGAACAACTCGACACGACTACCGTTGAAGCGAGGCTGTCATGAATCTGTCTGAAGTGACCTACCCGAAAGACACGAAATACCGCGTCCAGAACCTCCTCGTGCAGGAAGCGCGGCGGAAGCCGAACCTTTTCCGCCGTCCCCGTCGAACCCGTTTGTGGCTCACAACAGCGGCCGCCGCTGCGGTTGTGGCACTGGTTGCGGGAGACGTCGTCGGGCTCGCCGGCTGGCGTGGCGGAGCGACCGCGCAGGCCGCAGAAGTCCTCAACAATGCGGCGGAGACGGCGATTATGACAGCTGATCCCGTCGTGAACCCGGGCCAGTACCTGAGGGTCAAAAGCACCAACGTCTGGGGCAGCGCGTCCACCGAGGCTGATGGTTCCACCTACGAGTGGCTGGACACGGAAAAACTTGATTTGTACATTCCGGCCGATCCCGCTGATGAGTGGGTGTGGGTGCGATCAGGGCGGGTACCCACGACATTCTTCGACGCCAGGACCAAGGAATACGTCGAAAAGAACGACTTCAACCCTTTGCCCGAGCTGCTGCGCGCACCCAACGGATCCTTCTATGGAAGCCCCGGCGGGTGGGTTCATACTGACATGTCCGCGCTTCCCCGCGACCCGTACCGGCTGCTGAACAGCATCTACAAACAGACACTGGGGAAAGGCCAGTCCGTCGACGGCGAAGCGCTGGTGTTCATCGCCGACCTCCTCAGGACAGGTGTTGTGCCGGCCGACCTGCGTGCCGCCCTCTACAAGGCCGCGGCCATGATCCCGGGCGTGACCATCACGGAAAACCAGGCAAATCTGGACGGCCGCACCGGTATCGCCATCGGACGAACTGAGGAGGGCCCGTCCAAGACGCGTCAAGAGATCATCATCGACGCCGCAACCGGGCTCCTGATCGGTGAACGGGCCATCCTTACTGAGCCTCAAGGATCCATGCCGGCAGGAACCGCCATCGGCTGGACCGCCATCGAAACATCTGTCACCAACACGGCACCCTGAACCGTGTGGCCGTAGTCTCTGGCTGTGAAACAAATCCTCATAGACCAGGTAATTGACACCGACTACGGACAGCTT
Organism: Arthrobacter sp. UNC362MFTsu5.1; assembly: GCF_000685965.1. GTDB lineage: Bacteria > Actinomycetota > Actinomycetes > Actinomycetales > Micrococcaceae > Arthrobacter. The sequence continues at coordinate 494,653 of NZ_JMLE01000001.1, read as the reverse complement.
GACCTGGTCTGGACTGAGGACGGTGGTTTCGATGGAGACTTTGACCGCTTCTTCGCAGGCCAGGTCAATGGCCTGGTCGGCGCATCCGACGCGGCTGGCGTGTATCTCAACCTCGCCCGCAGGTCAGGGGGCTCGTCGGTCCGCATCGTCCTGTCGGATGAGCCGCCCGCGGGTGAGGATGCCTCCTGGGAGGACGTCGTCGAGGTTTCCTTCTACCTTCCCGCAACCCGACATCATTGTGCGCACGGGGACCGAGGACGGCCGATACTGGCACAACGAGCTAGGTCGTCGTCGCTGAGGTCAGCCTTGACTGCCGGGCCGTAGTCCCGGCCGCAACGGCCACGGGCGCCAGCCGCCGGCCACTTCACGCAAACGGTTTTCCGCGTCCCGGAGGCGCACGGCGTCGACCGGACCGGGTTCACCGCTCCCGCTTTCAGATCCGGAGCCGTCCACCGCGGTCAGCGCGTATTCGCTCCATTTCCGGCTGCCAACCGGGTAGCGTTCGCGGTAGCCGCCCGCCGCCACGGCAAGCACCAGCATCTCCATCCGGTCAGCCGTGGTGCCGGCCGTTTCGTCGCAGGCATCGCAGCCGCAGACCGGAAACGGGAAGTCATGCAGCATACCGGCATGGATCAGAACCCCCGGATACCCCGTGAACACAAACGTCAGCGGCGCAGCTTCGGCGCTGCGCGGCGTGACCTTGACAGCCTGCAGCACCTCGCGGGCCTTCATGAGCACCTCCCCGGCATGGACCGGATCGCTGTCGACGTCGACGTCGTAGGCGGCAGCCAAGTGATCGATCAGGGCCGAGGCCATGGCGTGCAGTCCCGCGAAGCGCTCCGGATGGCTGTCGACGCTGTAGGACTCCGGTGCCGGACCGTCGGCGCCCCACTGCCGGCCGTAGGGAATCAGTACACCTTCCGGTGAGTAATACGCCGTCGTCGGCAGTAGCGGCCGGACATAGCGCGGCTGGCCTGCCAACGGCGCAACCGGCGGAATGTGCGCGGGCGGAACCGACGGTGATTCCACCTCTTCCTCAGCCCAGTCCGACAACGCCGTCACGAGGCCCGCTACGGACTCGACGTCGGCGCTGCGCAGCGCCACGAGCAGCCGACCGACGTCGAACTGCCTCTGCCGGTTTCCCACGAGGGGAGAGCTGCCTTGCGACGCAGTCCACCGGGCGTCCGGCCTGAGCCCCGCGATGGTGTTTCCGGCGAACACGGCTGCCGCGGCGCCCACGGCGCTGTCACGATCAATCTCGGCAGCCCATTGGTGCAGGCACCACAGGAGCCTCGCAGGGTCCACGGCAAGCTCCTCCGCCTTCACGCCATGGTCGGCACAGAACCCGATGAACGCGGAGTAACCTGCCAGATGCCGGACCTCGGCATCACGGCCCGGCCCCTGCGCATACAGTGCCCCGCTGCGTGAGACCGGTTCGGGCAAGCCGGTGGCCGCACCCTCGAACAAATCCTCTGTACGCCCCATATCGAGATCCTAGCCCCGGACCAGGCGACGAACGGAGGCGTGCCTGAGGAAGCCGGTCTACCATAGGCTCCTCGACGTCGTTCCGGCTCCGGGACAGCCACAGCCGGACGCGAGAACCTGAAGGGGAGGCGGCCATGCCGTACCGCATGGGCAGGCGTGTTTCGGCTTGCGCCGGCGTGGCTGCGGTCATTGTGTCCGCGTCGTTGTCTGCTTGTGGGGTTTCCCCGGGGAACGGAGAACCGCCCTGCCTTCCGCCCGCCTATTCGGTGGCCCCGCCCAGTGCCAGGGCGGGCGACCCGGTGACGGTCCAGGCGCCGGATGCTGACTGCAATCCCCGGTACGGCAAGGACGCCCGCATCCAGGTCACCCTCACGGATGCGGCCGGCATAAAGGTCATCAACACCACGGCCCCCATGACAGACGGAGGCGCCTTCACTTATACGTTTGTTGTCCCGGCGACTGCAGCTGCCGGACCTGCTGCGGTGGAGGCGGTGCCCTACGGCGTTGATTGGTGTGATGATACCGGCAGGAACAACCGCGCCGGCGGAACCGGGACTACCCTCGAACGAACGTCGTGTGCCGCACGAACAGAGCCCCTAACCATCGTCCGCTAACCACAACGGAAGGGCGCATCAATGACAGCCCGCAACACACGTTCCGCCGGTGCCCCGTGCCGGGTGGACACATTCCAGCCCGATCCCCGTGCTGCCATGGACTTTTACGGCCCGCTCTTCGGCTGGAGTTTCGACGATCCAGCGCCGATGCCGTCCGGGCTCGTCGGCGACTACTTCACTGCCCGTCTCGGCGGGCGGCCGGTGGCCGGAATCGGCCAGGCTCCGGCGTCGTCCCGGCCGTCGTGGAACACCCACATCCGCGTCGAAGACATCGGGCTGAGCCTCGTCCGCGCTGAGCAAGCCGGCGGCAGGCTCCTGGCCGGGCCGTTTGGCGCTGGCTCGGGAGCCGCCCTTGCCGTGGTGGCCGACTCCACCGGGGTTCCATTCATCCTTGAGGAAAGCGGCCGGGGCGACGAAGCCGTGCTGGCCGATGTCCCGGACTCCTGGGCGATGAGTTCGCTGCACACTACGGATATTGAAGCAGCAGCGTCGTTCTACGGCACCATGTTCGGCTGGGAACTCGATTCCGTGCCGGACGCCGGCTTCGCGCTCTGGCGCCTTTCAGGTGACGTCGTTGCCGCCGTGACGGCCACCGACGGCGTGACAGTCCCTCCGCACTGGAGCGTCAATTTCGCCGTCCGCGACGCGGACGCCCTGGCAGAGCACGCCGCCGCCCTGGGCGGCACCATCCTGCTGCCGCCGATGACCACGCCGGGGTTTCGCAACGCCGTGATCGGCGACCCGCAAGGCGCGTTCATTGCGGTCAGCGCACCGGCAGGCTGACGCTTCCTGTTTTCGATTGGAACAATCCCGGCCGCGAGAGTGGGCACAATGGAGGCGTGACTTCTCCGCTCCTCCCGCCAGCCGCCGGACCCAACCCGCCCTTCGCTGTGGACGCCATCGGCGCGGGCCTGGCCTTTGCCGCGTCGCTGGGGGAGCTGGCGGACGCCCTGCGTTCCGGAGGACCGGGCGGGACTGCCGTGGTCCAGGCACCTCCCGGAACGGGCAAGACCACCCTCGTTCCGCCATTGCTCGCCAACATCGCTTCCACCGGGTCCGTCCCCGCACCGGCCACCGCCGGACGGAATGCCCGGAGCCCGCGCGTGGTGGTGACCCAGCCGCGCCGTGTCGCAGCACGGTCGGCGGCACGACGGTTGGCGGCCCTGGATGGCAGCCGGCTCGGGGACCGCATCGGCTACACGGTACGCGGCGAACGGGTTTGCGGGGCGGGCACCCTGATCGAGTTCGTCACGCCCGGCATCCTGCTGCAGCGGTTGCTGTCAGACCCGGGACTGGAGACAGTGGACGCCGTGATCCTCGATGAGGTGCACGAGCGCGGGCTGGAGACCGACCTGCTCGTGGGCATGCTCGCCGAGGTCCGTGAGCTGCGCGGCGACCTCATGCTGGTGGCCATGTCCGCCACCCTGGATGCGCCGCGCTTCGCTGCCCTGCTCGGGGCGGGAAACGGCGGGAACGACGACGGCGGCCCGGCCCGCGTGGTCGACTGTCCTTCCGCGCTGTTTCCCCTGGAAACCAGCTGGGCCCCCGCTGCCGTCGCGCGGCTGGATACGCGTGGAGTGACCCGGGCGTTCCTGGACCACGTGGCGGACACCGCGGCGGCATCACATGCCGAGGCCCTCGCGGCGGACGCAGACGTGGACGCCCTGGTATTTGTGCCCGGCGCATGGGAAGTGTCGTATGTCGCGGCCCGCCTCCGCAGCCGGGCGGATGCCGAGGTGCTGGAGCTCCACGGCCAGGCAAGCCCGGCAGAACAGGACCGTGCAGTGTCGGGGCGGGAACCCGGCGGGCGGGCCAGGATCATCATCTCTACGGCGCTGGCCGAATCCTCCCTGACCGTCCCGGGAGTCCGGCTGGTCATTGATTCCGGACTGTCCCGCGAGCCCCGGCGCGACACGAACCGCGGCATGTCCGGGCTGGTAACCGTGTCCTGCTCCCGCGCCTCTGCCGTGCAGCGCGCCGGACGCGCAGCACGCCAGGGCCCCGGCCGGGTGGTCCGGTGCTATGACCAGAAGACGTTCGGAGCAGCCCCTGCCCACCAGGTCCCGGAGATCGCGGTGGCAGACCTGACCGGAGCAGCTCTGGTCCTGGCTTGCTGGGGATCACCCGGCGGGCGCGGCCTGGCCCTCCCTGACGCCCCGCCTGTGGCGGCCATGGAGGAGGCTGTCGAGGTCCTCCGCGAGCTGGGTGCCGTAGGTCCTGACGGTCTCGCGACGGAGCTGGGCAAGATTTTGGCGCGGGTTCCCGCCGACCCGCGCCTGGCCCGCGCCCTGTTCGAAGGCGCCGCAAGCGCCGGCCACCGTGCTGCGGCTGAGACCGTCGCCGTCGTGGCCGGAGACCAGCGCGCTCCGGGCGCTGACCTGACCCGGCTGCTGGCCATGCTGCGTTCGGGCAGCGATCCGGCGGCCCGGCGCTGGAAGGAGGACGTCCGGCGGATGGAAGCGATCGTCCGCACCGAAGGCGCCGCCGTCGGTAAATCCCAGGCCGTGCCTCAGGTGGCCGGCGCGGAGGCCGTCGGGTTCGTGGTCGGCCTCGCTTTCCCGGACCGCGTTGCGCGCCGCGTCCCGGGTGCGGGGGAGCGGTATCTGCTCTCGTCCGGAACCCGGGCCGGCCTTCCGGCAGGCAGCCCGCTGTCAGGACACGAGTGGCTGGCGGTCGCTGAGGTGTCACGTGCTGAAGGCCGCGATGCCGCGGGTACCGGCGCCGTCATCCGTTCCGCGGCTCCACTGTCGGCTGACACGGCGGAGGCTGCGGCCCGGCATCTGATGAGTGAAACCGTGGAGGCCGGATTCGACCAGGGCCGGGTCAAGGCCCGGCGCGAGCGCCGGTTGGGTGCGATCCCGCTTTCCTCGACGCCGGTTCGGCCGTCAGCCGCCGAGGGCCGCGCAGCCGTTGCCCGGGCGCTGGCGAAGGAAGGGCTGGGAACCATCGGATGGTCGACGGCGGCGGACGCCTTGCGCCGCCGCCTCGCGCTGCTGCACCGGGAATTGGGCGCACCCTGGCCGGACGTTTCCGAGCACGCGCTGCTGGCCCGCCTTGACGACTGGCTGGCGCCCGAACTCGAGGTGCTCGCCGGCGGGAAGGCCACAGCCGGCATCGACCTCACCGATCCGCTGCGGCGGCTCCTGCCGTGGCCCGATGCCGCCCGGCTGGGAGAACTGGCGCCGGAGACGCTGGAGGTGCCGAGCGGTTCGCGCGTGAGGATCGATTATCCGGACGCAGGGCACGACGACGGCAGGCCGGTGGTGGCGGTCAAGCTCCAGGAATGCTTCGGCTGGGCAGAAACACCGCGGTTGGCGGGCGGACGGGTCCCGGTCCTGTTTCACCTCCTGTCACCGGCGCGGAGGCCCCTTGCGGTGACGGATGACCTCGCGTCGTTCTGGTCCGGACCTTACGCGCAGGTGCGGGCTGAGATGCGCGGCCGCTACCCGAAGCATCCCTGGCCGGAGGACCCCTGGACGGCCCCGGCCACCGCCCGGACCAAGAACAGGATGTAGTGCTGACGCAGGCAGCCCGGCCTCAGTCGACCGTGATGCGTATCCCGGCCACAGCCCCGGTCCAGGGACCGCCGGGGTCCTGCCGCGTCAGATGGACTCCGACATATCCGGGCTGGAGTTCCACCACCTGGGACAGCACTCCTGAGCAGTCCAGAACGAGCGCCGGCAGCTCCGGACCGGTCCGCGGATCCTGGGAAAGTGAAATCTGGACGTCGTCGAGACCCACACAAGCCGCCGTGACCGTGTGCGCACCCGCAGCCTTGACCGTGGCGGTCTTGCTGAAGCCCACGCCTGGTCCGTCGGCCGGGCCGGACTCGTCAAGAAGCACAGACCCGGCCGCCAACGAGAGACGCTTCTTCAGCTCGGCGTAATTTCGCGTTTCGATGTCCAGAATCTCCGGGCCCTTCGCCGGGACGGACGGCGCAGGACGGCCGCTGAAAACGGAAGCGGCTGTTGGCGGGGGATTGGCGGCGTCCTCGTACGCACAGCCGGCCATCAACACACTCAGCACTGCCAGCCCCGCGGTACAGCGGCCCGGCCCCGTTCCCCCACGACGCGACATGGGCCGAGTCTACGGACAGTTCGCTCATCGGCAAGGCAGGCCGGTCCGGTTTCTTACGGATTCCTTAAGGGCAGGAGGCGAAGCTTGTCCTGGCGGCAACCGTCCGCCGTGCCCAGAAGGGAAGTGGCCCATTGACCGAAGTCCACCGAGTCCGAAACGAACCACGTCCGGTAAACACAACCGGCACAGGCCAGGCGGCAGCCCGTCGTGGTCTGCTGGAGCTTCCCCAGGTTCGGCATTGGATCATTTCAGCAGTCCTCCTGGCCGCCGCGGTTCTCGCGCTGGGTCTGACCGTGCAATCGCTTCCTGGGGAGAGCGCCGTTGAACTGGGCGTTGACCAGGACCTCAGCCGGCACCATGCCGCCGTCCTGACGGTTGCAGCGATGGTCCTGAACGTGGCCTTTGGTCCTGTTTTCGGTCTGGTTGCCATTGTTCTGATCGCCCTGGCGGTGCTCCTGGTCCGCAGGTCGTTGGTGGATGCGGCCACCTTCGGTGTGTTGGCGGCGTCGGGGTGGGTGGCGAGCGAATTCTTCAAGCTCCTTGTCCGGCGGGACCGGCCCAACCCCGGCATGTTGTTCGACCCACTGGCACCCGAAACCGGCTCCGACAGCCTCCCGAGCGGCCATGTCTCGTTCGCCATCACCCTTGCTTTCGCCCTGTATTCCCTGGCCCGCGGGACACGCTGGGCGCGTACGGTGGCCGCCCTGGGTGTGGCCCTGGCCCTGGTCGTTGCGTGGTCGCGGGTGTATATCGGGGTCCATTACCCGTCTGATGTGGCTGCATCGTTCCTCGCGGCCGGCGCCGTCCTGATACTGCTCACGGGGCTCTGGAACCGATTCGCTGGCCGGATGTTTCAGCTTTTGCGCATCAACACAGCAACCCCGCAGCAACTCTCCTGAGGAGGTCCCTGTGAATATTCTTCAGGCACTTACCGGCTCCCCGGCCTTCGACGCTTCAGCCGGCGTTCTTTCCCTTTTTGACCCGGCAAGCATGCTGCAAGGCATGGGACCGGCGGCCATTGGCGTGATCGCCGCGATGGTCTTCGTCGAATCCGGAGTCCTGTTCCCTTTCCTGCCCGGGGACTCGCTGCTGTTCACCGCCGGGCTGCTGCACCAACAGCTGCAACTCACCCTGCCGGTGCTGATCGGCGTCGTTACGGCGGCGGCAGTTGGCGGTGACCAAGTGGGCTACCTGCTGGGCCGCAGATTCGGCAGGCGGTGGTTCACAGATGATGCCAGGGTGCTGAAAACTGCACACCTGACCCGGACTGAGGAATTCTTCGACCGCCACGGTGGGCCGGCCATCGTGCTGGCCAGGTTCGTTCCGATCGTCCGCACGTACGCACCCCTGACCGCCGGCATCGCCCGCTACGGGTACAAGGCCTTCACTGCGTGGAACATCATAGGTGCGCTGGTCTGGGCCGCCTCCGTGACCCTGTTGGGCTCCTGGCTCGGCCACTTCGAAATCATTGCCCGGAACATCGATGTGATCGCCATTGCCATGGTGCTTCTGTCCGTGGTGCCGTGGGGAGTGGAACTTCTCAAACGGCGCCACAAGTCCCGGGCCACGGAAACGGACGCAGCCGGGGACGAAATGCCTGCGAGGGAACCGGCCACGGAAGAATAGCCATTATGAGTTCAACAGAGGATGTCCCTTCCCTGCTTCTGGTCGAAGACGACGCCGTCCTGGGACCGCTCGTGGCCGAGCTCCTTGGCATCGACTACCGGATCCGCCTTGTTGCCAATGGCAGGGACGGCCTTCACGCCGGTCTGACTGAAGTGTGGGATGTGATGATCATCGACCGCGGGCTGCCTGGCATGGACGGCGTCGAACTCATAAAGGCCCTGCGTTCGAAGGGCATCACCGTTCCGATCCTCATTTTGACGGCCCTCGGTTCCACGCAGGACAAAGTCGACGGGCTGGACGCCGGTGCCAACGACTACATGACCAAGCCGTTCGACGCCGCGGAACTGAACGCACGGCTCCGCGCATTGACCCGCAGCTTTACCCTGCCCCGGACATCACTCGGCATCGGGGATTGGGAGCTGGACACCGCTTCCAGGTCCATCCGCTCGGTGTACGGGCCACTGGTTTCGCTCACTGCGAAGGAGACCGAACTCCTGGCCGCGCTGGCCAGCGAGCCGGAACGGGTCTTTACCCGCGTCGAACTGATCACATCCCTGTTCCAGCCCACTGACCAGCCCGGCGTCATCGACACCTACGTCCATCACCTTCGCAGGAAGATCTCCAAAGCGGTGGTCCGCACCGTCCACGGTGTGGGCTACCAGATCGGCGACGCCCATGAATGAGGCGAACATGAATGAGACGACGCCCCCCGGCGACAGCCCCGACCATGCCACTCTCCGAACGGCCTCGCTCAAAGTGGCCCTCCGGATAAGCGCAGCATGTGCAGTGATGGTTCTGTGCCTGCTCTCCGGAGCCGCCCTGTACCTGATGAACCAGCTGGCCCACCCGGAACTGCCTGGTTCGGGAGCGCCCGCGGCGGACTATGCCTATCTCGACGCGAAGGACCTGCTCAAAGCCCTGATCATGGCGGGCGCCGCCGGGATAGTTCTTGCCGGGGGCATCGGCTGGGCAAGCGCACGCAGCGCCATCCGGCCATTGGCGGACGCGCTGGCATTGCAGCGGAGGTTTATCCAGGATGCCAGCCACGAACTGCGCACGCCCTTGGCAATCCTGGATGCCCGGATCCAGCTCGCCCAGCGCGACGCTGTCCCGGACTCGACGGAGGGCCGGGCACTGGACCGGATCCGTGGGGACACTGCCGCATTGACCAGCATTGTCAATGAACTCCTGCTGGCCGCGACCGGGGCTCCACCGGAACCATCGACCGAACCGGTTGACCTTACCGCCATCACTGCCTCCGTGGCCGAGAGCCTTCAGCAGCTGGCAGGACAGCGGGACATCAGCGTCGTGGTCCGCAGCGATGGCCGGCCCCTGGCCCGGATTGACGAGGGCAGCCTGCGCCGGGCCGTGCTTGCGCTCGGCGACAACGCCTTGGCCCATACGCCCGCCGGCGGCCGGATCACGCTCACGGCGTCAGCTGAGAAGCAACTCGCGGTAATAAAGGTGGCGGACACCGGCACCGGCGTAAGCGGGGTGGACCAGTCTCGGATCTTTGATCGATTTGTCAGGGCGCAGAGCCCGCAGGGCGCGCAGCGGAGCTTCGGCATCGGACTGGCTCTGGTCCGTGATATCGCTACCAGTGCCGGCGGCACCGTACAGATCGCACGGACCGGGCCGGACGGAACCACCATGCGTTTGGCGCTCCCATTGGCCGGAAAACCGAATTCGCCAATTCCGGGATCCTTCTGAAAACTCTTGACCGGCGATACTTACCGATATATCGTTAAGTATCGCCGATGGTCGGCGACCGTAATATACAAAGGGGGATGCCCTCATGAGAGGCATTCACGACAAATTTTCAGACAACGGCCCGGAACGTGGACGTTTCGAGCGCGGACGCAGCCGGCGCGGACCCCACGGGCACGGCGGTGGCGGCTTCGGGAAGGGATTCGGCGCGGGTTTCGGCGCCGGCTTTGGGCCGGGATTCGGGCCGGGTTTTGGACCGGGCGGCCCGCGCCGGGCGAACAGGGGCGATGTCCGCTCCGCGATTCTGTCGCTCCTGGCCGAGGCCCCGTCCAACGGGTACGGCCTCATCAAGACAATCACGGAGAAGACGTCCGGCGCGTGGCGTCCGAGTCCGGGTTCGGTGTACCCGACGCTGCAGCAGCTCGTCGACGAAGAGCTCATCACGCCCGTCGGTGAGGGCCGGCGCACCGAATTCACACTCACCGATGCCGGCACGGCGTACGTGGCCGAACATGCCGAGGAACTGGGGAACGCGTGGAACACCGATCCCGAGGGCACCGGACCCGCCTTTCACCAGAGCGTCGGCAAGCTCATGGGCGTCATCCACCAGTTCCGGGTCGCGGCCACCGACGAACAGCGTCTGGCCGCCGTCGAAAAGATTGATGAAGCCCGCCGGGCGCTGTACCTGATCCTTGCGGAGTGAACCCGGCAAGGACCCGGAGTGCCATGTGAGGTAACCGATACACACCGGAAACCTTGCGTCGTTGCCGCGAAACATTGCACCGTTAGGCTCATTCCTACTTGGACACAGCGGTCCACGCAGCGAACGGAAGGACACACCATGATGACTCTTTTGAGCACGTTGACACTCTCCCTTCATTCCGGCTGGAAGGACAAGGACCCGCATGCCGGCGGTGCGGGTTCCATGGGCGCTTTCCCGAGCGGGCAGCTCTCATCCACCCCCTGGGAAGGGTGGTGGCACGACGAACCCTAGCCCCGGAGGCCAGGCCCAGCATCTCCCTCTTGAAGTTCAGTCGCTTCAGGGTGTCGAATCGTCTTACAGAGGCCGCATGGCGGCTCACGACTAAGACGCCTGGAGTTGCTCATGTCGGTAAAAAGCTCAAATGGCCGGTCCAAGAGCCCGGCCCGCGGCACCTCTGATGCCCGGCGGGCGGACGCCTCCGCCGGGGCTCCCGCCGATTCGCCGGAGAAGGTCCGCAACGTTGTCCTCGTAGGCCACTCCGGTGCGGGCAAGACGATGCTGGTGGAAGCGCTGCTGGCAGCGACCGGCGTCATCTCCCGGATGGGATCGATCACGGACGGGAACACCATCAGCGACGCCGAACCCTCCGAGGTGCACCAACAGCGCTCCGTGGTGCTGTCCGTTGCCCCGCTGGTGGTGGACGGCATCAAGGTCAACCTGCTCGATACGCCGGGCTACGGTGATTTCACCGGCGAACTCCGCGCCGGGCTGCGCGGAGCGGACGCGGCTTTGTTCGTGGTCTCGGCCATCGACGGCATCGACGCTGCCACCACGGCGCTCTGGGCCGAGTGCGACCAGGTCGGGATGCCCCGGGCGGTGGTGATCAGCCGGCTGGACCACCCCCGGGCGAACTTCGAGGCCACGGTTGCCGCCTGCCAGCGCTCCTTCGGCGACTCGGTGGTGCCGGCCTACCTCCCAGTGCGCAGCGGCGACGCAACCACCGGGCTCCTGGGCCTCCTCACGCAGACAGTGTCAGACTATTCCGCCGGCTCCGCGGCTCCGCAGGTACGCGAAGCCACCGCGGAGGAGCTCACCGCGGCCGAAGGTGCCCGCGGCACGCTCATTGAGGGAATCATTTCGGAGAGCGAGGACGAGACCCTCATGGACCGCTATCTCGGCGGTGAGGAGATCGACGTCGGCGCGCTCGTCAGCGACCTGGAGACAGCCGTCGCCGGGGGAACTTTCTTTCCGGTGCTGGCAACGTCTGCCGAAACGGGCCTCGGTCTGACCGAACTGCTGGAAATGCTGACCCGTGCGTTCCCTTCCCCGCTGGAGCGCAGCGTGCCGCAGGTAACCGGCCTGGCCGGCGAACCGGCCGCGCCGCTGGAGTGCGATCCGGCGGGCCCCCTGGCCGGCGAGGTCGTTCGGACCACCATCGATCCGTTCCTTGGCCGCGTCTGCCTGGTGCGGGTCTTCTCCGGCACGCTGCGGGAGGATTCCGCGGTACACGTCAGCGGCCGGGGGCTGTCCGAGCGGGGCCATGAGGACCACGACAGCGACGAGCGGCTCACCCACCTTTACTCCCCGGTGGGGTCCAGCCTCCGGCCCGTGCCCTATTGCGTGGCGGGGGACATCTGCGCGATCGCCAAGCTGGCGAATGCAGAGACCGGCGACACCGTGTCCGCCAAGGAGGCCCCGCTGCTCGTTGTTTCGTGGGACATGCCGGAGCCGCTGATGCCCGTCGCGGTGGAAGCAGCAACCCGCAGCGACGAGGATGCCCTCGCCAAGAGCCTGGGGAAGGTGGCCGCCGGAGACCCCACGCTGCGGGTTGAGCGGAACCCCGAAACCCACCAGCTGATCCTCTGGTGCATGGGTGAAGCCCACGGCGAAGTGGTGCTGGACAGGCTGCGCGAGCAGGGGGTCAAGCTGCAGACCGTCGACGTGATTACGCCGCTGCGGGAAACGTTTGCGGCGCCGGCCATGGGCCATGGACGCCACGTCAAACAGTCCGGCGGCCACGGCCAGTACGCCATCTGCGACATCGACGTGGAGCCCCTCGACCGGGGCGCAGGCTTCGAGTTCGTCGACAAGACCGTGGGCGGGGTCATTCCGGGGCAATACATCGGTTCCGTGGAGAAGGGCGTCCGGGCCCAGATGCAGAAGGGCGTGTCAGCCGGGTTCCCGGTGGTGGACATCCGGGTGACGCTCACCGGCGGCAAGGCGCACAGCGTCGACTCCTCGGACGCGGCGTTCCAGGCAGCAGGTGCGCTGGCATTGCGGGAGGCGGCGGCTGCTGGGCGGATCCAGCTCCTCGAACCCGTCCTGGCCGTCACCATCAGCGTCGCTGACGACTATGTGGGGGCGGTGATGAGCGACCTCTCGTCCCGCCGCGGCCGGCTGACCGGAACCGCCGCGGCCGACGGCAGCGGTACCGAGATCAGCGCGGAGATCCCGGAGCAGGAACTGCTGCGCTACGCGGTGGAACTGCGGGCACTGACAGCCGGTACCGGCCGTTTCCGGCGCACGTATCTTCGCCACGAGCCCGTACCCCCGAACATGGTCCACACGGCCCCAAGGCAGTGAGTTTCCAGCTTCAGGAGCTGTGTGATCTCAGATAGGCCGCGACCGGGGCCGCCACGGAGGCGCCGATCTCCCCGGCGTCGCGCTTCTTGCCCGCAACCGCAAACGAATGGTCGCCGCCCTCGTACCAGTGGAGCGTGGCTGTGGGCCCGATCCGGGCCACCACCCCTTCCAGGAGTTCCGGGGTGGCAAAGGTGTCCCGCGTTCCCTGCATGAACAGCATCGGAAGGGTGAGCCCGTAGAGGTGCTCATCGCGCAGTTTCTCCGGTTTGCCCGGGGGATGCAGCGGATAGCCGAGGTAGACCAGGCCGGCCGCCGGCATTCCCTCGGCGACAGCCATGGACGCCATCCGTCCGCCGAACGACTTGCCGGCCGCCCATACCGGACCGGCGTCGGAGTGCGCAGCGGCCCTCGCGGCGGCATCCTCCATGACGGCCCGCCAGGTGGCTATTGCCAGGGGCGGGCGGTCCGGGAACTTCCGACCAGCCTCGCGGTAGGGGAAGTTGAAACGCAAGGTGGCGACGCCGTCGTCGTTCAACGCGTTGGTGAACCCGGCCATGAACGGGTGCTCCATCCCGGCGCCGGCCCCGTGCGCGAGGACCAGCGTGGCGAACGGGTTCTCGGGCCGGGCGTAGAGACCGGAGACCTGGAGATCGCCGACGCTGATGGTTACGGGGGACTCGGATACGGGCATGACTCCATCATGCCGGATCAGTGCCTCTCAACCACGGACCGGTGCCACCCGCAGCCAGCGGAATTCCTGAGGCCTGAGGCTGACGCCTCCATCGATCCGCACCGGATTGCCGGTCATTAGATCGACTGCGTTGCCCTCAAATCCGGACAGTGTCTGCGCCGTGATGCTCTGCGGTGAGTCGCTGAAGTTGGCGAGGGCCAGGACGAGGGATCCTTCGCCTGGCCGCTGGTAGCCCAGGACGCCCCGGTTGTTGGTATTGAAGGGAACCAGCCGGGTCCCGGCAAATTCGGGAGTGGAGCCCCGCACGGAGATCAGGGTGCGGAGTCCTTCGAACACGGCGCCTTCGGGCGTCGTCCGGTCGTGGCGCTTCGCGTACCTCCCGCCGGGGTAATGGGGACGGTGCACCCACCTGCTGTCCGTGCCGTGGCCTTCTTCGAGGGCGTAGCCGTAGTCATTGAGCTGCCCCACTTCATCGCCAAGGTACAGCAGGGGGATCCCGCCGGTGCTGAAGGCCACCGAGTGGGCGAGCAGGATCCGGTCAACCGCCTGGCCCGCGCCGTCTTCCAGGCCGCAGAGCGACGCCGTCGTGCCGGAGATGCGGCAGTCGCCTGTCCGCGGGTTGTCCTGGAAGGGAACGCCGCGGGCGAAGCTGCCCGGAAAGCGGTTGACGTAGAACGAGTTCAGGAAGCGCCGGTGGTCGAAACCGTTGATGCCCAGCTCCGCCGCGTCCTCGTCCGCGAACGTCCAGCCGATGTCATCGTGGCTCCGTACGTAGTTCACCCAGGACGTCCCGGCCGGGATGTTGTGGCGGCGCTCGAGCGCCTGCGCCAGCAGCGACACGTCGCGGGTGGCCATCGCTTCCCAGATCAGGGCCATCTGCAGGGGGTTGTAGGAAAGCTGGCACTCAGCGGGGTCGATGTACAGCGCCACTTCGTCGGGGTGGACGATCGCCTCGGACTTGAACAGCAGCGACGGCGCGGCGAGACGGCAGACGGCGTTGAAGGCCCGCAGCAGGGTGTGGGCCTCCGGCAGGTTTTCGCAGGGCGTGCCGAGCTGCTTCCAGATGAAGGCCACGGCGTCCATCCGCAGGATGTCCACCCCCTGGTTGGCCAGGAAGAGCATCTCGCCGGCCATGGCCCGGAAGACGTCCGGGTTGGAGTAGTTCAGGTCCCACTGGAAGGTGTGGAACGTGGCCCACACCCAGCGGCCGTCCGGCATCTCGATGAACGATCCGGGGTGGTCATCCGGGAAGATCTCGCGCACGTCCTGCTCGAAGGCGTCCGGCATGGTGCGGTCCGGGTAAATCCAGTAATAGTCGCTGAACTCCGGGTCGCCCGTGGCCGCGCGCCGCGCCCACTCGTGTTCGTCCGAGGTGTGGTTGAAAATGAAGTCAACCACCAGGCTGATGCCGTTGGACCGCAGTTCGGCGGCGAGGTCACGCAGCTGTTCCATGGTCCCGAGCTTCGGGTTGACGTCACGGTAACTGGAGACGGCGTAGCCGCCGTCGGAATGCGGTTCCGGCGCCTGGAACAGGGGCATCAGGTGCAGGTACGTGAGGCCGAGCTCTTTGAAGTAGGGGATCCGGGCGCGCACTCCGTCAAGGTCCCCGGCATAGCGGTCAACGTAGCAGACGCCGCCCAGCATGTTGTTCGAGAGGAACCACCCGCTGTCGTGCTCCCGTTCGGCATCAAGTGCCTTGAGTTCAGCCGGGCGGTCGTTCCAGGACCGGGCAGTCTGAAGCACGAGTGCCGTCAGCTGGTCCTGGAAGTCCGGCCGCGTCCCGTACAGGGCATGGAAGAGCCGGTACAGGTCAGGGAAATGGCGGTCGAAACGGCGGCGGAAATCGGAGCTGTCCTGCCCCTTCGGCAGAAGGTCCGCCTGCGCGCCCAGGGCGCTCAGTGCGTGCTGCCACAATGCCTGGTCCACACCTGCGGCTTCAACCATGGAACGGGTCTCCTTCGACGATTTCCCGGGCACCGGTGGCGGCAACCGGCCAGTTCACATCCTGACAGACCCGCAGGCGCGTGCCCAGTGAGCGGGCCCAACTTTCTTCCATTCGGACGCCAGCTACTGACGGAGCGGGGCGCGCGGGGTAGGTTGTCACCATGGCGAGCGAATCCACCACCCTCACCGTTGACGGGCCGAACGGTCCCCGCGAGATGCGGATCTCGAGTCCCGGCCGTGTCCTGTGGCCGGAGCTGGGCCTGACCAAGCTGGACCTTGCACGCTACCTGGCGGACGTGGGGGACGCCTTCATCGCGGCGAACGGCGGCCGGCCCGTCGCGCTGCAGCGTTTTTCGGACGGCGTGGAGGACGAGCAGTTCTTTTCCAAGAACCCGCCGAAGGGCACACCGGACTTCATCCGGTCGGTGAAGGTGGTGTTCCCGAGTGCGCGCTCGCATCCCATGCTGGTCCTGGACGAACCGGCCGCCGCCGTCTGGGCCGCCCAGATGAACACCGTGGTGTTCCACCCCTGGCCCTCACTCGCCGAAAACACGGACAACCCGGACCAGCTGCGGATCGACCTGGACCCCCAGCCGGGAACGGACTTCGACGACGCGATCCCGGCGGCGCTGGAGCTCAAGGACGTGCTCGCGGAAGCCGGACTCACCACATTCATCAAGACCTCGGGCAACCGCGGACTGCACGTCTACGCCCCGGTGGAGCCGACCCGTGAGTTCCTGGACGTCCGCCATGCCGTCATCGCCGCCGCCCGTGAACTGGAACGGCGGATGCCGGACAAGGTCACCACAGCATGGTGGAAGGAAGAACGCGGCGAACGGGTGTTCGTGGACTTCAATCAGGCCAACCGCGACCGCACCATAGCCGGCGCCTACAGCCCCCGTGCGCTGGGCCACGCCCCGGTGTCCTGCCCGATCAGCTGGGACGAACTGGAGAGCGCCGATCCGAAGAATTTCACCATCCTCACCGTCCCGGACCGGCTAAAGACCGTTGGAGACCCGTGGGCGGACATGAAGGATAAACCCGGGAAGATCGACGTGCTGCTCGAATGGTGGGAACGCGACGTCGGCTCCGGCCTCGGGGAGCTGCCGTTCCCGCCGGATTATCCGAAGATGCCGGGCGAACCTCCACGGGTTCAGCCCAGCAGGGCGCGCAAGAAGGACTGAGCCAGCCGGAGAGGGCGTCCGCGGCCGCCTGCCCAAAGAAGGCTGCCGCAGGCGCCCGCCCGGTTTTCAGGCGAGATGGCGGCTACTCGAACCGGGACGGGTCACCCATGCCCCGCCGCACCACTTCCGCCGATCCGCCGGAGAAGTCAATGACCGTCGTCGGCTCCGCCCCGCAGTCGCCGGAATCAACCACCGCGTCCACTACGTGGTCCAGCCGTTCCTTGATCTCCCAGCCCTGGGTGAGTGGTTCCTCCTCGTCGGGCAGCAGCAGCGTGCTGGAGAGCAGCGGCTCACCCAACTCGGCCAGCAGCGCCTGGACCACGGCGTTGTCCGGGATGCGGACACCAACGGTCTTCTTCTTCGGATGCAGCAGGCGCTTGGGCACTTCCTTGGTGGCCGGAAGGATGAACGTGTAGCTGCCCGGCGTGACAGCCTTGATGCTGCGGAACACGTCGTTGTCGATCTGGACGAACTGGCCCAGCTGGGCAAAATCCTTGCAGACCAAGGTGAAGTGGTGCTTGCTGTCGAGCTGCCGGATGGACCGGATGCGGTCCAGGGCGTCCCGGTTTCCCAGCTGTGCACCAAGGGCGTAACAGGAGTCGGTGGGGTAGGCGATCAGTCCGCCAGTCCTCACCAGCTCCACTATTTGTCCGATCGCACGGGGCTGGGGATCGTCGGGGTGCACGTCAAAGTATCTGGCCATGCCCTGAGCTTATGGCCCGGCGCTGATTTCTGCACGGAGGGCCGCGCCTCCGAGGTGTAGGCCGAACCGTCCCCTATGCAGTCACGCAGGACTCGGGCAACATATGAAGTGTTCCAAGCCCGGGCGGCCACCGGATCCACGGTTGGTCCGGGTATCGACCGGCACGAGAGGACACCCGACCATGACCACGACACTTAATCCTTACCTGGGCTTCAGGGACAACGCACGGGACGCCATGACCTTCTACCAGTCCGTATTTGGAGGCGAACTGGCACTGAGCACCTTTGGCGATTTCCATGCCAGCGAGGACGCGTCGGAGCAGGAGAAGATCATGCACGGCATGCTGACCACCGAATCCGGCCTGGTGCTCATGGGCGCCGATACGCCCAACGGCATGAGCTTCAACCCCGGCGACAACTTCTCCGTTTCCCTCAGCGGCGAGGACGACGCCGAACTGCGCGGGTACTGGGAGAAGTTGTCCGACGGCGGGACCGTGACGGTGCCCCTTGAGCAGGCGCCGTGGGGCGACACCTTTGGCATGTGCACGGACAAGTTCGGCGTCGCCTGGCTCGTGAACATCGCGGGTCCCAAGCAGTAGCCGGACCCAGGCAGCAGCGGGACCGGCTGCGGGAGGCGTTCGGCGCCTACTTCCTGGCGACGAAGTAGGCGTTGAACGGATCCTCGTCGAGCTCCTTCACCTCAACGGTGCCGAAGCCCGCAGCCCGCACCATGGACTCCGCCAGCTGCACGCCCCACACCGTGCCGAGCCCGTCCCCGTCCTGCGCCAGGGAGACGGACATGCAGTGGAACGTGGAGATCGCGTAGAGGAACGTTCCCCACGGCAGCCCAACATTGTCGGCAACGTTGCTGGAGGCCTTGATGTCCACCATGAGGAACGTGCCGTCCGGGCGCAGCGCCTGGTGGATGTTGTGTAGCACCTGCGCCGGCCGGGCCTGGTCGTGGACGGCATCGAAGACGGTGATGAGGTCGAAGCCTTCCACGACGTCCAGGGCGGCTGCGTCCAGGATCTCGAACCGGGCGTTTCCCAGTCCCAGCCGTCGGGCTTCCGCCCGTCCCGCCAGCACGGCATCCTCCGAGAAGTCGTAGCCCGTGAACCGGCTCGCGGGGAAGGCCCCGGCCATGAGGTTCACGGCGTGGCCCGCTCCGCAGCCGATATCTGCGACGTCGATGCCCGCCCGCAGCCGGTCAACGCAGCCGGCCAGCGGGAGGATGGCGGACACCAGGGAAGCGTCGTGGACTGAGCCGCTGTCACTGGCCTGGATGTGCATAAAATCCGGATAGTCCCCGTATCCCAGGCCGCCGCCCGTGCGGAACTTCTGCGCTATCCTGCCGGCCACCTCACCCATCAGCGTGACGTACTGCAGCATGCGGGCCAGGTTGTCGACTCCGGGCCCGGAGACGGACGGAACGAGCGCGGGGTCCAGCCGGTAGGTTCCGGCAGCGTGTGGGTACCGGGCTGGCCGGTACTCCACGAAGCGGGCCGTCACCATGCCGCCGAGCCATTCCCGGACGTAGCGTTCGTTGAGGCCCGCCGCATCCGCAATCTGCTCGCTCGTGGCCGCGGGCAGTCCGGCCATCACATCGAACAGCCCCGTCTGGTGGCCGACGCTGGCCAGGAGGGCTGCGGAGCTGTCGTTGAGGATGCCGAGCAACCGGGCTGCGCCGGCCTCAACGGCGTCCTCTGTCACTAACCCGTCGTCCCACGCGGTCTTCCCGGCGCCTGTGTGGAGGTTGGTATCGGTGGTGGTCATCGTTCTTTCCTTTCGGTCGGCGGACGTCCCTGTCCGGCTACTTCGAAAGTACTTTCGAGGCGGCAAGCCCCGCGTCGGGCGGATGATGCAACTTTCGCCGGGGGCATGGGGCGAATGATGCAGGGGTTCCCGCGCGCGGAGCGGTTAAGGCAACCAGCGCACGACGACGACGGCGCCCGCCCGCCGCCGTCGTCGTGCGTTGTCCAGTTGTTGTTGCCCTCAGTCAGGTGATGCCGTGCTCCCTGGCCCAGCCCGCCGCGGCGGTCCGGGTGGAGACTCCGATCTTGCCGAAGATGTTCGCGAGGTGCCGCCCCACTGTCTTTTCGCTGATGACCAGGGCTGCCGCCACCTGACGGTTGCTGGCCCCCGTGGTGATGAGGGCCAGCACCTCGCGTTCACGGGCGGTGAGGCCGTTCCTGTCCCTCCCGCCGGTGCCGGCTGCTGCGTCGCGCTCCAGCCGTTCGACGTCGGGGACAGCGCCGAGCTGCCGGTAGATGGCGAGTGCGGTGGCGACGTCGGCGTCGGCAGCACCGGCCTGGCCGAGGCTGCGGCGGGAGCTGGCGAGCAGCTCATGGATCCGGGCCGTGCGGTAGCGGGCCCGCTGCGCCCGGTACGTCCGGGCGGCGGCTTCCAGCAGGGGCAGTGCGTCGCTGCCACGGCCGGCCGCCAGCAGGACGTCGCCGCGGGCCTGGCATGCCCACGCACGGAGGCCCGCAGAGGCGAACCGGGCTGCCGTCCGCTCCAGCTCCGACGCGAACGCCTCGGCGAGCGCCGCCTCGCGCTGGTCCAGCGCCAGCTCCGTGGCGGGCAATAACAGCCTGGCCCGGTCCAGCAGCCGGCTCTCGCCCAGGGCGGCGCGCAACTGGTTGAGCGCCAGTGCGCTGTTGCCGGCAGCATAGTGGAGCAACGCCTCTCCCGGCTGCGGGTCGACTCCGACGCCGCGTGCCCGCCCGAAAGCGGCCAGGGCCCCGGCAGCGTTGCCGCGAAGCCGGCGCACCTCACCCAGCTCGTAGTAGCCGGCGCCGGCCATCCAGCCGTGCGCATCCACCAGGTTGTCGCTCGAAGCGCCTATTTCCCGTTCAACCTCATCCCAGCCGCCTTCGGCACTGACCAGCTGCAGCTCGTGGATGCGCGTCACGCCGGTGTACACAAAAGTGGCTGACTGGTCCGCGGTCCAATGCTCCAGTGCGCCGGTCCAGGCCCGCATCCTGGCCAGGTCCCCGAGCTGGTGGCACAGGTGGATGACCGTGCAATAGATGTCCCCGGCCCACACGGGGGCAACGTCCCCGGCAAGGACCGGCAACATGGCCTCGTCCAGTTCGTTGAACCCTTCCTCGGTCCGTCCGGCACGGACGCCAGCCAGGCCAGCCAGCACGCGGGCAAAGCATCCCAGGGTGGGATCCGACTGCCGGCCGGCCATGGCCTCGAGTTCGGTTGCAGCCGCCCTCGCCGGTCCGGGATCTTCTTCCAGGTCCAGTGACATTACGGATTGGAGATAAAGCAGGTAGCCCTGCTCGGGGCCTTCGGGCAGATCCTGGAGCAGGCGCCGCGCCCTGTTGAGCCAGCCGGAGGCAACCATCAGGTCCCCTCGGGTTCCCCACTGCAGTGACAGGATGATCGCCTTCATGGCCGCGGCCGGCCGGTCTCCTGCACCGGCAAGGCCCCTGTACAGTTCCTCGGCCACGGACAACGATTCGGGAACGCGGCCCAGCCACCACATGGCGTCGGCCAGGGCGTCCAGGTCCGGTAGCGCCAGGCCGGTGGTCGTCCTGGCGGCGAGCAGCCCGTTCCGTGCCGCGGGCCAGTCCCTGCGGGCGTACGCCGCGCGGGCGCTGGTTATTGGATCCTGTTCAGCCATACGACGTCTCCAAGGGGTGGGTCCAGCGTACTGCCGTGCCGGGACTGCCGGATAGGCGCGGGGAACACCGGGGCAGCTATGACTTTCGGCCCTACGTGGCCTCCGGGAAGAAGCGGAAGCTAGGAGATACTTCCCGGTTACGGGAACGCTGCCCGACGGGAACAGGGAGCACCATGAGAGACCGACACCCGCAACTCCGGTTCCTCGGAGCCACGGACAGCGTGACCGGTTCGAGATACCTGGTGGAAGCAGGCGGGAGGCGCATCCTGGTGGACTGCGGGCTCTTCCAGGGCTACAAGCTGCTCCGGGACCGGAACCGGGTTCCCTTCCCCGTCCAGCCGCGCTCCATAGACGCCGTGCTGCTGACCCATGCGCACCTTGACCACACCGGCTATGTCCCCGCCCTGGTCCGGGACGGCTTCGCGGGGCCGGTGTATGCCACCGAGGGCACCACTGAACTGTGCACGCTACTGCTGCCCGACAGCGGGTACCTGCAGGAAGAGGAAGCCAAATACGCATACCAGCGGGGATCGTCCCGGCACAGCCCGCCGGTACCGCTCTACACCGCCGCGGACGCGGTCAAGTCGCTCGACAGTTTCCGCGAACAGGGATTCGATGCCCCGTTGGAACTGGGAGGGGGAATCTCGGCCACGTTCCTGCCGGCCGGCCATATTCTGGGTGCTGCCCAGATCCGGCTCGAGGCGGGCCAGCACTCCGTCCACTTCACCGGGGACCTCGGCCGCACCGATGACCCCCTGATGTTTCCTCCCCGCGGGCTGGGTGCCGCTGACATCCTGGTGACGGAGTCCACCTACGGAAACCGCAAGCACTCCAGCCTGGATCCGGAACTGCAACTGGGGGAGATCATCACCCGCGTGGCGAAGAAGAACGGCGTCATCATGATTGCCGCGTTCGCTGTGGGACGGGCGGAGACGCTGATGCTGCACCTGGCCCGGCTCCGCAGCAAGAACGCGATTCCGGACATCCCCGTGTACCTCAACAGTCCCATGGCCATCGACGCCTCCGGGATGTACCAGCGCCACCCGGATGAGCACCGGCTCAAGCAGCGGGAATACGAGGACATGTACAAAGTGGCCAAGATGACCCGCACCGTGGACGACTCGAAACTGCTCAATCTCCGCGGCGGCCCGATGGTGATCATCTCCGCCAGCGGCATGCTCACCGGTGGCAGGATCCTGCACCACATCGCCGAATACGGATCAGACCCGAAGAACGCCATCGTCCTCAGCGGCTACCAGGCGGGCGGAACCCGCGGTGCCGCGCTCGCCGCCGGTGAACGGCAGCTTCGGATCTACGGTGAGGACATCCGCATCCGGGCCGAGGTGATCCAGATGGAGAGCCTGTCAGCGCATGCGGATGCCGACGGGCTGATCGAGTGGATGAAGGCGGCCGAACGGGAACCACGGATGACCTACATCACCCACGGCGAGCCGGAGGCGTCCGACGCCCTCCGGGTCCGGATCAAGCGGGAACTCGGCTGGCGGGTACGCGTCCCGGAGTACCTCGAAGGCATCTCCCTCGAGGACCCGACGTGACCACCGGAAACCTGTCCGGCATGAGCATGCCGGACGAGATCCGGTCCCTTGCCCGTCCGCTTACCGGTCTCAGGGACCTCGACGGGCTGGTCCACAAAGCCGGCTCCGGCCGGTTTGTGGCCATCGGCGAAGCATCCCATGGCACCCATGAGTACTACACCGTCCGTGCCCGCCTGACCATGCGGCTGATCGAGGAGCAGGGGTACAGCTGGATCGGAGTCGAGGGTGACTGGCCGGACTGCTGGCGGATCAACCGCTGGGTTCGGGGACAAACCGGGCTGGACTCCGGGGTCCACGCGATGCTCGCCGGGTTCGAGCGCTGGCCCACCTGGATGTGGGCGAACGAGGAAGTGGCGGGTTTCCTTGACTGGCTGCGCGGCTGGAACCTGGAGCGCCCCCTGGCCGAACGCGTTGGCTTCTACGGCCTGGACGTCTACTCGCTGTGGGATTCCCTACGGGAAATCATCGGCTGGCTCCAGGGAAACGAGCCTGACGCCGTTCCTGCGGCCATGCGCGCATGGCAGTGCTTCCTTCCGCATCACGAAGACCCGCACCAGTACGCGTGGCGCACCAGGCTGGTCCCGGAATCCTGCGAGGCGGACGTCGTCGCCCTGCTCGCCGAGGTGCGGACCCGGGCCCTGTCGCTGCGGGACCATGAACCACGTGTCGAAAGTGACGAGGCCTTCGACGCCGTGCAGAACGCCGTGGTCGCCGCCAACGCCGAGCACTACTACCGCATCATGGTGCAGGGGAACCGCGAGTCCTGGAATGTCCGGGACCATCACATGGCGGACACTGTGGACCGGCTCAGTGCACATCTGGGCCCGGCATCCAAGGGCATCATCTGGGAGCACAACACCCACGTGGGGGATGCCCGGGCCACCGACATGGCGCGGGACGGGCTGGTGAACGTGGGCCAGCTGCTCCGCGAGCGCCATGGGACCGAAGGTGTGACCCTCGTGGGGCTGGCGTCGCATGCGGGAACAGTGATGGCTGCCGATGAATGGGGCTCCCCGGAACGGGTGCTGAAGGTACCGGAGGCGCGGGCAGGAAGCCACGAGGAACTGCTGCACAAGGCGCTGGGCGCACCGGCTTTGCTGGAATTCGGCAGGGACAGGTCCGGGCCATGGCTGTCGGCCTGGTTGGGGCACAGGGCCATCGGCGTTGTCTACCGGCCGGCCAGTGAACACGGGAATTACGTCCCCACCCGGATGGGAGGGCGCTACGACGCACTGATCTGGCTGGAGCAGACCTCGGCACTTCGGCCGCTCCATCACGAAGCTGCACCACACGAGCCGGAGTTCGAAACGGAACCCACCGGCTTCTGAAATTCCCGCACGCGGCGCATTGTTGGGCGGCGTCTTGCCGGGCAGCGTCTTGCCGGGCGGCGTCTTGCCGGGCGGCGTCTTGCCGGGCGGCGTCTTGCCGGGCGGCGCCTTGTCAGGCAGGACGTTGCGTCAAACAGGGCGCCGCATCAGCAGGACGGCCGCAGGAACGTACCAGAGCAGCGGCACCAGCCGGAGCAAGGTGGTCAGCCAGCCCATGGGGGCCAGCGGCCCGCTCTCCGGAATCAGAGACAGTGCGGACAGGAACGAGGCTGCCGCCGCACAGGCGGCGATCCAGCCGAGGACCACGGGGGATGCCTTCATCCGCAGCGACACCACAGCAACGGCGGTGAACATCACCCCGGCGGGCAGGTTCGCCAGCGCAAGCGTGACGAGGCACAGATCCGCGACGGCGGCTGCCACCCCCGGTGCCACCGCGGCCTGCGACGGCAGCGTCAGCGTGATCTGGGCAGCCTGGCCCAGGATGTTCAAGCCAGCGCCCAGCACGCCGGCGGTGAACGCAATGCCAGCCAGCGTCCCGGGGCCGCCTTCCCGGCGGTACAGGTACGAACGGACATAGCCCAGGAACCAGATCAGGGCCGCTGAACTGAACACAAAAAGCATGCTCTGGGCCAGCACCGGCGTCCGGTTGGCCAGCAGGAACGCCGCGTAGCCTGCGTCGGAGGCGTTTGGCCACGGCCCGGTGAGGAGGACTTCCATGGATCCGCCCGCTATGCCGAGCGCTGCCGACATCAATCCGGCCATGCCGCCCGAGATCCGCAAGCGCTCGCCGTCGGCAGCAAAAGCTGCCGGGTCCCGCCGGAGGCGGGTCATGTGTTTCCCCTGGCGGCCAGCAGCCGGTCCATTACCAGCCCGGTCACCAGCGCCATGCCGGCCGCCATCAGGATGGCGGCCGCGACACCAATGGCGATTACCGTCGTCGGCGGCTGTCCCTCCTGCCATAGCGGAGGTGCGACGGCGAAGAACAGTCCCAGCCCGACGCACCATGCGAGGGCGTTCCCGGCCACCCACCGTCCGCTGCGGGCGACGTGCCGGCGCAGTTCCGGCCACTGCGCCAGGCCGATCGAACAGAGGAGCAGCAAGGCTCCGGGCACGGCGACGGCGAGTTGCAGGACCGGCGGCCAGGCCTGCCATTGTGCTGCGAATGTACTGGGGGCAAGACCGATGAGCCAGGCCAGGGCCGCGCCGGCAGCGGTGCGGACGGTCCACGACCGCATACGGAGCCCGGGCAGCTCCCGCTTCAGTACGTGTGCCTGGGCAAGTCCCAGGACTGTGCCTTCTGCGACGCCCGCCACGGCCAGCCACGCCAGGGCGCCGGCCGTGTCCGGAATGATCACAAAGACCGCGACGACGGCGGGAGCC
Organism: Arthrobacter sp. UNC362MFTsu5.1; assembly: GCF_000685965.1. Taxonomy (GTDB): domain Bacteria; phylum Actinomycetota; class Actinomycetes; order Actinomycetales; family Micrococcaceae; genus Arthrobacter. The sequence continues at coordinate 469,442 of NZ_JMLE01000001.1, read as the reverse complement.
AGGAAGCCTGCACTCTCACCGAGTGTGACCCACAGGAACCAACGGCGAAGGAACGGCTTGGGCCGTGCGGGGGCGGCCGGGTCCGCCCGGGTGTCCTCCATGGGGCTGACGCTACGCGCGGGGCTCAGTGGCCGGTGAGGGGCTTAAGGCCCTAACCCGTGCCTCTGCCCCCGGAGCACACTGAAGGTGTCAGCGGCCATCGGCGTGCTGATCCGAAAACGCGATGGAGAAGAGCAGGATTCGAATGAGCAAACCAATCGTCGTCGGCATCAACGGCTCCGCGGGAAGTGAGTCCGCAATGTCGTGGTCGCTGCACCGGGCAGCGCAGCTGAAGCTCCCGGTCATTGCAGTCCATGCAGTGGACGACCGGTGGATGTCGCCGGACTTCCAGTATCACGAACTGATCCGGGAATCAGGCATGGAGCTGCTAAGGCAGGTCCAGGAGGATGCCGCCAAGAAGGAACCCGACGTCGCCGTCGACGTGCAGTTGCGGCATGGCAGCGCAGGCTCGGCCCTGAAGGACATGTCCAAAGAGGCCGCCATGGTGGTCATCGGCTCGCACCACCGCCACTGGGCCGACGGGGGTCCCATGACGGACCGGGCCCTTCAGGTTGTTACCGCGTCGGACAGCCCGGTGGCAGTCATACCGCAGGCCCAGGGGCCGCAGGGACGCGGCGTTGTTGTCGGCGTGGACGGTTCGGAGGAGTCCCTTCAGGCGGTGGCGTTTGCCGCGGCGGAGGCCGACCGTGAAGGGGATGAGCTGACGGCCCTGCTGGCATTCCGGCGCCCCGCCCGCTGGGTCCAGAGCGGGATGCCTGCGAGCGGCCTGGCTGAAGTCATTGAGGAAGAGGACAAAATCGTGCTCGCCGAATCAGTCGCCGGGCTGCGGGACAAGTACCCGGACCTCGTGGTGAACCAGGTGCTCGACAAGGACACCGATCCGGCCAAGGCCCTCGTGGAGGCCGCCGCGAACGCGCGGCTCCTGGTGATCGGCAGCCGCGGGCGCGGCGGGTTCAGCAGGCTGCTGCTCGGTTCCACCGCCCACGCGGTCCTGCTGCGGGTCCCGTGCCCCACGGTGGTCACCCGGGTGCACAAGATCAAGCACGAGGAATAGCAGGCACCCCCGGTACACGACATGTGGCCCCCTCCGCGGAGGGGGCCACCTTCATGTCCGGAACCGGCTGCCGGGGTACTAGATCCATTTGGGTGCTGGCGGTACCTCGGGCAGGTCAGTGCTTGTTGCTGTCACGCCGTGGGTGCCGCGGCCGGTGGCCCATTGGGTGATGGCAGCGAGCGGGCCGGAGACGACGAGCGGTGTTTCGGCGTTGGTGTCGCCGAAGACCATGGCGCCCGGCTGGTCGGTGACTCTGATGAGCAGTCCGGTGTCGGTGCCGCGGGTGTGCCAGGCGCCGGTGATGTCTTTGAGCAGCCGGGCCAGGACCGGGGTGGGGATGTCGGTGAACGTGGCGCCGTTGTCCAGGTCCACGGCGTGGACCCAGACTTCGCGGGTGCGCATCCACACTGTCTCTTCGGCCGGGACGATCCGGCCCTGGGCTGTTTTGACTTTGTGGTGCCAGGCTTCTGCGGGGAGGTCCCGCCATTCGACGTTCAGGTGCACTGCGGAGTGGTCGAACAGGTGCCGCAGCGCGATCGGCGGCAGGGTCGCGCCGAAGTTGATTTCGTGGTCCCGCACCGACGTGGAGGCGTACATGGGCGTCTCCACGCCGGTGGCTGCCCACTCGATGAGCCGCGCGATGGCCCGCGCGTTGTAGCCGATGTGGGCCGTCACGTGCCGCCGGGTCCAGCCCGGCAGCAGCGAATCTCCGTCGAGTTCCGCGTCCGGGAGCTCGTTGAGCTTGCGGGCGAAGAACGCCGTGCCCCGGCGTGCCTGCAGCAAACCCTCGAGCAGGACCGGGTCCGTGGTCCGGTCGTGGCGGGCAACCATCAGGCTTCCTTGACCACGCGGTTGGTCAGCTGGCCCAGGCCCTCGATGGTGGTGACCAGGATCTGGCCTTCCTGCAGGTAGCGCTTGGGGTCCTGGGCGTGGCCCACACCCCCCGGGGTCCCGGTGGCGATCACGTCGCCGGGGTTCAGCGTGATGATCGTGGAGATGTAGGAGACCAGGAATTCCGGGGTGAACACGAGGTCACCGGTCGGGGTGGACTGCTGGACGTCGCCGTCCACGGCCGAGGTCATCAGCGGGCCGGCGGTGAACTCATCCTGCGTGACCAGGGCGGGCCCGAACGGGGTGGAGTTCTCCCAGGTCTTGCCCTGGAGCCACTGGATGGTGCGGAACTGGTAGTCGCGCATGGACACATCGTTCAGCACGGAGTACCCGGCGATGTAGTCCTTGGCGTCGGCCTCGCTGATCCGGCGGCCCTTCTTGCCGATCACCACGGCGAGTTCAGCTTCCCAGTCCACGGTGTCTGATTCCTGCGGCAGGGCCAGGTCGTCGTTCGGGCCGATCAGGGATTCCTGGTACTTGGCGAACAGGGTGGGGTACTCGGGGATTTCCCGCCCCATTTCCTTGATGTGGTTGCGGTAGTTGTGGCCCACGCAGATGATCTTGCCCGGGAACGGCACCACGGGGGCCAGGTCCGCGCCCTCGGCCGGGTGCGTCGGGCCGGTCGCGGCCTTCGCGGTCGCTTCCCAGCCTTCGGTGCGGAGCAGTGCCCCGACGTCGGCGAACCCGTCGATTTCGGTCAGGGTATCGCCGTCCTGGCGGACAGCTACGGTGTTTTGGCCGGTGCCGGTGCCGGTGCGGAGGGTGAGGAGTCTCATGCGTTCTTGCGTCCTTCGATGTAGGTGCGGTTGAAGTTCAGTCGTTCAAAGATCGGGGCGTCGCTGAAACGGAACAGGTCAAAGGTTGCGTTCGAGTCAGCGCCGGCCTGCAGGGACCATTCAGCCCAGGACGGGACCACGAAGAGGTCGCCCTTCTCCAGGGTCCTGACCTCGCCGTTCAGGGTGGCGGTGCCGGAGCCCTCGAAGACCTGCCAGACGCTGGAGCCGACCTCGCGGACGGCTTCGGTGGTGGCGCCGGCGCGGAGGCGGTGGAACTCGGCCCGGATGGTGGGCATCACGTCCCCGCCGGTGGTGGGGTTGGTGTACCGGACCGCGGCGTGGCCCTGGGACACAGTGGCCGGGTGGCCCTCGTCCTCCAGCAGCAGCTGCTCGGTCAGCGCCCGGTCGGTGTATTCCCAGCGGTACGCGGCGATCGGGGAACTGGTGGTGTCATCCAGGCCCGAGAGCGGCCGCAGCCCGGGATGGGCCCAGAGCCGCTCGGAGCGGGAGATATCCGGGGTGGCCTCGTCGGTGACGCGTTCGGTGCCGAACTCGAAGAACCCGGCGTCCGCGTAGTGCACGAACGGGATGTCCAGGCCGTCGATCCACGCCATCGGCTCATCGGTGTCGTTGTGGTGGCCGTGGAAGTTCCAGCCCGGAGTCAGCAGGAAATCGCCACGCGACATCCGCACCGGATCCCCGTTCACCACCGTCCACACACCCTCGCCCTCAACGACGAAGCGGAAGGCATTCTGCGAGTGGCGGTGCTCCGGAGCGGTCTCGCGGGCACCGAGGTACTGGATCGCAGCCCACAGCGTCGGAGTCGCGTACGGCGTACCGGCCAGTCCCGGGTTCGCCAGCGCAATCGCGCGGCGTTCCCCGCCGCGGCCCACCGGCACCAGGTCACCGGCACGGGCCGCCAGCGGGTACAGGTCGCTCCAGCGCCAGACGTGGGGGACTGCCTTCGGGGAGGGGACCATCGGCATCAGGTCCGCGATCTCGGTCCACAACGGGATCAGGTTCTCCCGGTCGAAGTCCCGGTACAGCTGCTCAAGCTGCGCGGCCTCCTCCGGTGTCGGCTCCGGCAGGGCGTGGCTGGCGGCCACTGATTCATGAGTTGTGTTCTCGGCGCTGATGGACACAGGTGCCTCCTCGGTGAGTGCGGAACAGTTCGTTGGCGTGTCTCGACTCTACGGAGGGCTGCGCTGTGAGCTCCAACATATTCTGCTGGTCAGAATTACTAATCCGGGTCGGCCGGATTGGCCGCGATGTCTATCTCCAGCTGACGGCAGGTTTCCCGCATCGCGCGAACCAGCCCGGCGTCGAACACCCTGCGAAAACGAGTCGCCGGAGTGGCGACGCTGAGGGCGCCCACCACATTTCCGTGACGGTTGTGCAGGGCAATCCCCAAAGCGCTCACGCCCTCCTCCGTGCCTTCGAAATTGGCGGCGAAGCCGTTGCTGCGGATGGACTCCAGCTCGCGCAGGAACCCCGGGTACTCGGCGTCCGGGATGGTATCGCCGCCGATCTCGGCGTTGTTGCTGCGGAAGAGCTGGTCGATCATGGCGGGTTCCAGTTCGGCGAGCATGGCCTTGCCCCCGGAGGTCTTGTTGGCGGGCATCACCGTCCCCTGCCGGTCGCCAACCCGCAACACATTGTTTCCTTCCACGGTGGCCAGGAAACGCACTTTCGTGCCCACCCGCACCATGAGGTTGACCGTCTCGTTCAGCTGCGCGGACAGCAGTTCCATGTGCGGCTGGGCCAGCGAGCGGAGCAGCCGGGTCCAGCTCAACCCGGCGGGGCCGACGCCCATGGCCGGGCCCGGCACGTACCGGCGGGTTTCATCCTGCACTGCGAACCCGCGGTAGACCAGCATCGCCAGGAGGCGGTGGGCGGTGGACGGAGCAACGGCCAGTTCCTCGGCTGCGTCCTTGAGCCGCAGCGCTCCTCCATCGCGGAGCAGTTGCAGGAGCTGCAGCGCATTGTCCACTGCCTCGATGGAATACGTGGGCCGCTTCTGCACGGGTTTCCGGACTGACCTGGAGGCCGGTTTGGCTGCTGGCTCTTTCTGCACATCAGAATTGTATTGTGGTTCACCTCCAACGGCCATGACAGTAGTGGCATGAATCACACACCTTCCGCTGCAGTGCCGCAACGGTCCTCGCAGGGGGCTTCCGCCCCCACAACCGCTGATGGGCCTGCATCACGGTTCTCGAAAGCTTCGGCCGCCGCCGTCCTCGTCTGCTGGCTACTGGTGGTCTTCGATGGCTATGACCTCATCGTCTACGGGACTGTCCAGTCCTCACTGATCACCGAGACGGGCTGGGGCCTGAACAAGGCCACCGCCGGGACCATCGGGTCCACGGCGTTCCTCGGCATGATGATCGGTGCGATCTTTGCCGGCCGGATGGCCGACTCGTGGGGCCGCCGCCGCACCATCCTGGGCTGCGCCGTCGTCTTCTCCATCTTCACCGTCCTCTGCGCCTTCGCTCCGAACGCCGCCGTTTTCGGCGCCCTGCGGCTCCTTGCCGGCATCGGGCTCGGCGGCCTGGTGCCGTCGGCGAACGCCCTCGTTGCCGAACTCGTTCCCACTAAATGGCGGTCCACCATCGCCACCTTGATGATGTCCGGTGTCCCGATCGGCGGATCAATCGCCGCGCTGGTCGGCATCCAGCTGATTCCGGCCTTCGGCTGGCAGTCGATGTTCCTCGCGGCAGTCCTGGCCCTGGTGATCGTGGTGCCGCTGGGACTGAAATACCTCCCGGAGACACTGACCCCGGTCAGTGCAGCAGAAAAGGCCGCACGGAAGAACGCAGGAAAGGGCTCCGCAGTCCGGGAACCGTCCGGCTTCTCTTCCCTGCTCCGGGCACCGTACCTGGGGGTCAGCCTGCTGTTCGCACTGGCGACGATCGCCACCCTGTTCGCCTGGTACGGACTCGGCACCTGGCTGCCCAACCTCATGCAGCTGGCCGGTTACAACCTGGGCTCCGCCCTGACTTTCGCCCTGGCCCTCAACCTGGGTGCGGTGGCCGGTTCGGTCATTACCGCCTGGGCCGGGACCCGGTTCGGTCCGATTCCGACGGCGATCGCTGCCGCCGCCGTCGCGGCGGGTGCGCTGGTGGTACTGGTTGCGGGACCGCCTGTCACCGTGGTCTACCTCATGCTGGTCCTGGCCGGCGTCGGCACCCACGGCACACAGTGCCTGATCATCGCCGCCGTCGCGAGCCACTATCCCGGACACCTGCGGGGCACCGCGCTGGGTTGGGCGCTCGGGACAGGCCGCATCGGCGCCGTCGTCGCACCCCAGGTGGGCGGCCTCCTGCTGGCCGCCGGAATGGGCGTCATTCCAACTTCATCGCCTTCGCCGGCGCGGCCGCCATCGCAGCGGTACTGCTGGCCGCCGTCGGACTCAAACTCAAGTCAAAACTTTCCACCCCACCCTCACCTACAGGAGCTATCAATGTCTGAGCACGCCACGTCCACCGATGTCCTGTCGACTGACGTCCTGGTCATCGGAGGGGGAATGGCCGGACTGGCCGGAGCCCTCGCGCTGCGTGAAAACGGCGCCAACGTCACCCTCGTGGAACGTGCCCCCGAATTCGGCGAAGTGGGCGCGGGCCTGCAGATGGCCCCCAACGCTTCCCGTGTCCTCCGCCGCTGGGGCCTGCTGGAAAAGGCGCTGGAAATCGGTGTCCAGCCCAAGCACCTGGTGTTCCGCGACGCCGTGACCGGCGAGGAGCTGACCCGCCAGACGCTCGGCGCGGAGTTCGAGGAACGCTACGGCGCCCCGTACGTCGTCATCCACCGCAGCGACCTGCACCGCGTCCTCCTCGAAGGCTGTGAAGCCGCCGGCGTGACGCTGGTCAACGATGTCATGGTCGAGAGCGTCGAAACCGTCAACGGCCGCGGCGTGGCGCACACGGCCGCCGGCGTGGACTTCGAGGCCGACGTCGTGATCGGCGCCGACGGGCTCAAATCCACCTTGCGTCCCCTCGTGGCCAACGACGAGCCGGTCCCCTCCGCCTACGTGGCCTACCGCGGCACTGTGCCGATCACCGAAAACACCCCCAGGACCGACATCGAGGACGTCATCGTCTACCTTGGCCCGGACTGCCACCTCGTGCAGTACCCGCTGCGCAAGGGCGAGCTGCTGAACACCGTAGCCGTCTTCAAATCCGCTTCCTTCGAACGCGGCGAAGAGCAGTACGGCGGCGTCGACGAGCTGGAGGCAGCTTACAAGGACTGCGTTCCGGCGGTTCAGGACGCACTCAAGAACCTGGCCACCGGCATCCGCTGGCCCATGTACGACCGCGACCCGATCGAAAACTGGGTCGCCGGCCGGATGGTGCTGATGGGCGATGCTGCGCACCCGATGCTCCAGTACCTCGCCCAGGGCGCCTGCCAGGCGCTTGAGGACGCTGCTGTGCTGCAGGACGCCACCGTAGGCACCGTCTTCACGGCCGACGGCGTCAATCCGGCAGCCTGGGACGGTGCGATCCAGGAGTTCAACACCATCCGCGCCGGCCGCACCGCCCGGGTCCAGCGCACCGCCCGCGTCTGGGGCGAATCCTGGCACGTCTCGGGGCTGGCCAGGACGCTGCGCAACCTGCTCTTCAAGAGCCGGAAGGACAACGACTTCCAGTACAACGACTGGCTGTACGGCCAGTCCGGCGACGGAGTTCCCGTGGTCCGGGATGCGGCAGCGGCGGCGAAAGTCCCCGCCTAGTCTTATGCCCCGGCCCTAGCGCTGCACCCTGGGAAGTGCCGGACACGTGTGCGTGTCCGGCACTTTCCGTTGGCACGGAAGCCGTTGCCCGCCCCGCCCGCCGTCGGTAACGTTTTTTGTGGAGCCCCCTTGGAAGACGTGGAGCTCCCGGAGGAAAGGACCCCGGCGTGAGGAATGTCTCCCTCTACCTGGATGTGGACGGCGTGATCTGCCCGTTCGGGGCGGCCGGCACCACGGACTGGGGGAGCCGGTGGCGAATTTCCGATGCCGGCCTGCTTGAAGTGGCATACGCCGGTGAGCTGGTGGAGTCCCTCAATGCCCTGTCCCGGACACCCGGCCTCCGATGCGTCTGGCTCACCAGCTGGGAGGAGATGGCACCGGACTATTTGTGCCCCGCGATCGGCCTTGCCGGGCAGGAATGGCCTGTACTGGCCAGTAATGGACTGGCCAGCGGCGAAGGATGGTGGAAATTGCGGGCACTGCAGCGGGACATCGAGGCGGTTGCTCCGGACCGCGCCGTCTGGATCGACGACCAGCTCGATTACGAGGCCGAGGCCCAGGCATGGGCTTCCGTCCTTGGCCGGCGGCTGCTGCTGGTTTCGCCGCAGCCCAGGCGCGGATTGTCCCGCGCTGAACTGGAGGCGGTGCGGGCATTCCTTTGACCGCCGGTTGTTTTGTCCTCACGGCGTTGACGCGTACGATCGATAGGGTTTCAAGCCCCTTCCGAACAACACCACCTGAACTTCCGGCAAACACCGGGGTAACGCTGCGTGCGGACGGGGCAAAGGGGAAGTGGAACTGCTGACCGTCGACTCTGCAGATTGGGCAACAGGTGGAAATCACCTTCATGGTGGCGCTGGTTATAGCGCTGGCACTTTTTTTCGACTTCACCAACGGGTTTCATGACACCGCAAACGCAATGGCCACGCCTATTGCCACCGGTGCCATCAAACCCAAGACGGCGGTTGCCCTCGCAGCGGTCCTGAACCTGGTCGGAGCCTTCCTTTCCACCGAAGTGGCCAAGACTGTTTCCGGCGGAATCATCAAGGAAGGGTCCGACGGTATCCAGATCACCCCGGACATCATCTTTGCCGGCTTGATGGGCGCCATCCTGTGGAACATGATCACGTGGCTTAAGGGACTCCCGTCGAGTTCGTCACACGCCCTCTTCGGCGGCCTCATTGGCGCGGCGATAGCCGGCATCGGCATTCATTCGGTGAACTTTGAGTCCCTCATGCAAAAGGTCATCCTCCCCGCAATCTTCGCTCCGGTCATCGCCGGCGGCGTGGCGTACGTCTGCACCCGACTCGCCTACGCGCTGACGTCCCGGCATGACCCGGAGACCGGCAGCAAGCTCACCCAGAAGCGTGGTGGTTTCCGCACCGGCCAAATCTTCACCTCAAGCCTCGTAGCACTGGCGCATGGAACCAACGATGCGCAGAAGACCATGGGCATCATCACCCTGGTACTGATTGCCGCCGGAACGCAGCAGCCGGGCTCCGGTCCGCAGTTCTGGGTCATCGCAGCCTGTGCCTTCGCCATTGCCATCGGTACGTACGCCGGCGGCTGGCGGATCATCCGCACCATGGGATCCGGGCTTACCGACGTCAAACCCGCCCAGGGTTTCGCCGCCGAAGCAAGCACGGCTTCGGCGATCCTCGCTTCCTCGCACCTGGGCTTCGCCCTGTCCACCACCCAGGTGGCGTCCGGATCCGTCATCGGCTCGGGGCTGGGCCGCAAGGGCACCTCGGTGCGCTGGGGCACCGCCGGCCGGATCGCCGTCGGCTGGCTCTTCACGCTGCCCGCCGCCGGGATCGTCGGCGCCCTGACCGCCCTGCTGGTGAAAACCGGCATCGTCGGTGTCATCATTGCCGCCGTCGCCGGAACCGGCGCAGTGCTGTTCATGTTCGTGCAGTCCCGAAAGTCCCATGTTGGCCACCACAATGCCGTGGAGGTCGAGGAAGCAGGGCAGGCCGTCCGCTTCCGCAAGAAGAAGGCACTGGCCGCCAGCCGCGCCCACAAGCTGAACGGTGGAGACAAATGAAATGGTTGGAACTGGTCCAGGTAGCGGGCGCCACGCTCCTGGCGGCCGTGACGGTGGTGGTCCTTTACTCCGTCGGAGTCCGGTTCACCGCGATCGCGGGTGACCCCGAGCAGGCCGCGCCGCGTTGGATGAAGTCGCTGGCGTACGTCTGCTTCGGACTGTGCGGGCTCGCGGTGCTGTTCGGCCTGTACCTGATCATCCCGTACTTCAGCAAGTAGTGGCGGCCCGGCCCCGCGGCTGGAACGCAAGGTGCTGCTCTGGCGGATATCGCCCATCGGGGGAATAGTTAACACTGTTTCAGCGTGTTTGGTCCGGCCCCGCAGCCGGCCGATGCCGGGAGTCATCCCGAAGGGTTCTATCCAGGCCGGTTCCCCCGCCGGGAACCGCGAGCAGGTGGGTCTGTCATGCACAGTCAAACCGTGGCAGCGGCCGGGCTGACAGCCGGTCAAGCCGGCCGGCTCCGAGGCCGACGACCACGCCGGCTTCAGGTCAGGCTGCCGGGAACAATGGCGGCCCTGGGCCTGCTCTTCCTTACCAGCGGATGTGTCATCCCGCCTTCCCCGCCTCCTGGCCCTGGAACAACAACGACGACGGCGCCGGCTTCCGCTGCAGCGTCCGGCACCACATCGACGGCCTCCAGCAACGCCCCGCCGACGGTTGCCCCGTTGCCCGGGCCCGGCGACGGGCCTCCGCCCGCTCCCGGCGCCGTCGTGATCCGCTGGGTGCCCATCGGACCGGCCGCGCCCTCCGACCCGCCGGAGGGGACTCTGTACGAACTCCTGCGGAACCGCGACTGCGCCGGCCTGCGCGAGTCGACCCTCAACACGGCATTTCCTGAAGTGTGGACAGCTGCGGAGGCCACCTGCCAGGCGCTGGCCACTGATCTGCCCGGAGACTGGGACCGGGCCAGGTCTGCGCTCTCCGGCGTGGCGGGCCTGCCGCCCGAAAGGTGCTGGGAAATCAAGGTCACGGAATCCCTGCGCCAGGCCGTGGACCTCCGGGCCGCCCACCCGGGAGTCCGGCTTCAAGTGGATTCAGCAGGAGTGGGCGATGACTGCCCCCGGCAGCTGACAGGATTGACTGTCCTTGACGGGCCATTCGCCGGCCAGCCCGTCCCCGCCGTTTCCGCCGCCGGCGGCACCCAGGTGCGGCTGGAAGGGTTCTTCGTGAACGTGGACAGAATCCTGGTGGACGGCACTCCGATCGACAACGGTGGCCAGCAGTTCGGCCCGCAGTTCGGTCCGTTCGTTTTTTCCGCCCCTCCGGCCACAGGAACGTCCGCTGTCCGGATCACCGTGGAGGCCACTCCGCCGGTTTCCGGCGCGGCAGTGCTGGTGTATTCCGACCAGTCTCCGCCCGGTCCCGGCCCCACCCCGACTGCACCGCCCACGTCAGGCCCCGCCACGACCCCGCCGGCGTCCGCGCCGCAGTCCGCGCCGCAGTCCGGGTCGACAACACGGCTGACGGAACCGCAGCCATGAGCGGCGACCCGGAGGCGGACCCCCGCTGGAAGCGCGCCGTCGACATGCTGGCGGTCATCGGCCCGCCACTAACCATTGCCACCGCCCTGCTGGTCTACTTCGGCTGGGCACGGACTGATGCCCAGGCGAAGGCGATGGGACTGGACGTCAGCCTCTTCGGCTACACGGTGCAGGATTTCGTGCTCCGCAGCATCCCGTCGTTGTTCATTCCGCTGGTCTGGCTGCTGCTTGTCGCTGTTGCGTGGTTATCCCTGGACCGGTTCCTGGCCGGACACCTCGCCGCCGGCAGGGTGGCGGGGATCCGGCGGCTCGCGGCGGTGATTCTGTTTGTCGGCCTGGCCTGTGCAGCTGCCATGTGGCTGGTGGTGATCGTCCAGCCGGAACGCACCGTGCTGTTCGTGCCCTACATCATGGCCGGCGGCGTGCTGCTCGCGGCCTGGGGCCTGAGTCTTTGGCGGCGGGCCGCGGAAGCGTCCGGACGCAGCCTGGCCGCACTGTCGCGGGGGTCCGAGAAGACGCTGGTGTTCTGCCTCGTGACCCTGCTGCTGTTCTGGGGCACCTCCGATTTTGCCCAGGCGCTGGGACGGGGGCTGGCGGTGAGCTATGAGGAACGGTCCGCGCTCCTGCCCACGGCCGTGGTGTACAGCAAGGACCGGCTGGGCATTAGCGCGCCCAACGTCCGCGAACAGTCCAGCGGAACAGCGGAACATCCCGTGTACCAGTACAGCGGCCTGCGGCTGTTGGTGGTCAGCGGCGGACGCATATTCCTGCTCAACGAGGGCTGGACGCTCCGCAGCGGCAAAGTGGTGGTGCTCCGCGATGATCCCGGCATGCGCGTGGAGTATGGGAACCCCGAGTCCAAATGACTAGGCTGGGCCCATGTCCAGTCTCCAATATTTTGTGGCCTCGTCCCTCGACGGATTCATTGCCACGTCCGACGACGACCTGGCATGGCTCCTCCAGTTCGACGGGTTCGAGGGCGGCCGGGAAAGCTACGAAACGTTCATGGCCGACGTCGGCTGCATCGTGATGGGCGGCGAAACGTATGCCTGGCTCATGGAGCACGAGCCCGGCAACTGGCCCTACCCTGACACCCCGAGCTGGGTTTTCACGCACCACGAACATTCCGCGCCGCGGGGAGCGGACATCACGTTTATCCGCGGCGACGTCCGCGAGTTCATGGACGACTTCGCGGCGGAGGCGGCCGGCAAGAACATCTGGCTGGTGGGAGGGGGAGAGCTCGCGGCCCAATTCGCCGACGCCGGCCTGCTGGACGAAATCATCGTTTCCATCATCCCGGTGGTGCTGGGTTCGGGTAAGCCTGTGCTGCCGATCAAGACCGGCCCCACCCGGCCGTTGGAGCTGGTGGCGTCCAAGACCATGGGCAGGGGAATCGTGGAACTGCGGTACCGGCTCGGCTTAAACCTGCCCGGCTGACGGGCCCGGTTAAGGGAAGTCAGGGGGCGATGTCCCGGATCAGGTTGGTGATGCGGGCAGTGGAAAGCCGGCGGCCCTGCTCGTCCGTCATCACGACCTCGTGGGTGGTGAGCGTACGGCCCAGATGGATGGCCGTGCAGGTTCCTGTCACCGTGCCCGCGGCAATGGCCCGGTGATGGGTCGCTCCCACCTCGATCCCCATAGCCTGCCGTCCCGGACCGGCATGCATCCCGGCAGCGAACGAGCCAAGGGTCTCGGCCAGCACCACGTGGGCGCCCCCGTGCAGGATCCCGGCCACCTGGGTGTTGCCTTCAACCGGCATGGTGGCCACTGTGCGTTCGGGGCTCATTTCGAGGAAATGAATCCCCATCTTCACCACCAGCGCCCCGACGCCGTATTCGCCGAGCCACTCATGCATTTCTTCGGGGACGCCGGCGGCTGCCAGTTCGTCGGCGAACTGTCCGGGCGTGAAATTGTCCATCATGGGAACTAGGCTGGCACCTGTGAGTGAAACTACCAAACCGGCCCCTGCCCCTCTTGCTGCAGGCACTGCAGCAGACGTCCTACCCTCAACTGAGTCCGCCTCAGTGGCTGCGGCCAAGCCCGCCCGCAAAACCACACGTACCGCGGAGCCGGTTTCCGCCACCGTGGCCCCCGTGATTCCCATCACCGACCAGCCCCGCCTCCTGGTGCTGGACGGGCACTCCATGGCGTTCAGGGCGTTCTTCGCCCTGCCTGCGGACAAGTTCTCCACCGCTGCAGGGCAGCACACCAACGCGATCCACGGTTTCACCTCCATGCTGATCAACCTGATCAAGGAGCAGCAGCCCACCCACGTCGCCGTGGCGTTCGACGTCTCCGATGAGACCACCCACCGTAAGGCCGAGTACAGCGAGTACAAGGGCGGCCGCAACGAGACGCCCCGCGAGATGAGCGGCCAGATCGACCTCATCGACAAGGTCATGGGCGCGTGGGGTATCAAGACCATCAAGATGCCCGGCTACGAAGCGGACGACATCCTGGCAACCCTCGCCGCCATGGGCGAAAAGGCAGGCTACGAAGTGCTGCTGGTCACGGGCGACCGCGATGCCTTCCAGCTGATTACGGACAACGTGTTCGTGCTGTACCCCAGGAAGGGCGTGAGCGACATTCCCCGGATGGATGCCCCTGCCATCCAGGAAAAGTACTTCGTCACCCCGGCCGAATACTCCGACCTCGCCGCCCTGGTAGGGGAGTCGGCGGACAACCTCCCGGGGGTGCCCGGCGTCGGCCCCAAGACGGCCGCCAAGTGGATCAACCTCTACGGCGGGCTGGAAGGCGTGCTGGAACACCTCGACTCGATCGGCGGCAAGGTTGGCGACGCCCTGCGCGAGAACGTGGAGTCCGTCAAGCGCAACCGCCGGCTGAACAGGCTCCACACCGACCTGGAGCTTCCCGTGACTCTGGACGACCTGGCCGAGCCGCGGCCGGACCAGGCCGCCCTGGAGCAGTTGTTCGACGAGCTGGAGTTCAAGACCATCCGCACCCGCCTCTTTGCCCTCTACGGGAGCGACGACGTGGACCTCGCCGAACGGGAAAGCCTGGACATCCCGGAGTACGCCACGCCGGCCGGAGCAGCCGAGCTGACCGCGTTCCTGGCGGCAGGCGCCGGGCACCGGTCCGCCCTCGCCGTCGACCTCGTTCCGGGACGGATCGGGGAGGACGCCGCCGCGCTGGCAATCGTCCGGGACGGAGCAGCCGCCTACATCGATCTGTCCACCCAGGACGCCGAGGCCGAAAACGTCCTGGCGGCGTGGCTGCGCGACCCGGAAGCGCCCAAGGTGATGCACGGTTTCAAGGCCGCCCTGAAGGCCCTGACGGCCCGCGGCCTGGAACTTGAAGGGGTCGTGGACGACACCTCGATTTCCGGCTACCTCATCCAGCCCGACCGCCGCACCTACGAGCTCGCGGAGCTGGCGCAGCACCACCTCAACATCGAAATCTCTCCCGCCGTTGCGAAGGCCGGACAGCTGGAGCTTTCGTTCGACGGCGATGACTCGGCCGCAGCCGGCGAACTCGTCCACGCCGCCGCCGTCGTCCAGACGCTCAGCCGCTACTTTGAAGCGGAGCTGAAGGAGCGCAAGGCGGAGGAACTGCTCTCCACCCTTGAGCTGCCGGTCAGCAGGGTGCTGGCCGACATGGAGCTCGCCGGCATCGCGATCGACATGCAGCGAATGGATGAACAGCTGGCTGACCTGGCCAAGGTGATCGACAACGCCCAGGAGCTTGCCTTCGCTGCCATCGGCCACGAGGTCAACCTGGGATCGCCCAAACAGCTGCAGACCGTGCTCTTCGAGGAGCTGCAGCTGCCGAAGACGAAGAAGATCAAGTCCGGCTACACCACCGACGCCGCCTCGCTGAAGAACCTGCTGGAAAAGACCGGGCACGAATTCCTGGTGCAGCTGATGGCGCACCGCGAGTCCTCGAAGCTACGCCAGATGCTGGAGTCGCTCAAGAAGTCCGTGACCGAGGACGGCCGGATCCACACTACATACGCGCAGAACGTCGCCGCCACCGGCCGGATCTCGTCCAACAATCCCAACCTGCAGAACATCCCCATCCGCAGCGAGGAGGGCCGCCGGGTCCGTGGCATCTTCGTGGTCAGCGACGGCTATGAATGCCTCCTGTCCGCGGACTATTCGCAGATCGAAATGCGGATCATGGCGCACCTCTCGGGCGATGAAGGCCTGATCCAGGCGTACCGGGACGGCGAGGACCTGCACCGGTTCGTCGGATCGAACATCTTCCACGTCCCCACCGACCAGGTCACCAGCGCGATGCGTTCCAAGGTCAAGGCAATGTCCTACGGCCTTGCCTACGGCCTGACGTCGTTCGGGCTCTCCAAGCAGCTGGAGATTTCCGTTGACGAGGCACGCACCCTGATGAAGGAATACTTCGACCGCTTCGGGGCCGTCCGCGACTACCTGCGCGGCGTGGTGGACCAGGCCAGGATCGACGGTTGCACCGCCACCATCGAGGGCCGCCGGCGGTACCTGCCGGACCTCACCAGCACGGACCGGCAGCTGCGCGAAAATGCGGAACGCATCGCGCTGAACTCACCGATCCAGGGCTCGGCGGCAGACATCATCAAACGGGCCATGCTGGGCGTTCACGCGGAGCTGAAGGCCCAGGGCCTGAAATCGCGCATGCTGCTCCAGGTCCATGACGAACTGGTGCTCGAAGTTGCCCCCGGCGAACGGGAAACGGTGGAGAAGCTGGTCACCGAACAGATGGGCTCCGCCGCGGACCTCAGCGTGCCGCTGGACGTCCAGATCGGCGTCGGCCCGAGCTGGTACGACGCCGGGCACTAACAGTTTCATGACGCGCAGGACGCCGCCAACCCGGCGTCCTGCGCGGTGATTCATTCCGTTCAAGGGGGAGCAGCACGTGGCAGACAAGTACGAGATCCGTCGTTTCAGGGCAGCCGAGAAAGGTGTGCCCGGATATGAGCAGGGAACCGAGTGGATCCAGGCCGTGGGCTTCGGATTCCACGACACCCGCCGGAACGACGACTACGTGGACAAGATCATGGCCATGTACCGCACGGACGGACGTGAGCTGACCGGCGTCTACCAGACGGGTGCAGTGGCCCAGCATGCCTTGGATGCCAGTATCCCGGTGGCAACATTCGGCACACTCCGGCGCGACCTCAATGTGGGCTACGGCCGCCAGCTCCTCACGCACATGGTGACTGCGGTGACCGTGCGCGGAACCCACCGGCGCCAGGGCCTCCTGCGCCGCATGATGACCGAAGACCTTACCGCGGCGAAGGCGGACGGCCTGGCGATTGCGGCGTTGACCGCTTCCGAGGGCTCCATCTACGGCAGGTTCGGCTACGGCGTGGCTACGTTTGAGCGCAGCATCAAGGTGGATACCGGTCCACGGTTCGACCTCCGCCACCAGCCTTCCGGCACAGTGGAGATCGCCGACCGGAAGGTGCTCCTCGAACTGGCCCCTGAAGTGTTCGACCGCGTGCACCGCCACACTCCCGGTTCCATCGTCCGGCAGGATGCCTACCGGCAGAACGTCTCGGGAACCGTGGGCCGCGACGGCAAGGAAGACGAGGCCATCAAGTGCGCGTTGCATTACAACGCTGCCGGGGCAGTGGATGGCTACGTTTCCTATAAATTCGCCGGCTGGGACACCAAGCCCTACACGGTGGAAGTCGTGGACCTTGTGGCAGCAACGGATGATGCCTACCTGGAGCTCTGGCAGTTCCTGGGCAGCATCGACCTCATCCAGCGTGTCAGCTGGGCCGACGCGCCGGTGGACGATCCCCTGGTGTGGGCGCTTGGGGACCCGCGCTGCGTCGAAGCCTCCGACCACCGGGACATGCTCTGGCTCCGGATCCTGGACAGCGTTCAGGCGCTCGGTGCCCGCCGATACTCCTCAGACGGGCGGCTGGTCCTCGCCGTTGAGGACGCCCTGGGATTCGCCGGCGGAACCTTCATCCTGGACGTCAGCGCCGGTGAGGCCAGTGTTTCGGCAGCACCGGCCGGGGTGCAACCCGACCTGTCGCTGGACGTGGCCGATCTCGCCTCCATTTACCTTGGCGCCGTGTGCCCGGTGACATTGAAGGCGGCGGGACGGATTCAGGAACACGCGTCCGGTGCCGCACTCCGGGCACGGCTCATGTTCGCCGTCGAACGCGCACCGCACTGCCTGACGCATTTCTAAAGCGGTTTCAGGCCGTCATTCCAGCCCCTGCCGCTTTGACCGGCGTTGGAGGGTACGACTAGAATAAACGGGCGTGTACTACGTGCGCGTATCTAGAATCCACAAATCAGGATGAACCTGGCAGAACCATGCGTTCTGCCATCATCCGCGCACTCGTCAATACGGGTGGGCGGCGGTCCGCCTGACCGACTAACTATCCACAACGGAGCCCCTACTACATGACCATCACCTCCACCGAGAAGCCCGGTACCCCCGTAGTCGCGATTAACGACATCGGTACCGCTGAGGACTTCCTCGCAGCAGTCGACGCCACCATCAAGTACTTCAACGACGGAGATCTCGTCGAAGGTACCGTCGTCAAGGTCGACCGCGACGAAGTTCTGCTCGACATCGGTTACAAGACCGAAGGTGTCATCCCCTCCCGCGAGCTGTCCATCAAGCACGACGTTGATCCCGGAGACGTCGTCTCCGTTGGCGATCAGGTCGAAGCCCTGGTGCTCACCAAGGAAGACAAAGAAGGCCGCCTGATCCTCTCCAAGAAGCGTGCTCAGTACGAGCGCGCCTGGGGCGACATCGAGAAGGTCAAGGAAGAAGACGGTGTCGTCACCGGTACCGTCATCGAGGTTGTCAAGGGTGGTCTTATCCTCGACATCGGTCTGCGCGGCTTCCTGCCCGCATCCCTCGTCGAGATGCGCCGTGTGCGCGACCTTGCTCCGTACATCGGTCAGCAGATCGAAGCCAAGATCATCGAGCTGGACAAGAACCGCAACAACGTTGTGCTGTCCCGCCGTGCATGGCTCGAGCAGACCCAGTCCGAGGTCCGCTCCACGTTCCTCAACAAGCTGGAAAAGGGCCAGGTCCGTCCCGGCGTCGTTTCCTCCATCGTCAACTTCGGTGCCTTCGTGGACCTGGGCGGCGTAGACGGCCTGGTTCACGTTTCCGAGCTGTCCTGGAAGCACATCGACCACCCGTCCGAGGTTGTCGAAGTTGGCCAGGAAGTCACCGTCGAGGTTCTCGAAGTCGACCTGGACCGCGAGCGTGTTTCCCTGTCGCTCAAGGCTACGCAGGAAGATCCGTGGCAGACCTTCGCCCGCACCCACGCCCTCGGCCAGGTTGTTCCGGGTAAGGTCACCAAGCTGGTTCCGTTCGGTGCGTTCGTTCGCGTCGAAGACGGCATCGAAGGCCTCGTTCACATCTCCGAGCTGGCAGTCCGCCACGTGGAGCTGGCTGAGCAGGTTGTCTCCGTTGGCGACGAGCTGTTCGTCAAGGTCATCGACATCGACCTCGAGCGCCGCCGCATCTCCCTCTCCCTCAAGCAGGCTAACGAGGGCGTTGACGCCGACAGCACCGAATTCGATCCGGCTCTCTACGGCATGGCCGCTGAGTACGACGAAGAGGGCAACTACAAGTACCCGGAGGGCTTCGACCCGGAGTCCAACGAGTGGCTTGAAGGCTACGAGAACCAGCGCGCAGCCTGGGAGCAGCAGTACGCTGACGCCCAGACCCGCTGGGAAGCACACAAGAAGCAGGTTGCCCAGCACGCTGCCGACGACGCTGCAGCCGCAACGTCCGGCGAGAGCGATTCCGGCACGACCAGCTACTCCTCCGAGCCTGCTGCAGCCGAGACCGGTGCAGGCACGCTTGCTTCGGACGAGGCTCTTGCAGCACTGCGCGAGAAGCTGACCGGCAACTAATTTCCCGGTTCGCCCCGGAGGTAATTCCGGTGGCACCAGGCAGTTAGCACGCTGAAGGTGGCCGTCCCCGAAAGGGGGCGGCCACCTTTTCGTTTACGCCGGCAGCGTTGCCTAGCCCAACAGCCGGTCGGTCGCAGGGTCCGGGTTTCCATCAAAGTACCTGTCGAGGACCTCCTGGAACACGGGCTGGTCCGGAGCGGCGCGCAGAAAAAGCGTCATGGAGGACTGTAGCTTCCGGGCGTCAATCCCCCCGAAAATCCGGACGGCGCTGAGTCCTGTGTGGCTGGCAACGGCCCGGGAGCAGTCGAACAGCCGCCGACCAAGCACGGGGTGGACCACGTAGGCCTTGGCCTCGGCCAGCGACGAGATGGCGTACTTCCGGGACGTGGGGCTCTGCCCGAGGCCGGCGATCTGCGGGAAGATGAACCACATCCAATGGCTCTCCTTGGATCCCCTGGAAAGTTCGTCCAGGGCCCGCTGATAGGTTCCGCCGGCGTTCTGGGCCTGCACGAAGCGTTCAAGGTCGAAGGGATCTTCCACGCTGCCTCCTCTGCTCAGCTGGACGCTGTCCATCCATCCAACCACCGCCCAGGTCCCGTGGCGAGGCCTGGGTTGCGGCGTCAGCGAAGGTGGATTCGCGCCGTCACCGCTCGACTGACACCGTCCCCGGCCAGTTCTGCCCCGGCGGAGCGGAGGAGCGCCTGTGCAGCCGTGTTCCCGGCGGTGGTTTCGGCCTGCAGCACGGTGGCGCCGGTGCCCACGGCCACAGCGCGGACGAGCCTCAACGCCTCCCGGCCGATGCCCCGCCCCCGGAAGCTGCGGCCCAGCCACAGCCCGGTTTCCAGCGACGCCACCCCCGGCGGCGTGGTTCCGGTGCGCTTAAGCCGGATCGAGCCGGCCACCCGGCCGCCAACACTGACGGCCCAGGATTTCTGGCCTGCCGGGCTGTTGAGGCCGGCCGCCGCGGCACGGTGGTAGTCGCGGAACCAGCTGATCCGCTCATCGTTCCAGCCGGAGGTGGCACCCAACGGGGGAGTGACCTCGTCGGCAATGGCGTCCGTGAGGGCGAGGTTCAGCAGCGCAGCCAAAACTTCCTCGTTGACGTCGAGCAGCTCCACATTGCCCGTTCGGCTGGGCGATTGTTCAGAAGGGGACATCGATCCAGTCCGTTTCTTCCGGGCGGAGGACGGCGCTGCCGGCTGTCAGGGACGCAAGCCGTGCGGCGGCCCGGTCGAGTTCGTCAGGCTGGTCGGCCAGGGCCACCCTGAGAACAGTCGTGCTCGCCCCGTAGCTGGTCTCCGCCATGACATAGCCGGCCGCACGGAGGTCGTTTTCCAGCCTTCCGGCGGCGGAATGCCGGACCTCGACGGAGCAGATCCGCAGCCGGCTGCGCCGGACCAGCGGTGCCAGGTCCAGCGCGGAGGAAACCGACTCGGAGTAGGCGCGCACCAGCCCGCCCGCACCGAGGAGGATCCCGCCAAAATAGCGGACGACGACGGCGGTGACGTCGCTCAGGTCAGTGACCCCGGGCGCTGTTTCCCGCCGGAGGAGGGCCTCGAGCATGGGGATGCCGGCGGTTCCGGACGGTTCGCCGTCGTCGCTGGAGCGCTGGACGTCGCGGTCCGGTCCCAGAACGAATGCTGAGCAGTGGTGCCGGGCGTCGTGGAACTCCTTGCGCAGCCCTGCCACCAGGTCCCTTGCGCCTTCTTCCTCCCCGCTGCGCCGCATCACGGTGATGAACCGGGACCGTTTGATCTCGAGTTCATGGCGGAAATCCGGCCCGGCCGCGAGGGTGGTGTAGGCGGTAGCCCTGCTTTCTTGCTCATGCACCGCCCAAGTCTAGTCCGGGCGGGGTGCCGCGAGGTGGGGGAGCGGTGGCTGGGCCCACGCCGCCAGGGTTCCCTGGGCGAGCGTAGCGAGGTCAGGGGAGCGGTGGGTGGGCCCACGCCGCCAGGGTTCCCTGGGCGAGCGTAGCGAGGTCAGGGGAGCGGTGGGGACTACTCTGGTGGGGTGCTGAAGATCGGGTTGACGGGCGGCATCGCCTCGGGAAAGTCAGTGGTAGCCTCGCGTTTGCGCGAACTGGGGGCCGTCCTGGTCGACGCCGATGCCCTCGCCCGTGAGGTCGTCGAGCCGGGCACCCCCGGACTGGCCCGCGTGGTGGAAGCCTTCGGGGCGGACATGCTGGCTGCGGACGGCGGGCTGGACCGGGCCCGGCTCGGCGCGCTGGTATTCGGCGATCCGGACAGGCTCGCGGTGCTCAACGGCATCGTCCATCCCCTGGTCCGGGAGCGGGCCGCCGCGATGATTGACGCCGCCCCCGGCGGCGCCGTCGTCGTACAGGACATTCCCTTGCTCGTGGAAACGGGCCAGGGCAGCAATTTCCATCTCGTGCTGGTGGTGGATGCACCCGATGAGGTTCGGGTCCGGCGCATGGTGGAACAACGGAACATGACCGACGAGCAGGCGAGGTCGCGGATGGCTGCGCAGGCCGCCAGGGACGACCGCCTGGCCGCCGCGGACGTGGTGCTGGACAACTCCGGGAGCATCGATGAACTAAAAGCTGCCGTTGACGGGCTGTGGACCCGGCGGCTGGCCCCTTTTGCGGACAACATCAGCAAGCAGCGTCCGGCGCCGCGGACGGGCGGGCCGGTGCTTGCCCCGGCGGATCCAACGTGGAAAGCGCAGGCCGTTCGCCTCGCTGCCCGGCTGGAGGTCGCGGCTCCTGCGGACATCGTGGCCGTGGACCACATCGGCTCCACCGCCGTACCCGGACTTGACGCCAAAGACATCATTGACCTCCAGTTGACCGTTGCGGACCTTGCGACGGCGGACCGGATCGCGCCGCTCCTGGCCGCGGCGGGCTTTCCGCTGTGGCCGGGAGTGTTTGCCGACAGCCCCAAGCCGTCGCACCCTGATCCGGCTGTCTGGGCCAAGCGCCTTCACGGCAACGCCGACCCCGGCAGGCCGGTCAACCTGCACGTCCGGCCCGCGGGTTCGCCCGGCTGGCGGTTCGCCCTGTGTTTCCGGGACTGGCTCCGTGACGACGCTGCGGCCAGGAGCGACTACGTGGCGGAGAAGCGGAGGGTTGCCGCCCTCCACAGCGTGGACAAGTCGACGGCGGGCTACGCTGCAGACAAGGAAGCATGGTTCACGGAGCATGCCGCCGGCCGGATGGACGCGTGGGTGCAGCGCACCGGCTGGCAACCGCCGTCGTACATATCGGCGCCGGCAACGGGTACGGCTGCCGGTGCGGCGACCGCTGCCGCTGCCTCTGCCGACGCAGTCAGCGGTACTGCCCAAAGCTGAATCGGGGCACGTTGTCAGAGCCCGGCGGTAGATTATATTCATGAGTCTTGCCCAGCAAATCAACCGTGTCGTGGCTCCGTTCGAGGTCATCAGTGAATTCAAGCCGGCGGGCGACCAGCCGGCCGCCATCGCGGAGCTGACTGAACGCATCAAGAACGGCGAAAAGGACGTGGTGCTGCTTGGCGCCACCGGTACCGGCAAAAGCGCGACGACGGCCTGGCTCATTGAGCAGGTCCAGCGACCCACGCTGGTGATGGTGCAGAACAAGACCCTCGCCGCTCAGTTGGCCAACGAATTCCGGGAACTGCTCCCGAACAACGCCGTCGAGTATTTCGTCTCCTACTACGACTACTACCAGCCGGAAGCCTACGTGGCGCAGACGGACACCTTCATCGAGAAGGACTCCTCCATCAACGAGGAAGTGGAACGGCTCCGCCACTCCGCGACCAATGCCTTGCTGACCCGCCGCGACGTGATCGTGGTGGCCACTGTGTCCTGCATCTACGGCCTGGGCACGCCGGAAGAGTACATCGCCGGAATGGTCACGCTCCGCAAGGGGGCGGAGATGAACCGTGACGACCTCCTCCGGAAATTCGTCTCCATGCAGTACGCCCGCAACGACATGGACTTCCACCGCGGCACGTTCCGGGTCCGCGGCGACACCGTGGAAATCATCCCGATGTACGAGGAACTGGCCATCCGGATCGAGTTCTTCGGCGACGAGATCGAGAACATCCACACCCTGCACCCCCTCACCGGCGAGGTGATCCGGGACGAAGAAGAAATGTACGTCTTCCCGGCCTCGCATTACGTTGCCGGACCGGAACGCATGGCCCGGGCCATTAAGCGGATCGAGGACGAACTCGCCGAACGGCTGCAGGTCCTGGAAAGCCAGAACAAGCTCGTGGAAGCCCAGCGGCTCCGCATGCGCACCACCTACGACCTCGAAATGATGCAGCAGATGGGTTTCTGCAACGGCATCGAGAACTACTCCTCACACATTGACGGCCGGGCCCGCGGAACAGCGCCGCACTGCCTCCTGGACTACTTTCCGGACGACTTCCTGCTGGTCATCGACGAGTCCCATGTGACGGTGCCTCAGATCGGCGCCATGTACGAGGGCGACATGTCCCGCAAGCGGAACCTGGTGGACTTCGGCTTCCGCCTGCCTTCCGCCATGGACAACCGGCCGCTCAAATGGGACGAGTTCCAGGAGCGCATTGGCCAGACTGTGTACCTGTCCGCCACCCCGGGCAAGTACGAACTGGGCAAGTCCGACGGCTTTGTCCAGCAAATCATCCGACCCACCGGCCTGATCGACCCCGAGGTGGTGGTCAAGCCCACGAAGGGCCAGATCGACGACCTGCTGGGGGAGATCAAGACCCGCACGGCGAAGAACGAACGTGTCCTCGTCACCACCCTCACCAAGCGGATGGCGGAAGACCTCACCGACTATCTGCTGGGCCACGGCGTGAAAGTGGAGTACCTGCACTCCGATGTGGACACGCTCCGCCGTGTGGAGCTGCTGCGGGAACTGCGGATGGGTGTATTCGACGTCCTCGTGGGCATCAACCTGCTCCGGGAAGGCCTTGACCTCCCCGAAGTTTCGCTGGTGAGCATCCTGGACGCGGACAAGGAAGGCTTCCTACGGTCCTCAACCTCCCTGATCCAGACCATCGGCCGCGCCGCCCGTAACGTGTCGGGACAGGTCCACATGTACGCCGACCGGATCACCGATTCCATGGCGCACGCGATCGACGAGACCAACCGGCGCCGCGCGATCCAGGTGGCCTACAACACCGAAAACGGCATCGACCCGCAGCCGCTGCGGAAAAAGATCGCGGACATCACGGACCAGCTGGCCAAGGAGGATGCGGACACCCGCGAACTGCTCGCCACGGCAGGGAAGACCCGGGGCAAGGGCAAGGGCGCGTCCACCGTGCGCCAGGACGGCCTGGCGGCTGCCCCGGCGGAAGACCTCGTGGGCCTGATCGAGCAGCTGACGGAACAGATGCACGCCGCGGCCGGCGAACTGCAGTTCGAACTGGCCGCCCGGCTGCGCGACGAAGTGGGCGAATTGAAGAAGGAACTGCGGCAGATGCAGGCCGCCGGCCATGCCTAGGGTAAAGTTGTTGTCACGTAGGGGAGTATCCCAAGCGCTACGATCGTCAACACGCACGGCATAGATGCCCTGCCGGGCGTAGCGGGCTGCCGTTTCAGCACCAAGTGCGCAGGCAAGCCGGAGAGACTTACACCGCATCTCTGTACCCTGCGAAAGGCATCCCTGTGCTCGAACTACCCGTCTGGTTCGAGGTCGGCTCACTCGTCGTCCTCGGCCTCATCCTCCTCATTGACCTGTTGCTGGTTGTCCGGCGACCGCACGAACCTTCCATGAAGGAAGCCGGCCTCTGGGTGGCGTTCTACGTCTCCCTGGCCCTGGTCTTTGCGGGCGCCATGTTTGCCTTCACGGGCCCGGAGTACGGCGGGCAATTCGTTGCCGGCTGGGTGACGGAATACAGCCTCAGCATCGACAACCTCTTTGTCTTCATCATCATCATGGCCCGCTTCTCCGTGCCCCGTAAGTACCAGCAGGAAGTGCTGATGGTGGGCATCATCATCGCGCTGATCCTGCGTGGCATCTTCATCCTGCTGGGCGCCATCGTGATTGAGCAGTTCAGCTGGGTCTTCTACATCTTCGGCGCCTTCCTCCTCTGGACCGCCTGGAAGCAGGCCCAGGACGAGGGCGAGGACGAAGAGGACAAGGAAAACCCGCTGATCGCGAGGCTCCGCAAGGTGATCCCGATGTCGGAGAAGTTCGACGGCGGCAAGCTGCGCACCACGGTTGACGGCAAGAAGGTCTTCACCCCGATGCTGATCGTTTTCGTCACGATCGGACTGACCGACCTGCTGTTCGCTGTCGACTCCATTCCGGCGATCTTCGGCCTGACGCAGAGCCCGTTCATTGTCTTCACGGCAAACCTCTTCGCCCTCATGGGCCTGCGCCAGCTGTACTTCCTGCTGGGCGGCCTGATGAACCGACTGATCTACCTGAAGCACGCTCTCTCCTTCATCCTGGCGTTCATCGGCGTCAAGCTGGTCCTCCACGCCATGCACGTCAACGAACTTCCGTTCATCAACGGCGGCCACCACATCGAGTGGGCCCCCGAGATCCCCACGTTCGTGTCCCTGGCTGTCATTGTGGGCACCATCATCGTCGCCGTGATCGCCAGCCTGGTGAGCTCCAAGGCTGCACAGGCAAAGGTGGACGTCCGCCTCGAAGAGGACGCCCGCAAGAGCATGAGCGACGCCGAGTAGCCTCCGCACCGTTCCACGTTTCTGCTAGCAACCCCGGTCACATCGCTGACCGGGGTTGCCTGCGTCTGACGGCCCTGTTTGTCCCGGCACGGGCGGGGCTATGCTCTAGTGATGGCAAACACTTCCGGGGCGGAGCCCGGGGTGCGCCACGATCAGCGGCGGCCCCTGCAACGCCAAACCGTCCAGCGGCGCACCGTCATCCTGCTGGGGTCGGCGCAGCTGCTCAGCGGAATCGGCACCGGGGCCACCGTGTCCATCGGCTCACTGCTCGCGGTGGACCTCTCCGGATCCAGTGCCTGGGCAGGCTCCGTTTCCACCGTGATGACCCTCGCCGCCGCCTTGTCGGCGCTGCCGCTGGCTTCGCTGGCAGACCGCCGCGGGCGCCTGGCGGGGCTGGTGACAGGTCTTGCGGCGGCCCTCGCCGGTGTCGGATGCATCGTGGTTTCCATCGTCTCCGGCAGCTTCCTGTTGCTGCTCCTGGGCACCGCCGGAGTGGGACTCGGCACGGCATCAAACCTGCAGGCGCGTTTCGCGGCCGTGGACCTCGCCGATGACGAGCATCGCGGGCGGTCCCTGTCCGCCGTCGTCTGGGCCATCACCATCGGCGCCGTGGCAGGACCCAACCTCATCCAGCCCGGCGCCGTAGTGGGCCAGGCAGTCGGGCTCCCGCCCATCGCCGGGCCCTTCATCATTTCCGCGGCCGGGCTTGTGCTGGCCTGCGCCCTGCTGCTCGCCGGGCTCAGGCCCGACCCGCTGCTGTTCGCCCGGGAGCTCGCGGCGGTCGGCCGGCAACCGGCAGACAACCAGCCCGCCAGCCAGCATCAAACCGGCCAACAGCCCGCCGGCCGGCAACCCTCCGGCCGGCAACCAGCCGTCGCACACCGGCGCGGCGCCCTTGCCCGGGGGTGGCGTGCTGCCCGCGGCTCACCGTCCGCCATCCTGGCGTTGGCCGCCGTCGTGGGCGCCCATG
Organism: Arthrobacter sp. UNC362MFTsu5.1; assembly: GCF_000685965.1. Classification (GTDB taxonomy): domain Bacteria; phylum Actinomycetota; class Actinomycetes; order Actinomycetales; family Micrococcaceae; genus Arthrobacter. Next base: position 442,972 of record NZ_JMLE01000001.1, on the reverse strand, counting down.
CCGTCATGGTGGGGGTCATGTCCGTGACGCCCCTCCACCTGCAGGAACTGGTGGCCGGCCCCGGCGCGGCCGCCCACGCCGGTCACACGGCCTCCGGCGACGTCCTGGTGATCATTGGCTTCACCATCTCGCTGCACATTGCCGGGATGTTTGCGTTGTCGCCCGTGATGGGGTGGCTGACGGACAAGGCGGGACGAAAACAGACCGTCGTCATCGGGTTCGCCCTGCTGGTCGCAGCTGTGGCCGTGGCCGCGGCCGGCCAGCGGTCAACCACCGCCGTGGCTGTGGGACTGGTCCTCCTGGGACTCGGTTGGTCCGCCGCGACCGTCGCCGGCTCCACGCTCCTGGCGGAAAGCGTCCGCCAGGAGGAACGCGTCATGGTCCAGGGCGTTTCGGACATGTTCATGGGAGCAGCAGGCGCCGTAGGCGGCGCGTCCTCCGGCATCATCCTCAGCTGGGCGGGTTACTCCGGACTCAACGTGGCCGGAGGCGTGGTAGCCGGCGTCGTGCTTGCCGCGGCCGTGATGGCCCTCCTGCCCGGACGGGCAGGAGACCGGGTGACCCCGACGGCCGGAGGCCGCTCAGCTGCGGACTGAACGCACCATTCCCAGCAGGCGCCCGAAGATGCCTTCGCCGTCGTCCGCAATGCCGTCATGGTGGAATTCAGCAGTCTCCCAGACCTGGAGTCCGCGCACGGCAGACGCTGTTTCGAGGGATAGGTCCCGGTCGACGTAGATGTCCTCGCTGTACACCGCGGCGGCAACGGGGACGGTGTTCGCGGCAAGCCGTTCCGGGTCGTACAGCGGTTTCCAGTCGGCCTTCTCAGCCAGCAGCCGTGCAACATTCCGCAGCGGACGGAGCGCCGCGTCCTGCTCGAAATACCAGGGATAGACCATTTCTCCGGTCAGCAGCGGCTCGGCGGCGTCGGGGCGGAACTCGGGAAAGTCCTGGAGCACCCGCAGCGCGGCCCAGTCCGTGGCTTCGCCCTGGCCGTAGATGGACTCGTGCATGAGGGCGTACAGCGGGTTCCCGGCGCGGGTGACAATGCCGCGGACCTGCTCCAGGAAGGAGTCAGAGAGGCGGTCGCCGTCGGGCGTGGCCACGAAGGCGTCCTCGAGCAGGTGGTGCAGGGTGTCCACCCTGGTGTTCCCGCCCAGGAAGGACCCCACCATCTGGAAACGCTCTACGGTGAGCCGCTGGCCGTCGGGCAGGTGCTCCTCTGTGTCGCGGAGGTGCCGGGCAATCCGGCTGACCGCGGCACGGTCCTCCGGGTAGGACTTGAAGTATTCGGCGTTGCGGGCGGCCACGCGGCGGTAGGTGGCCTGGTACACCCTGTCGGCAGGGCCTGCCAGCGGCCCCAGCCCGCCGGTGATGAGCGCCTCGCGAAGTCCCTCCGGTGCAAAGGAGAGGTAGGTCAGGGCGCAGAAACCGCCGTAGCTTTGCCCGTAGATGGTCCACGGGCCGGACCCGAGGGCATGCCTGATCGCCTCGGCGTCTGCCACAATCGAGTCCGCCCGGAAGTGGGTCAGGTACTCCAGCTGGTCGGCGTCGTTTCCGCGGAGCGGGAGCGTGTTGCGGTCGATCGGGGCGGACAGCCCGGTGCCGCGCTGGTCCAGCATGAGGATGCGGAAGTCCCTGGCGGCGGCTTTGCTCCAGCCGCCTAGGGAGGGAAACCGGTTGCCCCTGCCGCCGGGGCCGCCCTGCAGGTAAAGGAGCCACGGGAGGTCGGCGGCGGCCTCCTCACTGTGGTCCGCGGAGACGTACTCCCGCGCAAACACCGTGACCGTCTCCCCGGTGCCGCCGTTGAAGTGGTCCAGCGGCACCTCAAAGAAGTGCTCCGCCGTACGCATTCCGCGGTACTCGTGCCGCGCCTTAACAGTGTGGGGAACAGCCGGCACGTCGGCGGCGGCGGCAGCCTCCAGCATTCCCACGGCGGCCAGGCCGGTCATCGGAAGATCAGCCAAGGACGTGCGCCTCACGGGCGGTTCCGAACGACTCGAGGGCTTCCCCGGTCAGCCGGAATGTTGACCATTCCTCCATGGGGAATGCGCCGAGTTTCTTGTAGAAGTTAATGGACGGTTCGTTCCAGTCCAGAACGCTCCATTCAACGCGGGCATAGCCGCGTTCGACGGCGGTGGCCGCCAGGTGCTGCAGCAGCGCCTTGCCGTGGCCCTCGCCGCGCGCCTCCGGAGTCACGTACAGGTCCTCGAGGTAGATGCCGTGGACGCCTTCCCAGGTGGAATAGTTCAGGAACCACAGCGCGAAACCCCGGATCTCGCCGGATTCGTTTTCAGCCATGGCGGCAAAAACCCTCGGGTTCTCGCCGAACAGGACTCCGGTGAGCATTTCCGGTGTGTTCCGGACGGCGTCGGGTTCCTTCTCGTAGACAGCCAGTTCGTGGATCATCTGCAGGATGACGGGGACATCTTCAACGGTGGCGGGCCGGATTGCACTCATCATTCGAGTTTACTAGCGACTACAGCCGGTTCACGTCGGTCACCCGGACCACTGCCGTTCCGGTTTCGTCAGACGCCGCCAGGTCCACCTCCGCCGAGATCCCCCAGTCGTGGTTGCCTGCAGGATCGTCAAAGATCTGCCGGACCTTCCACATCCCCGGCTCTTCGGTGATGATCAGCAGGCCCGGACCGCGGGCGTCCGGTCCGGTGCCGATGTCGTTGTGTTCGTCAAAGTAGTCGTCCAGGACGTCCTCCCAGCGGTCGGCGTCCCAGCCGGCGGCGGCGTCGAGTTCGCCGAGTTCCGTGGCCGCCTCGTCGGCGAAAAGCTCCACGCGCCGGAACATCTCGTTGCGGACCATCACGCGGAACGCCCGGATGTTGGACGTCAGCGACGGCGGCGGGGGCGGGGGAGCGTCGTGCGGGGTCGGTGCGGCGCCGGAGGTCAGCTCCTCCCATTCGTCCAGGAGGCTCGAATCGACCTGCCGGACCAGCTCGCCCAGCCAGGCAATCAGGTCCTCGAGGTCCTCCCGCAGGGCGTCCTGCGGAACAGTCTGGCGTAGCGCCTTGAAACCGTCGGCGAGGTACCGCAGCACAATGCCCTCGGAACGCGCCAGCCCGTAGAACTGGACGAATTCGCCGAAGTTCATGGCCCGCTCGTACATGTCCCGGACCACGGATTTGGGGGCTAGCTCGAAATCGCCGATCCAGGGCGCGGCCTTCCGATAGACGTCGAAGGCCTCGCCCAGGATTTCCGCGAGCGGCTGGGGGTAGGTGACGTCTTCGAGCATGGCCATCCGCTGGTCATACTCAATGCCGTCGGCCTTCATGGCGGCGATGGCTTCGCCGCGGGCCTTCTTCTGCTGCGCAGACAGGATCTGCCGGGGCTTTTCCAGCGTGGATTCGATCACGGAGACGACGTCCAGGGCGTACGACGGCGACTCCGGGTCCAGGAGCTCCAGCGCCGCCAGCGCGAACGGCGAGAGCGGCTGGTTCAGCGCGAAGTTGGCCTGCAGGTGGACGGTGAGCCTGACGGTCCTGCCATCGGGGCCCTGTTCCCCGGGCGGAATCCGCTCCACCACGCCGGCGGCCAGCAGTTCCCGGTAGATGCCCAGGGCCTTCTTCATCAGCTGCAGCTGGGAGCTGCGGGGTTCGTGGTTTTCCGTGAGCAGCCGCCGGGCGGCCTTGAAGGGGTCGCCGGGCCGTTCCATCAGGTTCATCAGCATGGCGTGCGTGACGGTGAAGCTGGAGGTGAGCGGGTCCGGGACGGAGTCCACCAGTCGGTTGTAGGTGGGTTCGCCCCAGGACACGAAGCCCTCCGGCGGTTTCCGCTTGACCACCTGGCGGAGCTTCTTCTGGTCATCCCCGAATTTGGCAGTGGCCTTGGCCATTGCCTTGACGTTTTCGATCACGTGTTCGGGAGCCTGCACCACCACCGTGCCGGCGGTGTCGTAGCCGGCACGGCCTGCGCGCCCCGCGATCTGGTGGAACTCGCGCGAATTCAGCAGCCGGGTGCGGACGCCGTCGTACTTGCTGAGGGCAGTGAGCAGGACGGTGCGGATGGGCACGTTGATGCCCACACCGAGGGTGTCCGTCCCGCAGATGACCTTGAGCAGGCCGGCCTGCGCCAACTGCTCCACCAGCCGCCGGTACTTGGGCAGCATGCCGGCGTGGTGCACGCCGATGCCGTGCCGCACCAGCCGGTTCAGGGTCTTGCCGAAGCCGGCCGCAAAACGGAACCCTGCAATGAGTTCCGCGATCTTGTCTTTTTCCTCGCGGGTGCAGACGTTGATGCTCATCAGGTTCTGCGCGCGGTCGATCGCCTCGAGCTGGCTGAAGTGGACCACATAAACCGGAACCTGTTTGGTGGAGAGCAGCTCCTCCAAGGTCTCGTGGACCGGCGTCTGCTCGTAGTAGTAGTGCAGCGGAATCGGGCGTTCAGCAGAACTGACGGTCGTCGTCCGGCGCCCGGTCAGCTCGGTAAGGCCGGTCTCAAAACGGCTGACATCACCCAGCGTGGCGGACATCAGCAGGAACTGCGCCTGCGGAAGCTCCAGCAGCGGTACCTGCCAGGCCCACCCTCGCTGGGGGTCGGAGTAGAAATGGAACTCGTCCATGATCACTGCGCCCAGGTCCGCCCCGGAGCCCTCGCGCAGGGCGATGTTGGCGAGGATTTCAGCGGTGCAGCAGATAATGGGGGCGTCCTGGTTGACCCCGGAGTCACCCGTGATCATGCCGACGTTTTCGGCCCCGAAGATCTCGCACAGGGCGAAGAACTTCTCCGAGACCAGTGCCTTGATGGGAGCCGTGTAGTAGCTGCGGTCGCCCCTCGCCATGGCCTGGAAGTGTGCGGCGATCGCCACCAGGGACTTGCCCGAACCCGTCGGAGTAGCCAGAATGACGTTGTCCCCGGACGCCAGCTCCATGATGGCTTCATCCTGGGCGGCGTAGAGGGACAGTCCGCGGCTTTCCGTCCATTCGACGAAGCGGGTGTAGAGCTCGTCCGGATCATGGTCCGTCCCGCTGGAGGTGCGTTTGGCCGGGACAGGGAGCTGCTCAACGAGTTTCATTGCTTTCAAGCTTAGTGCCCGCCGCCAATGGGTGGTTCTTCCTTGGTCGCGGGGCCGGGCCGGGCTAGGCTCGGCCTGACGGCAACAGCACGAGTCATTGGAGGGCGTCTTTGAAGTGGGATCCTGCGAAGTACGTGGAGTTCGGGAACCATCGCGACAGGCCGTATTTTGACCTCACCGCGCGGGTCCTTGCCGAGAAGCCACGCCACGTGGTGGACCTCGGCTGCGGACCCGGAAACCTGACGGCCACCCTCGCAGAGCGCTGGCCCCAGGCCGACGTGGTGGGAATAGACTCCTCCGCCGAGATGCTGCGTCAGGCAGCGGCCCAGGCACGGTCCGCCAATCTTTCCTTCGCGCTGCAGGACATCACCGAATGGATGCCCTCGGACCAAACCGACGTGGTGGTGTCCAACGCCGCCCTCCAATGGGTCCCCGGCCACCCCGCCTTGCTGGCCGGCTGGCTCGAGGCGCTCAAGCCCGGCGCCTGGTTCGCCCTGCAGGTTCCCGGAAATTTCAGGTCGCCCTCGCACGTGCTGATGAGGCAGCTCGCCGAGTCCGTCCGCTGGAAGGATACGCTCGGCGGCATCCTGCGCCACGACGACGCCGTGGCCGAACCCGCCGGGTACCTGAACATCATGCTCGACGCCGGCTGTGAGGCTGACGCCTGGGAGACCACCTACCAGCAGGTGCTCCACGGACCGGACCCGGTGCTGGAATGGGTCAGGGGTGCAGGGCTGCGGCCGGTGCTGTCGGCGCTCGCTCCGGCCGAGGCCGCGGAATTCGAGGCCGAATACTCGGAGCTGCTCAGGGACGCCTATCCTGCCACCGCCCATGGCACCGTTTTTCCGTTCCGGAGGATCTTCGCAGTCGCGCGGAAACGGGGCTGACATGCCGTCCCGGCGGGGGGAGGTGCGGTGCTCCGAGGCATGATGCTGCGGCTGCTCGCCGAGCATAAGCCGGTGGTCCTGGCCATCGTGCTGCTGCAGCTTGTCCAGACCACGGCCAACCTGTTGCTGCCCACGCTCAATGCCGCCGTCATTGACGACGGAATCGTCAAGGGGAACACGGACGTTATCCTTCGGCTGGGCGGCTGGATGGCGGGAATAGCCGCCGTCCAGGTGGCGGCTGCCCTTGCCGCAGGGTACTTCAGCGCCAATGTGGCGATGAAGCTCGGCCACCGGCTCCGCCAGGAACTCTTCGCCAAGGTCCAGTCGCTCTCCTCCCAGGAGGTTGGCGCGTTCGGCGTGCCCAGCCTGGTCACCCGCGGCACCAATGATGTCCAGCAGATCCAGGCACTGGCCGTGCTGGTCTTCACCATGCTCGTGGCAGCTCCCGCCATGGGAATCGGCGGGATCGTGCTGGCCCTCAACCAGGACGTGGTGCTGTCCGGCATTGTGGTGGCCATCATTCCGGTGCTGGTGCTCATCATGTTCGTCATCGTGCGCCGGCTCGTGCCCCTGTACCGGGAGGGCCAGGTCCTGATCGACCGCATCGGCAGGGTGTTGCGGGAGCAGATCATCGGAGCCAACGTCATCCGTGCCTTCGTCCGCCAAGCACATGAGGCGCACCGCTTCGCCGTCGTCAACCGTGAACTGACCCGGAACAACCTGCAGTCTGCTTTGCTGGTGGCAGCGATGCTGCCGCTGATCATGATCGTGGTGAACCTGTCGTCGGTGGGCGTGGTGTGGTTCGGCGGCCACCGGATCCAGGCCGGGGACATGCAGATCGGTTCGCTGACGGCCTTCATTGCCTACATCCTGCAGATCCTCATTGCCATCATGATGGCAATGTACGTGCTGATGACGGCACCCCGCGCCGCGGTGTGCGCCGAACGGATCCAGGCCGTGCTGGACACCCGCCCCGCCATCGCGGATGCACCGATTTCCCGGGCCGGGCTGCCCCACGCGCGGCGGACTCCCGGTGGCACGGTGGAATTCCGCAACGTCACTTTTGCCTACCCCGGAGCGGAAGCACCCGTGCTGGACCGCATCAGTTTCACGGCCTCGCCGGGCACAGTCACCGCCATCATCGGTTCCACCGGCAGCGGCAAGACAACGCTGCTCAACCTGCTGCCCCGGTTCCTGGAAACCACTTCCGGAGAGGTCCTGATCGGCGGCCACAACGTCAAGTCACTTCCCGTCCATTTCCTCCGCGACAGCCTGTCACTGGTGCCCCAGCGTGCCTACCTCTTTTCCGGGACCGTGGCCGAGAACCTGAGGATAGCGGCCCCGGAGGCCAGCGACGCGGACCTCCTTCGTGCGCTCCGCACCGCCCAGGCGGAGGACTTTGTGCGCGACCTCCCGGACGGGATCCATAGCCCCGTGAGCCAGGGCGGAACGAACTTCTCCGGCGGGCAGCGCCAACGGCTGTGCATCGCCCGCGCACTGCTCCGGGACGCTCCCGTATACGTTTTCGATGACAGCCTCTCGGCGCTGGACTACGCCACGGACGCCCGCCTCCGCCAGGCCCTCGTCCCGCTCACGCACCGGTCCACCGTCATCATCGTCGCGGAACGCATCGCCACCATCCTTGACGCCGGACTCATCCTGGTGCTGGACCAGGGGAGGCTCGTTGCCCAGGGGACGCATGCCGAACTCATGCGCACCTCGACGGTCTACCAGGAAATCGCCGCCTCTCAGCTCGCGTTGGGAGGCCGGCTGTGAGGACTGCCACCACAAAAACCACACCGACGACGACGGCGGTGGCCGGAGCAGGTGCCGGCGCCTGGGCTACCGGGAGGCGGCTGCTTGGACTGCTGCGGCCGGTTAAGTGGCGCATGCTCGCCGCTGTCGTGGCCACCTGCGCGTTTGTGGCGCTCAACGTGTCGGCCCCCAAGCTGCTGGGTGACGCCACCGACGTCGTGGTTGAAGGTGTTTTTGGAGGGACCTTCAACGAACAGCAGCTGGCAGCACTGCTGCTGGTGGTCGCGGTGATGTACATCGGTGCGTCGGTGTTCAGCTGGGTCCAGGGAGCGGTCACCGCCATGGCGGTGCAACGGGTGAGCTACGGGCTGCGGGCCGCGGTGGAGGACAAACTGGCGAGGCTGCCGTCCGCGCATTTCGACGAGCAGCGGCGCGGCGATGTCCTCAGCCGCGCAACGAACGACGTCGACAACATCTCGCAGGCCATGAACCAGTTGCTGAACCAGCTGATCCTGTCGGTGCTGATGCTCCTCGGCGCGTTGTCCATGATGTTGTGGCTTTCGCCGCTGCTGGCGGTCATTGCCCTTGTGACCGTGCCGTTTTCCACGGTGGTGACGGTATTGATAGCCCGCAAGTCCCAGGCCCACTTTTCCGAGCAGTGGACCACCACGGGTGAGCTCAACGCGCACCTGGAGGAGTACATCACGGGGCACGAGGTGCTCAAGGCTTTCGGCCGGCAGGGCATGGCCACCGAGATCTTCACCAACAGCAATGACCGGCTCTTCCGGACCAGCGCACGTGCCCAGTACGTTTCCGGCGCCGTGCAGCCGCTGCTGGTGTTTGTTTCAAACCTCAATTACATTGCGGTGGCCGTGGTGGGCGCGCTGCAGGTCACGGCAGGTGCCATGACCATCGGCGGGGTCCAGGCCTTCATCCAGTTCAGCAGGCTTTTCAGCCAGCCCATCGGCCAGATCGGCGGCATGCTGACCCTGATCCAGTCCTGCATGGCGTCGGCTGAACGCGTGTTCGCCCTGCTGGACGCGCCGGAGATACCACGCGACGGAGCCGGGCAGGACCCGGCAGGACGGGCCGGGTCCGGCCAGCACAGGGCCGACCCGGCCGAAGCCGACCCGCCCGGGGCCGGTCCGGCCGAAGGCGCGCCAACGGACGGCGTCACCGTTGGCGCCACCGGCGGCCGGGTGGTGTTCGACGCCGTCACCTTCGGCTACAGCCGTGACGTTCCGGTGGTCGAGGAATTGTCCTTCACCGCCGAGCCGGGGCAGACCGTCGCGATCGTGGGCCATACCGGGGCGGGCAAAACCACCATGGTGAACCTGCTCATGAGGTTCTATGAGCTCGATTCCGGCCGGATCACCATTGACGGCGAGGACATCACCGGGCGCTCCCGCGATGAACTGCGCTCCCTGATCGGGATGGTGCTGCAGGACGCCTGGGTGTTCAGCGGCTCCATCAGGGAGAACATTGAATACGGCCGTCCCGGCGCGAGCGAGGCAGACATCCTCGAAGCCGCCGAAGCCACCCTGGTGGACCACTTCGTGCGGGCCCTTCCGGACGGCTACGCGACCGTGCTCGGCAACGACGGAGACACCCTGAGCCAGGGCCAGCGGCAGCTCATCACCATAGCCCGCGCCCACCTCGCCGGACGGAGCATCCTGATCCTGGACGAGGCGACGAGCTCCGTTGACACGCGCACGGAACTGCAGATCCGGCAGGCCATGCAGCGGCTGCGGCGGGGACGGACCAGCTTCGTCATCGCCCACCGTTTGTCCACTGTGCGGGACGCTGATCTAATTCTGGTCATGGACCACGGACGAATCGTAGAGCAAGGGAACCACCAACAGCTGCTGGCAGCCAACGGCCATTACGGCAGGCTGTACGCCGCACAGTTTGCCGGCGGGGAAGAGACCCCGAGCGCACCGGAGTCCGGCCGGTGAGCGGCGCGCAGGAATTTCCGGGGACCTGGAAACCCAACCAGGGCAGTACAGTGCCCCTGTTCGAACAGCTGCGGCTGAACATCATCGAGCGGGCGGACAGCGGCACCCTGGCACCCGGGACGAGGCTGCCCGCCGTCCGCAACCTTGCCGCGGCACTGGGCGTCGCGCCGCACACAGTGGCCCGCGCCTATAAGGAGCTGGAGGCGGCAGGAGTTGTCGCCACCCGCGGCAGGCACGGAACCATCGTCTGCGCCAGGGACGAGGCCTGGACCTCCCTGACCGCGGCGGCGGCCGAATTCGCCACGGCGGCAAAGGCGCAGGGCGCCAGCTTCGCGGAGGCAGTGCAGCTGCTGGCGGCCGCGTACGACGCCGAATAGGCGCCCTCAATAGAAATTCGAAGAAGTTTTCGATTAGCATTAGTGGGTGCCTAAAGCCGTAGCTGAAGAACCAGCCGTTGATGCCCGCCCCGCCGTCGTCCCCCTGAACCAGGGAAAACCGGCGCGCCCTGACCTTTCCCGGCTCGTGGTTAAGGGGGCCCGGGAGCACAATCTGCGGAACGTGGACCTGGACCTTCCACGGGACTCGATGATCGTTTTCACCGGCCTGTCCGGCTCCGGAAAATCGTCCCTGGCGTTCGACACGATCTTCGCCGAGGGCCAGCGCCGCTACGTCGAATCCCTCTCCGCGTACGCCCGGCAGTTCCTGGGGCAGGTGGACAAACCGGACGTGGACTTCATCGAAGGGTTGTCCCCGGCGGTTTCCATCGACCAGAAATCGACCAGCAAGAACCCGCGGTCCACGGTGGGCACCATCACCGAGATCTACGACTACATGCGCCTGCTCTGGGCCCGCGTGGGCCGTCCGCACTGCCCCATCTGCGGGGAGCAGGTGGCCAAGCAGACGCCGCAGCAGATCGTGGACCAGCTGCTGGAACTGCCGGAAGGCACGCGCTTCCAGGTCCTTGCTCCCGTCGTCCGCGGGCGCAAGGGCGAATTCGTGGAGCTCTTCAAGGAACTCACGGCCAAGGGCTATTCACGGGCCAGGGTGGATGACAAGCTGATCCAGCTCAGCGACCCGCCCAAGCTCGGCAAGCAGTTCAAGCACACCATCGAAGTGGTGGTGGACCGTCTCGTGGTCAAGGAGGGCATCAGCCAGCGCCTGACCGACTCCGTCGAAACCGCACTCGGCTTGGCCGAGGGCCGCGTCCTTGCAGAGTTCGTGGACCTCGAAGCGGATGACCCGGAACGGGTCCGGGCGTTCTCCGAGCACCTCGCGTGCCCCAACGAGCACCCCCTTGCCATCGACGAAATCGAACCCCGCTCGTTCTCCTTCAACAACCCCTTCGGCGCGTGCTCCGCCTGCAGCGGCATCGGCACCAAGCTGGAAGTTGACGAGGAACTCATCATTCCCAACGGCGAGCTCTCCCTGGGTGAGGGTGCCATCGCACCCTGGTCGCTGGGCACGGCCACCAGCGAGTACTGGAACAGGCTACTGTCAGGGCTGGCCAAGGAGCTCGGCTTCTCGATGACCACGCCGTGGCAGAAGCTGCCCAAGGACATCCGGCAGACCGTCCTGCACGGCAAGGACCACAAGGTGGTGGTGCAGTACCGCAACCGCTTCGGCCGTGAGCGCAAGTACAGCACCGGCTTCGAAGGCGTCATCCAGTACGTGCACCGCAAGCACGTGGAAACCGACTCGGACTCGGCCCGGGACCGGTACGAAGAGTACATGCGGCAGATTCCGTGCCCGGCCTGCAACGGCGCCCGCCTCAACCCGGCGTCGCTCTCCGTGCTGATCAACGGCAAGTCCATTGCCGAGGTCGCCGCCATGCCCATGCGTGAATGCGCGCACTTCCTGGACACCCTGGTGCTGACCGGCCGTGAAGCCCAGATCGCCCACCAGGTCCTGAAGGAAATCCAGGCGCGCCTGACCTTCCTCCTCGACGTGGGGCTGGAGTACCTGAACCTGGAGCGTCCCTCCGGCACCCTGTCCGGCGGCGAAGCGCAGCGCATCCGGCTGGCCACCCAGATCGGTTCCGGCCTGGTGGGCGTCCTCTACGTCCTGGACGAACCGTCCATCGGCCTGCACCAGCGGGACAACCGGCGGCTGATTGAAACGCTTACCCGCCTGCGCGACCTCGGCAACACCCTCATCGTGGTGGAGCATGACGAAGACACCATCCAGGAAGCTGACTGGGTGGTCGACATCGGACCCGGTGCCGGCGAACACGGCGGCCAGGTGGTGCATTCCGGTTCGTACAAGGAACTCCTGGAAAACACGGAGTCCCTCACAGGCGACTACCTTTCCGGCCGGAAGAAGATCGAAATCCCCACGAAGCGGCGCAAGTACGACAAGAAGCGTGAGCTGAAGGTCATCGGGGCCAGGGAAAACAACCTGGTCAACGTGGATGCCGCCTTCCCGCTGGGCCTGCTGACGGCGGTGACCGGCGTCAGCGGTTCCGGCAAGTCAACGCTGGTCAACGAAATCCTTTACAAGGTGCTGGCCAACAAGCTCAACGGCGCCAAGCAGGTGGCCGGCCGGCACAAGGCCGTGCAGGGCCTGGAGCACCTGGACAAGGTGGTGCACGTCGATCAGAGCCCCATCGGCCGGACCCCGCGTTCCAACCCCGCCACGTACACCGGTGTGTTCGACAACATCCGGAAGCTCTTCGCGGAGACCACCGAAGCCAAGGTCCGCGGCTACCAGCCCGGGCGGTTCTCGTTCAACGTGAAGGGCGGCCGCTGCGAGGCCTGCTCCGGAGACGGCACGCTGAAGATCGAAATGAACTTCCTGCCGGACGTCTATGTGCCCTGCGAGGTCTGCCACGGCGCACGGTACAACCGGGAAACCCTGGAAGTCCACTACAAGGGCAAGACCATCGCAGATGTCCTGGACATGCCCATCGAGGAAGGTGCCGAGTTCTTCGCCGCTTTCACCCCGATCGCCCGCCACCTCCGCACGCTGGTGGATGTCGGCCTGGGCTATGTGCGGCTGGGGCAGCCCGCCACCACGCTGTCCGGCGGTGAAGCCCAGCGCGTCAAGCTGGCCGCGGAACTCCAGAAGCGGTCCAACGGCCGCAGCATCTACGTCCTGGACGAGCCCACCACGGGCCTGCACTTCGAGGACATCCGCAAACTCCTCATGGTCCTCCAGGGCCTGGTGGACAAGGGCAACACCGTGATCACCATTGAACACAACCTCGACGTCATCAAGAGCGCGGACTGGATCGTGGACCTTGGGCCCGACGGCGGTTCCGGCGGCGGACAGATCATCGCCACCGGCACCCCTGAACAGGTCGCGAAATCGACAAAGAGCTACACGGCCTCGTTCCTGGCGGAGATCCTCAGCTAGCAGGAGACCTTAAGTGCGCTGAATGGCTGGAGCTTGCTGATCCGGCGGGAAGAAGTATTCCCGCCGGGGAATGCGAGTTTCAGCCATTCGCGCACTTGTGGGAAACTAAGCCGGTGACCCTTTCAACAGTGCCCGTGATCTTCGACCTGGACGGCACTCTTGTCGATCCGGCGGGGGGAATAACGGGCGGAATCTCCGCGGCCCTTACCCAACTCGGCATCAGGGTCCCGGCCCAGGCCCAACTGGACGCGATGATCGGTCCGAAGCTCAGCGACTCCCTCCTTCATATCGCGGGAGTTCCGCAGGAGCAGCTGGCGGAGGTCATCCGCCTGTACCGGGCGCACTACCTCGAGACCGGCATCGCCCAGAGCCGCTTGTACCCCGGGATCCAGGAAGTCGTCGAAGGCTACGCCGCCGCGGGCCGTCCGATTGCCGTCGCCACGCAGAAGCCGGAAGGGCTGGCACGGATCGTGCTGGAACACCACGGCATCGCCGCTTCCTTCCGCTTCATCCGCGGTTCGGCGGCCGATGAGGCCGCTCACACCAACGCCCCGCGCGGAAAGACCGAAATTATCGCCGCCGCCATGTCGGATCTCCGCACGCAACACGCCGTCATGGTGGGGGACCGCGCCCAGGACGTGGCCGGCGCCATGGCGAACGGCCTGGACTGCATCGGCGTCAGCTGGGGATTCGCTCCCGACGGCGAGCTTCATGAGGCGGGCGCCGTGACTATCGTGCACTCCACAACAGACCTCGTCGCGGCGGTTGAAAGCATGGACGCCGTACGCGCCGCTGCCCTAAGCGAGGTGCGCAACGATGGCACTGTTTGATGCAATCCGCTGGACCACCCGCACCCTGATCTCCGGAACCTGCCGTCCCACTGTCATCGGGCTGGAGAACGTTCCCAAAGAGGGCCCGTTCATCGTGGCGCCGAACCACCTGTCCTTCCTGGACAGCGTGATCGTGCAGGCGCTCATGCCACGTCCGGTGGCCTTCTTCGCCAAGGCCGAATACTTCACCACGGGAGGCGTGAAGGGGAAGGTCATGAAGTCCTTCTTCGAATCCGTAGGCTCCATCCCGGTGGAGCGCGGGGAGCAGGCTGCGAGTGTGGCTGCGCTCAAGACGCTGCTGGACATCCTCGAGGCCGGGAAAGGCATCGGCATCTACCCGGAAGGTACGCGGTCCAGGGACGGCATCCTCTACCGCGGCCGCACGGGAGTCGGCTGGCTGGCCCTGACCACCGGGGCCCCCGTCATTCCGGTCGGCCTCATCGGTACCGAGAACCTCCAGCCCGCCGGGCAGAACGGCGTGAAGCCGCAGCACTTCACCATGAAAGTGGGCGAGCCGCTGTACTTCGAAAAGACCGGACCGGACCACTCACTGCCGGCCCGGCGCCAGGTCACGGACCGCATCATGGACGCCATTGCAGAGCTCAGCCGCCAGGAGCGTTCCACCAGCTACAACCAGAGCAAGGTCGCGGAGTAGCGCCACGGACCGCGGGCCCTGGCCCGGCCTCCGGGCGGGGGCCTGACGGCGTAAGCCTGACGGAGTAAGCCTGAGGGCGGAAGGATCACTGCAGGGGAGTCCCTTGTCCGGAAGACCCCTGCAGCGTCAGTAGACTTGAATCGTGGCAGATCCAGCTAGTTACCGACCCCAAACGGGTGAGATTCCAACCAACCCGGGCGTGTACCGCTTCCGGGATCCGCACGGCCGAGTCATCTATGTCGGCAAGGCCAAAAGCCTGCGGTCCCGCCTGAATTCGTACTTCGCCAATCCCGGAGGACTGCTGCCCAAGACGTACGCCATGGTCCACGCTGCCAGCAGCGTGGAGTGGACCGTCGTCGGAAGTGAGCTTGAGTCGCTCCAGCTGGAGTACACCTGGATCAAGGAATTCAAGCCCCGGTTTAATGTCGTCTTCCGCGATGACAAAACCTACCCGTACCTTGCCGTCACGATGGGGGAGAAGTTCCCCCGCGTGCAGGTGCTGCGCGGGGAACGCCGCAAGGGCACCCGCTACTTCGGCCCGTACACGGCCGGAGCCATCCGCGAAACCATGGATACGCTGCTGCGCGTCTTCCCGGTCCGCAGCTGCAGCCCCGGCGTCCTGAAGCGGGCGCAGGCAAGCGGGCGGCCCTGCCTGCTCGGCTACATCGACAAATGCTCCGCGCCGTGTGTCGGCCGGGTGACGCCGGAGGAACACCGGGCACTGGCGGAGGACTTCTGCTCCTTCATGGGCGGCGAAGCCAAGCGCTTCATCGGGCGGCTGGAAAAGGACATGGCTGCGGCTGTTGCCGAGCTTGACTACGAGCGTGCCGCACGGGTCCGGGACGACATCATCGCCCTCCGGAAGGTCTTCGAACGCAACGCCGTGGTTCTCGCGGAGGACACTGACGCCGACATCTTCGCGCTGCATGAGGACGAGCTGGAGGCGGCCGTTCAGGTGTTCCACGTCCGGGGCGGGCGCGTCCGCGGCCAGCGCGGCTGGGTGGTGGAGAAGGTCGAAGACTTCACGACGCCGGACCTCGTGGAGCACCTGCTCCAGCAGGTCTACGGCGAAGAAGGCGAAACGCAGGGGCGGATGCCCCGCGAAGTCCTGGTGCCCGAAGAGCCGAGCAACGCCGCTGAACTCGCCCAGTGGCTCGCCGGGCTGCGGGGCGCGAAGGTGGACATCCGGGTCCCGCGCCGCGGCGACAAGGCAGCGCTCATGTCCACAGTGCGGGAAAACGCCGAGCATGCTCTGAAGCTGCACAAGTCGCGCCGGGCCGGAGACCTGACCAACCGGTCCCTGGCCCTGCAGGAACTCCAGGAAGCCCTGGACCTTCCTGTGGCGCTGCTCCGCATCGAGTGCTTCGACATCTCGCACGTGCAGGGGACCAACGTGGTGGCCTCCATGGTGGTGGTGGAAGACGGCCTTCCCAAGAAGTCCGACTACCGCAAATTCTCCATCACCGGCGCCGCAGCCACGGACGACACCGCAGCCATGCACGATGTTCTCACCAGGCGATTCCGGAACTACCTCCAGGAGCAGGAGGCGCAGGCGGAAGCAGCGAAACTTCCCGGCCACCAGGCCGCGCTTGAGGCCCTGGCCGTCGCTTCCATGCAGGACACCACCACCCCCGCCCCGCGCGCAAAATTCGCCTATCCGCCCAACCTGGTGGTGGTGGACGGCGGCAAGCCCCAGGTCAATGCGGCAGCGCGTGCCCTGGCAGAGCTCGGGATCGAGGACGTCTACGTGGTTGGGCTGGCCAAGCGCCTTGAAGAGGTCTGGCTCCCGGACAGTGATTTCCCGGTGATCCTGCCCAGGACGTCCGAAGGCCTCTACCTGCTCCAGCGCATCCGCGATGAAGCCCACCGCTTCGCCATTACCTTCCACCGCCAGAAGCGCGGCAAGGCCATGACGGTTTCGGCCCTGGACAGCGTTCCCGGCCTGGGCGAGGCCAAGCGCAAAGCACTGCTGGCACAGTTCGGTTCCGTCAAGAGCATCCGCACAGCGAGTGCGGCGGAACTGGCCACGGCCAAGGGCATCGGACCCTCGCTGGCTGACGCCATCGTCAGCCATTTCAGCAGCGGTGCCGCGGCCTCGGGTACGGAAGTGCCGGCAATCAACATGACCACCGGCGAAATCATTGAAACTTAGCTAGGGTAAGGACCTGAAGCGGAACGCGCGGTTGCGTCGAATTACACAGCAGGAATGGGGCATTGCTCATGGCAGAGTCAACGGCAGGATCCGAAGCGGAACAGGACGGCATGACGCCCGTCAGGCCCGTTGAAGCGGAGCTGCTCGTGGTGACGGGTATGTCCGGGGCAGGCCGCAGTACCGCTGCGGACGCCCTTGAGGACCACGGCTGGTACGTGGTGGAAAATCTTCCGCCGCAGATGCTCGGCACCCTGGCTGAGCTCGTGTCCCACGCCCCGCAGTCCATTCCCAAGCTGGCCGTGGTGGTGGACGTCCGCAGCAAGGCGCTGTTCACTGATATCCGGACCGCGCTGAAGACCCTTGAGGCGAGCGGTGTCATGTTCCGCGTCCTGTTCCTGGACGCCAACGACGACGTCCTGGTCCGGCGCTTCGAGCAGGGCCGCCGTCCGCACCCGCTCCAGGAAGGCGGGCGGATCCTCGACGGCATCGCCGCAGAGCGGGAGCTGCTGCATGAACTCCGCGATTCCGCTGACATTGTGCTGGACACGTCCGAGTTCAACGTCCACGCACTGGCCACCGCCATCACCGAGCTCTTCAGCGAAACCGGCCCCGTGGCCCTTCGGCTGAACGTCATGAGCTTCGGCTTCAAGTACGGCCTGCCGGTGGATGCGAACTTTGTGGTGGACGCGCGCTTCATCCCGAACCCGCACTGGGTTCCGCAGCTCCGCCCGCACACCGGCCTGGACAAGGACGTCAGCGATTACGTCCTTGAGGCCGAGGGGGTCAAGAGCTTCGTGGACCGCTACGTCCTGGCGATCGAACCCGTCCTGGACGGCTACCGCCGGGAGAACAAGCACTACGCCACCATCGCCGTGGGCTGCACCGGCGGCAAGCATCGGTCGGTTGCGGTCGCCATGGAACTGTCAAAGAAGCTCGCACAGTACCCCCGGGTCACCGTAACCACCACGCACCGGGATCTGGGCCGGGAGTAATGGGACTGCTTACCGGGCCGCTGCCCCTGGTTCCGCCGGCCGGGGGGACCATCGGCGGGCAGTTGGACAAAGGGCCGTCCGTCGTCGCCCTCGGCGGGGGCCACGGGCTCTCCGCTTCGCTGTCCGCCCTTCGCCTGCTCACCTCCGACCTGACCGCCATCGTCACCGTAGCGGACGACGGCGGGTCCTCCGGCCGCCTGCGCGAGGAGTACGGCGTCCTCCCGCCCGGAGACCTCCGGATGGCACTGACGGCCCTGTGTGACGACACCGACTGGGGCCGGACCTGGCGGGATGTCATGCAGCACCGCTTCAAGCCGGGGGCAGGCCGCGGCGGTTCACTTGACGACCACGCCATGGGCAACCTGCTTATCGTCACCCTCTGGGAGCTGCTCGGCGACACCGTCGGCGGCCTGAAGTGGGCCGGCGCGCTGCTCGGTGCCCGCGGACAGGTCCTGCCCATGTCCAGCGAGCCGCTGACGATCGAGGGCGAAGTCCGGGTTCCCGGTCCGGACGGGACGTCCACCCTGGAAACGGTCAGGGGCCAGGCCAAGTGCGCGGTGGCGGGTTCGCTGGAGAGCGTCCGGCTCCTGCCGGAATCGGCCCATGCCTGCGTCGAAGCCCTGACGGCCATCGAACTGGCTGACTGGGTCATCCTCGGGCCGGGGTCCTGGTACACGTCCGTGCTGCCGCACCTGCTGCTGCCCGAGATGCGCCAGGCGCTGTCCGATACGCCCGCGAGGCGGTGCCTCACCATGAACCTGGCCACGGACACCAAAGAGACCTCCGGCATGTCCGCCGCCGACCACCTGCATGTGCTGCGCAGCTATGCGCCCGACTTCAGCATCGACGTCGTGCTCGCGGACCCCGTGTCCGTGCCGGACGTCGAGGAATTCAAGCGGGCCGCCGGGATGCTCGGCGCCGAGGTTGTGTTGGGTAAAGTAGGGGCGTCGAGCCGCCGTCCGATCCACGACCCCCTGCGTCTGGCAACGGCGTACCACGATATTTTCGGGAACAGTTAGGAAGGTGCCATGGCACTGACATCATCAGTCAAGGAAGAACTGTCCCGCCTGGACATTAAGAAGTCCTCGGTCCGCAAGGCTGAAGTCTCCGCAATGCTGCGATTCGCCGGCGGACTCCACATCATTTCGGGCCGGATCGTCATCGAAGCCGAGGTGGACCTCGCGTCCACGGCGCGCCGGCTCCGGGCTGCCATCGCGGAAGTCTACGGCCACCAGAGCGAGATCATCGTCGTCTCCGGCGGCGGGCTCCGCCGCGGCAACCGGTATGTGGTCCGCGTGGTGCGGGACGGCGAAGCACTCGCCCGCCAGACCGGGCTGCTGGACGCCCGCGGCCGTCCCGTGCGGGGGCTGCCCTCGGCAGTGGTCAACGGCTCCGCCGCCGACGCGGAAGCCGTGTGGCGCGGGGCGTTCCTTGCCCACGGCTCGCTGACCGAACCCGGCCGCTCCTCCGCGATGGAAGTGACATGTCCCGGACCCGAATCGGCGCTGGCGCTGGTTGGGGCGGCCCGCCGCCTGGGCATCCAGGCCAAGGCCCGCGAAGTCAGGGGAGTGGACCGCGTGGTGATCCGGGACGGCGACACCATCGCCGCCCTGCTCACCCGAATGGGCGCGCACGACGCCTTGATGGTCTGGGAAGAACGCCGCATGCGCAAAGAGGTGCGGGCCACGGCCAACAGGCTGGCCAACTTCGACGACGCGAACCTGCGCCGCTCGGCGCAGGCCGCTGTTGCCGCCGGGGCCAGGGTGGACCGCGCCTTGGAGATCCTCGGTGACGATGTCCCGGACCACCTGAAATACGCCGGTGAACTGCGTGTTGCGCACAAGCAGGCCAGCCTGGACGAACTCGGCCGGCTGGCGGACCCGCCCATGACCAAGGACGCCATTGCCGGCAGGATCCGCAGGCTCCTGGCGATGGCGGACAAGCGCGCCCTGGACCTGGGGATCCCCGGGACCGAGGCCAATGTGACGCCGGAAATGCTGGACGAGTAACGGCACCCCTAGAATCAAGACCGGGTAACGGAAACCCGCTAAATTTCCGGGTGACCAGTCATCCGGATGCACAATCCGAGAGTTAGCAAACCGGACAACCCGTCCACGACAATGGAGGATTTTGTGACCGAGTACGTACTGCCTGAACTTAGCTACGACTATGCAGCGCTGGAGCCCCACATCTCCGCCCGCATCATGGAGCTGCACCACAGCAAGCACCACGCTGCCTACGTGGCCGGCGCCAACAACGCGCTGGCACAGCTGGCTGAGGCACGCGAAAAGGGCGACTTCGCCAACATCAACCGCCTTTCGAAGGACCTGGCTTTCCACACCGGCGGCCACGTCAACCACTCCGTGTTCTGGAACAACCTGTCTCCGGACGGCGGCGACAAGCCCGAGGGTGAACTGGCCGCGGCCATCGACGATGCCTTCGGTTCCTTCGACGCCTTCCGTGCGCAGTTCAGCGCTGCCGCGCTCGGCCTGCAGGGTTCGGGCTGGGGCTTCCTCGCCTACGAGCCCATCGGCGGAAACCTCGTCATCGAGCAGCTGTACGACCAGCAGGGCAACGTTGCACTCGGCACCACGCCGCTGCTCATGCTCGACATGTGGGAGCACGCCTTCTACCTGGACTACGTCAACGTCAAGGCTGACTACGTCAAGGCATTCTGGAACATCGTGAACTGGGCCGACGTCGCCAAGCGCTTCGACGGTGCACGCAAGAACGCCACGGGCCTCATCACCCTCTAAGCGTGACAGGCACGACACCCACCTGTAACAAACTTCACATTCAGGCCGTTTAGGACCGAATCGTGGAAGGACGGCCCCCGCACTTGCGGGGGTCGACCTACTTAAACGTAAGATGGATCACGGAAGGCGGTTAGCCTTCAGCAATGTGGCTGGTCGCCCTCCGATCTGGTAATCATCTCTGCCCAATGGCGTGCGGGATCTGTTAGTTGGCTTGAACGCCCGCTCAACTAGTTGTGCTTCTACAAGCACCAAGGAGACTGAAAAAGTGACGACCCGTATTGGTATCAACGGCTTTGGCCGTATCGGCCGCAACTACTTCCGCGCAGCACTCGCACAGGGCGCTGACCTCGAGATCGTTGCAGTCAACGACCTCACCAGCCCCGAGGCGCTGGCCCACCTCTTCAAGTACGACTCCGTAGGCGGCCGCCTGAAGGAGACCATCGAGGTCAAGGACGGCAACATCGTCGTCAACGGCAACGTCGTCAAGGTCCTTGCCGAACGCGATCCCGCCAACCTCCCCTGGGGCGAGCTGGGTGTTGACATCGTCATCGAGTCCACCGGTTTCTTCACCAAGGCTGCTGCCGCGAAGAAGCACATCGACGCCGGCGCCAAGAAGGTCCTGATCTCCGCCCCGGCCTCTGACGAGGACATCACCATCGTGATGGGCGTGAACCACGAGCTGTACGACAACGCCAAGCACCACATCATCTCCAACGCTTCCTGCACCACCAACTGCCTCGGCCCGCTGGCCAAGGTGGTCAACGACGAGTTCGGCATCGAGCGTGGCCTGATGACCACCGTCCACGCCTACACCGCCGACCAGAACCTGCAGGACGGCCCGCACAACGACCTCCGCCGTGCCCGCGCCGCCGCCATCAACATGGTCCCCACCTCCACCGGCGCGGCCAAGGCAATCGGCCTGGTCCTTCCGGAACTCAAGGGCAAGCTGGACGGCTACGCCATCCGCGTTCCCGTCCCCACCGGTTCCGCGACGGACCTCACGGTCACCGTTTCCCGCGAGACCACCGTTGAGGAAGTCAACGCAGCGCTGAAGAAGGCGTCCGAGTCCGAGGCACTCCAGGGCTTCCTGACCTACACGGATGAGCCGATCGTCTCCTCCGACATCGTCGGCGACCCGGCGTCGTCGATCTTTGACTCCGGTTTGACCAAGGTCATCGGCAACCAGGTCAAGGTTGTTTCCTGGTATGACAACGAATGGGGCTACTCGAACCGCCTTGTCGACCTCACGGAGCTCGTCGCATCCAAGCTGGGCTAGGGTTAGACACATGACATTCCACACCCTCAACGAACTGATCGCTGATGGTGTCCGCGGGCGGTACATTCTGGTCAGAAGTGACCTGAATGTGCCGCTCGACGGCTCTGAAGTGACTGACGACGGCCGCATCAAGGCCTCCCTGCCAGTACTGACGAAGCTCACGGACGCCGGTGCCCGCGTGCTGGTCACAGCCCACCTCGGCCGCCCCAAGGGCGCCCCGGAAGAAAAATACTCCCTCAAGCCCGCCGTGACGCGGCTGGCTGAGCTGGCGTCCTTCAAGGTCGCCTTGGCCGGGGACACCGTTGGTGCTTCGGCCAAGGAGCTTGCCGCTTCGCTGCAGGACGGCGAAGCGCTGGTTCTTGAAAACGTCCGTTTCGATGCCCGTGAGACCAGCAAGGACGGCGCCGAACGCGGCGCCTTCGCGGACGAACTGGTGGCCTTGACCGGGGATAACGGCGCGTTTGTGGATGACGCCTTCGGCGCCGTCCACCGCAAGCACGCCAGCGTGTACGACGTCGCCACACGGCTGCCGTCGTACCAGGGCGACCTCGTGCACACCGAGGTCGAGGTGCTGCGCAAGCTCACCACGGAGACCCAGCGGCCCTACGTCGTCGTGCTCGGCGGTTCAAAGGTCTCGGACAAGCTTGCCGTCATTGACAACCTGATCGGCAAAGCGGACACCATCCTGGTAGGCGGCGGAATGCTGTTCACCTTCCTCGCAGCCGAGGGTCACAAAGTGGCCGGCAGCCTGCTGGAAGAAGACCAGATCCCCGTGGTGCAGGACTACCTGAAACGGGCGGCGGACGCAGGCACCGAGTTCGTTGTGCCCACGGACGTTGTAGTCGCGGCCAAGTTCGCCGCGGACGCCGACCACGAGACGGTCAGCGCGGACGCCATCGAAAGCAGCAGCTTCGGCGCACAGGGCATCGGCCTGGACATCGGACCCGAATCGGCAGCAGCCTTCGCCAGCCGGATCAAGGGTGCCAAGACCGTGTTCTGGAACGGCCCCATGGGTGTCTTCGAATTCGAAGCATTTGCCGGCGGCACCCGTGCCATCGCGCAGGCGCTTACTGAAGCGGATGCCTTCACTGTGGTGGGCGGCGGTGATTCCGCAGCCGCCGTCCGTACGCTGGGCTTCGCTGACGACCAGTTCGGCCACATCTCCACGGGTGGCGGCGCCAGCCTGGAGTACCTCGAAGGCAAGGAACTGCCGGGACTCAGCGTCCTGGACCGCTAGATCCTCCAGCCGGCAGGGCGCCCCGCTGAAATAGCCGGGGCCCTGCCGGCTGTTTCCATCATCAGCCCCTTTTGGACAAGCACTTTTTGGAGAACACGTGACAACGTCAACGAACGGCAAGTTCGACCGCACGCCCCTCATCGCCGGCAACTGGAAGATGAACATGGACCACGTCCAGGGCATCACCCTGCTGCAGAAGCTGGCCTGGACCCTGTCCGATGCCAAGCATGACTACAGCCGCGCGGAAGTTGCCGTCTTCCCGCCCTTCACCGACCTCCGCGGCGTCCAGACCCTGGTTCAGGGTGACGAACTGGAGGTTGTCTACGGCGGCCAGGACCTGTCGCAGTTCGATTCGGGTGCCTACACCGGTGACATCAGCGGCCAGTTCCTCAACAAGCTGGGCTGCAAGTACGTCCTGGTGGGCCACAGCGAACGGCGCACCATCCACAACGAGTCCGACGAAGTCCTGAACGCCAAGGTGAAGGCTGCCTTCCGCCACGGTGTCACCCCGGTGCTCTGCGTCGGCGAGGGCCTCGAAATCCGGCAGGCCGGAACGCATGTCCAGCACACCCTGGACCAGCTCCGTGCCGACGTTGAGGGCCTTGGCGCTGAAGAAGCTGCTGAACTCGTGGTCGCTTACGAACCCGTCTGGGCCATTGGCACCGGTGAGGTTGCCGGACCGCAGGACGCCCAGGAAATGTGCGCAGCCATCCGCGCCGAACTCGTCAGCCTCTTCGGTGACGAGGTCGCCGCCAAGGTCCGCCTGCTCTACGGCGGTTCGGTCAAGGCCAACAACGCCGCGGCCATCCTCAACGAACGCGACGTCGACGGCGTGTTGGTGGGCGGGGCCAGCCTCGATCCCGCGGAGTTTGCTAATATTGTCAGGTTCGAGAGTCACCTGCTGACGGATTAGTCCGGACACAGGCGTGACCCCCGCAATCATCAACTTCTGAAAGGCCGTCGTGGACGTTCTTCATGTCATTCTGCAGATCCTCCTGGGCATCACCAGCCTCCTGCTGACGCTGCTCATCCTGCTCCACAAGGGACGGGGCGGCGGTCTGTCGGACATGTTCGGCGGCGGCATGAGCTCTGGCCTGAGCTCGTCCGGCGTGGCCGAGCGCAACCTCAACAGGTTCACGATCATCCTCGGGGTCACCTGGGGCGTTGTTATTATCGCGCTCGGCCTGCTGATGCGCTTCTCCGGCGGCGGCGACTCCTAGCAGCCGCTTTTCCGGACGAAATCGGGACCGGGAATTTTCAAGGAATTTACACATTCCCGGTACTAACGGCCCTGCCGCCGTCGGGAACTCCGAATTACACTGTGGCTGTTGGTGTCCAAATACCGGTCAGTCGAGTAGCCAGGAGTTCCCGATGGTGCATGCTGCTTCAGGGTTCCGGGGAACCCGTGTGGGGGCGTCCGAGGGGTCGGCCCCCAAAATTCAGCCAAACGACGTCGTCGGTGAACGCTTGCCGCGTATTCGTGTTTCCTATTGGTGCGCCAAGGGACACGAGACGCGGCCAGTTTTCATTAAGCTCCCGGAAGACCAAATACCGGCGGTCTGGGACTGCCGCCGCTGCGGAGGCCTGGCATCGCGGGACGAGACCCGGGTCGAGCTCCCGCATCATGCGGAGGAGGGCTACAAGAGCCACCTCGAGTACGTTAAAGAGCGGCGCTCCAGCCAGGACGCCGAAGACGTGCTGGCTGGAGCGCTGGAGCGGCTAAGAGCCCGCGGGACCTTTACGGACTAGCTGCTCGGGAACCCTTGCGGCTGCATTCTCATCGATCAGCCACAGCGTCTGTGACCGTCCGGCCGGCCCTGCCGCCGGAACCTGAACCGGGTTGGCGCCGGCCAGGGCGAGCCCCACGGCGCCGGCCTTGTCCTCGCCCGCAACAACCATCCAGACTTCGCTGGCCGTGTTGATGGCACGGAGGGTCAAGGAAATCCGTTCGGGCGGCGGTTTCGGCGAATTCCGGACCCCCACGACCGTGAGCTCCTTTTCCCTGATGCCTGCCTGCTCAGGGAACAACGAAGCCACGTGGGCATCCGGCCCCACACCAAGAAGGACCACGTCGAACCGGGGAAGTGCCCCCGGGTTCTCGGGACGGTCATCGGACATGTCCGCAGCATGCTCCGCCGCGGCTGCCTCGGCAAGGCGGCGCGCATAGTCAGCGGCAGCCTCCTCCGGCGTGGCGAAGTCGTCCGTTGAACCCGGTTCGTGCACCCGTTCCGGGTCAACCGCTATGCGGGACAGCAGGGCCTCACGGGCCTGGAGCGTGTTCCGGTCGTTGTCGGTGCCGCCGACGAATCGCTCGTCGCCCCACCAGAAATTCACCTTGGACCAGTTCACGGCCGGAGCCGCCGCGGAGTCGGCCACCGCCTTGAGCGTTCCGATCCCCACAGTGCCGCCTGTAAGCACCACCGTCGCCTCACCGTGTTTGTCCTGGACGTCCACGAGCTTGGTGATGAGCCGCGCTGCGATGGCCGCCATCAATACGGATGAGTCGGGGTGGATGCTTACTCTGGGATCAGCGCTCACTGGGACGGACACTCCTTAGATTTGTACGGGGCAGTCCAATAGTAATCACTTCACCGAACACTTCGTCGGGATCCAGGCGGCGGAGTTCTTCGGCGAGGCAGTCCCGCAGGCTGCGGCGCGGCAGCGAGATGCGCTGCGCCGGCTGGCCCGGCTGGGTCAGTTCCGCTACGGACAGGCCGGGTCGGAAGAGCTGGACGTCGCCGCTGGCGCGGCTGAGCCGGACGCGGCGGATCCCGGTTCCGGCGGGGTCGGCCACGATGGTCACGGGCGCGTCCAGGGCCAGTGTCAGCCAGGCTGCCAGCAGGAGGGTGCTGGGGGAGTCCGAGGCGCCCTCGACGGCGACGGCCGTCACGGGTGAGGAGTCCACCTGGTCCAGCACTGCCGCGAGCTGGATCCGCCAGTTGGTCAGGCGGGTCCAGGCGAGGTCGGTGTCGCCGGCCTTGTAGGTGTTGCGGATGTTATCGAGCGCCTTTTGCGGGTCCTCCTCGTTGGCCGAGTCGGTGATCCGGCGGTGCGCTATCCGGCCGATGGAGGTCTCACATGCGCTCTTCGGCGCACCGTGCGGCCACCAGGCCACGATCGGGGCGTCCGGGAGCAGCAGCGCCGCGACGAGGGATTCGCTTTCCTCGGCGAGCTCGCCGTATCCCCGCAGCACGATCACTTCGGAGGCACCGGCGTCGCCGCCCACCCGGATCTGCGCGTCCAGGCGTGTCGGGGCCTGGGCGCCGGCGTCGGCCAGGACGATGATCCGGCAGGGGTGTTCCCGGCTGGCTTCGTTGGCCGCTTCGATGGCCTCCTCTTCGAGCCCGGACTTGGTGACGACCACGAGGGTCAGCACCCGTCCGAGCGCGATCACGCCGCCCTGCTCGCGCAGGGACATGATCTTCTTGGAGATGGCTGAGGTTGTTGTATCGGGAAGATCTACGATCATGGCCTTCTCCAGGTTCGTCCGTCACGGGCCAGCAGCTCATCGGCCGAGGCGGGCCCCCAGCTTCCGGGGGCGTAGGGCTCGGGCTGTTCACCCAGGCTGGCCCAGTACTCTTCAAAGGGATCCAGGATCTTCCAGGACAGTTCCACTTCCTGGTGCCGCGGGAACAGCGGCGGCTCACCGAGAAGCACGTCCAGGATCAGCCGCTCATAGGCTTCCGGGGACGATTCGGTGAACGAGTGGCCGTAGCCGAAGTC
The DNA here is from genome assembly GCF_000685965.1 of Arthrobacter sp. UNC362MFTsu5.1. Classification (GTDB taxonomy): domain Bacteria; phylum Actinomycetota; class Actinomycetes; order Actinomycetales; family Micrococcaceae; genus Arthrobacter. The sequence continues at coordinate 416,380 of NZ_JMLE01000001.1, read as the reverse complement.
CATCGTCACGTCGCGGACTTCCATCTGCGTGCCCGGGACCTTGGACCCGAAACGGATCGTTGCGCCCTCATCGGGTTGGACCCGGATCACCACGGCATTCTGGCCGAAGTCATCCTCCCCGTGGTCGCGGAAGAGCAGGTTGGGGGCGCGCTTGAATACGACGGCGATTTCCGTCACCCTGCGTCCCAGGCGTTTGCCGGCACGCAGGTAGAACGGCACCCCGGCCCAGCGCCGGGTGTGGATGTCCACCCGGACCGCGGCATAGGTTTCCGTCGTGGAGTCGGCGGGAATGCCTTCCTCCTCCAGGTACCCGAGCACCTGCTCCCCGCCCTGCCAGCCGCCGGCGAACTGCCCGCGCGCCGAGTGCGTGGACAGGTCGTCCGGGAGCTTGACCGCGGCCAGGACCTTTTCCTTCTCGGCCCGCAGGTCATCGGCGTTGAAGGAAATGGGTTCCTCCATCGCCGTGAGCGCCAGGAGCTGGAGCAGGTGGTTCTGGATGACGTCGCGGGCCGCGCCCACACCGTCGTAATACCCGGCCCGGCCGCCGGTGCCGATGTCCTCGGCCATGGTGATCTGAACATGGTCCACGTAGTTCGCGTTCCACAACGGTTCGAACAGCTGGTTCGCGAACCGCAGCGCCAGGATGTTCTGGACCGTTTCCTTGCCCAGGTAGTGATCGATCCGGAACACCGCATCCGGCGGGAACACGGACTCCACGATGTCGTTCAGCTGCCGGGCCGACTCGAGGTCGTGCCCGAACGGCTTTTCGATCACCACCCGCCGCCACTTATCACCCTCGGCCTGCGCCAGGCCATGCTTGGACAGCTGCCGGCAAACCTGCTCGAACGCCTTCGGCGGGATCGAGAGGTAGAACGCGTGGTTCCCCCGCGTTCCGCGCTGCTCGTCCAGTTCATCGATCGTGTCGCCGAGCCGCTCAAAGGCGTCATCGTCGTCGAACTCGCCCTGGACAAACCGGATGCCCTCCGACAGCTGGTTCCAGACCGCTTCGTCAAACGGGGTCCTGGCGTAGGCCATCACGGCCGCCTTGACCTCGGCGGCGAAGTCCTCGTTCTCCCACTGCCGCCGGGCGAAGCCCACCAAGGCAAAACTCGGCGGCAACAGCCCCCGGTTCGCCAGGTCATACACGGCAGGCATGAGCTTCTTGCGGGCGAGGTCGCCGGTCACTCCGAAGAGGACCAGCGAGGAGGGCCCGGCAATGCGGTTAAGCCGGCGGTCCCGCGGGTCCCTCAGCGGGTTGCGGCCCCGCCCAGCAGATTTCCTGCTGCCGATTTCAGTTTCTGGCATGGTTGCTTCGGTGCCTTAGCTTTCAGTGTGGGATGCTGCCTGGCCGGCGAGCTCTGAAACAATGTCCTGCAGCTGCTTGACGCCGGCAGCGCGGTCCGTGAGGTGCAGGCGGAGGACGGGACGGCCGTGTTCGGTGAGAACCTGGGCGTCGCCGGCGGCCTGCGCCGAGATCAGTTCACCGAACGTGAACGGCCGCTCCGGGATGGACAGGTCCGTGGGGGAGTCGGCAGTTACCTGCAGGAACACGCCGATGGCGGGTCCGCCCTTGTGGAACTGGCCGGTGGAGTGGAGGAAGCGAGGGCCCCAGCCGAACGTCACCGGACGCCCGGTGGCTGCCGCGAGCTGGTCGCGGACCCCTTCGAACGGGGCGTATGCGAGACGGTCGAAGTACGCCTGGACGCTGAGGTAGCTGTCGTCGGCAAGCTGCGAGAGTAGTGCGGAGACGGCCGCGGACGCCGTTGAGGCGTCACCCAGCCAGTCGCCGCCGCGGACCTCGATGGCGCCGTCGACGAAATTGGCGGGGGTCGGCTCGGGCTGTGCGTCCAGCAGGCCGCGGGCTGCAATCTTGGCGGCCTCCACGTCCGGCTGGTCGTACGGGTTGATGCCCAGAAGCCGGCCGGCCACCGCCGTGGCGAATTCCCACACCATCATCTGCGTGGCCAGGCCGCCGGCAATGGCAACCTCGTTTTCGCCGAGCTGCACGTCGTCGGCGTCGGCCGCGACCAGGCGCACCACCAGGATGTCAGCGGCACCCGAAGTGACCTCCGGTGCCGACGGACCGGCCACGACGGGCAGGACGCCGGTGCCGAGCTTGCCGGTGGATTCGGCGATGAGCTGTTCTGCCCAGTCGGCGAAGCCGACGATGCCGGATCCGTCTTCCGCAATGACGATCTTGTTGCGCAGCGGGCTGGTGCCGCCAAGGGCTGCTCCCAGGGCGAGGCCGATGTTCTCGGGTGCGTCCTCATTGAGGATTTCGGCTGCCTCTTCGGCTTCATCCAGGAACGCCTGGATGTCCACTCCGGCCAGGCCGCAGGGGACCAGTCCGAAGGCGGTCAGTGCCGAGAAACGGCCGCCGACGTTGGGGTCGGCGTTGAAGACGGCGCGGTAGCCCGCCTCCCGTGAGGCCTTGTCCAACGGTGAGCCGGGATCGGTGACGATCACGATGCGGCTCTTGGCATCGATGCCGGCGTCGGTGAAGGCCTGCTCGAAGATCCGACGCTGGGAATCGGTCTCAACGGTGGATCCTGACTTGGACGAAACCACAATCGCGGTTTCGGCAAGGCGGTCCACCAATGCAGCACTGACCTGCTCCGGGTCGGTGCTGTCAAGCACAGTCAGCTCGACGCCAGCGGTGCCCGCGATGACCTCAGGTGCCAGCGAGGAGCCGCCCATGCCGCAAAGGACAATACGCGTTACGCCTTCGGCCTTCAGTGCATCGCGGAGTTCCAGGATGCCGCTGACCAGCGGCTGGGAGACGGTGGCCGCCTCCACCCAGCCCAGCCGGATAGCGGATTCCTGTTCGGCGTCCGGACCCCACAGGGTATGGTCCTTCGCGAAAATCCGGGTGGCAATGCGGTCTTCCAGCAGTGCTGGGAGGTGCTGCTCAAGTGCCTCGCGGGCTGCGCCGGTGGCGTCGTAGCTGAGTGTGCTCATGATGGGTTAGGAAGCCTTCCGTGCAGAGGCCAGGGCGTCTTCGACGTCACCCAGCAGTTCCTTCCAGCTGGCCACGAACTTGTCCAGGCCTTCCGACTCAAGCAGCGCCACGACCTCGTTGTAGGAGATTCCCAGTGCGTCGAGGGCGTTCAGCGTCGCATTTGCGTCGTCGTAGCCGCGGGTGACGGTGTCGCCGGTGACGACGCCGTGGTCAAAGGTGGCATCGAGGGTCTTCTCCGGCATGGTGTTGACCACGCCGGGTGCGACGAGCTCCGTGACGTAGAGGGTGTCCGGGTAGGCCGGGTCCTTTACGCCGGTGGAGGCCCACAGCGGACGCTGCGGCAGGGCGCCGGCTTCGGCCAGCAAGCCCCAGCGTTCGGTGGAGAAGAGCTCTTCGTAGACCTGGTAGGCCAGGCGGGCGTTGGCCAGTCCGGCCTTGCCCTTGAGGGCCTTGGCCTCGTCGGTGCCGACGGCGTCGAGGCGCTTGTCGATTTCGGCGTCCACGCGGGAGACGAAGAAGGACGCGACCGAGTGGATCTTGGAGAGGTCGTGGCCGTTGCCCTTGGCCTGCTCCAGGCCGGACTGGAAGGCGTTGATGACGGCGCGGTAGCGCTCCAGCGAGAAGATCAGCGTGACGTTGACGCTGATGCCCTCAGCCAAAGTGGCCGTGATGGCTTCGAGGCCTTCGAGGGTTGCCGGGATCTTGATCAGGACGTTGTCCTTGTTGACCTTCTTGTAGAGGTGCTTCGCTTCGGCGATGGTGCCGGCGGTGTCCCAGGCGAGGCGGGGGTCCACTTCGATGGACACGCGGCCGTCAACACCCTTGGTTGCGGCGGCGACGGGCGCGAACAGGTCGCAGGCGTCGGCAACGTCGGTGGTGGTGATTTCGAAGACGGTCTCTTCAACAGTGGCGCCGGCTGCTGCCTGGGCTGCGATCACGGTGTCGTAGTCGTGGCCGGTGGTGATGGCGGCGTGGAAGATCGACGGGTTGGTGGTGACGCCAACGACGTTCTTCTCTTCGATGAGCTTGCGAAGGGTGCCGGTCTGCAGGCGGCCGCGGGAGAGGTCGTCAAGCCAGATCGAGACGCCGGCGTCCGAGAGCTGCTGGGTGGGGGTAGTCATGTCATTAACTCCTGGAAATCATGGGTTCCGGGGGACCTGGGTCCCCCGGAACCGTGGTGTTGGATCAGTTGGCGAGACCTGCGAGGGATTCCTTCGCGGCGGCGGTGACTGCTTCGGCGGTGATGCCGAATTCCTGGAAGAGGCGCTTGTAGTCGGCGGAGGCGCCGAAGTGCTCGAGGCTGATGGAACGGCCGGCGTCGCCAACGAATTCCTTCCAGCCCAGGGCCAGCCCGGCTTCCACGGACACGCGTGCCTTGACGCCGGCCGGGAGGACGGCCTCGCGGTAGGCGGCGTCCTGCTTGTTGAACCACTCGACGCACGGCATCGACACCACGCGGGTGGGGATGCCTTCGGCCTGGAGGGCTTCGCGGGCGTTCACGGCCAGCTGGACCTCGGACCCGGTGCCGATCAGGATGACCTGGGCGTCCGCGGTCTTGCCGTCCTTGGACGCTTCGGCCAGGACGTAGCCGCCCTTGGCCACGCCGGTGACGGCACCGAAGGTGTCACCCTCGGCGTCGCCTTCGCCGCGGGCGTAGGTGGGAATGTTCTGGCGGGTCAGGACGATGCCGGCCGGGTTCTCGTGGTTTTCGAGCATGACCTTCCAGGCTGCGGCGACCTCGTTGGCGTCACCGGGGCGGACAACGTCCAGGCCCGGAATGGCGCGCAGGGATGCCAGCTGCTCCACCGGCTGGTGGGTGGGGCCGTCTTCGCCCAGGCCGATGGAGTCGTGCGTCCAGACGTACAGGGACGGGACACCCATCAGCGCGCCGAGGCGGATGGCCGGGCGCTGGTAGTCGGAGAAGATCAGGAAGGTGCCGGAGAACGCGCGGGTCTTCCCGTGCAGGGCGATGCCGTTCACGATCGAGGCCGCGGCGTGCTCACGGATGCCGAAGTGCAGGACCCGGCCGTAAGGGTTGCCCTTCCACGCATCAGTGGAGCGGGAGACCGGGATAAATGACGCCGAACCCTCGATGGTGGTGTTGTTGGACTCCGCGAGGTCGGCTGAACCGCCCCACAGTTCCGGCATGACCGGGCCGATCGCGTTCAGGACCTTGCCCGACGCGGCGCGGGTGGAGACATCCTTGCCGGCTTCGAACACCGGCAGGGCGCCGTCGAGCTCGACGGGCAGCTTGCGGGCCTCGACCCGTTCCAGAAGGGCTGCACCCTCCGGGTTCCCGGCCTGCCATGCTTCGAAGGAGTCCTGCCATTCGGCGCGGGCGGCTGCACCGCGGTCCACTACAGCGCGGGCGTGGGCCAGCACCTCCTGGTCAACCTCGAACGTCTTTGCGGGGTCAAAGCCCAGCACGTTCTTCAGTGCCGCGACTTCCTCGGCACCCAGGGCCGAGCCGTGGATCTTGCCGGTGTTCTGTTTCTTCGGGGCCGGGTAGCCGATGATGGTGCGCAGCGACACGATCGAGGGCTTGGAGGTCTCTGCCTTCGCGGCGATCAGGGCGGCGTACAGTTCCTGCACGTCTTCCTTGTATTCGCCGGTCTTGGTCCAGTCCACACGCTGGACGTGCCAGCCGTAGGACTCGTAGCGCTTGAGGACGTCCTCGGTGAAGGCGACGTCGGTGTCGTCTTCGATGGAGATGTGGTTCTCGTCGTAAACAACAACAAGGTTGCCGAGTTCCTGGTGGCCGGCCAGCGAGGAAGCCTCGGAGGTCACGCCTTCCTGGAGGTCGCCGTCGGACGCAATGACCCAGATGGTGTGGTCGAACGGGGACTCGCCGGCGGGAGCGTCGGCGTCGAACAGGCCGCGTTGGCGGCGCTGGGAGTATGCGAACCCGACCGAGGAGGCCAGGCCCTGGCCCAGCGGGCCGGTGGTGATCTCCACACCGGCGGTGTGCTTGTACTCCGGGTGCCCCGGTGTCAGCGAACCCCAGGTGCGCAGCGCCTTCAGGTCATCGAGTTCCAGGCCGTAGCCGGAGAGGAACAGCTGGATGTACAGCGTCAGTGACGTGTGGCCGGGAGAGAGGATGAACCGGTCGCGGCCGATCCAGTCCGGGTTCTTCGGGTCATGGCGCATCAGCTTCTGGAAGAGAAGGTACGCGGCCGGTGCAAGGCTCATCGCGGTGCCGGGGTGGCCGTTCCCTACTTTTTCGACCGCATCCGCGGCCAGAATGCGGACCGTATCAACGGCTCGCTGGTCCAAACTGGTCCATGACAGTTCTTGCTCTTCCAAATGTGGCACGAAAACCGGGCCCCTCTCTGTGCTGACGGCAGGTGGTACGAACAGGCCGGAGCGGGGGCACGCATGTTGGTGCCCGCTGCGGTTAGTACCAGCCGTTCACCATTGAAACGTTGATCTTCATTCAGTCGCGTTCGAGATTCCGGGAATGCGCATTCCATTGGCATTCCTTGCGTGCTGATCTGCAGACAGCTTAGCCCCATTCCAAGGGCTGGTCAGCGTGTATCTCACTAAGTGGACTGATTTTCCTTATATGAATCACCGAGGGCGGCAGGCACCGTGAGGATCGGTTAACCTGACGGAATCATGGGGGCTTTGGACGCCCGGGAGCCACGGTATGATATTCGGAGGCCACCGCCGGAGGGAGCGGGCCCGTTTTGGGCCGCCGCCGCTGCGAGAACCAGCCGGACTGAACAGCCAGACAGAACAGAGTGACTGCCACCGTGAGCACAACAGATACGCCGCTGAACGCCTCCCGGCTCCCCGGAAAGATCGGGATAGCCCGCAAAGCCAAGGCGTACCTGGCCCTCACGAAACCGCGGGTCATTGAACTGCTCCTCGTGAGCACGCTGCCTACCATGATCTACGCCGAGCGCGGATTCCCTTCCATCGGCCTGATCCTGGCCACGCTTGTCGGCGGTGCTTTCGCGGCAGGCAGTGCGGGCGCCTTCAACTGCTACCTCGACCGTGACATCGACAAGCTCATGCACCGGACCGAGAACCGCCCCCTCGTCACCGGAGAAGTGACTCCCCGCGAGGCGCTGGTGTTCTCCTGGCTGCTGGGGGCCGCCGCAATCGCGATCCTCTGGTTTGGCGCCAACCCGCTGTCGGCCTGGCTCGGCCTCGGGGCCATCGTCTTTTACGTGGTCATCTACACCATGATCCTTAAGCGCCGCACGGCCCAGAACATTGTCTGGGGCGGAGCAGCCGGATGCTTCCCGGTGCTGATTGCCTGGGCCGCCGTGACCAACACGGTCGAGTGGCCTGCCATCGTCCTGTTCATGGTGATCTTCCTCTGGACCCCGCCGCACTACTGGCCGCTGTCCATGCGCTACGGCGAGGACTACCGCAACGCCAATGTGCCGATGCTCGGAGCAATCGCCGGTGCAAAGGTCGTCTCGGTCCAGGTGGTCCTGTACGCGTGGGCCATGGTTGCCTGCTCGCTGCTGCTGGTTCCTGCAGGCGGGGCGGGCTGGGTCTATACCGTCACCGCCGTCGTCGCCGGCGCCTGGTTCCTGTACGAATCGCACGCCCTGTACAACCGGGCCCAGGGTGGCGACGTCTCCAACAAGGGAGCCATGAAGGTGTTCCACGGTTCCATCAGCTACCTGACCCTGCTCTTCATTGCACTGGCCGTGGACCCCTTCGTGGGTTCAGCCATCATGGGCTAGGTCCCTCTCCCACTTCGACTTCCCGCCGGTCAACCCCGGACCCTCTCTCACTACCTGCCGCTTTCTCCCGGACCCTCCCTCACCCCAAGGTGAGGGAGGGTTCTGTCGTCCGGCCATGAGTGCGAGAGGGTCGTCGAAAGGACCGCAGGAAGTGAGCGAGCGTCGCCGGGTGCGGCGGGGCAAAGAGAAACACCCCGGTCCTTACGGTCCGGGGTGCTTCTCAGGGCTGTACAGCTGAGCGGGAGGCGTCTTACGTGACGGCCTCGTGCCGCAGCACCGCCAGTTCTTACTTGGCCGGGCTGAACCGTGCGATGTCCGCGGCGTTCGTGGCGGCGCTCATGAGCAGCGCGGCGCCCAGCATGTGGGCGCCCACCAGCAGGGCGGGAATGCCGTTGTAATACTGCGTGAAGCCGATGGCCGCCTGCAGCACAGTGACTCCGAGCAGCAGCAGCACTGCGGTGCGGAAGGGGCCTTGGATCCGGTCCCGGAACACAAGGAACACGCCGAACAGTGCTCCGGCGGTGACGAGATAGGCCGGCACAGCGTGGATGTGGGAGAAGAGATCCCAGTCAAGGCCGTTTCTGGGCGCGTCCGCATCGCCCGCGTGCGGTCCGGCGCCCGTCACCACCACGCCAAGGGTCACGGCGACGGCGGAGAACAGGGCGACGGCGGCCATCACCGGACGTGCGGCTCCCGGGAGGGCGGGAAGTCCGACGGCGGGGAACCGTCCCGTACGGCCGTACACCCTGTTGACCAGCAGGGTGGCGATAACAACGAGGGCCATCGAGACCAGGAAGTGCAGGCCCACAACCCAGGGGTTGAGCTGGGTGAGAACCGTAATGCCGCCGATGACTGCCTGTGCCGGGATGCTGGCCAGCAGGCCCAGGGCCAGCAGGAACAGGTCCCGGCGCTCTTTGCGCAGGTTCCACAGGTACACCAGCATCAGGACTGCGATTGCGGCCAGGGCGAACGTCAGGAGCCGGTTTCCGAATTCGATGAAGCCGTGGATGCCCATCTCCGGCGTGTTGACCAGTGACACGTCAGTGCAGCGGGGCCAGGTGGGGCAGCCGAGTCCGGACGCGGTGAGGCGGACCGCGCCGCCGGTCACCACAAGCACCGTCTGCCCGATCAGTGACAGGACGGCCAGCCGTCGGACGGTCGAGTCGACCGTAACGGGGAGCTTGGACGTCATGCGTCCTAGGATTTGGGGGAGGCGCGATGCCGTACTCACGGTTTTCTCAATTCCACTTGAACCAACGGATGGCCGCTGCGCCGGCGATAGCCGTCCAAAGCAGCAGGATTAGGGTGGCGCCTCCATTGAAGGTGCCGGCGAGGAAAGCGTCCCTCAGGGCCTCGCCCAAGGCGCCGGAGGGCAGGAAGTGCACCAGTTCCCGGGCCGGGCCGGGCAACCGTTCGGCCGGCAGGACGATGCCGCCCAAGGCTCCGAGCAGGATCCACAGGAGGTTGGTGATGGCCAGCGTCGCCTCAGGCCGGACCGTACCCGCCACCAGCAGCCCCAGGGCTGTGAAGGCTGCCGCCCCCAGAACCAGGAGCACCAGCGCCGGGAGCCAGCCCGCCGTCGTCGGCTTCCAGCCGAGCACAAACGCCACCGCGCCCACCACCACTACCTGGAGGACCAGGACTGCCAGGACTGCCAGGATCTTGCCGGCGATCAGGCCCGTCCGGCCCAGGGGAGTGGTGGACAGGAAACGCAGCACCCCGTAGCGCCGGTCAAAGCCGGTGGAGATGCCCTGGCCGGTGAAAGCGGTGGACATGGCGCACAAAGCGAGGATGCCCGGCACCGCAACGTCAACCCGGGTGCCCCCCAGGCCGTCCAGCAACGGGGTGACGGTCAGGCCCACCAGGGCAAGCAGCGGCAGGACGACTGCAAGGATGAGTTGCTCGCCGTTCCGCAGCATCGTCAGCGCCTCGTACCTGCCCTGCAGCAGAATGCGGCGAAGAAGCGGGGCAGGAGCGCTGCCGAGGACCCGGCTCATCGGATCTCCCTTCCCGAAATATCCAAAAATACGTCTTCCAGGCTCCGTGCCTCCAGGCTCATGGACCCGGGCATGATGCCTTGCGCGGCCCACCAGGCTGTCAGCGCTGCCAGGTCTTCCGGTGTCAGCGCGCCGGTAGCGGCGTAGCTTCCCGCCCTGGTTTCGCGGACGTCGACGGCGGCGGGCAGCACGCCCGTGAAGTCCAGTCCGGGCCGGGCCTCGAAAAGCAGTGTGCGGACATGTTCCTGCGCGGCATCCGTGCTCAGGTTCCGCATCAGCAGCTGGGCCACTGTTCCTTCGGCCACGTTCCTGCCGGCGTCGATGATGTACACGTAATCAGCCAGGCGCTGGGCGTCGTCCATGAGGTGGGTCGTCAGGATGATTCCCATGCCGGCGTCCCGCAGCTCCGAAATCAGTTCGAAAACGAGCTGGCGGGACTGCGGATCCAGTCCTGCACTCGGTTCGTCCAGGAAGAGGACTTCGGGGTTTCCCACGAGGGCCGCAGCCAGGGCAAGCCGCTGGCGCTGCCCGCCCGAAAGGCGCCGGACGGTGGTCCGGCTAAAGGTGTCAATGCCCAGCCGTCCGATCAGCTCATCGACAGGCCATGGATTCCGGTACATCCCGGCGATATGCTTCAGGAGCGGGATGGGACGGGCCGACGGCGGCAGCCCGCCGTCCTGCAGCATGACACCCACCCGGGAACGGAGTGACGCCCCTGCGGTGTCCGGGTCCTGGCCCAGCAGGGTGACCGTCCCGCCGGACCGCCGCTGCAGGCCCTGCGCACATTCGATGGTGGTTGTCTTACCGGCACCGTTGGCCCCCAGCAGGGCAGTGACCTGCCCGGGTTCGGCGGCGAGGGAAACGCCGCTGACCACCCGGAGCATCTTGCCGTCAAGGGAGGCCAGCGGGCCAACGTCCTTAATGAGTCCCTTAATGGACAGGACGGGAGAATCGGGAGATCGCACCAAAGCATTCTACGGGATGTAGTAGGCGCACCACCCGACGGGATGTGACCGAAGGTCAGCCTCGCCTTACTAGTACGGGGGAGTAAATTACGACATGATTGTGTTGTGTATTCCATGAGCACTCGACTTTCTGCGCCCCGAACCGGGTCCGCCGCGCCAGATGGCGCCGCCGGCCCGTTCCGGCCCGGGAGTTCTTCGCCCGCAGGCCGGCAGCCCGCCACGCCGCACACGCTGCCGGCGGACTCGGACGAACGCACCCGCGACCGCGTCCTGAATGCGGTGCTGGAGCACGGTCCGGTCAGCGCAGCTGAACTCGGCGACCTGCTCGGCTTCACTCCCGCGGCCGTCCGCCGCCACCTGGACCACCTCTCCCGCAGCGGTGTCATTGAAGTCAAGCGTGTGGCGAAGGCAGGGGCCGGCGCAGGACGCCCGGCGAGGCGCTACGTCCTGAGCACGCAGGGCCAGTCCACCCTCGGCGACGACTACCTCGACATTGCCGGCCTGGCCCTCCAGCGCCTGGGGGAAATCGCCGGACCCGACGCCGTCCGCGAGTTCGCCGTCGAGCGTTTTTCCGACATGGAGCGCCGCTACGCGCCGGAGATCGAGGCCGCCGGACCGGATATCACCGCACGGGCGCAAGCTCTTTCCGCCGCGTTAAGCCGCGACGGCTTCGTGGCCTCCGCGGCCTCCATCGAGGCCAAGGTGCCGCTCCCCGCTGCGCTCTCCAGCGTCCAGCTGTGCCAGGGGCATTGCCCCATCCAGCAGCTTGCCACCAAGTTCCCCGTGTTCTGCGACGTCGAAACCGAAGTGTTTTCCCGGCTCGTCGGCGTTGACGTACGGCGGCTGTCCACACTGGCACGTGGCGGACACGTCTGCACCACCCACATACCTACAGGCCGTCCGGCCAAGGGGCCTGCCGGCTCCGGACACACCACGGACAGCCTGGGCGAAGTATCCAACCATCTGCAAGAAAGGCCGTGATGACGGACCAACTATCAGAGAACAAGGTTGCTGAAACTACTGTGATTTCGGAGATTCTGGAGAAGAACCCCGAGCTCCACGGTATTGGCACCTATGAGTACGGCTGGGCCGACAAGAACGATGTCGGAGCCAACGCACGTCGTGGCATCAACGACGAAGTTGTCCGGGACATTTCGGCCAAGAAGAACGAGCCGGAGTGGATGCTGGACCTGCGTCTGAAGGGCCTGAAGTACTTCGACCGCAAGCCCATGCCCACCTGGGGTGCAGACCTCTCGGGCATCGACTTCGACAACATCAAGTACTTCGTGCGCTCCACCGAGAAGCAGGCCGCCACGTGGGAGGACCTCCCCGAGGACATCCGCAATACCTACGAGAAGCTGGGCATTCCGGAAGCCGAGCGCAGCCGCCTGGTTTCAGGCGTCGCAGCACAGTACGAGTCCGAGGTTGTGTACCACCAGATCCGCGAGGACCTGGAACAGCAGGGCGTCATCTTCCTGGACACGGACACCGCGCTGCGCGAGCACCCGGAGATCTTCCAGGAGTACTTCGGCACCATCATCCCGGTGGGCGACAACAAGTTCGCTTCGCTGAACACGGCTGTCTGGTCCGGCGGTTCCTTCGTGTACGTCCCCAAGGGCGTCCACGTGGACATCCCGCTGCAGGCTTACTTCCGCATCAACACGGAAAACATGGGCCAGTTCGAGCGCACCCTGATCATTGCCGACGAGGACTCCTACGTCCACTACATCGAAGGCTGCACCGCGCCGATCTACACCTCGGACTCGCTGCACTCCGCCGTGGTGGAAATCATCGTGAAGAAGGGCGCCCGCGTCCGCTACACCACCATCCAGAACTGGTCCACGAACGTGTACAACCTGGTCACCAAGCGCGCCATCTGCGAAGAGGGCGCCACCATGGAATGGATCGATGGCAACATCGGCTCCAAGGTGACCATGAAGTACCCGGCCGTCTACCTTGTGGGCGAGCACGCCAAGGGCGAAACCCTGTCCATCGCGTTCGCCGGCGAAGGCCAGCACCAGGACACGGGCTCGAAGATGGTGCACATCGCACCGAACACCAAGAGCTCCATCATCTCCAAGTCCGTGGCCCGCGGCGGCGGCCGTGCCGCTTACCGCGGCCTGGTCCAGGTTCGCGAAGGCGCCAAGCACTCGGCCAACACGGTCCGCTGCGACGCCCTCCTCGTGGACACGATCAGCCGGTCGGACACGTACCCGTACATCGACATCCGCGAAGATGACGTCCAGCTGGGCCACGAGGCAACTGTCTCGCGCGTTTCCGAAGAGCAGCTCTTCTACCTCATGTCCCGCGGCATGCGCGAAGACGAAGCCATGGCGATGATCGTGCGCGGCTTCATCGAGCCGATCGCCCGCGAGCTGCCGATGGAATACGCCCTCGAGCTGAACCGCCTCATTGAACTCCAGATGGAAGGATCCGTCGGTTAATGACTGCCGAAACTGTTACTGAAAAGGCCCGCATCGGGGCGCCTTCCATCGCAGGCTTCACCGAGGAAGGCGAGGGACTGGTCGCCGCCAAGGTGGACCACGGCCACAATCACGGCGTGACCGTAATGTCCTCCCGCGCCGAACGCCTCACGAGCTTCAATGTCGCCGACTTCCCGCTGCCCACGGGCCGCGAAGAAGAATGGCGCTTCAGCCCGGTCCGCGGGCTTGCCAACCTGCTCTCCGACACCGCGACGGATCTTGATCCCGCACCGGCCGCCGACTTCACGGTCGACGCGCCGGAAGGGTATGTCCGCACCCCGCTGGCTGCCGGGTCAGCACCGCGCGGAACCGTCCTGGTCCCCGCGGACCGTGCCGCCGCCGTCGCCTCCGCCAACACGGAGGAGGCGCTGCACGTCGTCATCCCCGCGGACGCCGAACCCGCCGAGCCGCTCCGCATCCTGGTCCACGGCCGGGGCGCCGGCCACCGCTCCAACGCACACTACGTGCTTGAAGCGGGCGCCAACTCCCGCAGCGTCGTGATCCTGGAGCACACCGGTGCCGCCGACCACAACGGCAACCTGGAAGTCATCGTCGGTGAAGGCGCCAAGCTCACCGTGATCTCGGTCCAGCTCTGGGAAGACGACGCCAAGCACCTCGCGCAGCACGACGCGCAGGTTGGCAAGGACGCTGTGTACAAGCACATCGCCGTGTCCCTGGGCGGATCCATCGTGCGCCTGAACTCCAACGTCCGATTCTCGGGCGAGGGCGCCGAGGCCGAGCTGCTGGGCCTCTACTTCGCCGACGCCGGACAGCACCTGGAGCACCGCTCGTTCGTGGACCACAACGTGGCCAACTGCAAATCGAATGTGCTCTACAAGGGCGCCCTGCAGGGCAAGGACGCGCACACCGTATGGGTGGGCGATGTCCTGATCCAGAAGCAGGCCCTGGGCACCGACTCGTACGAGAAGAACCAGAACCTGATCCTGACGGACGGTTGCCGCGCGGACTCGGTTCCGAACCTGGAAATCGAGACGGGCCTTATCGAAGGTGCCGGGCACGCAAGCTCCACCGGGCGTTTCGACGATGAGCACCTGTTCTACCTCATGGCCCGCGGCATCCCCGAGGATGTTGCCCGCCGCCTGGTGGTCCGCGGGTTCCTCAACGAAATCATCCAGAAGATCAACGTTCCGGCACTCGAAGAGCGCCTGACCGAAGCTGTCGAGCGCGAGCTCGCCGCGAGCGAAAACTGAAACGGGCAGGCCGGAACGCATGAGTGAACAGCCCAAGGGTGAACTGGTATGCAATGCCAACGACATCCAGGTGAAACAGGCGCTGCGCATCCTGATCGACGACTACCCCGTAGCGGTCGTCAAGGATTCGATGGGCGACATCCACGCCATCGGCGACACCTGCTCGCACGCGGACATCTCGCTGTCTGAAGGCGAGGTTGAAGGCTGCGCGATCGAGTGCTGGGGCCACGGCTCGCAGTTCGACCTGCGGAACGGCCAGCCGCTTCAGCTTCCTGCCTACGATCCCGTGCCGGTCTTCGCCGTCGAGCTTCACGGTGACGACGTCTACGTGGACGTGACCAATGTTCTGAACGGCGCCACGGTCAACAACTACTGAGCGCCCGGCTTCACAAGACTTACGAACGAAAAGAAAGAAGAGCATGTCAACTCTTGAGATCAAGGACCTGCACGTCAGCATTGAGACCGAGCAGGGCACCAAGGAGATCCTGAAAGGCGTCAGCCTGACCATCAGGACCGGTGAGACGCACGCCATCATGGGCCCCAACGGTTCGGGCAAGTCCACCCTGGCGTCAACCATAGCCGGCCACCCGCGCTACAACGTCACCAGCGGTTCCATCACGCTGGACGGCGAAGACGTCCTGGCCATGTCCGTGGACGAGCGCGCCCGCGCCGGCGTCTTCCTGGCCATGCAGTACCCGGTGGAGGTTCCCGGTGTGAGCATGACCAACTTCCTCCGCACTGCCAAGACCGCCATCGACGGCGAAGCGCCGAAGCTGCGTACCTGGACCAAGGACGTCAAGGCCGCCATGCAGAAGCTGCGCATCGACGCCGACTTCACCCAGCGCAACGTCAACGAAGGCTTCTCCGGCGGCGAAAAGAAGCGCGTGGAGATCCTCCAGCTTGAGCTTTTCAAGCCGAAGTTCGCCGTGCTGGACGAGACCGACTCCGGCCTGGACGTCGACGCGCTGAAGGTCGTCTCCGAGGGCGTCAACCGCGCCCACGCCGAAGGCAACATGGGCACGCTGCTCATCACGCACTACACGCGGATCCTGCGCTACATCAAGCCTGAGTTCGTCCACGTTTTCGTCGACGGCCAGGTTGTCGAAGAAGGCGGCCCGGAACTTGCCGACCGCCTCGAAGAAGAGGGCTACGACCGTTACGCCAAGGGTGCCGGCGCAGCCACCATCTCTGCAGCCGACGCTGCAGTCCAGGGCTAGTTAGGACAACGCCATGACCGAAATCAAAGCGGCCCGTACGGGCCTCGAAGATGTCGAAGAGGCACTGAAGGACGTCATCGACCCCGAGCTCGGCGTCAACATTGTTGACCTGGGGCTGCTGTACGGCCTCAAGTATTCGGACGACGACGGCGCCCTGCTGATCGACATGACGCTCACCACGGCGGCGTGCCCGCTCACGGACGTCATCGAGGAGCAGGTCGGCAAGGCCCTGGACGGCGTCGTGGACGAATGGCGGCTGAACTGGGTGTGGATGCCGCCATGGGGTCCCGAGCGGATCACCGAAGACGGACGCGACCAGATGCGGGCCTTGGGCTTCAACATCTAACAACGGTTAAACCCCCGTTAAATAACGACGGCGGCCGGTTACCTTCCCTGGGAAGGTAACCGGCCGCCGTCGTACTTTTCTGTTCAGCTAGAGCGCGGCGGCACTGAACGTATCGCACTGGTTGATGTCGCCGGTCTTGTAGCCCTGGTAGAACCATCTCTGCCGCTGTTCGCTGGAACCGTGGGTCCAGGCCTCCGGTGAAACGCGGCCGGTAGCTGCCTTTTGGATGCGGTCATCACCAACGGCGGAAGCCGCGGAGAGCGCATCATTCAGGTCCTGCTGGGTCAGCGGCTCAAGGAACGGCTGCCCGGTTTTGGGATCCTGCTGGGTGGTGGCGTGCCGGACCCAGAGTCCGGCGTAGCAGTCCGCCTGCAGTTCGACACGGACGGCACCCGATTCGGGACCCTGCGGATCCTGCTGGGCGCGGTCAAGGTTGCCCAGGATGTTCTGGACGTGGTGGCCGAACTCGTGCGCCACCACATACTCCTGGGCCAGCGGGCCGCCGGACGATCCGAAGCGGTCCACCAGGTCCTGGAAGAAGCCGGGATCGAAGTAGGCGGTGGTGTCAGCCGGGCAGTAGAACGGACCCACCTCGGAGGTTGCACCGCCGCAGCCGGTATCCGTGGCCTGGCTGAAGATCACCGTGGTGGGACGCGGGTACTCCGTCTTGTACTGCGCAAGGTACGCCGGCCAAAAAGCGTTGAGGCTGTTCACCGTGCCGGTGATGCGGCAGTCCAGACGCGCGTCGGCGTCGGCGCCGGACTCGCAGGCCGGTGCACTTCCCGTGCTCTGCGGCTCCTGAACCGTCCCGGTCAGGCCTTCCAGCAGCTGGGGATTGATTCCCAGCAGTGCGGCCAGCAGCAGGATGATTCCGCCCCCGATGCCGCCGCCGATCTTGGTTCCGCGGCCCATGCCGCGGCGGTCCTGGACCTGCGACGGATCCAGCTGGACATTGTCGTTGAAACTCATATTGTCACAATAGCCGGAGCGGCCCGTTCCGGACCCGTGGACGCCGGTAAAGTTGATCCGATGCCTTTCCTCAACAGACTCCAACGCTGGGCCGACGACCGCCCCGACGACACCGCCGTCGTCGTGGCCGGCCGGCACCTCAGCTGGGCCGCCCTCCGGGACGCCGCTGCGTCGCGGGCAGCGGACACCGGCAAGGTGACCGTGCTTGCCGAGGCGAACTCGGTCGACTTCGCCGTGTCCTTCGCCGCCGCGGTGGCCGGCGACCGGCAATGTGCCGTCCTCGACCCCACCTGGCCGGCGCAGCTGCAGGCCGAGATCGTTGCCCGGCTGCACGCAGAACCCGGCACTCCTTCGTCGGCAGAGCTCCGGGACGGCAGCCCGGATTCCGTGTTCCTCATTGGCCTGACGTCCGGCACCACGTCGGTTCCCAAGGCGTTCACCCGGTCAAGGCGATCGTGGCAGCTCTCGTTCGACGCCTCCATCGAATTCTTCGGACTCACTCCACAGGACAAGACGCTCGCCCCGGGTCCGCTGGCGGCCAGCCTCAACCTGTATGCCCTGTCCGAGTGCCTCTACGCGGGCTCGGAATTCCACACGCTGGAATCCTTCGACGTCGGCGATGTGCACGCCGCCATCACCCATGACGGCATCACCCGGCTGGTCCTGGTGCCCACCATGCTCCGGCTGCTCAGTGAACGCGGGCTGGCCGGCTGCGTCGATGCTTCCGGCATCACGTCCATCATCTGCGCGGGGTCCAAGCTGGATGCCCGGACCCTGGAGGCCGCGCGGCGCTGGGCACCCAGGGCCACCATCTTCGAGTACTACGGCGCCTCCGAACTGAGCTTCGTTTCCGGGGTTGCGCTGCGTTCCGGCGCCCCGCTGGACGCGGGAGGAACGGGCATCGGGAAGCCCTTCCCCGGCGTCGAAGTCCGGATCATGGACGACGGCGGCGCCCCGCTTCCCGACGGCACGGACGGCAACATCTGCGTGCACAGCGGAATGGTCAGCAACGGCTACCTCTGGGGCGACGACGGGCAGGCGCTGCGCTGTTTCGACGGCTGGTACACGGTGGGGGACCAGGGGTACCTGCAGGACGGCGAGCTTCACATCCTGGGCCGCCGGGCGGACATGATCATCACGGCGGGAAAGAACGTCTACCCGCATGAGGTGGAACTGGCCCTCGCGTCCGTCCCCGGAGTGGCTGCCGCCGTCGCCTCGGGCATGCAGGACGATGTCCGCGGCCAACGCGTCGTGGCAGGCGTGGTCCCCTCCCATGGGGGCATCACGGCAACCCAGCTGAAGGCCGGCCTTGACGATGTCCTGCCCCGGGACAAACGGCCGTTGCAGTATTTCGCACTGACTGAACTGCCTGTGACGGACCGGGGGAAAGTCAGCAGGCAACTGCTGCTGGACTGGATTGAACGCGGAGACACAAGGGTACGCCGCCTTGGCTGAGCCTGCTGCTGCGCAGATGCCCGCCGACGGCTTGCCGCCCGGACAGTTGCCGCCCGACCGCCAGCCGGTAGTCATCGCCGCCCTGCGGACTCCCATCCGCAGGGTCAACGGAGCGTTCAAGGATCTCAGGGCCCATGAGCTGCTGGCGCCCGTGCTTCGTGGCCTCCTCGACCGGACAGGCCTGCCGGCAGGCGCAGTGACGGACGTCGTGATCGGCAACGCGGTGGGAGGCGGCGGCAACGTTGCGCGCCTGGCTTCCCTGGAGGCGGGCCTGCCCGTCAGCGTACCGGGCGTCACCGTGGACCGGCAGTGCGGTTCCGGGCTCGACGCCATTGTCCTTGCAGCGCGGCTGGTGGCAGCCGGAGGCGGCGGCGCCTACCTTGCGGGCGGGGTCGAAAGCATCAGCACCGCTCCGCTCCGCGCGAACAGGGCCGCCGACGGCAGCCCCGAGTTCTTCCGCCGGGCGCAGTTCGTGCCCCTTAGTTACGGTGATCCGGACATGGGCGCCGCAGCGGACAATGTGGCTGCCGCTTTCGGCATCAGCCGCGACCGCCAGGACCGGTTTTCCCTGGAAAGCCACCGGCGCGCGCTGGCCGCAGCAGCGGCCGGCAGCTTCACCGGCGAGACGGTTCCGGTGCAGGCCGTGTCCGGAACCGTGGCGTCCGACGACGGCCCGCGGGCACGCCTGACGGCCGCCCTGATGTCCCGGTTCCCACCCGTTTTCGCCGAGGGCGGCACCGTCACCGCCGGTAACTCCTGTTTCGACGCGGATGCCGCCGCCGCCGTCGTTATTACTTCCGTGGAGCGCGCACGGGAACTCGGGGCAGCGGACGGACTCCTGGTGCTGGGCACCGATACCGCGGGCGTGGACCCCCGCGTTCTGGGCATGGGTGCAGCCGCGGCGGCCGGCCGCCTGCTGGCGCAGCAGGGTGTTACGGCCGCGGATATTGACCTGGTGGATTTCAATGAGGCTTTCGCGTCTCAGACCCTCGCGTGCCTGGCTGCCCTCGGTATCGACCCGGAACGGGCCAACCTCGACGGTGGTGCGCTGGCCCTGGGCCATGCGTACGGAGCGTCGGGCGCCGTTCTGGTCACCAGGCTCCTGGCCCAGGCCCGGGAACCATCGCCCGCCGGCAGCCGGGCCGGCTCCCTGGCTCTGGCCATGATCAGCATTGCCGGGGGAATGGGCACCGCCGCCCTGTTCCGGTATGAACGGCTGGACGAGACCCGCCGCGAGTAACACGCCGCCTGTAAGACAGGCCGCCGGCCGACGGGCCGGCAGCTAGCGTCGCCCGGCGTCGCCCGGCGTGCCGTTATCCTGCGTGCCCTCGTCTTCTTCGTTGTCGTCCTCCGGGCCGGGTTCGCCGAGGCCCCGGGCCGCAAGGGCGTCGCCCGTCTGGCGCGCATAGGCCACCGTGGTGATGAAGACCGGCAACACCAGTGCCCGGGGGTTGCGTTCAAGTCCGCGGGCACGGGCTGAATCCCTAACGTCCGAGTAGGCTCCGGCGATGAACGGAATGCTGCGGAGCATAATCGCAATCGTCAGCGCGAACCGTTCGGGGTCCGCACCAAAACGCCGGAACGGGACCGCCAAGGAGACGACGCCGTCGAGCAGGCGCTGCATCGGCGTGGTGGCGGTAAGTATCGACGCGGCCACCACGCAGACCAGGACGTTCAGGACGATCCGCGCCGCAACCGGACCACCCAGTTGCCACCACTGGAACAACCCGATGGCCGCCAGCACCGGCAGGATGGGCCTGACTGCCCTGAACAGGCGTGCCGGGCCGGCACCGCTGGCGAGGAACGCCAGGCACATCAGGGCCAGCGCCCCCGCGGCAACCACCCAGTCCACCACCAGGAACGACGCCATGCCGCAACCCACCACCAGGAGGAACTTCAGCCAGAGGGGCACCCGGTGGACCAGCGACGTACCCGGAACGTAATTGACCAGCAGGAATCCGTGGCCGCTCACGCTGACTCCGTAGTGTGTGGCCAGGACGCGGCGCCCACCGGCGGCAGGCCGGCGGCGGACAGTGCCCGGTAGTGTTCGACGGCGGCGTCAGCACCGCCGTCGAACACCACCTGTCCTGATTCCACCACCAGGACACGGTCCATGTCCCTGGCCAGCTCGAGGTCGTGGGTGGACATCACGATCTGCTGGCTGAGGCCCGCGATGGTCCGGCGGAGGAGTTCGCGGTTCCGGAGGTCCAGGAGGGTGGACGGCTCGTCCAGCACCAGGACCGACGGCTCCACTGCCAACACGGCAGCGAGGGCCATCAGCTGCCGTTCGCCGCCCGAAAGCTCGTAGATGCTCTGGTCGGCCAGGGCCAGCAGCCCGAAGCGGTTGAGGATCGCCGTGGCGGCGTCCCGGCGTTCCTTCGGGTTCCGGACGGAACGCCGCAGGGAGAGTTCCACGTCCTCCCGGCCGGTGGGCATCACCAGCTGGGAGAGCGGGTCCGTGAACACAAAACCGACTTTCCGGCGCACGGCGCGGACCGATCTGACGGTATCGTCGCCGTCAACCGTCACCGTTCCATGGCTCGGCGCGACCAGTCCGTTCAGGAGCCGCAGGAGGGTGGACTTCCCTGACCCGTTCGCGCCGATCACGCCGATCCGCTGTTCGGTGAGGTTCAGCGAGATTCCGTCCAGTAGCGTTTTCGGCTCAGGATGTCCGTCCACCGCCACCCGAACGTTGACTCCGTCCAGAAGAATGCTGCCCATGCTAGTTGCCGGCCTTGCCCTTCCGTGCCGAAACCGCCCCGTTGTTCCGGACACCGGCACGGCGGATCAGGAGATCGGGGAACGCTTTGTGCAGGGCGAGTGCAATGGTGACGGCGAGGACATTCTTGATGATGTCGCCGGGGTAGTACGCAAGGTCAAGGAGGAAGGCTTTGGAAAGGTCCAGCTTGCCGTTGACCATCATGCCCAGCACGCCCAGGCTGTGGACCAGCACGATGCTGCTGGCCATGGCCGCGGCGAAGAGGAACAGGCCCCGGTACTTCACGGTGCGGCGGAGGACGATGGTGGTCAGCCAGCCGACGGCCAGGGCGGCCAGCGGGAAGGCGATGATGTAGCCGGCAGAGGGGCCGGCGAGGATCCCCAGGCCGCTCCGGCCGCCGCTGAAGATCGGCAGTCCGGCGAGCCCAAGCAGCGTGTACAGGCCGACGGCGGCGAACGCCCGTCCCGGGCCAAGCGCCATGCCCGTCAGCATCACCGCGAGGGTCTGCAAGGTGATGGGCACGCCGAGGCCGCCCACGGGGATGGCCGCAATGAGCGCGGAGCCGGCCACGAGGGCGGCAAAAACGGCGATGAGGCCCAGGTCGGTGGCGTTCCAGCGGTTCCGGGCTGATGTGGCGTCGGGTTCATGGCCTGGATTAGTGCCGGAAGCAGCCTGGTTGGTGACGGCCTTGTCAGTGTGGGTCATGGGGAAGTCCTGTCGGTCAGTGCAAGTGCGATGCAACGGGGAGGGGCAACTGCCCGGGGGGCAGCCTTTTCCCCTCAATTCCGACGATACGTCTCCGGCCGCAGCCCTTTTTTGTAGGGGATCCACTAATGGAAGGCGCCGGCTCTGGACGGGGTGGCCAACGCAGCGGTGCGGCGGGCGCCGGGCGGGCTATGCGCTGCAGGTCTTCCGGGACGTGCGGTGCCGGTAGACTGGTAGAGGCCGTTCTCTCGGCCACACTGCCCCGGCCCCGCCCAGACTCCATCCGCTGTGCCGTGGCGTTCCCTGTTGTGAAAGGCCTTAGCTGCATTGATTACCGTCCAGGATCTCGAATTGCGCGCCGGCGCCCGCCTCCTCATGGATCAGGTGAGCTTCCGGATCGACAAGGGAGACAAGATCGGCCTCGTAGGCCGTAACGGTGCAGGCAAGACCACGCTCACCCGCGTACTGGCCGGTGAGGGACTGCCCGCCGGCGGCAAGGTCACCCGCAGCGGCGAGATCGGCTACCTTCCGCAGGACCCCCGCACGCCGGACATGGAGCAGCTCGCCCGCGACCGGATCCTGTCCGTCCGCGGCCTGGACGTTGCCGTCGGCAAACTCCGCCTGGCCCATGAAGAAATGGCCAGCGATGACGCCGCCGTACAGCGCAAGGCGATGAACCGCTACGACCGGCTGGAATCGGAGTTCCTGGCTGCCGGCGGTTATGCCGCCGAAGCCGAGGCGGCAGCGATCTGCTCGAACCTGGCGCTTCCGGACCGCCTGCTGAACCAGCCCCTGAAGACACTCTCCGGTGGACAGCGTCGCCGCGTCGAGCTCGCCCGCATCCTCTATTCGGATGCGGAGACCATGCTCCTCGATGAGCCCACCAACCACCTCGATGCGGACTCCATCGCCTGGCTGCGCGACTTCCTGAAGAACCACCAGGGCGGCCTGATCGTGATCAGCCACGACACGGAACTGCTCGAAGCAACCGTCAACAAGGTCTTCCTGCTGGACGCCAACCGCGCCCAGATCGACTTCTACAACATGGACTGGAAGCGCTACCTCCAGCAGCGCGAAACGGACGAACGCGCCCGCAAGCGGGAACGCGCCAACGCCGAAAAGAAGGCCCAGGTCCTCTTCGACCAGGCCAACAAGATGCGGGCAAAGGCCACCAAGGCCGTGGCCGCGCAGAACATGGCCAAGCGCGCCGAACGCCTGCTCAGCGGGCTGGAGGCCGTTCGCGAAAACGACCGCGTGGCAGCCCTGCGCTTCCCGGATCCGTCTCCCTGCGGCAAGACCCCGCTCACTGCGGACGGCCTCAGCAAGTCCTACGGATCGCTGGAAATCTTCACCGATGTGGACCTGGCGATCGACCGCGGCTCCAAGGTGGTCATCCTTGGCCTCAACGGCGCCGGCAAGACCACCCTGCTGCGGATGCTGGCCGGCGTCGACAAGCCCGACACCGGCGAAGTGATCGCCGGGCACGGGCTGAAGGTGGGTTACTACGCCCAGGAACACGAGACGCTCGACGTCGACCGCACCGTCCTGCAGAACATGCGCTCCTCCGCGCCGGACATGAATGACGCAGAGGTGCGCGGCATCCTTGGTTCGTTCCTGTTCTCCGGTGACGATGTCGACAAGCCTGCCGGCGTGCTCTCGGGCGGCGAGAAGACCCGCCTGGCCCTGGCAACCATCGTCGCGTCAAGCGCGAATGTGCTGCTCCTCGATGAGCCCACCAACAACCTGGACCCTGCCAGCCGCTCCGAGATCCTGGGCGCGTTGCGCAACTACACCGGCGCCGTCGTCCTGGTAAGCCACGATGAAGGTGCCGTCGAAGCGCTGAATCCCGAACGGGTTGTCCTGCTGCCCGACGGCGTCGAGGACCACTGGAACGAAGACTACCTGGACCTCATTACGCTGGCTTAGGCCGGTGGGTGCGTCCGCTCTGCTGCGCCTGGTGACCCCGGGCCTCAGCGGACCGGCATCTCTTCTGCGCCGGTGATCCTGCGCAGGTCCTGGTAGGTGATGGAGAACATCGAGTTGTGGTCTCCCGCACCTGCCCAAAGCAGCTCGTGCGTTTTGAGCGACTCGTCCAGCAGGGTTTTGATCTTCTCCGGGTGGCCAACCGGGGCCACTCCACCGACTTCCTGCCCTGTGTGCTGCAGGACGAACTCGGGGGAGGCCCGGCGGATCCTGCCGGTGCCCAGTTGCTCGGCGACCTTGCGGACGTCCACCCTGGCGGCGCCGCTGGCCAGAATGAGCAGCGGGGCGCCGTCGACGTCGAACACCAGGCTGTTGGTGATCGCCGCGACGTCGCAGCCCAGTGTGGCGGCGGCAGCTGCCGCCGTCGGGACCTTCGAGTCGAACACCGTCACGGTGTCGTCGGCGCCCAGCGCGGTGAGGGTGCGCTTGACGTTGGCCACCGGTTCGGGAATCGTGTCGAAACTCATCGGTTAGTACCCCTGGGCGTCCAGGATCGCGTCTTCCTCTTCCTCCGCCGTCGGGTTCTTCCGCTTGCGAGGTGCCGGGCGACGCCGGTTCGCGGCCATGGCGTACTCGGGCGTCCCGTCCTCGGCAGCGTCCTGCGCGTCAATCTCCGCATTGCGTGCCTGCTGACGGGCCGCGTACCCGAAGCCAATAAACATCAGCACGCCGAAAGCGAACCACTGCAGCGAATAGGACAGGTGTGTTCCTTCTTCCACAGAGGGCTTCGGGAAGGGGTACGGCATGGTGGCAACGGCCGGCGTTTCGGAGGCCAGCTGCCCGTACGCGCCGGTTAGCACCGGGTAGCCCAGCTGGGCGGCGTAGGCCGGAAGATCGATGGAGGCCAGCTGCCCGTCGGGAGCGCCGCGCTGCAGCTCCGGCTCACCGGGTTTGAGGCGGACCACCACGGTGACATCGCCCGACGGCGGTTCCGGAATCGAATCAGGACGTCCTGGAGTGTTGTTCCCGATCGGGAGCCAACCGCGGTCCACAACAACCGTCTGTCCGGTGGTGAGCCTGAAAGGGACCACCACTTCGTAGCCGGGCTGGCCGTTCAGCGGGCGGTTCCGCACCACTCGCTGGCCGCCCACGTCGTAGCGGCCCTTCAGCTCCACCTGCGTCCACTCCTTGTCGGCGTCCAGCCGGGAGAACTGTGCTTCGGCAGCTGCGAAGGGCAGGGGAGTGGCCGAGTAGTTCGACGTGACCCGGTTGATCTCCGCAAGGGTCTCCGCCCTGCGGTCCATCTGCCAGCGGCCCAGGAACACGCAGGCAGTGGCAAAGATCGCAGCCAGCAGGAGGTAACCCAGCCATTTGCTGGAGAAGAGGAAACGGTACATTCAGCTGTCCTTGCCAGGCACAGCGGCAAGATCGAGCGGCAGGGTCTCTTTCCAGAGGCCGCGGGTCTGCAGGTAATCTTCCAGCCACAGCCGGTGCTCCTCGCAGGCCAGCCAGACCTTGCGGCGTTCGGGCGTGTGGATCTTCGGATTGTTCCACAGCAACTGCCAGGCGGCGCGGGTCCGGCAGGCCTTCCTCGAGCACATGGGTGCAGCCGATTCCGCAGGCCCGGCATCGCCGCCGGCAAGGTCAAAAATGTTCATGAAGCTGCCCGTTCCTGGCCGTCGTTATCGTCTTCATCCTCGTCCTCGATGAGTTCGCCCTGCAGCACCGTGGGCCCTTCGTCCGCGTCAACGGCCGGGAATTCCGGTGCTTCGAGCTCCGCCAGCGGGGCGGCGTCAAGCAGGTGGTCGCTGTGAACCTCGGCTTTGTCGCTCCCGTTGGCGATGACCACGGCAATCCACGGCAGGAACACAGCGCCGGCAATCGGGAGGACTTTGAACCAGCCATCGACAACAAACACCAGGATCAGGCACACCATGCGGATGCCCATTGCCACGGCGTACTTGATCATCCGCACGCGCATCTCTTCCGAGTGGGCACTGGCGGCATCCGTGATGCTGTGAACCTCGGCGTCACCGGAGACGGCGTCCGGTTCACCGGACGTCGAAGGTCCGGGTCGTTTTGCAAGTGTCACGGCTGTTTCTTCACGCTCCCAAGGCTTAACCCAATTCTCTCACCCTCACCAGTGCCGCCCAAACGGAGGCTAAGATCGGAGGCAGTAAAAATCCCGCCCCTCACCGCGGTGCCCCATGCCGCAGAATCCCGGAGCAAACTATGACTGAAGTAGCATCGACCGGCCGCAGCGTCCTGATTACCGGTGGAAACCGCGGCATCGGACTGGCCATTGCCGAGGCCTTCCTGGCCAACGGTGACAAGGTTGCCGTGACTTATCGCAGCGAGTCGGCACTCCCGGAGGGCATCCTGGGCGTCAAGGCCGATGTCACGGATGAGGCGTCCGTGGACGCGGCGTTCGCAACGGTGGAGGCTGCACACGGTCCGGTCGAGGTGCTGGTGGCCAACGCTGGAATCACCAAGGACACCCTGCTGATGCGCATGAGCGAAGACGACTTCACATCGGTCATCGACACCAACCTGACCGGCGCCTTCCGCGTCATCAAGCGGGCTTCCAAGGGCATGATCCGCATGCGCAAAGGCCGGGTTGTGCTGATTTCCTCAGTTTCAGGGCTATACGGCGCCCCGGGCCAGATCAACTACTCCGCCTCCAAGGCCGGCCTGGTGGGAATCGCCCGCTCGCTGACCCGCGAACTCGGCGGCCGCGGCATTACGGCCAACGTCGTGGCGCCGGGATTCATCAACACCGATATGACGGCGGAACTCCCGGAAGCTACCCAGAAGGACTACCTGTCCAAGGTGCCGGCGGGACGTTTCGCCGAAGCCGCTGAAGTGGCGAACGTGGTGCGATGGATTTCAAGTGATGAGGCGTCCTACATCTCCGGTGCCGTTATTCCTGTTGACGGCGGACTGGGCATGGGCCACTGACCCTTCGCACCCTTCCGGCGCTGCTCCGAGCCCTGGCCATGAGGGGACCTTCTGCCCATTACACCCCGCTCCCGCGGGTGTGTAATGGGCATACCGGCCGCGGCCTTTCCCGGCCGGCCAGAATCTGCAGCGAACAACACTAGGGAGCTATCATGGCCGATCTCAACAAGTGGGCGCCGTCGGACGTTCTGGAGCCGATCCGGCGGTTCCTTGAAGGAGACCTGACGATGCCGTCAATGCGCGTGGAACAGTTCATGGACGGAAACGCGCTCGTGGTGAGGGCGGAGCTGCCCGGCATTGATCCCGAGAAAGACGTGGACGTCTCGGTGGCCGACGGCATGCTCCACATCAAAGCGGAGCGCGAAGAAAAATCCGAACACAAGGGCAAGAGCGGCTACCGCTCGGAGTTTCGCTACGGCTCACTCTCGCGCAGCGTCTCGCTGCCGCCCGGAGCCCGGGAGGAAGACGTGACGGCCTCCTACAAGGACGGCGTCCTGGAAGTCCGCGCGCCGGCGGCCGAACAGGCTCCGGCAACCGGGACGCGCAAGATCCAGATCAACCGCAGCTGAGCAGCCGGGCGGCTTCCGTTGCCGGTCGGCCTATCGGGTATGGCCGGGCCGACGGCGACGGAAGCCGAGCGCACCTGTCAGCAGCCGGGGCAGGTGGCCGCATACAGCCCAGTAGGCCACACCTGCGCAGAGCGAGGCGGCCACTGCCAGGGCCTGGCTAATGTCTGAAAATGCCGGGTAGACCAGCCAGTGGACCAGGTAGATGTGCAGCGACGAGCTTGCCAGCAGACCGGTGAGGCGTTGAACTCCGCGCGGTACGGGGATGCTCGGCAGCCAGATCAGCACGAGGATTCCGGCGAGGAGGGTCATTTCGCGGGCCGGGTTTTCGAAGAATCCGGGAATGCTGAGTGCCGCGATGACCGATGCCGTGCAGCGGTGGGCCCAGGTCCTGGATCGGGCAACGGCCCATCCCAGGGCGAACAGCCACAATGCCGGTGCCGTGTTGGGGACTCCGGGATCGACCAGGTCGTAGCGCGTCGTGAGTCCTGCCGCCAGGAGGGCCAGCGGAAAGAGGATCGGGAAGCGCCGTTCCGCCTTGTCCACCCAGGGGAGCGCGAGCAATGCGGTCATCCCCAGCAGCAGGTATACGAGGACTTCAACAAACCAAAAATGCCACTGGGTGGTTACTTCTTCGGGCCCGATGACGGCGTTGAGCAGGACGATATTCGCCAGGCTATAGCGGTCTGTGAGCAGGTAGGCCACTGTGATGAAGGCAACGCTCGGGACCACCACGCGGGATAGGCTGCAGAGCTGCCGCTTGATGCGCGGAACGCGATCTCCCGTCAACTGGAAGCGGGCAAAATTGAATCCGGCGACCGCCATCAGCACGTGCGCCATGCCGGGCCAGCTGAACAGTCCGACATGCGTACCGGTGATCAGGATGATCGCCACCGCACGCAGCACGATGCTCGTATCGGTGGGGGCGAACCAGCGCCTTCGTGCGGGCTGATCCGGAGTCCGGGCCTGCGGTTCCAAGTCTAGGACCGGGGTCACATGCCAGTTAGGCGGAAGGTGTCCGAGCAACTGCTCGAGTCGCACGGACGCCGCCACATAGGACAGTGAGTCTCCACCGAGTGAGACGAACGTGTCGCCGCCGGTCACGTCTGTCCGCTCGAGCGTGGCTTCGAAAATCTTCCTGACGCTGTCCCGGCCGGTGTCCTCCACCGGAGCGACGGACGGCTCCGCCGGGACGCGCTCCTGGTGCGGGATGGCCAGGATTCCCTGATAGTCCACCTTGCCCGAAGCGAAGCGGGGAATCTCCGGTACGCCGCAGACCTCCAGCGATGCCCGCGGCAGGCCGATGCCCTGCGCCAGGACTTTGGCCACTAGCTGCAGGTCGTTGGAGCCTTTGACAGCGACGACGAGTCCTTCGTCCGTGCCGGCACAGGCAGCTTCCATACCGAGGTCCGCGAGGATGCGTTCGACCTGCCCCAGGTCGACGCGGAGCCCGACGATTTTCACGAACCGGCTGCGCCGGCCGACAACCTCGTACAGGCCCGAGGAATCCAGTCTGGCCAGATCGCCCGTGCGGAGCTCGTGCACGGTCCGGCCCAGCGCGAGATCCTCAGGACTCTCCGCGTACCCGAGCATCACGTTCGGGCCGGTGTAGACAAGTTCGCCCTCCTCCAGCCCGGGAACAGGGACGATGCGGAAGCTGCCGCCCGGGACGGGAATTCCGATTGCGCCGGGGCGGCTGGCCGCCAGGCCTGGAGGAAGGTATGCCATCCGGGCGGTGGCCTCCGTCTGTCCGTACATTACGAAGAGCTCCCAGCCGCGCCGCCGGCCCTGCTCGGCATAGCGTTCCACTGTGGCGGGCGCCAGCCTGCCGCCTGCCTGCGTGATGTAGCGGAGGCTGGGCAGTTCCATGTCGGCGAACCCCACGCGGTCGAGCAGTTCGAAGGTGTAAGGGACCGCTGCGAACGATGTGACGCGGTGGCGGCGGAACAGCTCCCAGAAACAGGCGTCCACGACAGACAGGCCCGTCAGGACAAGGCTGGCTCCGCGCAGCAGGTAGCTGTTGATCACGGACAGCCCGTAGCAGTAGGACATGGGCAGCGTCGTCATGGCGCGGTCGTCCTCGCCGATGCCGAGGTAGCCGGCGATGGACTCGGCGTTGGATTGGAGGTTGGCGTGGGAAAGCCGGACAAGTTTGGGGGAGCCCGTGGAGCCTGACGTACTCAACAGCAGCGCCAGGTCGGGGTGCAGCTGGTGCCGGGTTCCTTCCCGCCGCTCGTCCAGCACGTTCTGTCCGTCGGCACCGGATCTGAGGATGACATCGGGGTCGTAGGCGGCCACGAGTGAGTCGAGGGCAGCAGGTTTGTCCTCCGGGAGAAGGATCAGAGGATGGCCACCGGCTAGCGCCGCAAGGTACCCGACGACGGAGGCGACGTCGTTGCTGGCAGTCAGGGCCACGAGCCGCCGCGTGGTTCCCAGCCGAAGCAGCAAAGCCTCAACGCGTTCGGCAAGCTCCCGGTAGGTGATGACGGACTCTGCCGTAACGATCGCCGGCCGTTCACCTCGGCGGGCCAGTTCAGCAGCGAAGGGCACCCGCGCAACGTCGGCCCGAAGACTCAGGGAGGCAAGAACGTCGGCGTCGGCCGGATATGCGTCAGCGCGCCGACTATGGATGAGGGCCATGGATTTCCTAGGTGATTTAGGCTTACCTAACTCCGGAACTGTACAGCCTTGAAGCGGTAATTAAGAAACTAAAACATGCCCTATTTCTCCAGACCCTTGGCTAATGCTGGCCGCGCAACATCGGAGGAGGCAGTCAGCCCGCTTCCCGGCGGGCTTCGCCAAGCCACTCGGCCACCTCGTCGTCGAGGTCGGAAAGGAAGCGCAGCTCCAGATGGTGCATCCACACGCCGGGGGCCGGGCTGACCACTTCCTTGAACCGGGCCGAATCTATGCGTCGCGGCAACGCTATCGACAGAACGGCGGGCACGTCGGACCTGATGTACCTGGCCGGCCACCACAGGTAGGCAAAACCGCGCCGTCCGCGGAACGCCACCTGGCTTTTTGTAGCGGTCATGGTCGACGGCGGGTACGCCGCCAGGATGCCCTCCACCCGCCGCAGCATCTCCAGGCCCAGCGGGGAACCGCGGAAGACCTCCTCCTGGGTGGACTTACCGGCAGCGCCCCGGGTCATGGCGCGGCACCGGACGGGAGGCCCTTGGCTGTCATGGCGGCGAGCCTACGCCGGCCCGCGCGGCCCGGCAACGGCATGCGCCTCACCGCAACTATCCCGGATCCGCTTCTTTGTTGACGTTGAACAACTGGATTCTTCCCATCCGCTGGCATGATGGATGGCAGACCGACAGATTTTGGACGTTTGGAACAAAGGAGCTCGAATGGGATTGCTGGACAACAAGACTGCCATTGTGACCGGTTCATCGAGGGGGATCGGCGCTGATGTTGCCAGGCTCCTCGCTGCCGAGGGTGCCGCCGTCGTGGTGAACTACCGTCAGAAGGCGCCGCGCGCCAATAAGGTTGTGGCCGAGATCGAGGCCGCCGGAGGCCGTGCCGCAGCGGTCGGCGCCGACCTCACCACGCAGGAAGGCGTCCAGGCGCTGGCAAGCGCGGCCATGGAGAACTTCGGCTCACTCGATGTCCTCGTCCTCAACGCCTCCGGCGGCATGGAGTCGGGCATGGAAGAGGGCTACGCCCTGAAGCTGAACCGGGATGCCCAGGTCAACATGCTCAACGCTGCCGTGCCGCTGATGCGTGAAGGCTCCCGCGTGGTGTTTGTCACCAGCCACCAGGCCCACTTCATCGATTCAGTCCCCACGATGCCGGAATACGAGCCGGTGGCACGCAGCAAGCGCGCCGGAGAGGATGCCCTGCGCGCCCTCATCCCGAACCTTGCAGAAAAGGGCATTTCCTTCGTGGTGGTTTCCGGCGACATGATCGAAGGAACCGTTACGGCCACGCTGCTTGACCGCTCCAACCCGGGCGCCATCGAGGCCCGCCGGGCCGAGGCCGGAAAGCTGTACTCCGTGGCCGAGTTTGCCGCGGAAATCGCCAAGATGGTGACTGCCGACGTCGAAACCGGCCACACCGAGTACGCCGGCGGCGCCGACTACTTCGGCAAGAGCACCGGCCAGGCAGGCTAGGACCCTCAGCGCCAGTCCGCCGAGATGGCACGTCGCCGCAATTGTTCCCAGGAACATTGCGCGACGTGCCATCTCGCGGTTAATGCCTCAACCGGTTAATGCCTCAACCGGTTAATGCCTCAGACCCCGGCGATGTGCCGCACGGCATCCAGGTAGGGCATGTTGACCACTGCGTCCGCGACTGCGCGCACCGCCGGTTTGGCGTTGAAGGCCACCCCGATCCCGGCGGCTCCAAGCATGTCCAGGTCGTTGGCGCCGTCGCCCACGGCGATGGTGTGCTCCAGGGGGATGCCCTCGGCCGCAGCCCACTCGCGGAGGTACTTCTCCTTCGCCGCACGGTCGATGACCGCGCCCAGCACTTTGCCCGTCAGCGCGCCGTCGACAATTTCCAACTCGTTGGCGATCCAGTGATCCATCCCAAGATCTTCCGCGATGGGGCGGAGGATCTGGTTGAAACCGCCCGAAACGACTGCCACGGCGTGACCTGCCGCCTTGAACGCCGCCACCAGTTCCGCTGCACCCTCACTGAGTTTCACCTCGGCCCGTACGGAATCGACGACGGCGGCGGGCAGGCCCGCGAGCACGGCCACCCGGGCATGCAGGCTCTGGGCGAAGTCCAGCTCGCCGCGCATGGCAGCCTCCGTGACCGCCGTGACCTCTTCCTTCTTCCCGGCGTAGGCGGCCAGCAGTTCGATGACCTCCTGCTGGATGAGCGTGGAATCAACATCCATGATGAGGAACTTGCGGGGCGCCTCCCGGAGGGCTGCCGGGACGATCGCCGTGTCCATCCCGGTGAAGCCGGCAGACGCCACGTCATGGCGCAGCGCGGCGATCTCGGCAGCGGTGCCGGATTCCACGGAGAAATCCACCGTGTACACCTCGAAGCGGTGGTCGCCGCTGCGGGATTCTGCGGCGAAGGAAGCGCCTGCTCCGGTCAGCAGGGAACGGAGGTGTTCCAGTTCCGGAGGGGACATTTTGACGCCGTAGCTGACCGCAGTCACGTTCGAACTCATGGCTGCAATCTTAGCCAGCGCACTCCCGGCACCCGAATTCGTTTCGTTCCGCCCTGGTGCAGGCTCCGCGCGTGGTGTATCAGTTATCAGTCGCGCCGTGTTTTGTCCTAGTGTCTACTCCTATGAGTGATGTTCTTGAAATGGCTGCCGTCAGCGTTGTCCGCGGAGCCAAAACGCTCCTCAACAAAGTGGACTGGCAGGTCAAAGAAGGCGAACGCTGGGTAATCCTCGGACCCAACGGCGCGGGCAAGACCACTCTGCTCCAGATTGCGGCGGCACGGCTCCACCCCACCAGCGGGATGGCTGGCATCCTGGAAGAGATGCTGGGGGCTGTTGACGTCTTTGAACTCCGGCCCCGCATCGGCCTGTCCTCGGCGGCCCTGGCCAACCAGATTCCCGAGCAGGAGAAAGTCCTCAACGTTGTGGTCACGGCCGCGTACGGGGTGACCGGACGCTGGCGCGAAGGCTATGAGAAGGACGACGAACGCCGTGCATTCCGGCTCCTGAACGAGTGGGGGATGGGTCCGCTCCTCAACCGTGCGTTCGCGTCCCTGTCCGAAGGCGAACGGAAGCGGGTCCAGATTGCCCGCGCCCTGATGACAGACCCGGAACTGCTTCTCCTGGACGAGCCCGCGGCAGGGCTGGACCTCGGCGGCCGCGAGGACCTGGTGCACCGCCTCAGTGAACTGGCACGCGACAAAACTGCCCCGGCCATTGTCCTGGTGACCCATCACCTCGAGGAAGTTCCGCCGGGCTTCACCCACGCGATGCTGATGCGCGATGCCGGCGTTGTGGCGGCCGGCCCCATTGCCGACGTCCTGACTTCCGAGCACCTCAGCGAGACCTTCGGCCTGCCGCTCGACGTCACGGTCAACGCGGGACGCTACGCCGCCACCGCACGCCGCTGACCCGGCTGGCCTTCCGAGCGTGGAGTTACTCAACGGCGTCTTCATCTTCTTCGCGGGGCTGTGGGCCGGAACCATCAACAGTGTTGTGGGTTCGGGCACCCTGGTCACGTTCCCCGTGCTGATTGCCCTGGGCATCGCCCCGGTGACAGCATCCATCAGCAATGCCATGGGGCTCGTGGCGGGGAATGCCGCGGGCGCCTGGGGGTACCGGAAAGAGCTCGCGGGGCGCGGCAGGCAGTTGCTTCGGCTGTTGCCGGCATCCCTGCTGGGCGGCATCAGCGGCGCCTGGCTGCTGCTGCACCTGCCGGAGAAGGTGTTCCACTACGCCGCACCTGCCCTGATTGTGCTCGCCCTGCTGATGGTGGTCTTCCAGCCCCGGCTCCAGCAGTGGGTGCGGAACCGGGAGGCGAACCCCGAGCACGCGATCAACGACAAACGCCACGGCGTGCTCCTGATCGTCCTGGTGTACCTGGCCGGTGTCTACGGCGGCTACTTCGTCGCCGCGCAGGGCATCCTCCTGGTGGGCATCCTGGGCGTGTTCATGACGGGGACCATCCAGAACGCCAACGCCATGAAGAACATCCTGGTCCTCGGGGTGAACATCGTGGCGGCGGCGTCTTATCTGCTGTTCGCATTCGGGCGCATCAACTGGCCGGTTGTGGGCATTATCGCGGTGAGTTCCCTCATCGGCGGCATCATCGGTTCCAAGGTGGGCCGGCGGCTTTCCCCGCCGGTCCTGCGCGGCGTCATCTTCGCACTGGGCCTCGTGGCCCTGGGGTTCATGATCGCGAACCTGTTCAAATGACCGGCACTTGCCCCGGTGCATCACCCGTCCCGATGAAATGACTTCCAGTGACTTTCCACTACCTCGAATCCGCTGATGATCCCCGGGTGTCCGACTACACCCGGCTCACGGACGTGCACTTGCGCAAGGTCCGGGAACCCGCCGAGGGGATGTACATCGCGGAATCCTCGCGCGTGCTCCGGCGCGCCCTCGCTGCCGGCCACCGGCCGCGTTCCTTTTTCCTTGCCGAGAAGTGGCTGGAGGACCTGACCGACGTCTTTGACCGGTTCCCGGACGTCCCGGTGTTTGTCGGCAGCGCCGCGCTGCTGGAAGACATCACCGGTTTCCACCTGCATCGCGGCGCCATGGCGGCCATGCACCGCCCGGCACCCGTGCCGCTGCCCGAACTCCTGGCCGGTGCACACCGGGTGGCCGTCCTCGAAGACATCGTGGACCACACGAACGTGGGTGCCATCTTCCGCTCGGCAGCCGCCCTCGGCGTGGACGCCGTGCTGGTCTCGCCACGGTGCGGGGACCCCCTGTACCGGCGCAGTGTCCGCGTGAGCATGGGTACCGTGTTCCAGGTTCCGTGGGCCCGCCTGGAGTCGTGGCCGGACGATCTCAATGTCCTCCGGGAGCAGGGTTTCACGGTGGCAGCCATGGAACTCACGGGAGATGCCGTGGACCTCGATGAACTGGCCGCCCGCAACCCGGACAAACTCGCCCTGGTGCTGGGCACCGAAGGTGCGGGCATGAGCCCGGAGACCCTCGCCGCCGTGGACCTCGCCGTCAAGATTCCCATGCGGGCGGGAGTCGATTCGCTCAACGTCGCGGCGGCTTCCGCCGTCGCGTTCTGGGAACTCCGCCCGAAGGGCTGACCCCGGTTCGTACCGGGAGCCTCTTTAGGCTAGGATTGAGTGTTGGTCCGGGCACCTGATGTTATTGATGTTGTTCCGCACCTTCATCCCATTCATACCTGGCAGCTGGCAAAATCCAGTTGTGCGAACGAAGGTCCAATTATGAAGTCTAATACTCACCCGAAGTACGAAGCTGTTGTTTTCAACGACCTGGCTTCCGGCGTCAAGTTCCTGACCAAGTCGACTGTGTCTTCCAAGAAGACCATCGAATGGGAAGACGGAAACACCTACCCGGTCATCGACGTCGAAATCTCCTCCGAGTCCCACCCGTTCTACACGGGCAAGCAGCGCATCATGGACTCCGCAGGCCGCGTCGAGCGCTTCAACGCTCGCTTCAAGGGCTTCGGCGGCAAGAAGTAATAACTTCTCCCCAAGGCAGTTGGAAAAGCCCGCATCCTCCGGAATTCCGGAAGGTGCGGGTTTTTGCGTTGGTGGGGCAGGATGGGATGCATGACATTCCCTTCTTTTGAGACCGGCGCGGCGGACGGCACTCACGACGACGGCGGCCGGCGCCACGGTGAGTACAAGGTCCCGGGCGGCAAGCTCGTGGTGGTGGATTTCGACGTCGTCGGGGGCCGCCTCGCGCACGTTTCCGTCAGCGGTGACTTCTTCCTGGAACCCGATGAAGCGCTGCTGGACATCAACCACGCCCTGACGGGACTACCGGAAACGACTGCGGCGGCGGACATCTCCGCCGCCGTGGCCGATGGCCTCCCCGACGACGCCGTGCTCTTCGGGTTTTCGGCCGACGCCGTGGCCGTCGCCGTCCGCAGGGCCCTGGCGAAGGCCACCGGCTGGGCGGACCACCACTGGAATGTCATCGCGCCCTCGGTCCTTCCGACCCACATCAACGTTGCCCTGGACGAGGTGCTCACCGAGGAAGTGGGGGCAGGGCGCCGCAATCCAACCCTCCGCTTCTGGGACTGGGAGGAACCGTCCGTGGTGATCGGCAGTTTCCAGTCGGTCCGCAACGAGGTCCATCCCGAGGGCGTGGCCCGCCACGGCATCAGCGTGGTCCGGCGGATCAGCGGCGGGGGAGCCATGTTCATGGAAGCAGGCAACTGCATCACCTACTCGCTGTACCTGCCCCAGACCCTTGTGGACGGCATCAGCTTCGCCGATTCCTACGCCTTCCTGGACGCCTGGGTCATGGCTGCACTGAAGAAACTGGGCATCAGTGCCTTCTACGTGCCGCTCAACGACATTGCCACGGAGCAGGGCAAGATCGGCGGTGCCGCCCAGAAACGGCTGGCCAACGGCGGCATGCTCCACCACGTCACCATGAGCTATGACATCGACGCCGACAAAATGGTGGAGGTCCTCCGGATCGGCAAGGAGAAACTCTCGGATAAGGGGACCGCCAGTGCCAAAAAGCGCGTCGATCCGCTGCGCCGCCAGACCGGGCTGGCCCGGACGGAAATTGTTGAGGCCATGATGGATGTGTTCAGCGGCCGGTACGGGGCCACGCCCTCGGTCCTCACCGAGGCCGAACTTGCCGCCGCCCGTGACCGCGTGGCGGTCAAATTCGGCACCTCGGAATGGCTGCACCGGGTGCCCTAGTAATGACGTCGATTGCTCCGCAACTGCCGTTATGAGCGGCCTAAACGGCGGTTACGGAGCAATCGATGGTGCTTTCGCGGCTGCTGCCTGTGCTGTGAGGGAACGGTGCAGGTGGCTCCGCTGCTCGATGACGATCCGGCGAAGCGCCCGTGGAGCGTCCGGGTGGCCGGCCAGCCAGTTGTCCGTCCGGACGATCACGGGGTGGGTGGCCGGATCGCCCCCGTCCAAATCCTGGCCTGCCGGATAGAGCCCGCGGACAATCCGGCTGGCGATCTCGATGCTGCGCTCCGCCCAGACGTTCTCGAGGCACTCGAAGTACGGTTCCACAAACGGGTCCAGCAGGCCGTCCGGGGCCGTGTTGAATCCGGCAATCGTGGCGCTGAGCAGCTGGTTGGAGAGGGCGCTGCCTGCGACGGCGGCATCCCAGGCTGCGGCTTTGACCGCCGCCACCGGGCGGGCGGCGAGTGCCGTGGCATGGCCCGCACGGCCGGATGCCGTGGTGTCACGGGAAAGTTCGGCGTCGAGTTCGGCCTCCGTTGCCTGACCGTTGGCCGCCAGGGCATGCCACAGGCTCCAGCGGAGCTCGGGGTCCACGGCAAGGCCTTCGATGACCGTTGTGCCGTCCAGGATTCCCCTCAGCAGGTCCAGGCGGCCTGCCGACTGCCGACTGGCGGCGGCGAGGGTCCTTGCCCAGGCGAGCTGGTGGTCCGAACCCGGCCGGGCTGCGGCAAGTTCCCGGGCAGCCGCGTCCAGGAAGCGGCGGCGCACCGTATCCCGTTCCGAAACCGGTGCATAGCGGTCGATGGCAGTCGACGCGTTGCCCAGCACGTTCAGCAGGACGCCGATGCCGTTCTCGGCGGGACTGAATTTCTCCACTGCCGCAACGTAGCTGTCCGCCGGTGCCACACCGTCGCGGGCGGCATCCCAGAGCGCCGTCCAGCAGAGCGCCCGGGCCATCGGGTCCTGCAGGGCTCCCAGGGACGCACGCGCGGTGGTTTCCGAGCGGGGATCAAGCCGCACCTTCACGTAGCTGAGGTCGTCGTCGTTGACCAGGAGGAGGGCGGGCACCGGCTTGCCCTCCAGTTCGGGAACCACCGTGCTCTGGCCGGTCAGGTCGGTCTCCACGCTGTCGGTGCGGACCAGCAAGCCGTCGGCGTCGAAATCGTATAGCCCGACCCGAAGCCGGTGCGGCCGCAGTTCCTGCCGTCCGGTGACCGGGTCCACTGCCTCCTGGACGAGGGCAACCCTGCCCAGCACGCCGTCGTGGTCATCAATTTCTGCCGTGACGGTGGAGATCCCTGAAGTCTGCAGCCACTGGCGGGCCCATGCCGCCAGGTCCCGGCCGGACGCCTCGCCGAGGGCGGCGAGCAGGTCCGCGAGCGTGGTGTTGCCGTACTCGTGGTCCCGGAAATACCGGCGCGAGCCGGCGATGAACGCCTCGAAGCCGACGTAGGCCACCAACTGCTTCAGCACGGATGCGCCCTTGGCGTAGGTGATGCCGTCGAAGTTCTGCTTGGCCGCTTCAAGGTCGGGAATGTCGGCGACGATCGGGTGGGTGGTGGGCAGCTGGTCCTGGACATAGGCCCACGCCTTGCGGTTATTGGCGAAGTTCACCCAGGCCGTGTCCCAGTCCGTGGCGCGGTCCACGCCCAGGGTGCCCATGTAGTCGGCGAAGGACTCTTTGAGCCAGAGATCGTTCCACCACTGCATGGTCACCAGGTCACCGAACCACATGTGCGCCATTTCGTGCATCAGGGTATTGGCGCGTGCCTGGTACTGCGAATCAGCGGCGCGGGACGTAAAAACGTAGTTTTCGGTGAAGGTGACCAGCCCGGGGTTTTCCATGGCGCCGAGGTTGTATTCGGGCACGAACGCCTGGTCGTACTTGCCCCAGGGGTAGGGGTAGTCGAAGAGGTTGTTGAAGAATCCGAGTCCCTGCTTGGTGAGCTGGAACAGGTGCGCGGTGTCGAAGGATCCCGCCATGGACTTGCGGCAGTAGAGGGCCAGCGGGATTTCCAGCGCTGTGCCGTCCTCAACGGTTCCGCTCCAGTGGTCCTCGGCCTTGAAGTACGGCCCAGCCAGCACGGTGGTGATGTAGGTGGACATCCGCCGGGTCGGTGCGAAGTCCCAGCGGCTCGTTGCGGGATCGCTGGTCAGCTGGGTGCGGTTGGCCTCTGTGCCGTTGGAAGCGACCTGCCAGTCGGAGGGAGCCATCACATGGAACGTGAATTCCGCCTTGAGGTCGGGCTGTTCAAAGTTGGCGAACACGCGCCGGGCATCAGCCGGCTCGTACTGTGTGTAGAGGTAGCACTGGCCGTCGGCGGGGTCGAAGAAGCGGTGCATTCCCTCCCCGGACGTGCTGTACAGCGCCGTCCCGGTGACGGTGACCTGGTTTTCGGCCTGCAGGTTGTCAAGCCGGATACGGGATCCGTCCACGACGTCGGCGACGGACAGCCCCTTTCCGTTCAGGAACACGCTGTGCACGTCGCTGCTGATGAAGTCCAGGAATGTGGAGCCGCCGGGTTCCCGGGCGGAGAAGTTGATTACGCTGCGGCTGGTGTAGCCGGTAACCTCCGGATCCTGCGCCGTGCGGACGTCGAGTGAAACGTCGTAGCTATGGGTGGTGATCAGGGCTGAGCGATTTGCCGCTTCATCGCGTTGCAGGTTCTCATTCGACACCAAGCTATTGAATCATGGCGCAGGCGGATCACCGGTGCCGCGTCGGTGCAGTGGCTTCGGTGCAGTTGTCCGGGCGGGACCTGGTCCGTCAAGGCTGAACGATCAGCATGGCGGCCCCCAGTCCCAGGGCGGCGATCAGGAGCCACGCCGCGAGGGCTGCCAGCAGGGCCCTGGCGCCGGTGTGGAGCAGGGTTTGCACCCGGACCGCCGAACCCAGGCCGAAGAGCGCCGTGCCGAGCAGCAGATCCTGCACGGCTGCGGCGGCCTCCAGCCAGCCGGGGGAGAGCCAGCCGGTGGACCGCAAACCCACCATGGCCACAAATCCAATGACGAACAGCGGGACGACGGGCGGCATCCGCAGCTCGGCGCCGTCGGTTTCGGAGGCCGGGCCGGCCGGCTCCGCACCTGCCAATCCATCCGGTCCGGTCCCGTTCGGTCCGGCGCCGTTCCGGGTTTCGCGGTTGATGGCCGACCGCTGGTGGATCCCTGCGGCGGCCACCATGGGGGCCAGCAGGATCACCCGCGTCAGCTTCACGACGACGGCGATCGCCAGGGCACCGGTGCCTGCGGTCTGTGCGGTGGCCACCACCTGGCCGACGTCGTGCACCGACGCCCCGGTCCACGCACCGAACACTTCAGGGGTGAGCTGCAGCGGATGCAGGAGCAGCGGCAGCACACCGATGGCCAGGGTGCCGCACAGCGTGACCAGCGCAACCGGCAGGACGGTGTCCACGTGGCGGATCCTGCGGACCGCAGCCATCGCGCCAATGGCAGAGGCTCCGCAGATGGAGAAACCGGTGGCGATGAGCAGGGAGGCATCGCGGGTCAGGCGGAACATCCGGGAAATCCCGTAGGTTCCGGCGAAGCTCACCAGGACCACCCCCGTGATGAGCAGCAGCGACTGCCAGCCGAGGCCCAGGACGTCCAGGACGCTGACTTTCAGTCCGAGGAGCACAATCCCGGCCCTCATCAGGTGCTTGCCGGCGAAGTCGAGTCCCGGACGCGCCCGCCCCGCCGTCCAGGTTCCGGTGCCGGGGAGGTTGGCAGAAAGCAGCCCGAGCACGACGGCGACGGTCATGGCGGGCAGGGCGGGCACCATTGCGTGTACGGTAAAGGCCACCCCGACGGCGAAAACGGCAGTGAGTAGTCCCGGCAACAGGGGTGGGATCCGTGCGGAGATCCGCCCGTGGGGGGCGGCGGGGAGTCTGGGCAATGGCACTCACCTACCTTGCCGGAACAGTGCGGAAAAACACGAACCGGCCGGGTGGCTTCAACACGCCCCAATGGGCATCAGTAATGAATTCGAAACAAAAAGGTGGTTGGCTAATGACCATGTCTGACCTATTCCAGGATTACTCCGAGGCCGCCGGCCGCACCGGCGCCTACGACGAGATGTTTGCCCCCGGCCAAGAAGCCAGGAAGTCCTACGGACAGGTCGCGGGTGCCCTCCGGGAACTTTCCCTCACCGATGTCACGGCCCGTGCCGATTCGATGGCGCGGACCTTCCTGGACCGCGGTGTCACCTTCGACTTCGCCGGGGAGGAACGTCCGTTTCCCCTGGATATCGTCCCCCGGGTGATCCCTGCCGATGAGTGGACCGTGCTGGAGAAGGGCGTGGCCCAGCGGGTCCGTGCCCTCGAGGCCTTCCTCAACGACGTTTACGACAAAATGACGGTGGTGGCCGACGGCGTCATCCCGCGCCAGCTCGTCACCACCAGCGCCCATTTCCACCGCCAGGTCCACGGCTTCGAACCGGCCGGCGGCGTCCGCGTCCACATCTCGGGGATCGACGTCGTCCGCGACGCCGCGGGAACCTTCCGGGTGCTCGAAGACAACGTGCGCGTCCCCTCCGGAGTGAGTTACGTGCTGGAAAACCGCCGCGCCATGGCCAAGGGCCTGCCGGAGGCCTTCGGCCAGCAACTGATCCGCCCGGTGGAGGAATACCCCCGCCGTCTCCTGTCCGCACTCCGCAAGACGGCACCGTCAGGCGTGGACGACCCCACCGTAGTGGTCCTCACGCCCGGCGTGTTCAACAGCGCGTATTTCGAGCACACCCTGCTGGCCGGCCTTATGGGCGTGGAGCTCGTGGAAGGCCGCGACCTCATCTGCCGCGGCAACCGGGTCTACATGCGTACTACCGCCGGCGAACAGCGCGTTGACGTCATCTACAAGCGCATCGACGACGACTTCCTCGATCCGCTGCAGTTCCGCGCCGATTCCATGCTCGGCTGCCCCGGACTGGTCAATGCGGCCCGCGCCGGAGGCGTGACCATTGCCAACGCGGTGGGCAACGGCGTGGCCGACGACAAGCTCGTCTACAGTTACGTGCCCGACCTCATCCGCTACTACCTCAACGAAGAGCCCGTGATCGCCAACGTGGACACCTTCCGGCTGGAGGAGAAGGAAGCGCGCGAGCACGTCCTGGACAGGCTGGATGAACTGGTGGTAAAACCGGTGGACGGCTCCGGCGGCAAGGGCCTGGTCATCGGCCCCGACGCATCGAAGGAAGAACTCGAGGCGCTGCGTAAGCGCGTCATCGCCGATCCCCGTGGCTGGATTGCGCAGCCGGTCCTGCAGCTGTCTACGGTTCCCACCCTCAGCGGTGATAAGTTTGGCCCTCGGCACGTCGACCTGCGGCCGTTCGCCGTCAACGACGGCGACGAAGTCTGGGTGCTCCCGGGCGGACTGACCCGCGTGGCCCTCAAGGAGGGTTCGCTGATCGTCAACTCCAGCCAGGGAGGCGGGTCCAAGGACACGTGGGTGCTCTCGGACTCTCCCGAGGTTCCGGTGGAGCTCCTGCCCAGGCCGTCCATCACCGTCCGCGAGCGGGTTTCGGTGTGGCCGGTCGAAAGCAACTGGCGCGACCGCCAGACGGAGCAGCAGCAGTGAGCCGCCGCCGTCGGGAGCTCACCGCACCAGTTTCCCTATTTATGTACATGCAGATTTCGGACCCGCAGGAGGTAGCCGCGAATGCTTAGCCGTATTGCTGAGTCCCTATTTTGGATCGGCCGCTATGTGGAGCGGGCTGACGGTACCGCCCGCATCCTGGACG
Source organism: Arthrobacter sp. UNC362MFTsu5.1 (assembly GCF_000685965.1). Taxonomy (GTDB): domain Bacteria; phylum Actinomycetota; class Actinomycetes; order Actinomycetales; family Micrococcaceae; genus Arthrobacter. Next base: position 374,179 of record NZ_JMLE01000001.1, on the reverse strand, counting down.
TCCACCTCGAGCGCCTCAACCACCTGCCCACGGAGGAACGGGACAATGTGGCCCGGGAACTCCTGGCTGTTATGGGAGCCCGGCCCGAGAGCGACGAATTCGGCCTCGAGGAGCTGCTCCACGCCCTCGCCTACGATAAGCAGAGCGCCACATCGATCGCCGGGTCGCTGGGGGCTGCCCGCGAAAACGCGCGCCGTGCCCGCGAAACGGTTTCCTCCGGGCTTTGGGAAAGCCTGAACACCACGTACTACGGCCTGAACCAGCACCGCAAGGACGTCGTCGGCACCTACCGGTTCTGCCACTGGGTGCTGGAGCGCACGGCCATGGTCAGCGGCCTGGCGGACACCACCGTCAGCCACGACGACAGCTGGTTGTTCCTGGCCCTGGGTCGTTCCCTGGAGCGTGCCGACATGACGGCACGCATGCTTTCAACCCGCGACGTGCTCTCCGCCGGCATGTCATGGGTCAATATGCTCCGTTGCGCGGGGGCATATGAGTCTTTCCTCCGGACCCGCAGGGCCGCCTTCGGGGACCAGCATGCCGCAGAGTTCCTGCTGCTGGACCGCCTGTTCCCGCGTTCCATTGTCTACGCCCTGCGTGATGCTGACGAGTGCCTGGCGAAGCTCGACCCTTCCGCCCAGCGTGTCGGTTTCATCAACGACGCACGCCGGATCGTGGGCCAGGCCCGCACCTTCCTCGAGTTCCACCGGACGGACGACCTCATGTCCGAACTGCCGGAGCACATGGAGCGCGTCCAGAAGGCTGTGTCGCAGGCGTCCGACGCCATTTCCCGTAAGTACTTCAATCAGGCGGACGAACTGGCCTGGGTGGGAGAAGTTTCATGACCCGGCTGAGCATCATCCATAAAACCGGCTACAAATACAACAAACGCGTCACGCTCTCGTACAACGAAGCCCGCATGACGCCGTTGACGGATCCGCAGCAGGTGGTGCTGGAATCGTCCATGAAAGTTGCGCCGTCGCAGGCTGCCATCAGCAGCTACCGCGACTACTGGGGCACGCGCGTTACGGCCTTCGACATGCAGATGCCGCATGAGTACCTGGAGGTGGTCTCCACCACGACGGTTGAAGTCCACCGTGCTGAGCGCGTCCCGGCGGAGGGTGACATCGTCTCCTGGGACGTGCTGCAGGCGCCTGAGACGCTCAACCAGTTCAGTGACTGGGTCCCGCAGTCCCGGCTGAGTGGTCCCGGAGACGAAGTCCTCGGCATCATTCCGGGAATCGTCGAAGGCAGGAACCCGCACGGGTCCGCCATGGCCATCTTCGAATGGATGCGCGGCGAGATGACGTACATGAAAGGCTCCACCGGAGTCACCACCAACGCCGCGCAGGCCTGGGGGCAGCGCCAGGGCGTGTGCCAGGACCTGGCGCACCTCGCGATCGGGGCGCTGCGCAGCTGCGGTATTCCCGCGCGGTACGTCTCCGGTTACCTTCACCCGCGTTCGACGGCGGACATCGGCGAAACAGTTGCCGGCCAGTCGCACGCGTGGCTGGAGTGGTGGGACGGCGAATGGCGCAGCTGGGACCCGACCAACCACAAACCGGCAGGCGACTTCCACGTCACCGTGGCACGCGGACGCGATTACCGGGATGTGCCGCCGCTCAAGGGCATCCTGTCAGGCGGCGGAGGGTCCGCGTTGAACGTGAGCGTGGAAATCACCCGCCTGGCCTAGCCAGGCACCCCTTGCGGGCCTATTCGTACCCGGACCGGGTGGCGTCATCCAGCGGCGTCCACCAGGTCAACGGGGGAGTGACCTTGAAACGGCGGCCCGTGACTGTGTCCGGCGTAATCCGGACGAAGTGCTCTTTCTTGCCGGCCTGCCAGGGGAAAAGAAGCAGTCCCACGGTGTCCAGAACCTCCTGCTGGTTCTTGACCGGGGCGGCCTGTCCCTTGATCACCACGCTCCAGGCGATGCCGCTGTCCGCGTCCACGCCGTCGGCCTCCACGGCCACGGCAGTGTCACCGGTGGCTGCCTGCAGCTTGGTGCCGTCCGCCGTGCGGAAGACGAGGGTTCCGTGGTCCACTTTGTAGTTGATGGGGAAGATGTCCGGGTGGTCGTCCACCCAGACGGCCAGCCGGCCCACTGAGACGCTCCGCAGCAAGCGCCAGCATTCGTGATTGTCAAGGTTTTCGACTTCGTGCGGATGGTCAGCGCCCGGTTTAGGATCAGTGCTCATGACGCCGAGCCTAGGCGAGGGAACGTCCGGAAAGCTAGGGCCCAAGGTCCCTGCCGCCAAATCGACAGCCTCACGCCATGTTGAATGCCTTAACGGTATTCTGGCCTCACGACGCCGGAGCGGACGGACGCGGTCAGGAGTGGTTTGTGGATAAGCATGCCGATGGCGACGGCCCCGAGCGATACACCGCGGCAAGCGGCACCAGGATCGAAGACCTGCTCAAGGACTTTGTGTCCCGGGCCGGTGAGCTCCTCCAGTTCCAGGAGCGCATGGGTGGCCTGCTCGAAGCGGTCGTGGCCGTTGCCGAGGACTTGAGCCTCGACGCCGTTCTGGAACGGGTTGTCCAGTCCGCCTGCCAGCTATTGCGCGCCCGTTACGGGGCCCTGGGTGTCATCGGGGATGACCGCGCCCTCAGCCACTTCATCACGGTCGGGATCGACGGCGAACTCGCAAAGCACATCGGCCCCCTCCCCACCGGCCATGGCGTCCTGGGATTGCTGATCTCCGACCCCCGGCCGCTACGGCTTCATGACCTGCGGACCCATCCCGAGGCCTACGGCTTTCCCGAGCACCACCCGCCGATGCAGTCATTCCTTGGCGTTCCGGTCCGGGTGCGGGACGTCGTCTTCGGAAACCTGTATCTAACGGAAAAAGTGGGCGGCGGCGACTTCACGGTGGAGGATGAAGAGCTGGCCGTTGCCCTGGCGGCCGCTGCCGGCGTCGCCATTGAGAACGCCCGGCTCTACGACGACGCCAGGCGGCGTGCCCAATGGCTTGAGGCGTGCATGGATGTTGCCGGGCTGATGCTGGGGACCGATCCGGCCCACTCCGCCGGACTTGGTCCCATCGCCGGAAGGGCCCTTCGGGAGTCCGGATCCAAGCTGGCCCTGATCGTGGAGCCCGCTGCGGGCGGCGACGGCTACGTCGTCGCCGGGGCCGACGGCGAAGGTGCAGAGCTGTTTTCCGGCCTCCCGCTGTCCTTGGACTCGGATGCCCTCCGGGGCGTGCTCGAAGGCGGCGACCCCCTTCTCGTGGACAACGCCGCCGACGTGCTCGAAGTGCTGGGGGATACCGTTGCCGGACCGCTGCTTGCAGTGGCACTCAGCACCCAGGGCGCCCACCATGGCCTGCTCCTCCTCGTCCGGGACTCCGGGGCGGGCCCGTATGGCCGGATAGATGTGGAGATGGGTGCTGTTTTCGGGTCCCATGTGGCGCTGGCGCTGGAACTCGCCAGGGTCCACCGGCTGCGGGAAGAATTGTTGGTGTATTCGGATCGCGACCGTATTGCCCGCGACCTTCATGACCTCGTGATCCAGCGGCTCTTCGCCGCCGGCCTGAGCGTCCAAAGCCTGAACCGCTTCACGAAGGAAGGGCTTGCGCTGGACCGGATCCGCGCCATCACGGGGGAGCTCGATGAGGCCATTCGCAGCCTCAGGGACACCATCTACTCGCTCAGGACCGGCAACGGCGACACAGAGTCGCTCAGCGCGCGCCTCCGCCGCGTCACCCGGAGCGCGGCCAAGTCCATGCACTTTACACCCGGTCTCATCCTGGAAGGACCGGTTGACTCAGTCCTTCCTGACAAGGCCGAACATGTGGTGGCCGTTGTTTCGGAAGGGCTGAGCAATGCCATCCGCCATTCGGGAGCAGACTCGATCGAGGTGTCCGTTTCTGCCCTGGACGGCATGATGACTGTCCTGGTCACGGACAACGGCAGCGGGTTCAATGGTTCCACGAAGCGCAACGGCCTCAACAACATGGAGGAGCGCGCCAGGATATTGGAGGGAACCTGCACCATCACCGGCGCACCGGGCAGCGGGACAAGCCTTGAGTGGTCGGTTCCGCTTTAGTGCCTGTGCCCGTCTGTAGTGCCCGTGTTGCCTCTAATGCCTGTGCCCGTCGGACTCGCTGCCGGCTGAGTGGGCTGTGGACGAATGCGCCGCAGCAGAGTGGCCTGAAGGCGACGGGGCCGGCATGGAGCTGTTGGCAATGTACACCGCAGCCTGTGTCCGCCGTTCAAAGCCAAGTTTTGCCAGTAGCGAGGACACGTAATTCTTGACGGTCTTCTCCGCCAGGAACATTTCAGCGGCAATCTGCCGGTTCGTCAGGCCGCCGCCCACGAGTTCCAGGACGCGCCGTTCCTGCGGTGTGAGCCCGGCTATCCTAGGGTCCACCTGCTGGGGAGTAACGAGGCTGTCGACGACGCTGGCCGCCACGCCGTCGTCGAACAGCGACTCACCGGCCGCCGCACGCCGGAGTGCCCCGATGAGGTCCGTGCCGCCGATTTCCTTCAGGACGTAACCGCGGGCGCCGGCGAGTACCGCGCCCCGCAGTGCCTGCTCATCGTCGAAACTCGTCAGGATCAGGCAGTTGAGGTTCGGGTCCACCGACCGGACGTCCCGGCAGACTTCGATCCCCGTGCCGTCCGGAAGGCGGGCGTCGAGCACGCTGACGTCGGGGTGCAGCGCCGGAATCCGCCGCGTTGCCTCGACAGCAGACCCTGAGCTGCCCACCACCTGGAAACCCTCGCCCTCCAGGAGCTCCTGCAGCCCGCGCCTGACAAGTTCATGGTCATCGAGGATGAACACACGGATCAGGTCGGTATGCACGTCCTGTGCGGTGGGAACCTGGTCTGCCCGAGGAATCATGGTCCTCCTGTCCGGCGGCCGGAGCTGCCATCATCGGTCCGCAACCGGCTTGCGGTGCTGTGCAGATCCCATTATGTCTCTCCGGACCCGGTTTCCCTCATCCGGCTCTGCCATTCTCGTTGACGCCTCCGGACGCAACAAGGGTCCTTGGACCCACAGCGGGCATGACTTTAGGCCCTAGCACCGGGCGGTTCCGGCACACATCCTTGAAGAACCCCTGCCGCTCCGCGGCCGGGTTCTACGCGCGACAGCCCTGCGAAAGGGAACGACATGAATGAGGCCAGGGACGTCCGTACCATCGTTGTCGGAGTGGATGGGTCGGACGCGTCGGTGGAAGCCCTGAAGCGGGCGCAAGGCCTTGCGGGACAACTCGGAGCCCAGGTTGTGGCGCTGGCGTGCTGGGATTACCCGCCGGTATACGACGGCTACGTGGCCATGGGAATCAACGACTTCGATGTCCGTGCCGGGGAGATCCTGAACGACGCCGTAGCCAAGGCTTTCGGGCCGGAGACGCCGCCGAACGTCGAAGCCCGGCTGGTGCAGGGGCGCCCGCGCCATACCCTCATCGATGCCAGCCGGACTGCGGACATGCTGGTGGTCGGCCGTCGCGGCCACGGCGGCTTCGGCGGCCTGCTACTCGGGTCCGTAAGTTCGGCCTGCGTTGCGCACGCGCATTGCCCGGTCCTGGTAGTGCACACGCCGGCGAAGCATTGACTCCCCGAACGCAGGCGCTGCCTACTCGAAAGCCGCGCGCCGGGGATCGGAGAGCCGGGTGTTCCACAGGTCCGGCTTCTTGACCTTGAACCGCCGGCCGGTCAGGGCCTTTGGCGCCACGCGGACGTAGTAGTCCTTGTCGCCGGGCTGCCACGGTTCCAGGAAGAGGGCATCTACCTCGTCCTTTTCGTCCTGGGTCTCGATCAGTTCGGCTTCGCCGCGGGCTACGACGCTCCAGGCCTTCTCTTCATGGGCGTCATAGCCGTCGATTTCGAAGGCCACGGGCTTGGCGGTCATGGCGGCCCAGAGCTTCGTCCCGCCGGCGGTTCGGAAGACGATGCTGCGGCGCTGGAGCACGAAGTTCACCGGGAAAATCTCGGGGTGGCCGTCGACGATGAGGGCGATCCTTCCCACCGTTTCCGTGTCGAGCATGACCCAGCACTGGTCAATGGACAGCTGGCCTTCGGGCGGCGTCATGTTGTTCATGTAAACCCACGTTACGGTCCCGCCGCCATGCCCATTAGGGCCATAGGGCCCCTAGCGGCACCACGACAGCCTCTGATAGTGGACAGGCGCGTTGCGTCTCCCCGCCGGCGTTATGGCGCTACCGTCGTTGCGGCGCCTACCAGGGGCTGGGCTTGTAGTCCTTAAGGAAGACGCCGAACTGGTCCTCGCCGTTTTCCCCCATGACAATCGGGTCGTAGACCCTGGCTGCACCGTCCACGAGGTCCAGCGGCGCATGGAAGCCTTCCTCCATGAGCCTGACCTTGGTGAAGTGGGGCCGCTCATCGGTAATCCAGCCGGTGTCCACCGCGGTCATCAGGATGCCGTCGGCGTCGAGCATTTCCTGCGCGCTGGTCCGGGTCATCATGTTCAGCGCGGCTTTGGCCATGTTCGTATGGGGGTGGCCCGGGCCCTTGTAGGCGCGGGAGAACTGGCCCTCCATGGCGGAGACGTTCACGATGTACTTCCGGTGCGCGGTGGACCGCTTCATGGCTGCACGCAGCCGGCTCACCAGCAGGAAGGGCGCCGTGACGTTGCAGAGCTGCACCTCGAGCATTTCCAGCGGATCCACTTCGTCCACCACCTGGGTCCAGCTGTTGATCGTGGCAAGATCCGGGACCAGTCCGCCGGCGTCAATGGCCGTGCCGGAGGCAATGCGCTCCAGCGATGCCGAGCCTGTCGAGAGGGCAAGGGAGGTGATGGCGTCCCCGGCCAGGACCGGGTGCTCCGTGACGCTGCTGGCAAGGGCGAGCGGGTGCTTGTCGTGGGCATGGCCGAACGTCACCAGTTCCGGGCCGCCATTGGCTGCCTCAAGGGCTGCCGGCAAGGGCTCGTCCTCGGCATCAACCAGGGGTTTGTAGGCGTTCCCGGACCGGCGGACTGTCTGGGCGGCGTTGTTGATGATGATGTCCAGGGGACCCGCAGCGTCGAGGGAGTCGGTCAGGGCCATCACCTGGGAGGGATCACGGAGGTCAATGCCCACAATCCGGAGCCGGTGGAGCCAGTCCCCGCTGTCCTCCATCGCCGCGAAGCGGCGTGCAGCATCCTTCGGGAACCGTGTGGTGATCGTGGTGTGCGCGCCGTCGCGAAGCAGCCGCAGGGCAATGTACATGCCGATTTTCGCGCGTCCGCCCGTCAGCAGCGCACGCCGGCCCGTGAGGTCGGTGCGCGCATCACGCTTGCTGTGGCTGAATGCGGCACATTCAGGGCACAGCTGGTGATAGAACGCGTCAACCTGCGTGTAGTGGTTCTTGCAGATGTAGCAGGGGCGGGACCTGATGAGGTGACCGGCCACCTTCCCCGTCGCTGAGGGTTCCAGCTTGTTCCCGCGCGTTTCGTCGTCGATCCGGTCGGGTGCAGCCGTGGCCGTCTGGGCGATCACTGCCCGGTCCGACTCCGCGATCAGGTCGCGTTTGGTGACCCGTCGGTGTCGTTTGACAGCCTTGAACATCTTGCCGGTGGCGCGGCGCACCGAGACGTAGTCAGGGTGTTCCTCGTCGTAGGCGTGGATGGTGTTGAGAACCTTGAGGCAGGCCTGGATGTCCTCAGGCGTCAAATCGGGGGTGTTCATTGGTCCAATTTTACAGCCTGGGAATCCTACGGCCTGCCGTCAGGTTTCGGGGGACAGGGATCCGGTCCTAGTCGGCGACACTCACACCCAGTGTCGCTGCGTGGGCTTCACCCAGTTGGGTCACGGATTCCCGTGCGGCCGGGTAGTTTTCAGTGGCCGCCTTCACTGCGTTGGGCACCTGGTGAAGGTTGGCGGCTGACAGTGCGCGTTCGGCCTCGTCCGGTTCAGGAACTTCCTGGCCCTTGGACAACACGGTGATGCCCGAATCGGTGACTTTGAATCCGCGGGCGCGGTCGCGCTCCGGGTCCAGGCCGATCGCAGCACCGGCAGGCACCTTGACGTTTTTGTCGATGATGGCGCGGTTGACCACGGCGCCCTCGCCGATCTGCACCTTGTCCATCAGGACCGAATCAACCACCCGGCTGGACGTTCCCACGTAAACGTCGTTGGACAGGACTGAACCCTCCACGATGCCCCCGGAGATCACCACACCGCTGGCCACGATCGAATCGAGTGCCGTACCCACGGTGTTTCCCTTGCCGCGGACGAACTTTGCGGGCGGGGAAATGCTCTGCCGGGTGTAAATGGGCCATTCCGAGTTGTACAGGTTGAAAACCGGCATCGGGGAAATAAGGTCCATGTGCGCATCATAGAAGGAATCGATGGTGCCCACGTCGCGCCAGTAAGTGCGGTCCCGTTCGGTGGAACCCGGAATGTCGTTCAGCGTGAAGTCATAAACGCCTGCTTCGCCCTTGTTGACGAAGTACGGAATGATGTCGCCGCCCATGTCGTGCTTGGTATCCAGGCGCTCGGCATCAACGTGCAGGGCGTCCACCAGGGCATCGGCATCGAACACGTAGTTGCCCATGGAAGCCAGGAACTGCGTCGGATCGGCGGCCAGGCCCGGAGTTGAGGACGGCTTCTCCACGAAGGCCGCAATCTTCTGGGGATCGTTCTGGTCCACTTCGATGACACCGAACTGGTCGGCCATGTTGAGGGGCTGGCGGACGGCGGCCACCGTGGCCTTGGCGCCGCTGGCCACGTGCTGCTCCACCATCTGCGCGAAGTCCATGCGGTAGACGTGGTCCGCGCCAACAACGACCACAATGTCGGGGTTGGCGTCATGGATCAGGTTCAGGGACTGGTAAATGGCATTAGCGCTGCCAAGGAACCAGCTCTTGCCCACACGCTGCTGCGCGGGGACGGATGCAATGTAGTTTCCCAGCTGCGTGGACATTCGCCACGTTTCGGAAATGTGCCGGTCCAGGCTGTGGGATTTGTATTGCGTCAACACCACAATCTGCAAGTAGCGGGAATTCACGAGGTTGGAAAGTGCAAAGTCAATCAGCCGGTAGCTCCCGGCAAAAGGCACGCCGGGTTTGGCCCTGTCCGCCGTCAATGGCATCAGACGGTTGCCCTCGCCGCCTGCGAGGACAATAGCCAGGACTTTCTTATTCAACGGCATGGTGGTCGCTCCTGTACGCCTTCGTATCTTTCCCCAATAGTCCGGCACGCCCGGACCCCTTCACACTAGAACAGATACGCCGTAAGGACTACCTTGGGTATCGTGCGAATAGACATTGTGACTAAAGAGTTCCCGCCCGAGATTTACGGTGGCGCCGGGGTCCATGTGGCTGAACTAAGCCGTGTGCTGGCCAAGCATGTGGATTTGCAGGTGCGGGCCTTCGGGGCGCCCCGGGATCCCGACTATCACGGGGCGAAGGTGACGTCCTACTCCGTTCCGGAGGATCTGGGGGCCGCCAACGCCGCCGTCCAGACGCTCGGGGTCGATCTGCGCATCGTGCCGGACATCGCGGGGGCCGACCTTGTGCATTCGCACACCTGGTACGCCAACATGGCGGGCCACCTCGCCTCGCTGCTGCACGGCATTCCGCACGTGTTGAGCGCGCATAGCCTGGAGCCGCTCCGGCCGTGGAAAGCCGAACAGCTCGGCGGCGGCTATGCCTTGTCCTCCTGGGTGGAAAAGACCGCCTACGAGGCCGCCGCTGCAATCATCGCCGTGTCCGAGGGGATGCGGCAGGACATCCTGCGCAGCTACCCGGACGTGGACCCGGCCAAGGTCCGCGTGGTGCACAACGGCATCGACGTCGAACTCTGGCAGCGTGACGAGGCAGATGACGCCATCCGCGCCCTGGGCATCGATCCGGCGCTGCCCAGCGTAGTTTTCGTAGGCCGCAACACCCGCCAGAAGGGCGTTCCGTACCTGCTGCGTGCCGCAGCCAAGCTGCCGGCCGATGTCCAGCTGGTCCTGTGCCTCGGCGCGGCGGACACTCCGGAGCTCGCCGCGGAAACTGCCCGCCTGATCGAGGAGCTGCAGACTCAGCGCAGCGGAGTTGTCCTTATTGAACGGATGCTTCCCCGCAACGAACTGATCCAGGTCCTCAGCCACGCAACCGCCTTTGCCTGCCCGTCCATCTACGAGCCGCTGGGCATCGTGAACCTGGAGGCCATGGCCTGCGGTGCGGCCGTGGTGGCCAGCGCCACCGGCGGGATCCCGGAGGTTGTCCGGCACGGCGAAACCGGACTGCTGGTGGATCTCGAGCAGGTCACCGACGGCACCGGAACCCCGCTGGATCCGGAGAAGTTCGTCAACGAATTCGCAGCCGCCTTGACCGAGGTGGTGTCCGATCCGGAGCGCGCCCGCGCCATGGGACAGGCCGGCCGCCGCCGCGCGGAGGAGCACTTCTCCTGGGACTCCATCACGCAAACCACCCTTGAGGTGTACCGCTCGGTCCTCGCCTAACGCGGTCCTTGCCTAAAAGGACTTAAACGACGACGGCGCCGCCCCCGCTTAAGGGGGGGCGGCGCCGTCGTCGTTTCCTGCCGGCGTGAGTTTTACCTAGCGGCGCGGAGGCTTGGAGTCACGCGCCTTCTTCGCAAGAAGGACTTTCTCGTCAACGGGGGCCTTGCCGTCGGCGCGCTGCGAACGGAAGTACGCCCGTGCTTCGTCCTGCCGGATCTGCTCAGCGCCGGTCGCAATCGCCGCCCGGAGATGTTCCGGTCCGTACCCGAAGGCATCCACCAAATCCACGGCGTGCGGCCGGATCTTGACCAGAAGCCGGTTGATATAGTCGCCCACCGTGCGCGCACGCTGCATCGACAGCCGCCCGTTCATGAGGTACCAGGACAGGTTCTTCTCGATGAGCGAGAGTCCGAACAGGTCCCGCAGCCAGGTCAGCACCCGCCTGGTGCCCGGGTCCTTCACGTTCGCCAGGGCCTCGGTGAAGGCCTCCCACTGCAGTAGTTCCGCATGTGCCTGCGCCGCTTCGATGAGTTCGTGCTGGTGCTGGTTGAACGCTTCGGCAGCCTTCTGCTGCGGCAGTTTGTTCGTCCCCTTCAGTGCGGCACCCGCTTCAGCAACCATGGTCTGCACCCGGTCGGTCAGCAGCAACCGCTGGGTGCCCTCGTCCCGCAGCGCGATGGCAGCCTTCTGCACGGAGCCCGTGTCGGCCACGAACTGGGCTACCTGGCGAAGGCCCGTCCGGTGGACTGCGGTCCCGGCGGCCTGGCTCACCACGTAGCGGGCCAACACCCCGACGTCGACGTTGCGGAATTCCTTGGCGTAGTCCGCCAGGAGCCGCTTGGCCACCAGCTGGAGCAGCACCGTGTTGTCACCTTCGAAAGTGACATAGACGTCCAGGTCGGCGCGCAGGGATGCAAAGCGGTTCTCAATCAGGAACCCGGCGCCGCCGCAGGCCTCGCGGCATTCCTGGAGCGTGTCGAGGGCATGCCAGGTGCTGAGCGGTTTGAGCGCGGCGGCCAGGGTCTCGAGGTCCTGGCGGTCCTCGTCGGTGTCGTGGGCGCCTGAGAACACGTCGTCGAACTTCTGCAGCAACTGCTCGTGGGCAAAGCCTGCGGCGTAAGTCGTGGCAAGACGGGTGAACAGCCGCCGCTGGTGGCGCTGGTAGTCGAGCAGCACCTCCTCGTCAGTGTGCGATGAAGCGTTGAACTGGCGGCGTTCAGTGGCGTACTGGATGGCGGTCTTAAGGGCGATCTTGCTGGCAGCCACCGCAGCACCGTCCAGCGAGACCCGGCCCTGGACCAGGGTTCCCAGCATGGTGAAGAAACGGCGGCCGGGGCTGGCTATGGGAGAGGTGTAGGCGCCGTCGGTGTCAACGTTGCCGTAGCGGTTGAGCAGGTTGGTCCGGGGGATGCGGACGTTGCTGAAATGCAGCCGGCCGTTGTCGATGCCGTTCAGGCCGCCTTTGACGCCGTCGTCCTCACCGCCGACGCCCGGCAGGAATTCCTTGGTTTCCGGATCCCGCAGGTCCACGTAGAAGGCGTGGACTCCGTGGTTGACGCCGCCGGTGACCAGCTGGGCGAACACCACGGCGCCAAGTCCGTCTATGGCGGCGTTGCCGATGTAGTCCTTCCATGCGGCACGGAACGGTGTGTTGACCACGAATTCCTGCGTGGCCGGATCAAAGGTCGCCGTGGTGGCAATGCTGGCAACATCTGAGCCGTGCCCGGTTTCCGTCATCGCGAAGCAGCCGGGGATGTCCAGATTCATGATGCCGGGCAGCCACTTGGCATGGTGTTCCGCCGTGCCCAGGTGCATCACAGCCGAACCAAACAGGCCCCACTGGACGCCAGCCTTGATTTGCAGCGACGGATCGGCCGTGACAAGTTCCTCGAACCCGGCGATGTTGCCGCCGTGATCATCGGAACCGCCCAGCGACGCGGGAAAGGCGCGGTGGACGGCACCGTTGTCCACCAGGTACTTGAGCTGGCCGAATGTGCGCTTCCGGTGCTCCGTATGGGTCAGGCCCTCTGTCTTGTACAGTTCGGGGCGGCCTGCCAGCTCGCGCGAATGCAGGCGGATCCGGGCCCACTTGCCCAGGAGCTGCTCACCAAGCGCAGCGACGTCGACGGACGGCGTCGCGTCGGCGCGGTGGTGTGCGCGGGCGGCGGGGCGGCTTGCCTGGCTGGCGGGGCGGTCAACTACGTCAGTCATGTCGATTCCTTCTTTGGTTCTGACAATTCACTAGGGGTCGGATTGAGTGGATCCAGGACTTCGAGTTCCGGGGCTATCCCGACGCACAGCCAGGCCGTGATCTGGCGGGCCATTGTTTCCTGGTCGGGTTTGTTCGTTGATTCCGGCGTGGCAAGCCACTGCTCCCCGGCGTTCCGGACGAGACCGATCGCCGCCGTGGGCCAATACCCGATCACGGCTTCTTTGCCTGCGCCGAGGTGCTCCCGCATGGGCCGGGCGATCATGTCGCGGACTTCTTCGAAGAAGTGGCCAAGGGCGCCGGCGGCGGCCATTCCTCCGGTGGTTGTTCCCGGCTCGCCCGCAGAGTAGGTGGTAACGAAGGTGTAGACGTGGGGGCTGGTTTCGGCCATTTGAAGGTACGCGGAGACCATGGCCAGAAGCCCTTCCCGCGGCGTTTGCGCACTCTGCGCGGCTTCCTGGATACGGCGCTGCATCTGGCTGAGCACTACCTCGCCGACTGCCTGCTGCAGCCCGGCCTTGTCGCCGAAATAGCGGTAGAACACGGACTTTGACGTGCCTGCTGCGGCCGCGATGTCCTCCATGGAAGCGTCGCTCCCCAGGGCATGGACCGCCTTTCGAGCCGATTTGATCAGTTCGCGCCGTCGCTCCTCCCGGTGCGACTGCCAGCGGGCAGCGCGTCCGTCGACGGCCGTGCCGCTTGCGGAAATACCGCCGGGGGAGTTGCCGTCCCGGGGCTCGGGAGGATCAACGGGGGGAATGTTCACGATACTCAGCGTATCAGGTACGCTGGGTATCGGTAATCAGAGTTCAGCCAAAGGAGACAGCACATGTCCTTTACCGGACAGTCCGCCACCGGACCAGAGGAATCATCCACCAGCCAAGCGGCCAAGCATGGACGGGACTCGTTGCGCAAAGCTGTGGTGGTCGGCGGAAACCGGATTCCGTTCGCGCGGACCGGCGGCGCCTACACCAAGTCTTCGAACCAGGACATGCTGACGGCAGCCCTGGACGGCCTGATTGCCCGTTTCGGCCTTCAGGATGAACGGATCGGCGAGGTTGCCGCCGGCGCCGTGCTTAAGCACTCCCGCGACTTCAACCTCACCCGGGAGGCAGTTCTGGGCTCGGCCCTCTCCGCGGAAACTCCCGCCTACGACCTCCAGCAGGCATGTGCCACAGGACTCGAAACGGTCCTGGGCCTGGCCAACAAGATCAAGCTTGGACAGATTGATTCGGCGATTGCCGGTGGCGTCGATTCCGCGTCCGATGCGCCGATTGCCGTGAGCGAGGGCCTGCGCGAGGTGCTGCTGGACCTCAACAGGGCCAAAACACTGCCCCAGCGGATTCAGGTCCTGAGCCGCCTGCGTCCCAAGGACCTGGCACCCGACGCACCCAACACGGGGGAGCCCCGGACCGGACTCTCCATGGGTGAGCACCAGGCGCTCACCACCGCACAGTGGAAGATCACGCGGGAAGCCCAGGACCAGCTGGCGTACAACAGCCACCGCAACCTCGCCGCCGCCTACGATGCAGGCTTTTTCGACGATCTGCTCACGCCCTATCGCGGCCTGACCCGGGACTCGAACCTCCGCGCTGACACCACCTTGGAAAAGCTGGCGACACTCAAGCCCGTCTTCGGCAAGAACCTCGGAGCCGAGGCAACCATGACAGCGGGCAACTCCACGCCGCTCACCGACGGCGCGTCCACCGTCCTGCTTGCCTCGGAGGAATGGGCGGACGCCCACGAACTGCCCAAACTCGCCACGGTGGTCGACGGCGAGGCGGCCGCCGTCGACTTCGTCCACGGCAAGGACGGCCTGTTGATGGCGCCGGCATTCGCCGTGCCGCGCCTCCTGGCCCGCAACGGCCTGACGCTCGATGACATCGACTTCTTCGAGATCCACGAAGCGTTTGCCGGCACCGTCCTCAGCACCCTGGCCGCCTGGGAAGACGAGGAATTCGGGCGCACTCGCCTGGGCCTGGACGGGGCGCTGGGCAGCATTGACCGGTCCACCCTGAACGTCAACGGTTCGTCACTGGCAGCGGGGCACCCGTTCGCTGCGACCGGCGGCCGGATCGTGGCCTCCCTGGCGAAGATGCTCCACGACAAGGGCCGGGTGGACGGACGTCCGGCCCGCGGCCTGATTTCCATCTGCGCTGCCGGCGGCCAGGGCGTCGTCGCCATTCTTGAAGGATTCTAAGGAGGCCGGCGTGACGGACAAATACACCCAATTCGTAAGCCATGGAATCGGCAAGGATGTTGCCAGGAAGCTGGGCCTGCCGCAGCCGGTAGTCCTCCGGCGTCACCAGCCGGGACAGCCCCTGGTCCCAGGTCCGATCCTGATCCAGGGCTCCAGTGACGGCGCCGACGAACTGGCGGCCGCCCTTTTGTCCTGGGACCTCGACGTCCGCCGGCATGCGGTGCCCCGGGAAAAGCTGGGCGCCATCATCCTGGTTCTGGACGAACTGTCCCGCCCGGAGGATCTGGAACGGCCGGTCCTCGCCGCAGCGGCGTCCATCCGGGATTTGTCACCCAGCGCCCGGGTCGTGACGGTGTCCCGGACTGCGGCTGGTGCGCCGGGTCCGGCGTCTGCCGCAGCGCGCCAGGGTGTGGACGGGCTACTGCGATCCCTGGCCAAGGAGTTGCGCGCCGGCGCCACGGCAAACGGCATCGTCCTTGCGGACGGGGTAACCACCACCAGTCCCAGCGCCCTGGGAGCACTGCGGTTCTTCCTCTCCGGCCGGTCGGCTTTCGTCGACGGCCAGTTCCTGACCGTCGCCTCCGGGGAGGGGACACTGCCGGCCGATCCGGACAAGCCGCTGGCCGGAAAGGTCGCAGTCGTGACCGGTGCCGCCCGCGGCATCGGCGCGGCAATTGCACGCACGCTCCACCGGGACGGCGCCACCCTGGTGGTTGTTGACATTCCTGCCGCCGGCGACCACCTGGCCGCCGTGGCCAACGAGGTCCGCGGCACGGCACTGCAGCTCGACATCACCCGGGAGGACGCCGGGCAGCGGATCATCGACCACGCCGTGGGCAGGCACGGGCGCCTGGACATTGTTGTGCACAACGCAGGCATTACCCGGGACAAGTTGCTGGCCAACATGGATCCGGACCGCTGGAATTCCGTCCTTGCCGTCAACATCGCCGCCCAGCTGCGCATCAATGAGGCCCTGCTGGCCTCCGAGCATTTCCGCAACTCTCCACGGATTGTTTCGGTTGCCTCCACCAGCGGTATCGCAGGCAACCGCGGTCAAACGAATTACGCGGCGTCGAAAGGCGGCGTGATGGGCATGGTGCGCGCCACGGCACCCCTCCTGGCGGAATGCCACGGATCCATCAATGCCGTTG
This sequence comes from Arthrobacter sp. UNC362MFTsu5.1, assembly GCF_000685965.1. GTDB lineage: Bacteria > Actinomycetota > Actinomycetes > Actinomycetales > Micrococcaceae > Arthrobacter. The sequence continues at coordinate 358,221 of NZ_JMLE01000001.1, read as the reverse complement.
CTCCGGGCTTCATCGAAACCGAAATGACTGCCCGGATTCCGTTTGCCACCCGCGAAGTTGCCCGGCGCCTGAACTCCCTCCAGCAGGGCGGCCGGCCCGGAGACGTCGCAGAGGCGATCGCTTTCCTGGCGAGCGATGCCGCCGGCGGCATTACCGGCGACGTGCTGCGGGTGTGCGGACAGAACCTGGTGGGCGCATGACCGGTGCCCAGCCCGTGATCCTCGGGGACATGCCGTCGTTATCCAAGCTCTATGTGAATGCCGCGGCCACCGCCGCACGGCGCCGGGTGCTGGGCACTGACGCGGGGATCACGCTTCCACCCTGCGGGCATGAAGTGAGGGGGGTGACGGCCGAGGTAGGAAACCTCACCGCCTACCAGCATCTGGTGGGCGAGACGGCAAGCGACATTCTGCCGGCCGGATTCATTCACGCCCTGGCGTTTCCGGTATCCATGAGCGTCATGAACCGCGACGATTTTCCGCTGCCGCTGCTGGGAATGGTGCACCTGGGCAACAGAGTGGAGCAGCACGGAGCCATCCTGTTCACTGAAGCCCTGGACATCACGTCCTGGGCCGAGAACCTGGGCGGCCACCGTGCCGGCACGCAGGTTGATATCGTCGCGGTGGTCCGGCGAGCCGGTGAATCCATGGTCCTTTGGAGGGGAACTTCCACATACCTGGCCAAGGGCGTCTTCCTCCCCGGCATCGACAAGCCCTCAGCACCGGCTGCACCTGCGACGTTCTCAGCGCCGGATCCCACGGCGCTGTGGCAGTTGGGGGTTGACACGGGAAGGGCCTACGCGGCCGTGTCCGGCGACTTCAACCCCATCCACCTGAGCGTGCTCTCGGCCAAAGCCCTGGGTCTACGGCGTTCCATAGCGCACGGCATGTACCTGGCCTCGCGGGCACTTGCCGACGTGGGCGCCGTGAAGGGGGAGTCCTTCCGCTGGGATGTTGCGTTTGAAGCGCCGGTGTTCCTGCCGGCACGCGTCGCACTGGACATCAGTTCGGTCAATTCCCCTTCGGGGGCCTGGCTGCGCTCCGGCTACGCCGCATGGAATCCGCGGTCCGGCCGCAGGCATTTCACGGGCAGCGTAAGTGCGCTATAGCTCAGGACTGCCCGGCCGCGACCACCCGGAGGATCCGGTGGAGATTCAACACGATTGATTCGGCGGCGCTGGGGGCATCCGGGTTGACGTCATCGGATGCCATCCGCTCTGCCAGTGCGTCCACGGCCGTTTTGGCTGCCTCAATCAGCTCGTTTTGCTTTTCCGGATGCTCGTCTTCCATGGACCGCAGGACCTCGCTGACCGCGGCCAGCGCATCGGCCAGCGGCTCGCTGTAGGGCAGCGGGATGACGAAGGGCACGTCCTTGTCCCAGATGACATCGGACAGCACTTCGGTCATGTCCTGAATGTGGAAGGTCACGCTCTCGAGGCCCCGGACGTTTTTGTAGTCACGGTCCAGATCGTGCGGGTGGAGCCGGCGTCGTGGATTGACCTGCCGGCTTGCATCGGCCTTCTGGACGGCGGCCCTGACGGCCCGGGCGGATTGGGCGAGCTCCTCCGAACGCACTGCCCAGTCGGCGTGTTCGGGCGGCCATTTTTCCCTCAGCGCTTCGCCCATGTCCGACAGCTGCTTGGCGAGCGCCCAGCGGAGTTCGGCGAGGCTGAGGGCTGCGGCTTTGAAGTGCAGCGGCGGGAAAACAAGCATGTTGACCGCGATACCCACGGCGACTCCGACTCCCATCTGAACCAGGTAGCCGAAGGAGAAGTCGTCCGGGTTGTTTCCGCCCACCAACAGGACGAGCAGGGCCGCCGTCGGAATCCAGTCCCGGCCGGCCCCAAGACGGGGCAGCCCGGCCAACAGGACCCCGAGCCCCATGAAAATGGCCACGGTGATTGGCGAGGGATCGCTGACGCTGACCAGCAGGAAGGCCAGGCCGATGCCCATCGCGAGCCCCACCAGCGTCTGGACGCCCTGCTTCATGGACCCCGACACGTTCTCGTACATGGCGACCAGCGCGCCGAGCGGGGCGTAATACGGGTACTGGGCCGCGGCGCCGGGCATCAGCGGAGCAATGAGGAAGGCGAGGCCGGCTGCAAGGCCTGCCTTGGCGGCCAGCTGAAGCCGCGGACCTGACAAGGCAACGGCAACGCTGTCCGTCAGGGATTGCCGTATATTGCCGACCCGCGAAGGGGTGGCCTCGTCCTGCTGTTTTGAAGTAGCCATCTGGCCCCACCATAAAGGTGTCCGGAGACTGCTACAAGTGGATAAACCTACTCACGGGTAGGCACTGGGGCCGTGGCCCGATCGGTGGAGGCGGCCGCCTGACGGGCCGCGTGGGCCAGCCGGTGTGCGCGGCCCGGGGTCCTGCCTTCCTCCTGGGTTCCAGGCACGTAGCCGAAGGCGAGGTCGTAGGCGGGATCCGCAAAGCCCAGCGCGGCACTGGCACCTTCGTGGCCGAACGCGCGGTGGCTGCCGAAGTTGCGGCTGGGGTGCGGCTTCATAAAGACAACAGCAAAGGCATTGTCGAGCCCGGACGCACGGTCCAGCCCCCAGACCTGTTCTTCGGACATGGTCCTGATGGTTTCCGGTGACAGGAAGGCCGGACGGCCCTCGAGGCCTGTGGTGGCGGCGGCGTATAGCCGCGCCAGGCCCTCAGCCGATCCCACCCCTCCGGCACTGCTCATGCCATGTTCGCGAATGACTCTCTGGTTGGGCAGTTCCATCACCATGCTCACCGCCGCATTCCCGTTGAGGCCTTCAATTCCCAGGGGATCCAGCCACGGCTGGCCGGGATCGACGGTGTACATCACGTCCCGGTAACGGGGCTCCTGCTCCGCCGGGAGCCCAAGGAAAAAGTCGACGCCGAACGGCAGCCGGATGCGTGAAGCGTACAGCTCCTGGAGGGTACTGCCGGCGACGCGGCGGCAGAGTTCCTCCATGATGATGCCTATGGTCAGGGCGTGGTATCCGAACGTGGAGCCCGGCCGCCACAGCGGCGGCGATGCCGCCAGCTTTCCGGCCGCATCCGCCGTCGTGAATTCACTGAGCGCGAATCCTCCTTCCACCCCAAGCAGCCCGGCCCTGTGGGAGAGCGCCTCGCGGACCGTGATGGTGTCCTTTCCGTGGGCGGCGAATTCGGGCCAGTAGTGCGCCACCGTGCGGTCAAGGTCCAGCAGTCCGTCCTGGACCAGGAGGGCGATGACGAACGCACCCGCACCCTTCGAGCAGGAGTAGGTGCCCGTGATCGAGTCCGCTGCCAGGCGCGGCCCGCCGCTGAGGTCGAGCACTTTCGTGCCTGAACGGTAGGCGGCAAGCTGCGCGCTGTACTGCGGGTCATCGCGGAGGAACGAATCAAACAGGTCCCGGACGGCTTGGTATTCGGGCGCGGCAAAGCCTGACGAAAGTTGCATGGGACAACCCTAGCGGCGCGCCAGGATCACTCCCGGTCAGCGTGCACCGTGTCCCGCGGCAACTTCCTCGCCGCGGCGGACGGGACCGGGAGCCGTGCCGGCACCGAACGGGCGGCCGCCAAGGGCCTCGCGGCCGTGGGCTGTCAGCCATCCTGCCAGGTCCGGCCCCTGCGGGACGATTCCGGTGGGGTTGATGTCCTCGTGGACGATGTAATAGTGCTGCTTGATCTGCACGAAATCGATTGTGTCGCCGAATCCTGGTGTCTGGAACAGATCCCGTGAGTAGGCCCACAGAGCCGGCATCTCGCTGAGTTTCTGCCGGTTGCACTTGAAGTGGCCGTGGTAGACGGCGTCGAAACGGACCAGTGTGGTGAACAGCCGCACGTCCGCTTCGGTGATGGTGTCGCCCACCAGGTACCGCTGGCCGGCAAGGCGTTCCTCCAGCCAGTCCAAGGCGGTCCACAGGCGCGTGTACGCGGCGTCGTAGGCGTCCTGCGAGCCCGCAAAACCGCAGCGGTAGACGCCGTTGTTCACCTCAGTAAACACCCGCTTGTTGACCTCGTCGATCTCGGTCCTGAGGTGGGCGGGGTAGAGCTCCGGGGCTCCGGGCCGGTGGAACGCCGTCCACTCGGTGGAGAAGTCCAGCGTTATCTGCGGGAAGTTGTTGGTGACCACGCCGCCTGAGCGTACGTCAACGACGGCCGGCACCGTAATTCCACGGGGGTACTCCGGGAACCTCTTGAAATAGGCGTCCTGGATCCGCTCAATCCCGAGGACTGGATCAACGCCGCCCGGGTCCAGGTCAAAGGTCCATGACCGCGCGTCATGCGTGGGACCGGGCTGTCCCAGGGAGATGGCATCCTCCAGCCCGAGCAGCCTGCGGACGATGACTGTCCGGTTCGCCCACGGGCAGGCACGGGCCGCGATCAGGCGGTACCGTCCGGCTTCCACCGGCCAGCCCGGCTCCCCGTTCCGGCCCGGCGCGCCCTCCCTGGTGATCCGGTCCTCGATGTAGTTGGTGTCCCGGGTGAATTCTTCACCGCCGGTGACGTATGCGCCCTTGGTGCTGAAGCCGGGGTCGGAAGAGTGATCGGCCGCGGTGCGGGAAGCTGAAGTCATACGTCCACCCTATTGGCTCAGTAGTGCCGCAAACACCCGGGCCATGGGCTGCCACGCCACCCACCACGAACCGGCAACCACTGCGGCGAAGAGCAGGATCCAGACGGCCGCGGGGACCGACGTGGCCCGGTAGAGCAGATGCGCGTCGGATGTGGGCAGCCTGTCCCGCCGCCGCAGGTGCACGTTTGACAGTTTGGCCAGGTCGCGGACGGCGGCCACCAGCAGGGCGAGGCCCAGCGCAATCACCACATGGCCGGTGAACTGCGGCGGGACGAAGAGCACCAGGAGTGCGCTGCCCGCGACTGCTGCGGATGTGATGAGCAGTCCCATGGCGTTGCGGATGAACAGGAACGAACCCACCAGGATCAATGTGCCGACGGACATCGCCGCCGGTCCCCAGCCGTTGAAACCCGACCACACCATGGCCGCCCCCACCACCCCGGGCACGGGGTAGCCCCAGAAGGTGGACCAGACCGCGGGGAAACGACCCCTGCTGTAGGTGGTGGTGGTCCCGGAGTGGTCCAGGCTCAGCCTGATGCCGCCCAGGCGCTGCCCGGACATGAGGGCAGCAAACGCATGCCCGAGTTCATGGGTGACGGTGGCCAGCAGCCCGAAGTAGCGCCAGGAAGCCCGGGGGAGCGACAACACCGTGGCAAGCACCACCACAATCAATAGTTCCGTCGCCGTCACCTGCGGCGCGGGCAACTGGGAGAAGCCCGCAACGATCCGCTCCCATAACGGGCCGGCTACATCCGTCATCGCTTCGGACCTGACGTGCCGCCGGCGTGATCGATGCAATAGGGCGTCCAGGGGCGGGCTTCGAGCCGGCCTTCGGCAATTGCCACGCCGCAGATTTCACACTGGCCGTAGCTGCCGTTTGCTATCCGGGCAAGGGCAGCCTCAACCTGCGCAAGCGTGGCGCTGCTTTGCTTCATCAGCGCTGCAGCCTGCGAGAGTTCAAAGGCAATGGTGGCGCCTTCCGGATCATGCTCGTCATCGACGTTCGAGTTCTGGCGCGCGGCGTTCGCGGCGGTGATGTCGGCACGAAGCGCCGGCAGCAATGTCGTTTTCCGGGCGCGCTCGGATTCAAGCAGGATCCGGAACCTCTCGACGTCGACCATAGTATTCAAGGCTAGCCCGGCGTGGGGGCGGAGCCTAAAGGGCGCAGGTTTTTCGGGCCATAAGACCCGTCACCGCCGGACCGTGCGTACGTAGAGTGAAATTGCGAATAGTCAGTAACCGCCCGGTGAGGGGCCGCCCGCCGGACGGCAGGCGCGCACGAGACCGGGAGGGACCATGAACCATCCGTCAGAGAAGGACCAGGCTGCGGAGAACGAAGCCCTGGAGGCTGTGGAAAGGCACCACGCGGGCATGCTGAAACGCCTCACAGCCCTTGTTACCGCTTTGACGAACTCGGTGGAGAACCGCGACGCCGGGGGCGAGCATGATGCGCACGAGGTATTGCTGGAGTGGTGCGAAAACGAGCTGGTGCCCCATGCCCTTGCCGAAGAAGGTCCCCTCTATGGCGGGCCCCGGAAAACGGCCGAAGCGAGGCTCCTGGTTGAAGGCATGCTGGCAGAACACCAGGTGATCGTGGCTCTCGTGGAAGAGTTCCGCGGCGCCCGGGGCGTGGCCGCCGCCGTAGCAGCGGGCGCCATTCAACGCATCTTTGCCCTGCACCTGGATAAAGAGAACAGGCTCCTGATGCCATTCGTGGTGTCATCATCCGATCTGTCCCTGGCCGAAGCCGTCTCCGGGCTGCACGAGCTCGTGGGGGAGGAACACGCGCACCACCCGGGGAGTGCGCATCACTAGGACCGCGGACGCAGCAGCACGAAAATACGTGGCGGCGGTGTCCTTGCCGAAGCCCGGCGACCCAATAGAGTAAGGGCCATGGCGGATGGAACGGGACAAGAAACCACACGGATGGCCGATGAACTGCTGCGTCAACTGGCGGCTGCCCGCGGCGTGAGCACTTCCTTCCGCGGCTGGGATGGCCAAGAACATCCCGTCGCTGCCCGCACGCTGCACGGCGTGCTGGCCGCGCTGGGGGACCGAACAGGGACAGTTGATGACCTCCAGAACGCCCTGCGCGGTGCAGAACAGGCGCCGTGGCGGCGTTTCCTCCCGCCGTCGGTCGTTTCGAGGGAAGGCCGCGAAATCCACGTCGCCGTCCATGTCCCGCACGGAACACCGGTCAGCGTATGGGCGGTAACCGAGGAGGGGCGCCGCGTGGACGCCGAGCAGCGCGAGAACTGGGAGGAGCCCCGGGACGTGGACGGCACGCTCACCGGGCAGGCGTCCTTTGCCATTCCCGGTGATCTGCCCCTGGGCTGGCACACCCTGCATGCAGACGCCGGCGGGGACCTCGCTGAGTGCGCCCTGGTCATTACGCCCGAGCGTCTGGACACCACCCGGCGCCTGGCGTCCGAACGGCAGTGGGGGCTGACAGCACAGCTGTATTCAGTCCGGTCTTCCCGCTCATGGGGCATCGGCGATTTTTCCGACCTTGTGGACCTGGCCGCGATAGCAGGAAAGGACGGCGCGGGTTTTGTCCTGGTGAATCCGCTGCATGCCGGGGAACCATGCCCGCCCATCGAGGATTCGCCGTATCTGCCCACCACCCGCCGTTTCTTCAACCCGCTCTACATCCGCGTGGAGGACGTGCCCGAGTACGGATACCTGGACAGTGCATCCCGGGCAGGTATTGAGGAGAACGCGGCGTTGCTCCACACCGCCAATACGGCGGACGGCCTGCTGGAAAGAAACGCCAGCTACAAGGCCAAACTCGAGGCCCTTGAACTCATTTTCAAGGTCCGCCGCAGCCCCGGCCGTGTCCGCCTGTTTGAAAACTTCTGTGCAGCGGAAGGCAAAGGCCTGGATGACTTCGCCCTGTGGTGCACCCTCGCGGAACGGCTTCCGCCGACGGCGCCTGAGTGGTCCGGCGAGGCGCTGTCACCGGACACCCCGTACTGCGACGCCGTGCGGCGTGAGCAGGCGGACCGGCTCGAGTTTTACCGCTGGTTACAGTGGATCTGCGACGAGCAGCTGGCCACCGCCCAGCGGACGGCGAAACAATGCGGGATGGCCATCGGCGTCGTCCATGACCTGGCCGTGGGCGTCAAGACAACCGGAGCAGACGCGTGGATGCTTCGCGGCGTACTCGCCCAGGGTGTGACGGTCGGCGCCCCGCCGGACGTCTTCAACCAGCAGGGTCAGAACTGGACCCAGCCACCGTGGCACCCCGGACGGCTGGCGGCGGCGGGGTACAAGCCGTACCGCGACATGCTGCGGACAGTACTCCGTCATGCAGGCGGCATCCGCGTGGACCACATCCTTGGACTCTTCCGTCTCTGGTGGATCCCGGAAGGGGCCGGGCCGGCCGAGGGCACGTATGTGTACTACGACCATGAAGCCCTCATCGGCATCCTGGCCCTTGAGGCCCAGCGGGCTGGTGCGACCGTCGTCGGGGAGGACCTCGGCGTGTTCGAGCCGTGGGTGCGGGATTACCTCATGGAGCGGGGGATCCTGGGCACATCCATCCTGTGGTTCGAACACAATGATTCGGGTCCGCTGTCCCCGGAGGAATACCGCCAGCAGTGCCTGACCAGCGTCAACACCCACGATCTGCCGCCGACGGCGGGCTACCTTGCAGGGGAGCACGTCACGCTCCGCGAATCACTGGGCCTGCTGCTGCGCCCCATCGAAGAGGAACGGGCTGAGGCAGCGGCCGAACAGGAGTCCGTGCTCGCCATGGTGCGCGAACGGGGGCTACTTCCTGATCCGCCGGGCGGTGTCCAGCGCACCGTCGAGGCGCTGTATGCACTCACGGCCCTGACACCGTCCGCCTTGCTGGGTGTAGCCCTCGTGGATGCCGTCGGGGAGACCCGTACGCAGAATCAGCCGGGAACGGACGCGGAACACCCCAATTGGCGCATCCCGCTTGCGGGGCCGGACGGTCCGGTACTCATCGACGACCTTCCGGAAAACAGCCGCTTCAATTCTTTGGTTGGAGTGGTCCGGAACGCGCTGAGGCCGTCCGGCTAAGCCCGCCAGGTATTACTTAGCGTTCCGGAGCTTACTTAGCGTTCCAGGGCTTACCTAGCGTTCCGGGGCCGGCGGATGGCCGGGGTCACCCCTTGCCGGTCCCAGGATCCGTAGTGCCTCATTCTGCGACTCAACCTCCGCGGGGCGCAGGGTCTGTCCGCGCATGAAGCCGGCGCTGGCCAGCATCTGGCGCAATTCCGAAAGCGCCCGGGGTGCGGACACCCCGATGTGCGCCATGGCATGGCAGTTGGCGCAGAGCGGCACCAGGTCTGTGACGGGATCCAGCAGGTAATTGCTGTCCAGCATCGAAACCGGGACGGTGTGGTGGACGTCGATGAAGTCCCTGCCGGCTTCGCCGTACACGATTTCAAAGGAAAAGCCGCAGGCCGCGCAGCTCGTCCCGTAGTGGGCGATGCAGGCCCGCCGGGCCTCGGGATCCCGTTCGTACCGGTTCACCACAACGGTACTGACGGCCCATGAAGGGTAGCTCCCCGGCAGCGGAAAGGTCGTCTCCGGAATCGGCGCCGGGCCTTCCAGGCGCCAGAGGTCGCGGATCCGGGCCTCTGCGGCCGGGTCCATGGCCTGGCCGTTGCGGAGGTCGTCCCACAACACTGCGGGAAGGTTGACGCTGAGGAGCTCCGGCCCCAATTGGTCGCCGAGCGGAAGAAGGGAGTCGAACGCGACAATAAGCCGGGACGACGGCGCGCCGGCAATTCCGGAGCGCGGCCCGGCGCAGGGCTCTGCTGATATCACCACACCGTGCCCGAGCAGGCCCCGCCAGTGCTTTCCCCGCAACAGCAGCCAGGCGTCTGATCCGGCGGGGATACCTGCCGCGCCGGCAACGCGCCACTCTTTGTGGGACTGCCCGGTTTCCTGCACCTGCTCGACGAGGGACGTGTAGTTCCAGTCGTCCTCGCGGTCCTGGTTCCACACCAGGAAGATGGCTGTCATGCACCTATTCTTTCAGGGCCACCGCTGATGGGACCCGATGGGCCTCCGAAGCGGCAAGTCACCCGCTGACGGTGCGAAGCCAGGTCAGTGCCTCTTCCTCGTCCGTGAAATATTCGCTGGGACAGGCCGGCAGCGGGAGACCCAGCAGTCCGTGGGCAATGACGCGGTCCACGGGAGTACTGCCCAGGATGGCGAAGGCACTGACGGTTACCGCCGAGCTGTACACGCTGATCGCTTCCCTGCTGACCGAGCCCACACCTGTGATCTCCAGCAGCACGCCGCCCCGGACGCCCCCGGTCAGCGCCAGCAGTTCCTCGCGGGTGCGCCTCCCGTCTTCCTCGGTAATCCGGGCGCTGGGCCGGAGCCTGATCCGCGATATGCCTTGGCTTACCCGGCCCACGCTGACGTTGGCCCCGATGTTGTGTGTCATTGACTCCCCCAAAGGGGCAGTCCCGAGTGCAGCCGGACGGCTGCATTTCCCCCGGCGTTTCAGGGCCGGGAAACCTGCCCCGGCGTCAATCTAACGGGGCAGGCCACCGTTGTCCATCAACCACGCAGGTGGCCGCCGCGCATCATGTGCGGGGGAGGTGGTGGTGCTCCAGTACGTAGTCTGCAATCGCCATCGCGGAGGTCGCGGCGGGGGAGGGGGCGTTCCGAAGGAGCGTCACCAGTCCCACTTTCTGGATGGCAAAGTCGTCGAGGAGGCTGCCGTCGAGTGACCATGCCTGGGCGCGCACGCCGGCGGCGGTCTTCGCCGTGAGGTCATCCATCTGAAGCTCAGGGATAAACCTGCGGGCCTGCTGGAAGTAGAGCGGCTTGAGCAGTGACGCGGCGATCTCCTTGGCCCCCATTCGCCAGTGTTGCCTTGCCAGCGCCAGGGCGCCCGGCCACATGATCGACGCCGCGGTGTCCCTGAAGGACACCTTGTTCCAGCCGTAGCCCTCGCGGGCCAGAGCGGGGACGGCGTTGGGTCCCACGTGGATGGTGTCGTAGACGCCGCGGGTGAAGTGGACGCCCAGGAAAGGAAAGCGGGGGTCCGGGACCGGGTAGATCATCCCCCTGACGAAGTGTTGCTTCGCCGCCGACAATCCCCAGTACTCTCCGCGGAAGGGCAGGATCCTGGGAGCCGGAGAGGCCCCGGCGAGTCCGGCGACGACGTCGGACTGCAGGCCGGCGCAGACGATGAGGCGATCGAACACAAAGTCGCCGTGGGTTGTTGCGACGCGGACCTCGCCGCGCCCCGGGGTGATGGCGACAGCTTCATGCCCGAACATGATCCGTCCGCCCGCGGCCCGGATGTCATCGGCCATGGCCTCTGTGATGGCCACAAAATCCACGACGGCGGTGTGCGGCGAATGCAGTGCCGCAACCCCCGCGACGTGGGGTTCGACCTCGCGCATCGCGGCGGCACTGAGACGCCTCAGCCCGGGCACGCGGTTGGCCACGGAGCGGCTTTCAATGTTTGCCAGGGCGGGAAGTTCGTCCTCCGTGAGGGCAACGACCAGTTTGCCCAGTTCCCGGTAGGGGAGATTCCTATCACGGCAGAAGTCACGTGTGAGGACCCGGCCGCGTTGGCACAGCCGGGCCTTCAGGGAGCCCGGCGCGTAGTAGAGGCCCGCGTGCACTACTCCGGAATTGTGCCCGGTCTGGTGCGCGGCGACCCGCTGTTCCTTTTCCAGGACGGTGACGTCCGCGAGCCCGCGGCTGCTCAGGGCGCGTGCGATCGCGATGCCGACGATGCCCCCGCCGATGATGCCTACGCGTTCAGTCATTGATCCCGCCTTCTGACACGTTTCCTGACTGAATCCCGCTCGGTCAAATCCAGGCGTCCCGCCGCAGCGGCGGTTCGGTTCCGCCGGGGCGTTGTACGAGCACCTGGTTCACGCCGGTCAGGCCGTCCTCGAAGCCCAGGGCACTGGCGGCCATGTAGAGTCTCCAGATCCGTGCCCGCCCGGGGCTGGTGGCGCTGACGGCCTCATCCCAGTGCTGCTCCAGGTTTCGCACCCACGCCCGGAGGGTCAGGGCGTAGTGCCGGCGAAGCGCTTCGACGTCGAGCACCTCGAGTCCGCCGGACTCCAGCGCACCGATCATGTCCGCGAGGCTGAGCATTTCGCCGTCGGGAAAGACGTAGCGGGGTATGAACGAGTCCGGGTCCGGGCTTGTCGGACCCGCGTTCCAGGAGATGGCGTGGTTCAGGAGCCGACCGCCGGGACGCAGCAGTCCGTGCAGCTGGGATACGTAGCGGGAAATCTGTTCACGGCCCACGTGCTCGGACATGCCGATGGAGCTGATCGCATCGAACGGGCCGTCGTCCACGTCACGGTAATCCTGGACCCGGATCTCCACGCGGTCAGTCAGGCCGGCGTCGGCCACGCGTTTGCGGGCCAGCCCCGCCTGTTCGTTCGAGAGGGTAACGCCCACGACATCGACGCCGTAGCGCTGGGCTGCGTGGAGGGCGAAGCTGCCCCAGCCGCATCCGACGTCCAGTACTCGCATGCCGGGCTGCAGTCCGAGCTTCCGGCAGACCAGGTCGATCTTGGCTTCCTGGGCGGCTTCCAGGCTGTCCGGGCCGCCAGGATCGTCCGTTGGGTCATTCCAGACAGCGCAGGAGTAGACCATTGAGGGACCCAGGACGAGGGCATAGAAGTCGTTGCCCACGTCGTAGTGATGCGAGATCGCTGCGGCGTCCCGGCTCTTGGAGTGGCGACTGCCGTGTCGGTGGATCTTGGATTCCTCCGGTGGCGGGGCAGGATTCGGACCAATTGCGCCGACCCTGACCGCAGTCTTGGCGAGTGTCCACATTTCCTTGACCGTCAGCGGAGGAAACGGCCCGGGCTCGGCGAACTTACCGGCGGAGCTTAGCGCCGCGAAGCTGGCGAAAACGTCCCCCGGCGCGTCAATGTCCCCGGCTACATAGGCCCGGCTGAGGCCCAGTTGCCCGGGCGACCAAAGGATGCGTCGCAGTGCCCGTTTGGAGCGGAATTCGAGGACCGGGGCGTCCTGCGGACCTGCCTCCGAGCCGTCCCAGGCGCGCAGCCTCAGCGGGATCCCTTCAGTGCCGAGGACTACGGCCAGTGCTTCGGCCAGCCGTGATGCCACACCCGTTGTCTTCGCCATGTGCATTGCCTCTCATCCAAACTGAAACTGCTGCCTGCCCGTTCCTCATCCGTGGTGGCGTGAGCTCCCTGCCGGGCCCACCCACCTGTGGTTGTTCAATCTATGGTGCAACCCCCGCCGGTGTCATGGGCCGAACGACACCCCATGAGCCTGGGTCCAAAAACTGTCGACCTGCGCGCAAATTGGGAGGAGGATTAAAGGGCAGTCACTATGAGGAGGTCAGGGATGTGCTATCCGTATAACAAGGACTTCCGGAGGGACATTCGGAAAGAGGACTCGCGGGAACCTGAGAAGCAGCCCGAGCCCCGCGTGGAGGCGAAGGACTTCAAGTTCTGGGCCTTCCCCCGCCGGGAACGGAAGTTCACAGGTTCAGAGCCGGTGGTGGACCGCACCCCCGAGAAGGTCTAACGGAACCTGGGCAAAGAAGAAAGGCCCCGCGTTGCGGGGCCTTTTCCGTGGGCACTGGTTTCGTCGGGCTGCGGCCTAAAGGTCTTCCTTGGAGAGCGCCTTGGTCTCCGCCGGGGTGGACCGGCCCAAACGTTCGTCGAGTGCAACCCGCAGCCTTGCCGCGGCCACCTGGACCCTGTGCTCCGAAGGGGTCAGCTGCCTATCGCGGGCAGCGGAGACGTGACGGGGTGTCCGCGATTTCTTTTGTTCCGGCGTACTGGTACTCATGGCGCTCCCTCCTCCGTTCGGTCCGTGCTCGTTGTTCCATTGTCGCCGATTGGTTCCGCGGAGTCCACGGCGTCGGCATCCTCGTCCCACGTGCCGTCGTCGCCGTTGGCCTCGGTCACCGATTGCCACGCAATGTCCAGCAGCTCAAGTTCTTCTTCCCGCGCGAGGTCGCTCCGCGCGAGTACAGCAAGTGAGGCCAGGCCAAGGGCCTTGGCATCCTCGTCCCCGTCGAGGGCCTTGTCCAGTGCCCACTGCGTCCGTTTCCACCACTCGGCCCGGTCGTCAGCCCGTGTTCTTTGCCTCAATGCCTGCGCGTCCGCCACAGCTTTTTGCCGCAGGGTCCGCCAGCCGATGAAGGCGGCAAGGACGGCACCGGCCAGGACCGCCAGCGGTCCGAGTGCGGCCACGATCTGCCACCACTCGGCAGGGGCAGAAAGTGCAGCTTCAAGGGGGGCGGGGGACAACGTCACATGTTCAGCGTAGGCCTTGGACGCCGGCCGGGCCTGCATTAAGGAAGCTGCCGCCGCGAGTCTCACGATCCGTCGCACCATTGGCCGGTACCGTTATTTTGGGGGTGGATGACATGGAGAACGGCGTTACGGACCGGCTGTGGGACAAGGCCGTGCAGGAGTTCATTGCCGCGTGCCGGCAGGAGAACCTGAGCGACATCACGTTGAACCACAAAGCCTTGGACAACGGGCAGCAGGTCCTGGCCGTGTCCGCGATGTATCTGTCCAGGAAGGACCGCAGCGTGCCGGTCGGTTTCCGATGGACGGCTTCAAAGTCCGGCCCGGCGGCCGAAGTCTACGTCGGTAAAGCCAAAGCCCCCGCAGGTCTGGAGCTGGACGGACTGTTCAGGCTGGCGTTGCGGGCCGGCCTGTGGAAGGAGCGGCGACATGTCGCCTTTGCGCTCCTGGCGGTCACGGACATTCACTCAAAGGCCGACGGCGTCCGCGGCCGCCTGGAGCTTGAGTACCTGAAGGTACTGGCCGGCGAAGGATCAGTTGCACAGGCGCGGGAGCTGACCCTGCAGACACTCAACGATCTCGCGTACCTCTACGGCGCCCGCGCGGCCTACGGCACGCCCTAGGGTCGGCCCTGGGCTTGTCGCGGGCGGCGACACTGCGCCGACTGACTGCTGTGACGGGCACCACCCCCACTCCTGCAAGGTCAGTGCCCGCTGCGGAGATAACCTGAGCTGGACGCCGTACCAATGAAGGACAAGACGATTCCACGCCGCAGTTCCAAAGCACTGACCCTTGTGACCGCCGTTCTACTCGTGGGAGGCCTGGCCGGCTGCGCCGCAGCGGAATCCGCCGGAACTGCAATTGCAGAAGTCCTCCGCAGCTCCGCACCTTCTGTTGACGGGAAAAATCCGGCCGCACAGCCGGCCATGAACCCCGATGACATTGCTGCCGCCCTCGCCCGGCTCGCTTCCCTTCCGGTGAAGGGGCGCGCACCGAAGACCGGCTACAGCCGCGACCGGTTCGGGCCCGCCTGGGCTGACACGGACCACAACGGCTGCGACACACGCAACGACATCCTGGCCCGGGACCTGGCCGGGGAGACGTTCAAACCCGGCACTCGTGACTGTGTCGTTGCCACCGGAACCCTGGCTGACAAATACACCGGCAAGACCATTCGGTTCGTCCGGGGCGCGGACACCAGTTCGGCGGTCCAGATAGACCACATCGTTCCGCTGTCGCTTGCCTGGCAGACCGGGGCGCAGCAGATCGACGACGGCCAGCGCCAGGAGTTCGCGAACGATCCCCTGAACCTCATGGCCGCCGACGGTCCTTCCAACATGGCCAAATCCGACAAGGATGCCGCCACCTGGCTGCCCCCGAACAAGGCCTTCAGGTGCGAATATACGGCCCGGATCACCGCAGTAAAGGCAAAATATAAGCTGTGGGTCACCCAGCCCGAGCATGACGCGATCCAAGGCATCCTGGCCGCCTGCGCGTGATCCCGGCGATGGGCCTGTCCCGTCACGGTACTTTTGACTCTGGGGATCGTTGCCCCTGAGCACCACACTGGTGCAATGAGTGTGGTCCTGACGCTGATTCCCCCGGTTGAACCCAACGCGGGCGCCAACCGGGCCTTGCGTCCGGACCGTCCCCGGATCCGCCTGGTGCTCGCAGCCCTCCTCATAGTCGGGGCGCTAGTGCATCTGGCCGGCGAGGCACGGATGGGCCTCGCCCGGGAACCCGGAAAGGATCCCCATGCCCAGTGACCTGCCCTGGGCGGCTCGACTCGGGGTCACGCTCGTGGCCGTGTCCGCCCTGCTCCTCGCAGGGTGCTCCCGGCCTCCGGGCCAAAGCGGGCCGTCGTCATCGGCTGCGCCCTCGTCCGGCACGGGCAGCCCGGCCTGCAATCTCATTACCCCGGACATCGCGGCGAAGGTCGAACCCGGGCTGATCCCTGTGGGCCAGAACAGCCCGGCAAGGCCGCCCGGCAGCAAGGCCTACCTGTGCACCTATTCCAGCAAGTCAAAGGAGGGAGGCCTGACGGCACTGTCAGTGGCACTCACGTCCCCCGCTTCGGCCGCCGACATCTCCAGAGCCAAGTCAACGGCCGACTGCTCACCCGTCACCGGCATCGGCGACTTCGCATGCCTGCAGTGGACGGGATACTTCCGAGGTGAGGCCGGTGGCGCCTCCGCGAACGTCGTCCTCATGGCTGTCCGGGGCAACGAGACCCTCGAGATGCCCTACGTGGCTTCACCGCCCATGCCTGGTTCCGGCGTCCCGGACGGCGACACGATGGCCCGCGCGCTCTCGCAGGCAGCAGTGGACGCCGGCTGGGGCAACGGCACGGCACTCAGCGTCCCCTCCGCTCCGCCGATGGGTTCGACGCGGTAAGCCGCATCGGGATGCCTCCGTGCGGGCTGGCTTCCGTCGCTGACCTGTGCGAGGAGTTCCGCTAAAGAACCCGGCGACACCGTCCCGTTCGGCGCGCGCTACGAGGCGGAGTCGGCGCTGCGTTTCACTGGACGCTCGCCCGCACCGCCGTCCCCTTCGGGTCCGTTCTTCTTTTTGCCGAACGGCAGCGCCTTCACCAGGGGGCCCACAACTGCCATGACGACGAGGCCCCAGGCGATACCGAGGACGGCCGAGCACAGAGTGTTCACGAGCCAGGCCAGAAAGCCGCCTGCCACAGCGATCCCGGCGAAGGGGTGCTCGAGGACATGGACCAGGTCGTAGGGCGCGTGCCAGCCGAGGTCGTATGCTCCCTGCAGCATGATGTGCCCGCCGACCCACAGCATGGCGACCGTCCCGACCACGGTTATCGCTCCCAGCACCGAGGGCATGCCCTTGACGAGCAGCTCGCCGACGCGCCGGGATCCTGCGGAGTCCCTGGCCGCCAGGTGCAGGCCGACGTCGTCCATTTTGACGATGAGTGCGACGGCACCGTACACCGCCACCGTGATCAGCAGAGCCACGACGACGAGGATGAGCGCCCGGACCCACAGGGACTCGGCGGCCACCTCGTTCATGGAGATGACCATGATCTCGCAGGACAGGATGAAGTCGGTGGTGATGGCGCCCTTGATGACAGTGGCCTCCGCCGCAGGTCCCCGTTCGACCGCCGGGGTATCTTCTTCGGCGGAGTGGTGGCCGCGGAGTTTGTGCCAGACCTTCTCGGCACCCTCATAGCAGAGGTAGGTGCCACCCAGCATGAGGATGAACGGGATGGCTCCCGGAAGGAAGGCACTGACGGCCAGCAATGCCGGCAGAATGATCAGCAGCTTGTTCCGGAGCGATCCCCAGAAGATCTTCTTGATCATCGGCAGTTCACGGGAAGGGTCCGCACCGGATACGTACTGCGGGGTGACGGCGGCGTCGTCAATCACTACGCCGGCGGCCTTTGCCCCGGCCTTGGCGGCGCCGGCAGCGACGTCGTCCACGGAGGCGGCCGCTATGCGGGCAATGGCTGCGATGTCGTCCAGCAGGGCGACAAGGCCGCCGCTCACTGGGGGCTCCCGGACGGCTTGAGGTTGGGCTGCTGGGCATGGAGGCCTCGGTCGAGGCGCGTGATCGGCATGCAAAGATTATATGAGGGCTCACCGGGCAGGGCAGTGCCGGCGTACCGGGCCTGGAACCTGTAGGCGTAGGCGGTCCCCTCTTCGACCGTGACAGCCGGCCCTTTCTCCTCCTCCCGCACCGTCAGTTCGGCGGCCAGGAGTAGCCCCGGTTTTGCCGCCCGGCAACTGCTTGCCAGGTCGTTGGCTTCCTCTGCCTCGCTGGATCTGTCGCGGCCGGCGTCGCTGACACTGTCAGTGCCCGGGGCCCACATGTTTCTGACATATTAGTGCGCTGTCAAAGGCAGCTGGGGCTGCGTCGAGGCGCTGGCGGTCAGCGTCGCGGCGAAACCCCTCGCACCTGTCGCTCATCCATCACAACGTGGTTGGCTACGGGGTTCGCGTGGTTGGAGACAGAAAAAAACCCCCGGAATCCTTGGATTCCGGGGGTTTTCCCTTGTGCGCGGAGGGGGACTTGAACCCCCACCCCCTTTCGAGGACTAGCACCTCAAGCTAGCGCGTCTGCCATTCCGCCACCCGCGCAGGTGGTAATTCGGAGATTGTTTCCGCCTTTCAGCGTTTTGGATTTCTCCGAAGCAGCGAGAAAGACTCTAGCACGACTTTTCGGGAAACAAATAATCGAGGGTTGGAGGGGGCTTGTGGGTAGGCTGAAACCAGCAATCAGGCCGCCCCCACGAGGAGTGAAACATGACTGAAGTACGCCCCGAGGATGAAGTCGTCAGGATCTGCCAGGAACTGATCCGGATCGACACTTCGAACTACGGCGACGGAACAGGACCGGGGGAGCGCGCGGCCGCGGAATACACCGCCGGCCTCATCACCGAAGTGGGGCTGGACGCGGAGATCTTCGAATCGGCACCCGGCCGCGCGAATGTTGTCACCCGGATTGCGGGCGAGGACCCGTCGGCCAGCGCCCTGGTGGTTCACGGGCACCTGGACGTTGTACCGGCACTCCGGGAACAGTGGTCAGTGGATCCCTTCGGCGCGGAACTCAAGGACGGCTTGATCTGGGGCCGCGGAGCCGTGGATATGAAGGACATGGACGCCATGATCCTCTCCGTCATGCGGAATTTTGCCCGGACCGGGCGCAAACCCAAGCGCGACCTGATCTTCGCATTCTTCGCCGACGAGGAGGCCGGCGGAACCTACGGCGCCCGCTACGCCGTCGATAAGCGCCCCGAACTTTTCGACGGCGCCACCGAGGCGATCTCTGAAGTCGGCGGCTTCTCCGCCACCATTGGCGGCCAACGGACGTACCTCCTGCAAACCGCGGAAAAGGGTCTCTCCTGGCTGCGGCTGGTGGCCCACGGCCGTGCGGGCCACGGTTCGCAGATCAACACCGACAATGCGGTGACACGCCTCGCCAGCGCAGTGTCACGTATCGGCGAGTACAAGTGGCCGGTGGAGTTGACGCCCACCACCCGGCAGTTCCTTGACGGCGTGACGGAACTCACGGGCGTGGAATTCGATCCGGACGATCCGGACAAGCTCCTCAAGGAGCTCGGAACCGTGGCGCGCTTCGTGGGCGCCACGCTGCAGAACACCACCAACCCGACGCTCCTCAAGGGCGGGTACAAGCACAACGTCATTCCCGAGTCGGCCGAGGCACTGGTGGATTGCCGGACACTGCCGGGCCAGGAACAGCAGGTGCTGGAGATCGTCAGGGAGCTGGCCGGCAAGGGCGTCGAGGTTTCTTACGTCCACAACGACGTTTCGCTCGAGGTGCCCTTTGCCGGAAACCTGGTGGACTCCATGATCGACGCCCTGCACGCCGAGGACCCCGGCGCCAAGGTCCTTCCCTACACGCTGTCCGGTGGTACGGACAACAAGTCCCTGAGCAGGCTGGGTATCACCGGGTACGGCTTTGCCCCGCTCCAGCTCCCGGACGAGCTCGATTTCACCGGCATGTTCCACGGCGTGGACGAACGGGTCCCCGCAGACTCACTCAAATTCGGCGCCCGGGTGCTGGACAGGCTGTTGACCACCTACTGAGCCCGCCCTGTTCCCAAAGCCACAGAAAGCTGAAGTAAGCCACGCCATGACACCGGACCAGATCCTCACCGAGCCCCTGCTGGAACGCATCCGGGCGCGTGCCGCACGCTACGACCGGGAGAACGCCTTCTTCACCGAGGATCTGGAGGAACTCGCCGCAGCGGGATACCTCAAGATGTTTGTTCCAGCGTCCGACGGCGGTCTGGGCCTTGGGCTGGCAGATGCAGCTCAGCTGCAGCGGAGGCTTGCGACGGCGGCCCCCGCCACCGCGCTGGCGGTCAACATGCACCTGGTGTGGACCGGCGTCGCCCATGTGCTGGCAGCCCGCGGCGATTCGTCGCTGGACTTTGTCCTCCACGAGGCCGCGCAGGGGGAGATCTTCGCGTTCGGAAATTCGGAGGCCGGCAACGATTCGGTGCTGTTCGATTCACGGACGGCGGCCACCCCGCATGCCGACGGCAGCTACAGCTTCACCGGGCGGAAGATCTTTACCAGCCTCTCTCCTGCGTGGACCAGGCTCGGGATCTTCGGCAAGGACATTTCGGCCCGGGCAGGCGAAGGCGAACTGGTCCACGGATTCATCGCCAGGGACACCGCCGGCTACGAGATCCTTAGCGACTGGGACACCCTGGGCATGAGGGCCAGCCAGTCGAACACCACGGTGCTGGACGGCGCGGTGGTGCCCGCGGGCAGGATCTTCCGGAAACTTCCCGTGGGACCGAACGCGGACCCCTTGATATTCGCGATCTTCGCCTGTTTCGAGACCCTGCTGGCCGCTGTCTACACCGGCCTGGGAGAGCGTGCACTGGAGTTGGGCGTCGACGCCGTCAAACGCCGGACGTCCTTCAAGAACGACGGGCGGAGCTACGCGCAGGATCCAGACATCCGGTGGAAGGTGGCGGAGGCCGCCATGGCGATGGACGCCCTCTATCCGCAGCTGGCCGAACTCTCCCGCGATGTTGATGGCCTGGCCGATCACGGCGGCCAGTGGTTTCCCCGGCTCGTTGGCCTCAAGGTCCAGGCCACGGAAACTGCGCGCACGGTGGTGGACCTGGCAATCCGGGTCTCGGGAGGCTCCAGCTACTTCCGGGGGAGTGAACTCGAACGGCTCTACCGCGACGTACTGGCCGGGATTTTCCACCCTTCGGACGACGAGTCGGCGCACAACACCGTGGCCAATGCCTGGCTCGGGCCATTGGAGACCCCGTAGCACCGCCCGCACTCTAAAGCGCGGGCACCGATAACCGGCACCTGCTAATCGGGGCGCTGGACGCTATACCGTCCGCTGGACCTGGATGACTTTCCGGCGGAGCCAGAAGCGCCGCCCGCCACCCAGATAGAGGACGCTGCGCTCCAGTTCCCACTTGCCGTATTCGGAGTGTTCAACCAGGCGCCGCCGGGCTTCCGGCAGCGAATCCTCAGGGCTGACCGTCAGTACGAGGTACTCGTACTGCCTCGCGTAGTCCCGCTCCCGCTGGACTGAACTGCTCAGAAAATGTTCTTTCATTGCTCTCCATTTTCGTCCATTTCCGACTAACGTGAAGTCATGAGCATCGATCCGCGTGTCGCGCTTCAGTCCCTGACCACAGCCCTTGAAGAACACCTGATCGCAGCCTCCGCACGGCGGGGCGAGGGAGACCCAACGGTCGAAGCGGCGTTCTTTGCCGTTGCTGATGCCTTCGAAGTCTATGACGATTCACTCTACGAGGCCTATGGCGAAGTGACTCCGCTGGAGGTTATCGACGATGTGGATGACGACGACGATGAGCAGGATGCCGAGGACGACGAGGACCTGGAAATCGTCCAGGACTGACCAGTAGCCCGGCTCCGGCCGGACTCCATGCTCACAGGCCGGACTGCCTACTCCGGCGCGGAAACGTCTTCCAGCGCCCGGGCGATTTCCGCAGGAACGTGGGTCAGTTGTGCGTCCAGGATCTCCTTGAGCTGCACGGGGGACCTGGCACCCACGATTGCGGTGGCCACGCCGTGCTGCGACAGCAGCCAGCTCAGGGCAACATCGACCGGTGACCGGCCGAGTCCCCGCGCGGCCATCGCCACGGCCTCAACAATCCTGGACGCAGGCTGACCCAGATACGGCTCCACGTAGCTGGCCAGCCGCTTCTGTGAAGCCCGCGAATCCGCCGGAATGTGTCCGCGGTACTTGCCGCTCAGCACTCCGCGGCCCAGGGGTGCCCAGGCAAACAAGCCCAGGCCTGCGTCCTCGATGGCCGGAATCAGCTCGGATTCAGGCTTCCGTTGCAGCAACGAGTACTCCGACTGGCTGGCCACCAGCGGGAAGCCGGCCACCGCGGCAGCCTTGGCCGTCTGCCAGCCTGTGAAGTTCGACACACCGGCATACCGGGCGCGGCCCGTGCGCACGGCAAATTCCAGGGCCGACAGCGTCTCCTCCAGGGGGACGTTGGCATCCCATGCCTGCGCAAACCAGATGTCGACATAATCGGTGCCGAGCCGGGCGAGGCTGGCATCGAGCCCGGACAGCATCCCGTTACGGGAGGTGTCTACGCTCCGCCGGCCGTCCGACGTCGAAATTCCCGCCTTGGTGGAAATCACGACTTCCGAACGGGAGACGACGTCGCCCAGCATGGACCCCAGGAGGGCCTCCGCCTGGCCGTCTGCGTAGGACGCTGCAGTGTCGATCAGGGTTCCGCCGGCGTCAACGAACGAACGCAGCAGCTCGGAGGCGTCCTGCTCATCCGTCTCCCGTGCCCACGACATGGTTCCAAGGGAGAGTGAGGACACGCGCAACCCACTGTTGCCGACATAACGCTGCTGCATAGCAGTTAGCTTACGGGGATTCACCCTGCTCCATGACGTAGGGTCTATAAACGTGAACTGGTTTGAAGCGGCCCTGCTGGGTCTTGTCCAAGGGCTGACCGAATTCCTCCCGATTTCCTCAAGCGCCCACCTGCGCATCGTCGGTTCTTTCCTTCCCAATGCGGCGGACCCGGGAGCGGCGTTTACGGCCATCACGCAGCTCGGAACCGAGACCGCCGTGATCATCTACTTCTGGCGGGACATCGTCCGGATCGTCAAGGCCTGGTTCGGCTCCCTGACGCGGCGCGTACCGTCGAACGACCCGGATGCCCGCATGGGCTGGCTGGTGATCCTGGGCAGCCTTCCCATCATCGTCCTCGGCCTGATCTTCCAGGACCAGATTGAGTCAGTTCTCCGCAGCCTCTGGATCGTGGCCACCATGCTCATCGTTTTCGGCCTGATCCTCGCCGTGGCGGATGCTGTAGGCCGCCAGGAACGCGACCTGACGAACCTGACGTACAAGCACGGCATCCTCTACGGGTTCGCGCAGGCCATGGCGCTCATCCCCGGCGTGTCGCGGTCCGGCGGAACCATTACGGCCGGCCTGCTGATGGGATACACCCGCGAAGCAGCGGCCCGGTATTCGTTCCTCCTGGCCATTCCGGCAGTGTTCGGCAGCGGCCTCTACCAGCTGTACAAGGTCGTCTCCAAGGAAGGGATCACGGGGCCCTACGGCCTGCCGGAAACAGCTTTGGCCACCGTGATCGCCCTTGTGGTCGGCTACGTCATCATCGGCTGGTTCCTGAAGTTCGTCTCCACCCGCAGCTACCGGCTCTTCGTCTGGTACCGCATTTTCCTGGGCCTGGCGTTGTACTTGCTGCTCGGTTTCAATGTCATCAGCGCCTAGCACTAGGCTTGGTCTGTGAAATCCTGGATCTCCCGCCCTGTCCCTCAGCTCCCGGGCCGAATGCCCGCTGTTCGGATTTTCGACACCGCCGAGGGGGCATACAGCACCCTTGCGGCGACCGGTGAGCAATCACTTTATGTCTGCGGAATCACCCCGTATGACGCCACCCACATGGGGCACGCGGCCAGCTATGTCGCCTTCGACCTGCTGAACCGTGCGTGGCGGGACGGCGGCCAGCGCGTCGCCTATGTCCAGAACGTGACCGACGTCGACGACCCCCTGCTCGAGCGGGCAACCGCCACGGGCGTGGACTGGCGCGACCTGGCCGCGAGCCAGATCGATCTCTTCCAGACCGACATGGCGGCCCTCAACGTCCTGGCGCCGGACCACTACGTGGGGGCAGTCGAGTCCATCCCGGAAATCGTTCCCGCGATCGAACGCCTCCTGCACCTGGGCCTGGCCTACCGCGTCGCCGGCACCGCCGGCGAGCCGGACGGCGACGTCTATTACGACGTCGAGGCCGCCGGCAAGCAGTCAGCAGAGGCCGGTGCCTGGACACTGGGATCGGTGTCGGGACTCTCCGAAACCGAGATGCTTGAACTCTTCGCCGAACGCGGCGGGGACCCCGGCCGCGGAGGCAAGCGGCAGGCCCTGGACCCGCTGCTTTGGCGCGTGGCCCGCGACGGCGAACCCAGCTGGCCCGGCGGCGAACTGGGGGAGGGCCGGCCCGGCTGGCACATTGAATGCACGGTCATCGCGCAGAAATACCTGCCTGCGCCGTTCACCGTCCAGGGCGGCGGCTCAGACCTGATCTTCCCGCATCACGAAATGGGCGCGGGCCACGCCTATTCACTGGCCGGGGTTCCCCTGGCGCAGCACTTCGCCCACGCCGGGATGGTGGGACTCGACGGCGAAAAGATGAGCAAGTCCAAGGGAAACCTGGTGCTCGTGTCCAAGCTCCGGGCTGCCGGCGAGGAACCCGCGGCCATCCGCCTCGCAATCCTGGCCCACCATTACCGCACTGACTGGTCCTGGACCGACGCCGGCTTCGCCGAAGCGAAGGCCAGGCTGGAGGAGTGGCGCAGTGCGCTGGCCACGGCCCCGGAAGGATCAGCCGCCGCCCTTATCGCCGAAATGCGGGCCCAGCTCGCGGACGACCTCAATGCCCCCGGCGCGCTCTCGGCCGTGGACCGCTGGGCCGCCGACGCGCGGAAGCAGCAGCTTGCCGGCTCGCCGATGGACCAGGCGCTGGTGAGTGACGCCGTCAACGCACTGCTCGGCGTCGAACTCTAGACCCCGCGTCTGATTTCAGACCCCGCCAGGCCCTACTGCTTGTCCTTGCCGCGTCGCTTGAGGTACCGCTCGAATTCGCGGGCGATCGACTCCCCGCTCGCTTCGGGAAGGTCCGCGGTGTCCTTGGCCTCTTCGAGTTGCCGCACGTAAGCGGCAATCTCCGGGTCTTCGGTGGCGAGCTCGTCCACCCCGCGCTCCCAGGCGTCCGCCTCTTCCGCAAGTTCGTGCGTGTCGAGCGGCACCTGGAGCAACTCCTCAATCCGGTGAAGGAGGGCGAGCTGCGCCTTGGGCGAAGGTGCCTGGGCGACGTAGTGCGGCACTGCAGCCCAGAGGGACACGGTGGGCAGCCCGGCCAGCAGTGCCACTTCCGAGAGCACGCCGACAATGCCCACCGGGCCCTCGTACTGGGACGCCTCCAGGTTCATCCGCTCCCGCAGGGCGCTGTCGTCCGTGGACGTGCTCACCGGGATCGGACGGCTGTGGGGCACGTCGGCGAGCAGGGCGCCCACCAGGATGACGTAGTCCACGTGCAGCGCCTCGGCATGCACCAGCAGCTCAGCCGTGTAGGCCCGCCACTTGTAGGACGGCTCGGTGCCCTGGACAAAAATCACATCGACGTTCGCGTCCGGGGCACTGGCCTTGTAGATCCGCGTGGACGGCCATTTGATTTTGCGTTCCCCGGATGAGGTCCGGCGGATGGTGGGCCTTGTGAACTGGAAATCGTAATATTCGTCGGCGTCTATCGAGGCCACCTTCTTGCCGCCCCACAGTTTGTTCAGGTAGCGCAGGGCGTCGCTCGCGGCTTCACCGGCATCGTTCCACCCCTCGAAGGCGGCGAGCATTACAGTGATGCGCTGGCCTTCTGGCACGGGCTGCAGCAGCCGTTCCGGCTCGGGCGTGGCACCCGGTTCGCTGGTGTCTCCGTCGAAGCTATTCATTTCTTCACCCTACGTCCAAGACCCCGCCGGGTGCATGGAATGAAGCGCCACAAATCTTCGGCGGGCCGCATCCGGACCGCGGCAGCGCCGGGGTGTCCTGCAGGATATTCGCCAAGGGCGTAGTGCCGGCCTGCTGCGGATGTCAGCACCGTAGACTTGGAGCCATGCGATCCTCAGCCTCCCAGCCCCTTCTCAAAGCCGCTTTATGGGACATGGATGGCACCATCGTCGACACCGAACCGTACTGGATCGAAGCCGAGCATGCGCTGGTCGCAGCCCATGGCGGGCAGTGGTCCCATGCCCAGGCGATGCAGCTCGTGGGACAGTCCCTGGTTTTCTCCGCCGGTGTCCTCCAGAAGGCCGGAGTGAAGCTCGAGGCCCGTGAGATTATCGATTCACTGACGGCCCAGGTGGTCAGCAAAGTCCGCAAGTCCGTTCCGTGGCGGCCCGGGGCCCGCGAACTGCTGGACCAGCTTCACGCGGAAGGCGTCCGGTGCGCTCTGGTGACGATGTCCGAGGGCCCCCTGGCGCGCGAGGTGGTCGCGGCACTGCCGAAGCCCTACTTCGAATTCCTGGTCACCGGGGACACCGTCACGCACGGAAAGCCCCACCCGGAGGCATACCTCAAAGCAGTTGAACTGCTCCAGCAGGAAGACCCGGCGCTCACCGTCCACCACTGCGTGGCGCTGGAAGACTCGGCACCGGGGGTCGCGGCCGCCATGGCCTCCGGAGTGGCCACTGTGGCCATCCCGCACATCGTTCCGCTGCCCGCCGACCCCGCCAGGGCAACATGGCATTCCCTGGAAGGACGCACCGTGAGCGACCTGCAGCAACTGGTGGCCCGCCGGGCCGACTTCCCGGCCGACTTCCCGGCCGGGAACATCGGCCTGGAGGATGCAACCGTCCGGAGCCACGGCCTTGACTGAACCTACACGCGGCGCGGACCCGAAGGCACCCAACGGCCGCAGGGAAGGCATCTCACTGGGCCGCATCGCGGGGATCCGGGTGGTCCTGGCATACTCGTGGTTCATCATCGCCGCGTTCACGGTGATCGTCTACGGGCCGGTACTCGAAGGCCAATACCCGGACATGGGCATCGCCGCCTATTACGTGGCCTTCGCGTATGCGCTGCTCCTGCTTATCTCAGTCCTGGTCCATGAGCTTGCGCACGCCCTGACGGCCAAGATCTTCCACTGGCCCACGGAAAAAATCGTACTCAACCTCTGGGGCGGCCACACCCAGTTCGAGGGCTTTACCGCCACGCCCGGACGCTCGGTGCTGGTGGCCATGGCGGGGCCCGCTGCGAACCTGGCACTGGCCGGCGCCGGCTGGCTGTATATCCTCGCCGCGGACCCCTCCGGCGTGGTCGGCATCTTGTCCAACATCTTTGTCTGGGCGAACATGCTCATCGGCATCTTCAACGTCCTGCCGGGGCTGCCACTGGACGGCGGCCGCCTCGTGGAGTCCGCCGTCTGGAAAGCCACCGGCAGCCAGGAAAAGGGCACCGTCGCCGCGGGCTGGGCGGGCAGGATCATCGTCATTGGCCTCGCGGTCTGGTTCGTCCTGCTCCCGCTGGCGCGCGGTGACCGCCCAGACGTGTCGCTGATGCTCATCACGGTGCTGGTGGGCAGCTTCCTCTGGATGGGGGCCTCGGCTTCCATCCAGCACGGACGGCTCCGCAGCCGGCTGCACCTGGTGAACGCCGCCGCCCTCGCCGACCCGGCCGTTGGAATCCCGGAATCATCCACGGTGGCCGACATCCTCCGGCTGTCCCCCCAGGGAACTCCGGTAATTGTCCTGTGCGGACCGGACGGGCGGCCCGCCGGAGTCGTCTCCGATGTCGCCGTCGCGTCCGTCCCTGCGGCGTCGGCAGCCGTGACGCCGGCCACCGCGGTTTCGCACGCCCTTGGCGCAGGCGCCTACGTGCCCGAGTGGTCCCAGGGGCAGGAACTCGTGCAGTTCCTTGCCCAGCTTGAAGGCCAGGAGTACGCAGTGGTCGATCACCACGGCAGAGTGACCGGCCTGCTCCGCCAATCCGCCGTAGTGACCGCCATTACAGGCAAGGAAATGCGCCGCAGCGGGCGCGCCAAGGCGCAGAACCGGTAGAGTTACCTGCCGGTCGTGAAATACCGGCGCCCCGGGCCCGGCGACTGATGCCGGGCCATCCTGATGCACGGCCACACAGGTTTACAAAAGCGAGGAATATTCCATGAGCAGCGAAACTGCCGCCAACAACATCACGCCGGTCGACACCGCAGACGCCGCCGGCACCACCGGGGCAATGCCGGTGGGTGCTGCCCGGCGTCGCGGACCGTTCCGCGAGGGCGAACGTGTGCAGCTGACTGACGAGCGCGGCCGGATGAACACCATCACTCTGGAGGCCGGCGGAGCATTCCACACCCACCGTGGCTTCCTCAACCATGATGAAATCATCGGCAAGGTGGACGGGTCCGTGGTCACGAACAACGTGGGCCAGCAGTACCAGACCCTTCGGCCGCTGCTCTCGGACTTCGTCCTGTCCATGCCCCGCGGCGCTGCCGTGGTGTACCCCAAGGACGCAGGCCAGATCGTCACCATGGCGGACATCTTCCCCGGCGCCCGCGTGGTGGAGGCGGGCGTCGGTTCAGGCGCGTTGTCGATATCGCTGCTGCGCGCTGTCGGAGACAACGGCTACCTGCACTCCTTCGAACGGCGTGAGGAATTCGCGGACATCGCCCGCGGCAATGTGGAAACGATCTTCGGCGGCCCGCACCCCGCCTGGAAGATTTCCCTCGGCGACTTCCAGGAGGAAGTGGTTCGCAGCGAAGCTCCCGGTTCCGTGGACCGCGTGGTGCTGGACATGCTGGCGCCGTGGGAATGCCTGGACGCGGTGGCCACGGTCCTGGCCCCCGGCGGTGTGTGGATCAACTACGTGGCAACCGTGACGCAGCTGTCCAGGACGGCGGAGGCCATCCGTGCCGACGGCCGTTTCACCGAGCCCGATGCCTGGGAATCCATGGTCCGCGGCTGGCACCTGGAAGGCCTGGCGGTGAGGCCGGACCACCGCATGGTTGCCCACACGGGCTTCCTGCTGGTCACGCGCAGGCTCGCGGACGGTGTCACCGGCATCTCGGTGAAGCGGCGGCCGTCCAAGACGGACTTCAACGAAGAAGACGTCAATGCCTGGACTCCGGGCGCCGTGGGGGAGCGGCTCGTTTCGGACAAGAAACTCCGCCGCGCCGCCCGCGATGCCATTGCCGGAACCAACGTGAAGGACGATCCGGAGGTCACGAACTAGTCCGTATTTCGGATGTCTCCCGCAGTACCCGGCTTCTTGGGGCTATGGTCTTAATAGAAGCGCAGGAAGGGGCTGATGCATGATGGAAACTCCGAACAACGACTCCTCATGGACACCGGACGAGGCCGCAGGGGCTGTGGAACCTGAGAATGCCCGCTATGTGGCCAACGAACTCTCAGTTGCAGACCGGCAAGTGAACATCCTCCGGGACAAACTGCGGCACATAGACCGCCAGCTTGCTGCCGCGACGCAGAACAATTCAAAACTGGTGGGCATGCTGGAAACCGCGAAGGCGGAAATCCTGCGTCTTAAGAACGCCCTGGACCAGGAGGGCCAGCCGCCCTACAGCTTTGGCACCATTCTGCAGCTGAACCCTAAACGGCAGCCCACTGCCGGCAACAGCGGGCAGGCCGCGACGGAAGAATCGGTGGACATCTTCAACGCCGGCCGCAAAATGCGCGTGGGGGTGAGCCCGCTCGTGAACATGAACCAGCTAGCCGTGGGGCAGGAAGTCCTCCTCAACGAAGCCTTGCTGGTGGTGGCCGGCCTCGGCTACGAACGCGCCGGAGAACTGGTCACGCTCAAGGAAATGCTGGGCACGGACCGTGCCCTGGTGGTGGGCCGCGCTGACGAGGAACGCGTCATCCGCCTCTCGGGGGCACTGATGTCGGAGAAGCTCCGCGTCGGCGACGCCCTGTCCATCGATTCCCGGACGGGGTATGCCCTGGAGAAGGTTCCGCGCTCCGAGGTGGAAAACCTGGTACTCGAAGAGGTCCCGGACATCACCTACGAGGACATCGGCGGCCTGGGCCCGCAGATTGAGCAGATCCGGGATGCCGTCGAGCTTCCGTTCCTGCACCCGGACCTCTACCGCGAACACGGCCTGAAGGCTCCCAAGGGAATCCTCCTCTACGGTCCGCCGGGATGCGGCAAGACGCTGATCGCCAAGGCGGTGGCCAATTCACTGGCCGCGCGGGCAGCGGAGCGGACCGGGAACGTGGACCTCAAGAGCTACTTCCTCAACATCAAGGGCCCGGAACTGCTGGACAAATACGTGGGCGAAACGGAGCGGCACATCCGCCTGATCTTCTCCCGTGCACGGGAGAAGGCATCGGACGGCAGCCCCGTCGTCGTGTTCTTTGACGAGATGGACTCGCTGTTCCGCACCCGCGGCACCGGCATTTCCTCCGACGTCGAAACCACCATCGTGCCCCAGCTCCTGAGCGAGATCGACGGTGTTGAACGCCTGGACAACGTCATTGTCATCGGTGCGTCCAACCGCGAGGACATGATCGACCCGGCCATCCTGCGCCCCGGCCGGCTGGACGTCAAGGTCAAGATCCAGCGTCCGGATGCGGAAGCCGCAGCCGACATCTTCTACAAGTACATCACCACGGACCTGCCGTTCCACGAGTCCGACCTCGCCGAACACGGCGGCGACGTGCAGGAAACCGTCGATGCCATGATCCAGCGCACCGTTGAAGCGATGTACTCCACCGAGAAGTCCAACGAGTACCTTGAGGTGACGTACGCCAACGGGGACACCGAGATGCTCTACTTCAAGGACTTCAACTCCGGCGCAGTGGTGCAGAACGTCGTGGACCGTGCCAAGAAGTACGCCATCAAGGACCTCCTGACCACACAGCAAAAGGGCCTTCGCATCGACCACCTGCTGCGCGCCGTCGTCGACGAATTCCGTGAACATGAGGACATGCCCAACACCACCAACCCGGATGACTGGGCACGCATCTCAGGCAAGAAGGGTGAGCGCATCACCTACATCCGCACCATCGTCCAGGGCAAGGCAGGACAGGAGCCCGGTAAGTCCATCGAGACAATGCCCAACACGGGCCAGTACCTGTGACGGCCCGCAGCGGAGGAGCACCGGGCAGCCCGCTCCCTGCAGGCGGGGCAATGCGGGTGATGGGATCAGAAACCGAATACGGCATCCACGCACCGTCGGCGCCCGGCGCCAACGCCACGATGATGTCCGCCCGGGTGATCCAGGCCTACGCCCAGCTGACCCGCCAGCGGGCCGCCGGCGGCGCGGAAACCCGGTGGGACTACACCGACGAGGAACCGCTGCATGATGCCCGCGGCTGGACCCTGGAAAGGAACCAGGCAGACCCCAGCCAGCTGACGGACCAGCCGCCGGTTCTGGATGCCGAGGCGGTGGCACTGGCCTACGGACGGGAAGAACTGGAGCAGGACGGCGAGGACGAAACCGGCTCGCTCCTGATGAATATGGTGCTGGGCAACGGCGCGCGCCTGTACGTGGACCACGCGCATCCCGAATATTCCAGCCCCGAGGTCACGAGTCCCGCGGACGCGGTCACATGGGACGCTGCCGGGGACGTTGTGGCACTCTCCGCGGTGCGCAGGATGGCAGCCGACCCGCAACTGCCGCCGGTGAACCTCTACAAGAACAACACCGACAACAAGTCGGTGTCCTACGGCTCGCACGAGAACTACCTCATGCCGCGCGTGGTCCCCTTTGGCGACATTGTCCGCGGGTTGACGCCGTTCTTCATCACGCGCCAGATCATGTGCGGCGCCGGCCGCGTGGGCATAGGCCAGGACAGCTCCCGCCCGGGGTACCAGATCAGCCAGCGGGCCGATTTCTTCGAGGCGGAGGTGGGCCTGGAGACCACCATCCGCCGGCCCATCATCAACACCCGGGACGAACCGCACGCCACGGCGGACAAGTACCGCCGGCTGCATGTGATCATCGGCGATGCGAACCTCAGCCAGGTGGCCAATTACCTGAAGTTCGGCACCACCGCAATGGTGCTCAGCCTGATCGAGGCCGGGCTCGCTCCGCGCGTCGAAGTCCACGAACCGGTGGCTGCCCTCCAGGCCGTCAGCCACGACACTTCACTGACGGCCACCCTCCGGCTTCTGGATGGACGACGGGTCACGGCCCTGGACCTGCAGTGGATCTACTACGAAGCCGCCGCGAAGCTCGCCCAGGACACGGGAGTGGGCGATGCCGTGGACGGAGACGGACATACCCACGCCCTCCTGGAACGCTGGGCGGCAACACTGACCGATCTCGACAGCAACCGGCCGGCCGCCGCCTCCTCCGTGGAGTGGCTGGCCAAGCTTTCCCTGCTGGACGGATACCGGCAGCGGGACGGACTGGAGTGGAACGACGCCCGGCTGGGGCTGGTGGACCTGCAGTGGGCAGACGTCCGGCCGGAAAAGGGGCTCTACCACCGGATGCTTGCCAGGGGCCGCATGGACAGGATCGTCGACGACGAAACGATCGCGCGTGCGGTGACGGAACCGCCGTCGGACACGCGCGCGTTCTTCCGGGGGCGCTGCGTCAGCAGCTTCAGCAAAGACGTTGTGGGCGCCAGCTGGGACTCGGTGATCTTCGATGTCCCCGGCCACGGACGCCTCCAGCGCGTGCCCACCCGCGAGCCGTTGAGGGGAACGGAGGCCCTCACCGGAGGCCTGTTCGCGAGGCACAGGGACGCCGGATCGTTCCTGGCCGAATTGCTCGGACAAACTCCGCCTCCGCCACCGGCATAAAGCACCCCACCACGGCAAAAGGCGTGGCAATATGGGGCTTACAGGATGTCCCCTCTCATCGGGGACGGATAGAAGGAGAAGGAAATGGCAGGCCAGGAGCAGCAGCAGCCGCAGTCACGCGATGACGAATTCGAAGACGACGCCCCCGCCACGCCGCCCGCATCCGGGGATGCCCAGGCATCGGCAGCCACCCAGGGTGTGGACGATCTTCTGGATGAAATCGACGGCGTACTCGAATCCAATGCCGAAGAATTCGTCCGGGCCTTCGTCCAAAAAGGCGGCCAGTAGGGCCCAGGCTGCCCTCGCCTGAACCGGAGGGACGGCAGCCCGGACGGCCGAAGAGACGTTGACCCACCACGTTGAAGGAGTGCATCAGTGCAGGACACCACAGCCAACCAGGTAGCTGCCAACGCGACGTCATCATTCACTGAACACCTCCAACGCAACAGGCCCGGCTTACTGCCCTTCAATCAGCCGTTGCCTGCCGTTTCGGCCGGCGCCGCTTCACAGCCGCTGCAGGTGCCGCACGCCACCACCATCGTCTCGCTGACATACGGCGGCGGCGTCCTGATGGCCGGCGACCGCCGCGCCACGATGGGGAACATCATCGCGAGCAGGCACATTGAAAAGGTCTTCCCGGCCGACCGGTACTCGGTGCTGGGAATTGCCGGCACCGCAGGCATCGCCATCGACCTGACGCGGTTGTTCCAGGTGGAGCTGGAACACTACGAAAAGATCGAAGGAACGCTGCTGAGCCTGGAGGGCAAAGCCAACCGGCTCGGCGCGATGATCCGCGGAAACCTGCCCATGGCCATGCAGGGCCTGGCCGTGGTGCCGCTCTTCGCCGGCTTCGACCTGCCGGCGGGCACCGGCCGCCTGTTTTCCTACGACGTCACCGGCGGACGATATGAGGAGCAGGAACACCACGCCGTGGGTTCCGGTTCCATGTTTGCCCGCGGAGCCCTGAAGAAACTCTGGCGGCCAGGACTTACCGAAGCCGAGGCGGTCGCCGTGGCCGTTGAAGCGCTGTACGACGCGGCCGATGACGACTCGGCAACCGGCGGGCCGGACCCCGTCCGGCAATTGTGGCCGGTTGTCTACACCGTGGGCCGGACAGGCGCCAGGCGCATCCCCGAACATGATCTGGCGGCCGTTGCGGGCACCATCATCGAGGCCAGAACTGCTGCACGGCGGGAGGCCTGATATGACTCAACAGTTTTATGTGTCGCCCGAACAGCTGATGAAGGACCGTGCGGATTTCGCACGGAAGGGAATTGCCCGGGGCCGCTCCGTCGTGGTGATCAGCTGCGAAGAGGGGATTGCACTCGTTGCGGAGAATCCGTCGCCGTCGCTGCACAAAATCGGGGAGATCTACGACAAAATCGCTTTCGCCGCCGTCGGCAAGTACAACGAGTTCGAGAGCCTGCGCCAGGCGGGTGTCCGGTACGCGGACGTCCGCGGCTACTCCTATGACCGGGAAGACGTCACCGCCAGGGGACTGGCCAGCGTCTACGCGCAAAGCCTCGGCGCCGTGTTTACGGCCGAGCAGAAGCCGTTCGAAGTTGAGCTCGCTGTGGTGGAAGTCGGCGGCAACTCGGCGGACGACCACCTGTACCGGCTGACGTTCGACGGGTCGATCGCCGACGAAAAGCGCTTTATTGTGATGGGCGGCCAGGCCGACAAAGTCGCCGAAACCGTCGAGGGCGGGTGGCAGCGGGAATTGAACTTCGCCGGTGCCATCAGGCTCGCTATGAAGGGCCTCGTCACCGACAAGGAGGCCGGCGAATTGCCGGCGTCAGCCTTGGAAGTGGCGGTACTGGACCGCGCCTCAGAGAGCACCCGGGGATCCCGGCGGGCTTTCCGGCGCCTCGACGACGACGAAATCGCCGCCCTGTTGTCTGAGGAGAACTGAAATGGACAAGCGAATTTTCGGCATTGAAACCGAGTTCGGGATCTCATACTCGAGCCCCGACTCGCGTCCGCTCGCACCTGAGGAGGTGGCACGCTACCTCTTCCGCAAGGTGGTCAGCTGGGGACGATCATCCAATGTCTTCTTGACCAACGGTTCCCGGCTGTACCTCGATGTGGGGTCCCACCCCGAGTACGCAACCGCCGAATGTGATGACCTGGCGCAGTTGATCGCCCATGACCGCGCAGGCGAACTCATCCTGGACGACCTCGTGGACGAGGCACAGGAACGACTTGCCGCCGAAGGGTTCAACGGCACGGTCTACCTCTTCAAGAACAACACCGACTCCGCAGGCAATTCCTACGGCAGCCATGAGAACTACCTCATACCCCGCCGCGGAGAATTCTCGAGGCTGGCGGAGATCCTGATTCCCTTCCTGGTGACACGCCAGCTGATCGCCGGTGCCGGAAAGATCCTCAAGACCCCGCACGGCGCCACCTTCGCTTTTTCGCAGCGCGCGGACCACATCTGGGAAGGCGTTTCGTCGGCCACCACCCGGTCGCGTCCCATCATCAACACCCGGGACGAGCCGCACGCAGACGCGGAATTTTACCGCCGCCTCCACGTGATCGTGGGTGACTCCAACATGTCCGAAACCACGGCCCTGATGAAAGTCGGCACCGTGGACCTGATCCTTCGGATGATCGAGGCGGGCGTGATCATGCGGGACATGCGGATGGAGAATCCGATCCGCAGCATCCGCGAGATCTCCCACGACCTCAGCGGCAGGGCGCTCATCCGGCTTGCCAACGGACGGCAGTTGACGGCGCTGGAGATCCAGCGCGAGTACCTGAACAAAGTGACGTCGTTCGTCGCCGAAAACGGCGCACACAACCAGCACGTGCCCCTCATCCTGGACCTGTGGGAACGGACGCTCACTGCCATCGAGAGCGGGGACACCAGCACGATCGACACCGAGATCGACTGGGCCATCAAGAAGAAGCTGATGGACAGCTACCGCAACCGGCACGGACTCGGCCTGGACGCGCCGAGGATCGCCCAGCTGGACCTCACCTACCACGACATTTCGCGCACGCGCGGGCTCTACTACCTGCTGCAGTCCAGGGGAGCCGTCCGCCGGGTGGTGGACGACACAGCCGTCAAGGACGCCGTCGATGCGCCGCCGCAGACCACCCGCGCCAAGCTCCGGGGCGACTTTGTCCGCCGCGCCCAGGAACTGGGCCGCGACTACACCGTTGACTGGGTGCATCTGAAGCTGAACGACCGGGCCCACCAGACCATCCTGTGCAAGGATCCGTTCCGCAACGTGGACGAGCGGGTGGACGCCCTGCTGGACTCTATGGGCTGATACCCAGCTTCAGGGGCTATTCTGGATGGGGCCGTTTATCCGGCCCCGACTGCGTTGCCGCGCGCACCACTCGCGGCAACGCATCCATCTTGCCCCGACGAAAGTTCTTACGTGCGCCGACTACTAGCAATTCTCATTCCCGGACTGCTGCTGATCACCGCCTGCGGCGGATCGCCTGCAGCCCCGGAACCCACCAGCCAGTCTGCTGGCGAGACCGCCAAGCTCGACTCCCTGAAGCTTACGGACAACGGGGACAAGAAGGCACCTGGCGTCGAATTCGACAAGCCCCTGGACGTGAAGGAACCCACCGTGAAGGTGGTCACCGAGGGTACCGGAGAGCGCCTGAAGGCCAACCAGATCGCCGACATCTCCATCCTCGCCGTCAGCGGCAAGGACGGCAGCACGCTCGAGGACACCTTTGCCAAGGACCCCGAGCCGCTTGAGCTGAACGACGCCCTCAAGACCGGCAACGCCGTGATCTACAACGCCTTTGTTGGCGCCAAAATCGGTTCGCAGCTTGCCCTTGCCGTGCCGGGCCAGGCCGCCCAGGGAGGCACCGAGGCCGGCCCCACGCAGCTGCTTGTTGTGAAGGTGCTCGCCGCCAAGGACGCCCCGAAGGTGCTGGACAAGCCGGAGGGTGAGACGGTCACGCCGCCCGCCGGACTGCCGACCGTCAAGGAAAACGACAAGGGAATCCCGGAGATCTCGGTCGACGGTGTCAAGGCACCGACAGCCCTCGTCTCGCAGGACCTGATCAAGGGCACCGGTCCGGCCGTCAAGGAAACCGACACGCTGACCGTCAACTACGTGGGCGTCACCCTCAACGGCGGAACCAAGTTTGATTCCAGCTTCGACCGCGGCGAAAAAGCCAGCTTCCCGCTGACCGGCGTTATCAAGGGCTGGACCCAGGGCCTCGCCGGCAAGACCGTGGGCTCCCGTGTCCTCCTGGTCATCCCGAAGGACCTCGCCTACGGTGACGCCGGACAGGGCGAAGCCAAGGGCGATCTGGTGTTCGTCGTCGATATCCTCGGCGTCAAGTAAGCCACCCAACTTCCAAGCCAACCCAAACCAAGAAGGAGCAAACATGTCATTTGGACAGCGCAATTTCGACCGCCAGAAGCCGGAAATTGACTTCCCCGAGGGGGATGTCCCCACCGAACTGGTGATCACCGACCTCATTGAGGGCGACGGAGCCGAGGCCAAGCCGGGCGACACCGTCTCCACCCACTATGTCGGAGTCGCCTGGTCCACCGGCGAAGAATTCGACGCGTCGTGGGGCCGCGGTGCACCACTGGACTTCCGCGTTGGCGTTGGCCAGGTCATCCAGGGCTGGGACCAGGGCCTGCTGGGCATGAAGGTCGGCGGCCGCCGCCGCCTGGAAATCCCCTCCGAGCTCGCCTACGGTTCCCGCGGTGCCGGCGGAGCGATCGGACCCAACGAAGCACTGATCTTCGTTGTGGACCTCGTCGGAGTCCGCTAAACGGACGACGGCCCGGCACCAGCCGGACACGCCTAGGAAGCGCGGTAACAATCGGAAGGAAATTTCCGTTTGTTGCCGCGCTTTCGGCGTTAAGGCGCAACGGCTTTAGTAACGTAGCCAAGGTGTCCGCCTCACGTACAGAACGCCTCCTGAACCTGCTCATCGCGCTCCTCAACACCCGCTACGGCCTGCGGCGCAGTGAACTGCGCGACAAGGTGTACCACGACACGAGCAGCAGCGAGGTTGCCTTCGGCCGCATGTTCGAGCGGGACAAGAGCGACCTCCGCCAGTTCGGCTTCGACGTCGAAACAGTGATGGACCAGGGCTGGGGCTCCGACGATCCCGCCACGACGCGCTACCGCATCGGCAAGGAGTCCAACCGGCTCCCCGACGTCAGCCTCACCTCCGCCGAATGCACGGTGCTCATCCTGGCGGCCCAGCTCTGGGAGCAGGCCGCACTCGGATCGGCGGCGCAAGACGCCATGCGCAAGCTGCAGGCGGCCGGCGGCCTCACGGAGGCCGAACTCCCGGCCGGCGTTCAGCCACGGATCAAACCAGCCGGCCAGGCCTTTGAGGACCTGATCAGGGCGATGCACGCCCAGCATCCCGTCAGCTTCACCTACCTGGCCGGCAGCACAGGCCGTGAAGAGGCCCGGACCGTTGAGCCCTGGGGCCTGGGCAGCCGCTTCGGGCAGTGGTACCTGGTGGGCTTTGACCGGGCCCGTCACGCGAAGCGTTTCTTCCGGCTCTCCCGTTTTACGTCCGCCGTAGCCGTCCTGGACAAGGACCACTACATGCGGCCCCAAGGCTTCAACGTCCGGCTGGAACTGGACTCCCTCCCCGAACTGCCGGTGCAGTCCGCGGTCGTGGACGTGGCCGAAGGCAGGGTGCTCGGCCTGCGCAAGCGCGTCACCGCAGCCGCCGCACACACCCCGCCGGACGTGCCGCTGGACGCGCCCGACGCCGGGTGGGACCGGCTCAGCGTCCCTTTCCGGGATGCTGAGGTGCTGGGCGAGGAACTCGCCTCCTACGGGCCCAACGTGGTGGTTCGTGCGCCGAACGAACTGGTATCGGCAGTCCGGAGGAGGCTGCAGGCGGCAGCGGACTTCGCGGCGTCTCCGGTGCCCGCGGTCGCCTTCTCGGAAGCTGCCCCGGCGAAGCGCCCGCGGAAGCGAACGTCCGAGGACCAGCTCAAGCGGATGCTTCAGCTGGTCCCGTTCCTGGTCCACAACCAGGGCCTGCACATCACTGAGGTTGCTTCCAGTTTCGGCGTGACCAGGAGGGAACTGGAAGACGACCTGCGGATCCTGATCTGCTCCGGCCTGCCCGAGGGGTACCCGGACGATCTCCTGGACATTCAGTGGGAGGACGACCACGTCTACATCACCCAGGACCTTGACCTCAATCGTCCGGTCCGGTTCACGGTGGACGAGGCATGCGCACTCCTGACCGGCCTGGAGACCCTCAACGGCCTGCCTGAGCTCGCAGAGGGGAGCGCCCTGGAGTCCGTCACGGTGAAACTGATGGCGGCCGCGGGGGAGGAGGGCCTGAAGGCAGCATCCATCGCCGGACCGCAGGTGGGTCCGGCGAATTCCGCGGACCTTGCCACGATCCGGCAGGCCATTGCGGACGGCCGGCAGTTGCACCTCACCTACTTCTCCGCGCAACGCGACTCCATGTCCGAGCGGGACGTCGACCCGCTGCGGCTCTATTCGCTGGACAACACCTGGTATTTCGAGGCCTACTGCCACAGCGCACACGGGCTCCGGAACTTCCGCCTGGACCGCATCGAGAGCCTGGAACCGAACGGCCGGCCCGTGACCGAAGCGGCGAAGCCCGCAGAGGGCTTCCCGGTGAAACTCTTCACCCCGAACGACGACGACACTCTGGTCACCGTGGAACTGGCGCCACAAGGCATAGGACTCGCCGACGACTACTACTCGGAGCGGACGGCTCCGCTCCCCACCGGCGGTGTCCTGGCCGAAATCAGGTTCGGCAGCACCGGGTGGCTACCGACGTTCGTCGCCCAGCACGGCGGAGCCGTCCGTATCCTTGCGCCGGCCAGCCTGGCTGAGGCTGCCAGTGACTGGATCGGCGCGGCTCTGGCCCGCTACGGCGGCTAGACTACTCAGCATGCCTTGGTGGTCTTGGATCCTGATCTGGATAGCGCTCGTAGCCGTTTCCCTTCTTTTCTATGTGCTGTTGGGAATAAGGCTGTTCAGGCAATTCATGGCCACGGCCAGGGACCTGGGCGCTGCCGGTGAACGCTTCGGCGCACCGCTCGCCAACCTCACCGACCCTGCATCGTTGCCGGGCCAGGCGCCCGAGGCGGAGCACGGCCCGGGACGCCA
Organism: Arthrobacter sp. UNC362MFTsu5.1; assembly: GCF_000685965.1. Lineage (GTDB taxonomy): Bacteria > Actinomycetota > Actinomycetes > Actinomycetales > Micrococcaceae > Arthrobacter. The sequence continues at coordinate 319,027 of NZ_JMLE01000001.1, read as the reverse complement.
CCCGGTGGCCGGTTCAGCGGTTTTTGCCTCGCCGATGCAGATGAGACATGATTACCTCACGTCCAAATCCTCCCGCAGGGATGAACGCCGCCGCCGGCGCGTTCAGCGCAAAGCGGACCGTGGCCAGCTCCAGGCGCTGCGCGACATCGATTTCGGTTAGACGTAGGATGTATTTCGAGGAAAGGACTTCCAGTGGGACGACTCTTTGATGGCCCTTGGCCCATCGTCATTATTATCATCGTGGCTCTGCTTCTCTTTGCTGCACCCAAGCTTCCGGCCATGGCCCGCAGCCTCGGCCAGTCAATGCGGATCATCAAGTCCGAGGTCAAGGAAATGAAGAACGACGGCAAGCCCGAGGCCAAGGACGGCACGGACCCGGTTGAAGGCAAAATCGTCAACCACCCGCAGTCCCGGCCGCAAAACGGTGAGTCCGGCAGCGCCGACGGAACCGACGTTCCGCCGTCGAACCGCGTTTGACCTGAAGTGGCACTGACGAAGGGCCGTAAATCCAACCCTGAGGGCCGCATGGCCCTGATGGACCACCTTAAGGAGCTCAAGAACCGGCTCATTAAGTCGGCCATTGGACTCGTCATCGGCGGCATCGGGGGCTGGATCCTTTACGACCCGGTTTTGAGCGCCCTGAAGGAACCCGTCGATCGGATTGCCGAGACAACCGGCGGCACCTCTTCGGTGAACTTCTCGAGCATTGCGTCGCCGTTTGACTTCAAACTGCAGCTTTCGCTGCTGATCGGCGCCGTCATCTCGAGCCCCATCTGGATCTACCAGCTGTGGGCCTTCATCACACCCGGCCTCACCAAGAAGGAACGGCACTACACGCTCGGCTATATGGCCGCAGCCGTGCCGCTCTTCCTTGCCGGCGTCTGGGTTGGCTGGATGGTGACGCCGCAGGTGGTACGCGCGCTGACCCAGTTCACGCCTGCCGGGTTCTCCAACCTCATCGATGCCCGCGACTATGTCGACTTCGTCACCCGCATGGTCCTGTTCCTTGGGCTCGCGTTCCTGGTCCCCGTGGTCCTGGTCGGCGTCAACATGGCCGGCATCATCAGGGGCGAGACCATCCTGAAAGCATGGCGCATCACAGTCTTCCTGGTGTTCGTGCTGGCCGCCGTCGCGGCGCCGGGAGCGGACGCACTGTCCATGTTCCTGCTCGCAGGCCCGTTGCTTGCACTGTTTTTCGCCGCCATCGGACTCTGTATCTTCAACGACCGGCGCCGGGACCGTAAGGCTGCGAAGATCGCCGCCGAAACTGACGCGACGGCCGACGTCGCGACGCCCGGCTCGGAACTGGGGAAACTGTAGCCCCTCGCCCACTAGGCTGGAAGTATGTCCTCCACAACCGGGCCACAGTCGCCATCCGAACTCTATCGGGCCAGTGCCGAACGGACCGCAGAAGCCAACACGTACCTCGGCGCGTTTGTCCGCACGCTGGATTTCGAACTCGACGATTTCCAGCGCCAGGCCTGCAAATCCCTGCAACTGGGGAGGGGAGTGCTAGTCGCGGCCCCCACCGGTGCCGGCAAGACCATCGTGGGGGAGTTCGCCATCTATCTGGCACTCCAGCGCGGCCTCAAGGCCTTCTACACCACCCCGATCAAGGCGCTGAGCAACCAGAAGTACTCGGAGCTGGCGGACAAATACGGCGCGGAGAACGTTGGACTCCTGACGGGCGATACCAGCATCAATGGCGACGCCCCGGTTGTTGTGATGACAACCGAAGTCCTGCGGAACATGCTCTACGCGGATTCAGACACCCTGGACGACCTCGGCTTCGTTGTCATGGACGAGGTCCACTACCTCGCTGACCGGTTCCGCGGCGCCGTCTGGGAAGAAGTCATCATCCACCTGCCGAGCGAAGTCCAGGTGGCTTCGCTGAGCGCCACAGTCTCCAACGCCGAGGAATTCGGTGCATGGCTTGACACTGTCCGCGGACACACCGACGTCATTGTTACCGAGCACCGGCCGGTGCCGCTCTGGCAGCACGTCATGGTGGGACGCGAGATCGTGGACCTCTTCGCGGGCGAAACCACCTTCGATGAAATTGCCCCTGAAGGCGAATCGAACCCCGGCGCAACGGCCATGACGGCCAACGTCGCCCTCGAACGGGGATTTGAAGTGAACCCGGACCTGCTGGCAATGGCACGCACCGAGAGCCAGATGAATTCACGGGCCCGCTTCGGCCATGGCGGCCGCAGCCAGCGTCGCCAGCAGAACCAGCGCGGCAACCGCTCCCAGGCGGGCCAGCAGAGTGCCGTCCGCAAGGCCAGCCGCCCCCAGGTCATCGCCAGCCTGGACCGGCAGGACCTGCTGCCCTCCATCACTTTCATCTTCTCCCGCGCCGGCTGCGACGCTGCAGTGGCCCAATGCGTCGCGGCAGGTTTGTGGCTGACCACCGAGCGGGAACAACAGATCATCGCCAGCCGCGTTGACGAAGCGGCACAGGACATCCCCTCTGACGATCTGGACGTCCTCGGATTCTGGAGTTGGCGGGATGGACTCCTGCGTGGCCTGGCAGCCCACCATGCAGGAATGCTCCCGACGTTCAAGGAAGTCGTGGAGAAACTCTTCGTCGAAGGCCTGGTCAAGGCGGTCTTCGCCACCGAAACCCTTGCGCTGGGTGTCAACATGCCGGCACGTTCGGTGGTGCTCGAAAAGCTGGACAAGTTCAACGGAGAAGCCCACGTTGGCATCACCGCCGGCGAGTACACCCAGCTCACCGGCCGCGCCGGACGCCGCGGCATCGATGTCGAAGGCCACGCCGTGGTGCTCTGGCAGCCCGGGACGGATCCCACGGCAGTGGCAGGCCTCGCATCCCGCCGAACCTACCCCCTGAACTCGAGCTTCCGCCCCACGTACAACATGAGCATCAACCTCCTGGCGCAGTTCGGCCGGCCACGCGCGCGGGAAATCCTGGAATCCTCGTTTGCCCAGTTCCAGGCGGACCGTTCCGTGGTTGGCCTGGCCAAGCAGGTCCGAAGCAGGGAGGAATCCCTGGCCGGCTTCCAGAAATCCATGACCTGCCATCTCGGGGACTTCACCGAGTACTCCCGGCTTCGGCGGGAACTTTCGGACACCGAAAACGCCGCCTCCCGCAGCACCTCGAAGGCCCGCAAGTCCATTACCGAGGACTCCCTGAGCAGGCTCCTCCCCGGCGACGTGGTGGACGTGCCGACAGGCAGGGCACCCGGCCTGGCCGTGGTGCTCGGCTCAGACCACAACTCCCGCGAGCCGCGCCCCGCCGTGCTGACGCTGGACAACCAGTTACGCAGGATTGGCATCCACGACCTTGAAGGACCCATCACCCCGGTGACCCGGGTCCGCATCCCCAAGTCGTTCAACGCGAAGGTGCCCAAGTCGCGCAAGGACCTGGCGTCGTCGGTGCGCAACGCCATCCGGGAAAACCGTCCCCCTGCGCCCGGCAACACCCGCAACACTGATTTCGGCAGGGCGGCGGCCCTGCCGGACCAGGAGAAGCGGATTACCGAACTGCGGCTGGCCCTGCGGTCCCATCCCTGCCACGGGTGCAGTGAACGCGAGGATCACGCGCGCTGGTCGGAGCGCTGGTTGAAGCTTCGCCGCGAAACGGACGGACTGGTCCGCGAAATCCAGGGCCGGACCAACACCATCGCCAAGACGTTTGACCGCGTCTGCGACCTTCTCTCCAGCTACGGCTACCTCGAAACGTCCGATTCGGGAAGGGTGTCCATCAACGCCGACGGCCAGAAGCTGCGCCGGATCTACGGCGAAAAGGACCTCCTTATTTCCCAGTCCCTGCGGCAAGGTGCGTTCAGCGACCTCGACGCCACCGAAGTGGCGGCCCTGGCGAGCGTGCTAGTTTTCCAGGCAAAGCGGGAAGAACGCGGACTGCGGCCCCGGATGCCCAGCGTGTCGCTGGAGACCGCCGTCGACATCGTCGTCCGGGAATGGTCCATGCTGGAGGACGCCGAGGAGGAGAACAAGCTTCCGTTGACCGGTGAACCGGAGCTGGGCCTCGTGTGGCCCATCTTCAAGTGGGCCAAGGGCAGGCACCTCCAGGAAGTCCTCAGCGGCACGGACCTGGCAGCCGGCGACTTTGTCCGGTGGGTCAAGCAGGTCATCGACCTCCTGGACCAGCTGGCAAAGATCCCCGGCCTGGATCCGAGGCTCTCACGGCTCTGTTCGGAGGCCATCATCCTGGTGCGCCGCGGCGTGGTGGCCTACTCCACCGTGGTGTGACCCCACCGGACCCGTCCGCAGATTTTCCACTACTTCAAGGCTGCTTAGGAGCACCACACAACATGACTGACGCACGGGCGGACCAGCCGGCCGGAGAACGCAAAGTGACGCTGTACCGCAATGGTTCCGTCTATACCGCTGCAGACCCGTTTGCCACCGCCATGATGGTGGACGGCGACACCGTGGCGTGGGTCGGTTCAGAGCAGGCAGCCACGTCCATCGCCGATTCGTCGATGGACATCGTCGACCTCCACGGCGCGCTCCTGGCGCCCGGATTTGTTGACTCACACGTCCACCTGACTGAAACGGGCATTGCCCTGGACTCACTGCAGCTGGGCGGAGTGCGCTCGGCCGCCGAACTCCTGGACGCTGTGGCTGCCTCCGTTGCGGGGTCGTCAGCCGATGCCGGCGCCACCGTCCTGGGCCATGGGTGGGACGAGAGCAATTGGTCCGACCCGGCCCTGCCCAGCCGCGAGGAACTGGAACGCGCGGCGGGGGGCCGGCGGGTCTATCTTTCGCGCGTCGACGCCCATTCCGCACTGGTCTCTTCCGCCTTGGCCGAAGCAGCAGGCCTCGCCGGGCTGGACGGATACTCGGCCGGCAGCCAGGTGAAGCGGCATGCCCACACGTCGGCCAGGCTTGCAGCGCGGCAGCTGCCGGACGGGGATCTGCGGAACTACCAGTCCCGCGCCTTGGCCGAAGCCGCCGCAAACGGCTACGTGGCAGTGGCGGAAATGGCCGCGCCGCATATCGGCAGCGCCGCAGACCTGCGGATTGCAGCCGGTTGGAACGGCCCGGATGCCCTCGGGAAGCCGACGCCTGAGGTCCTCCCGTACTGGGGCCAGCTGGCCGGGTCCGAGGAGGACGCCCGCGCTATCCTGGACGGCCTCGGCGCCGCCGTGCGCGGGCTCGCCGGGGACCTGAACATTGACGGTTCCATCGGGTCCCGGACTGCCGCACTCAGGGAAGACTACAGCGATGCTTCGGGAGAGCGCGGCAGCCTCTACCTGTCCGTTGACCAGGCAGCCGCGCACTTGGCCGCCTGCTCCCTGCTGGGCATCCAAGGGGGCTTCCACGTCATCGGCGACGCAGGACTCGACGCCGCCCTGGACGCTCTGGACCGGGCGGCCGCGGAAGTGGGGGAGCAGCGGGTCAGGGCCGCCGGCCACCGGTTCGAACATGTGGAAATGGCCGACGCCGACGCAATCGAGCGGCTGGCCAAATACTCAGTCACGGTCAGCGTGCAGCCCGGATTCGACGCCGCATGGGGCGGGGCCGGCCGTCTCTATCAGGAACGGCTGGGGCATCGGGAACGCGGGATGAACGCCTTCGCATCGTTCTATGCCGCAGGAGTTCCCATCAGCTTTGGCAGCGACAGTCCCGTCACTCCGCTCAACCCTTGGGCCAGCGTCCGCGCCTGCCTCGAACACAGCAATCCGGAGCAGCGCATCTCAGCGCGGGCCGCGTTCCTTGGCCACACCAGGGCCGGCTGGCGGGCAGCCAAGTACCGCAACCCGATGGCCGGCCAGCTGGTACCGGGCGCGCCGGCCAGCTTCGCCGTCTGGGAAGTGGAGGAACTCATGGTGCAGGTTGCGGACGGCCGGGTTCAGTCCTGGAGTACGGACCCCCGGGCGCGCACACCGTTGCTCCCGGCACTGGACACCGGTACCGATCCTGTGTGCCTGCAGACCGTCCGGGACGGACGGGAGTTGTTCACAAACGGCTCCCTGCGGTCATAGACCGTAAAGCTTACCGGCGCGCCGTATGCTCCTGACCTGCAGGTATGCCTAAACCTGCAGGTCAAACCCGGGTTGACACTGCCGGGGCTGTCCGTAGCATTGAGTCGCAACGGACGGAACCAATAGTCAAGGGGCTCCGTCTGGCCGCGTGACCCGCCAGCAGGATGCCCAGCCGGACCTGCCGTCGGGCCAGACCGTGGCAGTCCCGGGGGCAGGTCCACTTCGCAGCAGAAAACAGTTCCGCCGAGGCACATCGCATCCGGACGCAACTGGCCCGAGGCATGTGGACCTGCCCGCGGCCCGCCCGCGTGACGCGCCCCATCAGCGCAAACTCCCTATAATGGTGACTTGCGCCTTAAAGCCCTCACTTCTATCTGGCTTCCTGGCGCGTGACCGCTCCCATCAAGGAAAGGGCCTCGCTGTGCGTGTCCTCACCATCATCCCCACCTATAACGAGCTGGAATCGTTGCCCAAGACACTCGCACGCCTGCGTGCAGCCGTCCCGGCTTCCGATGTGCTGGTGGTGGACGACAACAGCCCGGACGGCACCGGACAGCTTGCGGACGGCATCGCCGCGGAGGATAACCAGGTCCACGTTCTCCACCGCCAAGGCAAGGCCGGCCTGGGGGCGGCCTACATTGCCGGCTTCAAGTGGGGGCTGGAAGCCGGGTACGACATCCTGGTGGAAATGGACGCCGACGGATCCCACCAGCCCGAGCAGCTGCAGCAGCTCCTGGACGCCGTGGAAGAGGGCGCAGACCTCGCCATGGGCTCCCGCTGGGTGCCGGGCGGCAGCGTGGTCAACTGGCCGCTGTACCGCCAAGCCATCTCACGGATCGGCAGCACCTACGCCCGGCTTATGCTGGGCATCAAAATCAAGGACGTCACAGGCGGCTTCCGCGCCTTCCGGCGGACGACGCTTGAGAAGCTCAACCTCGACCAGGTGGACTCCGTGGGCTACGGATTCCAGGTGGACCTGGCCTGGCGGGTGGCCAAAATGGGCCTGAAGATCGTGGAACGCCCCATCACGTTCGTGGAGCGGGAACTCGGAGCTTCCAAGATGAGCAGCAATATCGTGGTGGAAGCCATGATCAACGTCACCAAGTGGGGACTCACCGCCCGTTGGCGGAAGCTCACAGGCCGCGGTTCGGCTGCGTCCTAGGCCACCGGTGCTGAACGTCCGGCACTAGCCGGACACAAGAAAAGGGCCGGGCCCGTAACCTCTCTGATGAGGTACGGGCCCGGCCCTTTGCGTTCTCGACTTCGCGGGGCGCTTGGCTAGGCCGAGCGGCGTTCGCCGCGGCGTTCGCGAAGGATCGTCAGACGGTCCTCGAGGATCTGCTCGAGCTCAGGCAGTGAGCGGCGTTCCAGGAGCATGTCCCAGTGCGTGCGCACGGCCTTCTCGTTGCTGTTGACGGGGCGTTCGCCGTCAACGAGCAAGGCTTCCTTGCCCGTCTTCGAAACCCACACCGGGGGAATCTCGGCTTCGGAAGAGAAGGTAACGAAGACCTGCTCGCCGTCCTCGCAACGATACTCAACCCGCTGGCGCGGAGCCGGCTCAACACCGGATTCGGTCTCCATGCTCTGTGCGCCAAGACGCATGCCCCGAAGGCTGCGATCGCTCATGATTTCTCCCTTTGGTCGGTTCGCGGAGCGAGGCTCCGCGCTAGCCGGGGCAGCTCACGCCTCGGACTACTGTTTGCACTGCCCTGCATCAATAGACACAACGCTTTGCCAAGCTTGATTGTTCCAGCAGGTCTGAACCAGCCGGACAAATATCCTATTATACGGGCTTATTTCCCGGCGCGTAAAGCCGGACCCTGCCGCAGGCAAAAGCGGGGGAGGCGCCCGCAACGCGGACGCCTCCCTGGCTAATGCCGGACGCGGCTGCCTACAGAGGCTGCCGCGGGTCCCCGGGCTGCGCGCCCCCGTGCTTGGCGGCGGTTCCGGCACCAGTGCCGTCGTCCGCGTTGGTGCCACTTCCGCCGTCGAAGAGACCGCCGGTGCGGGAGTCAGCATTGTTGCCTCCGAGGACATTGCCGATGCCCTTCAGGGCTTCTCCGACTTCACTGGGGATGATCCAGAGCTTATTGGAGGAACCTTCGGCCAGCTTGGGCAGTGTCTGCAGGTACTGATACGCCAGGAGCTTGTTGTCCGGGTTGCCCTTGTGGATTGCGTCGAATACTTTCTGGATGGCCTGGGCTTCGCCGTCGGCACGGAGGATGGCAGCCTTGGCATCACCTTCGGCTTTCAGGATGGAAGACTGGCGCTGCCCTTCCGCCGTGAGGATGGCCGACTGCTTGGTGCCCTCAGCCGTCAGGATGGCTGCGCGGCGGTCGCGCTCGGCACGCATCTGCTTTTCCATCGAGTCCTGGATGGAGTGGGGCGGATCAATGGCCTTCAGCTCCACACGGGAAACCCGGATGCCCCAGCGTCCGGTAGCTTCATCCAGGACACCGCGGAGCTGGCCGTTGATCTGGTCGCGTGAGGTCAGCGCCTCTTCGAGGTTCAGGCCGCCAACAACATTTCGGAGCGTGGTGGTGGTCAGCTGTTCCACCGCCTGGATGTAGTTCGCAATCTCGTACGTGGCCGCCCTCGCGTCAGTGACCTGGAAATAGACCACGGTGTCAATGGAGACCACGAGGTTGTCCTCGGTGATCACCGGCTGCGGGGGGAATGACACAACCTGCTCGCGAAGGTCCAGGAGCGGCAGGAGCCTGTCCACGAAGGGAATCAGGATGGTGAGGCCCGGGAGCAGGGTGCGCTGGTACTTACCGAGCCGTTCCACGACGCCGGCGCGGGCCTGCGGGACGATCCGCACCGACCGGACCAGCACTATTATTACGAACGCAACGAGAACCAGCAGCACGATTGCGACTGCGATATCCATACATCACCTATTCCCCAGTTATGTGCCTTGCTATGTTCGCGGCGGCGGTCCGCCGCGTGCCCGGCGCCGGTGGCGGCTGCCGGAAAAATGTTCCTGCCTGCTGGTGCTGCTGGTCCTACTGGACGGCCGTCTCCGGCTGTGGCGCCACCACCGCGGTGGCTCCTTCAATGGCCGAAACCACCACCCGCTGCCCGGCGTTCAGGACACCGTTCTCCGAGCGTGCGCTCCAGACGTCGCCGCCGATCTTGACCAGCCCGGAGGAGGTGCTGACGGTTTCCATAACGAGGGCGGACTCGCCGATCAGCCGGTCGATGTTGGTCCGCTGATCCGCGGGCCCCTTCTTCAGGTGCTTCAATGCAACCGGACGAACGAAGACCACCATCAACAGGGAAACAACGCAGAAGACCACGATCTGCAGCCAGAAGTCGGCACCGGCGAAATCAGCCAGCAGGCCGGCCAGCGCTCCGCCTCCAAGCATGATGAAGAACAAGTCCAGGGTGAGCATTTCCACCACGGCAAACGCCAGGAAGACGGTGAGCCACAGTGCCCACCAGTTCTCGCCAAGCCATTCAAACATGCGTTCCCCCTTCGTCCCCGGGGCTGCGGACGCAGGCCCTCAGTAACTGTGCTTCCATCCTAGACCGAAGCCGCGGGGCGCAGGAGGGGACCGTCAGGCACGGTCGGAAAGTAGTCAACTCGTTATGAGGCCGCCTGCTTCAGGGGTTCAAACACGCTGATTCGGAACCGGGCCGAGACCTTAGTGAGGGGCGGCAGCCCGGCGATGATGGCGTCCAGCGCTGCGGGGTCCAGATGGTGGCCGGCCGGCCCCATCAGGGCCAGGTTGCCGACGTCGGCCGGTTCAAGCCCCAGATCCAGGTCCAGCTCCCGGGTGGAGCGCTGGGCAAAATGTCCGCCGAGGGAGGCGGCAAGCCGCTCCTCCTTGGCCGGCTCGATCCCGAGCATGCCGGTCTGACCCGCTATTTCGGCAAGGTGGCCGGACCGCGGGGTCACCACAATCAGCCGCCCGCCGGGGCGGAGCACGCGGGCGAATTCCGCGGCGTTCCTCGGCGCGAAAACCACCGTGACGACGTCGACGGCGGCGTCCGCGACGGGAAGCGGCTGCCAGACGTCGCTGACAAGGTTGACGGCGTCGGGATTCATCCGGGCCGCACGCCGCAGCGCGAATTTGGAAATATCGAGGCCGATGGCGGACGCAGGGGCCGCCGCCAGCAGGGCATTCAGGTAATGTCCGGTTCCTGTTCCGGCATCCAGCACCGCAGCGTCCGCCCCGCCCAGCGCGGGGGCGGCTAGTTCCGCGACCGCGTCGGCCAGTGGCCGGTAATGCCCGTTGGACAGGAAGTCGAAGCGGGCGGCCACCATGGCCGCCGTATCGGCTTCGAAAACAGTGCCCTTGCCCACCAGCAAGTTGAAGTAGCCCTGCCTGGCAGCGTCAAAACTGTGGCCTTCCGGGCACGCCAGCCGGTTGCCCCGGAGGCCCAGGCTGCTTCGGCAGACGGGGCACAGGAGCAAACGGGCGGCGTCGGGAAGCATGCACCCCATCCTAGGGCCGCGGCGGCAGCACCCTTCCCGGCGCCCAGCTGCCGGAAACTCCCCGACCCGGTGCAGCATCCCCGGCACAGCATCCCGGTGCGGCATCGCCGGCGGCGTGAGGTATTTCACAGGTCATGCGTGAGCCGTTAGGCTCACAGGGGTGAAGCCTGAACATCTGCCCCTGCTGAAGTCCGTTTCCGCCCCCGCCGTCCACCCTGACGGCAGCCGGGCCGTGGTTTCGGTGGTCCGCCCTGATTTCGACGCCGACACCTACGTGGGCCAGCTCTGGACTGTGCCGCTGGATCCGGAGAAGCTGCCCCGCCGGCTGACCCGCGGTTTCCGCGACACCTCCCCGGCCTTTTCTCCGGACGGGCTGGTACTGGCCTTCCTGCGCGCAACGGCGGGCGGGAGTCCGCAGCTTTATGTCGTGGAGGCGGCCGGCGGCGAACCGCAGGTCCTCACCAACGCCAAGCTCGGCGTCTCATCCTTTGCCTGGTCTCCCGATTCGCACAGCATCGTCTTCGGTGCCAGAACGCCCGACGACGGCCGGTACGGCACCCTGGACGGCGTATCCGCAGGTGCTGAGGATGCAAGGCTGATCACGGACTACCAATACAGGATGAACGGCGTCGGGTATACGGCGGACAAGCCCCTTCAGCTCTTCATCGTGGACGTCCCGGAACTGGACGACGAGCCCCGGGTGCCGCCCGTTGGGCGGGCCCTGAAGAACCGCAAACCGGCAGCGAAAGATCCGGCGGGCTCCGGTCCGGCAGCAGACGCCGAAGCCCACGAAGCCGCCGATGCGGCGGCGGGCGACCTGCTCCCGGCCCCGCGGCAACTGACCTTCACCGCGGCAGACCACTGCGGTGAATCGTTCAGCGCCGACGGACAATCCGTGTACTTCATTGCTGCCCTTCACGAAGGCAGTGACCGGGACCTGGAAGCCGGCGTGTACCGGGTGGCAGCCTCGGGCGGTGAGCCGGAATCCGTCAAGGCCGCCAACAGCGGGCGCCAGACGGTCGGTGCCGCGCGCCAGTCCAAAAACGGGAAGTGGCTGTTCTACACCGCCCAGGAACTCGGCGAGTCCGGGCAGGACTTCGTGGCACGGAATACGGCCCTCTACGTCATGCCGGCCGAAGGCGGCGAAGCCACCGTCCTCAGCGACGTGGAAACGATGGACCTCACCGAAGGCGCCGGGGGATTGGAGCTCCGCGGCCCGGATTCGGTACTCCTCCTGAACAACGCGCAGGGAACCGTGGAGCTGCTGGAGTTCGGAGCAACAGGCAACCACTCGCTGCTGGTCCACGGAGACCGGGTCGTCACCGGCGCTGCGTCCGCTGGCGGCTCGCTGTTCGTCAGTTTTTGCGACGCCGCCACAGCAGGCGACGTCGCGGCGCTGGAGGACGGCCAGTTGAGGCTGTTGACGGATTTTTCAGCCGAACTGCGGCTTCGGGCCGAGATTATTGAGCCCCGGGAGCTGACCTTCGATGCGGCGGACGGCTACCCGGTCCACGGCTGGCTGGTGCTGCCGCCCGGAAAGGGTCCGCACCCCGTCCTGCTGAACATCCATGGCGGCCCGTTCTCGCAGTACACCGTGGCACTGTTCGACGAAGCCCAGGTCTACGCCGCCGCCGGCTACGCGGTGCTCATGTGCAACCCCCGCGGCTCTGCCGGTTACGGCCAGTCACACGGGCGTGCCATCAAGGAAAAGATGGGAACCGTGGACATGCAGGACGTCCTGTCCTTCCTCGACGGCGCCCTGGCAAAGTTCCAGGAGCTCGACGGCGGTGCGCTCGGGATCATGGGAGGTTCCTACGGTGGCTACCTCACGGCGTGGACCATCAGCCAGGACCACCGCTTCAAAGCAGCCATCGTGGAGCGCGGATTCCTCGATCCGGTGAGCTTTGTGGGCTCCTCGGATATCGGCTGGTTCTTCGGTGGCGAGTACACCGGCACCTCAGCTGAACAGATGGCCGCCCAAAGCCCCATGGCCACCATCCGCACCGTCCGCACGCCGTCGCTGGTCATCCACAGCGAAGACGACCTCCGCTGCCCGGTGGAACAGGGCCAGCGGTACTTCACGGCGCTGAAGCAGCAGGGCGTGGACGCTGCGTTCCTCGTCTTCCCGGGCGAAAACCACGAGCTTTCCCGGTCAGGTACCCCGCACCACCGGAAGCAGCGCTTCGAGGAAATCCTTCGCTGGTGGGCCCGCTACCTGCCCACCAAGGCCAACCCCTAGTCCGCGGCTTCGTCCGGCAGGAAACCCAACTCCTGCCGGGCACGGTCAATGTCCGGGTGGGCCCACCGCGCACCGTATTCAGCGTTGTTGCTGAGGGAGCGCAGCTCAGCCTTGTCGATGTAGAGCACTCCCTGCAGGTGGTCAGTCTCGTGCTGGACGATACGCGCCTGCCAGCCGGAGAAAACCCGCTGCAGCGTGGTGCCGGTTGCGTCGGTGAAGTCGAGGCGCACTGATTCGTGCCGCGACACCACGGCCTGCAGGCCCTGCAGCGACAGGCAACCTTCGTAGAAAGCCGCTGCGCCGGTCCCCACCGGTGCATAGCTCGGGTTGATGACCGCAAAGAACTCCAGCGGTGTCCGGTTTCTGACGGCGGCAATATCGGCGTCGACGTCGTATTCGTCCTCGAGGACAGCGAGCTGCAGGGGAATGCCCAGCTGGGACGCCGCCAGTCCGACACCGGGCGCGTCATGCATCACCTCGCGCATCAGCGCGACGAGCGCCGCGAGTTCGGCGCTGTCCAGCTGGCCGTCGTACGGTGCAGCTTGCTGCCGGAGAACCGGATGGCCGGCCTGCACAATGGACGGAAGCACCCCGGCTGCGAGGATCTCCTGGACTGTTTCCCTGATCCGGGCGTTGCTGAACGGGGTGGGGTTTGCGACATGAAGCATGGGAAAAGCCTAGTGCGCCGGGCAGGCCGCCGTGACGAACGCGTGGATCCGGCCCGTCAGGTCGGCACCGGCGGGAACCTTGAACACACCGCGCCGTCCGCCCACATCGAGGCGCAGTGGCAGCAGGGTTCCCACCTTGTCTTCAGCGACGGCATGCGGATCGCAGCGGGCGGGGCGGAACCGGAGACGGAACTCACCGGGGCTCCCGCCGGCAACAACCGTGATTCCGCGCGGCCACGGAGCGTCCGGGGCTTCGGCCAGAAGGGTGGTGCCCTCGATGCTTTCGATGACCAGGGAACGCGGTGTTCCGGCTTCGGCCGCGCGGGGCGTCACCTGAAGGCGTACGACGGCGGTCCGGCCGTCCGCCGCGACCTCCAGTTCCGGGGCGAGATTTATCCGGGCGATGCGCCCGGCGTCCTGCGCGAGGCAGAGTTCAGAGCGGTTCCGTGCCAGGACTCCGAAAGGGTCCGCTGCCGGCATTTGCACGTCACTGGTTGTGGAGCCCTGGCGGTAGGAGACCTTCACCTGCGCCGGTGCCGCGCCGGCCGAGGGGGCTGCGTCAGCATCCGCCCCGGGGCTGCCGCAGGAGGGCGCCGGCAGGGTGGCCGGCAGGCTCTTTGTCTGACCCGGCGGCACCTCCGTGCCCTCCGGCTTTGCCCGCCAGGATGTGCCCGCCGGGAACAGGGAACTGGACATGTCAGCGCTGAAGACCGTCAGGGACACGGACGAGGTGTTGCTGACCTGGATCTCGATGATCTGGCTGCCGTAGTTGTCCCTGAACTGGTTGAGTTCCGCAGTCAGCGGAGCGGCCCCCTCCGCGTCCGGGCTGCAGCCCTGCAGTGCCGTAACTGCCACCGCAGCAGCCAGTACGACGGCGGCTGATGCCGGCCACCGTCGCCTCGCTTGCGCTGCGCCGTCCATGCCAGCAGTCTAAAGGCCCCGTTGAATCCGGGCGGCGGGCTATGGGCTAGCCTCGTTCCATGAACGAACAGACCCCGCTCGACTGTGTCCTTGGATTTGTCCGCGCCATTGAGGCCGGCGGCGGTGCCGCTGAAGTGGACAGCTTCCTGGCCGAGGACTTCACGCTTGTTGAAGCGCCGCATGTGCTCGCGCCGGAAGGGTCCATGCGCAGCCGTGCGCAGGTGCTGGCGGGGGCGGACCAGAGCCGTCAGGTGGTGTCCGGTCAGCGGTTCGACGTCTGGCGGACCACGTGCGAAGGAAGCCGCGTGGTGCTCGAGGCGGACTGGTCGGCCACGCTGCTGATGAACCTTCGATACTGGGACGCCGGCGATACTATCCGGGCCCGGACCACATCGGTGTTCGAGGTCCGCGACGGACGAATCACCAGTCAGGACAGTTACGACTGCTATTACACCGCTGAACTGCGCTAGTGCATGGTGAAACGGGCGGCCACGCGTGCATTGACCGCCGGCACGCCCGCGGCACAGCCGATGAGCCGGTTCCGGACTGTCCACCACGGACGCTGCAGCGGCCTGCCAAGCGCCATGTTGATTTCGGCCTGGCGGGCGGCCGTCGCGGCCGCTCGCAGCCTGTGACCTTCAAACGACCGGAAATCCCGCTCCCGTCCGGTCCCGGCCAGCCGGCGGAGGATGAACGGCACCAGGTCAGCAGCATCCAGCCAGCCCAGGTTCATGCCCTGGCCGCCGATAGGGCTGATTTCGTGGGCGGCGTCTCCGATGAGCGTGACCCTGCCGTGGACCATGCGCTCCACCATCCGGGTACGGGCGCCGAAGCTGCTCAGCATCGAATTCGTGCCGGCGTCGACCGCGACGCCGGTCCGCTCCAGCACGATCCGCGCCAGGCCGCCGGTAGTCGACGCCTCCGGATCAGCTCCAGCAACGGCCGGTGCGCCCGGCAACCTGGCCACCCAACGCCGCACTCCGCCCGGCAACGGAAAGGACTCCACGATGCCGGCGGCTTCCAGGAACAGGGCTGCGTCCGGGCCGAACGCCGTGCTGTCGGCGAAGTCTCCCATCAGGTACCTGTCGCGGTACACCTTCAGCCGGGCGGGGGCCTCCAGCAGCTGGCGGACAGTGGAACGGACCCCGTCCGCGGCCACCGCCAAGGACGCATGAATCCTGGATTCCCCGCCTGCGGTGAGGACGTCCACCGCAACGGACGAACCGTCGTCGTGCATTCCCGTCACGGTTGCGCCGCGGAGAAGCGCCCCGCCGTCCAGCTCCCGGACGCGCCGCTCCAGGGCGGCTTCCGTTCTGGCCTGCGGCACGGATAACACGAACGGGTAGCGCCGGGACACGGAGTCGAAGGACATTCCCGCCAGCTCCACGCCGCCCCCGATGGCAACACCGCGGCGGATCCGGACGCCCTCGGCTATTAGGCCGGATGCTACGCCGACGCCATCGAGGGCCTCCAGCGACGGGGGATGGATGCCGATGGCGCGGGAGTGGGTGTTGGGCTCCGAGCGCTGTTCCAGGATCCGGACCGACATCCCGTGCTGCAGCAGAAGGGCTGCCAGGAACATCCCCACCGGGCCGCCGCCCACCACGACGACGTCAAGCACCGCTATCGGTCCGGTCCAGGGTGAGCAGATTGCGGAAGGGGAAACGGGGCGCAACGGCCCAGCCCGGGGGAGCGGACGCCTTCAGTTCCGCCGCCGTGTAGCTGCGGCGGATGGACGTCAAACCGTCGTCCCTGATGAAGGAACCGGGAAACGGCCATGACACGGCGTAGAACAGCGCGTACGCGGCGGTGCTGCGGCGGATGTCGTTGTGGAGGACCGGGCCGCGGGACAACATGGCCGATTCGGCGAGGAACTGCGGAAGTTCAGCCGTGTCCAGGTGGTGCAGGACGTGATTGGACACCACGGCATCGTAGCGCCGCCCCTCGGCTACCAGTTCGGCAGTTGACGCCTGCCGGAACGTCACGCCGTCGACGCGCCTGCGGCGCAGGGCGAACTCGAAGGCCCGCCGGTCCGGATCAATGGCAGTGATCTCCACTCTTCGCCGGTCCCGGGCCGCCCACGCCGCCAACATCAGGGGCACGTCCCCGCCGCCGCAGCCGATGTCCAGCAGGGTGGTCACACCGGTGGGTGACAGGACGGGCCGGAGATGGGTCCGGTAGATTCCGCGCCACCCGGCAATGGCCCGGTTCACTACGGGAAACTGCGCGTACGTGCGGTCCAGCCGCGCCGGATCACAGCCGGGACGGTCCATTTGCTCCACAGCGTGGACGTCCCGCTCGCGCAGCCATCCCGGGCCGGTCATCAGGCGGGCCGCCATCAGAGGAGCGACGGCTCAGTCCGTGCTGCAGCCTGCTGCGTTGCCGTGGACTCCTCGGCTGCCCCGGGTGAAGATCCTGCCAGCGGTGCACGCACCTTGGTGAACATCGCCGTTTCCACAGTGAGGCCCGGCCCGAACGCCATTGAACAGATGCGTTCGTCGCCGTCCTGCGGCGGGAGTCCGGCAATGTGTTTGAGGACAAAAAGCACCGTGGCACTGCTCATATTGCCGAATTTGCGGAGGGTTTCCCGCGCAGGAACCAGCTGCTCGTCCGTGAGCTCAAGCCGGGACTGCACCTTGTCCAGGATGCTCCTGCCGCCGGGGTGGATGGCCCAGTGGGTGATGTCCCGGTAGGGGAGTCCCCGCAGGGATTCATCGCGCGCAAGCAGTGGCTCCAGTGCCCCGATGATGTGGTCGTCGATGATGTGGGGGACGTAGTTGCCCAGCACCATCTCGAACCCTTCGTCGCCGATGTTCCATGCCATGGATTCCTCGCCCACCGGCGTGAGCACGGTTTCGAAGTGGTCCAGCTGCAACAGGGGCTCTCCGTCGGTGATGTCCCTGGCCGAGACGACCGCGGCGGCGGCCCCGTCCGCAAACAGCGCCGAGCCCATGATGGTGTCGGGGTCGTTGGACGTGCGGACGTGGAGCGAACAGAGCTCGGCGCAGACCACCAGGACAACGGCGTCGGGGTCTGCCTCGCAGAAGGATTTAGCTGCACGCAAGGCCGGAAAAGCCGCATAACAGCCCATGAAGCCGAGGTGGTAGCGCTGCACGGCCGGGTTCAGGCCCAGCGCACGGACGATTTTGTAGTCGGGACCGGGGTTGAAGAAACCGGTGCACGAGACCGTCACCAGATGGGTGATGTCGGCTGCCTCGACGCCGGCGCAGGCAGCAAGTGCTGCTTTGGCAGCCTCCACGAAGAGCTTGGTGGCTTCGCGGCCGAAGATGTCGTTCCTGACCTTCGTACTGGGGCTCAGGACCAGGCCGGTATCGGGGTCAAAAAACTGCGGATCGTCGGCACGGCTGTCCTTGGTCAGCTCCGTGACGGCGGTATGGCGGGTGTCGATGGCGGCGGAATCAAAACAGGTGTTCACGAGCCGCGACCCCAGCCTGGTCAGCCCCGGCTGGGCGGCAAACACATCACGGGCCTCGGACTGAATGAGTACGGTGGGCGGGACAGCAGTTTCCAGGGATCTCAGGTAGACCGTCATGGTTCATTCTCAGTGAGCTTTCGCCTTAAGACAATGGTGGTTACCATACGGTAGGAAGCCCGGCGGGCTCCTCGGAGCTGGTTAGATTGAGCCAGGTGACCGCCCGGCGAATGCCCCGCAGGCGGCCCCGATGAGCAGATGGAGACACGATGACCATGGCCACCACGTCGGACCCGCAGTTGTCCGCGCTGCATGTAGCCGACACCCATGACCTGATCCGTGTGCAGGGCGCACGGGAGAACAACCTCAAGGACATCAGCCTGGAGCTCCCGAAGCGCCGCCTGACGGTTTTCACGGGCGTCTCAGGATCGGGCAAGAGCTCACTGGTCTTCGCCACAATCGCCGCCGAGTCGCAGCGGATGATCAATGAAACCTACAGCGCGTTCGTGCAGGGCTTCATGCCCAACCTGGCGCGGCCCGACGTCGACTTCCTCGAGGGCCTGACCACCGCCATCATCGTGGACCAGGAGCGGATGGGCGCGAACCCGAGGTCCACAGTCGGAACGGCCACCGACGCCAACGCAATGCTGCGGATCCTCTTCAGCCGCCTGGGCAGCCCGTACGTTGGCCCGCCCACGGCTTACTCCTTCAACGTGCCCACCCGCAAGGCAAGCGGCGTTATGTCCACCGACCGGGGCGGCCGCGTCGAGAAGAGCGTCGTCAGCCAGGCCGTGTACCTGGGCGGCATGTGCCCGCGTTGCGAAGGCATGGGCAACGTCAGCGACATCGACCTCACTGCTTTGTACGACGAAAACAAGACCCTCAGCGACGGCGCCCTCACGGTTCCCGGCTACTCGATGGACGGCTGGTACGGCCGGCTGTTCGAGGGAGTCGGCCTGCCCATGGACAAGCCGATCTCCAAGTTCACCAAGAAGCAGCTCGACACGATGCTGTACGCCGAGCCCACCAAGATCAAGGTCGAGGGCATCAACCTCACCTACGAGGGGATCATCCCCAAGATGCAGAAGTCGATGCTGTCCAAGGACCCCGAGGCGATGCAGCCGCATGTGCGCCGGTTCGTCGAGCGGGCGGTGACGTTCCAGACGTGCCCCGACTGCAACGGCACGCGGCTGACCAGGGACGTCCTGACCTCGAAGATCCAGGGCAAGAACATCGCCGAACTCTGCGAGATGCAGATCACCGACCTTGCCGACTGGATCCGTGACCTCAACGAGCCCTCGGTGGCACCCCTGCTCAAGGGGCTGCAGCACCTGCTCGATTCCTTCGCTGAAATCGGCCTCGGCTACCTCTCACTCAACCGGCCGGCCGGAACGCTGTCCGGGGGAGAGGCCCAGCGGACCAAGATGATCCGCCACCTGGGCTCGTCGCTGACCGACGTCACCTATGTCTTCGACGAACCGACGATCGGCCTGCATCCGCACGACATCCAGCGCATGAACCGGCTCCTGCTGCAGCTGCGCGACAAGGGCAACACCGTGCTGGTAGTCGAGCACAAGCCGGAGACGATCGCCATCGCGGACCACGTCGTCGACCTGGGGCCGGGCGCAGGCACGGCCGGCGGAACGCTTTGTTTCGAAGGAACCGTCGAGGGGCTGCGGGGGAGCGACACGATCACCGGACGCCACTTGGACGACCGGGCGGTCCTGAAGGACACCCTGCGTGCGTCTGCCGGCAAACTCGAGGTCCGCGGCGCATCGAAGCACAACCTCCAGGACGTGGACGTCGATGTCCCGCTTGGCGTGCTCTGTGTCGTCACGGG
This sequence comes from Arthrobacter sp. UNC362MFTsu5.1, assembly GCF_000685965.1. Classification (GTDB taxonomy): domain Bacteria; phylum Actinomycetota; class Actinomycetes; order Actinomycetales; family Micrococcaceae; genus Arthrobacter. The sequence goes on along the minus strand of NZ_JMLE01000001.1, from coordinate 299,513 downwards.
CGTTGCCGGCTCCGGGAAGAGCTCACTGATCCACGGCTCTGTTGCCGGCCGCGACGGCGTGGTGGTCATAGACCAGGCAGCCATCAAGGGCTCGCGCCGCAGCAACCCCGCTACCTACACAGGCCTGCTCGAGCCGGTCCGGAAGGCGTTCGCCAAGGCCAACGGCGTCAAGCCGGCCCTGTTTAGCTCGAATTCTGAGGGGGCCTGTCCCGCCTGCAACGGCGCGGGTGTCATCTTCACCGAACTCGGCGTCATGGCCACGGTCGAGTCGCCCTGCGAGGACTGCGAAGGCCGGCGGTTCCAGGCATCCGTCCTGGAATACACCCTGGGCGGCCGGAACATCGCGGAGGTGCTGGAGATGCCGGTGACCGAGGCGACGGCGTTCTTCGATTCCGACGACGCGAAGGTCCCGGCTGCCCATAAGATCCTCGCGCGGCTTTCCGACGTCGGGCTCGGTTACCTCAGCCTGGGACAGCCGCTCACCACGCTGTCCGGCGGCGAGCGGCAGCGGCTGAAGCTGGCCGTCCAGATGGCCGAGCAGGGCGACGTGTACGTCCTCGACGAACCGACCACCGGCCTCCACCTGGCCGATGTCCAGCAGCTGCTGGGTTTGCTGGACAGGCTTGTCGACTCCGGCAAGTCGGTCATCGTGATCGAACACCATCAGGCAGTCATGGCGCACGCTGACTGGATTATCGACATCGGCCCGGGCGCCGGGCACGACGGCGGCAGGATCGTTTTCGAGGGAACGCCGGCGGAACTCGTCGCGGGCCGTTCGACGCTGACCGGTGAGCACCTCGCGGCCTACGTGGGAAGGTGAGCGGCCCGCATGGGCTGGCTCTGAATTCATCCCCAGGGTCAGCCATGGAGTCATGGAAGAACGACCGGGTGGGGTCGGCGATCGCAGGGGAGAATCCCACCGTTATGGCACACCTTAGTGGCGGCTTTGCGGTAATAGGTGACGTCCAGTGGCTCCCTGGTTACTCGGTGCTGATCACAGACCGGGTCTGCGTAGACCGCCTCACTGATCTGCCTCGTGCCGAACGCACAGCATATTTGAGCAGCGTCGACATTTTGGCCGAAGCCGTTGAGATCGCGTGCGCGAAATTGGACTCGGCGTTCCTTCGCGTCAATATCGAGATCCTCGGGAACACCGATCCATTCCTGCACGCGCATATCTGGCCGCGGTACCAATGGGAACCACCTCAATTGCGGACCAAACCGGTGTGGCTATACCCGGGCAGCAACTGGTCAGACCCGGCTGCCGCGCTCAGCTCCGCACACGATCCCTACAGGTCCGCAATCACAAGGAAAATCCGGGAACTCGCCTCCAAGATGCGCCCGGCAAATGTCCGGAAAACCCCACCATGAGCCAGCCACTTCCAGCCTTAGGTAAACGCCGATAATCTACATTATGTAAAGTAAAGCAATGATTATTGCATCTGATGCACGATCACCCCTCCTCCGCCCATTGCCACCCTGTACCGCATCTCTTGTAGTAGAAATAAGCCCGTGACCTGCGGAAACGCCGTGCGAATGGCCAGCCGGAGGTACTGCCGCTGGCCGACGGCCCCACCAGTGCACCAACATCACCATCGGATTCCGACAGGCCAAGACCGTGCCAGTTCTCACCCAGGGTCAGCGGCTCGCCATGCTCAAAGCCTGCCTCACAGAGGACGTCGACACCCTGCCCTATAGGGTCGCCGCCACTCTCCTACTGCTCTACGCCCAGCCAGTCGTGAAGATCGCCGCCATGAAAAGCACCGACGTGATCCTCACGTCAGATGGCCTGCGTCTGTCACTCGGCGACGGAGATCCAGCGCCCGTGCCCGAACCTTTCGCCTCACTGCTCGCAGAACACCTGGCAGCACGCCCCAACATGCGCACAGGCATCAGCTCAGGCAGCGAATGGCTGTTCCCCGGATACCGGCCCGGGCAGCACATCCACCCCAACACGCTCATGATTCGTCTCAGAGAAGTCGGCATCGATCTCCTGGGTGCACGCAACGCATCCCTTCGCGCGCTCGTGAAGGAAGTGCCCGCCCCGCTCGTGGCCGAAATGCTCGGCTACAGCTACCAAGTCACTCAGAAGCACGCCGCAGCAGCGGCGAGTCCGTGGGCGAACTATGCGCCGGAACGGCCAGCGCCAGATTCTGGAAAGATGTCTTCGTGAGCACCAGCGCCGCGCACGCAAGCGCGTTCTATAGCGAGATTCTCCACCATCAAGAAGTGTGGACTGTTCGTGACGCAAATGGCTTCCCGGCACCCGCTGGACCCGACGGTCAGAGAAGCATGCCTTTTTGGTCCCGTCCTAGCCGTGTCGAGCGAATCGTGGCTTCGGTTCCTGACTACCGCGACTTCGACGTAGTATCACTGCCGCTACAGCAATGGAGGTCGAACTGGCTCCCGGGCCTCCAGGGCGATGGCATTTTGGTTGGATTGAATTGGTCTGGCACCCGTGCCACCGGGTTTGACGTATCCCCTGACGCCGTCCTGGAAGCTCTTGCTTTTCTGGAGAGAGCTGAGGATTGAGTCTGATTAGTTCGAAAACGAATAATCACCGAACCCGATTGCAGAATATGCAGATTAGGACCCCGTGATTCGCCCCTCCCCATCCAACCGATAAGTGCAGTTCCCGCGTATGAGAAAGCCGATGTTGCATCTGATGCATCCAATGGGGCCTCGCCAAATGCGCGGACTCCGAGGCCTTCATCTCCTAACGTGCCCAAACTTTCAAGACCTGCTCCTTCCGGGCGGCCCTTCGAGAGACATCCCCTATCACTATCTGAGCGTCCTCCTGTATCCCGATGCGGAAGAATGTACCCCCCTTTGTGTCGCTGACACGGCGGGCGGATGCAGGTACGATGCGTTCAGCACTGACGGCAGTTGATCAGGGATCAGTGCATGCACTGATGGCTTGGGGAACACAGTGAAGCGGATTGTCGCAATTGTCCTGGCGGCGGTACTGGTCGTGGGGCCTGTTGCGTTCTTCGTAATCCGGTCCGCAGAGGACAAGGTCACCGACGATATGCTTTCCCGCGCCGGACGCTTCGCCATCCCGTCGGACTGGAAGCTGACCGACGAGACTGTCCGCCCGGAGCGGTTCATGTGCATCAGTACGAACCCATGCCCCAGCCTCTCCCGTCGCTGGGATACCGGGAAAGAGCTCACCGATGACGACATCAAGGCAGTGTTCTCCGGGCTTGGTTTCGAGATGAAGTCGGAAGGACCGTGCAGGCGACAGTCCAACGTCATCGGCAGCAGCCCTATCTGCATTTTGAGTGGAAGCGATGGCGAGTTCGAGTACTCCTTCAACGTCTTTAGCCCTGCCCCAGGGGCACCTCAGCGTGTAGCCCTGGCCGCTGAGCAAGCGCCCTGAAGCTTGGGAAATCTTTAGGATTCTTTATCTAGTCACTGGATAAACTAGCCGGCACTCTGAGACCATTCAGGCCGCGTCGGTTGCCTTGAGCCGCCGAACAAGGCGGCAATTCCGTTCAGTAACCGTGGGGGTAATACTGTGCGCTCAAAAACTCCTTTCCACCTGACCGTTCCAGGTCTGGCTGCTGCGATCGCCGCAGTCACGCTGACGGTTCCGCCAGCTTCCGCCGCGGATCCTGTCGCTGATGCCTGCGCAACGGTCGAAACAGTGTTCGCTAGGGGATCAGGACAGGATCCAGGCGACCCTGAAGCCAACAACTTCCAGTTAGAGATCAAGGAGCGACTTACCCCTACAGCGACTATCCACCAGTACGAACTCGGCGATGGAGGCATCGACGGGTACTCCTACCCTGCTGTTCCCGTCGGCATGGACAAGGGCCTGGAATCCCTGTGGAACACTGTCGGGGCAGGGATTACCGGCGGTGGCGGGTCCACCTACGGCGACAGCGTCACCGAAGGTGTTGACGAGTTGAATGCCTATCTTGGCAAGCGCGCAGCCGCCTGCCCGGACGCCCTTTTCGTGCTCGGCGGTTGCTCCCAAGGTGCCCAGGTCGTGGGCGAGGCTGGTCGCCAACGCCTCGGCGCTTCTTCACATCGGCAAGTCCCCCGCTTGACGGCTATCCCACAGCTCCGCTGAACGTCACTGCCACACCGGTCGCTGACGCCGGCGATGTCAGCAGCGTCCAAGTGACGTGGGAATCCTCCGACCCGCTGGTGAACCGGAGGGTCCTCACCGTCGACGGCATCCCTGGCAGACTGGTGGACGCCAGCGTGCGGACGGCAACAATCACCGACGTGCGCCGGACCGAAGATGTTGAGATCGGAGTGATCGGTTTCACCGAGGGCGGCGGAATGGGGCTGCCGACAAGGGTGATTCTTCCCGCCAGGAGCGGCTTTGCCATCAGCGGGTTCCTGGCGCCGGTCGATCCAGCACCGGCAGTGAACGTCATAACGGCAGGGCGGTCGGTGCCGATGAAGTTCAGCCTGGGCGGAGATTTCGGGCTGAACATCCTTCAGGCAGGCTCGCCAACCTCCGTTCCGGTCACCTGTGACACGGGCGCACCCGTTGCGGAGGTTGAGACGATAACAACTGCCGGTTCGAGCAGCCTCTCCTACGACGCTGCCAGCGGGACGTACAGCTACGTCTGGAAAACAGATAAGGCGTGGGCCGACTCCTGCCGGATGTTCCAGCTGGTCCTGACGGACGGAACCAAGCACACAGCCGTCTGCAAATACCGCAGCTGACCCTAGCTAAATCGGGCGCCCCGTACCTCTCCGGCGCGGGGCGCCTTTGTGCCTATACCTCTGCGCGGCAAGAGCCTCGCGCCCCAGCCCAGCGGAGTCACGACACGGTTCTGTCAGCGCCGGGATCAGTACTAGAACGAATATGCACGGTTACCAGTAAGAGAAAATCGCCGGACCCCTCAGACTGTGCGTTCGTCGACGATCCGGTCTATTTCGTCGTCGTCAGGGCACGGCTGATCATCGATGGGACATGGCCCCGGTCCCAGTGGCCGCCCAAAGACTTCCATGCACATCGAGCACAGGATCTGCGGATCACGGGCAATCGTCATCTCCGGTTCCTCATAGCCGCACATTGCCCGCCGCCAGTCCAGATCCCGGCAGCAGACAATGTGGACCACTTCGTCGGGATCCTCGCTCCAGTCGTACTTGACCTTCCAGGCCGGAGCGCGGCGCGTTTCAGTCGCCCCGCCCTCGGCCAGCGTCGCAGGCTTTGCAGCATCGCCCTTCGTTTCCGTCATCGCGGTCCCCCTCCGTTGATGTTGGGCAGGAATCCCTCCTGCGCTCAACCGATGCTTGCGGCCTCGTCCAGGGTGTGTGGTTGAAAGTGTTCCAGCAACCCGCGCATGGCTTCATATCCTTGCGTGAAGGCATCCGAGGCGCGCCATATTTCAACCTGCTCCAGCGATTCCCACGGGCCCGTGCTGATGAACCTGTTCGGAACGTCGCGGTCGTGCATCAGGACGGCTTTTGCCCCCGGGAAATCCTCCTGTGTCTTCCTGGCAAGATCCCGCCAGGCCTGCACAAAGTCATTTTCCCTGCCGGGCTTCACCAGCCAGATTCCGAGAGTGTAAACAGACATCGCGAATGCCTCCATTCAGGTCAGGGTAGGTATTCCCGATTATCGTCCGGCAGTCCCGGGCCGGGTAGGGCCGGATGGCACGTGGCCCACTCCCCTGCCCGCTCCCCTGTGCCGGGCCCGCTCAGGTTCCGTCGTAAGCGGCCTGGAGTTCGGCGATCTCAAGCTTCCGCATGCCCAGCATCGCCTGCATGGCCCGCTGCGAACCGTCAGGATCAGGGCCGCCCAGCAGCTGGCCCAGGACGGACGGCACCACCTGCCAGGACACTCCGAATTTGTCCTTCAGCCAGCCGCACTGGCTTTCGGTGCCGCCCGCCGTCAGCGCGGACCAGTAGCGGTCCACTTCTTCCTGCGAGGAGCAGTCGATCACGAAGGAAACAGCTTCGTTGAACGTGAAGGCCGGTCCCCCGTTGAGCGCCAGGAATTTCCGGCCCTCGATTTCGAACTCAACGGTCATGGCCTGGCCCGCGGGTCCGGGTCCGCCCTCGCCGTAACGCGCCACATTGAGGATTTTGGAGCCGTCGAAGACCGAGACGTAAAAGTCGGCGGCCTCCTCGGCCCGGGCATCAAACCACAGGCAGGTGGTGATCTTCTGGGTCACGGTGTTCCCTCATTTCGGTGGCAGCGCCGGAACGGATTCCCGACGGCGACGCGTCAGTCGCGTTGTGAGCCTAGCCGTGCGTGATGCCCGGCACAATGGCCCGTCAGCGCCTGGCCGTGCCCGGTTATCATCGAGTATGTCCGTCGCTGACGCCCTCCTCCAGTTCGCCCTCGTGGCTGCCCTGCTGACCATAATTCCCGGGCTGGACACCGTCCTGGTGCTGCGCACGGCAATCAGCAACGGCCGCGCTCCTGCATTTGCTACGGCGGCGGGGATCTGCACCGGCACCATCGCCTGGGGAGTGGCCGCGGCATTCGGGGCGTCCGCGTTGCTGGCGGCTTCGGAGGCGGCCTTCACGATGCTGAAGGTTGCCGGCGCCTGCTACATGGCGTGGCTGGGGGTTTCAATGTTCATCAGGACTTTCAGGGGCGGCCCGGCACTGCCATCGGCATCGTCGCAGGGCGGCCCGGGCGCCAGGAGCGCCTGGCTGGCGGGCGTCACCACCAGCCTGCTGAATCCCAAAGTCGGCGTCTTCTACATGGCCATGATCCCGCAGTTCCTGCCCCAGGACGTGCCGCCCCTGCTCATGGGGGTGCTCCTCCCCCTCGTCCATAACGTCGAGGGCATGCTTTGGTTCGCGGGCATCATTGTTGCCACGCAGTATGCCCGGCGCTGGCTGCAGTCCCCTACGGCGGGCAAAGCCACTGACCGCATCGCCGGCGTCGTACTTGTGGCATTTGCGGCGAAAATCGCGGCCAGCAAGGCCTGATTCTTCCATGGAAACCAAACGCTAGTGCGGCAGCTGGCTGACCAGTCCGACGGTATTGCCCTCACTGTCGCGGATGAAGGCCATCCACTCGTCGGTCCCGGCGGGGCCCAGCCGGTCATCCGTGTGGCTGAAGATCACACCGGGTTCAGAAACGATTTCCACTCCCCTGCTCCGGAGCCGCGCCACCGAGTCCCTGACATCGGGCACCGCCAGGTACACCAAAGCCGACGGCGCTCCGGACTCGAGCAGTAGCCGGACGCCGTCAAGGTCAAAGAACAGCAGACCGGGCGGGTCGAATACGGCACGAGCCTCCGCGCCGAGCAGCGCGGCATAGAATTCCGCGGCCCGGTGGAGGTCGCTGGCATGTTGCGCGATCTGGACAAGTCTCATGCTGCCGTCCGGGGTTAGCTGGCGGTGACGAAATACGGTGAAGGGAACGGATCCCCGGTCACAGTGTACGGCCGGCCCGGGAGCCCGTCAGGTCGAACCGGCCGGAAACCGGAACTACTGTTGGAGACATGCCTTCCCGCACCAATCCACGCCCCGTCCGCCCTGCCGCAAGAAATGCCGTGCTCCTCGCCGCCCTTGCCGATGCCGTCCTCATCCTGGCCTTTGCCGCCATTGGCAGGGACGCCCACCAGCGCGGAGACGTGATCATCGGGGTCTTCCTGACCGCCTGGCCGTTCCTGGCAGGCGCGGCCATCGCCTGGCTTGCGATGCGCCTGTGGCGTGCGCCGCTGCGCATCTGGCCCGCGGGCGTAACAGTGTGGCTCGGCGCCGTCGTTCTGGGCATGGCGCTGCGGGCAGTGACCGGGCAAACAGTGGTCCTGCCATTCATCGTCGTTGCACTGCTGAGCCTGGGCACATTCCTTGTTGGCTACCGCCTGATCGTGGCCGGATTCCGGCGGCTGGCGGGGCGCCGGCAGCACAGCTGAAGCACCCCGGATGTACTAGGCTGGCACCAACAGCAACGCCTGCCGTTACCGCAACGGCGCACCCATCCGAAAGGTCAAGAGTGATCACCGCATTCGTCCTGATCAAGACAGACGCCTCCCGCATTCCGGAGACGGCAGAGGAAATTTCGGCGATTCCGGGCATTAGCGAGGTCTACTCGGTAACCGGGGAATGGGACCTGATCGCCGTCGCCCGGGTGGCGAAGCACGACGAACTGGCGGACGTTATCGCGGACAAGCTCTCGAAGGTTCCCGCGGTGGTGCACACCACAACGCACATCGCATTCCGCGCCTACTCCCAGCACGACCTGGACGCCGCCTTCGCGCTGGGCTTCGAGCAGTAGGCCCGGCGCCTTCCTAGCCCTGGGTAAGGGCAACCCACTTTTCCAGCACGGCTGCTGCGGCACCTGAGTCAATCGACTCTTCCGCACGCTTCAGTGCAGCCGCCATCCGGTCGGCCAGCGGACCTTCGGCATGGACGTCGAACGCCACCAGCCCGGCCGCGGCATTCAGCAGGACGGCGTCACGTGCCGGACCTGCCTCCCCGCGCAAAACAGCACGGACGACGGCGGCATTTGCCGTGGCGTCGCCGCCACGAAGCTCCTCCACCGTTGCGGGACGGATTCCCAGAACCTGCGGATCGAACGTCTGCTCGATCACTTCACCGTGCCTGATCTCCCAGACAGTCGACGGCCCGGTCGTTGTCATCTCATCCAGGCCGTCGCTTCCCCGGAAGACCAGTCCGCGGCTGCCGCGCTTGGCCAGCACGCCGGCAACCAGCGGCGCCATCCGGGCGTTGGCCACGCCAACCGCCGAGGCCTGAACCCTTGCCGGGTTGGTCAGCGGGCCCAGGAAGTTGAACGCCGTGGGGATGGCAAGTTCGCGCCGGGGTACCGCTGTGTGCCGAAACGACGGATGGAACACCTGGGCGAAGCAGAAAGTGATGCCCGCCTCTTCGGCGTTTCGGGCCACGCGATCAATGGGAAGGTCCAATCGGACGCCGAGCGCCTCCAGCACATCCGCTGAACCCGATGACGACGACGACGCACGGTTGCCGTGTTTGACCACCTTCGCGCCGGCTCCCGCGCAGACGAGGGCGGCCATGGTGGATATGTTCACTGTGTTCAGCTGGTCACCGCCGGTGCCCACAATGTCGAGCTTCTCGCCCCCGATATCGATGGGGTTTGCGTGGTCCAGCATGGCTTCGACCAGTCCGGCGATCTCATCCACCGTCTCGCCTTTAGCCCGCAGCGCCACCAGGAATCCGGCGATCTGCGCCGGGCTGGCCTCACCGGACATGATGGTGTCCATGGCCCATTCCGTGTTCCCGGCCGTCAGGTCCGTACCGTTGATCAGTGCCGAAATGAGCCGGGGCCAGGTGTTGCCGGCCGCCTGTGCAGATGCCTGTGAAGTCACCTCCTGATGCTATCGAGGCACCTGCCCCGATGACCAATGTGAACCGGTCCGGGAACTTTTCCGCGCGAATTCGCGTCTTTGTAGAAAAAGTCCGCGCAAAAGGCGGTTTGCGTTGGGCAGGAGGAACTTTTACAGACATAATGTCTATGTGACATCTGCGACCCATGCCCCCAGTACCCCGGCGCACCCGACGCTGAACCGCCCGAATATGGTTTCCGTAGGAACCGTTGTCTGGCTGTCCAGTGAGTTGATGTTCTTCGCCGGTCTCTTCGCCATGTACTTCACACTCCGTTCGACGTCCGGACAGATGTGGGCTGAAGAGACAGCCAAGCTCAACTTCCCCTTTGCGCTCGTAAACACGATCGTCCTCGTGGCAAGTTCTTTCACTTGCCAGATGGGCGTCTTCGCCGCTGAGCGGCTCCAGCCGCGCCGCGCCGGCGGCCCCCTTGCATTCACGCGTTGGGGGATGAACGAATGGTTCACCCTCACGTTCATCATGGGTGCCTTCTTCGTTGCCGGCCAGGCGACCGAATACGCCATGCTCGTCTCGGAGCATGTGTCGCTCTCGTCGAATGCATACGGCTCGGCCTTCTACATGACCACCGGCTTCCACGGCCTGCACGTCATCGGCGGCCTCATCGCCTTCCTCTTTATCATTGGCCGTTCGTTCGCCGCCAAGAAGTTTGGTCACTTCGAAGCCACGTCCGCGATCGTCACCTCGTACTATTGGCACTTTGTCGACGTCGTGTGGATCGGCCTCTTCCTGGTCATCTACGTCCTCAGGTAGCCCCGACTTGACTCTTTTTCTACAAGAGGCAGAATTTCAAGAAGCGGCTCCCGGAGCCGACGCACGATCGAAAAAAGGAACCACCACGTGAAGGCACTCTCGCAGAAGCGACGTCACCCACTGGCAGCCATTGCGCTGCTGCTGATGGGCCTCCTCCTCACTGGTGGGCTGTACGCCGTTGCCACCACCGTCAACGAGGCCAAGGCTTCCACCACCAGCTTCAGTGCCAATGACACTGAAGAAGGCGGGAAGCTTTTTGCCGCTAACTGCGCCACCTGCCACGGCATGGGTGCGAGCGGAACCAAGGACGGACCCTCACTTGTAGGCGTCGGTGCTGCCGCCGTTGACTTCCAGGTAGGCACCGGGCGCATGCCCATGCAGATGAATGGCCCGCAGGCTTACAAGAAGCCCGCACAGTTCAACGACGAACAGACCCACCAGCTGTCCGCTTACGTCGCTTCGCTCGGACCCGGTCCGTCCATCCCCGAAGAGGGCCTTCTCGATGCCCAGGGCAACGCTGCCGAAGGTGGCGAGCTGTTCCGGGTGAACTGCGCGATGTGCCACAACGCAGCGGCCGCCGGCGGCGCGCTCACGCGGGGCAAGTTCGCTCCTGCCCTCGCAGATGTATCCGAAAAGCACATCTACGAGGCCATGGTTACCGGTCCGCAGAACATGCCGGTCTTCAACGACGCAAACGTCACCCCTGAAGGCAAGCGCGACATCATTACCTTCCTGAAGCAGATCGAAGCCAACGGTTCACCCGGCGGAGCCGATCTCGGCGCCCTGGGCCCGGTTTCTGAAGGCCTGTTTGTCTGGATCGCCGGCCTGGGCGTCATTATCGCCTTCACCATCTGGCTGACCTCCCGGACGTCCTAGCAACGTCCGCAACTGTAAGAACTCCTGCTGACGAGTCAGCAGTATGGAATTGAAAACTAACCCGGCACCTGCCGGGACGAGAGAAGGATGAGGCGAATTATGGGCAACCATAGTGACGGCAGTCCGAACCACTCGGGCACCGTAGCTACGGCTGGTCAGAATGAGGTGGAGAAGTTCCAGGATCCTGGAATTCCCCCGCATCGTTTGCGCCTGGCTGACACGGACCCGAAGGCCGCAAAGCGTGCAGAACGGCAGGTTGCCGTCCTCTTCGGCAGCTCAGTCGTGGGCACCGTGATCTTCCTGGTGGCGTACTTCGCCATCGATCTTGGACCCGACTCCACGATCGCCACCATCCGGCTGCAGAATGCCCTGCTGGGCATTGGCACCGCCTTTGCCATGCTTGGCATCGGCACCGGCATCGTCCACTGGGCCAAGGCCCTTATGCCGGACCATGAAGTATCCGAAGAGCGCCATGCCATCCGCACCGAGGACGACCGCCAGGCGGCTGTCCGCATCGTTGATGACATCGTCGAAGAAACCGGAATCAAGCGCCGGCCGCTGATCCGCAACACACTCCTCGGCGCCGTGGCGCTGGCTCCGCTGCCCGCACTGGCCATCTTCGGCGACCTCGGTCCCCGCCCTGACGACAAGCTTGCACACACCATGTGGGCCCCGCAGGAAGGCAAGCTCAAGCGCCTCACCCGCGACCCGGACGGCACGCCCATCAAGGCCTCTGACGTCACGATCGGCTCTGCTTTCCACGTGATTCCGGAAGGCCTGAACGAACTCCACGAGGGCAAGCTGAACGAAAAGGCCAAGGCCGTCGTCCTGCTCATGCGCCTGAACCCCGAGTCCCTCAAGCCCTCCGCGGGCCGCGAGGACTGGAGCTACAACGGCATCGTTGCCTACTCGAAGATCTGCACCCATGTTGGTTGCCCTGTTGCCCTTTACGAGCAGCAGACCCACCACCTGCTGTGCCCGTGCCACCAGTCAACCTTCGACCTGACTCAGGAATGCAAGGTTATCTTTGGCCCGGCAAGCCGGCCTCTCCCCCAGCTGCCCATCGCAGTTGACGCCGAGGGCTACCTGGTCGCTACGAGCGACTTCAAAGAACCCGTAGGACCGAGTTACTGGGAGCGTGATGAGCATGAGCGCAACATCAACAGCTAATGCCCCCGCCTTCGTCGCCAAAACCAAAGGCGGCCGCATTACCGACTTCGTTGACCAGCGCGTTGGCGGTTCGGGAATTCTCCGTGAGTTCGGCCGCAAGGTCTTTCCGGACCACTGGTCGTTCATGTTTGGCGAAGTTGCCCTGTACTCCTTCGTCATCCTGCTGCTCTCCGGCACCTTCCTGACATTTTTCTTCGATCCGTCCATGGCGGAGACGCACTACGACGGTTCGTACACTCCGCTGAAGAACGTCGAAATGTCCGTTGCCTACAGCTCTTCGCTGGATATCTCCTTTGATGTTCGCGGCGGTCTGTTCATGCGCCAGGTGCACCACTGGGCAGCACTGCTGTTCGTGGCCTCCGTATCCGTGCACATGCTGCGCGTCTTCTTCACCGGAGCGTTCCGGAAGCCCCGCGAACTGAACTGGGTGGTGGGCGGTGTCCTGCTCATCCTCTCCATGGCAGCAGGCTTCACCGGCTACTCACTCCCCGATGACCTGCTCTCCGGCAACGGCCTGCGGATTATCGACGGCGTCATCAAGTCGATCCCCGTCATCGGTACCTACATCTCGTTCTTCCTCTTTGGCGGCGAGTTCCCCGGTACTGTCATCATCAGCCGGCTCTACATGCTGCACATCCTCCTGGTTCCGGCCCTGATCCTGCTGATGATCGTCATCCACCTGTTCATGGTGGTTGTTCACAAGCACACCCAGTACCCCGGCCCGGGCCGCAACGACGGCAACGTCGTCGGCTACCCCCTCGGCCCCGTTTACGCGGCCAAGGCCGGCGGCTTCTTCTTCATCGTGTTCGGTGTCGTCGCGCTCATGGCAGCGTTCTTCACCATCAACCCGATCTGGAACTACGGCCCGTACGACCCCTCACCGGTTTCGGCAGGCACGCAGCCTGACTGGTACATCGGCTGGGTGGACGGTGCGCTCCGCCTCATGCCGGGCGTCATTGGAGACTTCCACTTCGAGTACGTCATCTTCGGCCAGGTCCTGACCTTGAACGTACTGCTCCCGGCACTGGTTCCCGCCGGTCTGGTCTTCACGGCACTGTTCATGTACCCGTGGATCGAACGCTGGATCACCAAGGACGACCGCGAGCACCACGTCCTGGACCGCCCGCGCAACGCTCCCACCCGCACCGCCATCGGCATGGCCGGCTTCACGTTCTACTGCGTGATGTGGGCCGCAGCCAGCTCCGACCTCATCGCCACGCACTTCCATGTGGCACTGAACGACGTCACGTACTGGCTGCGGGCGCTGTTCTTCATCGGCCCGGTCATCGCTTTCATTGTGACCAAGCGTGTGGCACTCGCCCTCCAGCGCAAGGACCGCGAAATCGCCCTGCACGGCCGTGAAACCGGACGTATCGTGCGCCTGCCGCACGGTGAGTTCATTGAGGTCCACGCACCGCTGGACGACTACAAGCGCTACAAGCTGGTTGGCTTCGAGTCACCGGTACCGCTGCCCGCGGTTCCGAACGAACACGGCGTAGTAACCCGCAAGGAAAAACGCCGCGCAGCGCTCTCCCGCTTCTTCTTCGAAGACAGGGTTGCTCCGGCCTCCCCGGCTGAGCTCGAGGCGGCCCATGGCCACCACGGCCAGCACGAAGTCGAATCGGCCGAGGCACAGAAGACTCTGAGCCACTAGGGCGAAATTGCAACAGAAGAGGCCCGGTCCGCAAGGACCGGGCCTCTTCTGTGTTCCCGGGCCTCTCCTTTGTTCCCTGGGGCTGTGTTCCCTAGGGGTGTGTTCCCTGGGGGGTGTGTTCCCTAGGGGTTCCGGTAGCCGGAGGCGTAGTTGCGGGTAGGCCGCACGCCCGGACGCTGCAGCGGGACCCACAGCTTGTAGCGGTCTGCCCGGTAGTACGACACGGAGTAGTCCACCATCGAACGGGCAACAAAGGCGTGCCGCTGTATTTTGAGCAGCGGGGATCCCACCTCGACATTAAGCAGCCTTGCCGTGGACGGTGACGCTGCCGTGGCCTCAATCATGTCCTCGCCCCACTCCATGACCAGCCCGAAGCGTTCGCTCAGCACGTTGTACAGCGACGTCGGCGGTTCACCGTCAAGCAGCCCCGGCACGCGATGCGCGGGAATGAAGTTCTCATCCACGCTCATGGGCTCACTGTCGGCCAGGAGGAGGCGCCGGAACCGCACCAGGGGTGTTCCCTCATCCAGCTGGAGTTCACGGGCAAGGAAGGCACTCGCGCTGATCTGTTCGAAGCTCAGCACCTTCGCTGCGGGCACCATGCCGCGGCGCTGCATTTCCTCACTGTAGGACGTGAGCTTGACCTGGAGGTCCAGCTTTGGTTTCCGGACGAACGTCCCGAGACCCACGACCCGTTCGATGACTTCCTCGCCGACAAGGGCGTCAATGGCCTGGCGAACCGTCATCCGGGCCAAGCCGAAGCGTTCGGCAAGGTCGCGTTCCGAAGGCAGCGAGGACCCGGGCGGGCACGACGCCGCGATGTGGGCCCTCAGGAGCTCCCGCAGCTGGACGTAGATGGGTGTCCCGCTGGTGCGGTCGATCTCCCCCACCATCCTGCTCGCATCAGAGGCCGGCATGGCAGCGTTTCACATCAACATTCATGCTTTAAGGGTAGGGCACCGGCAGGGCAGGTCTAGACCACCGCTTCAACGGTTTCAGTGACTCCGTCCGCCGCGGCTACGCTTGTCCAGGAATGAAATCATGACGGACGAAGCCCGTCGGAACAAAGGAGTCCTGTTGCCAGTGCGCAAGGCGATCGTTCAATCACCAATAGGCCTGCACGCACGGCCGGCCGCCGTCTTCGTCCGGGCCGTCACCGATTCCGGGCTGCCGGTCCGCATCGGAAAAAAGGGCATCGTGCCCGTGGACGCCCGGTCCCTGCTCGAGGTGATGACAGCCGACTTCTACTGCGGCTGTGAAGTGGAACTGTCGGTTGACCCTGATGCGCTCCCCGCCCGCTACAGCGTCGAATCCGCCGAGGCTGCACTGGAAGGCCTGACACTCCTGCTGGAGGCTGACGCGGCCGCCTAAGGGCTTTACAGGACCTCTCGACCGGGCAGTCCGCGGACGGCTATCCCGAGACCGCTGCCCGGCAAGACGACAAAACGACGACGGCCCCACCAAATGGTGGGGCCGCCGTCGTTGTCAGTACAGGCTGTAGGACCTAGTGCGCGTGGTCTCCGCGGCTGTATTCGTAAACCCAGCCAACGAGGGCGACGACTGCCAGGCCACCGGCAATGAAGGTGACCCAGAAACCGATCGCCAGGCCGAGGAAACCGCCCGCGCAGGAGAGGCCCAGGACCAGCGGCCACCAGCTCCAGGGGCTGAAGTGGCCCTGCTCGCCGGCACCTTCGTGGATCTCTGCGTCGTTACGGTCTTCCGGACGCATTCCCACGCGCCTGCCGGTGAACCCGAGGTACGCACCGATCATGCCGGCCAGGCCGCCCACAAGCAGGACGCCGAGGATGCCGACCCATTCAGTCCAGTTGGTCAGGAATCCGTACACCACGGAGACCGGCACGAAGAAGAAGACTCCGGCTCCAAAAATCCATGATTCGATCTTCACTTGGCGGTGTCCTTCTGATCTGCGTTGCCGAGCACGGCTGCTGCCGGTGCCGGTGACTCAACGGTGTGCGACTGTGCGAGCTCCGGGTGATGGAGGTCCAAGGCCGGACGCTCCGAGCGGATGCGGGGCAGCGAGGTGAAGTTGTGCCGCGGCGGCGGGCACGAGGTGGCCCACTCGAGGGAAGCACCGAAGCCCCAGGGGTCATCCACCTCTACCCGTTCGTTGCTGCGCCAGGTGATGTACACGTTCCAGAAGAACGGGATCAGCGAGGCGCCCAGCACGAACGAGGAAATGGTGGAGAACTGGTTCATCCAGGTGAAGTTGTCCTGCGGCATGTAGTCCGCGTAACGGCGCGGCATGCCTTCAACGCCCAGCCAGTGCTGGATCAGGAAGGTGCCGTGGAAGCCGAGGAACAGGAGCCAGAAGTGGATCTTGCCCAGGCGCTCGTTGAGCATCTTGCCGGTCCATTTCGGCCACCAGAAGTAGAAGCCGGCGAACATGGCGAACACCACGGTGCCGAACACGACGTAGTGGAAGTGCGCCACCACGAAGTAGGAATCCGAGACGTGGAAGTCAAGCGGCGGTGAAGCCAGGATGATGCCGGTCAGGCCACCGAACAGGAAGGTGGCCAGGAAGCCGATGCTCCAGAGCATGGGGGTTTCGAACGTGATCGACCCCCGCCACATGGTGCCGATCCAGTTGAAGAATTTCACGCCGGTGGGCACTGCGATCAGCATGGTCATGAAGGAGAAGAACGGCAGGAGCACCGAGCCGGTCACGTACATGTGGTGGGCCCACACGGTGACGGACAGCGCCGCGATGGCAATCGTTGCGTAGACAAGGCCCTTGTAGCCGAAGATCGGCTTGCGGCTGAAGACCGGGAAGATCTCGGAGACGATGCCGAAGAACGGCAGCGCGATGATGTACACCTCGGGGTGGCCGAAGAACCAGAACAGGTGCTGCCAGAGGACGGCACCGCCGTTTTCGGGGTCGAAGATGTGTGCTCCGAAGCGGCGGTCGGCACCGAGTGCGAACAGGGCAGCTGCCAGCGGCGGGAACGCCATCAGCACCAGGATGGCCGTCACCAGGGTGTTCCAGGTGAAGATCGGCATGCGCCACATGGTCATGCCGGGGGCACGCATGCAGATGATGGTGGTGATGAAGTTGACCGCACCCAGGATGGTGCCGAAGCCGGAGAGCGCGAGGCCGAAGACCCAGAGGTCACCGCCGACGCCGGGGCTGAAGGTCGTGTTGGACAGCGGCGCGTAGGCGAACCAGCCGAACGACGCGGCACCCTGCGGCGTGATGAAGCCGGAAACGGCGATCGTGGAGCCGAAGAGGAAGAACCAGAAGGCCAGTGCGTTCAGCCGCGGGAAGGCGACGTCGGGTGCACCGATCTGGAGCGGCATGATCACGTTGGCGAAGCCCGCGAACAGCGGAGTCGCGAACATCAGCAGCATGACCGTTCCGTGCATGGTGAACAGCTGGTTGTACTGCTCTTTGGTCTGCAGGATCTGCATGCCGGGCTCGAACAGCTCGGCACGGATCAGCAGGGCCATAACGCCGCCGAAGCAGAAGAACACGAAGGACGCGATCAGGTACATGTACCCGATGGTCTTGTGGTCGGTCGAAGTGATCCAGTTGACGACGATGCGTCCCTTGGACTTCGGAACAACGGGCGCCCCAAGGCTCCCGACAGGTGCGGATTGAGTGTAAGTAGCCACGTCGCTCCCCTTACTTAATTTCGTTCAGGTTCGGGTTGCGGTCGTACTCTTCGCCGAGCAGGCCGGTGTTGCCGTCCTGGCGCAACTGGTCCATGTGGGCCTGGAACTCCGATTCGGAGACAACCTTCACGCGGAACAGCATTTCGGAGTGGTATTCGCCGCAGAGTTCGGCACACTTGCCGTCATAGGTCCCCTCTTTGGTGGGGGTAAACCTGATGTAGTTGGTCTTGCCGGGGATCATGTCGCGCTTCTGCAGGAAGGCGGGCACCCAGAAAGAGTGGATAACATCGCGGGAGTTCAGCTCCAGGTCAACAGACTTGTTGACGGGGAGGTACAGGGTGGGCAGCTTTTCCTTGTCCACTTCAGCGCCGGTCAGGTGCGCCTGGACGCCGGCTTCGTGCACGTCTTCGGTGACGACGTCGCCCTGCTTGTAGTTGAAGTCCCAGGCCCACTGCTTGCCGCGGACGTCCACAACGACGTCGGCGGGCTTTGAGCGGTCATCAATCGCCTGCTGGTCGCGGTCGGTGAAGTAGAAGAACACCAGCACCATGAAGAGCGGGATGGTCAGGTAGAAGACCTCAAGGGGGAGGTTGAAGCTGGTCTGCCGCGGGAAACCGACGGTGCCCTTGCGGCGCCGGTAGGCGACGATGCACCAGACCATGAGTCCCCAGGTAATGATGCCGACGACCAAGGCGGCAATCCATGAGTTGACCCAGAGGTCCATGATGCGGTCAGTGTGATTGGTGGTGCCACGCTCGGTGGGCAACCAGCCTCTCTGTACCTCTGGTGAACATCCAGTCAATGCCAACGCGCCGGCTAGTGCCAAGCCAGTGATCGTAGTGATCTGTTTGCGTCGGCTGCCGGTTCGGTTCTGCGAACTCACAGACGGCCCTTCCTACTTGTTGCTGTTGCCCGGGCCGTAGATGGCTCCCCGGGCACACTAAAAGTTTTACTACTCGATGTAGAGCTTACCGCTCCCCGGGGGTTTTCGCTCACATGTCGGCACCGTGCGTCGGCACCGGTTTCCACCGGTGCCGAGAGCAAGCTGTCATGGGGCAAAAGAGCCGGGTTAGTGGAAAGAATCACCGCAGGCGCAGGAGCCGCCGGCATTGGGGTTATCGATGGTGAAGCCCTGCTTCGAGATGGTGTCCTCGAAGTCGATGCTGGCGCCGCTCAGGTACGGGACGCTCATCTTGTCCACAACGACTTCGACGCCGTCGTAGTCGCGCACAGCGTCTCCGTCCAGCAGCCGCTCGTCAAAGTAGAGCTGGTAAATCAGGCCGGAGCAACCGCCCGGCTGGACTGCAACCCGCAGGCGCAGGTCGGTGCGGCCTTCCTGCTCCAGGAGGCTGCGGACCTTGCCGGCAGCGACGTCGGTCAGCTTGACCTCGTGCGTGGGCAACTCTTCGCTTGCGGTGCCTGTGGCTGCGGCGCTGTTTTCATTGGTTGTAGTGCTCATTGGCCTACCTTCTTACGACGGTGGTGGCGACTCGGCTTGCGCGTTGCCCGCCCCTACGGAAACGGTATGGGCTATAGCTACATGCTACGTCGATCCTGCGTGTAGCTCTAACTCCTGACGTAACCGTGGCCATACCCTGAATGTTCCCTGACGGCTCCGTAACCGCCAGGGAACATCAGCGCTGCGCAGCGGCCGGCGTCAGGCAAGACCCTCACGGTTGAGACGTGCCAGCAGGAGCGCTTCGGCCACAACGGCATTGCGGAAGTCCTCCAGGTGCAGCGACTCGTTGGCACTGTGCGCCCTGGAATCGGGATCCTCGACGCCGGTAACCAGGATCTGAACGTCCGGGTACACCTCCGTCAGGTCGGCAATAAAGGGAATCGAACCCCCGATGCCCATCTCCACTGCCGGAACGCCCCAGGCTTCACCGAGGGCCCACATCGCCATTCCTGCGGCGGCGGAATCCGTGTCGGTCAGGAAGGAGTTGCCGCTCTCCCCCGGCGTGAACACCACCTTTGCGCCGAACGGCGCATTGGCTTCAACATGGTTGCGCACGGCCTCCATGGCATCGGCCGGATCCTGGCCCGGCGCCAGCCGCATGCTGAACTTAGCGCGCGCCCGCGGGAGGAGCGTGTTGGACGCCACATCCACGGCGGGAGCGTCGAAGCCAATGATGGACAGGGCAGGCTTGGTCCACAGCCGGGAGGCGATGGTTCCGCTGCCGGCGAGGCGGACGCCGTCCAGCACGGACGCGTCGGCCCGGTATTCCGCTTCCGTGAGGTCGACGGAAACGTCGTCCCTGCTGACCAGGCCCTTCACGGCAACGTTACCTTCGTCGTCGTGCAGTGTGGCGATCAGCCGGGAGAGCAGCGTCGGCGCATCCAGGACCGCACCGCCGAACATTCCGGAATGGACGGCGTGCTCCAGCACCTGCACCTCGATGGTCCCGTCGACCAGGCCGCGCAGGCTGGTGGTGAGCGCGGGAATGCCTACCTTCCAGTTGCTGGAGTCCGCCACTACGATGACGTCGGCGCGCAGCAGTTCGCGGTGGGTTTCCAGGAACGTGCGGAAGGTGGGCGAGCCGGCTTCTTCCTCGCCCTCGAAGAAGAACGTCACGCCAAGGCCCAGTTCGTCGGCCAGCACTTCGGTGACAGCGGCGTAGGCGGCAATATGGGCCATGATGCCGGCCTTGTCATCGGCGGCACCCCGGCCGTACAGGCGTCCGTCGCGCTCGACGGCGGTAAACGGTTCGGTCTCCCACAATGCCAGGTCCCCGGTCGGCTGAACGTCGTGGTGGGCGTAGAGCAGGATCGTCGGCTTACCTTCGGCAGCAGCCCGCCGGGCTACTACAGCCGGTCCGCCCGGAGTGCCGTCCTCTTTATTGCAGCGCAGGATCCGGACGTCCTCGATCCCCGCGGCGCGCACCAGCTCCGCAACAGCCTCCGCACTGCGGTCCAGCGGGGCGGGATCGAAGCTCGGCCAGGCGATACCCGGGAGCCTCACAAGGTCCTTCAGCTGTTCAACAGTGGTATCGAAAGACTCGTGTACGGTCCGGCGCAGGGCATCGACGTCGATCCCGTCGAATCCTGCGCTGATTTTTTGCGGGGTCCCCGCCGGTGATGAAGTCATGGCCAAAACCCTACCTGTGTCCGTGACCACAGGAAACACTCCCGGACCGGCCACCGGTCCGCCCCCTTCCGCCGGTGCCGGGACGGTGTGACATATGACTTTTCGCCTGCGCGTGCAAGGTATTCTGTAGGGGTGTTTGGACGTAAAAAGGAAGCGCCGACGGCGCAGGACGTAGTTGACCAGCAGGCAGCCGAGGCCTTGGCCCGGGATACTGCCCTCGGCAAGGGCGCGCCCACGCCCAAGCGCAAGGCACAGGAAGCGGCGCGGAAGCGTCCCCTGGTGCCGGAGGACCGAAAGGCCTCAAAGGCCGCAGAACGGGCGGCCGTGCAGGAGCAGCGGATCAAGATGCGCCAGGCGCTGGATACGGGCGACGAAAAGTTCCTGCCCCTTCGGGACAAGGGCCCGCAGAAGCGCTACGCGCGTGATTATGTGGATGCCCGCTTCAGCCTGGGCGAGTACCTGATGTTCGGCGCACTGGTGTTCGTCATTGTTTCCCTGCTGGTGCCGTCCACCAGCGAGGCGATGATTTATGTCCTGGGCGGTTTCTGGGTCATGTTCCTGGCTGTTTTCGTTGACGTCTTCATCCTGTCCCGCAAGCTGCGCAAGCGCCTCACCGAAAAGTTTGGCGAGGTGGAACGCGGCACTGTCTGGTATGGCTCCATGCGCTCGCTCCAGTTCCGCAAGCTCCGCCTTCCCAAGCCGCTCGTCAAGCGCGGAGAATTCCCCGCCTGATTCAGGCCACAAAAGAAACCCCCGGCAGCCTGGGCTGCCGGGGGTTTCGTCGTTTCCGGGGGCTTGCAGCCCGGGCGGCTGCTACGCGCGGGTCTGGCGGCGGGCGGGGTGCTTGGCGAGCTGCCGGTTGATGCCGGCGGCCCAGAACGGCCCCTCATACAGGAAGGCCGTGTAGCCCTGGACCAGGGTGGCGCCGGCGTCGAGCCGTTCCTGGACGTCCTTCGCGGTCTCCACGCCGCCGACCGACACAAGGGTGAGCGCACCGCCGGTTGCTTCCTTGAGGCGTCTGAGAACTTCAAGGGACCTGGCCTTCAGGGGCGCGCCGGAGAGGCCGCCGGGCCCGCAGTCCTGAATTTTTGCAGGGTCGGAGGTGAGCCCGTCCCGGCTGATGGTGGTGTTGGTGGCGATGATCCCGTCCAGCTTGAGGTCGAGGGCCAGCCTCGCGACGTCGTCGATGTCCTCATCCGTCAGGTCGGGGGCGATCTTCACCAGTAGCGGGACGTGCCTGCCGGCGGCACTGTCCGCTTCTTCGCCGACGGCTTTGAGCAGCGGGCGGAGGGTTTCCACGTTCTGGAGTAGCCGGAGCCCAGGCGTGTTGGGGGAACTGACGTTGACCACGAGGTAATCAGCGGCGGGCGCAAGGCTCCGGGCGCTGGTGAGGTAGTCACTGACTGCGTCGTCGAGCTCCACCACCTTGCTCTTGCCGATGTTGACGCCGATCACCGGACGCACCCCGGGGTGGCTGCGCTGCAAGGCAGCCCTGGCGGACTTGAGCCGGGGGGCGACGGCTGCGGCGCCGTCGTTGTTGAATCCCATCCGATTGATGACGGCTCTGTCCTCGATGAGCCGGAAGAGCCGGGGCTTTTCGTTGCCGGGCTGGGCCTGCCCGGTGATGGTTCCGACTTCCACGTGGCCGAACCCGAGTTCGGTCAGCGCTTCTATGCCGTGGCCCTCCTTATCAAAGCCGGCAGCGAGGCCGAACGGCGACGGGAAGGTGATGCCGAAGGCCTCGGTCTGGAGCGACGGCGCGGGGGCCGTGAACTTGGCGAGCACCTTGCCCGCCCCGGAGCTGTGGGCCAGCCGGATGGCACGGAAGCCGATCTTGTGGGCGCGTTCGGCGTCCATCCATGAAAAGGCCAGGCGAAAGAAGGTGGGATATACGCGCATGACACCAGTTTTCCGGTTCAGGCTCCGCAGACCAAACCGGCGCGCTCGTGCGGCGTGCGGTGTGACGGATTCTGCAGGCACCCCGGCCCGCTCGCTGCTGTGGCCTGCGTTGTTTAGGCTAATGAAATGAGGTGGCACACAGATATCCTGGGGGACGATTTCGAAGCCTGTTCCTACCAGGCCACGGGCGACGACGGGGTGGAGCGCACCGCTACCCTGGTCCGGCACGCGCCCAAGGGCGAAGGACCAGGGGGCGTCCGCCCCGGAGGCCGGCCGCTCCCCCGCCGGGCAGTCCTGTTCCTGCACGGCTGGAGCGATTATTTCTTCAACGTGGAGCTAGCCCGGTTCTGGACAGGCAAGGGCTTTGAGTTTTTTGCCCTCGACATGCACAACCACGGGCGGAGCCTGCAGCCGGATACCCACGGCGGCTATGTGGCCAACCTCGACGACTACGACGCCGAAATCAGCAAGGCAATCGGGATCATGGGTTCCCTCTGGCCGGAACAGGCCGGCGGGCTGCCGGTGACCCTGATGGGCCATTCGACCGGCGGCCTCATCGCCGCCCTGTGGGTCAGCCGGCATCCGGGGGTTGTTGCCCAGCTGGTGCTGAACAGCCCTTGGCTGGAAATGCACGGCAATTCCCTGGTTCGGCGCGCCACCCGGTCCATGGTGGGGCCGCTGGCCCGATACCGGCCGGAGGCTGTCCTGCGGCTCCCGGAGCGCGGTTTCTATTGGCGCAGCATCAGCAGCGAGGCCGAGGGTGAGTGGACACTGGACAACAAGTACAGGCCGCCCCTGGCTTTTCCCGTCCGGGCGGGCTGGCTCAGTGCTGTCCTGGCCGGGCATTCCCGGGTGGCCCGTGGACTGCGGATCGACATTCCCATCCTGGTGCTTCTTTCCGAAACCAGCGAGAACGGGATGTTCTGGACCGAAGCCATGCGAAGGGCGGACGCGGTGCTGGACGTGAACACAATCGCGATCAGGGCCATGGCCCTGGGCCGGACAGTCACCCTGGAACGGATTGACGGCGCCCTCCACGATGTCTTCCTGTCTCCGCCGCACGTCCGGGCCGACGCGTATGCCCGGCTGGGCCGCTGGATCCGGGGCTACGTGCTGGACGACGGCGGCCCGGAGTGAAGGCTGCTGCCCCGGTGGCGCCGCGCTGGCTGCCCGACCAGCTCGGTTCAGCTTTCGAGTCCCTGGCACTGCCGCTGCCCGACGACGACGAAGGCGAGGTTTGTGCCACGCTGGTGCGCCATGTGCCGGCCGCGCCGGCGGGTCCGCCCGGCTTTCTTGCGGCGCTGCGGAACAAGGGCTTCCGAACGTTGGCCTGGCCGGTCCCGGACTCGGCGGCACGCAACACTCCCGGGCATCCCGCGGCCGTCATCTACCTGCACGGCTGGGCGGACTACTTCCTGCAGTCCGAACTGGCTGAATACGTCGGTGCCCACGGACTGTACTTCTATGCGCTGGACCTGCGGAAATTCGGGCGCAGCCTGCGGAACTGGCAGACGCCGGGCTACACCACGGACCTGGCCGTGTATGACGAAGACATCGCCGCCGCCATGGATGCGATCCGGACGGATGTGGCGGAGCGCACCGGCCAGGCCGGGGACCCTTCCATCCACATGCTGGCGCATTCACTTGGCGGGCTGATTGGTGCGCTGTGGGCCGACCGCAATCCGGGCGCGCTGGGGAGCCTTGTCCTGAATGCGCCGTGGCTGGAGCTCCAGGGCAGCAGCCTGATCCGAAACATCGCCATGCACCTGGTGGAGCCGATCGCGCGGACGGATCCGCAGCGGCCCTTCCGTTTTCCGGAGATGCCCGGCTACTGGGAGAGCGTCAGCGACCAGGCCCACGGCGAGTGGTTCCTGGATCCGCAGTGGCGCCCGACGGCGTCGTTCCCCATTCGCGCGGGCTGGACCCGGGCGGTCCTGGCCGGTCATGCCGCCGTCGAACGGCGCCTGGACATTGCGGCGCCGGTCCTGGTGATGCTTTCTGACCGCACCAAAATCCAGGCCGAATGGTCTGAGGAGCTCATGTCCGCAGACGCCGTGATTGATGTGGAACAGACAGCCCGCCGCGCCCTCGGCCTGGGACGCCGGACTGCTGTATTCCGGTACCCGGGAGCCATCCACGACGTCTTCCTCTCACGCCGTGAACTGCGCCAGGAGGCGTACCGGGACCTGGTGGCCTGGCTGCATTCCCATTCCGGCTAAGCGCCGGCCGGGGCCGCATCCACGGCGCCGCCGTACCGGCGGTCCCGCCGGGCGTAGACTTCGACGGCGTCCCAAAGCGTGCGGCGGTCGACGTCGGGCCAGAGCGTGTCCATGAAGACGAACTCGGCATAGGCGGACTGCCACAGCATGAAGTTGGAGAGACGCTGCTCGCCGGAGCTTCGGAGGAAGAGGTCGACGTCCGGCAGGTCCGGCTCGTCCAGGTACTTCTGGATGGTCCGCTCGGTGATGGCGCCCGGTTTGAGCCTGCCGGCCGCCACGTCTTCGGCGATGGCCGTCACCGCATCGGCGATCTCGGCGCGGCCGCCGTAATTAACACACATGGTCAACGTACACGTGCTGTTGCCCCGCGTGTAGTCCTCCGCCTCTTCCAGCTCGCGGATCACCGAGCCCCAAAGCCGGGGCCGGCGACCCGACCAGCGGATGCGGACGCCCCATTCATCCAGCTGGTTCCGCTGGCGCCGTAGCACATCCTTGTTAAAACCCATCAGGAAGCGGACTTCCTCCGGGGAACGCCGCCAGTTCTCCGTTGAGAACGCATACACCGTGACGTACTTGATGCCCAGTTCAATGGCACCCGCCACAACGTCCAGCAGTGCCGGTTCGCCGGCCTTGTGCCCTTCGATCCGCGGCAGCCCGCGCTGGTTGGCCCAGCGGCCGTTGCCGTCCATCACGATCGCCACGTGCTGCGGGATGAATTCCTCGGGAATCGACGGCGGCACGGCCCCGGAGCTGTGCGGATACGGTGCTGTCACCGGTGCGGTCCGCTGCCGGACGGGAGTTTTCTTCTTTCCAAGGGCCACAGTCAGCTACGCTCCACATGTTTAAGTGATTTCAGCACACGTTCAAGATGCCATTGCAGATAGCTGGCCACCAAACCGGCAGCCTCCCGCCGGTGGACAGCAAGGGAAGCATCCGCCGTCGTCCAATCCCCGGTCAGCAGTGCCCCGAGCAGGAAGACCGTCTCGGCTGCAGGCGCCGGTGATCCGGGCGGACGGCAGTTGGCGCACACCATGCCGCCCAGCGGGGCTGAAAAGGCGGTGTGCGGCCCCGGCGCACCGCAGCGGGCGCACACCGTGAAGCTGGGCGCCCATCCCCCCGTTGCCAGGGCGCGCAGGAGATACGAGTCGAGGATGAGTTCGGGGGTGTGCTCGCCGCGGCTCAGCGAGGCCAGCGCCCCGACCAGCAGGTTGTATTGCGCGGTTCCGGCTTCGCCGTCCACGTCTGTCAGCTTTTCGGCGGTCTCGGTCATGGCCGCCGCCACCGTATAGCGGCCATAGTCCGCCGCGATGTTGCCGCCGTAGGCGCCCTTGGCCACAGCCTGCGTGACGATGTCCAACGTCCGGCCGGAAATCAGCTGCAGGTCGGCCACCATGAACGGTTCCAGCCGGGCGCCGAAGCGGCTGCTGGTGCGCCGCACGCCCTTCGCCACCGCGCGGACCTGGCCGTGGTGCTTCGTCAGGAGCGTGATGATCCGGTCCGCTTCGCCCAGCTTGTGGGTACGCAGCACCACGGCATCATCGCGGTATGCGCGCGCAGAGAAGGAGGATTGTTGGGCCACGGTTAATCTTTGCACTGACTCTCTGGTTAACGCGGCTGCTGCGCCACCGGATTGCTCGGGGGCGCAGCAGCTCAGCGGATCGAACAGTCAGTCTAGGCCTGTGCGTCCCGGATCGCACGGTTGACGGCGGAGACAACTGCCTTCAGCGAGGACGTGGTGGTGTTGGAGTCAATGCCGACACCCCACAGCACCCGGTCGCCCACCGTGCATTCAACGTACGCGGCCGCACGGGCATTGCCGCCTTCGGAGAGTGCGTGCTCACTGTAGTCCAGCACGCGCACGTCCACGCCGTCCTGGCCCAGGATCCCCAGCAACGCCGCGATCGGGCCGTTGCCTGTGCCGGTGCGGCGAACCTGGACACCGTCCACCGTGACGGTCGCATGCAGCGTCATGGTGCCGTCGTCGTCCGTTTCCGTGCTGAACGAACCCAGCGAGTAGCGGCCCCACTGGCCGTCGCCCTTGCTGGAGGGCAGGTACTCGTCCTGGAAGATCTGCCACAGCTGGGATCCGCTGACTTCGCCGCCAACAGTGTCCGTCCGCTTCTGGATGACGCCGGAAAATTCGATCTGGGCGCGGCGCGGCAGGTCCAGGCTGTGCTCGTTCTTCAGCAGGTAGGCCACGCCGCCCTTGCCGGACTGCGAGTTGACGCGGATGACGGCTTCGTAGCTGCGTCCGAGGTCCTTGGGATCAACCGGCAGGTACGGAACCTGCCAGGTGTAGTCGGCCACATCCTTGCCGGCCGCCGCGGCGTCCTTTTCGAGCGCTTCAAAGCCCTTCTTGATGGCATCCTGGTGCGAACCGGAGAACGCGGTGAAGACCAGGTCCCCGCCGTACGGGGAGCGCTCCGCGACCGGCAGCTGGTTGCAGTACTCCACGGTCCGGCGGATGTCGTCGATGTCCGAGAAATCGATCATGGGGTCGATGCCCTGGACGAACATGTTCAGGCCCAGCGTGACGAGGTCCACGTTGCCGGTCCGCTCGCCGTTGCCGAACAGGCATCCTTCGATCCGGTCGGCGCCGGCCAGGTAGCCCAGTTCGGCGGCGGCAACACCGGTACCGCGGTCGTTGTGCGGGTGCAGGGAGAGAATGATGCCCTCGCGGGGGTGCAGGTTGCGGCTCATCCACTCGATGGAATCGGCGTAGACGTTGGGGGTGGCCATTTCCACGGTTGCCGGCAGGTTGATGATGACCTGGCTGTCAGCCGAGGCTTCGAAGACATCGGCCACAGCGTTGCAGACGCGGACGGCGTATTCGAGTTCCGTGCCGGTAAAGGATTCGGGAGAGTACTCGTAGGTGATGTGCGTGTCCGCCAGCGTTTCCTCGTACTTCTTGCACAGGCGGGCGCCCTGGAGCGCGATGTCCAGGATGCCGTCCTCGTCCTGGTTGAACACCACGCGGCGCTGCAGGACCGAGGTGGAGTTGTACAGGTGGACGATGGCCTGCTTGGCGCCGACCAGGGATTCGTAGGTCCGCTCGATCAGGTGCTCGCGGGCCTGGGTCAGCACCTGGATGGTGACGTCATCCGGAATGTGGTTGCCTTCGATCAGCTGGCGGACGAAGTCGAAGTCAGTCTGCGAGGCTGACGGGAAGCCGACCTCGATCTCCTTGTAGCCCATGCGGACCAGCAGATCGAACATCTTCATCTTGCGGGCCGGGCTCATGGGATCGATCAGGGCCTGGTTACCGTCCCTGAGGTCCACGGCGCACCAGCGCGGGGCCTTGGTGATGACCTTGTCCGGCCAGGTCCGGTCCGGCAGTTCAACACTGATCTGGTCCTGGAACGGGATGTAGCGGTGGACGGGCATTCCTGAGGGCTTTTGTGCGTTTCGCATTACTATCTGGGCCTTTTCTGTGGTTCCTATGTGAAAGGTGGCCGGGCAACACAAACTCCGCGACGAGGATTGGCCTTGCGCTAGATCGCGTCTGAGGCCTCGCCGCGGCAGCTAAGAAGAAGGAGTTCTGCGCGCACCATTTCACACTAACACGGGTGCGTAAGATGAAGGAGCAACACCTCCAGCAACGTCCACCATGCAGACGCTGCCCCCGGTGCCAGCGCCGGAGGCAGCCTTCACCTGAAGGAGCACTTGTGCCAAACTCGGGGATCGACCTGTCCAACATCGACCACACCGTCCGGCCGCAGGATGACCTGTACCGGCACATCAACGGCGCGTGGCTGAAGAGCACCACCATCCCGGACGACCGCCCCCTCGAAGGAACCTTCACGGCCTTGCGGGACGGCTCCGAACTGGCGGTCAGGGAAATCATCGAAGAAGCCGCCGCACGCGGCGAAGATGGCAGCGGCATCGAACGTAAGGTCGGGGACCTCTACAACAGCTTCATGGACGAAGCCACAGTGGAGGCCAAAGGCATGGACCCCATCCGGGAACGGCTTGCAGCCGTCTTCGCCACACAGTCAGCCAGGGACGTCATCGAACTGGCCGGAAGGCTCTTCCGTTCCGATGTTTCCGGGCTTTTCTACATTTATCCGGCCCCCGATGCCGGCAACCCGGACCGGATCCTGCTGTACACCGGCCAGGGCGGCCTCGGTTTGCCGGATGAATCGTACTACCGCGAAGAGAAGTTCGCCCCGATGGTGTCGGCCTACCGGGAGCACGTCCGGACCATGCTTGGCCTCGCGGGAACCGCGGACCCGGAAGGTGCCGCGGACCGGGTGGTCCGGCTGGAAACAGCCCTTGCCTCGCATCACTGGGACAACGTGACCCTGCGCGATCCGCAAAAAACGTACAACCTGAAATCCGCCGAAGAGGCCGGTGAGCTGTTCCCGCTCCTGGACGCGTGGTTCGAAGCCGCCGGAATCGCTGCCGAAAAGCGCGCGGAGGTCGTGGTCAGCACCCCTGACTTCTTCGCCGGGGCGGCCGGCCTGCTCGAAACCGAACCCCTGGAGGCGTGGCAGGATTGGCTGGCCATGCGCGTTGTCAGTTCTGCCGCACCGTATCTCGCGGCCGAATTCGTGGACGCGAACTTCGCGTTCTATGGCACCACCATCAGCGGCACGCCGCGTAACAAGGACCGCTGGAAGCGCGGCGTCGCCGTCGTCGAAGCCTCCCTGGGCGAGGCGGTCGGCCAGATCTACGTTGCCCGGCACTTTCCCGAGACCCACAAAGCCCGCATGCAGACCCTCGTGGGCAACCTCATCGAGGCCTACCGCGAGAGCATCACCGGGCTCGCCTGGATGGGTGAGGACACCAAACTCGAAGCCCTCAAAAAGCTCGAGGCATTCCGTGCCAAGATCGGCTACCCCGATGAGTGGATTGACTACTCCGCCGTGGAGATTGACCCCAGCGACCTTCTTGGCAACGTTGAGCGCGCACACAACGCCGACGTCGACAGGCACCTGGACGAGGTGGGCAAGCCCGTTGACAAGAACAAATGGCTGATGACGCCGCAGACAGTCAATGCGTACTACCACCCGCTCCTGAATGAGATCGTGTTCCCGGCAGCGATCCTGCAGGCCCCGTTCTTCACGGCCGACGCCGACGACGCCGTCAACTACGGCGGCATCGGCGCTGTGATCGGACACGAGATCGGACACGGCTTCGACGACCAGGGCTCGCAGTTCGACGGCGGCGGCGCCCTCCGCAACTGGTGGACCGAGGATGACCGCACGGCGTTCGAGGCCCTGACGTCCAAGCTGGTGGCCCAGTTCGACGCGTTGTCGCCCACCGCAGCCCCTGGCCACCACGTCAACGGCAAGCTCACCCTCGGGGAAAACATCGGCGACCTGGGCGGGCTCACCATCGCCTACAAGGCCTACCTGATCAGCCTCGACGGCGCCGAGCCTCCGGTGCTGGACGGCCTGACCGGACAGCAGCGGTTCTTTGCCTCGTGGGCTGCGGGCTGGCGGCAGGTCATCCGGAATGAGGAAGCCATCCGCAGGCTCGCCACGGACCCGCACTCCCCCAACGAGTTCCGCACCAATGCCATCGCCAAGAACCTTGACGCCTTCCATGAAGCCTTCGGTGTATCGGAGCAGGACGGCATGTGGTTGTCCGTGGAGGACCGGGTCAGCATTTGGTGACCGGGCAATAACGACGAGACCTGCGGGGCCGGCCACTGTTTGTGGCCGGCCCCGCAGCTCTTTGCATGGGGCACGTCGGCAAACCGACGCCGTCCCCTGTGCCGCTGAGCCGCGGTGCCTCTGTGCCTCTGTGCCTCTACCGAGTGATCAATTCCGGGTTGGCCTGCTGGCAGACCGTGTCCCCGGCAGTCTGATTGACGATGTCGTTGGGGAGCGCCACGGCGCCCAGCTTTGTTCCGGACATGAAGTCGGTGCCAAGATAGACCTGCACGCCGCTGACCCCGGTGGCGGGGAGGACCTGCGTGGCGGGAATCTCAAGCAGTGCCGCGACGTCAGCGGCCACGTCCTCGAAGCCGGGTCCGTAATACACCGCCGTCTTCTCGACGGACTGCGCCACCAGCGGAGCCACCTGGGTGAAGCCACCGGCGATAATTGCCTGGGTGATCTCCTGGGTCCGCGCCGGAACTCCTGTACCGTTCGCGACGGTCACCGGCTGCAGCGCCTTGTCGTAGGGCGGCGGCGGGGTTGCAGTTGGCGTCGACGGGGACGGTGCGGGTGCTGACTCGGCGGGTGCCGCGGTGGGGCTCGGCGACGCCGTCGGGTCCGTCAGGTCAACGTCCTTGCGCAATGCGGCGAAAAGCTGCGAGGCGGCCGGCTCGGCAACCGTGAGCCGGTTGGGATCGCTGGGCGCCGCCGTGGTGGGAACGGCCACGAACGCCACCTTGCTGATGTCAATGTTCTTGAGGCGGTTGCCGATGGTGAGCAGTGACGGGACGGACGCCAAACCATCGTCCACTGTGAGGTTCTGGGTGACGACGTCGGCGATCTTGAGCATCTTCTGGGGGTCGGACAGCGTGCCGTCATCCTTGATCTTGCGGGTGAGGGAGGACAGGAAGCCCTGCTGTGCCTTGATGCGGCCAAGGTCGCCGCCGTCCGCGAACGCATGCCTGGTCCGCAGGTAGGCCAGTGCCTGCTCGCCCTGCACCTGCGAGGTTCCGGCGGGGAGCCGCAGGCGGGAGTCGGGGTCATACACGGCGTCGCTGATGCAGACTTCCACGCCGCCCACGGCGTTGGAAAGTTCCTTCACGGCGTTGAAATCCGCCATCATGAAGTGGTCGATTTCCAGGCCGGTGATCTTGTTCACCGTATCCACCGCACAGCCGATTCCGGCCTGCTTCATGGCTTCGTTGATCATCACTCCGCTCTGGGCGGGGTACGACTGCTTGGTCTTCTGGTCCGTGCACTCCGGGATGTCCACCAGCAGGTCGCGGGGGAAGCTGATGACGCTGACCCGCTTGTTGTCCGCAGAGATGTCCATCATCATCATGACGTCCGACTGGCCGTAGCCGGTTGAATCCTCGGCGGTGCCGTATTCCGAGTTCTTGCCGTCCCGGGTGTCTGAGCCCAGGATCAGGATCTGCATCCGGTCCTTGGAGTCGTTGACGGGATCCTCGGTGCGGCTGCTGCCGGCACCCAGGGGCGCTTTGTTGATGTTCAGCTGCAGCCTGATGACCCAGAAGGCGGCGAATGCCAGTCCTCCAACGAGGAGCAGGGCCACAATGGCGCTGGCCACTTTGAACCAGGCGGGTTTGCCCCGCATGGCGCCGAGGTGCCGGGCCGGGCCCATGGCCTTGTTGTCAGAGTGCCGGGCGGCGGCGTCGGACGCTGGCGAACCAATGCCTTGTCCGGGAGTGTCTCGGCGTCGCACCACGTGGTGTTACCTTCCTCTATAAAACGGGTTCGGTCCATTTTAGTGGCCGAGACTGGGAAAATGCCCGATGCCCGGAGGCCGCCGTCGTGCGGGCCCGGCCGGGCATGCCTGGCAGCAGCCGGGTAGTGCCCGGGCAGCAGCCGGGTAGCAGCCACTGTCCGGTGGACCCGGTGGCTGCCGCAAACCGTGATGCGGGTTAGAAACCGAGCTTGACCAGCTGCTTCGGATCCCGTTGCCAGTCCTTGGCCACCTTGACGTGCAGGTCAAGGTAGATGCGCGTTCCGAGCAGCGCTTCGATGCCCTTGCGTGCAGTGGTGCCGACTTCCCGCAGCCGGGCGCCGCCCTTGCCGATAATGATGGCTTTCTGGGACGGCCGCTCCACGTAAAGGTTGACCCGGACGTCGAGGAAGGGGCTGTCCTCGGGCCGGCCCTCGCGGGGAACAATCTCCTCGACCACGACGGCGAGGGAGTGCGGAAGTTCGTCGCGGACGCCCTCCAGGGCGGCTTCACGGATCAGTTCGGCCACCATGACGGCTTCGGGCTCGTCAGTAAGGTGGCCGTCCGGATACAGCGGCTGGGACGGCGGCATGTGGCTGATCAGGACGTCCGCCACCGTGCTCACCTGGAAGCCGTCGGTGGCCGACACCGGAACGATGTCCTTCCAGCCGTCCTCGCCGAGGACCTCGCGTCCCAGTGCGGCGACGGCAAGCAGCTGTTCGGTCAGCGCCTGCCGGTCCACGAGGTCGGCCTTGGTCACAATTGCGATGATGGGCTTCTTGCCTACCGCGGCCAGCTGCGCGGCGATGAAGCGGTCGCCGGGGCCGATCTTCTCGTTGGCCGGAAGGCAGAAGCCGATGGCGTCCACTTCGGAAAGGGTGTCCGCCACGAGGTCGTTGAGGCGCTTGCCAAGCAGCGTCCGCGGCCGGTGCAGGCCGGGAGTGTCGACGAGGATCAGCTGGGCGTCGTCCCGGTGCACGATTCCACGGATGGTGTGGCGCGTGGTCTGCGGCTTGGCCGAGGTGATGGCCACCTTCTTGCCCACCAGGGCGTTCGTCAGTGTGGACTTACCGGCGTTCGGCCTGCCCACAAGGATCGAAAATCCGGCACGGAAGCCGCCAAAGGCCTCGCCGTCCGCTTTATTCTGCTTGCTCACGTGGAACTCCCTGTTGCGTTGTTTCGGCCTCGTCGAGTAGGTCTTCAAGGTCAGTTTGTTCTGGAACAGCGCCCTTTGCAACGGGCGCCGCGATGATGTGGCTGACCCGGTTGCGGCGGCCTTCCAGCCGGTCGGCCCGCAGCGAGATCCCGTCCACTTCGACGGTGCTTCCGACGATGGGAACCCTGCCGAGGGCCTTGGCCAGCAGGCCGCCGACGGTGTCCACTTCGTCGTCGTCGAGCTCCACATCAAAAAGCTCACCGAGGTCGTCGATGCCCATCCGGGCACTCACCCGGTAGCTGCCGTCACCCAGCGCGACGGCCTCGGCGCTCTCGGTGTCGTACTCGTCCACGATCTCGCCGACGATCTCCTCGATCAGGTCCTCGAGGGTGACCAGGCCGGCCGTTCCGCCGTACTCGTCGATCACGATCGCGACATGCGTGGATTCCTTCTGCAGTTCGCGGAGCAGGTCGCTGACCTGTTTGGACTCCGGCACGTAGCGGACTTCGCGGGCAAGTTCATCCACGATGGGGGGTTCCTCCCCCGGGCGGAGGCTGTGCAGCGCCGCGGCGACATCCTTGAGGTAGACGATCCCCAGGATCTGGTCGGTGTTGTCCCGGATGACGGGGATCCGCGAGTAGCCCGACCGCAGGAACAGGGACATGGCCCGGTGCAGGCTCGAGCCGGCGTCGATGCTCAGGATGTCCGTCCGGGGCACCATCACGGCACGCACCAGGGTGTCACCGAAGTCGAAGACGGACTGGATCAGTTCGGCCTCGTTGTCCTCGATCATGTCCGATTCAGTGGCCCGGTCCACGAGCTCGCGGAATTCCTCTTCACTGAACGAAGCCTCATCAACGCCGCGCCCGCCCGGTGCCACGGCGCTGCCCAGGGCGACCAGCCAGCCGGGGATGGGACCCAGGACCCAGCACAGGAAGCGGATGACCGGCGCAGTTGTCCGTGCGACAGCGGCAGCGTGGGCGCGGCCCAGTTGTCGAGGCGAAACGCCCACAATCACGAAGCCCACGACGGCCATGATGCCGGTGGCAGCCAGTCCGGCGAGCCACACGCTGTCCCACAGGCTGTGCAGGAGGACCGCGACTGCCACGGCCGAGGCCATTTCGAACCAGATGCGCCAGAACCTCAGGGAGCGCATGTGCGCCATCGGCTGGTCCAGGATGCGTTTGAGGGCCTGCCCGTCGCTGCGGAGAACAGCTTCTTCGGCGTCGTGGCGGGGCAGGAAATTAAAGGCGGACTCCGCCGCTGTCAGCAGGGCGGCGAAACTGAGGAAGACCACCGCCATGCCAACGAGGATCAGTGGGGTCACTGCATCGTCTCTGACGGGGCTTCTTTGCCGGTGAAGCCCTCAAGCAGTTCCCGCTGCAGGCCGAACATCTCTTCTTTTTCTTCCGGGTCGGCGTGGTCGTAGCCCAGGAGGTGCAGGATCCCGTGGGTGGTCAGCAGCAGCATCTCGTCCTGGGTGGAATGTCCGGCGTTGCGTGCCTGGACTTCCGCCACCTGCGGGCACACCGCAATATCGCCGAGCATGCCCTGCGGCGTCGGCTTGTCCGGCGTACCCGGAGTCAGTTCGTCCATGGGAACGGACAGTACGTCGGTGGCGCCGGGCTCATCCATCAGCTCGATATGGAGTTTTTCCATGGCGGGTTCGTCCACGAGGAGGATGGAAAGCTCGGCCTGGGGGTGGATGTACAGGCGTTCGAACACATACCGGGCCAGTGCAACCAGCTGGGCTTCGTCCACCCGGACGCCTGATTCGTTGTTTACTTCGATGCTCATGCGTGTTCTCCCCGCTTCTCCCGGGGCACGGAATGCTTCACCCGGTTCCTTTGTGCCTCATCCCAAATGCCGTAGGCGTTGACAATGTCGCCGACGAGGCGGTGGCGCACTACGTCTGAGGCGTCCAGCACGCTGAAGTTGACGTCGTCAATGCCCTGGAGGATCTCCTCCACGATCCGGAGGCCGGAACGGGTGCCGAACGGCAGGTCCACCTGCGTGACGTCCCCGGTGACCACCATTTTGGAGCCGAACCCGAGGCGGGTCAGGAACATCTTCATCTGCTCCGGCGTGGTGTTCTGGGCTTCGTCGAGGATGATGAACGCGTCGTTGAGCGTTCGGCCGCGCATGTAGGCCAGCGGGGCCACTTCAATGGTGCCCGCCGCCATCAGCCGCGGGATGGACTCCGGGTCCATCATGTCGTGGAGCGCATCGTAGAGCGGCCGCAGGTACGGATCGATCTTGTCGCTGAGCGTCCCGGGCAGGAAGCCCAGCCGTTCGCCGGCCTCCACCGCCGGCCTGGTGAGGATGATGCGGCTGACTTCCTTCTGCTGCAGGGCCTGGACGGCCTTTGCCATGGCGAGGAAGGTCTTGCCGGTGCCGGCCGGTCCGATTCCAAAGATCACCGTGTTCGCGTCGATGGCGTCCACATAATTCTTCTGGTTCAGGGTCTTCGGCCGGATCGTCTTGCCACGGCTCGAGAGGATGTTGTAGGTCAGCACCTCAACGGGGTTCTGGAGCGACTGGCTCCGGAGCAGGGCAGCGAGCTGCTGCAGCACCGCCGGTGTGATGACTGTGCCCCGGTCAACGAGGCCCCTTACTTCATGGAGCAGGCGCATGATCCTGGGAACGTCGGCCGCGGGGCCGCTGATGGCCAGTTCATTGCCGCGGACATGGAAATCCACGGCAGGAAACTGTTCCTCGATAAAACGGAGGGCCTCGTCGTGACTGCCGAGGGACTGAACCATCTGTTCGGAGTTGTCGAAGATGACCACCTCCGTCCGGACACCGGGAAGACTGTGGGGAAATTCACCTGTGGTGCGCTCACCGGCGCTGAACCGGGGCCTTCCGTTTGTTGCTTCAGTCATGGTGCCGGCCTGCGGGCCTCTGGTCCCCTCCAGTTAGGAAAATTGTTTCTCTGGCCGATCACTTCGCCCCCGCTGCTTCAGCGTCGGACTCCGTGCGCGGCCGAGTCCTTATATCTTACGCCAGTAAGCCGTCCGGGGGCCGCGGGGCGTGCCCGCCAGGCGTTTGGCCGCGACCGCTTCGTTGCAGATTCCCGTCATTAGGTATCAACTTCGTATCGGCCTCGTATCGTTCCCGTTGCAGTTCGGCAATCCGTCCGCAAACGCCGCAGGGCGCCTGGAACTCTATGTAATGCTGGAATCCATCGCGGGCTTTCGCCCGCCACGGACCACTTCATCGGCAACGTTTATAGGACAGGGCAGGTACCGGGATCACCATGGAGAGCAGGAACCCACGACGCCGGCAGGCAGCAGGAGGCAGGCGGAAACGTTCCGCCGTGCTCCTGTTTGTGCTGCTCGCCGCCATGGTGCTGTCCTCCTGCGTCGCCACTCCCCAGCCGTCCACAAACACCGCTGCCAGCACGCCCCAGACCGTCACCGGGTCCGCCACCGCGGGCGTTCCCAGCACGAGTGCTCCACTGGAAACCACGCAGGCTTCCAACAAGGCACCGGTGTACTGGATCGGGCGCAGCAACGAGAACGTCTTCCTGTACCGCGAATTCCGCGATGTCCCGGAGCAGGAAAACCCGGTGACCAGGGCCCTGCGCTCCATGATGTCGGATAAGCCGCTGGATCCCGACTACTTCACGCCGTGGCAGAACCCGAAGAAGCTGGCAACGTCGATTTCCGGCAAGAACGTCATCACGGTGGACGTCTCACCGGATGCCTTCAACAGCAACCTCGACGAGGACATGGCCAAGCGCGCCATCCAGCAGCTGGTCTACACGGCAACGGCCGCGGGAGCGAGCTCAGGGCTGGTGGACTCGGGCCAGCAGATCCAGGTGGTCATCCTGGTTGACGGGCACACGGATTACCTGGCCTTCAACCACGTTCGGCTCGGCAGTCCCACTCCCCGCGGGGCGGGCATGGTGGCTCCGGTATGGATCATCGATCCCCAGGAGGGTGTGGGCGTCCCTGACGGCAGTGTCAAGATCAGCGGACGAAGCACGCTGCCCGGGGGCAAACTCAAGTGGAAAATCCTGAAAGTCGACGGCAGCAGCGATAAGACGGCCTATTTGGGCGGCGATGTCACCGCCTCGGCAGACCAGGCACAGTCCGGGCTCTTCTCGCTGAATGTCAACCTGGCACCTGGAAACTATGAGATCCGGGTATTCCAGGCCGACCCCGGGAAACCCGACCGGGAACTGAATGTGGACTCCCGCGGTTTCAAGGTTGCCTAGCGCCTGAGCGCTTCCCCCTGGAGGGGCAACGCCACGTGGCGCCCGTGGACAACCGCTGCCGGCGTGCGGTGGCTACCAGCGGCCCAGGATGTCGCTGGCGAGGACGGTGGCGGCCGGTCCTGCCGTGGACGACCTCAGCACGTGGTGGCCCAGAAGCGCCGTCACGGCGCCGGCCCCGCACAGCCGGGTGACCTCCCGCGGACTGATGCCGCCTTCGGGCCCCACAATCAGCAGGATTTCGCGCGGCCCCGGCACCGGTGCATCGGCGTTGTCCCCGCGCCACGCCTCGAGCACGCTCCGTAGCGGGCGCACGGCATCCTCATGGAGGATGATGGCCAGGTCCGCGGCGGAGACTGCCGCCTGAAGTCCGGCACCGTCGACGGCGGCCCGGACTTCGGGAATCCAGGCCCGCCGCGCCTGTTTGGCAGCTGCAGTCACCACGGACTGCCATTTGGCATGGGCCTTCGCGGCCCGTTCGCCTTTCCACCGGACGATGGACCGTTCGGACTGCCACGGGATGATGGCGTCGATCCCCAGTTCGGTGGCTGTTTCTGCGGCGAGTTCGTCCCGGTCGCCTTTGGCCAATGCCTGGACCAGGACCAGGCGGACGTCCGGGCGCTCCTCGGTGTCGAGGACGGAACACTCCACTGTCAGTTCACCCTGGCCAACGGCGGCGACCGTGCCGGTCAGCCTTTTGCCGGCGCCGTCGGCGATGTCAACGGACTCCCCCACGGCAATCCGCTTGACGGTGACCGCATGCCTCGCTTCTGCGCCTTCGAGGACAAAGTGCGAACCGGGAACCTGGTGGTCCAGGGCTCCGGGGGTTGCGAAAAAGACCGGGTTGCTCACCGCTACAGGTTACCGAGCCGGTCCCGCAGCTTGGCGAAGACGCCGCCGCTGGCGGAGAGTTTCCCTTCGGTGTACTGCTCGCCACGGAGTTTCGCGAGCTGGCGCAGCAGGTCTTCCTGCGCGGCATCAAGCTTGGCCGGAGTCTCGACCTGGAGGTGGACTTTCAGGTCGCCGCGGCCGTAGCCCCGGAGGTGGGTCACGCCGAGGCCGCGAAGGGTGATGACTTCGCCGGACTGGGTACCCGCCTTGACGTCGATCTCCTGCTGGCCGTCGAAGGTGTCCAGGCTCAGTTCGGTGCCAAGGGCTGCTGCAGTCATCGGGATGTGCAGGGTCGCGTGGAGGTCATCGCCGTCGCGTACGTAGGTGGCGTCGTTGTTGACCCGGATCTCCACGTAGAGGTCGCCGGAAGGTCCGCCGGCGGGCCCGGCTTCGCCCTGGCCGCCCAGCTGGATCCGGGTTCCGGTGGCCACGCCGGCAGGGACCTTGACGGTCAGCGAACGCCGGCTGCGGATGCGGCCCTGCCCGTTGCACTCGTTGCAGGGATCCTTGATGACGGTTCCGAAGCCCTCGCAGGAGCCGCAGGGCGCCGCGGTCATGACCTGGCCCAGGATGGAACGGACGGCCCGCTGGACCTGGCCGCTGCCGCCGCAGATGTCACAGCGGACGGGGTGGGTCCCGGGCTGGCAGCAGGAGCCTTCG
Source organism: Arthrobacter sp. UNC362MFTsu5.1 (assembly GCF_000685965.1). Lineage (GTDB taxonomy): Bacteria > Actinomycetota > Actinomycetes > Actinomycetales > Micrococcaceae > Arthrobacter. Next base: position 260,663 of record NZ_JMLE01000001.1, on the reverse strand, counting down.
CAGGTGGGGCACGTTACGGCCGTGTCCACTTCGAGCTTCTTGTTGACGCCGAAGACGGCGTCGCGGAGGTCGATGCGGACGCTGATGAGGGCGTCCTGCCCCCGGCGGACGCGCGAGGCAGGTCCGGACGAGCCGCCCGCACCGAAGAAGGTGTCGAAAATGTCCTGGAAGGCGAAACCCTGCCCCGAGTAGCCGGCGCCGCCGAAACCGTTGTCGGTGCCGTTCTCGTTGCCGGTGGTGTCGTAGACGCGGCGCTTCTGCGGATCGGACAGCACTTCATAGGCGTGCGTGACAGCCTTGAAGCGGTCCGAGGCATCCTCACCGGGGTTCACGTCCGGGTGCAACGTGCGCGCAAGCTTTCGGTAGGCCTTCTTGATCTCTTCGCCCGTCGCTTCGGGTGAGACTCCAAGAACGTCGTAGTGGCTGCTCAAAGTTCGTATCTCTTCCTGGTTGTACTGCCTGTAATGCCTTGGGTGGTGCCTATGATGCTGCTGCCGCCCCCGGAAGCCGGGACACGGAGGCCTGGTTGGCTGATGAAGGGCCGGTCAAGGCCCGAGGATCCTGGAAAGGTAGCGTGCCACGGCACGGACCGCGGCCATGGTGGTGGGATAGTCCATCCGGGTGGGCCCAAGTACGCCCACCTTGGCACTGGAACCGGGCCCGTAGCCCGTGGCCACCACCGAGGCTTCCGCGAGGCCGTCGTAGGGATTCTCCCGGCCGATGCTGACGGTCACGCCGCGGGGGTCCTGCGCCATCTCGCTGAGCAGGCGGAGCATGACCACCTGTTCCTCAAGCGCCTCGAGGACCGGGCCGATGCTCAGCGGGAAGTCAACGTTGGACCGCGCGAGGTTGGCGGTGCCGGCCATGACCATCCGCTCTTCGCGGGTACTGCTGGCCAGGGCATCCAGGCCGCGGGCCAGCGCCTGGGCGGCGTGCCGGCGTGCCGGTTCACAGCTTGCGACGACGGCGGGCAGCGCTTGCGGGAGCAGGCTCAGCGGTGTCCCCGCCAGGCTCTTCAGGAACCGTGTGCGGAGGCCGGCGACGGCCTCGTCGCTGAGCTCCTGGCCGACGTCGATGACCCGTTGTTCGACCTTACCGGTGTCCGCAATCAGGACAGCGAGGACCTGGCGCGGCGCCAGCAGCACAAACTCGATGTGCCGCACCATGGCACGGCTGAGGTGCGGATACTGCACCACGGCCACCTGGTTGGTCAGCTGCGACAGCAGCCGCACGGTACGCTCCAGGACGTCGTCCAGGTCGTCCGAACCTTCGAGCAGCGTCTGGATGGCCCGGCGTTCGGCCTGCGACAGCGGCTTGACGGCGGAAATCTGGTCGACAAAGAGCCGATAGCCCTTGTCGGTGGGGATCCTCCCCGCGCTGGTGTGCGGCGCCGTGATCAGGCCCTCATCTTCCAGGGCCGCCATGTCATTGCGGATGGTGGCGCTGGAGACTCCCAGATGGTGTCTCTCCACCAGGGCCTTGGAGCCCACAGGTTCGCGGGAATGGACGTAGTCCTCCACGATGGCGCGCAGTACTTCTAGCTTGCGTGGTTCGCTCATTCTCCACCTCCGATCGGCTTAACCCGGGCCGCGGACCGGCTTTTTCGCCTGCCAGATCCCGTCTACCGTTAGCACTCGTCATGTCTAAGTGCTAACCAGTCTAATATGAGTCGCCGCGTTGTTAGCATTGGTACCGCTCCGGGCGAAACTCCGGAGCGGGACAGGACAGGCACGTCCGTGAAGCCACGGCGCCCCTGTTTCACTTCTCCTGTTTCACATTTTCTAGCGCAAGGTTGTGTCTACCCGATGTCGTACCAGAACTGGGGCCCGCAGGACATCACGGCTCCCCGGAAAGCCGAGCTTCCCGAAGTGCCGGTTGAACGCGGCATGGTGCTGGAAGACGTGCAGTCCGGCTGGGTGGGCGCTGTCACCAGGGTGGAAAAGTCCGGCGGGATGCACGTTGTGGCATTGGAGGACCGGCGCGGCAAGTCCCGCACGTTCCGCCTCGGCTACGGATTCCTCCTGGACGGCCTGCCGATCCGGCTGATGCCCCCGGCCCCGCGCGCCCAGGCCGCCTCCGCCGCATCCGGCAGGACCGCCTCCGGATCCGTGCGGGTGGCGGGCCAGCGCGCCCAGGTGGCCAAGGCCAGCCGCATCTGGGTGGAAGGCAAGCACGACGCCGAACTTGTGGAAAAAGTCTGGGGTGACGACCTCAGGGTGGAGGGCATCGTCGTCGAGCCCTTGCACGGCATTGACGATCTCACGGCGGCGGTTGCAGCATTCCGGCCGGGTCCGGGCCGCCGGTTGGGAGTGCTGGTGGACCACCTGGTTGCGAATTCGAAGGAATCACGGATCGCCGATGCCGTGATGGCGTCGCCCGGCGCCGCGGGCAACGTCCTGATCGTGGGCCATCCCTACGTGGACGTGTGGCAGGCAATCCGGCCGGCAGTGCTCGGCATTGACGCCTGGCCGGTCATTCCGCGGGGCGTGGACTGGAAGACCGGGATCCTGACTGCCTTCGGCTGGCCGCACGAGACCAAGGAAGACATCGGCCTGGGCTGGCAGAAGCTGCTGGGGGCGGTACGCACTTACGCCGACCTGGAACCGTCCCTGCTGGGCCGTGTGGAAGAGGTCATCGACTTCCTCACCGTGCCCTAGGCGGAAGTTACCAGCGCCCCGGGCGGAAGTCGAACTCTCCGAATGCACCCGTGAACCAGTATTCTTGATACGGCGGTTGTTGCTCCTGTGGCAGCGTCCGCTTTTCCGGGAACCACCGCACCACTGCAATCCGAAGGACGACACCTTGGCAGAAGACGCACGTGAACAACGGGACAACCAGGCCGGCCATGGCCAGCCCCAGTATCATGGTGTCCCCGCCAACGCCCTGCCGCTGACGGCCAACGAGGACCGGCAGTGGGCTACCCTCGCGCACTTCGGCGGCATCCTTGGGTGCGTCCCGTCGCTGTTGATCTACCTGATCTTCAAGGACCGCGGACCGTTCACGGCGCAGGAATCGAAGGAAGCGCTGAACTTCACCCTGCCTCCCACAATCGCTGCGGTCATCTGCAACATCCTGGTGCTGCTGCCGGTGGTGGGCAACATCTTCGCGGTGCTGGCCACTCTGATTTGGATCGCCGTGACGTGCTTCTCCGTTGCGGCCGGAATCCATGTGAACCGGGGCCAGCCGCACCGCTACGACTTCAACCTGCGCTGGATCAAGTAGCGGGCGCAACGCGATTGGCAGCGCCGAGCACCGGCGTCGCATCCGGCCGGGACAAACCCGGCCGGTAACTTAGTCGGGCAGGATCCTTCGCACCACGGCGTCGGCAAGCAGCCGTCCTTTCAAGGTGAGCACCAGCCGGCCGCGGAAGGCCGACGCGGGATCCACCAGGCCATCCGCGATCAGCCCGGCCACCGCGTGCTGTCCGGACTTTGCCAGCAGGGACACATCGAGTCCGGAACTGAGCCTGGCTTCGAGCATGACCCGCTCGACGTTCCGGGTTTCGGCGTCGAGCGTTTCGCGGCCCGCCGCCGGCGATACACCGCCGGAAAGCCGCCCCGCATAGGCCGTAGGGTGCTTGACGTTCCACCAGCGGACTCCGCCGACGTGTGAATGCGCACCGGGGCCGATTCCCCACCAGTCGTCACCACGCCAGTACGCCAGGTTGTGCCTGCACGCCTGCTCCGGCGTGCGCGCCCAGTTGCTGACCTCGTACCAGCCAAGGCCGGCGGCACTGATGAGTTCCTCGGCGATTTCGTACTTGTCGGCATGGTCGTCGTCGTCGATTCCTGGGACTTCGCCGCGGCGGATCTGGGCGGCCAATTTAGTGCCGTCCTCCACGATCAGCGCGTAGGCGCTGATATGGTCCGGTTCGTAGGACAGGGCGGTCTCAAGGGAATAGCGCCAGTCCGCCAGCGACTCCCCCGGAGTGCCGTAGATCAGGTCAAGGCTGACGGACAGTCCGGCGTCCCGGGCCCACTGCACCACCTGCGGCACCCTGCTTGGCGTGTGCGTGCGGTCCAGGACCTTCAGGACATGCGGCACGGCCGACTGCATCCCGAAGGACACGCGGGTGAAACCGGCATCAGCCAGTAACGTGAGGGACTCCGGGGTGACGGAATCCGGGTTGGCTTCGGTGGTAACTTCAGCGCCGGGCGCCAGCCCCCATTCGTTGACTGCTGCGGTTAGGATTCGGGCCAGGTCCTCGGCGGGCAGCAGAGTGGGCGTGCCGCCGCCGAAAAAGACGGTGCCCATCCGGCGGTCCGGCAGTCCGCTCGCCGTCAGGGCATGGGCGGCAAATTCAACCTCGGCAATGGCCGTGGACGCATAGGCGTCCTGGGACGCCCCGCCGCCGAGTTCGGTGGCCGTATAGGTGTTGAAGTCGCAGTACCCGCAACGCACGGCACAGAAGGGGATGTGGACGTACAGTCCAAATCCCCGCTGTGCAGCGCCGTCGGCGGCCTGCGCTGGCAGCAGGCCGTCCGACGGCGCGGGGTCACCCAGGGGTAGGACGCTGGGCATCAGCGGGTCCCCCGCTGCGCGTGGCTCACTTCTTCTTGGCCTTGTCCTTAGATTCGTCGGTGGTGAGGGCGGCGATGAACGCTTCCTGCGGCACCTCCACCGTGCCCACCATCTTCATGCGCTTCTTGCCCTCTTTTTGCTTCTCCAACAGCTTGCGCTTACGGGAAATATCGCCGCCGTAGCACTTGGCCAGGACGTCCTTGCGGATGGCACGGATGCTTTCACGGGCGATGATCCGGGAACCAATGGCAGCCTGGATCGGCACCTCGAACTGCTGGCGGGGAATGAGCTCACGCAGCTTGTCGGTCATCATCACACCGTAGGCGTAGGCCTTCTCCCGGTGGGTGATCGCACTGAAGGCGTCCACCTGTTCGCCCTGGAGCATGATGTCGACCTTCACAAGGTCGGCCGCCTGGTCGCCGTCGGCCTTCCAGTCCAGCGAGCCGTAGCCGCGGGTCTTGGACTTGAGGATGTCGAAGAAATCGAAGACGATTTCGGCCAGCGGCAGTCGGTAGCGGATTTCCACCCGGTCCTCGGAGAGGTAGTCCATGCCGCCCATCACGCCGCGCCGGCTCTGGCACAGCTCCATGATGGCCCCGACGAACTCGTTCGGCGCCAGGATGGTGGCGGACACCATCGGCTCACGGACCTCCGCAACCTTGCCGGTGGGGTATTCGCTGGGGTTGGTCACGTGGACAACCTTCTTGTCCTCCAGCGTCACCTCGTACTCCACGTTGGGAGCAGTGGAAATCAGGTCCAGCTTGTACTCGCGTTCGAGGCGTTCACGGGTAATTTCCAGGTGCAGCAGGCCCAGGAAGCCGACGCGGAAGCCGAAGCCCAGCGCAGCCGACGTTTCCGGCTGGTACACCAGAGCGGCGTCGTTGAGCATGAGCTTCTCCAACGCGTCGCGGAGCACCGGGTAGTCGGTGCCGTCCAGCGGGTACAGGCCGGAGAAAACCATGGGCTTGGCGTCTGCATAGCCCGGGAGGGACTGGGAAGCAGGCTTGGCCAGGTTGGTGACGGTGTCGCCCACCTTGGACAGGCGGACGTCCTTCACGCCGGTGATGAGGTACCCCACTTCGCCGACGCCGAGGCCCTTGGACGGCGTGGGCTCCGGAGAGCTAACACCGATCTCAAGGAGTTCATGGGTGGCGCGGGTGGACATCATCTGGATGCGTTCGCGCGGGTGCAGCATGCCGTCGACCACCCGGACGTAGGTGACAACACCGCGGTAGGTGTCATAGACCGAGTCGAAGATCATGGCGCGGGCAGGGGCGTTCGGGTCACCCACGGGGGCCGGCAGGTCACGGACGATCTTGTCGAGCAGCACTTCGACGCCCATGCCGGTCTTGCCCGAGACACGCAGCACGTCGTCGGGGTCGCCGCCGATCAGGTTGGCAAGTTCCTCCGCGTACTTCTCGGGCTGGGCCGCGGGAAGGTCGATCTTGTTGAGGACCGGAATGATGGTGAGGTTGTTCTCCATCGCCAGGTACAGGTTGGCGAGGGTCTGGGCCTCGATGCCCTGGGCCGCGTCCACGAGCAGAACTGCACCTTCACAGGCAGCCAGGGAGCGGGACACCTCGTAGGTGAAGTCGACGTGGCCGGGGGTGTCGATCATGTTCAGGGCGTAGCTGGTGCCCTCAACTTCCCACGGCATGCGGACTGCCTGGGACTTGATGGTGATGCCGCGTTCACGTTCGATATCCATGCGGTCCAGATACTGGGCCTTCATGTCGCGGGACTGAACGACGCCGGTGTACTGCAACATGCGGTCAGCCAGAGTGGATTTACCGTGGTCAATGTGCGCAATGATGCAGAAGTTCCGGATGATGGCCGGATCTGTTGCGGCGGGCACCGGGGCGGTGCGGGCCATGGGAGACACGCAGGGTCCTTACTGTTGGCATTTCCGCGGCTGTGCTCAGGACAGCCGAAGCCGTCGCAGGACCTGCCGCACGTGAACTTATAGTGTCCCACGTCCTGCCGCCGCTCGGCGCATTGTTTGCGTGATCGGGGTGCGGAACGACGAAAAGTGCCATTCCGGGGCACAGTATCGTTGCAGGATGGCATTCAACCTCCGCTCCCTTGGCAACGCCGTCCGCACCGTGTTCCGCCTCCTGGAGGGGCGGCCGGCCGACGACGGCACGGATCGCCGGCGCAAGCGTCCTGCCGGACCGGTCCGCCCGGCGCCGGCCCGCACCACGAAGCCGCCAGCGCAGCGCGGGACCGCCCCCGGCCTCACAGGAACCTACCCGGGTGATTTCACGGGCACCGCCACTGTCAGGTACGCCCCCTCCCCCAACGGCAAGCCGGAACCGGGTGAAGTGGTGTGGACGTGGGTCCCTTACGAAGAGGACCATTCCCAGGGCAAGGACCGGCCGGTGCTCCTGATCGGAAGCCGAGGACGCTACCTGCTGGGGCTCATGCTCACCAGCAAGGACCACGACCAGGACCGCATTAACGACGAAAGCTACGTGGACATCGGCACAGGCAGCTGGGACCGGCAGCGCCGGCCCAGTGAAGCCAAACTGGACCGCATCATCCAGATCAGCGCAGCGGACATCCGCAGGGAGGGCGCGGTCCTGGACAGGAAGCGTTTCGACGGCGTCGCGTCTGCACTCCGCGAGTTTCACGGCTGGAGCTGATGAAAGCCCCGAGGCGTCGCGGAGGCAGCAGCATTGCAGGCATCAGCAGGGGGCAGCAGCATTGCAGGGCATCTGCTACTATTGACAGCTGTGTGTCCGTGCAGGTCGACGGCCACTGATGGTTGGCCGCCATAGGTATCCCCACGCCGCTCAGTCAATGGCCAATCTGAAAGCCCTCTAGACCATTTCCGCATTAAAAAGAGAGTTCACACGTGGCTAATATCAAGTCCCAGAAGAAGCGCATCCTCACCAACGAGAAGGCTCGCCTGCGCAACAACGCAGTCAAGTCCGAGCTGAAGACGGCCATCCGCGCCGTCAACACCGCCGTTGAGTCCACCGACAAGGATGCCGCTGCTGCTGCGCTGGTTGCTGCAAGCCGAAAGCTGGATAAGGCTGTCAGCAAGGGCGTTCTTCACAAGAACAACGCTGCAAACCGCAAGTCGGCGATCTCCAAGAAGGTCAACGCACTCTAAGGTTTTCCAGTTCAACTGAACTGATGATCGTGGCCGGCACCCCTCGCGGGTGCCGGCCACATCCATTTAACCTTCCGTAGCTCGCGAACCCGCTCCAGCTCACGCCCATGCACCTCGGCGGCGAGGGGTCCCCCAGGCCTAGCGGCGCACCGACGTCGCAATGACGGTGACCGCGTGTTCCACTGCGTACACCGGGTCCCGGGAAAGGCCTTTGACCTGCGCATCCGCTTCGGCTGTCACCTGGATGGAGCGGACCAGGCCCTCCGGCGTCCAGCGCCGGACGTCCCGCTGCGCCTGCTCCACCAGCCACGGCTGCATGCCGAGCTGCCGCGCAATCTGGGCCGAGGAACCGTGTGCGCCCGCAACCTTGGCTACCGTGCGGAGTTTGGCCGCCAGCGCAGCCACCAGTGGAACAGGGTCCGCACCTGTTGCCAGGGCGTGGCGAAGCGTGGAGAGGGCCAGCGGAGCGTTGCCGGCCAGCGCGGCGTCAGCAACTTTGAAGGCCGTCGCCTCGATCCGGCCGCCGTAGTAACGGTCCACCATGTCTGTATCAACAGCCGTGGCCGCGTCCGCGATGAGCTGGCTGCAGGCGGCGGCGAGTTCCGACAGGTTGGCGCCCACCGCGTTGACGAGGGCGTGAACGGCTTCCGGCTCAATGCGGCGCCCGGCCGCCTTGAATTCGGACTGCACGAACGCCGACTTGTCCGCGTCCTTTTTCAGGGGCTGGCAATCGACCACGGGCCAGCCGGCAGACTTGATGGCGTCCAGGAGCTTCTTGCCCCTGACTCCACCGCCGTGGCGGACGACCAGTACGGCGTCAGGTTCCGGGTCCGCCAGGTACTTGAGGGCATCCGCGAGGAAGGCGTCATTCATGGCTTCAGCGGACTCCACCTCAATGAGCTTGGATTCCCCGAACAGCGAAGGGCTGACGTTCATGGCGAGGGCCCCGGGTTCGTAGCTGCCTGCGTTGAGCCTGGTGATTTCGACATCCGGCTGGGCTGCGCGGACCTGCGACCTGACCCGGTCCATGGCACGGATGCCGAGGTATTCCTCGGGTCCGCCGATCAGGACGACACTTGCCGGAGTTACATCGCGCCAGGTGGCCGTCGCTGACGTCGCCGGTTTGGATCGTGCTTTTTGCGCAGCGGCCACTCTTGGTTCCTCCCGGAATTCCGATTAATACCTCTAAGGCTCCCACGGCTGCGTCGCTCATCCAAGCCGGTGAACGCCGGCACCAGCTCCAGCAGGTCGATGGTCCTTCGGTGCGCCGCCAGGACCAGTGTGCCCACGGCCTGCGGGTGCAGAATGAGCCAGAGGAACAGCACGGTGCAGGCGGACAGGGACACCATGGTGGCCGCGCCGAACGGCCCCTCCGGCCATGGCAGGGCAGCGCCGGGCAGGGCAGCGAAGAACCGGGCGACGGCGGCGACTCCGGCCGCACAGCCGCCCGCAACCCCCATGGGAACATTGGCCGCCCATGGCGCGAGGGGCACCAGCGGGACGGCCGCGGTACCGAGGATGGTGACCGGAGCCACGAGCGGCGCGGCCACCATGTTTGCCACTAGGGCGTAGGAGGAAAACTGGGGCTGCAGCAGGACGATGACCGGCCCGCAGAAGAGCTGGGCGGAAAGCGGTACCGCCAGGCCGGCGGCGAGCCAGCGCGGGACAGCCGGCGGCAGCCATTCCATGATCCGCGGCCCGGCAAGCACGATGCCGAGCGTGGCCAGCACCGATAGCAGGAAGCTGAAACTGGTCCCGAGTGCCGGGTCTGCCATGAGGAGTCCGATCACGGCCAGGCAAAGGAAACTGAGCCCGCGGCCGGCCCGGCCTCCGGACAGGGAGACGATCCCGATCGCCCCCATCAGTGCGGCCCGGAGGACACTGGCATCCGGACCCACCATCAGGACGAACAAAGCCAGTCCGGTGAGCGCTGCCCCCGCAGCGGGAGCCCGGGGCAGCCGAACACTCCGCGCGGCCAGCAACAGCGCCCCCAGGATGAGGCTGCAGTTGGCCCCGCTCACGGCGGTCAGGTGCGTCATGCCGACAGTCTTCATGGCACTCTCCAGCTGTTCATCGAGGAAGCCCGTATCACCCGTGACCATTCCGGGCAGTAAGCCGCGGGCATCTCCGCCGATCCATTCCGCGGCGGCGGCAAACCCGCTGCGGAGCGCGACAGGTTCTTCCCGCCATGCCGAGGGGGCAGCAGTGGTGGCCGGGCCGGTAGTGGTGGCCGGGCCGGTAGTGGCGGACAGCGTGCCCGCCTGCGCCTGGCCGGCGTCGGCCGGCTGCAGTTTTCCTGTGGTCCGGACCCGCTGCCCGGGGACCACGTGCTGCCAATCGTCACCGCCGACGATCAGCACGTGCGCATAACCCCTGATGAGGCGGCCGTTGGCGATGATCATGAAAACTGTCGCCTGCACAGCCCACCGGCCGGACCCGGCGCGGCCGGGAACCTTGAGTTCGCGCGGCGAGCCTTCTATCTCCGCCTCAACCACTACTGCGGAACGGGCCGTCACCGCGTCGGCGACGGGTCCGTCATGCTTCTGCGACGCTGCTACCGCCGAGTGGGACGCGACGGCTGCCGACAGCACCAGGGCAACGGCAAGGGTGGTCAGGAAGCTGCGCGGCACCAGCCCGGACCCGTGGGTCATCCCCCGGCGCCGGCGGATCACCACCAGCAGCACCATTGCAGCCAGGAGCAGTCCCCCGATCACCGCGCAGAGTCCGGGCAACGGCAACCAGACACCCCCGACGGCGGCCGCCCAGGTGAGGAGGGCCGGAGGTGCCAGGCGCAGGTCAGTCCTGCGCCGTGGTTTGCTGCCGGTTCCGGACGCAGCAGGTTTCCCGGCTCCCCGCGCCCTGTCCTCCGGCCGGGGAAGAAGGCGGGCGGCAACCATGTCCCGCAGTCCGGCCGACGTCCGGGGCACGATGCCGATGATGCCGGCGGAGCGTACGCCCGGCGTACGTGGAAACCCCGAGGTCGGGTCACGGGGAGGGTCCGGCCGCGGCCGGAAGGCCTCGTCCTGCCGGCCCCGGACGGCTGCGTCGACGAAGCGCTGCCATGGACTGGGGCTGCCCATCTCAGGACACCCGCACGAGAGGCAATAGCGTTTCCAGCATCTTGGGGCCGACGCCGTCCACGGCGTCGAGTTCCTCCACGGCACTGAACCGACCGTGCTCCTTCCGCCAATCAAAGATGCGCTGGGCCAGGACTGGCCCTACCCGGGGCAGTGCCCCCAGCTCCTCCACGGAGGCCGTATTCAGGTCGACTTTGGCAGTGCCTGCTCCCTGTCCACCGGAGCCTGTTCCATCGGACCCCGGTTCGCTGCCCGCCGTTCCGGTGACGTCCGCGGGATCCCCCAACCGGGGAACATGGATCTTCTGGCCATCGGTCAGCACGGCGGCCAGGTTCAGCCGTTCCAGGTCAGCGGTGTCCGTGCTCCCACCCGCCGCAGCGATTGCTTCGTGGATCCGGCTACCGTCCGGCAGTTCCACAACGCCGGCCTTGTTCACAGCCCCCGCGATATGGACCACGATTTTCCTTCCAGAGGAAGGATGGGTAGCCCGCCCTCCTTCTGACGTCCCGCCGGTCGCTCCCGGGTCCTCTGCCCTTGGCCCTCCTTCCGGCTGCCCGCCGGCGTCCGTGGTGCTGATGTCGCTCAGCGGGACCACCTGTGCACGGCTGCCGGCGACGTCCCACCAGAACCAGCCGCCCAGCAGGAGGCTCACGATTCCCAGCAGCACGGCAACGCGGATGCCCGTGCGCCACCTGAAATTCGCGGGTCCGGCGCCCCCGCCACCGGCGGCAGCGTCAGCAGCATCCGGATCCGGCCGCGCACCGCCGTCGTACGTGAAAGTTCCTTGGCCGGGAGCTCCGTGCTCCAGCAGCCCTTGTCCAATACCCCCGGCTGTTCCTGGCCCGCCCCTGGCATCGCCGGCGGCCGGTCCAAGGGAGGCCGTCAGTCTCCGCCGCGCACGGGTGGCCGCGGCAGGTGCTCCCGCTTCCGCGTTCCGGCGTGACATACCCGCCACGCTAGGAGAACACGGCGGGAACGGACACTGCGGAAGGGCGGTATGTGGAAAGCGGACGCACAGCAGGTCACCGGGACAACGCCCGGTCTTTTCACCATTGAATTTACATATTGACCGGGAGGCACCGCAGCCTTACGATTTTGCCCTGCCCCGAATCCGGGGAATGGTCTGAACTTTGGGGGCGGTCACGATGTCAAAAAAGTCTGTGCTCTTTTCCGGATGCGGGGTGGGCCTGGGGTTACTGCTGGCGTGCGGCGCGGCACCGGCCGGCGCGGCAGGGAGTGAAGGGACCCAGTTCACCGAATACTCGTCGTGTGTCACGGATGAACTTTCCGGCTGGACGTTTTGCCAGACGGGCACTGAACGGCACATCGAGGTTCATACGCCGAGCGGAGTCGCCGTCTTCCAGGGAAGCGGTGAGGTGAGTGCCACCCAGATCTCCCCCGACGGCGAAACCATCACAGTGGACAATACCCACAAGTTCGTCAGCGTGTTTGCCTACTATGAAAGCCCGTGGTCTTTCGACGCGAACGTCATCAAAACCGGCGCGACGAGTGTCTACACGTTCCCCGACGGCGCCTCCTGCACCGTGGTGTCGGACAGCATCAGCGTGCTCGAGAAAAGCCGCTACAACCGTGACACGGTGACCTGCAGCCCCTGACCCGGACCCTCCGGCTGGCTATTTCTGGTACGTGATGTAGGCCTCGTACTGGACCCGCCATGCGTCAGGCGCCTTCGGATCAGGCACCGTCGTGGTGAGGAACTGGACGCTCGTCACCTGGCCCTTGAGGTACTTCAGCCAGTTCGTCACTTCTTCGGACACGTCCTTGTCGAACTGCGCCACGTGGTGCACCTGCATTGTCATCGAAGCCTCCTTGCTCGGTAGGGAGCCTGCTTGGTGGGGAGACTGTACTACCGGCGCCGCTATTGGGCCAGAGCGGGTTCCTTGTGCGGTGTACTGCTCTCCCCCACGATCACGGCGAGGACACCCAGCCCCGCGTGGGCGGCGAGGACGGCGGGCAGCGAACTGATCTGCGCCGGGGGTATGCCCGGGAGCGAGGCCGCCAGCCGTTCCGCAAGCTCAGCGGCTTCCCCGGGATTGCCGAAGTGGTGGACGGCCAGGCGCGCCTGGCCGTCAGGACGCGCGGCGGCATCCGCCACCACAATTTCCTCGAGGCGCGCCACGGCCCGCGCGGCGGACCTGACCTTTTCCAGCGGAACGATCTTCCCGTCGTCCACGGCGAGGATCGGTTTGATGGCAAGCATTGTCCCCCACAGGGATGCCGCCGCTCCGATCCGGCCGCCGCGGCGGAGCTGCTCCAGGCTGGGTACATAGAAATACACCCTGGTACGCGCCAGCCGTTCTTCCGCAAAGGCACGCACGTCAGCGGCCCCCCGGCCGTCTGCCGCCGCGACCACCGCGCTCTGCACACCCATGCCCAGCGCCATGCCCACCGTCTTCGAGTCGAGCACTTCCACGGGGATGCCCACGCGCGATGCCGCGAGCCTGGCAGAGTCCGCCGTGCCGGAAAGTGCTCCCGAGATATGAACGGAGACCACCGCTTCGAAGCCGCGGCGCTGCGCCGCAAGATAGGCCTGCTCAAACTGGCCGGGCGACGGCCGTGACGTCTTGACCGGAGTGCCCGTGGCCAGCGCCACCGCAATGGTCTCGGTGATGTCGTCTTCGCCTTCGCCGTAAATCTCCGGCCCCACCATGACGGGCATGGGAACCACAGTCAGCCGGCCGTCGGCGGCGAAGTCGCCGACCCAGTCGGCCGGAAGCGCCGCTGCGGAATCGGTCACCACCGCAGTGCGCACGACGGCGGCCGCCACCACGTCCGGGGTAGCTCCCGGTCGGGGGGCCGGCCGCAGGCGGACCAGCCGTTCCTTCAGCCACGGCCAGCCGGCCGGTTCCCGGTCGTTCACGGTGTCCCCCTGCTATTCCGGCCAAACGGGATGACCGGCCGCCGGCATTGCCGGCGGCCGGTGCCCCGGCTAAGCCGGGACGATGTTGACCAGTTTAGGGGCTCGCACGATGACCGTGCGGATACCCCGCCCGTCGAGGGCGCGCTGGACATTTTCCGATGCGAGGGCCAGTTCACGCAGCTCGTCCTCGCCGATCTCCGGGGAGACCTCCAGGCGGTCGCGGACCTTGCCCTGGACCTGGACCACCGCGGTGACAGTGTCCTGCACCAGGAGGGCTTCGTCGTGCGATGGCCAGCCGGCGTTCGCCACCGAGGCGGGATGCCCCAGCACGTTCCACATGTCCTCGGCCGTGTAGGGCGCAAAGAGGCTCAGGATGACCGCCACGGCTTCCGCCGCTTCGCGGACCGCAGGATCCGCGCCGCCCGCGCCGGCAGCTGCATCTATCGTCTTGCGGGTCGCGTTGACCAGCTCCATCAGCTTGGCCACCACAACGTTGAACTTGTTGCTGTCCAGCAGTGCGGCGGCGTCGGCGATGGTGCGGTGCGTGACGGAGCGCAGCGCACGGTCTCCCTGGGCGGCATCCGTTCCGGGCGCGCTGGTGACGTCCTGCGCCAGGCGCCAGGCCCGGGCCAGGAACTTCGCGGAGCCCGACGGCGACACGTCCGCCCAGTCGACGTCGTCCTCCGGCGGGGAGGCGAAGATCATGGTGAGACGCACGGCGTCCACGCCGTACTTGTCCAGCTGCTCACCGAGGTCAACACCGTTGCCCAGGGACTTGCTCATGGCCTTGCCCCCGTTGAGGACCTGGCCCTGGTTGAGCAGTGCGCTGAACGGCTCGTCGGCGTCGATCATCCCGAGGTCGTGGATGACCTTGGTGAAGAACCGTGCGTACAGCAGGTGCAGGATGGCGTGCTCCACGCCGCCCACGTACTGCCCCACCGGCATCCAGTCGTTGATCTTCTCCGGGTCGAAGGGACCCTCGGTGTACTGCGGGGAAACGAACCGCAGGAAGTACCAGGACGAGTCGACGAACGTGTCCATGGTGTCGGTGTCGCGCTTGGCAGGGCCGTGGCAGTTGGGGCACTCAACGTTGACCCAGGCTTCGGCGGCCGCCAGCGGGGACGTGCCCTTCGGGGACAGGTCTTCGCCGCGCAGGTCGGCCGGCAGGGTGACGGGCAGCTGTTCGTCGGGAACAGGAACCTCGCCGCAGGCCGGGCAGTGGATGATCGGGATGGGCGTGCCCCAGAAGCGCTGGCGGCTGAGCAGCCAGTCGCGCAGCCGGAAGTTGACGAACTTTTCGCCGGTGCCCTGCTTCTCCAGGATGTCGATCGCGGCGGGGATGGCCTCCGCCTTGGGCAGGCCGTCGAGAACACCCGAGTTGATCAGGGTTCCCTCCCCCGCTGTCGCCGTCCCGGTGACTGCGGGGTCGTCTTCTCCCGTGTCCAGCACGGCGCGGACGGGCAGGTCGAAGGTCTTGGCGAAGTCCAGGTCGCGCTGGTCATGGGCGGGGACAGCCATGATGGCGCCGGTGCCGTAGTCAGCCAGGACATAGTCCGCTGCCCACACCGGCAGTTTTTCGCCGTTCAGGGGGTTGACGGCGTAACGGCCGGTGAAGACGCCCGTCTTTTCCCGTTCGGTGGACTGCCGCTCGATTTCGGACAGTGCCTTGACCTGTTCGCGGTAGGCGTCCAGGGCTGCGGCGTGCTCGTCCGTGACCAGTTCCACTGCCAGCGGCGCATCTGCCGCGACCACGAAGAACGTGGCTCCGTACAGGGTGTCCGGGCGGGTGGTGAAGACGGTGACGTCCTTGGCCGGCTTGCCGCCGTCGGCTTCGATCACGAAGTTGACGTGTGCACCTTCGGAGCGGCCGATCCAGTTCTTCTGCATGGCCAGGACGCGCTCGGGCCAGTGGCCGCGCAGCTCGTCCATGTCGTCCAGCAGGCGGTCGGCATAGTCGGTGATCTTGAAGTACCACTGGTTCAGGGACTTCTTGGTCACGGCAGTGCCGCAGCGTTCGCAGGCGCCGTTGACCACCTGTTCGTTTGCCAGCACGGTCTGGTCCTTGGGGCACCAGTTGACCGGGGAGTCCTTCCGGTAGGCCAGGCCGCGCTCATAGAAGCGCTTGAACAGCCACTGGGTCCAGCGGTAGTACCCCGGGTCCGAGGTGTGCAGGCGGCGCGACCAGTCAGCGGAGATCGCGTAGCGCTTGAAAGACGCCGCCTGGGTGTCGATGTTGGCGTAGGTCCACTCGCTGGGGTGCGCGTTGCGCTTGATGGCTGCGTTTTCCGCGGGCAGGCCGAAGGAGTCCCAGCCGATCGGGTGCAGGACGTCAAAGCCCTTCTGGCGCAGGTACCGCGCCACGACGTCGCCCATGGCAAACGCTTCAGCGTGGCCCATGTGCAGGTCACCCGACGGGTAAGGGAACATGTCGAGGACATAGCGGCGCTCCCGGGAACCGTCATCGACGGGGGTGAACACCTTGAGGTCTTCCCACACCTGCGGCCATTTGGCCTCCATCGCGGCAAAGCTGTAGGTGCCCTCCTCGGGACCTTCGGTCGCGACTGCTGCTGTTCCGGTCTCTGTCTCCGGCTGAACGCTCACTGCTGCCCTCTTCTGTTCTGTACCGCTTTTCGTACGGCCCTGGCGTCCTGTCCGCCCCGGCCCCTGATCCCCTGCTTGCGGCCGGGAGATAGCCCCAGACACACAAAAGCCCCTCGACATGGAGGGGCGGCCGCTCGGCAATCCGTACTTGGTCGGGATACCGCGCGGCTAGCTAAGCAGAAGGATCGCACGCATAGAACTACTTTAGCGCACCTCCACCATCACCTAAACGTAAGTCGCCAAGAGCGGCTGAATCGACCGGCTCGGACATGCCGAGCTGTTAAGGGGGCCCGGGAGCGGCTTCGGGCGTCCGCGAAGCCGACGGGGCCCCCTTAACAGCGAAGGCATAGGCTTGCCGGGTCTACTTCACGTCCTCGTCGACCCAGTCCATGGACTTCGTCACGGCCTTCTTCCAGAGGCGCATCTGGCGGTCCCGCTCCCCTGCGTCCATCTGCGGTTCCCAGCGCTTGTCCTCGGACCAGTTGGCCGAGCACTCCCCCAGGTCCTTCCAGAAGCCGACGGCCAGGCCGGCAGCATAGGCAGCGCCGAGGGCGGTGGTCTCCACGACCTTCGGCCGGATCACCGGAACACCCAGGATGTCCGCCTGGAACTGCATCAGGGCGTCATTGGCGACCATGCCGCCGTCGACCTTCAACTCCGTCAGCGGAACACCGGAGTCCGCGTTGACGGCGTCGAGCACCTCACGGGTCTGGAAGGCGGTGGCCTCCAGTGCCGCACGGGCGATGTGGTTCCTGTTGACGAATCGGGTCAGGCCCACGATGGCGCCGCGGGCATCGGACCGCCAGTACGGTGCGAACAGTCCCGAGAACGCCGGGACGATGTACACGCCGCCGTTGTCCTTGACCGAGGCGGCGAGCGTTTCCACTTCCGGGGCACTGCTGATCAACCCGAGGTTGTCCCGCAGCCACTGGATGAGGGATCCGGTGACGGCGATGGAGCCTTCCAGCGCATAGTGCGGAGCAGCGTCCCCCAGCTTGTAGCCCACAGTGGTCAGCAGGCCGTTCTTGGAGTGGACGATTTCCTCCCCGGTGTTGAAGATCAGGAAGCAGCCGGTGCCGTACGTGTTCTTGGCCTCGCCGGCCTCAAACGCCGCCTGGCCGAAGGTGGCCGCCTGCTGGTCGCCAAGGATGCCGGCAACCGGCGTTTCACGGAGGAGCTGTGAAGTGTGGACTGTGCCGTAGACCTCGGAGGATGACTTGATGGCAGGCATCATGGAGGCCGGAACGCCGAAGGCATCCAGGATCTCCTGGTCCCAGGACAGCGTGTCAAGGTCCATGAACATGGTCCGGGAGGCGTTGGTGACGTCGGTGACGTGCACGCCGCCGTCCACTCCGCCCGTGAGGTTCCACAGGACCCAGCAGTCCGTGTTGCCGAAGACCAGGTCGCCGGCTTCGGCCTTGGCGCGGGCGCCCTCCACGTTGTCCAGGATCCACTTGATCTTGGTGCCGGAGAAGTACGTTGCCAGCGGCAGGCCCACCTTCTGCTTGAAACGCTCCGGGCCGCCATCCTTGGCCAGCTCGTCCACGATGTCCTGGGTCCGGGTGTCCTGCCAGACGATCGCGTTGTATACGGCCTCGCCCGTCGTCTTGTCCCAGACAACGGCCGTTTCGCGCTGGTTGGTAATGCCGACGGCGGCGATATCGTGCCGGGTCAGGTTCGCCTTGGACAGGGCGGAGGCGATGACCTCGCGGGTGTTGTTCCAGATTTCGGCGGGGTCGTGTTCCACCCAGCCTGCCTGCGGGAAGATCTGCTCGTGTTCCATCTGGCCCGAGGAGACGATG
The DNA here is from genome assembly GCF_000685965.1 of Arthrobacter sp. UNC362MFTsu5.1. Lineage (GTDB taxonomy): Bacteria > Actinomycetota > Actinomycetes > Actinomycetales > Micrococcaceae > Arthrobacter. The sequence continues at coordinate 242,666 of NZ_JMLE01000001.1, read as the reverse complement.
CTGCCGCTGTGGTCGAAGACGATGGCGCGGGTGCTGGTGGTGCCCTGGTCGATGGCGATTACGTACTGGTTCATGTTGACGTCCTTGTCTGTTGTCTGAAGGGCTTGGTGGGGGTGTTGGAACGCGGGACGGGGATCAGGAAGCTGCCGAGGCGATGATCGGCACTACTGCTGCGACGGCGCCGGCGAGTCCGCCGCCTACCAGCGGGCCCACTACCGGGATCCAGGAGTAGCTCCAGTCGCTGGAGCCCTTGCCCTTGATGGGCAGCAGTGCGTGGGCGATGCGGGGACCGAGGTCGCGGGCGGGGTTGATGGCGTAGCCGGTGGGACCGCCGAGGGACACACCGATACCGACAACCAGCAGGGCCACGGCCAGCGGGCCAAGGCCGGAAGGGGTCCCGCCGAGGGTCAGGATGACGAAGACGAGGACAAAGGTGCCGATGATCTCGGTGATCAGGTTCCACGGGGTGGAGCGGATGGCAGGGCCCGTGGAGAACACGGCGAGCTTGCTGGCGGGTTCCGGTTCGGCGTCGAAGTGCTGCTTGTGGGCCAGCCACATGACCACTGCACCCAGGAACGCGCCCAGGAATTCACCGCCGAAGTAGGTCAGTGTGGATGCGAAGTCGACGCTGACGCCGGGAGCATACTCCGCCTTGCCGTTGAGCAGCAGGCCGAAAGTGACGGCGGGATTCAGGTGTGCGCCGGACTTGGCAGCCACGAAAACACCGCAGAAGACTGCAATGCCCCAGCCCCATGTGACCATCAGGAATCCGCCGTTGTTGCCCTTGGTGCCTTTGAGCGCGACGTTTGCCACAACGCCGCAACCCAGCAGGGTCAGCATTGCGGTTCCGAATACTTCGGAAAGGAAAACAATTCCAAGAGACATCTTTGACTCCTCTATTTTCTGTTGTCAGCCCTTCGCGAGTTTGAAGGGCTGTTGGGCCGGCAACGTTGTTGCGTTGCCGGCCGGCTGCTGCGCCGGCTGTTCCTCCAGCGGAACCGCGCAGCCCTTGCGCCCGGGCACTCCCTCCCCGGGCACGCAAGCTATCTAGGCGACCAGGCTGTGGACCTGGACGCCGTGGAAGCGTTCAAGCACCTCCTGGGCGTAGTGGATTTCGGCTGCCCGGGCGGCGGCGTCCCAGCCCAGCGGAACGGCAAGGACCTCTGCGACCTCGTTGAGGAGTTCGCCGGTCACCAGCCCGCGGAAGGCCAGCGACGTGCGCCGGATCAGCACGTCGATGAGGTGCCCCACCTGTTCGTTGCGGGCCATGAACTCCAGTTCGCGGACACTGAGTTCGCGGGTGGAGTGCAGGAGCCGGTCCGGGCCGGCGTCGAGGTATCGCAGGACTTCTTCGGCGCGGGTGCCGTAGCGGGTCAGCAATCCGGAGATCCGGTCAGCGTCGCGGCCGGCGGACATGTGTGACTTGATCCACTGTTCGATGCCGGCCGGAGTGTCCGGGAAGCCGGCGCCGCCGCCGATGGCGAGTTTCGCCGTCGAGACTTTCCGTTCCAGTCCCAGTTCCTTGAGCACGTCATTTGTCAGGTGTTCTGCCAGGGCCCTGAACGTGGTCCATTTGCCGCCCACCAGGCTGAGCACGACGGCGCCGCCGGCCGACGTATGCTGTCCGCCGCGCTCGATCCGGTAGTCCCGGCTGACGAAGCCGGGCTGGGTGGCGTCGTGCCGGGGCAGCGGGCGGACACCGGCGAAGGTGTACACGATCTGGTCCCGGCTCACCGGGACGTCCGGGAAGACATGGCCGATCAGGTCGAAGAAGTAGTCGATCTCGGCGTCGGTGCAGACGGCGTCCTCTGCCATGTCCGCATCGACGTCGGTGGTGCCCACCAGCACGCGGTCGCCCATCGGGTAAATCAGCACGATCCGGCCGTCCGTGTGTTCAAAGAAGATTTCGCGGCCGTTGCAGGCCTCGAGCAGCCCGGGGTGGTCCAGCACGATGTGCGAACCCTTTGTTCCGCCCATGAAGGAGGAGGCAGCACCCATGGCCTGGTTGGTCAGGTCGACCCAGGCCCCCGTGGTGTTGACGATCACGTCCGCCGTGAAGTCGAAGACTTCGCCGGTGAGCTCATCGCGGAGCTGGACAGTGCTGCCGCCCGTGGAACCGGACGAATTTCCGGCCGCCCCGCCCATGGACACGAGCGAGAGGTAGTTGCTGGCCCGGGCGTCACTCGGACCCGCGGCGCCGGCCTTTTCGCCGTCCTGGAGCACGTCCAGGGTGAGCCGCTCGGGGTTGTGGACCGAGGCATCGAAATAGGTGGCCGCGTACTTGATTCCGGGGTGCAGCCGCGGCAGTTCCGCCAGGGCGCGCTTCCGGCCGCGGAACTGGTGGCGCGGAACTGTGCCGCCGTCGCGTGAGAAGAAGTCGTACATGCTCAGGCCGAGCTTGATCAGGAAGGCGCCGCGTTCTTTCGGCTTGCCCTGCTGCTTGTGGGTCAGGAACCGCAGCGGCGCGGACAGCACGCCGGAGAAGGTGCTGAAGATAGGAATGGTGGTCTGGAGCGGCTTGACGTAGTGGGGGGCAATGCGCAGCAGCCTGTTGCGTTCGACGACGGACTCCTGGACCAGGCGGAACTCACCGTTTTCGAGGTACCGGATTCCGCCGTGGATCATGTGCGACGATGCACCGCTGGCCCCCTGGCAGTAGTCTCCGCGTTCGACGAGCGCAACATCGACGCCCTGTAGTGCCAGATCGCGGAACGTGCCCACTCCGTTGATTCCGCCGCCGATGATCAGGACCTGCGCGCGGGGCCGCTTTCGCAGGCTCTGCACTGAGGACCGCTGGCGGCTGGAAGACGGATGGCCGGATGAATCGTTGGTTCCCAAATCTGCTCCTTTGGGTTTGGTTCTGTGCGGCACGCCTCAGCGCGGCGCCGTTCACCACTATTGTTTGGACTAATGGAAAATGGAGTCAAGCACTATGCACAAACGTGCAGAACGGAAGCCCAATGCCGCGTTCACGCCACTCAGAAGCCCTCAGGGCTGCACAACTGTATTACCTCCAGGACCTCACGATGGACGCCATAGCCAGGGAGCTCCGGACCTCGAGATCCACGGTTTCCCGGCTTTTATCGACTGCCCGGGAAACCGGCCTGGTGCAGATCCAGATCCGCAATCCGCTCGACACGGGACCCGAACTGGAGAACATGATCCGCGCCCAATACCGCGTCGATGTGCACGTCGTTCCGGTGGTGGACACCCTGAATGAGGCGGAGACACTTGACAGGGTGGCCATGCAGGCTGCACGGACCATCGGTCCGCTGGTCGACTCAAACGCGATCATCGGCGTCGCGTGGGGATCCACCCTCAGCGCGGTCAGCCGCCACCTGACCCGCAAGATCACCCACGACAGCGTGATCGTCCAGCTCAACGGCGCGGGCAACATGCAGACCACCGGCATTACCTACGCCAGCGACATCATGCGCAGGTTCGGCAGCGCCTACGGGGCGCGTGTTGAACAGTTTCCCGTTCCGGCGTTTTTTGACCACGCCGCCACGAAGACCGCCATGTGGAATGAGCGCAGCGTCCAGCGCATCCTGGATTTGCAGTCACGCATGAGCATTGCCATTTTCGGTGTGGGATCAGTGGACGCCGACTACCCGAGCCACGTCTATGCCGGCGGCTACCTCGACGAGAACGACCTGAACATTCTGGCCAGCTCGGACGTGGTGGGTGACGTTGCCACCGTGTTCTTCCGCGGCGACGGTTCCTCCGACGGCATCACGCTCAACGAACGGTCCACCGGCCCGGCGCTGGCACAGCTGCGGCAGGTCCGGCGGCGGATCTGCGTCGTATCAGGAGCCTCGAAGATCAACGGACTGCGCGGCGCGCTCGCTGCCGGGCTCGCCACCGACCTGATCCTCGATGAAGCCATGGCGCGGCGCCTGGTGAGTTTCGACGGGTTGTCGTGACGCCGGCAGCGGCAGGCTTCACGGCCTGTCCCGGGGAGCCTGCCGCGGGGAGTCGGTAGAGTCAGTGGTATGAAAACCTCGCCCCGGCTAAGCCTCAACAACGGTGTGCTGATCGACCAGCTGGGCTTCGGGCTCTACAAGGTTCCCCCGGCGGACGCTGCCGGCCTGGTGACCATGGCCCTCGAAGCCGGCTACCGGCACTTCGACACTGCGTCCATGTACGGAAATGAAACCGGGGTGGGCAAGGCCATCGGCGCCCTCTCCGGCTTCGGCGGCAGCGGAGCCGGCGGCGGCTCCGGCGAGGCGGCGCCGTCGCTCTCCCGGGAGGACCTCTTCGTCACCACGAAGGTGTGGAATGACGACCACGGCTACGACGCAACGATGCGGGCCTTCCAGACCTCGATGTCCAACCTCGGCCTGGAATACATCGACCTCTACCTCATCCATTGGCCTTGCGCCCGCCGCGGACTCTTCACCGAAAGTTACCGGGCCATGGAAACCCTGTACCGCGAGGGGCGGATCCGGGCCATCGGAGTTTCCAACTTCCAGCCTGCCCACCTGGAGCGCCTGCTCGAGACGGCCGAAGTGGTCCCCGCCGTGAACCAGGTGGAACTTCATCCCTGGCTGCAGCAGGACGAACTCCGGGGCCTGCATGACCGGCTTGGCATCCGCACGGAGGCCTGGAGCCCGCTGGGCCGGGGGCAGGTGCTCGAGGATCCAGTGGTTGTGGAGCTGGCAGCGGCGCACCGCCGGACCGCGGCCCAGATCGTCCTGCGGTGGCACGTGCAGCTGGGCAACGTGGTCATTCCTAAAGCCAGCTCCTACACCCGGATCCGGGAAAACCTTGATGTCTTCGGCTTTACCCTGGACGCCTCGGACATGGCCGCCCTTGCCGCCCTGGAACGCAACCAGCGCACAGGCTCCCACCCGGACAACGTCAACTAGGATTCGACACCATGGAACAAGTGGACACAGGACCGGCACAGGCCCTGCACCTTTTCAGCAGCGCACTGGACGACAGGACGCGGGCCGCCAGCGTGGACCTGGATGGCTGCACTGTGGACTACTGGGTGTACGAGCCGGTTACCGTCACAGCTGAGACCAGGACGATCCTGGTGATCCACGGATTCCGCGGGGACCACCACGGCCTGCTGCGGGTTGCGGACCAGCTCCCCGACATGCGGTTGATCATGCCCGACCTGCCCGGTTTCGGCAGCTCCGGTGCGTTCACCGATGGTGAGCACAGCGTCGCGCGGTACGGGCAGTTCATCCGCGACTTCATGACCGCCATGGGCCTGGGTCCGGAAACGGTGCTGCTGGGACACTCCTTCGGATCCATCATTGCCAGCCATTTCGTGGCGGCCAACCCCGGCGCCGTGTTCCCGCTCATCCTCATCAATCCCATTGCCGCGCCGGCACTGGAGGGGCCCAAGGGCGTCATGACCAAACTGGCAGTCTTCTACTACGAGGCCTCTGCCAGGCTCCCCCGCGCCCTGGGCCTGTACCTGCTCCGCAGCAGGCTCATTGTCAGGGTCATGAGCGTGGCCATGGCAAAGACCAGGGACAAGCAGCTCCGTCGCTTTATCCACGGCCAGCACAGCGCGTACTTCTCGGCCTTTGCCAACCGGGACAGCCTGCTTGAGTCCTTCAAGGCGTCCGTGGGCAGCAACGTCTCCGAAGTTGCTGCGGACCTGGCCCTTCCGGTGCTGCTGGTTGCCGGGGAAAAGGACGAGATTGCGATGCTCCCGGACCAGCACAAGCTGAAGGCCCTCCTGCCGGACGGCACCCTCGAGGTCATTCCGGGTGTGGGGCACCTTATCCACTATGAGACACCCGAACCGGCCGCCGGCTACATCAGACGCTTCCTGAAGGACCATCCCGCGTGAAAATCATTATCGATGCCCGCTTCACCCGCCTGGACCACCACGACGGAATCAGCAGGTACGGGGCCAGCCTGATCGCCGCCACGGCCAAGATCGCCGACGTCTCGATGCTCGTCAGCGATCCCCGGCAGCTGGCCCTGCTCCCGGACGTGCCCTACACGATGATCAACAGCCCGCTCTCCCCCGCGGAGCTCTTCGTGGCCGCCAAGGTCAACAAGCTTGGCGCCGACGTGGTGGTGTGCCCGATGCAGACGATGGGGACGTTGGGCCGGAAGTACGGCCTGGTCCTGACCCTTCACGACCTCATCTACTACGAGCACCCCGCTCCGCCAGGCTTCCTGCCTGCCCCGGTCCGAGTGCTGTGGCGCCTTTACCACAAGGCGTTCTGGCCGCAGCGGCTGCTCCTGAACCGGGCGGATGTGGTGGCCACCATCAGCCGCACCACCGAAGCCCTGATTGCCAAATACCGCCTGACGAAGCGGCCGGTCCGGATTGTGGGCAACGCTCCGCAGCACGGCCACACGCCCCGCGACCCCGGTGCCGGCGCGGACCCCACCCTGCTCTACATGGGTTCGTTCATGCCGTACAAAAACGTGGACACCATGGTGCGGGGAATGGCCGACCTGCCCGGCATGACGCTCCATCTCCTCAGCCGCATCACGCCGCAGCGCCGGGCGGAACTCGAGGCCCTGGTGCCGCCGGGAGCGGAAGTCGTCTTCCATAACGGCGTGACGGATGCCGAGTACGAGGCCCTGCTGGCCCGGACCACTGCCCTGATCAGCCTCTCACGCGCGGAAGGCTACGGACTGCCGCTCGTGGAGGCCATGTCCCACGGCACGCCCGTCATCGCCAGTGACATCCCGATCTTCCGCGAAGTGGGGCAGGACGCCGTGACGTACGTCCACCCGGATTCCCCGTCCGAGTTCGCCGAAGCGGTGCGGCGGCTGGAACAGGCGGAGGTGTGGAAGGCGCTGTCACGCCGTTCCGTGGAACGGGCTGCGGAATTCAGCTGGGACCACTCCGCCCGGCAACTCGTGGACCTGGCCGAAGAGGCCGCCCGGATCAGCAGGCGCTGAGGCCGGCCCCGGCGGAAGCTCCTTAGCCGCAGTTCGCCGTCAGCCGGGACACAACCAGGGCACGTCGGCTGGAGCACATCAGCTAGAGCACGTCCACGCCGTCAAGCCGGAGCTGGACGGGATCGTCGCTGCGTCGTGCCGCCGCCGCGGCCTTGACGGCCCGCATCGCACGCGTTGCTTCCGCCGCCTGTGCATAGGGAATGAACAGCAGCGTCCGGACGTCCTCGCCGGCCTCCTGCCTGGCTGCCCGTGCATTCGACAGCACCACGGGCGCCGGACCAGCCATGCGCAGGGTAATGCCCTGCCGGGCCAGGCTCTGCTCAATGGCCTCGGTGAAGTGCCCGACGGCGGTCCGGCCGCCGGTCACCGAGGCAACCCGCACCGCCGGGGGCAGCTGGAGCTCCTGCCGCAATGACAATTCGCGCTGCGCATACCCGCTGGCGTCCCAGCGAAGCAGCGCGCCCACCCCGGCGGCGTCGTCCGCGGTGATCACCACGAGGCCCCCCTCAGCGGCAGGCTTGACGAGGGCCGCGGCGTTGAACCAGCGCCGTACGGCGTCCTCCCCTGCGCGGAGGTTTTCCCGGCGCAGCAAGGAGTCCCCATCCAGCAGCAGTGCGGCGGCATAGCCGCCAGCCGCCACAGGTTCCGCTCCCACGGTGGCCACTACGAGGGCTCTTGTGTCCGGGACGGTGGCTTTGACGTGGTCGCCCGACGACGTGATGACGGGTTTGCCCGGGAACGCCCGGCCCAGCTCCTCCGCGGTCCGCAGCACACCGGTGGCGGAGCGGCGGAGCCTGGGGCTGGTGCAGTGGCTGCAGCGCCAGGCCGGCGCCGGCGCGGAACACCAGCGGCACTGCGGTACGGCGGACGATCCGGCGGCGCCGGCAATAGCCAGGGGCCCGCTGCAGGCCGTGCACCGGGCAGGTTCCCGGCAGGAGTCGCAGACCAGCGAGGGCGCATAGCCGGCGCGGGCCACCTGCACCAGGACGGGGCCGCGTTCCAGGCCTTCCTTGGCGGCGCGCCAGGCCGCCCCCGGCAGCCTGGCGATCCGGGCGAGGGGGTCGCGTTCCTGTTCAAAGCTGTCCGCGGTGTTCAGGACACGCGGTACAGTCCTCCGGACCTCCGGGCGGGCGGCTTCCACGGTCCGGGCCCAGCCTGCGTCCACCAGGCGCTGCAGTTCGGTGCTGCGGGTGTGCGCCGCCAGCAGGCACGCTGCGCCCTCCTGCTCCGCGCGCAGGAGCAGGACCTCCCTGGTGTGGGCGTAGGGCGACCGCTGCTCGATGTGGAGGTCGTCGCCGTCGTCCCAGCACACCACCAGGCCAAGGTTGTGCACGGGGGCATAGGCCGCAGAGCGGGTGCCGACCGCGACGCCCGCGTTCCCGGTCAACACCCGCAGGTAGCTGCGGTAGCGGGGCGTCGGCCCGTCGTCGGCAGTGAGCCGGGCGATGTCTTCCCGGGGAAGCAGCCGCGCCAGGGCGGCCTCGACGCGGTCCAGGTCGCGTTGGTCCGGAACCACCACCACCGCGCCACGGCCCGCGGCACGGACGGCCGCCACGGCTTCGGCAATGAGCTCGGGCCAGCCGGCAGGGCCGAAACCCTGGAGCGCGCTTAGCACCGCGCGCGGCGACTCGCCCGCAGCGAGGTGCCGGAGGAAGGCCGTCCCGTTGACGTAGCGGGACCAGTTCCCGGGTGGGTGTGGAATGCGGGACGCCTCCGGCTCCGCGTCCGCAGCGGCTTCCGTCATTTGAGGGCTTGCGGAGAGCTTTCCCTCGGTGGCCAGCTCCTTCTCAAGCTTGGCAACCCGCGGCGGGATGGCCACGCGCAGGACGTCGCTGACGGTTCCGGCGTAGCGGGCTGCCACAGTGCCGGCCAGCGCGGCCATTTCCGGCGTGAGGACCTGCACGGCAGACACGACTTTATGGAGCGGTACGAGCACGTGCCCGGCGTCGGAATCAGCCACCCTGTCAAGGATGTAGCCGCTGAGCTCCTGGCCGTTGAATTTGACCTTGACCCGCACACCCGGCTGCGCGGCGTCGTCGACCGAGGCCGGCACGCTGTAGTCGAAGGGCCGGTCCAGATGCGGCAGTGAGGATTCGATGAGCACTCTGGCTACGGGCAGCGACGCCGCGAGCGGAGGACCGCCGGAAGACTGCGTCCGGGCGGCCGGGAACCCCTGGAGGAGCGACAGCTGGAGGGGTTCTTCGGCGGCGGCTGCCTCACCGGGAAAGGAAGCGATGGGACCAGTCTCCGTTCAGCATCTGCCAGTTGTGGTGGTCATGGGTCCGGCGCGGTGGAGCAATGCTCCACCAGCCGGAAAGCACAGTAGCAGGGCCGCCCGAACGGGGGCCCTGCTACAGCCAAACACACGGCACCGACATTGACTCCGGTGGCGGCCCTCAGGCGTTGAAGAAAGCCTTGAGGTCATCCACGCGGTCAAGGCGTTCCCAGGTGAAGTCGGGATCGTCGCGGCCGAAGTGTCCGTGCGCAGCAGTCTTTGCGTAGATGGGCCGCTTGAGGTCCAGCGCATCGATGATCGCACGCGGACGGAGGTCGAAGATTTCCGAAATAGCCGCGCTGATGCGCTCGGGATCCACCGTTTCCGTGCCGAAGGTCTCGACATACGTGCCCACGGGCCGTGCCTGGCCGATGGCGTAGGCAATCTGGATCTCGGCCCGCTTGGCAAGTCCGGCAGCGACCACGTTCTTGGCCACCCAGCGCATCGCGTAGGCCGCGGAGCGGTCAACCTTGGACGGATCCTTGCCGGAGAAGGCACCGCCGCCGTGGCGCGCCATGCCGCCGTAGGTGTCCACGATGATCTTGCGGCCGGTCAGGCCGGCGTCGCCCACGGGGCCGCCGATCACGAACGCTCCGGCGGGGTTGAGGATGTTGCGGGTACGCGAGATGTCCAGGTTGGCTGCCGCCAGCACCGGGTCAATCACATGCGTGGCAAGGTCGGCGCGCAGCTGCTCGAGGCTGGCGCCCTCCGCGTGCTGGCTGGAGATCACGATGGTTTCGACGGAGACCGGCCGGTCGCGGTCGTAGCCGATCGTGGCCTGGGTCTTGCCGTCCGGGCGGAGGTAGGGAAGCTCGCCGTTCTTGCGCACTTCGGTGAGGCGCTCTGAGAGGCGGTGCGCAATCCAGATCGGCACGGGCATGTAGGACGGCGTCTCGTCGCTGGCGTAGCCGAACATGAGGCCCTGGTCGCCGGCGCCTTGGAGGTCGTAGTCGTCTTCCTGGCGGCCTTCGCGGGCTTCCAGGGAGTTGAACACGCCGCCGGCAATGTCGTTGGACTGCTGGCCGATGGAGACGGAGACGCCGCAGCGTGCACCGTCAAACCCGTTGGCCGAGGAGTCGTAGCCGATCCCCAGGATGGTCTCCCGCACGATCTGCGGGATCTCCACGTAGGCGTCTGTGGTGACTTCGCCCGCTACGTGCACCAGTCCGGTGGTGGCCAGCGTCTCCACTGCCACGCGGGACTCGGGGTCCTTCGCCAGCAGGGCATCCAGGATCGCATCGCTGATCTGGTCGCAAATCTTGTCCGGATGGCCTTCAGTCACGGACTCCGACGTGAAGAGACGAAGGGATGGCGGCGTCGCGCCATGGGATGCGGGAATGTGCAGCGGTAAAGTCACTCAACTACCTTACTGGTTGGGAATCGGTCAGGCCTCGGCATGTGTCCCCCTGCTAAGGAGGCCTTGCACACGCCGGCCTTTCAAGCTCGTGGGAATACGCGGCTCAACTCGGAGCTGATGCGGTCAATGACGGCCGCCGCAACTTCGTCCTTCGAGCCGGATGCCGATTGTGGTTCGGAGCCGGTGCGGGAAAGGATGACCACGGAGTTGTTGTCCTGGCCGAACACCAGGCCCTCGCCCACGTGGTTGACCACCAGCAGGTCGCAACCCTTCTTTCGGAGTTTGGCCTCGGCGTGGTCCAGCACGTCCCCCTCGGCGTCGCCGGTTTCCGCGGCAAAACCCACAATCAGCTGACCGGGCCTGCCCGCCGCGCGGACCTCCACGAGTTCGTGCAGGATGTCCGGGTTGCGGAGCAGGTTGATCACTGGATCGGCGGTGTCATCCCGCTTCTTGATCTTGGTGTCCGACACCTCGGCGGGCCGGAAGTCCGCCACGGCGGCAGCCATGATGACGACGTCGGAATCGGCTGCCGCGCGCAGCGCCGCTTCCCGGAGCTGCAGCGCAGTTTCGACCCGGACCACTTCGACGCCGGCAGGAGCCGGTACGTCCATGTGGGCGGCCAGCAGCCGGACGCTCGCGCCCGCGTCGCGGGCTGCCACGGCAAGTGCCACTCCCTGTTTTCCGGACGAGCGGTTGCCGAGGAACCGTACCGGGTCCAGCGGTTCCCGTGTGCCGCCCGCGCTGATGGTGACGGTGCGCCCGGCAAGCGGCAGCTGCCCGGGAACGGCGTTGCCCTGCATCAGGGCCAGCGCGGCGGCAAAGATGGCCTCGGGCTCCGGCAGCCGGCCGGGGCCTGAGTCGGAGCCGGTGAGCCGGCCGCTGGCGGGTTCAAGGACCGTTACGCCCCGGCTGCGCAGCGTTTCCACATTGGCCTGGGTGGCAGCGTGCAGCCACATTTCGGTGTGCATGGCAGGGGCCATCAGCACCGGGCCGCTGGCCATCAGGAGAGTGTTGGTGAGGAGGTCGTTGGCATGGCCGCCGGCGGCACGCGCCAGGAGGTCCGCCGTGGCCGGGGCCACCACGATGAGGTCCGCCTCATGACCCAGGCGTACATGGTTGACCGACGGAACGTCGTCGAAGACGCTGTTGCTGACCGGGTTCCCGGACAGGGCTTCCCAGGTGGCCACGCCAACAAAGCGGTTGGCCGCCTCCGTGGGGATCACCGTGACGTTGTGTCCGGCTTCAGTAAAAAGCCGGAGGAGCGATGCCACCTTGTAGGCGGCAATCCCTCCCCCGACTCCGAGGACTATGCGCACGTGACCTCCGTCAACAGGCAGTCTTTTTGTGTAAGGAGATCTACTCTGCGGGTTCGATCGGCGTGGAAACGAGCTTGCCTTCGTTGATTTCGCGCAGGGCGATGGACAGCGACTTCTCGTTCAGCTTGGTGTCGACCAGCGGGCCAACGTATTCGAACAGGCCCTCGTGCAGCTGGGCGTAGTATGCGTTGATCTGACGTGCACGCTTGGCACCGAAGATCACCAGGCCGTACTTGGAATCAGCTGCCTTCAGCAGCTCGTCGATCGGCGGGTTGATGATGCCTTCAAGGTTCGTGGACACGAATTCTCCAAATTCTAACGGGCCGATCCGACCCTGCGGCTAGTGCGGGTGCGGGGTCAGCCCCATGAGTGAAACAAGCTCGTCCGCTGCGCGTCGAACGTCATCATTGATGACGGTGTGATCGAACTCCGGCTCAGCGGCAAGTTCTAGTTTAGCGGTTTCCAGTCTCTGCTGCTGTTCCTCGGCTGATTCCGTGCCGCGGCCCACCAGGCGGCGGACCATTTCCTCCCAGGTAGGCGGGGCGAGGAACACGAATTGGGCTTCCGGGACGGCCTGCTTGACCTGGCGCGCGCCCTGCAGGTCAATCTCCAGCAGCACCGAACGGCCATCGGCGATGGCCGCGTCCACGGTGCTGCGCAGCGTGCCGTACCGGTTGCGGCCGTGGACCACGGCCCATTCGAGCAGTTCGCCGTCGGCCACCAGGGCGTCGAATTCCTCGGCCGACTTGAAGAAGTAGTGAACGCCGTCCTGCTCCCCCGGGCGCGGAGCCCGGGTGGTGGCCGAGACGGAAAGCCAGACTTCGGGATAGTTGTCCCGGATGTAGGTGGACACGGTGCCTTTACCAACAGCCGTCGGGCCGGCGAGGACTGTCAGTCCCGGTTTCTTGCTCACATATTCCTTTGGGCGTTGTTCGGATGGACGTGATTCTCGTTCATAAAATCTACCAGCGCCCGGCGCTGGTGAACGCCGAGCCCCCGCAGCCTGCGGGATACGGCAATGCCCAGCTCGTCCATGATGGCAGCGGCCGTGACACGGCCCACACCGGGGAACGCCTCCAGCATCTCGGAAACCTTCATCCGCGCGATGGCGGAATCACCGTCCCCGGAGGCGAGGAGTTCAGCCACCGTGAGCGTTCCAAGCTTTAGCTGTTCCTTGGCGTCCGCCCGGGCCGCACGGGCGGCCGCCGCCTTACCCAGCGCTTCCGCGCGTTCCTGGTCTGTCAGGGGCCGCAGGCTCACTCAAGTCACCCCGATATCGTCGGTCGGATCCAAGGCAAAGGTCCCGGGAGTCCTCTGAACCTACCCTTTGCCTGGCGCAGAAATCAATGGACGCGAAAATCGATGGATCAGCTGGTCAGCAGGGGCTCCAAGGTGCGCAGGGCGGTCTCCCGGAGTCCGCCAACGGAGGGCCCTCCGGAGAGGATGTCCCGGCTTGAGGTGCCCAGGACCTGCGAATAGGCGGCACCGAACGTTGCCCGCAGATCCGCGGCCGTGGCGCCTTGGGCTCCGAGCCCCGGCGCGAGGATGATTCCGCGTACCGCCGCCAGGTCCAGTTGCAGGTCCGCCAGCGCTCCACCCACGGTGGCGCCAACCACCAGGCCCACAGAGCCCAGCGCGCCCGTGTAGCGGAGATTTTCAGCAGCCGCCGCCTCGGTGATCCGGCGGGCCACGGAATCCGCGCCGCCGACGTGCTGGACGGAGGCGCCTTCCGGGTTGGACGTCAGGGCCAGGACAAAGACGCCGCGGCCGTATTCGGCCGCAAGGTCCAGGGCCGGGCGCAGCGACTCGAAGCCCAGGTAGGGGCTCAGGGTCACCGAATCCGCGGCCAGCGAAGAGCCGTCCCGGAGCCAGGCGTCGGCGTAGGCTGCCATGGTGGAGCCGATGTCCCCGCGCTTGGCGTCGGCGATGGTCAGCACGCCCGCATCGGCAGACGCTGCGAGGGTGCGTTCCAGCACGGCCATGCCGGCCGAGCCGTGGCGTTCGTAGAGGGCCACCTGCGGCTTCACGGCGGCAGCGAGCGAACCCACTGCCTCCACGACCGTGAGCGAGAAGCGCTCCAGGCCGGCGGCGTCGTCGTTCAGTCCCCAGGCCTTCAGCAGCGCCGGGTGCGGATCGATCCCCACGCACAGCGGACCGCGGTCCGCCATGGCCCGGCCGAGCCGGGAGCCGAAGGACTCCCGGCCGGCCGTCATTGCTGCCGCTTGCTCAGCCATTCTGCAGGGCCTTCAGGTTCTCAGCGTGCTCCTGCAGGCTGGTCACCGACCATTCGTAGGTGCGCAATGCTTCGATCGCCTGGACGGCCGCGTTGAACTCGGCCACCGTGGTGATGCACGGAATGCCGATGGACGTTGCCGCCGCGCGCAGTTCGTAGCCGTCGATGCGGGCTTCTCCGCCGGACGGCGTGTTGAAGACCATGTCGATCTCGCCGGCGATGATGAGGTCGGCGATGGTGCCTTCCCCTTCGGCGCTGCTTCCTTCGGCGACCTTGCGGACCGGGGTGGCCTGGATGCCGTTGCGGCGCAGGACGTCGGCGGTGCCGCCGGTGGAGACGATCTCGAAGCCGAGGTCGGAGAGGCGCTTGACGCCCATGATCACCGAGCGCTTGTCCCGGTTGGCCACGGAGACGAAGATCTTTCCTTCGGTGGGCAGCGCGTTGTTGGCGGCTGCCTGGCTCTTGGCGAAAGCCGTGTCGAAGTGCTTGTCGATGCCCATGACTTCGCCGGTGGAGCGCATTTCCGGGCCGAGGAGGGAGTCCACAACCTTGCCCTCCGGGGTACGGAAGCGGCTGAAGGGCAGCACGGCTTCCTTGACCGAGACGGGTGCGTCGAACGGCAGGGTGGAGCCGTCACCGGTTTCCGGCAGCATCTTGTAGGCACTGCGGAGCTGGTTGATGGTCACGCCGGTGCCGATCAGCGCGGCAGCCTTGGCCATCTGCACGCCCGTGGCCTTGGAGACGAAGGGCACCGTGCGGGAGGCCCGCGGGTTGGCTTCGAGGACGTACAGGACGTCGGAGGCCAGGGCGAACTGGATGTTGATGAGGCCGCGGACGCCCACGCCCTCGGCGATGGCCAGGGTGGCGGTGCGTACGCGCTCGATCACGTTGTTGCCGAGCGTGATCGGAGGCAGCACACAGGCGGAGTCGCCGGAGTGGATGCCGGCCTCTTCGATGTGCTCCATGATGCCGCCGAGGTACATTTCGGTTCCGTCGTAGAGGGCGTCGACGTCGATTTCGACGGCGTCTTCCAGGAACCGGTCGATCAGCACCGGGTGTTCGGTGGTGATCTCGGTGGCGTTGGCGATGTAGCGGGAGAGGTTGGGCTCGTCGTAGACGATCTCCATGCCGCGTCCGCCCAGCACGTAGGACGGGCGGACCAGGACCGGGTAGCCGATTTCGTCGGCGATCTTTTTGGCGTCCTCGAAGGACACTGCGGTGCCGTTCTTGGGCGAGATGAGCCCGGCCTCGTCCAGCACGCGGGAGAATGCGCCGCGGTGTTCGGCGAGGTCGATCGCTTCCGGTGACGTGCCGAGGATCGGCACGCCGGCGTCGGCCAGCTGCTGGGCGAGCTTGAGCGGGGTCTGGCCGCCGAGCTGGACGAACACGCCCATGACGCCGCCGGTGCGCTCCTCCGCCGCGATGACTTCAAGGACGTCCTCGAGGGTCAGCGGTTCGAAGTAAAGGCGCGTGGAGACGTCGTAGTCGGTGGAGACGGTTTCCGGGTTGCAGTTGACCATGACGGTCTCGTAGCCGGCTTTGCGGAGCGCCATGGAGGCATGCACGCAGGAGTAGTCGAACTCGATGCCCTGGCCGATGCGGTTGGGGCCCGAACCCAGGATGATGATGGACGGCTTGGAGTGCAGCGCCACCTCGTCCTCCTCGTCGTAGGACGAGTAGTGGTACGGGGTGTAGGCGGCGAACTCGGCGGCGCAGGTGTCCACGGTCTTGTAGACCGGGCGGATGCCCAGCGCCTGGCGGACGCCGCGGACCACGGCCTCCTGGTTGTTGGTGAGGGCGCCGATCTGCTCGTCGGAGAAGCCGTGGCGCTTGGCGCGCTGCAGCATCTCCTGGGTCAGGGCGGTGGACTTGCGGATTTCCTGCGAGATCTCGTTCAGCAGCTGGAGCTGGTCCAGGTACCACGGGTCGATCTTGGTGGCTTCGAAGAGTTGCTCCACCGTGGCGCCGCCCAGCAGGGCGCGCTGCACCTGGTGCAGGCGTTCGGTGGTGGGCCGCTTGGACTTTTCGATCAGCTCCGGGACTTCCCATTCGGGAACGTGGCTGAAGTCCAGCTGCGAGCCCTTCTGCTCGAGGGAGCGGAGCGCCTTCTGCAGTGCCTCGGTGAAGTTGCGGCCCATGGCCATGGCCTCGCCCACCGACTTCATGGTGGTGGTGAGGGTCGGGTCCGCTGCCGGGAACTTCTCAAACGCGAACCGCGGAACCTTGACCACGACGTAGTCGAGCGTCGGTTCGAACGACGCCGGGGTCTTCTGCGTGATGTCGTTCGGGATCTCATCCAGGGTGTAGCCCAGGGACAGTTTGGTGGCGATCTTGGCAATCGCAAACCCCGTGGCCTTCGAGGCCAGCGCCGAGGACCGGGAGACGCGCGGGTTCATTTCGATGACGACGACGCGTCCGGTGTCCGGTTCGACGGCGAACTGGATGTTGCAGCCGCCGGTGTCCACGCCCACTTCACGGATGACCGCGATGGAGATGTCGCGCAGGCGCTGGTATTCGCGGTCCGTGAGGGTCAGGGCGGGAGCCACCGTGATGGAGTCTCCGGTGTGCACGCCCACGGGGTCGAAGTTCTCGATGGAACAGACAACCACCACGTTGTCGTTCTTGTCCCGCATCATCTCGAGCTCGTATTCCTTCCAGCCGAGGATGCTCTCTTCGAGCAGCACCTCGCTGGTGGGGCTGTACTGCAGGCCCTGGCCGACGATCCGGCGGAGGTCGCCCTCGTCGTAGGCCAGGCCGGAGCCAAGGCCGCCCATGGTGAAGGAGGGCCGGACGACCATCGGGTAGCCGAGGTCTTCAGCGGCCTTCAGGGCCTCGTCGATGGTGTGGATGATGTGGCTGCGGGCTGACTCCGCACCGCAGCGTTCCACAACGCCCTTGAACTTTTCGCGGTCTTCGCCGAGTTCGATCGCGGCGATGTTCGCGCCGATCAGTTCCACGTTGTACTTTTCGAGCACGCCGTTCTTGTCCAGCGCGATGGCGGTGTTGAGGGCCGTCTGGCCGCCCAGGGTGGGCAGGACCGCATCCGGCCGTTCCTTGGCGATGATCTTTTCCACCACCTCGGGGGTGATGGGCTCCACGTAGGTGGCATCGGCGAACTCGGGGTCCGTCATGATGGTGGCCGGGTTGGAGTTGACCAGGATAACGCGCAGGCCTTCCTCCTTGAGGACGCGGAGAGCCTGGGTGCCGGAATAGTCGAACTCGGCGGCCTGGCCGATCACGATCGGACCGGAACCGATGACCAGGACGCTCTTAAGGTCAGTTCTCTTGGGCATTACTTCTTGTCCTCAGTCTTGGATTCGGTGGAAGTTTTGGAGTCGGCGCCAGCGGAGGGGGCGGCAGCCTTCTTGGTGTCCGCCATCAGCTCGATGAAGCGGTCAAAAAGGTAGGCGGCATCGTGCGGCCCGGCGGCGGCCTCGGGGTGGTACTGCACCGAGAAGGCGGGGATGTCCAGGCAGGAAAGGCCTTCCACGACGTCGTCGTTGAGGCTCACATGGCTGACCTCGACGCGGCCGAACCGTTCCTCGGGGGCCTGGGTGGCGCCGTCGAGCGGGGCGTCCACGGCAAAGCCGTGGTTCTGCGAGGTGATCTCCACCTTGCCGGTGCGGCGGTCCATCACGGGCTGGTTGATGCCGCGGTGGCCGTAGCGGAGCTTGTACGTGCCGAAGCCGAGGGCCCGGCCCAGGATCTGGTTGCCGAAGCAGATGCCGAAGTACGGAAGTTTCTCGTCCAGCACCGAGCGGAGCAGCTTGACCTGGTTGTCGGCCGTGGCGGGGTCGCCCGGACCGTTGGACATGAAGAATCCGTCCGGGTTGACCGCTTTCACGTCGGCCAGGGTGGCCGTCGCCGGCAGGACGTGGACGCGGACGCCGCGCTCGGCGAAGCGGATGGGGGTCATGCGCTTGATGCCGAGGTCGATTGCGGCGATGCTGAAGCGCGGCTCGCCGTCCCAGCCCCAGTCCTTCGGTTCCACGATGTAGGCCTCGTCAACACTGACTTCCTCGGCGAGGCGGGCGCCTTCCATCGGCGCGCTGGCCAGTACGGCGTCGAGCAGTTCCTTGTCCGTGGCCCGGGCCGCGTCGCCGGAGAAGATCCCGGCGCGCATGGTCTTGTGTTCGCGCAGGTGCCGGGTGATGGCCCGGGTGTCGACGCCCTGAATGCCCACAATGCCCTGTTCCACGAGTTCGTCGTCGAGGGACCGCTCGGAGCGCCAGTTGGAGGGCCGGCGCGCAGCGTCGCGGACAATGTAGCCGGCCACCCAGATGCGGCGGGACTCGGCGTCGTCGGCGTTGACGCCGGTGTTGCCGATGTGCGGTGCCGTCTGGACCACCAGCTGGCGGGCGTAGGAGGGATCGGTGATGGTCTCCTGGTAGCCGGTCATGCCGGTGGCGAAGACCGCCTCGCCCAGGGCGGTGCCGGTGGCGCCGTAGCTGCTGCCGCGGAAGAAGCGGCCGTCCTCGAGCACCAGCACGGCGGGCGCCGACGTTCCCTGTTCAGGTGCAGTATCTGCGTTTGCTGTTACTTGGGTTTCTGTCACGTTGTTACTTTCCACTATCGGCATCTGCCTGAGGGGCTGCGGAGATCAATTCTTGAAAGGCGTCGAGGATGGCCGGTTTGTCGGCGGCGCGCCGGGTCCGGAATCCGGTGTCCAGTTCACGGCCGCCCAGTGTCCAGCTGAGCACCAGGAGTCCGTCTTTCTCGACGAACTTGCCGGCCATGCCGCTGTCCTGCCGGACTCCGGTGAGCCTGCCGGCCGGGATGAAGACCGGTCCGGCACCTGACCGCTCGAACAGCACGCCTTCGGGGTGGACGGTCAGTTCGGCGTTGGTGCGGATTCCCAGGCCTTGAACGGCAATGCGGTCCAGCCAGTCCCCCGCCGTGGTGGTGGCGACGTACTGGCCGTCGGCCGCGGCAAGCGGCAGGCTCAGTTCCGCCGGCACCGCGGGCAACTGTTCGACGTCGGACTGGCGCCGCAGGCGGCTCCGCCAGCCGGCGCCGATCATGGCCAGCACGAGCGCGATGAGCGGCAGCGTGATGACCAGGGTGAGGGCTTTGTTGTCCATCAGTTGGCGCCCGCCGGACCGGTTGTTTCCGGGTGGGATCCGTGACGGTACGGGGTATTGAGCTCGCCGTTCAGGACGGTGGGATGACCCTTGAAGAACGTCGCCACAACCTTGCCCGGGAGTTCCCTTCCGGCGAACGGAGAGTTACGGCCCATGGTTGCCATCTTAGAAGGGTCCACGGTCCAGCGCGCAGCCGGGTCCACCAGTGTGACGTTCGCGGGTTCGCCCACCTCCAGCGGACGTCCCTGGTCGGCCACCCGTCCGATGACGGCGGGAGCGGTGGAGGTGACCCGGGCGAAGTCCTCCCAGCCCATGAGGCCGGTCTCGATCATGGTCGCCTGCACCACGGACAGTGCGGTTTCCAGGCCGGTCATGCCCATGGCCGCCTGCGCCCATTCGCATTCCTTGTGTTCGCTCGGGTGCGGGGCGTGGTCCGTGCCGACGACGTCGATGGTGCCGTCTGCCAGGGCCGCGCGGAGCGCCTGGACGTCGGAGTCCGTGCGCAGCGGCGGGTTCACCTTGTAGACGGGATCGTAGCTGCGGACAAGTTCGTCGGTCAGGAGGAGGTGGTGCGGGGTCACTTCGGCGGTGACGTTGATGCCGCGGCCCTTGGCCCAGCGGATGATCTCGACCGAACCTGCCGTGGAGACGTGGCAGACGTGCAGCCTGGACCCGACGTGCTGGGCCAGCAGGACGTCACGGGCGATGATGCTTTCCTCGGCCACAGCGGGCCAGCCCGTCAGTCCGAGGACTGCCGAGACGTCGCCTTCGTTCATCTGGGCGCCGGCGGTGAGCCGGGGTTCCTGGGCGTGCTGGGCCACCACGCCGTCGAACGCCTTGACGTATTCGAGGGCCCGGCGCATCAGCACGGGGTCGTGGACGCAGATGCCGTCATCGGAGAACACCCGCACCTTGGCGCGGGAATCGGCCATGGCGCCGAGCTCGGCCAGCTGTTCGCCGGCGAGGCCGACGGTGACCGCGCCCACGGGACGGACGTCCACCCAGCCGGCGGCGCGTCCCAGGGTGTGCACCTGTTCCACCACGCCTGCGGTGTCCGCGACGGGGTTGCTGTTGGCCATGGCGTGCACGGCCGTGTAGCCGCCGAGGGCGGCGGCGCGGGTGCCGGTCTCCACCGTTTCGGCGTCTTCCCGTCCGGGTTCGCGGAGGTGCGTGTGGATGTCCACCATGCCGGGCAGGGCCACCAGGCCGGCGGCTTCGATGACGGTGGCGCCGTCAGCCGCGTCGCTGCCGGCCAGGTCGGTGCCGCGTCCGGTGATGATGCCGTCGCGGATCAGGAGGTCCTGGGCTGCGCCGCCGAGAATCGCCGCGCCGCGGATGAGGTATGACCCGGTGCGGGCTGCATCCTGTTGTTCGTGTGCCATCAGTGGCTCTCCTTGGTGGAATGGGCGGCGTTGGAATATGCGGTGCTGGAAGAGGCTGTGCCGGAAGAGGCGGTGGCTGCCGGTTCCCGGGTGTCCCCGGACAGCAGCAGGTACAGGGCGGCCATCCGGACGGATACGCCGTTGCGGACCTGTGCCAGCACGGTGGAACGGGGAGAGTCCGCGGCGGCGGACGATATTTCAAGGCCCCGGTTCATGGGGCCGGGGTGCATGATGATGGTGTCCTTCAGTCCCAGGGTGTCCAGGGCCCGGAGGCGGTTGTCGTCGAAGCCCCAGCGGCGGGAGTATTCACGCGTTGTGGGGAAGAACGAGGCGTTCATCCGTTCGCCCTGGACGCGCAGCATCATCACGGCGTCCACGCCCTTCGCCAGGGTTTCGTCCATGTCGTAGCTGACGCTGCAGGGCCACTGCCCGACGCCGATGGGCAGCAGCGTGGGCGGCGCCACCAGCGTGACCTCCGCGCCGAGCGTGCGGAGCAGCCAGACGTTCGACCGGGCCACCCGGGAGTGCAGGACGTCACCGGCGATGGCCACCCGCATGCCCTTCAGGTCAGCCCCCGCGGACGGCGTCCCGTGGAGCTGTGCCCAGTGCCGCCGCATGGTGAAGGCATCCAGCAGCGCCTGGGTGGGGTGTTCGTGGGTGCCGTCACCGGCGTTGATGACGGCGGCGTCGATCCAGTCCGTGGCGGCCAGCCGGTGCGGCGCACCGGAGGCCCAGTGGCGGATGACGACGGCGTCTGCCCCCATGGCGGCCAGCGTCTGCGCCGTGTCTTTGAGGGATTCGCCCTTGGAGACGGAGGATCCCTTGGCGGCAAAGTTGATGACGTCCGCCGACAGCCGCTTCGCGGCGGCCTCGAAGGAGATGCGCGTGCGGGTGGAGTCCTCGAAGAACAGGTTCACCACGGTGCGGCCCCGCAGGGCCGGGAGCTTCTTGACCTCGCGTTCCCCCACCGCGGCCATCTCCTCGGCCGTGTCGAGGATGCGGATGGCGTTGGCCAGGCTGAGGTCTTCGGTGGAAAGCAGGTGCTTCATGCGCCTGCCTCGATGACCACTTCGTTGACCGGTGTGCCGTCAACGGAATCGGTCTCTTCAAGCCGGACCCGGACTTTTTCGGAGGAGGACGTGGGGAGGTTCTTTCCGACGTGGTCGGCCCGGATCGGAAGTTCACGGTGTCCGCGGTCGATCATGACCGCGAGCCGGACGATGCGCGGGCGGCCCAGGTCGACGATGGCATCCAGTGCCGCGCGGATGGTCCGGCCGGAGTAGAGGACGTCATCGATCAGCACGACGACCTTGTTGTCGATGCCGGTTCGGGGCAGTTGCGTGGGATAGGGCGGCCGCGTGGGCTGGTGGGAGAGGTCGTCCCGGAACATGGTGACGTCCAGCTGGCCCACGATGGCGGCGGCATCCACGGTGGGATCGGCGGCGGCGATTTTCTTGGCCAGGCGCACGGCCAGCGGATAGCCGCGGCGCGGAATGCCCAGCAGCACCAGATCCTGGGAACCCTTGTTGGCCTCGAGGATCTCATGGGCGATACGAGTGAGTGCACGGTCAATGTCCGCAGAGTTGAGTACAACCCTGGCCGGAACCGGTGCTTCTGTGACTGATGTCAACGCTCGTCTCCCCTTTCCCCGCCTCACGGGACGGAATTAAAAAAGGAACATTTGCCCTTCAAAATTACCACACGCGCCATCCCGGCCCGGCTGCCCGCCGGGCGCGCGGAGAGCGTTTAACATCACATCCGCCGGGCCGTGAGGCTGCCCCGGGCTGGTCGCCGGCACGGTGTTGCCTATGGTTGCCTCCAGTCCGCCGCCGCCGCACCAAAGCCTGCCTTGGATGCGGCGGTTGGCGGGACATAGGCTCGGACCCATGACATCGAACGCGCCTTGGCCGCAGCACGATCCGTCCGGCGGCCGTGGAAACGGGCAGCAGCCCCCATGGCCCGGGCGGGACCTGCCGCAGCAGACCAACCCCACCTGGATGGGCCAGGTCCGTCCCGGCCTCTACCGTGCGGCACCCGCGAACAACAACGCGCCTGCGGTGACCACGGTCATGCCGCCGGCCGCCGTGCGCAAACGTTCGAGTGCGGGGGTGGTAGGCCTTGTGGGCGGCGGCGGTTTCCTGGCCTTCGCAAGCCTCTTCCTGGTTCTCCCGTACCTGGTGGGCAACACCGGCGTCACCGGGTTCGTGATCGGCTTCATCGCCTCCCTGATTCCACTGGGCGCCGTTCTTCTGGCCGTCTACCTTATTGACCGCTGGGAACCCGAGCCGAAACGCCTGCTGCTGTTCGCCTTCCTCTGGGGCGCTGTGGTGTCCATTTCCGTCACGCTGCTGATCCAGCCGTTCTTTGCACTGGCCGCGGCGCCGCCCGCCGGCATGGACTACAGGACGTTTGCCGTCACGGTCCAGGCCCCGGTGGTGGAGGAATTCGCGAAGTCCCTGGGCCTGCTTCTGCTCCTGCTGCTGGCGCGGAAGCACTTCGACGGACCAGTGGACGGTGTGGTGTTCGCTTTCACGATCGCCGGCGGCTTTGCCTTCACGGAAAACATCCTCTATTTCGGCCGGGCCATCGCCGAGTCCAGCACTCCGGGCGCGGACCTCGCGGTTGTCTTCTTCCTGCGGGGCGTGATGTCCCCCTTCGCCCACGCCATCTTTACCGGGACCACGGGGCTGATCCTCGGCTTTGCGGCGCGCCGCTGGCACACCGGGATGTCTGTCGTGGCGTTCTTCGCCGGCCTGGTCCCGGCCATGTTGCTGCACAGCATGTGGAACAGCATGGGCCAGGACTTCCTGCTCCAGTACATCGTGGTCCAGGTGCCCATCTTCGTCCTGGCTGTCATCGTGATAGTCCTGCTGCGCGTGGCGGAGAACCGGCTGACGCGCCAGCGGCTCCTGGAATATGCGGCCGCGGGGTGGTTCACGCCGCCGGAAGTGGACATGCTCGCGACCGCCGGCGGCCGCCGTGCAGCGGTCCGCTGGGCCAAGCAGTTCGGCCGGGGGCAACAGATGAAGGCCTTCCTGCACGCGGCCACGCAGCTTGCCTTCATCCGGCAGCGGATCCTCAGCGGCCGGGACGTTCCCGCACACCAGCTCGACGAGCACCGCCAGCTCGCGGAAATCTCGGCACGGCGGGACGCCGTGCTTCGCTGAGCGGTAGCCAGCTGGGCGGAAACAGGCTGAGCGGAAACAGGCTGCGCGGAAACGAAAAAGACCGGCCCCCCGCCTTTTGGCGGGGACCGGTCCTTTCCATGGGTGAAACGCTGCGGTTACGACCGCAGCCAGGCACCGGGCGACTACGCCAGCAGCGAAGGCTTCAGCTGCTGCAGCCGGCCCAGGAGGCCGTTGATGAACGACGGCGACTCGTCCGTGGACAGCGTCTTGGCCAGGGCCACAGCTTCACTGACAGCCACGCCGTCGGGAACGTCGTCGTTATAGAGCAGTTCCCACGTACCGATGCGCAGGATGATGCGGTCCACGGACGGCATGCGTTCCAGCGTCCAGCCCTGGGAGTAGGTCTCCAGGAATTCGTCGATGGCGGTCTGGTGGGAGACCACGCCTTCAACGATTTCAAGGGTGTAGGGGTTGACGATCTGGTCGGTTATTTCACGCCGCGACCGCAGCACATCAAAAGCCGAGAGGGAGCGCTGCTCCGCCTCGAAAAGAACATCCAGGGCCCGGTTACGGGCCTTACCGCGGGCGCTCACTAGTCGTTGACCCGGCCGAGGTAGCTGCCGTCGCGGGTGTCGACCTTGACCTTGGTGTTGTTCTCAACGAACAGCGGCACCTGGATCTCGTAGCCGGTCTCGAGGGTGGCAGGCTTGGTGCCGGCCGAGGAGCGGTCGCCCTGCAGGCCCGGCTCGGTGTAGGTGATTTCGAGAACGACGCTCGGCGGCAGTTCGATGTATAGCGGAGTGCCTTCGTGGATGGCAATGTTCACCATCTGGTTCTCGAGCATGAAGTTGGTGGCGTCGCCAACGGTCTCGGCGGACACGGTGAGCTGGTCGAAGTCCGAGGTGTCCATGAACACGAAGTCGGCACCGTCCTGGTACAGGTACTGGTAGTCGCGGCGGTCAACCGTGGCAGTCTCGATCTTGAGGCCGGCGTTGAAGGTCTTGTCGACCACCTTGCCCGACATGACGTTGCGCATCTTGGTGCGGACGAACGCGCCGCCCTTGCCCGGCTTGACGTGCTGGAACTCGATGATGTTCCAGAGCTGGCCCTCAAGCTTCAGCACGGTTCCGTTCTTGATGTCGTTTGTGGTTGCCACTGGTATCCTCTGGTTTGTATCTGACCGCTTCAAGCCGCCAGCCGGTTATGTCACGCAGGCACGCCAAAAGGCTGCCAGCGAGTGTTTGTCAAAAATCCAAGAACCATTCTACCGGTAATGCGGGCGGGCTGCTGCGAGGGCCCCTAGGACGACATTTCCAGGACGTTCCGCGCCCGTTGCAGTGCGACGGTGGATGAGTAGATCAGCGCGGCATCGGCAGATCCCGCGACGCGCAGGTCAAGGGCCTTGGCGAACTCGTCGACGGCCGCTGCGGTGTTGCCGCCGGCATAGTAGGCCCGCCCCAGGTGCTGGTGCGCCAGGGCCTCCAGCTCGGTTCCCTGGACTTCGCCCAAGAGCTGGCGGAAAAGGTCCACAGCCCGGTCAAAACGCTTGGACACGCGAAGGACTTCGGCTTCAAACGTGCGCAGCCTGAAGGATTCGGGGTCGTTGTAGCGTGCCTCGGCGAGGAGCTCCGCGGCGTCTGCGGCATGGCCTTCCGCGAGCAGGACCATGATGCGGTCCGCCGGGTCGGTCGATGCCTGCAGCGCCAGGTTACATACTTCTTCGTTGACAATTCCCGGCATCAGCGTGTCCGGGTTGATTTTGATACCCGGGAACCCCGCATCCGGCCACTCGCTCGTGCCGCCCATGGAATCAATCATGACGTCGGTCGTCATCAAGAGGCAATCTCCTGGTAGGCGGCAAACAGCAGGGACGTGTCCGGAACGTCGAGGATTCCGGGCCGCGCAACGCCGTCGAGGACGACGAACCGCAGCAGGTCGCCACGGGACTTCTTGTCCCGGCGCATGCCGTCCAACAGCCCCTGCCACCGGTCGCGGCGGTAGGTGATCGGCAGTCCGAGAGATTCCAGGATGGCGCGGTGGCGGTCGGCATCAGCGTCGCTGAGGCGCCCCACACTGCGGGCGAGTTCAGCGGCGAACATCATGCCCACAGACACGGCAGCGCCGTGCCGCCACGAGTACCGTTCCACGAGCTCGATCGCGTGTCCGAGCGTGTGCCCGTAGTTGAGGAACTCCCGCCGGCCGGTCTCCTTCAGATCCTCCGACACCACGTCGGCTTTGACTGCGATGGCCCGTTCGATCAGCTCGCGGAGGATCGCCGACTGCGGATCGGTGACGGCGGACGGGTCCTTTTCCACCAGGTCCAGGATGGCGGGGTCTGCGATGAAGCCGCATTTGATGACCTCGGCCATCCCCGAAATCAGCTCGTTCCTGGGCAGCGTGCTGAGGGTGTCAAGGTCGGCGAGTACGGCCGCGGGCGGGTGGAAGGCGCCCACCAGGTTCTTGCCCTCGGCCGTGTTGATGCCGGTCTTGCCGCCAACGGCTGCGTCCACCATGCCGAGCAGGCTGGTGGGCATGTGGATGACCTTGACCCCGCGGAGCCAGGTCGCGGCCACGAACCCGGCGAGGTCCGTGACTGCGCCGCCGCCGACAGCCACCACGGCGTCGGAGCGGGTGAAGTCGTTCTGTCCGAGGACCTGCCAGCAGAAGGCGGCCACCTGGATGTGCTTGCCCTCTTCGGCGTCCGGGATTTCGGCTGTCAGCGCGGTGAATCCGGCCGAGGCCAGTTCGTCGCGGACGGTATCCCCGGTGAGCCGCAGGGTCCGCGGGTGGATGACCAGGACGCGTTTGACCCGCTCCCCCAGCAGTTCCGGAAGGCGTTCGAGCAGGCCGCGGCCCACAACGACGTCGTAGTTGTCAGCGGCAGACTTGCCGGTGACTTTGATGACGGTTGATTCGCTACTCACTTTTCAACTTCCTTTGTTGCGGCCACTGGCTCCGCCGCCGCGGTCTGTGCCGCCGCGTACTCACGCAGCGCCTCTTCCAGCCGATGCCCGAGATCCGCGACGGTTCCGTGGCGGACATCGAAAACGAGATCGGCAAGCCGTTCGTACACGGGCTGCCGGGTGGCAAACAGTGCACGCCAGCGGCCCATGGCGTCACCTGCCAGGAGCGGCCGGCCCGAATTCCGGGCAATCCGCTCGGAAACCGTGTCGGCGTCGCATTCGAGGTACACCACGGTGCAGCGGCGGAGCAGCTGCTGGGTGCCGGAGTCAAGCACGGCTCCCCCGCCGAGCGAAATGACAGTGCTGGCGTTCCCGGCGTCTTCGATGACCCGCGCCACGGTCCGGGCTTCGATCTCCCGGAACGCGGTCTCGCCGCGGGCGGCGAAGATGTCCGCGATGGTGCCGTGGTTTTCCACGATGACGACGTCGGTGTCGACGAACGCCGCACCGAGCTGCTGCGCAAGCTGGTGGCCGATCGCCGACTTTCCCACCGCCATGGGTCCGATGAGGGCGATGGGCCGTCGTGGCACAGCGCCGTGCCTGATGCTGCCCGGCACTACTGGCCGATCGAGTCCAGGGACGCCGGAATGTTGTCCAGGTAACCCTTGATGTTGCGGGCGGTCTCCGCGACCGAATCTCCGCCGAACTTTTCTGCCACTGCCTCGGCGAGCACCAGGGCCACCATTGCCTCGGCCACGACGCCCGCGGCCGGGACGGCACAGACGTCAGAGCGCTGGTGGTGGGCCTTGGCGGCCTCGCCGGTGCTCACGTCGATGGTCTTCAGGGCGCGCGGAACGGTGGCAATGGGCTTCATCGCGGCACGGACGCGCAGGACGTCGCCGATGCTCATGCCGCCCTCGATGCCGCCCGCCCGGTTGCTGGTGCGGATGATCCGCCCGTCGGAGTCCTTGACGATTTCGTCGTGCGCGGCGGAGCCGCGGCGCGAGGCGGTAAGGAACCCGTCGCCCACCTCCACACCCTTGATGGCCTGGATGCCCATGAGGGCAGCGGCAAGCCGGGAGTCCAGGCGGCGGTCCCAGTGGACGTAGCTGCCGAGTCCGGGGGGAAGGCCGTAGGCCAGCACCTCGACCACGCCGCCCAGGGTTTCGCCTTCCTTGTGCGCGGCGTCGACCTCGGCCACCATGGCGTCCGAGGTTTCCCGGTCGAAGCAGCGGAGCGGATCCGCATCAAGGGCAATGACGTTGTCCGGAACCGGCAACGGCCGTCCTTCGGGTACGGTCACGCTGGCGATCGAGACGGTGTGGCTGACAAGCTCAATGCCCAGCTGCTTGAGGAACTGCGCGGCCACGGTTCCGAGTGCTACGCGGGTGGCGGTTTCGCGGGCGCTGGCCCGTTCCAGAACAGGGCGGGCCTCGTCGAAGCCGTACTTCTGCATTCCCGTGAAGTCCGCGTGTCCGGGGCGGGGCCTGGTCAGTGGTGCGTTGCGCGCCTGGTCGGCGAGGATTTCCGGCGCCACCGGGTCCGCGGCCATGATCTGCTCCCATTTGGGCCATTCGGTGTTGCCCACCTGGATGGCCACGGGACCGCCCTGCGTGATGCCGTGGCGGACGCCGCCAAGCACGGTCACGACGTCCTGCTCGAACTTCATCCGGGCACCGCGGCCGTAGCCGAGGCGCCGACGGGCCAGGGCATCGGCGATCTGGCTGCTGGTGAGTTCTACACCGGCAGGCACGCCTTCAATTATTCCGACCAGTGCCGGGCCATGGGATTCACCGGCAGTCAACCAACGCAACATAAAATCCATCCTGCCACGTAGGGCGGTTAGAACACTCGTCGGGGTGCCCCGACTGCGTCACACATCACATCTATGACATCGGCCGTGACGTCGTCGCCGAGGCCGCTGAAAAACCGCACCTGCTCCACCGCCTGGTACAGCAGCATCTCCAGGCCGGGAACCAGGGATCCTCCCCCGTGCTGCCAGACGGAGGCAATCCGGCTGGGCCAGGGATCGTAGGCGACATCGAGCAGGACCCCGGGAGTCGGGGTCCTGAGGCCCGCGAGCTGCTCCGCCAGGGCGTCTGCCCCGTGGGGAGGGAGGGTGGAAATTACGACGTCGGCGGCGGCCATTGCGTCGGCCGCGCCGGTCAGTGGAAGGATACGGACCGGAAGGCCCACGCCGTCGGACGCGGCCCGGGCTTCCGCCGCCCGCCGCACGTCGCGTACGTAAATGTCCGCAGACGGTGCGCCGAGGTCCTTGAGCGCGGCGACTGCAGCCGCAGCTGTGCCGCCGCCGCCCAGGACCACCGCGGACGGCGCGGCGGCCACGCCGGCATGCCGCACGGCGTTCACGATGCCGGCGACGTCGGTGTTGTAGCCGACCCGGCGCACGGAACCGCCTTCGGCTTCAAACACCACGGTGTTCACCACGCCCAGGATGCCTGCCACTCCGCGGACTTCGTCAACCTCGGAAACCATGGCGGTCTTGAGCGGCATGGTGACGGACAGTCCGCGCCAGCCTGGCTCGTTGCGCACGGCCGCCATGAATGCCGGAAGCTCAGGAACGGTCACGTCGATGGCGGAATACGCCACGTCAACGCCCAGGCGGGCGTACGCGGCCCGATGCAGTGCCGGGGACTTCGAGTGGCCGATCGGATGCCCTAGGACGGCAGCCTTCAGGGTCACGTGCAGCGTCCCGCATTGGCGGCGCACCAGGTGTTGTATTGCTCCACATACACATTGTGCTCAGCCAGCGTCTTGGAGAACTTCGTCTCCTTGGTGTCCAGGTTGATGGTCACCCAGTACATGTACTCGTTGGCCTTTGGCTTCGCTGCCGCGTCGATGGCGTTCTTGCCCGGTGAACCGATGGGTCCCACCGGAAGACCCTGGTTGGCATACGTGTTGTAGGGGTTCGACTTGTCGGCCTTCTGAGCCTCGTCGATGTGGAAGCTCTTGATTCCCAGCCCGTAGGTCACCGTGGCGTCGGACTGGATCAGGCCGGCCGTCTCGGTGTTGTTCGGCTTGAGCCGGTTGTAGATGGCGCCGGCAACATCCCCGTACTCGGCCTGCCCGCCTTCGGCCTGGACGATGCTGGCGACCGTGACGACGTCGTACTGTTTTGCGGGGTCGGTGACCCCCTGCGCCTTCAGCTCGTCAGTCGTAACGGTGACGAGCTTCTGGAGGATCTCCTTGGCCGGCGTACCCACCGGGAAACGGTGCTCACCAGGGGCCAGGTAGCCTTCCAGGTTCTTGGCCTTCTCCGGCAGCCCGAACTGCGCCGGGGAGTCGCTCAGGGCCTTGAGCTCCGCGACGGGGATTCCGGATCCCTGGGAAATTGCCTGCAGCGACTCGCCAATCCGGAGTCCCGCGCTCAGGGCGAAGTACATGACTTTGCCCTCGCCCTTGCCCAGCAGGACAGCCACCGCGTCGGAGTTCTTCATTTCCTGGCGGAACTGGAATTGCCCCGGAGCAATGGTCCCGCCGGAAGCGGTGAGCTCCCGCAGGAAGGTATCCGCGTTGGCCACGACCTTCTGGTCCTGGAGCTTGGTGGCAACCGACCTGGTGCCTTCGCCGGGCTCCACGGACACGTTCACTTCTCCTGCACCGGGTCCGGGGTAATCGGCGATGGTGTCCGCGCCGAGCAGCGGTTTCAGGAACTGGGCGCCCACCACGAGGGCCGTGACGAAGACCGCAAGCGTCAGCAGGAGCGCCAGCCAGCGGCGGCGGCGGCGCACCTTCTTGGACTTGGCCGGGGCGACGCCAACGGAAGAGGCACCGGCCATCAGCGGGTGGCCGGGTTCGTCAGCGTGATGTTCGTGGTGCTCCGCGGGCGGATAGACGTCGGCGTCGTCGTAGACATGGTGTGCCTCGTCCTCGTGGTGCCCTGCGTAAGCGGCGTTGTCAGCGTAGCCGTGCTCTGCGTAGCCGTGCTCCACATACTCGTGGTGCCCGGCGTCGTGGTGCCCGGCTTCCGGGTGCAGCTCAGTGTGCGGGTCGTAGGCATGTGCATCGAACTCCGCGGAGCCTTCGGGGTGCACAGCCTCTTCGTGGTGGAGCGGCGCAGCGGGCGCGGCTTCCTCGGGGTGCACAGCCTCTTCGTGGTGGAGCGGCGCAGCGGGCGCGGCTTCCTCGGGGTGCACTGCTTCCGGAGGGTGCACAGGACGTTCGTCGTGGAGCGGGACCGCCTGCTGCTGCACCGTCGGCGGCTCCGCCGGCATGGCGGGCGGCACCTGCGCCTCGTCACCGGGTGTCTCGAACGCCTGCGGTGGGACGACGTCATTGCCTTCGGTTGTCAGGAATTTCTCCCTGGCACGAATTTCCTTGCGCGTCAGTTGACGTCCGGAGTCACTGAATTCCTCACCTGAGGACTCGCCGCTGTTGACCGGGCTCACTGTAGCCTTCCATTTTCTGAAGATTGCACATTGTTTCCGGAGACTGCCTGCTCAGCGTTTCCCGCTGCGGCGTCCCCCGAAAGCCCCGTCTGCGAAACCGCGAACACGCGGCTTCCAACATCCGTTCCCCTGGCTTTTTGCATGTCGATCGCGTGCTGCAGAATTCCTGCGGCGGCAACCTGATCCACCACCTTACGGTGATTCCGGCTGCTCATGCCAGCTTCGTGCAGGTTGCGGTGGGCTGTCACCGTGCTCAAACGCTCATCAACAAGCTGCACCGGAATGTCTGACCCGAGTCCCGCAAGGGCTCCGGCCAGAAGTTCCGCGTAGTCCGTAGCCATCCTGGCCGAAGCGTGCTCTTCGCCCTTGAGCGTGCGCGGCAGGCCAACGAAGATCTGGACGGCGCCCAGCTCGGTCGCCAGGGCAGCCAGCACCCGGACGTCCGTGTTCTTCTTGGCATTCCGTTCGAGCGTCTTCAAGGGTGTGGCAAGGATGCCGTCGCGGTCGCAGACGGCAACGCCCACACGGACGGTGCCCACGTCCACCCCCAGTTTGATGCCCCGGGGGTAGGCGTCGGGTGCAGCAGATTCATTCACGGTTCGGTTATCGCCTCGTGATGGCGTCCACGACGGCGGCAAGAGCCGCCGGCACCTTCGAAGCGTCGGTGCCGCCGCCCTGGGCGACGTCGTCCTTGCCTCCGCCGCCGCCGCCGAGGATCCCGGCCGCGAGCCGGACAAGGGCCCCTGCCTTGACACCCGCTGCGCGGGCTTCCTCGTTGGTGGCGACCAGGATGACGGGACGGTCGTTGCTCACGCCGGCCACTGCAACGGCGGCTGCCTCGGACCCCAGCCGGCTGCGCAGGTCAAGGGCCAGTCCGCGGAGGTCGTCAGCGCCGCTGACCTGTCCGGCGTCGTGCGCGATGACCTTTACTCCGGAAGCGTCCTTGGCCGTACCGACCAGCTGCGCCGCGGCAGCGGTCAGCTGCTCCTTGCGCAGGCGCTCCAGTTCCTTCTCAACCGTCTTGAGCTTGGTCAGCGTGGTGGCGATGCGGTCCGCCAGCAGGCCGGAGGGTACCTTCAGCATTTCGGTGAGCTCCGTGACGAGGGCGCGCTCAGCGGCAAGGTGCCGGAACGCCTCCATTCCCACGAAAGCCTCCACGCGGCGGTTTCCGGACCCTACCGACTGATCGCCCAGCAGGGACAGGCTGCCGATGAGCGAGGTGTTGGCCACGTGGGTGCCGCCGCAAAGCTCACGGGACCAGGCGCCGTCGATCTCCACCACGCGGACTTCATTGCCGTAGTTCTCGCCGAAGAGCGCCATGGCGCCGAGGGCCTTGGCCTCTGCCAGTTGCATGACCTTGGTCTCAACGGTGAAGTTGTTACGGATGGCGAGGTTGGAAACTTCCTCGATCTCGGAGCGCGTGGCGGCGCTGAGCCCCTCGCCCCAGGCGAAGTCGAAGCGGAGGTAGCCGGCCTTGTTGTAGGAACCGCGCTGCAGGGCCTCCGGGCCGAGGATCTGGTGCAGGGCGGCGTGCACGATGTGCGTTCCGGTGTGGGCCTGCTCCGCGGAGTGGCGGCGTTCCCGGTCCACTGCGGCCTGCACGAGCGAGTCCGCACCGATTTCGCCCTCGCGGACAATCGCCTTGTGCACGCTCAGGCCCTTGACTGGACGCTGGACGTCCAGGACCTCGACGACGAATCCGTCGCCCGTGATCAGTCCGGTGTCGGCGGCCTGGCCGCCGGCCTCGGCATAGAACGGGGTCTCCGCGAGGACGAGCTCGATCTCGTCGCCCGTGGAGGCCTGGGAAACCTTGCGGCCGCCGGACAGGATGCCGCGGACCTTCGATTCGCCGGCCAGTTCCGTGTAGCCGGTAAAGACCGTCTCACCCTCGGCCAGCAGCTCCTGGAAGGCGCTGAGGTCGGCGTGGGACCCCTTCTTGCCCTTGGCGTCGGCCTGGGCGCGCTGGCGCTGCTCGAGCATCAGCTTGCGGAACTCGGGCTCGTCAACCTTGAGGCCGGCTTCTTCCGCCATTTCCAGGGTCAGGTCGATGGGGAAGCCGTAGGTGTCGTGCAGGGCAAAGGCATCGGCGCCGGACAGCGGCCGGCCGGCTTCCTTGGAATCCTTGACGGCGTCCTCGAGGCGCGCGGTGCCGGAGGCGATGGTGCGCAGGAACGCCTTCTCTTCGGCGTAGGCGATGCGGCTGATGCGCTCGAAGTCCGTCTCCACTACGGGGTAGACGCCCTTCATGGCGTCCCGCGAGGCCGGCAGCAGTTCGGGCAGGCAGGCCTTTTCGACGCCGAGGAGGCGCATGGAGCGCACGGCACGGCGGATGAGGCGGCGCAGCACGTAGCCGCGGCCCTCGTTGGAGGGCGTCACGCCGTCAGCGATCAGCATGAGCGAGGAGCGGATGTGGTCGGCAACAACACGCATCCGGACGTCGTCGGTGTGGTGCGGGTCGTCTGCCGACTCCGCCGAGGTGTACTCCCGGCCGGAGAGCGCCGCGGCCCGGTCGATCACGGGACGGACCTGGTCGGTCTCGTACATGTTCTCGACATCCTGCAGGATCATCGCGAGGCGCTCCATGCCGAGGCCGGTGTCGATGTTCTTCTTGGGCAGTTCGCCGGTGATGTCGAAGTCCACCTTCGAGCGGACGTTGTCGATCTGGTATTGCATGAACACCAGGTTCCAGATTTCCACGTAGCGGTTTTCGTCGGCGATGGGGCCGCCCTCGACGCCATAGGACGGGCCGCGGTCGTAGTAGATCTCGGAGCAGGGGCCGGCCGGGCCGGGCTGGCCGGTGGACCAGTAGTTGTCCGCTTTGCCCATCCGCTGGATCCGCTCGGCCGGCATGCCGGTGTTCTTGAGCCACAGCTGCTCGGCTTCGTCATCCTCTTCGTAGACGGTGACCCACAGCTTCTCCGGCGGCAGGCCGTAGCCGCCGTCGGCAACGCTCGTGGTGAGCAGTTCCCAGGCGAACTTGATGGCGTCTTCCTTGAAGTAGTCGCCGAAGGAGAAGTTTCCGCACATCTGGAAGAACGTGCCGTGGCGTGCCGTCTTGCCGACTTCCTCGATGTCGCCGGTGCGGATGCACTTTTGCACGCTGGTGGCGCGGTTGTAAGGCGCCTCTTCGCGGGCCGTCAGGTACGGAATGAACGGGACCATGCCGGCCACCGTGAACAGCAGGGAGGGGTCGCTGGAAACCAGGGACGCCGAAGGCACCGCCGTGTGGCCTTTGCTGACAAAAAAGTCGATCCAGCGCTTGGTGATCTCCTGCGACTTCATAACCTGGTTACTTACCCTTCTTGGTTCACGCGTTCTGCCGCGCGACAGTTTGATTCTGATGGCCAGTACCGGAACAACGGATACTGCCCGTTTAATTCTCCCGCAGCGGCGGCTAGCGCCGCACCATGTCCTGGGATTCGATGCCCAGGGCTGCCCTCAGGTCGGTTTCCCGTTCCTGCATGCCTTCACGGACGGCGTCGGCGAAATCGTAGATGCCGTCGGCCAGCCGGCCCACGGCCCGGTTGAGGCCTTCGGGCCCCAGGGTGGTCTGCGCCTCGGTGATCTTGCGGAAGGCGATCACGCCAATGGCGACGCCGATTCCCATCCAGAGGATTCTTTTCATTGAGTGCTCCGTCGGAATTAGCGGCTGCGGCGGCCGGTGGCGGGTTTCTTGCGGGCGGAGAGGGCGGAGCGGACTCCGTAGCTGAACGCTGCCACCTTGATCAGCGGCGATCCGACAGTGGCCGCCACCAGGGACGACAACGCGGAAATATTGGCCGACGCGTCCGAGACGTTGGACGAGATGCCGTCAACCTTCTTGAGCTGCTGGTTGGTGGTGGAAACCGTGGCCGTGACTTCGTCCATGAGCGGGGTGGCGCCGTCGCTGATTGCACGGATGGACGTCCGGACTTCGTCGAAAACCCGTCCGAGCTTCAGGATGGGCACGGCGAGTATCAGCACGAGGAGCGCAAACACCCCTGCCGCGATCAGGCCGGCAATATCGCCACCAGACATAGACGTTCATCTCCTTGTGTTTCCGTGGGCTGCTGCGGGTCCCGCAGCAGCCTGATGGCCGCCCTTGCGGAACTCCCCCCAGTACCTTACATACAAAGAAGCCCGCGGCGCTTGCCACGGGCTTCTTTGTATACGCTGCTGGTATTTAGCGTGCGTAGAATTCGACGACGAGCTGCTCTTCGCAGGTTACGGGAACCTCGGAGCGCTTCGGGCGACGAACCAGGCGTGCCTGCAGGGCGTCGAGCTTGACGTCCAGGTAAGCCGGAACCTGGGGCAGGACGTCGCGGTGCGCGCCGGCTGCTGCAACCTGGAACGGAGGCATGGTTTCGCTGCGGCTGTGAACGTGGACCAGCTGGCCCTCGCCGACGCGGAAGGACGGGCGGTCAACGCGGATGCCGTCAACCAGGATGTGGCGGTGCACAACCAGCTGGCGGGCCTGGGCGATGGTGCGGGCGAAGCCGGCACGCAGCACGAGGGCGTCGAGACGCATTTCGAGCAGTTCGATCAGGTTTTCACCGGTCAGGCCCTTGGTGCGGCGTGCTTCTTCGAAGGCACGGGTCATCTGGGCTTCGCGGATGCCGTACTGGGCGCGCAGACGCTGCTTTTCGCGCAGACGTACGGCGTAGTCGGAGTCCTGCTTCTTGCGGGCACGGCCATGCTCACCGGGGCCGTACGGGCGGCGCTCCATGTACTTGGCGGCCTTGGGGGTCAGAGCAATGCCGAGTGCACGCGAGAGGCGTGCGGTACGGCGAGCACGAGTGTTGTTAGCCACTTGTGTCCTTCCAATATCTGCGGTGTGTCAGTGTTACTGGCCTCCACGATGGAGAGCATCGGCCAACCGCTGCCTTTTGCTACTGGGCACAGGCGTAACCTCATCAAAAGAAATTTTGGTGGGATTGCGCGTCCGTGCCTTGCCAGACAACGAACAATCCTACCACGATGCACACTCGGGCTCCCCCGCGGTTCCTGTCAGGTCCGTGCGTGAACTCCGCGGCTTGCCTGCCGGCCGAAGGAAGCGGCGCCCAGGAACTCGACGGCGATGAACGGCTTGTCGCCCACCACCCACTCATCGTGGCCGGGAGGCAGCGTGTAGGTGTCGTTGGCATGGATCGTCGAACGGACACCGTCGGAGGTTTCCACCTCCATCACACCGGACACGCAGAATCCGAGGTGGTTGTGCTGGCAGAAGTCGGTTTTCTCGAACGGTTTGATGCTTTCGGACCACCGCCAGCCGGGGTTGAGGATCAGCCGGGCCACTGAGTAGTCGTTGACGGTGACAAGGTCGAATTCCGCCTTGTCCGGGCACCGTTTCTTGTCCGGGAGATCGAAGGACTTAACGGATACTGCTGTGACGAAATTTACGGACATGGGACACTACCTGAAGACTGGGACGGAGACGCATAAAGGTTGTGCCAAGCAAATTCTGTGCCGGCCGCCGACCTGGGGCCTGAGGATGCGAGTAACCGGCATTTGTGCGATGTCCCCCTCAAGGCACGCACGTCCAACAGATCTGTGCTGGCGTAATTCAACGTTAGCCCTCCCCCGCCGGAAGTCAACGGGGCGGACGCCGGCGGCTGTCCGCCGCGGCAGTCCGGGTCCCGGCGCCATCCCTCAGCCGCCGCGGATGATCTTCCGGAGCCGCTCCAGCCGGGTGGAAATATCGCGTTCGGCGCCATTCGCGGTGGGCTGGTAGTAGTCCCGGCCTACGAGGTCGTCCGGCGGATACTGCTGTGTGGCCACGCCGTGCGGGGCGTCGTGCGCGTATTTGTAGCCCTGGCCGTGCCCGAGTTGTTTGGATCCCGGATAGTGCGCGTCCCGCAGGTGCGCCGGGATGCCGTTGCCCAGGCCCGCCCGGACGTCGGCGGTGGCTTTGTTGATGCCCATGTACGCGGCGTTGGACTTCGGGGCCGTTGCCAGGTGGACGACCGCCTCGGCAAGCACAATCCGCCCCTCGGGCATGCCGATCAGCTGCACGGCCTGCGCCGCGGCAACGGCGGTCTGCAGCGCGGTGGGATCCGCCATGCCGACATCCTCCGCGGCCGAGATCACGATCCGCCGGGCGATGAATCTCGCGTCCTCCCCCGCTTCCAGCATGCGTGCCAGGTAGTGCAGTGCGGCATCCACGTCAGAGCCGCGAATGGATTTGATGAAGGCGCTCGCGACGTCGTAGTGCTGGTCACCCGCGCGGTCGTACCTGACGGCGGCAACATCAAGGGCGCGTTCGGTGTGCCGCAGTTCCACGGCCACCGGGCCCTCGTCGGCGTCGTCTGCGTCACCGAACGCCACACCGGCAGCCGCCTCCAGCGCTGTCAGCGCGCGGCGCGCGTCCCCGCCGGACAACCTGACCAGGTGGGCCAGTGCCTCTTCGCTGAGCTTGACCGCGCTGTTCAGCCCGCGGGGATCAGCCACGGCGCGCTGGACCAGCCCCTCGACGTCGGCATCCGTCAGGGGGCGGAGCGTGAGCAGCAGCGAACGGGACAGCAACGGGGAGACCACCGAGAAGGACGGATTCTCGGTGGTTGCAGCCACGAGCACCACCCAGCGGTTTTCTACGCCAGGCAGCAGCGCGTCCTGCTGGGCTTTGTTGAAGCGGTGGATCTCGTCGAGGAAAAGCACGGTGGTGGTCTTGTAAAGGTCCCGGGCCGTGAGCGCCTCGTCCATCACGCGGCGTACGTCCTTGACGCCCGCGGTGATTGCGGAAAGTTCGACGAACTTCCGGCCCGGACCCTTGGCGATCACATGGGCGAGAGTGGTCTTTCCTGTTCCCGGGGGTCCCCACAGGATGAGAGATGTCGGTCCGGCGGGTCCGGAGGAATCGGCTCCTGCGCCGGCGGCCAGCTGGCGCAGCGGCGATCCCTGCCCCAGCAGGTGCTGCTGGCCCACGACGTCGTCAAGGGTCCTCGGCCGCATCCGCACGGCCAGCGGGCTCCGGGGCTGCGTCCGCCCGGCGGCCGGCCCGGAAACTGCCGACCCGGACGGCGCCGCCGTTCCGTCGTCGTCGTTGTCCGGCCCTTGGCCAAAGAGATCATCCACATAGATAGGCTACTTCTAGTTCATCACCCCACTAACAACGGAGACCCGCGCAATGCCCACCCCAGACTCCCGTGTGGCGTTCGTCTCCGGTGAGCGCCTGCCCGGCTGGGTGGAGCGTTTCGCTGCCAGCCACGGCAGCGTCGCCGCGGAAGAGGTCGACGGCGGCCTGCAACTGTCCGCGGCGGACGGTGCCGTGGCGCTGCTGCAGCCGCCGTGGCCTGCGGACGGACGGCCCGGCAGCGGCCGCGATGCCGTGCCTCGCATGGCATCGCTGGCCGCCCAGTCCCGGACGCTCGGGCTGGTGCTGGTCCGCCGTGGCGGATACTCCGTGGCCGTGGTCCGTGACGGTGCCGCCCTGGCCGCGAAGACCGGCACCCGCCACATCCCGTCCAGGACCGCTGCCGGCGGCTGGTCCCAGCAGCGCTTCGCCCGGCGGCGGGCCAACCAGGCGGATGCGCTGGTGGAGGCAGTCGCAGAGCACGCCGGCCGGATCTTCAGCGAGCACCGGATCGAATATCTGGTGCCGGGCGGCGACCGGGCCCTGGCGGAACAGGTACTCGGCGAACCGGCGTTGAAACGCTACGCGGCGCTGACCCGGCTGCCGTTCCTGGACGTACCTGATCCGCGTGCCCCCGTGCTGAAGCGGGCCGCGGCAGACGCCTGTTCGGTCCGGATTGTGGTGACCGACCCGCCGGCCTAGCCCCCGCGGCTGCCCCGCCTAGTCCTCGGGTGCCAGGGTGACGGTTATTCCGTTGAGTTCCCGACTGAAGTCGAGCTGGCAGGAGAGCCTGGAGCCGCACGCCTGGTAGCCCTCGGCCTCCACGAGCAGCTCCAGTTCATCCTCGCTGCGCTCACCCAGCGTGTCGAAGGCCTCCCGCTCGAGGAACACGTGGCAGGTGGCGCAAGACGCTGTGCCGCCACAGGACGCCAGGACGGGCAGGTCGTTGTCACGGAGGGCTTCCATCAGTGTCTGGTCCGGTTCCCATTCCAGGCGGTGCGTGGAGCCTTCGCGGTCGATGACGGTGAGTTTGTTGTTGCTCATGGGTGGTTCCTTTAGCTTCGGGCTGTTGCAGGATCAGCGTGGATGGGGGCGGGCGCGTTGAGTACCGCGCCGGTGAGCGTGGCCTCGGTGAGGGGAACCCGGGGATCCGCGGCCAGCGCCGGGTCCATCCGGTCTCCCCGGGCGATCAGTTTCCGGGCCGGCCGGAAGTCGGCCAGGCCGCCGATAGTGTCCACCGCGGCGACGCGGCCGTCCCGGAGATATACCACCGAGAAACTGCCGCCGGCGGGGTTGCCGCGCACGATCACATCGTCGTCCGGGCGGCGCACTCCGGCGGTCTGGAGCCTGACGCCATGCTGGACGGTCCAGAACCAGGGGATCTCCGGAACTGCTGCCGGCTGTCCGGTGATGTGGGCGGCAACCCTGTCTGCCTGCGCCTGCGCGTTCTGGATGCATTCCAGGCGCTGGCTGGCGCCGTCGATCGGGCTGGTGAACCGCGTGACGTCACCGGTGGCGTAAATGGCTGGATCAGACGTCACGCCGTGGCCGTCCACGAGGATGCCGTCACGGCACTCCAGACCGGCTTCCGCGGCCAGTTCCTGGTTGGGGACAACGCCGATTCCGGCCAGTACGACGTCGGCCTGGAAAACGTGGCCGTCGGCCGTGACCACCCGCTCGGCGCGGTGGTCCCCTTCAATGTCAGTCACCGCCGCACTAAAGACAAACCGGACGCCGTGCCGCTGGTGGAGCTGTTCGAAGTGGTGCGATACCGGCGCTGACGTGACCCGGCTCATCACGCGGTCCTGGAACTCCAGTACCGTCACCTCGCAGCCCTTCGCGGCGGCCGCAGCAGCCACTTCCAAGCCGATGTACCCGGCACCGATGATGGCAACCCGGGCGCCGGCCACCAGGAGCCGCTTGAGCTCGAGGGCGTCGTCCCGTGTTCTCAGCGCCTGCACCCCGGGAAGGGCAGCGCCCGGCACGGTCAGGGCCCTCGCCCGCGAACCTGTGGCGATGACGAGCCGGTGGTAGTCGCGGCGGCTGCCGTCGGACAGCAGGACCGTCCGCCCCGCCCTGTCCACAGAGTCGACGGCGATGCCCGCAACACGGTCGATGCGCTTGTCCTGGTAGAACTTCTCCTTGCGCAGGACAGCGGACTCGTCCGGTGCACCGTCCTTCAGGAGTTCCTTGGACAGCGGCGGGCGTTCGTAGGGCGTCCCCTTCTCTGCTTCGAGCAGCAGGATGCCGCCTTCCCAGCCGCGGGCCCGGAGCCCAGCGGCCACTGCGACACCGGAGTGTCCGGCGCCTACGATTACCACGGGCGCAGCGGGCCCGGCCATCAGTTCATGTTTCATTGCTTCCCGGTTCATTGGTTTGCGCGTGTTCGCTTCCGGATCATGCATTGGTCTTCTCCACCAGCACATGGAGGTGTTCGGGGCCCGAGTTTGTCAGGTTATTGCCGCGCACGTATTCGATCGGTTTGTCGGGGTCCAGGTTGAGGGATCCCAGCTTTTCGGCGAGGAGCTTTACGGTCACCAGGACCTCAAGCCGAGCAAGGGGCGCGCCGAGGCAGCTGTGGACGCCGTGGCCGAAGCCCAGATGGCCGTCGGTGTTCCGGTCGATATCGAAGCGTTCGCCGTCGGGGTATTTGTTGCTGTCCCGGTTCGCTGCGGCGGGCAGCAGCCGGACGATGGCACCGGCCGGAATCGTCACCCCGGCAACCTCCACCTCCTCCGTAGTGATCCGGCTGGCCCGCTGCACCGTGCCGCGGTAGCGGGCAAGTTCTTCGACAAAGAGGCTCGCGTCGTCCGGGTTCCGGCGGATCCGCTCCAGCAGTCCGGGCTGCTCGCTAAAGACGCGGAACGCGTTGGCCAGCAGGATGGTGGTGGTGTCGTGTCCGGCGACGAAGACAAAGGCACAGAGTTCCTTGGCTTCCTTTTCGCTGAGCAGGCCGTCCTTCCACATCCGGGCAATGTGGCCGCCGACGGAGTCGCTCTCCTCCCTGTGCAGGCGCTCCATGGTGTCCTTCAGATAGGCGAAGAACTCAAAGGTGCTCTGTTCGTCGGTTCCGGTGCCCTGGGCGTTGCGGGCCAGCCGGCCGAAATAGCTGAAGGTCTCATCGGACCAGAACTTCATCTTCTCGAAGTCCTCGGCCGGAACGTCGAGCAGGGCGCTGATGGTGGACATGCTGAGCGGGATCGCATAGTCGTCCACGGCGTCCCCGCCGCCGGCGGCGAGCATCGGGGCCAGGTACTTTTCGGCGTTTTCGCGAACCCGTTCCTCGAAGCGGGCTATGGCCTTCGGGATGAAGGCCTGCGCCACCACCTGCCGCAGCCTGGTGTGGTTGGGGGCGTCGAAGAGGGTCAGGAAGGTCAGCGGAACCGGGTCCACCACCTGGGAGGAGAAGACCTTGGGGGCGCGCATCGCCTTGCGTACGTCGTCGTAGCGGGAAATGAACCACACGTCCGATACGGGGGAATGGGCACGGAGCACGGGGGCGTGCTCCCGCATCCATTCATAGTGGGCATAGGGGTCCCCCTGCGTACCGTCGTCGACCACCTTGAACGGGGCCATGCC
Source organism: Arthrobacter sp. UNC362MFTsu5.1 (assembly GCF_000685965.1). Taxonomy (GTDB): domain Bacteria; phylum Actinomycetota; class Actinomycetes; order Actinomycetales; family Micrococcaceae; genus Arthrobacter. Next base: position 201,073 of record NZ_JMLE01000001.1, on the reverse strand, counting down.
CTCCGGCCAGCCCAGTTCATGCGAATACGGGGGCAGGTCCGGGGCCCCGACGAACGGGGCCACCGGAGCAGGTGCTGCTGAAATCTCTGTCGTGGCGGAAGACATCGTTGTCCTTCTTTCGGAGTTTTCAGACGTGATTTACGTCTCAGGCAACAATGCCGACCTGGCCCACGCCTGCCCCATAGGACTTCCGTTCATCGGTTGTGAAAGGCTAGCGCCGGGGCGCCCGGGAGGCCTTCAACGCCCGCGAAATCCCGTGCGCGGCAGTCAGCAGCGCAGGAACCGTCAGGGGAACGGCCGCTTCCTGCCGCGGAACAATGGCATTCAGCGCCGCGGCGATGCCGTTGTCCGGGCCGAAGACGGGCACGGCGATGCCGGTCCACTCCGTGACGCCAATTCCCGGCAGTGCCACATAGCCGCGCTGCCTGATTTCGGCCAGATGCTTCCGGATGAGGGCCGGGTCGGTGATGGTCTCGGCGGTCACCGCCGGCAGCGGGCGCGCGAGGACCTCGTCTTGGAATGCAGGCGGAGAGTAGGCCAGCAGCACCAGCCCGGACGAGGCTGCGTGAACCGGCATCCGCTGGGCAATGTGGGCCGCGTCCAGGCTGGATTCCGGCGAGGACAGGCGCTCCACGTAGAGCACCGTCCCGTGGTCCAGGACGGCAAGGGTGGTGTGCTGATGCACGGCCGCCTGGACATCGTCCATGAACGGCAGTGCCAGCTCGCGGAGGTTCAGCGCACGCGACCCCCGCGCTGCCAGCTCCCACATCCGCATCCCGGAGCGCAGGTTCCCGTCCGGCAACCGCTCAATGAGGCCGTGCAGGACGAGGTCGTCCACGAGCCGGTGGGCTGTGGTCAGGGGCAGGCCCGCGCGGCGGGCGAGGCCGGAGAGCGTCATGGTGGGCAGGTCCCGGTCGAACGCACTCATGAGCCGCACGACGCGGCTGATGACGGATTCACCCGACGGTGAGTTAGCCATGGACGCCTCCGGCCGCTGCCCTAGACTGCTGCGACGCTGGCGGCGCGGTCCGCGTCCCGGCCGGCCGCAAGCCTGGCGATGTCACGGCCCGCCCGGTAGCCGAACACGAGGGCCGGCCCGATATGCGAGCCGTATCCCGGGTAGCCGCCGCCAAAGACGCTGACAGCGGCCGCGCCGACGGCAAGGAGGCCGGGGACTGCCGCCCCGTCGGCGGTGACGACTTCCGAATGCTCGTTGACGCCGACGCCCGCGAAAGTACCGAGGTCACCCATCTGGATCTTTGCGGCGAAATACGGGCCCTTGCCGACCGGGGCCAGGTTCGGATTCGGCTGGTGTTCAAGGTCGCCGCGGAAGTGGTTGTACAGGGTGGAACCCCGGCCGAACGCCGGATCCTCACCGCGCACGGCCGCCGGGTTGAATTCAGCCACGGTGGCCGCAAGGCCTCCGGCGTCGATGCCGAGCTTTCCGGCCAGCTCCGCCAGCGTGTTCCCCTTGACCAGGTATCCGGTCCGGTAGAAATAGCCGCGGGGCATCGGCCAGGGCTTGGCGTAGCCGATGCCGTATTTGTGCATCGTCTTCGCGTCGCCGATCACGTAGCCAAACGTCTTGTCCTCGTCCTTGTTGTGCCCGATCATCGCGCCGCCGAAGTCGTGGTAGCTCAGCGCCTCGTTGCCGAAGCGCTTGCCGTGACGGTCGACGGCGATCAGGCCCGGCAGGCCGATGGCCCGGAGGTGCGGGAAGAGCCGCTCCTTGCCGCTGAGGTACTTGAACACCGTTACCGGGGCCCAGGAGCCCACACTGGACACGGAGTCATCAATCTGTCCGCCGGCACTGATCGCCAGGGTGGCGGCGTCCCCGCCGTGGCCCAGTGTCGGGGTGAAGTGGTCATCGCCGTCGGCGTCGTGCGGGAAGTACTGCTGACGCAGTTCCTTGTTGCCCGAGAAGCCGCCGGCGGCGAGGATCACACCGAGCCGTGCCGTCACCAGGCCGGCATGCTCTCCCCCGAGCACCGCTCCGGTGACGGTCCCGGCATCGTCACGGGTCAGTGACAGGGCGGGCGAAGACTTCCACAGCCGCACGCCCAGTTGGTCGGCGCTCATGACCATGCGGGTCATCAGCGCGTTGCCGTTCGAACGCAGGACGGGACGCTTGTAGCGGGCGGCGTCGGCCCACGTGCGCAGCAGCTTCTTCGCCACATAAACGAACGATTTCACCGACTGGTTCACGTGGAAGAACTCGTTGATGTCGGGGCCCACCTGCGGCATGTAGCCGAACACCGTGTAGGAGCTCATGTACGGCTGCATCAGGAGCCGCTTGTCGCCCAGCACACGTGCGTCAACATCCTGCGGCAGGATCGCGCGGCCCGAGAGTTTCGCCCCGGGCAGGTCCATCTGGTAGTCCGGCGACTTTTCCGGGTAGGTGAACTTCACCTCGGTTTCGTCCTCGAAGAAAGCGATCGCCTCGGGCACCGTATCCAGGAAATCCCGGACGCCCGCCTCGTTGAACGTCTCCGGGGCCAGGTTCCTCAGGTACGTTTCGGCGTCCTCCCGGGTATCACCCTGCGCCACGCCCTGCTTATTGCCGGGGACCCACGCCCAGCCGGCGGAAATGGCCGTGGTTCCGCCAAAGTACTGCTCCTTTTCCGCAACAATTACCGTCAGGCCCTGCGACGCGGCCTTCAAGGCGGCGGCCATCCCGGCCACGCCGGAGCCGATGACGAGGACGTCACAGACGGTGGTGCCCGCGGCCGGTGTCTTGTTCATGGTGCTTGCGGTGCTCATAAATCCTGCTCCATTCAGTCGGCCGTCCGCATCCTTGCGGCAGCCGGGTGGAAGGCTAAAGCCCCAGTAGACCCGGCGGTTCCGGCTGTTGGCAGGAGGATTACCATTGAGCGGGAATCCTGAGGAGGAACAGTGGCCAATTCCGCGTCCGGCGAGTCGATTATCGGCCGCTTCGTGAAAATCGTGAGTGCGTTCGACGACCGCCACACGTCCATGACCGTCGCAGAACTGGGCCGCCGGACCGGACTGCCCGTCACCACCACCTACCGGCTGGTCAACGACCTCCTCGCGGAACGGCTCCTCGAACGCGAACCCGGCGGAGACGTCCACATCGGAACCAGGATGTGGGAGCTCGTCTCCCGCGGGTCCAAAATGCTTGGACTGCGGGAGGCTGCGCTGCCGTTCATGGAGGACGTGCAGGCCGTGGTGCAGCACTCCACCACCCTCGGCATCCTGGATTCGGACGAGGTGCTGTACATCGAGCGGCTGGGCTCCGACAAGACCATCGTGGACATCACCAAAATTGCCGGCAGGCTGCCGCTGCACGCCACGTCCTCCGGCCTGGTCCTGCTGGCGCACGCTCCGGCCGCCTACCAGGACAGTTTCCTGGCCCGGCCCCTGACGAAGTTCACCGAGACCACCCTCACCGAACCGTCCCTGCTGCGCCGCCACCTGGCCGAGATCAGGCAGCGCGGCTTTGCCGCCATGCCGGGCGTGATCGTGCCCGAATCCAGCGGGATCGCCGTCCCCGTCTTCGGACCGGACAACAGCGTCCGCGCCGCGCTCAGCGTGGTGGTCCCGCGCAACGAGGAGAACACGCCCGCCAGGGTCCCCGTCCTCATGGCCGCTGCCCGGGGCATCTCCAGGGCCCTCGGCTGGCGCGGCGAGCTTAAAGGCACTCTTCGCCAGAGCCATTGAGCAGGGCCAGTTAGGAGAGCCAGTGCGCAGGGCAACTCAACAGGGCAACTTAACAGAGCCACTCAACGGCGCTTTTGCCGTTCATCGGTAATCCTGTGGTTCCAGTCACACCTCCCCTGCAACTCTGGCTAGGACGCAGCAATGAGGCTGCAGGAGTTACGAGGAGCACACCACATGAACACCACAGCGAACCGCGTGGCCGGCAAGACCGCCATCGTTACCGGCGGCCGCGGCGACCTGGGCAGCGCCACAGCCGCCCTGCTGGCTGCGCACGGCGCCGTCGTCGCCAGCCTCGACGTTGCCGGCATCCCGGCCGGCGCGGCCCATGCGAATATCAGCGAGTTCGACGTCGACGTCACCAGCGAGGACAGCGTCGCCGCTGCCATCCGCCGGGTCCGCGACGAACTGGGCACACCGGACATCCTGGTCAACGCCGCCGGAATCATCGGCCCCGCCGGAGCTTCGCACACCGCCTCGGTGACGGACTTCGACACGATCTTCAACGTCAACGTCAAGGGTGTCTGGCTGATGACCAAGCACGTGGTCCCCGGCATGATCGACAAGGGCGCCGGCAGCATCATCAATTTCTCCTCCATCCACGGCATCACGGGCGGGCGGAACGTGCCTCTGTACCACGCCACCAAGGGCGCCGTCCGGCTCCTGAGCAAGTCCGATGCCGCGGCCTACGGGGTCCACGGCATCCGGGTGAACTCCATCCACCCGGGCTCCATGGACACCCGGATGAGCCGGCGCTCCGCCGAGCAGTCGGAGATCGGCCCCGAGGCCTACTACAAGCAGCTCGTGGGCTCGAACCCCCTTCCCCGGCAGGGCAAGCCGGACGAAATCGCCTATGGCGTGCTGTACCTGGCCTCCGACGAATCCCGCTTCACCACAGGTTCCGAGCTCGTGATCGACGGCGGCTACACCGCCGTCTGAGACACACCGGTTGCAGCACCCTCATCTTCTTTTCTTGAAAGGCAACACCCATGAAATTCGTTAATGGAACCGCAGCGGACAAGTACGACGTCGTCGTCGTCGGTTCCGGTGCCGGCGCCCTCACCGCCGCGGCCACCGCTGCCCGGGCCGGCAAGTCCGTCGTCGTCCTGGAAAAGAGCGCCCTGCTGGGCGGGACGTCGGCCGTCTCCGGCGGCATGCTCTGGGTGGCGGACAACCACCACGCCCGCGAGGCCGGTATTGCCGACTCCAAGGAAGCGGCCGCAGAGTACGTTCGCGCCGTGGCCCGGGGACGCGGCCGCGACGAGTTGCTGGATGCAGCACTCACTTACGGCGACCGGATGCTCCGCTTCGTCGAAGACGAGTGCGGGCTCCGCTTCATCTTCCTCAACAACTTCCCCGACTACCGCCAGGACCTCCCCGGCGCCGTGGAAGGGGGCCGCACGGTGGAACCGGAGTTGTTCAACAGCCGGGAGGCCCTGGGCGACCTCAAGCAACATGTCCGCAGCGACGGCCGTGCCCCGTTCACCATGCAGGAATACGAAAACTGGGGCGCCTTCACCAAGTTCCCCTGGGACGCCCTCAGCCAGCGCCAGGAAAACGGGCTGGTCGCCAAAGGCCAGGCTCTCGTGTCCATGCTGCTCGCCAGCCTGGTCCGTGACGGGGCAGCGCTCGTCACCGGTGCCCGGGGGCACCGCCTGCTCACCGCCGGGGGCCGGGTGACCGGCGTCGAGCTTGAATCCGGTGAGCTGTTCCACGCGAACGACGGCGTGGTGCTGGCCACCGGCGGCTTCGAATGGGACAAGGCACTGGCCGACTCGATGCTCGCCTCGCGGCTCTACACGATGTGCTCGCCGCCTTCGAACACCGGCGACGGCCTGCGGATGGCCCAGCGGATCGGCGGCCAGACCCGCGGCACCAGGGAAGCCTGGTGGGCCCCCATGTCGGTCACCGGCGACACCCGCGACGGGCAGCCGATCGGCACCCTGCTGCGCTTCGAACGCCAGGGCCCGGGGTCGATCATGGTGAACCGACACGGCCGCCGCTTCGCCAACGAGTCGCAGAACTACAACGACCTCGCCCGGAGCCTGCAGTCCTGGGACTCCGCCGCGAACCGGACCCTCAACACTCCGGCCCACGTGATCGTGGACCACGCCTACATGGAGCGCTACGGCATCCTGGCCCACCGCGCCGGCCAGCCCGCCCCCGCCTACCTGACCGAAGCCGCAACGCTGGACGAACTGGCGGAGAAGATCAACGTGCCGGCAGAAAACCTCAGCGCCACAGTGGCCCGGTTCAACGAGTATGCCGTCAAGGGCGAAGACCCGGACTTCGGCCGCGGCGAAAGCGCGTACGACAAGTACTGGGGCGACGAGGACAACCTGTACCCGAACCCGTCCCTCGGACCGCTGCAGACCGGGCCCTTCTACGCCATGGAAGTGGTCAACGGCGCCTTCGGCACCAACGGCGGCGTGGCAACCGACGGCCTGGCCCGCGTGCTCGACGTCGACAACCACCCCATCGAGGGCCTGTTCGCCGCAGGCAACACCACCGAAAACGCCTACGCCGCGGGCTACCCGGGCGCCGGCGCCACCCTTGGACCGATCATGACCATGGGGTACCTGGCAGGGCGCACCATCGCCGGCCAATCCCCGGAGTACCGTCCTGCTGAACAGGCCGCCGAACAGGCCGGGCAGGCCATGGACCTGGTGGGAGCCTGAGATGATCCGCCACACCGTACTCTTCAAGTTCAAACCGGACTTCCCGCCCGCCGACAAGCAGGCCTGGATCGCCGGGCTCGGCCGGATGGCCGGGAATATCCCCGGCATGCTCAGCCTGACCCACGGCCCGGACGTGCTCAACACGGAGCGCTCCTTCGACTACGCCATTGTGGCCGATTTCGAAACCGTCGAGGACATCGCGGTGTACAACACCCATCCGCTGCACGAGCCACTGAAGGCCTACTCATTCCCCAACAGCCAGCAGATCCTGTCGGTGGACTTCCACCTCGGGGATTCCACACCGGCTGCCACTAAGACACCGACGTCTTAAGGAGATCCCCATGCACACCTCACCCGCAACACCGGGCGCAGCCCGGACAACACCGGGCCAGACCCGGCACGAGACCGCAGGCACTATCCCCCGTACTGCCCCTCGGAAAACGCCAGCCAAGGCAGCCCTGGCATCATTCCTCGGCAGCACCCTGGAGTACTACGACTTCTTCATCTACGGGACCGCGGCAGCACTCGTGTTCCCGCACCTGTTCTTCCCCTCGGCGGACCCCGCCATCGGGCTGATCGGCGCCTTCGCCACCTTCGGCGTGGCCTACGTGGCCCGGCCGGTGGGCGGCCTGGTCATGGGCCACTTCGGTGACAAGCTGGGCCGGAAGAAGATCCTGCTGCTTACTCTCGGCATCATGGGCCTGGCCTCGCTCGGCATCGGCTTCCTGCCCACCTACGAACAGGTGGGCGTCTGGGCCCCGATCCTCCTCGTGGCCGGCCGGCTGGCACAGGGCTTCTCGGCCGGCGCGGAATCGGCCGGCGCCTCCACGCTCACGCTCGAACACTCGCCCGAAGGACGGCGCGGCTTCTTCACCAGCTTCGTGATGACCGGCTATGCCTCCGGCATGGTGCTGGCCACCCTGGTCTTCATTCCGGTCACCGCGCTCCCCCAGGATGCGATGCTGAGCTGGGGCTGGCGCATCCCCTTCTGGCTCTCCATCGTGGTGCTGGCCATCGCCTACTGGGTCCGGACCCACCTGGACGAAACACCGGTTTTCGAGGAAGCCCAGGAGAGCCGCCAGGTCGCCCCGATGCCCGTCAAGGAAGTACTCAGGTTCCAAGGCGCGGACGTGCTGCGTGTTGTGGGAATGTCGATCATGTCCGTCATGCAGACCATCTTCACGGTCTTCGGCCTGGCATACGCCACCTCCACGGCAGGTTTTGACCGCGGCTCCATCCTGACCGTCAACGCCGTCGCCATCGGCCTGTCCATGTTCGCCATGCCGCTGGCGGCCAGGCTGTCGGACCGGATCGGCCGCCGGCCGCTGCTGCTCACTGCCGCCTTCGGGTGCTCAGCCACGATCTTCCTGTATTTCCTGGCACTGTCCTCCGGGAACATCGTCCTGGTCTTCCTGGCGGCCTTCCTGAACATGACCGTGCTGTATTCGGGCTTCAACGGCATCTGGCCTTCGTTCTTCGCCGAACAGTTCGCCGCCCCGGTGCGCTACACCGGCATGGCGATGGGCAACCAGCTGGGACTCGTCCTGGCCGGCTTCGCGCCCATGATCGCCGGCATGCTCCTGACCCCGGGCGCCACCGGCTGGGTTCCCGTGGCGGTGTTCGGCACAGCCTGCATGCTCGTCGCAGCCGCCTCGGTGTACTACTCCCGCGAGACGTTCAAGACGCCGATCGAGGAACTGGGTGCTCCCTACCTGGCCGGTACCGCCCGCCGCACGGCGGCCGGGGTTCCTAGCAGCCGGTCAGGTGCCGCTTCGGCCGCTCCTGCCGGTAGTAATAGCGGCCGGCTTCCGTGAAGCCCGAACGGGCATACAGCTCCCGGGCACCGGCGTTGGCCGCGGTCACCAGCAGCCAGTAGCTGCTGACGCCCCGGGCGTCACCCTCACGCAGCAGGGACGCGAGGACCCGGGAGCCGAAACCCCTCCGGCGGGCATCCGGACGCGTGGCCATGCAGTACAGGCCACCCTCCCCGCCGACCGAAGGAACGGCAAGGCGTCCGACGGCGGCCGGCACGCCGTCGTCGTCCCTCACCAATGCGTAGGCCGACCGGCAGCCCTCCAGAATGGTGCGGGCGGTGGCGAGGGACTCCTCGCCACCGCGGCCGTCCACGCTCCACCAGAGGCGCAGCCATTCCTCCGACGGTTCCGTTGACATCTCGACCCCTGAAATCTCGACGCCGGCGTCCGGTGCCGCCCCTGGGGCTGCGGTAGCCGCGCCGGCGTCGCGCACCAGGATCAAGGTCTCGGACTGCCTCGTGAAGCCTTCCTCGTCGAGGACAGCGTTCAGGGCGGCACGGCGGGAGTCGTCGAAGACCTGGAAGATGACGGGAAGACGGCGGCTGCGGTACCAGGCCCGCGCATCCCGCAGCATCACCATCCGGTGGTGCAGGCTTCCCGCCGGCTCGGACCGCGGCCAGACCGAGTTGGCCCGCTGGGTCACGCCGCCCGCAGCGCGAAGCACCCAGCCGCCGGATTCCTCCCGGTCGGGAGCGGGCCAGGCCGCATCCATCAATTCCTCCAGGGCAGGCATCGTCTGCCGTTCCATCGGACTCCTCATTCATTTGCTGGCGGGACAGCAAAGGCTCCCCGGTTTCCCGGAGAGCCTTTGCTGCTGATCATGCGGTGCTACTTGGCGCTGTCGTCCTTCTTGGCTTCCGGCTTGAAGTCGACGCCGGCTTCCTTGCGCTGCTGCGCGGTGATCGGCGCGGGAGCCTGGGTCAGGGGGTCGTAGCCGCCGCCGGACTTCGGGAAGGCGATGACGTCGCGGATCGACTCCACGCCGGCCAGGAGTGCGACAACGCGGTCCCAGCCGAAGGCGATGCCGCCATGCGGCGGAGCGCCGAACTTGAAGCCTTCCAGCAGGAACCCGAACTTGGTCTCGGCGTCCGCCTTGTCCAGGCCCATGAGCTCGAACACGCGTTCCTGCACGTCACGCTCGTGGATACGGATGGAACCGCCGCCGATTTCGTTGCCGTTGCAGACAATGTCATAAGCGTAGGACAGGGCGGACTCCGGATCCTGGTCGAAGGAATCCATGAATTCGGGCTTGGGCGACGTGAAGGCGTGGTGGACCGCGGTCCACTGGCCGGCACCGACAGCAACATCGCCCGAGGCCACCGCGGCAGCGGCCGGCTCGAACATCGGGGCATCAACCACCCAGCAGAACGCCCAGTCCGAGGGGTTGATCAGGCCGGTGCGGTGCCCGATTTCAACGCGCGCGGCGCCGAGGAGTGCACGGGAGGGCGTCTTCTCGCCGGCAGCGAAGAAGATGCAGTCGCCCGGCTTGGCACCGACGGCGTCGGCCAGGCCGGCCCGCTCGGTGTCCGTGAGGTTCTTGGCCACGGGACCGGTCAGCTCGCCGTCTTCCTTGAACAGGACGTAGGCAAGGCCCTTGGCGCCGCGCTGCTTGGCCCATTCCTGCCAGGCATCCAGGGCGCGGCGTGCCTGCGAGGCGCCGCCCGGCATGACCACGGCACCGACGTAGGGCGCCTTGAACACGCCGAAGTTGGTGTCCTTGAAGAATTCCGTCAGTTCGGTCAGTTCCTGGCCGAAGCGGAGGTCCGGCTTGTCCGAGCCGTAGCGTGCCATGGCGTCGGCGTAGGTGATGCGCTGGATGGGCGTCGGGATTTCGACGTCGATCAGCTGCCACAAGGCTTTGACGATGTTTTCGCCGAGCGAAATGATGTCGTCCTGCTCCACGAAGCTCGCTTCGATGTCCAGCTGGGTGAATTCCGGCTGGCGGTCCGCGCGGAAGTCCTCATCGCGGTAGCAGCGCGCGATCTGGTAGTACTTCTCGAAGCCGCCCACCTGCAGGAGCTGCTTGAAAAGCTGCGGCGACTGCGGCAGCGCGTACCAGGAACCCGGTGCGAGGCGTGCGGGGACCACGAAGTCGCGGGCGCCTTCCGGCGTCGAGCGCGTCAGGGTGGGGGTTTCAATCTCCACGTAACCGTCGCGGTGGAGCAGCTCGCGGGCCACGCGGTTTGCCTCTGAACGCAGGCGCATGTTGCGGGCGGGGCCCGGGCGGCGCAGGTCAAGGTAACGGTGCTTGAGCCGGGCTTCCTCGCCCACCTCGACGTGCTCGTCGATCTGGAAGGGCAGCGGATCCGAGGTGTTGAGGATGGTCACCTTCTCCGCGATGACCTCGATCTGGCCGGTGGCCAGGGCCGGGTTTTCGTTGCCCTCCGGACGCTGCGAAACCGTCCCGATGACCTGGAGCACGTACTCATTGCGGAGGCCGTGGAAAACCTCTTCTTCCCGGACTACCACCTGGGCGACGCCGGAGGCATCGCGAAGGTCAACGAATGCCACACCACCGTGATCACGACGCCGGCCCACCCAGCCGGCAAGGGTTACGGTTTGTCCAATGTGCTCGGAGCGAAGGGATCCGAGGTCATGTGTGCGCAGCACAGCACGCCTTTCTGAAGGAGACAGCAGGAATACAGAGATGATGTTGAATAGGACCGTTACGGGAACAGCCCCGTTCGAGTTTACCCGTTGGAGAGGCTTTCCTTCCGCCATGCAGACCCATCAACGGCTTCAGCGCCGGCTCGGAGTGCTTGACGCCACCGCAATCGGGCTTGGCTCCATGCTCGGTGCCGGCGTGTTCGTCGTCTTCTCCCCGGCCACCGCCCTGGCCGGCCCGCTCATGATTGTCTCCGTGCTGGTCGCCGGCGCGATTGCCTACTGCAATGCCGTTGCGTCAGCCCAGCTGGCTGCCAAATACCCGGCCAGCGGAGGGACGTATGTTTACGGCCGCAAACAGCTGGGCGAATGGCCGGGCTTCATCGCCGGCTGGGGTTTTGTCACCGGAAAAACCGCATCCTGCGCGGCCATGGCCCTGACCTTCGGCCATTACGCGGCACCGGGCTATGCCACGCCCGTGGCCATCGCCGCCGTCGCAGTACTCACGGTGGTCAACCTCATGGGCATCACCCGCACCGCGCTGCTGACCCGGATCCTGCTCGGGATCGTGCTGGCCACCCTGGTGTTTGTTGCCGTTGCCGGCCTATCCGGCCCCCACCCGGAACCCGGCGCCCTGGCGGCAAATGCCGGCAGCGCCTGGGGAATCCTGCCGGCCGCCGGGCTGATGTTCTTCGCCTTTGCCGGCTACGCCCGGATCGCCACGCTGGGCGAGGAAGTCAAGGATCCCGCGCGGACCATACCGCGGGCGATATTGGCGGCCCTGGCCGCGGCTTTCGTGATCTACCTTGGCCTTGCCGTGCTTCTGCTCTGGCACCTCTCCCCGGCCCGGCTGGCGGAATCCGTGTCACCGCTGCTGGACGCGGTGCTCCTCTCGGGATTCAGCGCCGGGGGACCTTTCGTCCAGGCCGGAGCAGCAGCCGCCTGCCTGGGAGCCCTGCTGGCCCTCATTACCGGAGTGGGCCGCACGGCACTGGCTATGGCCCGGGAACGGGACCTCCCGTCTCCCCTGGCCCGGGTGGGCGGCCGCCACACCGTGCCTGTCGTCGCCGAGCTGTCAGTGGCTGCCGCAGTGGTGGCACTGCTCGTCACCACGGATGTGCTCACCGTGGTGGGCTTCTCGAGTTTCGGCGTGCTGATCTACTACTCGGTGACGAATGCTGCCGCTTTCACCATGGCCGAGCGGCCGGGCACCGCACCCCGCTGGCTGAATGCCGCCGGTTTTGTCGGATGCCTGGTCCTGGCCTTCACGTTGCCGCTGGCTTCGGTGGCCGGCATGGCGGCCGTACTGGCCGCCGGAGTAGCCGGCCGCTTCCTGGTGCTGCGCCTCCGGAAGCGGCGGCTGCGTCCGTGACGGCCGCTTAGGCGTTAACCACCCGGACGTACAGGTCCTCGTCCGACGGAGTCCACGTGGCGGGGTCGGCGTCCGTCTGCTCGCCCGAACGGATGTCCTTGACCTGGTGCTTGCCGTCGTCGTCCGTGAACCAGACGAACGGGATGCCGCGCCGGTCCGCGAACTTGATCTGCTTGCCGAACTTCTCAGCCTTCGCCGCCACCTCGGTGGAGATCCCGCGGGAGCGGAGCTGCGCGGCGACATCCTGGGCCGCGCCCCAGCTGTCGTCGTTGTTCAGCGCGACGAGCACTGCCGTGGGTACCTTGCGGGTGGCCTGGGCCAGTTCCTGGCTCAGGATCCTGGAGACGAGGCGGGTGACGCCGATGGAGAGGCCGACACCCGGGAACTTACGGTTTCCCTTGCTGGCCAGGGCGTCGTAGCGCCCGCCGGAGCAGATGGAGCCGAGTTGTTCATGGCCCACCAGGACGGTTTCCACCACGGTTCCGGTGTAGTAGTCGAGGCCGCGGGCGATGCTCAGGTCCGCCACCACCTTGCCGGGAGCACGGTGCACGGCGGCTGCGATGACCTGCTCCAGCTCGTTCAGCCCTTCCTCCAGCAGCTCGTCCTTCACGCCCAGGGCACGGACCTTTTCAACGAAGGAGGTGTCCTCGGTCCGGATGCCGGCCAGGCTCAGGGCGGCCTGCGCCTGTTCCTCAGTGGCTCCCAGCTCCGTCTTCAGCAGCTCGGCCACCTTGGCAGGGCCGATCTTCTCCAGCTTGTCGATGCTCCGCAGGACTCCGGCAGTGTCCGTCAGGCCGATCCCGCGGTAGAAGCCCTCGGCCAGCTTGCGGTTGTTGATGCGCAGGCGGAAGTCGGGAATCGGGAGGGCGCCGAGGGCTTCGGCGATGACCAGCGCGATTTCGACGTCGTAGCGGAACGGCAGCACGCCGTCGCCCACAATGTCGATATCCGCCTGGGTGAATTCGCGGGCGCGGCCCTCCTGCGGACGCTCGCCGCGCCACACCTTCTGGATCTGGTAGCGGCGGAACGGAAATGCGAGGTAGCCGGCGTTCTCCACGACGTAACGGGCGAACGGCACGGTCAGGTCGAAGTGCAGGGCGAGGGCGTGGTGGTCACCCTTGGCGGCCCTGGACTCCTCTTCATCCTCCTGCAGGCGGCTGAGTCCATAAACTTCTTTGTCGATCTCGCCCTTGCGGAGCAGCTGTCCCACGGTTTCCACTGCGCGGGTCTCGATCGAGGAGAAGCCGTGCAGTTCGAAGACACGCCGCAAGGTGTCCAGCACATGCAGCTCCACCAGCCGCTCCTCGGGAAGCCACTCGGGGAATCCGGACAGGGAGGCGGTGCGTGCCATGGTGGATTTTCTCCTCAGGTAACAGAAGGCCGGAGTACCCTGCCCGGTGATCCGATTCCGCCATGTGATCAAAAAGCGGCGGTAAGGGCGGGAGTCCAGCCAGTCATGCATAAACTATGTGCGGCAGTCAGTTTATGCTTTCGGCGCCTGCAACTTCTAATGGAGGTGCCCGGAGCACCGCCTGCCGCTTGCTGCCGGACACCGGACGTCGCCCTTGGCCCGTCCGGCGGGCCGGCCCGACACCCAGGAGGACTTTTGGCGGCCAGTTCACGGAGCGCCCGCGAGGCTAAGCGGCGCATCCTGCAGATGGAAGCGAAGCGCGAGTTGCGGCGGCAGCAGGAAAAACGCCGTAAGCGCGACAACCTCCTTGCTGTCGGGGCGGGCGCCGGGGCGCTGGTCCTCGCCGTCGTCCTTCAACTCACCGTCTTCGCCAGCAACCCCTCAGAGGACGAGTACGCGGCAGCGCAGGCCGGGCTGACCAGCCCTTCGGCGTCACCGACGCCGGCGGCCACAAACGGCACCAATATCCCTAAGCCGGAGACCGCGGCGGGCAAGGTCTTTACCGGCGAGCTCAAGCTGAACAGCGGGGCTTTGGCCGTTGAACTGGACGGAACCAAGGCACCGCAGGCGGCCGCGGTCTTCAAATCCCTGGCCGACGAGAACTACTACAGCGGCATCAGCTGCCACCGGCTGACCACGGGCGAGACGTTCGGCGTCCTGCAGTGCGGGTCGAAAACCGGTGACGGACAGGGCGACCCCGCGTACACCTGGGGTCCGCTGGAAAACACGCCGGCAGACAACAAGTATCCGGCCGGAACCATTGCAGTGGCGCGGACCGGAGGCAACGCCTACGGAAACGGCACCCAGTTCTTCATCGTCTATAAGGACACGGTCATTCCGGCCGATGAGGCCGGCGGCTACACGGTAGTGGGCAAGGTGACATCCGGCCTTGATGTGGTGGCAAATATCGCCGCAGGCGGTATTAAGACAGGCGGAAGCGCAACAGACGGCGCTCCTGCGGAACCAGTCACGATAGACTCGTTCTCTCTGAAGTAACCAGCCCCGGCCTCCACGCTGCGGGTGCAGGTATTTCCCTCCAAGCGAAAGACTTTTAGCGGTGACAGACAGTCAGAAATCCGACGAAACAGTAACAGCAGCCTCCGACGAAGCCGAGACCGGCGCTCAGGTGGTTGACGACGCACAGGCGGCCGGCAACGACGCAGCCCCCGAAGCTACGGCAGATGCGCAGTCAGCGGACCAGGAAACTTCCGCACCTGAGGCTGAGGTTGAGGCCCCGGCCGAGGTTCCGGCTACGGAGGCCGAGGTGCCCGCCGAGGTTCCGGCTGCGGAGGCTGAGGTGCCCGCCGAGGCCGAGGTTCCGGCTGCGGAGGCTGACGTGCCCGCCGAGGCTCCGGCGGCAGAGACTCCGTCCGCAGAGGCTGACGTGCCTGCTGAGGCTCCGGCCTCAGAGACTCCGGCTGCGGAGGCTGACGCTCCCGCCGCGCCAGCGCCGGCTCCGCGTCCGGCAGCCCGCCCGGCGCCTTCACCGGCTGCCTTCGCGGCACGGCCGAAGGCTGCGTCCTCCCCTGCCGTTCCCGTCCCCGCTCCGGTCTCCTCGGCTGCATCCCTGGCCGAAGCCGCACGCTGGGGCCGCGTCGAAGGCGACGGCCACGTCTTCCTGACCATCGACGGCGAAGAACACCCCGTCGGTCAGTACCCGGACGTCAGCGACGAGGAAGCCCTTGGCTACTTCGCCCGGAAGTACGACGACGTGGTGGCCCAGATTGTCCTGCTTGAACAGCGGGTGAGCTCCAAGGCCCCGACCACCGACATGCAGAAAACCGTGACGCACCTGCGCGAGCAGCTCGCTGAACGGAACATGGTGGGCGATCTCCGCTCGGCCGAGGCCCGTCTCGACACGCTGTCCACCCAGATTGCGGAACTGGAAAAGGCCGAAAAGGCCGAACACGACGCCGTGCGCGCCGCCGAACTGGCCGCCCGCGAAGCGATCGTTGCGGAGGCTGAAGAAATTTCCGGTCATGATCCCGCGCAGATCCAGTGGAAGACCTCCAGCGCCCGGATGAACGAACTCTTCGAAAGCTGGAAGACGGCGCAGAAGAACGGCGTCCGGCTGGGCCGCAGCAACGAGGACGCTCTCTGGAAGCGGTTCCGGGCAGCGCGGACGGTCTTCGACCGCCACCGCCGGGCGTACTTCTCGCAGCTGGACAGCAACAACTCCGCAGCCAAGGCCGCGAAGGAAAAGCTGATCGCTGAAGCTGAGGCACTGTCTTCCTCCACCGACTGGGGTTTCGCCGCCGGTGAATACCGCCGCCTGATGGACGAATGGAAGGCCTCACCGCGGGCAAGCCGCAAGGACGACGACGCACTGTGGGCGCGCTTCCGCGCCGCTCAGGACGTCTTCTTCACCTCGCGGCAGGCAGCCAACGACGAGATCGACCAGGAATACGGCGCGAACCTGACCGTGAAGGAAGCCCTTCTGGTCGAAGCGAACGCCCTGCTGCCGATCAAGGATCTCGGCACGGCCAAGAAGGCGCTCCAGTCCATCCGTGACCGCTGGGAGGAGGCCGGCAAGGTTCCTCGTGCGGACATGGGCCGGATCGAAGCCGGGCTCCGGAAGGTGGAGGACGCTGTCCGCCACGCCGAGGACGAAAACTGGAAGCGGTCCAACCCGGAGACGAAGGCGCGGACCAATAGCGCCCTGTCGCAGCTGGAAGCCGCCATCGCCGGGCTGAAGGAAGACCTCGCGAAGGCGGAGAAGGCCGGGGACCAGCGCAAGATCAAGGCCGCCCAGGAAGCCCTGGAGGCACGCCAGGCGTGGCTTGACCAGATCTCCCGCTCGGCCAGCGAACTGTCATAAGCACACAGGCGCCAAGTACAGGCCCCGTTCCGTTTATCCACATATCCGGAACGGGGCCTGTACCCGTTTAAGCCGGCAGGAAAAGATGGCTGAATGGCTACCTCGTCTCCGCTCACCCCACGCACCGTGCCGGCGCACCATGTGCCCGCAGTCCCCGGGCCCACGGAACTCTATTCGCCCGGCCGTGTATTCTCGTGGCCGGAATTGCAGGCGATGGCCGCGGACGGCCTCCTGAGCCAGTTGTACCAGCGCGGGTACATGCTGCCTGGTACTGCGGCCACTCCGCAGCTGCGGGCCCGCGCGGCCTCCTTTGCCGTCCCGCCGGGTATCCGGCAGCGGGTCGTGGCGGGCAGGATGACGGCGGCATGGATCTACGGCTGCGCCGGGGAACCGGACCGCCTTGCGCTCCTCGTGGATGCCACCCGCCGGGTTTCCAGCTTGAGGTCCACCCGCGGTTGCACCCTGCACGAAGTCAGGCTTGGCCCGTTCGACGTCGTCAGCCTGGGCGGGCTGATGGTTTCCAGTCCGCTGCGTACAGCCCTGGACATCGCCCTGCACGTGGACGCGGAACGGGCGTTGCCGGCCCTGCGGAAGATGCTGGCACGCCCTGAGCTGGATGTCAGGCTGCGGCTGCTCACGCTGGCCGTCGAGGCCACGCCCCGGGTTCCGCACAAGAAGGCGGCCCTGGAGATACTCTCGGCCCTAAAGCCCGAGCCCGGATAGCCGCGGCTAGTTCCCCCGACAGGTTTAGCCGCGGCCGGTTCCCCCGACGGGTTGTTAGCTGCGCCGCCGGTTTCCTGTGGTCCGGTAAACATCAAACACACCGTCGATCCGGCGCACCGCACTGAGCACGTGGCTGAGGTATTTGGGGTCCCCCATCTCGAATGCGAACTTCGAGATGGCCACCCTGTCCGTTGACGTGTGCACGCTGGCGGCAAGGATGTTGACGTGATTTTCGGAGAGGATCCTGGTGACGTCGGACAGCAGCGACTTCCGGTCCAGGGCCTCCACCTGAATCTCCACGAGGAACACGCTGGACTGGGTGGGAGCCCAGTCAACTTCCACGATGCGGTCCGGCTGGTCCTTCAGGTCGGAGACATTGGTGCAGTCCGTGCGGTGCACAGACACTCCTGATCCCCGGGTCACGAACCCCAGGATGGGATCCGGAGGCACCGGCGTACAGCAGCGGGCGAGCTTGACCCAGACGTCCCCCACACCGCGGACGATCACGCCGGAGTCGGAGTACTTCGTCTTGCTCACCTGGGTGGGGATGCTGACCTCGGTCAGGTCATCCTCCGGGCCCTCGTTCCCGCCGAGGGTCTCCACAAGGCGCTCCATGACGGACTGGGCCGACGTGTGCCCGTCACCCACCCCGGCGTAGAGGCCGGAGATGTCCACATACTTGAAGTGCTCGGCGACTTCGGCCAGGGCGTCATGGGTCATCAGGCGCTGCAGGGGAAGGTTCTGCTTCCGCATCGCTTTGGTCAGGAGTTCCTTGCCGCGGTCAATTGCCTCTTCGCGGCGTTCCTTGCTGAACCATTGCCGGATCTTGTTGCGGGCTCGGGCGCTCTTGACGAAGTGCTGCCAGTCCTGGCTGGGGCCGGCGCCCTCCGCCTTGGAGGTAAAGATCTCAACCCAGTCACCGTGGTTGAGCTCGCTGTTGAGGGGAACCAGCTTGCCGTTGACCCTGGCTCCGATGGTCCGGTGGCCCACTTCGGTGTGGACGGCATAGGCGAAGTCCACGGGCGTTGATCCGGCAGGCAGTGCCATCACTTCACCCTTGGGCGTGAACACGAACACTTCACGGGCATTGATTTCAAACCGCAGGGAGTCCAGGAACTCGCCGGGGTCGGATGTTTCCTGCTGCCAGTCGACCAGGGACCGGAGCCAGCCCATGTCGCCGTCGCGGGGGCTGCCGGGGCCGGCGGCCGTCCTGTTCGGCTGATCCTTGTACTTCCAGTGCGCTGCGACGCCGTACTCGGCGCGGCGGTGCATTTCGTGGGTGCGGATCTGGATTTCCACCGGTTTGCCGCCCGGCCCGATGACCGTGGTGTGTAGGGACTGGTACATGTTGAACTTCGGCATCGCGATGTAGTCCTTGAACCGGCCCGGAAGCGGGTTCCAGCGCGAATGCAGCGTGCCCAGGGCGGCGTAACAGTCCCGGACGGAATCCACCAGGACGCGAACACCCATCAGGTCGTTGATGTCGTCGAAGTCCTTGTCGCGGACAATCATCTTCTGGTAAATCGAGTAGTAATGCTTGGGCCGGCCCGTGATGGTGGCCTTGATCTTGGCGGTCCGGAGATCGTCGGTGATCTGGTTCCGGATGACGCTCAGGCTCTTTTCGCGCTCCGGGGTCCGGTCCCCCACCATGCGCACGATTTCCTCGTATACCTTCGGGTACAGCGCCGCGAAGGACAGGTCTTCAAGTTCCCACTTGATGGTGTTCATTCCGAGGCGGTGTGCCAGCGGTGCGAAGATTTCCAGCGTTTCGCGGGCTTTGCGGGCCGATGACTCCGCGGACACGAACCGCCAGGTGCGCGCATTGTGCAGCCGGTCCGCGAGTTTGATCATCAGCACGCGGATGTCCTTGGCCATCGCGACCACCATCTTGCGGACGGTTTCGGACTGTGCGGCTTCGCCGAAGCTCACCTTGTCCAGCTTGGTCACGCCGTCAACCAGCATGGCGACCTCGGGGCCGAAGTCCCTCTTGAGGTCCGCAAGCGTGTAGGGGGTGTCTTCAACGGTGTCGTGCAGGAGGGCGGCTGCCAGGGTGGTGCCGCTCAGTCCGAGTTCGGCCAGGATGGTGGCCACCGCGACGGGGTGGGTAATGTACGGATCGCCGCTCTTGCGTTTCTGCCCCCGGTGGCTCTGTTCGGCCACCACGAAGGCCCGCTGGATGAGGTCGAAATCCTCTTTCGGGTTGTTGGCCCGAACGGTGCGGAGTAGCGGTTCCAGGATGGGCGAGTACGTTGCCGTACCGCGGCCGGTCAGCCGCGCCAGTCTGGACCTGGTGCGTTCGCGGCGTCCGGGGAAGGTGGGACGGAACCCTGAACTGTCAACCGGCACGCCTGCATCCGGGTGCCCGGGCGCGACCAAACCGGTCTGCGGACCCTGGCCCGGACCTTCACCACCGTCGGCCGTTGGCGCCGACGTCGAACGTTCTTCCAATGAAGCACCCCTCACGACCCGTTAATTATCCCAGTCTATTCCCGCGGCAGGACACATCCGTAACCGGGACGCAGATGCGAAGGGCCGGACCCCGTCACGAATGACGGAGTCCGGCCCTCGGCAGCCGAACAGATTAGGCTGTTGCAGTCTCCGGCGCAGCGGCTGCCTTCGCAGCCGACTCGCTACGGCGGCGTTCAACGCGCTCTGCCTGCTTGACCAGCGCGGGTTCGCTCTGCCTCAGCCAGGCATACAGCGGGGCCGCGATGAAGATGGTTGCTGCCGTGCCGATCAGGATTCCAACGAACAGGGCCAGCGACAGATCGCGCAGGGTGCCCGCGCCCAGGAGGCCGGCACCGATGAACAGGATGGCGCCCACGGGAAGAATGGCCACCATCATCGTGTTGATGGACCGGACCAGCGTCTGGTTGACGGCAAGGTTGACCTCTTCGGCAAACGTGCGGCGGGTGGAGGCGTCAAGGTCTGCGGTGTTCTCGCGGATCTTGTCGAAGACCACCACCGTGTCATACAGCGAGTAGCTGAGCACCGTAAGGAACCCGATAATGGCGGACGGCGTCACTTCGAAGTCGCTGAGGGCGTACACACCCGCAGTGACAAACATGGTCACGAGCATGCCTACCAGCGCCGAAAGCGACATCTTCCAGGTCCGGAAGTAGAGCGCCATCAGGACGGCCGCGATGACGACAAAAATCACCAGGCCCAGGAGCGCCTGCTTGGTGACGTCAGCACCCCAGGTGGGACCCACGAAGGTGGAGGTCACCTCGTTGTCCGTGACACCGTAGGCGGTGGTCAGCCCTTCCTTGATGCGGAGGGTTTCGTCATCGGTGAGCTTGTCCGTCTGGATCCGCATCGTGCTGCCGGCGACGTTGGCCACGCGTGGAATGCTGCCCTCCACGACGTCCTGGACGGCTTTCTCGCCGAGGGACGCTTCCGTGGTCTTCACGTTGGAGACGGTGAATTCGGACCCGCCCCGGAACTCGATGCCGAGGTTGAATCCGCCCTTGGCCACCGGGAGGAGGATGGACAGCGCCACGGCGACGGCCGCGATGATGAACCAGATCTTCTTGGAACCGACGAAGTTGTACGAGCGCTTGCCCGTGTAGAGCTCATTGCCGAACGTGGCAAAATTCGTGGTCATTTACTTGCCCTCCTTGGACGTGCTCTTGGAGGAACCGGCAAGCTGCTCCTGCTTTTCCGCCAGGCGGCGTTCTGCAATGGTCATCCGGCGCTCGGCTTCAGCTGCGGCGCCGGTGTTCTTGGCGCGCACCACACCCGGCTTTTCTTCCGGTGTGCGGAGCCTGCCTGCACCGCGGTAGAGCGGCACGGCGCCGAGGCGCTTGGGGTCAAGGCCGGAGAAGCGGTGGCCCTCGCCGAAGAACTTGGTGCGGGCCAGGAGCTGCAGGGTCGGGTGGGTGAACATGAACACGACGATGAGGTCGGCGATGGCGGTCAGGCCCAGGGTGAACGCAAAGCCGCGCACGTTGCCCACAGCGACGAAGTAGAGGACCAGCGCTGCCAGCAGGTTCACTGCCTTGGAGGCCAGGACGGTGCGCTTGGCACGCTTCCAGCCGTTTTCCACGGCGGAGACGAGCCCGCGGCCTTCGCGCAGTTCATCACGGATTCGTTCGAAGTAGACGATGAACGAGTCAGCCGTCTGGCCGATGGCCACGATGAGGCCGGCGACGCCGGCGAGTGACAAGCGGTAGTTCTCGGTCCAGCCCAGGATGGCAATCGCCAGATAGGTCAGGGCTCCGGCCACCACAAGGGAGAAAATGGTGACGAATCCGAGCGCCCGGTACTGGAAGAGGGAGTAGACCACCACGAGCAGCAGGCCGATCACACCGGCGAGCAGGCCCATCTTGAGCTGCTCACCGCCCAGGGTTGCGGAAATCTGCTGCTCGCTCTGGATCTCGAAGCTGATGGGGAGTGCACCGAAGCGCAGCTGGTCCGACAATGCCTTTGCGGACTGCTCGGTGAATCCGCCGGTGATCTGGGGACGGCCGTCGGTGATCACAGCAAGGGAGCGCGGAGCGGAGATGACCTGGTCATCGAGGACAATGGCGAACTGGGCCTTGGGGTCGTTGCCCGATTCGCCGCCGGCGGCCACGAAGAACTGGTACAGCCGTTCAGTGACTTCCTTGAACTTGGCGGTTCCCTGCTCGTCGAACTGGATGTTCACGGCCCATTCGTTGGTGACAGCGCCCTGTGCTCCCTGCTGCAGCTGGAAGGACGAGGACTTGATGTTCGAGCCCTTCACTTCCACCGGACCCAGGATGTACTTGATGGCCGGGGACGTGGCCGTCGCCGGCTCACAGGTCACCAGCGGCTTGGCGGGGTCCGAGCGTTCCTGCTTGTCCTGCGAGGGGTTGTCGCAGTCCAGCGTCTCGAACTTCTTGTACACCTCGGGCGTGACCCAGTTGACGTCGCTGCTGTTGGCCGGCTCAGCCGTCGGCTTGGGCAGCTTGTCGTCCGGAGTCAGGGATTCCGTAGGCACGGCGGCGCCGGCTCCGGCCTGGAGCACCGGGCGGAAGTTCATGTCGGCCGAAGCCTGGATGAGGGCGCGGGTCTCCTTGGACGGGGTACCCGGAAGGCTGACCACCACGTTGCGGCCGGACTGCGTGCTGATTTCCGCTTCCGCGACGCCCGAGCCGTCCACGCGCTGGCGAATGATCGCAACGGCCTGGTTGAGCTGATCCTCGTTGATGTCCGAACCGCCCTCGACCTTGGGCGCCAGGATCATCTGGGTTCCGCCCTCAAGGTCAAGTGCAAGCTTTGGTGCCCAGCTGGCCTGGCCGGAAATGGAGCCGCCGGCGAGCACGGCAGTCATGACGGCGAGGATAACGCCGAGCCAGACCAGCACCCTGAGTGCTGAGTTTTTGGGGCCAGTACGTGCCATTGTCGATCTTTCTATTGTTTACGGAGGAGCCGCCGGGGCGAGCTCCGCTCACACTCCGGCGGCAGCCCGCTACCGTCGTTAATTCTACTTAGCGGGACTTGGCGGAAACGCCAGACTAGCTGTCCTTCTTGCCTTCGTCGTTAAGACGCTTCAGCGATTCTTCCGGCGTCTCGTTAGCAACGTCGGTGCGGACGGCCTCGGGGCGGTTAACGGCATCGGCGCGGTCGGCGTCGTGTCCGGTCAGGGAGGAGGCGTCGTCCGGAACGACGGTGGGCTCTTCGGCAGCAACAACCGGCTCAACGATCTTGGTGACGGCCTGGCGGTGCACGGTGGCCAGGTTGCCCGGGGACAGTTCGATGACGACCTTGTTTTCGTCCTCGTTGATGGAGACGATGCGTCCGAAGAGTCCGAAGCTGGTCATGACCTCGACGCCCGGGGCGAACTGCGACTGAAGCGTTGCCTGCTGCTGCTGGGTCTTCTTGTTGCGGCGGAACATCATGAAGATGAAGACTCCGAGCATCACGAAGAGCAGGATGGTCATGATGTCGATGCCGCCGCCGGCCTGCGGCTGGGCCTGGGCAGTAATATGTCCGAACACAGGAAGTTTCCGTTCTGTACTTGCGTAGCTGATTTACAGCAACGTCGGCTTCGTTTCGGCCCACCCGGCAGAAAAACCATGCCCAGCCAACGGCGGCCGGAGCCGCCCACAGAAACAAAGACCCGAACGTGCCGAGCGTCATACCAGTCTAAAGGGAAAGTAAGCCGGACGCTGCTATTGGCCGTTCGGCAGCCACCCTGCCACCGGCTCGACGCTGAGGTCGTCCGTTTCGAACAGGGCCAGCGTTTCCTGGCCGAACACTCCGTCCGGAACCGCGTAGCCCAGGTGGGTCCAGGCCGGTGCCATCGCGATCCGGCCGCGCGGCGTCCGCCCGAGGAGCCCCTCGCGGACCAGGTAGGGCTCGGCAACGGTCTCCACCGTTTCCGGCTCTTCACCCACGGCAATGGCCAGTGTTGAAAGGCCCACCGGCCCGCCGCCGAACTTGGTGATCAGGGCTTCGAGGACGGAGCGGTCCAGCCGGTCAAGGCCCCTCTTGTCCACCTCGTACATGTCAAGCGCGGCAGAGGCCGCGCGCGCATCGATCTGCTCAATGCCGTGGACGAGCGCCCAGTCGCGGACGCGGCGGAGCAGGCGGTTCGCAATTCGGGGAGTGCCCCTGGACCTGCCCGCGATTTCGCTGAAGCCCGCCGAGTTGACCTTCAGGTCCAGCAGGCCGGCCGAACGCCTCAGGACGAGCTCCAGTTCCTCAACGGAATAGAACTCCAGGTGGCCGGTGAAGCCGAACCTGTCGCGCAACGGCCCCGGCAGGAGGCCGGCACGCGTGGTGGCGCCCACCAGGGTAAACGGAGGCAGCTCGAGGGGAATTGCCGTGGCTCCGGCGCCCTTTCCCACCACGATGTCCACGCGGAAGTCCTCCATGGCCATGTACAGCATTTCTTCCGCGGGCCGGGACATGCGGTGGATCTCATCGAGGAAGAGGACCTCTCCTTCCGAGAGGGAGGAAAGGATGGCGGCCAGGTCTCCGGCGTGCTGGATGGCCGGACCGCTGCTGATCCGCAGCGGGGCGTTCATCTCGGCCGCGATGATCATGGACAACGTGGTCTTGCCCAGGCCGGGCGGGCCGGACAACAGGACGTGGTCGGCGCTGCGGCCGCGCATTCGCGATGCTTCCAGCACCAGGGACAGTTGCTTGCGGACACGGTGCTGGCCCACGAAGTCGTGCAGGTTCTTGGGCCGGAGGGCCGCCTCGATGACCCGCTCCTCCGGCTCCTCTCCCCCGCCAACCAGGGTGGGCTCAGCCACGACTGCCTACCCGGTTGCCCGCGCGCGCGCCGTCCTGGCCAAGCCAGCGCAGCGTGGCCCGCAGGATTTCGGCCACCTGGCCGCCGGCCTCGAGTTCCGGGGAATCCGACAGTGCTTTGTCGATGCTGGCAGTGGCATCCTTTTCGGACCAGCCGAGGCTCGTCATTGCTGCCACCACCTGCGGCTTCCACGGGGCGGGAGCGGCTGCTGCGGGTGCTGCCGCCGAACCGGTGCCGTGCGGCACGAGTTTTCCGGCGAGTTCCAGGACTATCCTGCCGGCGACCTTCGGTCCGATGCCGGGGACCTTGGTGAACGCTTTGCCGTCGCCGGTGTGCGCCGCGACGCGGATGGCTTCGGGATCGTGGACGGCAAGGACGGCCAGTGCCAGGCGGGGCCCGACGCCGCTCACGCTGAGCAGGATATCGAACACCTCGCGTTCGTCATCGCTGGAGAAGCCGAACAGCGTCAGTGAATCCTCACGAACGATCAGCGAGGTGTAGAGCTTGCCCTCTTCTCCGAGGCGCAGCCCGCTGAGGGTCTGGGGTGTGGCGTTCACGCTCATGCCGGCGCCGTTGAGGTCGATCACGGCGGACGACAACCCGACGTGCGCTACGGTTCCGCGGAGAAAACTGATCAAGGCCGGGCTCCTGGGTCTACTGCAAAAAAAATGCAACCGGTTTTCAACCGGCTATCCGAACATATCTACGAATACCCTAGCAAGGAGCCCGGACATTCACCGTGCACGGCGCGCTTTGGCTTCCGCCTCTGCCCACGCCCGCTGGGCAGGGGTCAGCGACTGGCTGCCGGGGCCGGTCGTCGCGATGGCAGCCCCGCTGCCGGCCCGCCACGCGTGCGTGATGGCCAGTGCCAGCGCGTCGGCGGCGTCGGCCGGACGCGGCGGGGCGTCCAGGCGCAGGATCTTCGTGACCAGTTTGGTGACGGCATCCTTGTTGGATGTTCCGCTGCCCGTCACGGCAGCTTTAACTTCCGACGGCGTGTGCAGGGCCACGGGGATACCGCGGCGTGCGGCGGCGGCAATCACCACGCCGGATGCCTGGGCGACACCCATGACGGTACTGACGTTCAACTGGGAGAACACCCGCTCCACGGCGAGGACATGCGGTTCATAGCGGTCCAGCCAGTCGTCGATGGATGTGGCGATCACCAGCAGCCGCTGGTCCAGGCTCTCCTCCGGCGATGTTCCCACAACGCCGACAGCCACCATGGTGGCGCGGCGGTTCTTCTCGACGTCCACAACGCCGATGCCGCAACGGGTGAGGCCCGGGTCGACTCCCAACACGCGGAGAGTCAAGGCCGGGCCTCAGTTTCACAGCAGGGCTGCCGGATCACTCGGCTTCCAGTGCGGCCTGCACTTCGTCGCTCAGGTCGGCGTTGCTGTAGACGTTCTGGACGTCGTCGAGTTCCTCCAGTGCGTCCACCAGTTTCATGAATTTCTTGGCGGCGTCGAGGTCCAGCGGCACCTCCATGGAGGGAACGAACTCTGCTTCGTCGGTGTCGTAGTCGATACCGGCTTCCTTGAGCGCGTCGCGGACAGCCTGGAGGTCCTTCGGGTCCGAGTGGATTTCGAAGGTGTCTCCGTTGTCCTTGACTTCCTCTGCGCCGGCGTCGAGCACGGCCATCAGAACGTCGTCTTCGCTGAGCCCGTTCTTGGGCAGCGTGACGACGCCCTTGCGGGAAAAGAGGTAGCTGACGGAACCGGGATCGGCGATGGTGCCGCCGTTGCGTGAAATGGCCAGCCGGACCTCGGAGGCTGCACGGTTCTTGTTGTCCGTGAGGCATTCGATCAGCAGCGCCGAACCCTGCGGGCCGCGGCATTCGTACATGATCTCCGTGTAGTCCACGACCTCGCCGGTGAGGCCGGCGCCGCGCTTGATGGCGCGGTCGATATTGTCGGCGGGGACAGAGGTCTTTTTGGCCTTCGTGACCGCGAGTTCCAGCCCAGGGTTGCCGGACAGGTCCGGGCCGCCCATCCGCGCCGCTACTTCGATGTTCTTGATCAGCTTGGCGAACGACTTGGCCCGGCGGCTATCAAGGATGGCCTTCTTGTGCTTGGTCGTCGCCCATTTGGAGTGGCCTGACATGCTTTACGCTTCTCCTCTGATCATTCGAATAAACAGTTCATGCACGCGCTTCTCCCCTGTCACTTCCGGGTGGAAGGAGGTGGCCAGCAGGTGGCCGGAACGCACTGCAACAATTCTAGCCGTCCCCTGCAGGGCGGCCGCATGCGAAGCGTGGACCGGATCCGCGGGTTCCACCTGCGCCAGGACCTCCACGCCCGGGCCCACGCGCTCCACCCAGGGCCCGCGGATGAACACCGCGTGCACCGGGGCCACACCGCCGCCCGTGTCGCTGAACTCCAGCCCCTTGAATTCGAGGTCGGTCTCAAAGGATTCCCGCTGTCGGCCGAAAGCGTTGCGGCGGACCGTGATGTCCAGCCCGCCGAATGTCTGTTGCGGATTGCCCGCCAGGTCGGTGGCGGGGTCCGCGATTTCGTCGGCGAGCAGGATCATGCCGGCGCAGGAGCCGTAGACCGGCAGGCCGTCCGCGATGAGCTTGCGCAAGGGGTCGGCGAGTTCAAACGCCCGGGCAAGCTTGTCGATCGTGGTGGATTCGCCGCCGGGAATGATTAGTCCGTCGATGCCGTCAAGTTCGGAGGGCCGCCGGATTCCGACGCCGGTGGCGCCGGTTGCTTCTGCCGAACGCAGGTGCTCCCGGAAGTCGCCCTGGAGCGCCAGAACACCGATTCGAAGGCCTGCACCCGCGCGGGAATAGTCCGTGGAAGGGGGGTTGGTCATCCAATCAGCATAGTGCTCCGCATGGCCGGAGGCTTGCCGCGCGGGGCCGGCCGGCCCGGTTCCATGCCGTGACTGGGATATATTCAGAGCATGCTTTACTTCAGCGTTCCGCTCGGCAAGCTCGTCCGCCGGGTTTCCCGGCTCAGGGGCGGAGGCTCTGCCCTCCCCGGCCTCGTAGTGGAGAAAGTCGACCCCGGTTTCATGCAGCGGACGCTGTCCACGCTGCCCCTGGGTGTCGCCGTGGTCAGCGGGACGAACGGCAAAACCACCACCACCAAAATGGTGGTGGAGCTGCTGGAGAGCCAGGGGCTGAAGGTCTTCACGAACCGCACCGGCAGCAACTTCACCCGCGGAGTCGCCGCAGCCCTGCTGGGCGATGTCGACTGGCGGGGCCGGCTCGACGCGGACATCGCGGTACTGGAACTGGATGAGGCGCACGCTGTGCACTTCGTCAACAGGGTTCCGCCGCGCTACAGCCTGCTGCTCAACGTGCTCCGCGACCAGTTGGACCGCTTCGGCGAAATCGACAAAACCGCCCAGCTGCTGCAGCACATCGCGTCCAAGACCACCGGCACCGTGGTCCTGAACCGTGAGGATCCGCGCGTCGCCCGCATAGCGGACACCCTGGACGGTCCCGAAGTGCGCTACTTCGGCCTCGACGATTCCCTGCTCAGCACGTTCCCGAACGACGACGACCTCCGCGCCGGGCCCGGCAGCCCGGCGCCGGCGCTGCCGGCAAAGCCGCACGCCGACGTCGTACTGCGCCGGGTGGGCACCGATGACGCCGATTTTGAGTACGACGGCGCCACGGTCACCACCGGGATGAAGCTCCGCGGCGTCTACAACATTTTCAATGCCGCGGCCGCGCTTGTCCTGGCCCGTTGCATCGCCGGGAACGGCGCCGCGCCCACGGATCATGGCGGCTTGCTTAAGGCCCTGTCCGAGGTTGCGCCCGCCTTCGGCCGCGGCGAGAGCCTGGTGGTTGACGGCCTGCCGCTGGACCTGGTGCTGGTCAAGAACCCCAGCGGTTTCCGGCTGGGCCTGAAGTCCTTCCCGGCCGGCGGCTACGCCACGATGGTGGCGATCAATGACAACTACGCCGACGGCCGCGACATGTCCTGGCTTTGGGACGTGGAGTTCGATTCGCTGCGTGAAGGCGGCGTGGACCAGTTGTCCGGTTCCCGGGCCTACGACATGGCCCTCCGGCTGCAGTACGACGAGGTGGCAATCGGCGCAGTGAACCCGGAAATCGCACCGGCTCTTGCCGCATTCATCCAGGGTGCCAAGGACAAGCCCAAGCGTATTTTCTGCACTTACACGGCAATGCTGGCCATCCGCCGCGAGCTGTCCAAAATCACCACAGTGGAGGTGGTCTCATGAGCCCGGCGTCCGAAGAAAGCAAGGGAACCATCCGGGTCCTGCAGCTCTATCCCCGCGACATGAACATCTACGGTGACTGGGGCAACGCCCTGGTCCTCCAGCAGCGCCTCCGCTGGCACGGCTACACCCCGGAGCTGCTCGAATACAACGTCGGCGACGACTTTCCGGCCGATGTGGACCTGATCGTGGGCGGCGGCGGGCAGGACAGCGGTCAGCTGGTGATCCAGGACGATCTGCTCTCCCGTGAATCGACGCTCAAGGAACTGGCTGAAGGCGGAACGCCCATGCTGCTGATCTGCGGGCTCTACCAGCTCTTCGGACGGTTCTTCAAGACGCGTACGGGTTCGGTGATTCCGGGCATCGGCGTCTTGGATGTCGAGACGCACGGCACCGATGAACGCCTGATCGGCAATGTCACGGTGTCCTCTCCCGAGTTCGGGGACATCCTGGGTTACGAAAACCACAGCGGCCAGACGACCCTCGGCCCCGGCGTTCAGCCGCTGGGCACCACCTCCAAGGGCACCGGCAACAACAGCAGCGACGGGAAAGAAGGGGCGCGCTACCGGAATATCGTGGCGAGCTACCTCCACGGATCACTCCTGCCCAAGAATCCAGCCATTGCCGACTTCCTGATCCGCACCGCCGTGGAGCGCAAATACGGAAGCTTCACCGCCGGCACGCCGGACGACCGCTACGCCGTAATGGCGCGGGAACACGCCGCACGGCGGCCCCGCTAGAACCGTACGGTCCGGTTCCACACCTGCAACGACTCACCGGTGACGCTTTGTGACCGGCCGGAAAACGGACCGTGGGAAACTGGTCCCATGGACACTGCAGCCGCCAGCCTCCCGGAACACCTCCGCCACCCGTCCGGCCCGCGCGATCCCGGCGATGCCTGGGTCGAAGGCGCGGTGGGCAAATTCTGGGGCCGCTTCGGATCGGCCGGGCTCCTGGTCCAGGATCCCGCCAAAGGCATCCTGCTGCAGCACCGGGCCGCGTGGAGTCACCACGGCGGAACCTGGGGCCTGCCCGGCGGCGCGCTCCACCACGGCGAAGACGCCATCACCGGCGCCCTGCGCGAAGCCCACGAAGAAGCCGCCGTGCCCCCGGAGAACGTCCGCGTGCTGTTCACGTCCGTGTTCGACGTCGGCTACTGGTCCTACACCACGGTGGCGGTCCGCGTCGTGGAATCCTTCGACCCCGCCATCAACGATGCCGAGAGCATCGAGCTCAGGTGGGTTCCGGCAGGTTCCGTTCAGGACCGGGAACTGCACCCGGCGTTCGCAACAGCCTGGCCGGACCTCTGGCGCCGGCTGCAGCAGGACCACCGCTGATTCCTCGGACGGATTCCCTGACGGATTTCCCTGCCGGATTTCTCTGAAGGCGTAGCCGTCGCCGGACTACCGCCGGGTGCCCAACCGTTGACATAGGTAAGCATCTTCTCAGGAGGCGCGCCATGGAGGCAGTCAGCAGCGGATTCAACGGAGCGAACGCTACCGAAGACCCCTTGGATTCCTATTCCGCCACGGTTATCCGCGTGGCCGAAACCGTCACCCCGCACGTTGCCGCCGTCGAAATGACCGGCAATGGCCGCAACGGCAGGTACCGCGCGGGCGCAGGCTCGGCAGTCCTGTTCACCTCGGACGGATACCTGGTGACCAACGCCCATGTGGTGGGCTCGGCCGGAAAAGGCCACGCGGTCTTTGCCGACGGCACCCGGACGGCCGTGGAAGTCGTAGGCGCCGATCCCCTGTCCGACCTCGCCATCGTCCACGGGAGGGCACCGATTGCCCAGCCGGCCGAATTCGGTGACGCTGAACTCCTCAAAGTCGGTCAACTGGTTATCGCTGTCGGCAACCCGTTGGGGCTTTCGGGCTCCGTGACGGCGGGAGTCGTCAGCGGCCTGGGACGTTCCATCCCTGTATGGTCCGGACGCAACCGCCGCGTGATCGAGGACGTCATCCAGACCGATGCCGCGCTCAATGCCGGCAGCTCCGGCGGGGCCCTGGCAGACGCCCGCGGCCGGATCGTGGGAATCAACACGGCCGTCGCCGGTGCGGGACTGGGGCTGGCGGTTCCGATCAATGCCACCTCGCGCCGAATCATCGCCTCGCTCCTCTCGGACGGACGGGTCCGGCGCGCCTACCTCGGACTGGTGAACACCCCCGTCCAGCTTCCGGTGAGCTCCGTGGTCCGGACCGGTCACCGTGACGGGCTCCTGGTGGTGGAAGTCCTTCCGGGATCACCCGCCGAACGGGCGGGCCTCCGCGCCGGAGACGTGCTGCTGAGCGTCGGCCGGAAGTCCGTCTCGAACGCAGAGAGCCTCCAGAAGCTCCTGTTCGCCGAGGCGATCGGAGCGCCGCTGGACATTTCGGCGCTCCGGGACGGAACCGAACTGCATGTGGTGGCCGTCCCGGAAGAAATGACCGACAAAGGCTAGGCCGCAGTACATGTGCGCAAAAAATAACCCATTGCGCCTATTCTGATTCCGGCCATCGCGCTATCGTTGTTGGTGAACAAGCCCTCCCATCACACAGACGTGGCGGAAGAGCGCTGTTCGAGCACTACAGGCCGGCGGCCGGATCACCGTTACCGGAGCCGGGATTGTGGATATTGGGGTAGGCACGGGGGGTGCCCTCATATCGTTCTCCGTGCGCTTATCACACGCACCGTGGGGCACGGAGGTTCCCAAATGCGGCTGGGGCTCTGCGCCGCCGCTTGAATCAGTCACTGCAAAAATGGGGCAATGCGCCGATTCACGGAACGTATCGTCGCGTAAATTTGGGGCCATCAACCGCAGACAAGCGTCCGACCGGAATCTTATCCGGCGCCGCCTTTAGCGTGGCGCGCCAGAACCCACACTGATCCATGATGGGTTATTCCGCCCTGCCCGCCGCCTGCGGCCTACACCTGGGAATGAATCACAAGATAGGAAGATCTCATGAAGAGGTCAATGGGATTGCTCGCATCCACCCTGCTGGCTGCAGGACTCGGTGTTGGGGGTACGGCAATGGCTGCCGGACCAGCAGCAGCGGATACGGGCCTGAAGACCGTCACGATTTCGGCTGAGAACTACCAGGGTTACACGGACCACTACAACCGTGACCGGGATCGCGACCGCGATCGGGACCGCGACCACCGCAAGTGCTACAAGCATGGTCACTGGCACTACTACCACCATCACTGGTACTGGCACAGCGACTGTGACCGTGACCGCCGCCACGATCGGGATCATTACGATTACAACTAGGCGGCCAGCCGCCTAGCCCACCGGTCCGCAGGAACAGGTGCGAGGCGGCAGGGAGGGGCATCGCCCGCGGCGATGTCCCTCCCTTTTCGCCGCTTTAAGACGGGCTCGGGCAACACGCCCTTCCCGTTCCGGCAATCCGATGCCAGAGTCAAACCATGAGCACATGGGATCCGGGTGATCGCGGCGTCGTCAGTTTCCCCTCCGGCCGGCGAATCCGCGGCCGGGCACTGCGCCGGCCGCTTCCGCCGGGTCCCGACCCCGACTTCGGGGTCTACCTGCTGGGCAGGCGTCCGGCCCGGACCGTGTGGGACCAACGGTGGGTGCGCTGGCCGGACTTCTGGTTGCCCCTCAATGAAGACGACGCCATGGAGGCCCTGCGGGAAGCATGGGTGCGGGCAGAATCGGAACGCGTCGAAATTGCCTGCCAGGGCGGGCACGGCAGGACCGGCACGGCCCTTGCCTGCATCGCCATCCTGGACGGCGTCGCACCGGGACACGCCGTCTCCTATGTCCGGGAGCACTACGGGCCGGCGGTGGAGACGCCCTGGCAGCACTGGTACGTCAGGCATGTTGCCCGCCGGATCACCTGAGACGGTACAGGTCCTGTTGCGGCTGCCTTCACGGTGTGGCGGAAAGGATCAGCTCATGGGCACCCGCAGCCGCTGCACCCATCGATTCCACCACGGTCCCGGTGCGCAGGCGCGTCGCCGCATCGGCCTCCGCCCCGGCGCACGGTCCCTGCGGCGCGTCGGCCGCCACGGAACACCAGCGGTACGGGTCGCGGACGATCACTGACGGCACCCAGGCCAGGTCCGAGGCTGACCATTTTCCGGCCTCGTCCTGGCTGAACTGCGCCCGAACCAGCAGTCCCTCATTGTTCACCACATACCAGGGGGACAGCTCCGTGACGCCGTTACCCAGCCCGTACACAATCCAGGTCCCCTTGTAGTTCTCGATGGGCAGCACGGAATGGGTGTGGTGGCCGTAGACCATGGTGAACTGACCGCTGTCCACCAGGGCGTGGGCCGTCTCCTGCTGCTGGGCATTCGGAGCACTGGCATACTCGTCCCCGGCGTGCATCACTCCGAGCACAATGTCCGCGCCCAGCGCCCTTGCCTTTTTCGCCTTGGCAATCATCGCGGGCGCGTCCAGCATGTCCACCTGCCAGGCGTGCTCGGGGTATTGCCCGTTCAGGCCATAGGCGGCCTCAATCACGGCGATTTTCGCGGCGTCGGTCTGCAGAAGCAGGATCCCTTGCGATTCCGCCTCGGTCCGGTAGGAACCGGTGTGCTTCAAGCCGGCAGCGTCCAGCGCGTCCAGTGTACGGACCAGGCCGTCGGTTCCTCGGTCGATGGTGTGGTTGCTGGCGGTGGTGCAGGCCTGGTAGCCAACGTCGTTGGCCGCCGCGGCGATCTGCGGCGGCACGTTGAACGACGGATAGGCCGAGAAGGGGCCGTCGGCGTCCGCGACCGGAGTTTCCTGATGGCAGATGGCGAGGTCGCTTTCGCCGATGTACGCCCGCTGGCCCTCGAGCAGCGGGGTGAAGTCCAGGCCCGGCTTTCCGAGGGCGGCGGCGTCGGCGCGGGCCTGGTCCCACAGCTGGGCATGCACCAGCATGTCTCCGGTCACCAGGACTGACGTGCACCGGACGGCAGCGCAGGCGGGGCCTTTGCCCGGCGTGGTTTCAGGTGTGGGTTCGGGAGAGGGAGCGGCCACCGCCGGGGCAGTTGACGACGGCGGTGCCACGGCCGCCGTCGTGCGTGCTGCGCCGGCCGGGCGCTGGCCGGTGCCCTGTTCGGCAATGACGCCGCACGACGTCAGGCCGGACAGCAGGACGGCCACGGCGAACGCCGCGGCTACCCGTCCACGGTGGATTTTCAGCGGCATCCTTGCGAGTTCCCCCATGTCCGCCATCCTACGGCGGCCAATCCCGGCAGCCCGTCAAATCACCATTGAGAACCGTCCGGTTACATGAAAGTGTTGCTTCATGACCAACCCCCTCCTTACTCCCAGTCCTTTGCCGTTCGGGCTCCCCCCGTTTGCCGAGATCGACGAGGCCGACTATTCCGAAGCGGTCCGGTCCGGCCTGGCGGAACACCTCGCCGAAGTTCAGGCCATTGTGGACAACACCGAACCCGCCGCCTTCGAAAATACCGTCCTGGCAATGGAACGCTCCGGGCAGCTCCTCCAGCGCGCTGCCGCATCGTTTTTCACCCTGGTCTCGGCGGACGCCTCGGACGGCATCCGGGCACTCGAAACCGAGCTGTCCCCGGAGTTTTCCGCCCACCAGGATGCCGTCTACATGAACCGGCGGCTCTTTGACCGGTTCGCCGCCGTGGACACCACCGGCCTCGACGATGAATCAGCCAGGCTCGTGGAGGAGTACCTCAAGGAGTTCCGCCAGTCCGGGATCCAGCTCGAGGATGCCGGCCAGGACCGGCTGAGGGCGGTGAACGCAGAGCTGTCCCGGTTGGGCACCGAATTCGGGCAGCGCGTCAAGGAAGCCATGAAGACCTCGGCCCTGCTGCTCGACGATGCCGTTGAGCTGTCCGGGCTGCCGGCGGATGACATTGCCAGCGCCGCCGAAGCCGCCCGGGCAGCCGGACACGACGGCAAGTACCTGCTCACCCTGATCCAGCCCAGCAACCAGCCCGCCATGGCATCCCTGGAAAACCGCGAGGTCCGCCGCCGGCTCTACGAGGCGTCCATCAGCCGCGGCAGCAGCGGGGGCAGCCTGGATGTGAGGGACCTGGTGAAGTCCATGGTGGCGCTCCGGGCGGAGAAGGCCCGGCTTCTGGGATTCGCCAACTACGCCGAACTCACCGTTGACCGGCAGACTGCCCCTGATTTTGAGGCCGTGCAGTCGATGATGAACCGGTTGGCACCTGCGGCGGTCCGGAATGCCGACGCCGAGGCGGCCGCCCTTGCAGAGGTTGCAGGCCATCCGCTCGAGGCGTGGGACTGGGCGTACTATTCCGCGAAGGTGCGGCGGGAGCGGTACAGCGTCGACGAGCAGGCGCTGCGGCCCTACTTCGAACTGGACCGCGTCCTTCGCGACGGTGTCTTCTACGCCGCGACTTCCCTGTACGGTGTCACCTTCCACGAGCGGCCCGACCTCAAGGGCTACCACCCCGATGTCCGGGTCTGGGAGGTCCGCAACGAGGACGGCTCCGAACTGGGCCTGTTCCTGGGCGACTACTATTCCCGCGAGTCCAAACGCGGCGGCGCCTGGATGAACTCGCTAGTGGATCAGTCCGCGCTGCTGGGTACCAAGCCGGTGGTGATCAACAACCTGAACATTTCCAAGCCTCCGGCGGGCGAGCCGACGCTGCTGACCCTGGACGAGCTCCGGACCGCGTTCCACGAATTCGGCCATGCCCTGCACGGACTGTTTTCCAACGTGACCTTCCCCCGGTTCTCCGGGACCGCCGTTCCGCGCGATTTTGTGGAGTACCCGTCCCAGGTCAACGAAATGTGGATCATGTGGCCTGAGGTGCTGGCCAATTATGCCCGCCACCATGTGACCGGCGAGCCCCTTGCCCAGGACATCGTGGACAAGCTCAACGAATCGCAGCTGTGGGGCGAAGGCTTCGGCACCACGGAGTACCTGGGCGCGGCGCTGCTGGACCTCGCCTGGCATGTCCTGGACGAATCCGGGGTCCCGGCGGACGTCCTGGCGTTCGAAGCCAAGGCCCTCGCCGCGGCCGGGGTGGCACACAGCCTGATTCCGCCGCGGTACCGGACCGGCTATTTCCAGCACATCTTCGCCGGCGACGGTTACGCCGCAGGGTACTACTCCTACATCTGGAGCGAAGTACTGGATGCGGACACCGTTGAATGGTTCAAGGAAAACGGCGGACTCAGCCGTGCCAACGGCGACTTCTTCCGGGCTGAACTGCTCTCCCGCGGCAACAGCCGCGAACCGCTGGACTCGTTCCGTGCCTTCCGCGGCCGGGACGCGAGGCTGGAGCCGCTGCTGAAGCGCCGCGGTTTGGACTGACCTTTCATCGATTGCTCCGTGGACGCCGTTTTAGGCGCCGATAAGGGCAGTTAGGGAGCAACCGACGGGGAAACAACGACGCCGGGCGGTCACCAACAAGGTGACCGCCCGGCGTCGTACTGCTTGTGAAGCTGTTACCAGCCGCGCTCGGCGAGGCGGTGCGGCTGCGGGATCTCGTCCACGTTGATGCCCACCATGGCTTCGCCCAGGCCGCGGGAGGCCTTGGCGATGACGTCCGGGTCATCGAAGAAGGTGGTGGCCTTCACGACGGCGGCGGCGCGCTGGGCCGGGTTGCCGGACTTGAAAATGCCGGAGCCGACGAACACGCCGTCAGCGCCGAGCTGCATCATCATCGCGGCGTCGGCCGGGGTGGCGATGCCGCCCGCGGTGAACAGCACCACCGGGAGCTTGCCGGCGGCAGCGACTTCCTTGACCAGTTCGTACGGGGCCTGCAGTTCCTTGGCCGCGACGTAAAGCTCGTCCTCGGGAAGGGCGGCGAGCTTGGCGATCTCGGAACGGATCTGGCGCATGTGGCCGGTGGCGTTGGAGACGTCGCCGGTGCCGGCCTCGCCCTTGGAGCGGATCATGGCCGCGCCCTCGTTGATGCGGCGCAGGGCCTCACCGAGGTTGGTGGCGCCACAGACGAAGGGAACCTTGAAGTTCCACTTGTCGATGTGGTTGACGTAGTCGGCCGGGGTCAGGACCTCGGACTCGTCGATGTAGTCCACGCCGAGGGACTGCAGGACCTGGGCTTCGACGAAGTGGCCGATCCGGGCCTTGGCCATGACCGGCACGGACACGGCTTCGATGATCTTGTCGATCATGTCCGGATCGGACATGCGGGACACGCCGCCCTGGGCCCGGATATCGGCCGGAACGCGTTCCAGCGCCATCACGGCCACGGCACCGGCGTCTTCGGCGATGCGGGCCTGTTCGACGTTGACGACGTCCATGATGACGCCGCCCTTGAGCATCTCGGCCATGCCGCGCTTGACGCGGTTGCTGCCCGTGACGCTGTTGGCGGACGAGCCGGCTTCGCTGCTTACATCAGGTGTAGACACAAAAACCCCTATGGGTAGCTAGATGTTACGTAGATCCGGTCTCTCGGTCCCGGCGCAGGCGGCAGCACAGACGGGAAAGCCACGCCGCGCGCACACCGGATTACCGGATCCAATGACCAGGTACTGCTAATACTAGTCCCACGCTGCGACGCTGCTGAATTCGGGTTACCCCGGCAGTCCCGTCTCCTCCAGCGACTGCCGGTGCACGGTGGCGATCCGCTGGACCACGGTCACCAGGCTGGCCGCGGCCAGGAGGGTCAGGGTCACCAGCAGGACCACGCTGGGGAGCCCGAGCCCGGTGAATCCGGTGACCACCAGAACAGACACCAGCCGTTCGGCGCGCTCGGCAATGCCGACGTTTGCGTGGAAGCCGAGAGCCTCGGCCTTGGCCCGCGCATAGGAGACCACCATGCCAAGCACCAGGCACACGACGGCGGCGATGGCGATCGCGTGGTCCGCGCCTCCCGTGAAGAACCAGATGCCAAGACCGGCAAACAGGGCGCCGTCGGCAACCCGGTCCAGGGTGGAATCCAGGAAGTTGCCCCAGCGCCCGCCCCGCTCCTGCATCCGGGCCATGATGCCGTCAAGGACGTCGGAGAAAATGAAGGCCGTAATAA
The DNA here is from genome assembly GCF_000685965.1 of Arthrobacter sp. UNC362MFTsu5.1. Lineage (GTDB taxonomy): Bacteria > Actinomycetota > Actinomycetes > Actinomycetales > Micrococcaceae > Arthrobacter. The sequence continues at coordinate 163,631 of NZ_JMLE01000001.1, read as the reverse complement.
ACAGCGTTCCCCACCACAGCTGACCCAGCGGGTAGAACACCAGGGCGCCCACCACCACGCCTGCCGTCCCCACGATGGTGATGGCATCGGGCGAAACACCGATCTTCAGGAGCCACCGGGCAAGCGGGGAGAACAGTGCGGTGAAAAACCCGCGGGCATGCCGGTTAAGCATGCTCGTCCTCCGGCCAGGCCTCGGCGACCTGCTGGCGGACCTCGCCGAGCGTCTGCGTGATTGCCTTTGTCTGGGCGATGATGGGGAAAAAGTTGCCGTCCCCGCCCCAGCGCGGAACGACGTGCTGGTGCAGGTGGCCGGCGATTCCGGCCCCTCCCACCACGCCCTGGTTCATGCCGAGGTTGAACCCTCCGGGGTTGGACACCTTGCGCAGGACCCGCATCGAGGCCTGGGTCAGCGCCGCGAATTCCGCGGTTTCCTCCACGGTCAGGTCCGTGTAGTCCGGAACGTGCCGGTAAGGGCAGATCAGCAGGTGGCCCGGGTTGTACGGGAAAAGGTTCAGGACCACGTAGGCGGTGCGCCCGCGGTAGACAATCAGGGAGTCTTCGTCACTGCGGGCAGGGGCCACACAGAACGGGCAGTCATCCTTGTTCTTGAACTGGTGCTGCCCGCCCTTGATGTAGGCCATGCGGTGCGGGGTCCACAGGCGCTGGAAAGCGTCCGGAACGCCGGCCAGACCGAATTCATCGGTCACGTCGCCGTCGCCCGGATATCCTCCGCCAGCGCCTGTGTTCTCCTGCACGTCGCCTGCCATTCCGCTAGCTGGTCCGGTTGCGGACGGCGTCGACAATCCTCTGGACAGCTTCGGCCACCGGCACGCCGTTGTCCTGGCTGCCGTCGCGGAACCGGAACGAGACTGCTCCGGCCTCGGCGTCCTCGCCACCGGCAATGAGGACGAACGGAATCTTGTCCTTGCTGGCGGTGCGGATCTTCTTCGGGAACCGGTCGGAGGAGATGTCCACCTCCGCACGGATACCGGCGGCCTTAAGCTGGCCCACGACGTCGAACATGTAGTCGTTGAAGGCCTCCGCCACGGGGACGCCCACCACCTGCACCGGTGCGAGCCATGCCGGGAAAGCGCCGGCATAGTGCTCAGTCAGTACACCCATGAACCGTTCCACGGAACCGAACAGGGCGCGGTGGATCATCACCGGGCGCTGGCGGGTGCCGTCGGCGGCCTGGAACTCGAGTTCGAAGCGCTCAGGCAGGTTGAAGTCCAGCTGGATGGTGGACATCTGCCAGGTGCGGCCGAGGGCGTCCTTCGCCTGGACGGAGATCTTCGGGCCGTAGAACGCGGCTCCGCCCGGGTCCGGGACGAGCTCCAGGCCCGAGGCTTCGGCCACTTCGGCGAGGGTGCGGGTTGCTTCCTCCCAGGTGGCGTCGTCGCCCACGAACTTGTCTTCGTTCTTGGTGGAAAGCTCCAGGTAGAAGTCGTCCAGGCCGTAGTCCTTGAGCAGGCCCAGGACGAAGTTCAGCGTGGTGGTGAGCTCATCCTTCATCTGCTCGCGGGTGCAGTAGATGTGGGCGTCGTCCTGTGTCATGCCGCGCACTCGGGTCAGGCCGTGCACCACGCCCGACTTTTCGTAGCGGTATACCGAACCGAATTCGAACAGCCGCAGGGGCAGTTCGCGGTAGGAGCGTCCGCGGGAACGGAAGATCAGGTTGTGCATGGGGCAGTTCATCGGCTTCAGGTAGTAGTCCTGGCCGGGCTTGCGCACGGTGCCGTCCTCATTGAGTTCCGCGTCGATGTGCATCGCCGGGAACATGCCCTCCTTGTACCAGTCCAGGTGGCCCGAGACCTCGTACAGGTGCCCCTTGGTGATGTGCGGGGTGTAGACGAACTCGTACCCTGCATCGACGTGCCGCTGGCGGGAGTAATCCTCCATGGCCTTGCGGATGATGCCGCCCTTGGGGTGGAACACCGGCAGGCCGGATCCCAGCTCGTCCGGGAAGGAGAAGAGGTCCAGCTCGGCACCGAGCTTGCGGTGGTCGCGGCGCTCGGCCTCGGCGATGCGCTCCTGGTAGGCCTTGAGTGCGTCCTTGGTGGGCCAGGCGGTGCCGTAGATGCGCTGCAGCTGCTGGTTGTTCTGGTTGCCCAGCCAGTAGGCGGCGGAGGACCGGGTCAGGGCGAAGGCGTTGGAGATGAGCTTGGTGTTGGGCAGGTGGGGGCCGCGGCACAGGTCGCACCAGACGCTGTCCCCGCTCTTGCGGTCCACGTTGTCGTAGATGGTGATGTCGCCGGCGCCCACCTCGACGTTGACGCCTTCGCCGGCGTCTGCGGCGTCGTTCTTCTTGCCCAGCAGTTCCAGCTTGTAGGGCTCGTCCTTCATGGCTTCGCGGGCTTCGTCCTCGGACACCACGCGGCGGACGAACTTCTGGTTCTGGTTGATGATTTTGAGCATCATCTTTTCCAGGGTCTTCAGGTCTTCCGGGGTGAACGGCTCGGCGACGTCGAAGTCGAAGTAGAAGCCGTCGGTGATGTAGGGACCGATGCCGAGCTTGGCGTCGGGACGCAGCTGCTGCACGGCCTGGGCCATGACGTGGGCGGTCGAGTGCCGGAGGACGTTGAGGCCGTCCGGGGAATCGATGGTGACCCCTTCGATGTCCGCGCCCTCGGGGAGCGGCTGGTCGAGGTCTTTCAGTTCGCCGTTTACTCGGGCGACAACGACGTCGCGGCGCTCAAAAAAGAGTTCCGCGCCGGTGGTCCCGGTAGTCACCTTGGTCTCTTCGCCGTCGACGATGAGGGTGATCTGCTGGGCATCTGACACGGGTGTCTCCTATTCAAAGTTAAGGCTTCGTAGCTTGTGGCGTACGGGGACCACAGCCAGCCTCGTCCATGCTATCGGTTGGGAGAGAGGCCGACCAAAGCGGCGGCCGGGCCGCGCGTCCCCGCCCTTCCGGAGTTGGGGTTCAGCTGCCAAGCCCCGTGATGGCCAGGTTGCGGCTGATTCCGTCCAGCGGCCCCCGTACTTGGAGGGCAGGTTCCCAGGTGCCGGTGGATTGCTGCTCCCGGTACGGGAGGGTCTCGGTGCGGCTGAGGTCCCAGGCCATGGTGGCGCTGATGCTGATCCCGCGGGGCCCGGTCCTGCGGGTGTTTCCACGGATCAGGAGCAGGCGGGTGCCGAACAGCAACGGTCCTGCCAGTTCCTGGGCCTCATGGAAGAACACGGAGTCCACGCAGCCTGTTCCGTCGTCGATGCTGATGAACACCACCCGGCGCCCGCCGCGCATCGGCGGTGTCTGTGTGGCAATCCGGACCCCGGCCACCAACACTTCGGTGCCGTTCCGGAGTCCCAGGAGCTTATCCGCGGTGGTCACGCCCAGCCGGTCGAGCAGGGGCCGGTGGCTGGCCATCAGGTGTTCGCTGACATCCACCGCCATCAGGTCAAGTTCGGCCCGCACGTTTTCGATCATGCTTGGAGCAGGAAGTTCGGCCTTCAGGTTCTTGAGTTCAACGTCGCCAAGAGGCAGGGACAGCTGGCCCTCGATGACCTCAATGCCCTTCTTGCCCGGGCGGTTCTGGAGGGTCTGGAGGTGCTGGACGAGGTCTGCCCGGTTGGCGGCTCCGCCGGATTCCCGGTGCAGCGCATCGAAAGCTCCCAGCTGGGCAAGCCGCTTGATGCTGGGCTTGCTCAGCCTGGAGCGAGCCCTCAGGTCTGCCAGCGAGTCGTAGGGCTGGCCGGCAACGATCCTTTTCAGTTCAGCCCCGGAGAGCCCGTAGATGCCGTTCAGGCTGAGCCGGATGCCAAGCCTCCCGCCGTCAGGCCCGGATCCGACCCGCTCCACCCGGTACTCGGCCTGGCTCCTGTTGATGTCCAGGGGCAGGATGGGGATCCCCAGCCGCCGGGCTTCAGCCACCAGGAGCCGCTTGGGATACATGCCGGGATCGTGTTCCCACAGCCCGGCGAGGAAAGCTTCGGGGTGGTGGGCCTTCAGCCAGGCCGACTGATAGGTGGGCACGGCGAAGGCTGCCCCGTGTGCCTTGCAGAAGCCAAAGCTGCCAAAGGCCTTGAGGGTTCCCCAGACTTTGTCCACGACCTCGGGGGTGTAACCCCGCGCCCGGGCTTCCCTGCGGAAGAATTCCTCGACTTTGGGTTCCAGGAGTTCGTTCCCCAGGGCCCGGCGGAATTCATCAGCCCGGGCAAGCCCGCATTTGGTCATGACGTCGAATGTCTTCAGGATCTGCTCATGGAAGACCGTCACGCCGTGGGTTTCCTGGAGCACCGGTTTGAGGTCCGGGTGCGGATAGACCTCCGGCGCGAATCCGTGGCGGTGTTCAAGGAAGGGACGGACCATGTCCGATTTCATGGGCCCGGGGCGGAACAGCGATATGTCGATGATGAGGTCGTTGAATTCACGCGGCGCCATTTTGCCGATCAGTTCCCGCTGACCGGGAGATTCGATCTGGAAACAGCCCAGGGTATGCGTACTTCGGATCAGCTCGTAGGTTGGTTCGTCATCGAGCGGTACGGCATTGAGGTCAATGTGCCCGTCGGCTGAGATGAAGTCCGGTCCCGTGCCGTCCGCTCCGGGAGGATGGGCACCTGCAGCCACCACCTCAGCCTTCGAAGGGTGCAGCCGGACCACCTCACGGACGGCAAAAGCCATGGCGCTCTGCATTCGGACGCCGAGGACATCCAGCTTGAGCATCCCCATCGGATCCATGTCGTGTTTATCGAACTGGCTCATGGGCAGGCCGAGACCGCTGGGCTGAACGGGGGTCCGGTCCAGCAGCATGGCGTCGCCAAGGATTACGCCGCAGGGATGCATGGAAATGTGCCGTGGCAGGCGGTCCAGCCTCTCGGTCAGGTCTACGAGCAGGTCCAGTTGCTGGTTTTCCGCGAACTCGCGCTGCTCCACCCTTCCTGCGAATTCCTTCAGTTCGGGTTTTTCCACCAGGGCTTCACGGAAGTTCCTTGCCGAGAACCGCCACAGCTGCTTGGCGATCTCGCCGATGTCGCCGTCGTCCATGCCCAGTGCGTGGCCGGCGTCCCGGACTGCACCGCGAGCGCGGTAGCCGTTCTGCATGCTCATGAGGGTGACACGCTCGGCCCCGAAGCGGTCGAAGATCCTTCGGTAGACGTTGTGCCGCTCGGCGCTTTCCACATCAATGTCGATGTCCGGAAGAGTTGCCCGGTCATTGGAGAGGAACCGTTCGAAAATGAGGTCGTGCTGCAGGGGGTTCACCTGGCTGACGTCGATCAGGTAGTTCACCAGGCTGGAGGCGCCGGAACCCCGGGCGGCCGCCCTGACTCCCATGTCCAGGATCATTCGGGAAACCTCGGCCACCGTGAGGAAGTAGGAGGCGAAGCCAAGGTTGGCGATGATCCTCAGTTCATGCTCCAGCCTCGCCCGCATTTCCGCCTCGGGCCGCCCTGAGATCCCCGGGAACCGACGGCTGATGCCGGCCTCGCAGCGCAGGGTCAGTTCGGCCAGCGGATCGCCGGCAATGCCGATGACCGAAGCTTCGGGAACCACCGGCTGTTTCCATCCCATGTCCGTGACCGGGTCCATCCGGCAGCGGTCCGCGAGCGCCTCGGTTTGGCCGAGCAGCCTGGTGAGGTCGGTGGCGCCGTAGCCGGCGGCATGGATGATTTCCTTGCCGAGCTCGAGCATTTGGGCTGATGTCTTCAGCCACCCGCGGCCGTTGGGCTGAAGCAACGGCTCCTCGGTCAGTTCGGTCAGGGATTTCAGGGTTCGGGCAGAGTCCAGCACATCCGCTGTGGCGGCCCCGTCCTCCGCGCAGTACCGCACGGCGTTGGTCAGGACGGCAGGAATTCCGTGCTCGGCAGCGAGTTTGAGCATGCGCACGGCGTGGGCGGTGCTCAGGGGCTCCCCGGGAGCGCTGAGGTGGGACACGACTTCGGCTGCCACGGTTCCCTTGGGCATGCTCTCCAGCCACTGCTTGAACAACGTGCGGGGCCGAAGGTACCGGCGGCCGCTCATCGCCCTGCCAACGTCCGAGTCCGGGCCCACCAGCACAGTCAGCACCGGTTCCAGCGTTTCCGGATGCAGAGCCCTGGAAGCGATTTCGGCGCGGGTGACCGCGACGGGCACCACTCCCCCGGCTTTGCCGGAGGTACGGGCATGGGCGTCTGAAATCAGGCGGCAGAGGGCCCGGTAGCCGGCACCCTTGTTGTGTCCGTGGGCAAGCACGACGACGCGGCCCGCGAGCTGGGTCCGGAGGTCGCCGTCGTCGTCATAGACCGCAAGGTCAACCCCGACGACGGGATCCAGTCCCGCCGCCATGCAGGCCTTGAGGTGTTTGACGGTGCCGTACAGGCCGTTCCTGTCGGTGCAGGCAAGCGCGGTGGCGCCGTCGGCGGCGGCAGCCTGGGCAAGCTCATCCGGCCAGGAGACCCCGTAATGTGCGCTGAAGGCGGTGGAAACATGAAGATGGGTGAAGCTCATGCTGATCGAGGCCTCAGGGCATCGTGGATTTTCAGCAACCGCCACCGGCCGCTGCCGATGTCCCTGGTCAGGTCGAGGGTGAGGGCTTCTTCCGGCTCCGCGTTCGCAGCAGAAGGCCGGACCTGGACGCGCCAGATCTCGTGATCCACAAGTCCCGGTCCGGTACCCAGCGGTGCGCGGGTTTCTTCGGCCCACCACCGCCTGCGTTCAAACCAGCGCACGGGCTCTGCGCAGACAGTGTAATGACGGCCGGCCCAGGTGAGCGCCGAAGGCTGGCCGGCGGGCGTGCAGACGACGTCGACACCCTCGCTGAACAAGCCCATCGGCGCCTCCCGGAAGTGCACTCCCCCCGGCCGCCACGCAGGAGCGGACCGGTGCAGGGAAGTTCTGAAATGATTCGTTCGAAACAATTCTTTCGAATATATCTTCGAATAATCAATTCTACGCCGGAGCCGGGACAAAACCTACACAAGCCTTCCCGGGGCCGGAACCAGGAGCTTTACGGGACGTTTTGGCGTCAGCGCCGCCAACAGTACGGCGTGGTTGTTGATACCCGGAGAAACCCGTAGCGCTCCAGGATCGGCCGCGAGTAGCTGGTCGAGTCGCTGTGGATGAACTTCTTTCCCAGCTTCACAGCGGACTGGGCCCGGGCCGCGGTGACGGCCCGGTAAATCCCCTGGCTGCGCCACTCTTCGCGCGTTGCACCGCCCCAGATTCCTGCGAAGTCGGTACCAGGCACGGGCTCCAGGCGGCCCGCGCTCACGATCAATCCCTGATGTTCGGCAACCCAGAGCTCCATCCCGTCGCCGCACGCCACGCGGCGCAGGAGCGCTTCGGCGTTTTCATCCGACACCTGACCGCCGAAAACTTCGTCCTGCATGGCGCTCATGGCGCGGACATCCGCTTCCGCGGCCACCTTGCGCAAGGTCACTCCGGGCGGGAGTGGTACCGCTGAGATCAAGGAGGCCACCCGGCCGATCATGATCGACTCCTCCTCTTCGGGTTCAAATCCGCTTCGCAACAGCGCGTCATGGAGTCCGGGCGCATGATCATGGCGCGGGTTTTCCACTCCACCCGCACCACGGAGGGATCCCAGCGGAAGTGCGCGAGCGCTTCCAATACCCACCGGGCAATCACCCGGGAACCGGCTCCATCGAGATTTCGGTACGTCACGAAACCCCGGCCGCCCGCGAAGGTGCACATCAGCAAGGGCCCCAGCCGCTCGACGGCGAGCGCCCCCTGGGTCTCCGCGTCCGTCCGGAGTTGCCGATCGTATGCCGCTAGAAAGTGGTCTGCAGAAGTCATGGGCCCCCACGGTACCGTTGCCGGGCTTGGACGTGAAGGCCGCCGGCCGGTCGGGGCACCCCGATGCTGCAAACAATCGAATATATCTTCTAATGAATCACGACTGCGCCGGAGCCCTGACAAAACCTGAATCAGGGGTGGACGGACGCGGGCGAGGGGGGCAGGATTGAGCCATGAGCTCCCATGACGCACTCCTGAAGCACGTAGCCATCGCCGCCAAGGATTCCACCTTGGTGGCGACTTTTGATATAGACGGCAATATCCCCGGGGCGGGCGCCTATGTCGTTGGCCTCGTCGCGTCCACACCGGATCATTCCCATCAACGAAGAATGGGAATCGAGTTCATGAACGGCGAAGCTGTGTCCTTCTACTGCTTCAGCCACGACGGCACTGAGGAGAATTTCGATCTCAGAGGCGTTTCGCATTCCGGCAGCACCATTACCGGCAACTTTCCCATGACCACGGTCCTGGGGCTGGAAAAGGGCCACCTGATGACAGCCTTCAGCGACGCCGACGGCAGGGAATACCAGGCGAACGTTCCCGTGGAGGAAGCGCTCTGAGGGTGGGATCCGCCTGAGGCGCTAGCTGCGCTTTGAGCCGCTAGCTGCTGGCGTTGTGCACTTTCATCTCAAGCTCGGTGAAAGCCGTGATCATCGCGCGGTAAGTCTTCTCCACAATGTCCGGGTCGATGTCTTTTTTCTCGGCGGCGGCACGGACATGTTGGATGACCTTTTCCACCCGGCCCGGAGCCCTGACCTCCGCGTCGTCACCCTTCAACGTCCCGGAAATCCGGATCAGACGTTCGCGGCGGGCAATCAGGGTGACAATCTGCTCGTCAACTTCATCGACGGCCACGCGGACAGCCGCGAGCTGTTCCCTGTCGGCCTGGGCGTCTTTGTCGTGTCCGTGATTTGTGGGCATGTGCATGACAGTATCTAAGAATGCAGCCTCGAGTCGACTTCATTTCATTGGGCGTCCGCAGTGTCGAGGCCTCCCGAGCCTTCTACGTGGACGGCCTGGGCTGGCCGGTCCACCGGGAAGTCCCCGGCGAGGTGGTCTTTATCCAGGCCAACCACGGCCTGATTCTTTCGCTGTGGGACGCAGGCCAGATGCAGGCGGAGGCGTCAGTGGGCAGCCCCGCCGGCGTCCCGTGCATCACGCTGAGCCACAACGTGGGGAGCGCAGCGGACGTCGACCGGGTGATGGCGGAAGCGGAATCGGCCGGGGCAACGGTAGTTGGCTCCCCGAAGACCCAGCCGTGGGGCGGCTATACGGGGTACTTCGCCGATCCCGACGGTTTCCGCTGGGAAATCGCCTTCAATCCCACGTGGACCGTCGACGCCGGCGGCAACGTCACGGTCTAGAGTCACCGGCTAGAACAGGCTGCCCACCGGCTGGATAAGTTCGGGCGAGTCATTTCTGACATTCCCGACGGCGGTGCCCACGGCATCGATGGTCCAGCCTTCGGCGACGTCGTGCGCACCCGCACGAACCAGGTCCACCAGGCCGGCGGCGTCATCCGCCTGCGGATCCAGCCATGCCTGCATCGTCTCGCGGTTCATGGGCAGCGGCACCCTGTCATGCAGGGCGGTGAGTTCGGCGAGCATTCCCCCGGCATAGCCTTCGGGCGGCGAGTCCGTCGTCATGATGGAGGTGGACAGCATCCACCGCTGCGGATCACCCTCGGGCTTGGACGGGTCCTTCCACCATTCATAGAGTCCTGCGAACACCAGGGGCCGGCCGTCCTTCGGATGCACATAGTAGGGCTGCTTGCCGCGCCCTTCACCCTTCCATTCGTAATAGCCGTCCGCCGGGACCGCGCAGCGCCGGGACCGGGTCGCCTTGCGGAAGGCTGGCTTCTCCAGGACGCTTTCGCTTCGCGCATTGATCATCTTCGAGCCGATGGAAGGGTCCTTGGCCCAGGACGGAACGAGGCCCCAGCGGGCCACATGCAGCTGCCGGACCGGACTGCCGTCCACCAGCCGCTCCAGCACGATGGGCACGTCGGCGGTCGGAGCAACATTCCACGACGGCGGAACCACCAGCTCCTCGTCCAGTTCGGCGTCAAATTCTGCCAGCAGGTCCCCGACGGCCCGGGCCATCACGTAGCGTCCACACATGGCACCAGCATGCCACCCGCCCCGGAGCGGTGTCACCCGGCGTAACCCGGCGGGGCGGGAGCCCGCGGGGACGGCCCCGGAACAGGGGTGCGGTGCCCCGGCGCCCGGGGAATACCGGCCGCCGGGTTACCGTTGAGTGAAAAGACATCTGCTTTGATAACGACGAGCACTAACGATACTGAGGAGAACTCCGTGGATTTCACTCCCGAATCCGGCACCATCACCATGTTTTCGACCACCTGGTGCGGTTACTGCAACCGTCTGAAGAAGCAGTTGGACGCCCAGGGCATCGGCTACACCGAAATCAACATCGAAGAAGTCGAAGGCACCGCCGACCTGGTGGAGCAGCTCAACGGAGGCAACCGCACGGTACCCACCGTCCTCTTCCCGGACGGTACCGCTGCCACCAACCCGTCGGCAGCAGAAGTCAAGAGCCGGCTCGCCGCCTAGCCCGCTCGCAGGCTGGCGAAATCCGCGTAGTCCAGCTGCGCATACCCGGCATAGGTGTTGATGACCGCAGTTTCGATAGCGGCCACGTCCAGCCCGGGGACGAGGTCGTCAACGGCACCGGCAGTGGCCGGGTCCCAGTCAAGCCCAAGGGCTGCGTAGCTGGCTTCGAGGACCTTGCGGATCGGCGCGGAATTCTCCACCACGATCACCGAGCTGAACAGCCAGCCGCCCGACACCACCCGTTGGGCGGTGCCGATCAGTTTTACCCGGTGCAGCGGATCCGCCGGGTCCAGGCCATGGACGCTGAACTCCCCGGGGCAGTACTCCCCCGGGATTTCGCCGACGGCGGCCTGGACTCCGGCGCTCCGGAGCGCATCCGCCAGCATCCCGCCGAAGAAGGCGAAACGCCCTTTGGCGCCGGCGATGGCATCGGCATGGGGCTCCACGTGGTCCACGATCAGCGTTCCCTCGTGATACGCAGCAGCCCGGCCGCCAGCCTTGCGGACCAGCGGCTCAAATCCGAGCTCACGGCACGCCTGCGCTGCCGCCTCAAAGCCGGGCAGGTGGGCATCGCGCTGGCCAAAGGCGACTGTCGGAGCCGGGCGGTACAGCCTGAGCGTCGGGCCGATCCGCCCCGTCTTCGCCATGCCCAGCAACTCAATACCGAACTCCAGGTCACGCGCCGCGCCCAGCGACTGCTCCTGCCGGACAATGGTCAGCGTGGCGGGTGCGCCGGCCGTATGCTGCATCTTGCTAAGCTCCCTTATGGTCATTCTGCAATTCCTGGTCGTAGCCGCCGCCTTCGCCGTCATTGACGCCATCTGGCTCAAGACGATGAACCCCTTTTACCGCGGACAGATTGGTGAACTGCTGGCCGACCGGCCCAATCTAGGGTACGCGGTGGTCTTCTACGTGATCTACATTGCCGGCATTGTGTTCTTCGCCCTACGCCCCGCGCTCGACGGCGGCAGCTGGCTCAGTGCGGTGGGCTACGGCGCCGCCCTGGGCGCCTTCGCCTATGCCACCTACGACCTCACCAACGCCGCGACCCTGAAGACCTGGCCGCTGCAGCTGATCATCGTGGACATCCTCTGGGGCGCAGCCCTGACCGCCCTGGCCACCCTGGCCGGCTGGCTGGTGTTCCACAAGAACTAGCGGCCGCACCAGCCGGGATCCGCGGCGAACTACGTCTTGCGGAGCGTCAGGATCTGCTCTGCCCGTCCGAAGGGCCCGTCCAGGTCGTGGAGCACCGTGGACGTCAGCCCGATGCCGTCAGCTCCGAAGGAAACAGCGTTGTCCAGGCCCAGCCAGTCGCCGGCGGGTTTCCGGTACATGTGGATCTGCAGGTCCAGGTTGGGGAACGCGTAGCTGTCCTTCCCCGGCGGTACCCGCGCCGCTATTCCGTTGGCGGTGTCCACCAGGCCCATGAGCCGCGCCAGGTCGCCGCTGTCGGCCTTGTCCGTCAGCGGGTGCGCGGTGCGTATCCAGACTGTCCCGGAGCCAGGGCGGTGTCCGTCGGCAACGCGCATTTCCAGGGACCGGATGTAGCCCCCCGGCCAGACGGTCGCGGCATCATACGGCGAGCACTTTTCCGGTCCGGGAATGCAGGGATCTTCGACGGCGGCGACTGCCGAAGTATCGGACGTGATCATCCGCCACGCGGTGAGGCGGATGGCCACGCGCCCCTCGGCCACAAGTTCGGCCTGCAGCAGTTCGATGGTGCGGCCCGGGCGGAGGGTGGTGGTGACGACTTCAAATTCGCCGCCAGGGATCAGCCCCAGGATCTCGTAGCTCAGCCGCGCCATCCTGACGTCGTCCCGCGGCGCATGCCGCTCCAGGCAGTCCGCCATGATCCCGGATGCGGGCGCCATGTGCTGCTCATGCTCGTTCCAGGCACCTTGGGCGTGGATCGTGGAACGGAACCGTCCGCCGCCCAATGACTCGTAGTAGAACTCCCCTTCGGCGAGTTCCGGAAGTGCAGCAGTCAACGTCGACCCTTTCGCATGGCTGGTGATGATCCCAGAACACACTATCGCTAGACGGCTCACAGCTTGCCCTCATCCTCACAGCTTGCTCATAACCAGGCCTCATGGCCGGCATAAGTCCGAAGCCTAGAAATAATGGCATGACTCCTCTCACGAACGAAAAACGCAAAGGCGGCCGCGTCCGGCGCGCCGTCGTCGCCGGGGCCGTCGCCCTCACCCTGTCCGCCGGCGGAGCCACCGCCTGGGCGCTGGACCGCTTTGTGGTCCAGCACGTGGAGATCTCGGACGTCTCCGCCTACCAGGCCAGCCAAAGCAGTACCGCAGCCGGCAGCACCACCGGGTCCACCGCCGCACCAGGCGGCGCCACTGCCGCGGTCGCCACCGACACCTCCTATGTTTCCGACAGTTCCAACATCAACATCTCCACGGTGACCACCGGCACCGGCGACAGCACCGTCACCTACTACGTTGCCGACGTCGTACTCGATGACGCCACCACGCTCCGGTCGGCGTTCGCCAACGACAGCTTCGGCGAAAACATCACCGAGACCACGTCCCAGATCGCCGATGCCAACAACGCGGTGTTCGCCATCAACGGCGACTACTACGGCTTCCGCGACACCGGCATCGTGATCCGCAACGGCGTGGTGTTCCGCGACGAGGGCGCCCGGCAAGGACTGGCCTTCTACCGCGACGGCACCGTCAAGGTGTACGACGAAACCGCCACCACCGCCGAGCAACTGCTGGCCGACGGGGTCTGGAACACCCTCTCCTTCGGTCCGTCCCTGTTGAACGACGGCGAAGTCGCCGAAGGAATCGAGGACGTGGAGGTGGACACCAACTTCGGCAACCACTCCATCCAGGGCGAACAGCCGCGCACCGCCGTCGGCATCATCAACGAAAACCATCTCGTCTTCGTGGTGGTGGACGGCCGGAGCCCCGGCTACAGCGCCGGCGTGACGATGACCGGGCTGGCTGAAATCATGCAGGGCCTCGGCGCCACTACCGCGTACAACATCGACGGCGGCGGGTCCTCCACGATGTACTTCAACGGGGAGCTGGTCAACAACCCCCTGGGCGAGAACAAGGAACGCGGCACCTCAGACATCCTGTACATCGCGCAGTAGGCGGCAGACATGATCATCCTGATCCCGGCCTACGAGCCGGACCGCCAGCTGCCCGACCTCATCCGCTCCATCCGCGACGCGGAACCATGGGCAACGGTGGTGGTGGTTGATGACGGCAGCGGCCCCGCCTACCGGGACGTGTTCGACGGCGTCAAGGCACTCGGGTGCCACGTCGTCGGCTACGCCACCAACCGCGGCAAGGGCTTCGCCCTCAAGACCGGCTTCGGTTTCATCGCCGACCACCTCCCGGGCCGCAACGTGGTCTGCGCCGACAGCGACGGACAGCACACCATCGTGGACATCCTCAGGGTGGCGGCAGCTGTGAAACCCGGCTCACCTGCCATGGTCCTGGGCACCCGAAGCTTCACCGGCAACGTCCCGGCCCGCAGCAGGTTCGGCAACAACGCCACCCGGCTGCTGTTCACGCTCGCGACCGGCCAGCGGATTTCCGACACCCAGACGGGCCTCCGCGGCTATCCCGCCTCCATGCTGGCCTGGCTCCGGTCCGTCCACGGCGAGCGCTACGAGTACGAGCTGAACCTGCTGCTGGAAGCCAAACAGGCGGGGTACGCCATCAGCACCGTGGACATCGCGACCGTGTACCTTGACCACAACTCGGGTTCGCACTTCAGGCCGGTGGCGGACTCCGCCCGGATCTATGCCCCGCTGCTGAAGTTCCTGGCGTCATCCTTCACGGCGTTCCTGGTGGACACCCTGATGTTCCTGGTCCTCACGGCCGCCACCGACTCCCTGCTGCTGGCAGTGGTGGGCGCCCGGGCCGTAAGTTCGGCCGTCAACTTCGCCGTCAACCGGCAGCTGGTATTCCGGCGCGGGCGCGAGAAGCCCGCCGCCCGGACCGGCGTCCGCTACTTCACCCTGGTGGCAGTGCTGCTGGCCGCCAATTACGGCTTGATCGCCGCCCTGGAAGCGCTGTACCTGCCCATGCCCGCCGCCAAGATCCTTGCCGAAATCGCCTTGCTGGCCACCAGCTACGCGGTGCAGCAGCGGTACCTCTTTTCCGGGAGGAAAGCAGGGAAAGCCAAAGGCAAAGGCTCGGCGAAAACAGCAGGTGAACTCCCGGCAAACACTCATATTCCGGCCTAGGTTCCATCACAGCACCCGCACAGTTTGGCCGTGGATCGTGAAAACCAGTCCACCCATCAGATTCCGGAGAATCCCATGACACCCCTCATCCTCATCGCCGCCGACCTGGCCGCCATCAGCATCCTGACCTTCGCCCTGTACCTCCGCCGGCACCGGCGCCGCGACCTGGTGGTGTCCTACCTCGGCATGAATGTCGGCGTCATGGCCGTGGCGGCCGCACTCTCCGGCTCGGCCGCCGGCGTGGGCCTGGGCCTCGGCCTCTTCGGAGTCCTGTCCATCATCCGGCTGCGCTCCACCGAACTGGCGCAGCACGAGGTGGCCTACTACTTCTCGGCCCTTGCCCTGGGCCTGATCGCCGGCCTCGGCATCGACCCCGTGTGGCTGCCGCTGGCGCTGATGGCCATGATCCTGCTGGTGATGTTCGTGGGAGACCATTCCCGAGTCCTGCCCGCGTACCGCCACCAGACAGTGATCCTTGACCGCGCCATCGCCGTGGACGAGGACCTCTACGCCCGGCTCGAAGAAGTGGTCCACGGAAAAGTCCACTCAGCCACCGTGCAGGAACTGGACCTCGTCAACGACAAGACGGTGGTTGACGTGCGCTACGCCTACGTCCCGGCAACGTTCCCCGCCGCCACGCCTGCAGGGAAAGTTGCGCCGGGCTACCTGGCAGCGCACCCCTCCGCGGACCCCGCGCCGTCGGAGCCCGTGCCGTCGGACCCCGCGCCGTCGGAGCCCGCCGGGCTCCCGGTTGACCCCGCGTCCGCTCCGGCTTCCGCTCCCGTCCATGCCTCGGCAGGTGCGGCATGAGCGGCGCGGCGCAGGCCGGCGTCCTGGACTCCCTCCGCCTGCTGCCGTCTGTCGGGCTGGACGAGCTGAACGCGGAAGCCGCGCTGCAGACACGGGTGGACCGGAAGTACGTGGTCCCCGAGTCACAGGCTCAGGAACTCCTGGCCACGTTCGACGCCGATGTCCGCGTCCTGGAAATGGACGGCTGCCGCTCCTTCGCGTACGACTCCGTGTATTTCGACTCGGCCGGGCTGGACAGCTATCTCCTGGCCGCCCACGGCCGCCGACGCCGGTACAAGGTCCGCACCAGGACCTATGTGGACAGCGCCGTCAGCTTCCTGGAAGTCAAAACCGAAGGCGCCCGCGAGGCCACCGTCAAGGAACGCATCCCCTACGAACCCACCGACCGCGCCCGGCTGACGGAGGAGGGCCTGGACTACGTCCGGGAAACCCTCGCCGCCGCAGTGGGCTGCGTTCCGGACAGTTCCCTGGGACCGGTGCTGGAAACGCGCTACCACCGCATCACCCTGTACCTGCCCGAATCCGGCAGCCGGGCAACCATCGACACGGATGTCACCTGGCAGCGGCCCGGCGGGCAGGCCTGGGTCCTGGACGGCGCAGTCATCCTGGAGACCAAGTCCGGATCGACGGCTGGCCCGCTGGACCGGCACCTCTGGGCCCAGGGCATCCGGCCCTCAAGGATCTCCAAATTCGCCACCGGAATGGCGGCCCTCTGCCCGGAGCTGCCGGCCAACCGCTGGAACCGCACGCTCCGCCGGACGCTGGCCCTCCGCCCCGCCGCCTGAACCCTCTCCCTGGCAGGCTCCCCCACCCATCTCCCTCCGCTTCACCCACATACTTCACCGAAGGAACACACACCATGAAAAGCCTCCGCACCTACCTCTCCGTCACTGCCCTGGCCCTTGCCGTGGGCCTGGCCGGCTGCTCCGCGGCCGGCACCGCCTCCACCGGAACCTCGATCACCGGCGGCACGTCCACCTCAGCAGCGTCGGGGTCGTCCGGAACGGCCGAGGCCGTCTCCCTGGACACCCTCTCGGCGGACACCCACTACGACGCCGACGACCTCACCTGGGACGCCGCGTCCGAAGTAGCCGTGACCCTGGCGGACGGCGCCAGCACTGTTACATCAGATTCCTCGGGCGCCGTAAAGGTCGACGGCGATACCGTCACCATCAGCGCTGCCGGGACCTACCGCCTGAGCGGTTCCCTGACGGACGGCAAGGTGGTGGTTGCCGCCGGTGAAGAGGACGTAGTGCGCATCATCCTGGACGGTGCGGACGTGACCAGCTCCACCGGATCCCCGTTGGTGGTGCAGAGCGCCAACGAAGCAATCGTCTTCCTGGCAGAGGGAACCTCCAATACCCTGGCCGACGCCGCCAGCTACACGGACCAGGGCGACGACGCACCCAACGCCGCGCTCTACTCCATGGCCGACCTCACCATCGCCGGCACCGGATCGCTGACCGTGGACGGCAACTACAACGACGGCATTTCGGCCAAGGACGGACTGGTGCTGGCCGCAGGCAATGTGGCCGTGGACGCCAAGGACGACGGGATCGTGGGCAAGGACTACGCAGTCCTCCTCGACGGCGCCTACCAGGTCACGGCGGGCGACGACGGCTTCAAGTCGGACAACGAGGAAGACGAAGGCCGCGGCTGGGTGCTCATCAACGGCGGAACCCTCACAGTCAGCGCCGGCGACGACGGCATCAAGGCCTTCAACACGCTCACCGTCGCAGCCGGCTCCGCCACGGTGAAAGAATCCGAAGAAGGCCTGGAAGCCCAGCACATCGTCATCTCCGGCGGTACCGCCAGCGTCACGTCCAACGACGACGGCGTCAACGCTTCCGGGGGCAGCACGGGCACCACCTCGCAGGGAGGAATGGGCGGCGGCATGGGCGGCGGCGGTGAGATGGCCGCGGGAGACTACACAGTGGAAATCAGCGGCGGATCGCTCACCATCAATTCACAGGGTGACGGCCTGGATTCCAACGGCAGCGCCACCATCACCGGCGGCACGGTTGTGGTCAACGGCCCCACCAACGACGGCAACGGCGCGCTGGACGTCAACGGCGAACTCGTGGTCAATGGCGGCACGGTGGCGGCCGCGGGAAGCTCCGGCATGGCTGTTACTCCGGGGACGGCTTCAGCGCAGTCCGGCGTCCAGCTGACCTTCGGTTCAGCCCTCCCGGCCGGCACCACCATCCAGCTGGCAGACTCCGGCGGCGCAGTGGTGGCGACCTTCGTGACGTCGAAGCAGGCGGCTTCGCTGGTCTACTCCTCCGCAGCCATCACGGCCGGCGAGGAATACACCGTGTACACCGGCGGGACCGCCAAGGTCACTGCCGGCCTCGGGGAAGGAACGCTTGACGGTGCCCAGGAGCAAGGCACTGTCACCGCCGGCGAATACACCGCCGCACGCGGTCCCGGCGGCCGCTAAGACACGCCGCAGGCAGCGGGCCCAGGCAGGGGACCCACAAGCAGGGGACGACGGCACGGCCGCGTCCCCTGCCGTGATGCCTGGCTGCTTTCACGGGACCCTTCCGTGGCGTCCTTCTGTGCTGGGTACCCTGTATCGGACTAGACTCAGGAGTCGGTTCTCCTTACTACGCTCGGAAGAGGTATTCCCCTGATACGAGTCATCAGCTACAACCTACGCAAGCACGCGGCGGTCGGTGAACTGCAGGATCTGGCCAGCGACTTCGGGATAGATGCCTTGTGCCTGCAGGAGTGCGACACCACGGACTTACCGGACACACTGGGGCCGCTTCACCTGGCCGACTCAACCAAGGGCAACAGGCTGGGGCTCGCCATCTACTACCGGATGGACCGCTTCACAGCTTTTGAAACCAACACTTTCGCGTTGAAGAAATCACTGCATGACCGTGTCCTGGCCCCGGCCCATGAGCGCCTGATCGGCACCCGCGTGGTGGACAACGAAACAGACCATGAGCTGGTGATCGCTTCCTTCCACGCGGCGCCCCTGACGGCCTCCAATTCGCTGCGCCGCAAGCAGATCAAGGCGGCCCACGCTGAACTCCTCGGGATGGGCAGCGGGCTGATGACGCTTATGGTGGGTGACTTCAACTACCCGTTCTTCACCAAGAACCTCAACGAACACATGAAGAACTCCGGGTACGAGCTTTCCCTCAGCGACCGGCGGACTTACACGAGGTACAAGGTCTTCAAGGGGCATTTCGACTTTGCCACCTCCCTCGGCCTGGACATCGACAGCGTGGAAACGCTGCCGCGCGGCGCCTCGGACCACCTGCCCATCCTGGTCTCCGCCGAGTACGGCCAGGACTACGGCCCCATCCAGGGCACTCCGTAGCCTGACGCCGACCACCAGCCCGGGAGGCCCCAATGCAGCGCGGTTGGATCCTGAAAGCCGTTCCGGGCATCCAGCTGGCCCGCACGTACCAGCTGTCCTGGCTTCGGTCCGATCTTGCCGCGGGAGCAGCCCTTAGCGCGGCGCTGATACCCGCCGGCATGGCCTATGCCGAAGCGGCCGGGCTGCCCGCGGTCACAGGACTGTACGCGTCGGTGGTGCCAATGCTGTTTTACGCGGTTTTCGGTCCCGCCCGGGTGATCATCGTGGGACCTGATTCATCGCTGGCACCCATGATCGCCGCCGCCCTGCTTCCGCTGGCCGGAAGGGATCCGGCCCATGCCGTGGCGCTCGCAGGTGTCCTGGCCATCCTGATCGGAATCTTCCTGATCGCCGGCCGGATCTTCAGGCTGGGCTTCGTCACCGGGCTGCTGTCCAAGCCGATCCGGGTGGGCTACCTCAACGGCATAGCCCTCGCCATTATGGTCAGCCAACTGCCCAGGCTGCTCGGGATCACGGTCTCCGGAGACTCCCTGCCCGCGAAGGTAACTGAGACCGTCGAAGCCGTCCTGCAAGGAGCCGCCAATCCCGTGGCCCTGCTGTTCGGGGTTGCCACTGTGGCCATCATCGTCGCCGGCCGCTTCCTTCCCGGGAAGATTCCCGGCGTACTACTGGCTGTGGCAGCCTCCATTGGAACGGCCGCCGCCCTGGACCTCAAGGACGCCATGCCCATGGTCGGAGCCCTTCCGCCCGGGCTGCCGGCACCGGCGCTATCCGGCATCACCATGAACGATGTTGTCGGGCTAATCGGACCGGCGGCCGGCATCGCCCTGATCGCCTTTGCCGATACGTCCACCTTGTCCAAAAGCCTCGCGGGCCGACGCGGCATCCACACGAGCGGCAACCAGGAAATGGGGGCGCTGGGAATCGCCAACGTGGCCAGCGGAATGCTCGGCGGCTTTCCGGTCTGCGGCAGCTCTTCCCGGACGCCGATCGCGCTCGACGCCGGCGCCCGCACGCCTTTCAGCGGCATCGTGGCCGCGGTTATTGTCGTCATCTTCATGGTGGCGGCGCCCGGGATCACAGCATTCCTCCCCACCACCACGCTGGCCGCCGTCGTCATCGTTGCAGCGGCCTCGCTGGTGGATGTCAAGACCATGCTCCGGCTGGTCCGCATGAGCCGGATGGAAACGGCCCTCCTTATCGCCACGTTCCTCGGGGTCGCGTTCGTCGGCGTACTGCAGGGCATCGTTATCGCCATTGCGCTGTCACTCATCGCGTTCGTTAGGCGGGCGTGGGATCCGTACCGCACCGAACTGGCCAGCCTGGAGGACGTCCCGGGCTACCACGACCTCAGCCGGCACCCGGAGGGCCAGCGCGTTCCGGGCCTGGTCATCGCCCGCTTTGACGCCCCGCTCTTCTTCGCCAACGGAGCAGTATTTGCGGAGCACATCCGCAACCTTGTGGCGAACGCCCCTGGACCGGTCAAATGGGTCATCGTGGCGTCGGAGGCCATCACGGACCTGGACACCACCGCCTTGGACGACCTCGTGGAACTCGACGACGAACTGGCGGGCCAGGGCATCAGCCTGGTCTTCGCCGAGCTGAAGGGGCCCGTCAAGGACCGGCTGCTCAAGTTCGGGGTCAGCAGCAGGTTCGGCCCGGACCACTTCTTCCCCACGGTCAACAACGCGGTGCGGACCTACAAGCGGACGTTCGGAATCTAGGCCCGGCTCAATCCAAGCCCGCAGGCCCGTTCAGGCCCGGCTCAGTCCGAGCCCAGCGGGATCACTTCGATCCGGGACCCCGGGCCCGTGATCACCAGGACACGGTCCGCCGCGACACCTTCCAAGGCCCGGGCGAGCTGCCCGGACAACCCGCCCGCAGCCTCCTCAGCTGTGTCGGAGGACGCAGCGCCGGAAGGCGCAGTACCGGACGCCACCGCATCGGAGGATCCGGCGTCGGCCCTTTTCCAGACAGTGACGCTCGCACCGGTGACCTCCGCTGCCACCTTTGCCAATGGCTCCGGATCACCCGCGGCCACCAGGATCAGTTTCCGGACCGTACGCTTCCGGGGCGTGGCAGCCGCAGTGAGGGAACGGTCGTGACGCCAGACCGCGAAGTGGTATCCGGCAGCGAGTCCCGTCGCCACCAGCAGGCCGAGCGGTGCACGGGTGCGGTCCACCAGGCTGCCGCCGCTGACGTCGTCGAGCAGGAATTCGAAGACCCGGTACCCGATCACCAGGAGGGTGATAACGGCGACGATCGCGCTCAGGCCGAACACGGCGATGAGGTACACCCGCCGGCCGCGGCGTCCAAGTTCGGTCGGCTCGGGTGCAACCCCGGGTTTCCAGGTGAGCCACCACAGTGGCCCGCCAACCGCCAGCGCGCTGATTCCGCCCAGCAGCAGGGTACGAATGCCGTCGCCGGCCAAGGGTGTTGCCGCGATGCTGAGGGCGGAGTTGACCACAATCCCGATTCCGGTGGCGGCCGCCGCCAGTCCCACCCCCGACGTCACAAGCTTGGCCGCCTGCAGCGTGGTGCCGGACCGCCCGGCGGAGACGGTCCGGTGGTACGCCCAGACGAGGGAACCCACTGCGCCTGCAGCAATTGCGGCGCCGAGCGGTTCCAGGATTTCACTTACGGGGTCTGAGCGGTCGAAGGCAAGCCGGAGCAGGACAAACAGGACAGTGCCGATGCCGCCCACCGTCAGGAGGACGGCACCGAGGATTCCGATAACCACCAGGGCGACGTCGGCGAAATCCGTCGTCAGCCGGCGTCCGCCGTCGTGGATCCAGTGCCACCACCAGATGGCGACGCCGCCGACACCCCAGGCGAGCGCCTGAAGCACCAGCTTCCACCACGGATCCCCGAGGGACGCGGACGCGGTTAAGCCCTGGATTGCGGTGTCCAGGAGATTCGCGAGCGCCGTGACCGATCCGCCCACACCGATGATGAGCCCGAAAGCCGCCCCCACAACCGTGGGAACGTCCGGAATCAGCGAGGGACTCTTCCGCGGGTGGCGCCACATCCAGCGGTGCCATGCCAGCACTCCGGCCCAGACCAGTCCGTTGGACAGCGACAGCTGCCAGCCCAGCCGTTCCCCTCCGATAACGGCTGCAAGGGCGCTGAGTACCCCCGTGGCCGCCGTGATGAGCGAGACCGCGTACATGCCGGTCAGGTACAGCCCCCAGCCTGCGGACGAGCGCTCAACGGCGTCGTCGAGCCGCCGCCACACGAACCACCAGAGCGCGGCCGCCATGGGGCCGCCGATCAGGGTGAACGCGAGCGAACGTGCCAGGCCTGCCACGTCACCTGCGACGAGCACCGTGCCTGCGCCCAGCAGCCTGCCCAAGAGGCCGCTCAGGCCGACGGCGGTCACCACAACCAGGGCGAAAAGAAGCGTGTAAACGATGAGGCGCCGGACCGTCGGCTGGGCGGATCCGGCTGCGGGCGCAGGCACCGTCTGGGCAGCGGTCACGGCTTCACTCCACGGTTCGTGCAGACCCGCAGCTGCCAGGGAGCGGAGTCGATCAGCCACTTGCCGTCCGTTTTGACGAGATCGAACACGTCCTCGGTTTCGTATTCGGAGTTCCCGAAGGGTCCGCTTCCGTTGGACACCACCATCAGTACCCTCACGTCCGCGGACGTCGCCCGTTCCGTGGTGGACACCAGTGTGACGCGCAGGTTTTCCGTGGACGACCGCTCAAAGTCGACGCACTGGGTCCGGGCAGTTTCCGTAAGGTAGGCTCTGGCCGCCGCCTCATCGCCGTCGATGACAGCCGCCGAGTAGCGCTGCACCACGCCCTGCGGCGTGGACTCGTCCAGCAGGGCCGGTTCACCCCGCGAGAAGACCACGGCGAGCGCAGCCACGGCCAGGACACCAATTATTGCCAGGATCACCACGAGGATCCTGTGAGGTCTTCCCGCCGCCGCGTTCATGTGGTCAGTATGGCGCACTGCCCACCCCCTAGCTACGGTACTTTCGGCCCTATCACCGGTGATGGGCATCAACAAGGCTGGAGACAAATGTTTCTCCACGGGAAAAGGGAATCATGCGCAGGGTCCTGGCTGCCGTACTGCTTGTCCTGCTCGGCCTGCTCTGCGGTCCAAGCGCCGCCCTGGCGGAGCCGCCGGTGGAGGTTCTGGTGGAGGACCGCGCCGGCGTGCTGGACCGCGGCCGGCTGCTCCCGGCGGTGGAAGCCATCGATTTCTACGAACCTACCCGGGTTGCCGTCTTCACCTACCGCGGTGCGGCGTCGGACAACCTCAACGAGGAAGTCCTTCGCTTCGCCCGCGCCGAACATCCGGAATGGATCAGCCCGGACGGCCAGAAATGGGCGGACGGCCTCTTCATCTTCGCTTTGGACCCTGTAGGCCGGCATGTGGGTACCTACATGGGCGAGGACCGCAAGGTTTCCCTGGAACAACGGGAGGACATCCAGAATGCTTCCAAGGATTTCCTCCGCGATGCCCAGTGGACCGACGGAACCATCGCCGGCATCAGGCGCGGAGCGGAACTGATCAACCAGCCCTGGTACCGGTCCACGGCGTTCCTTGTGACGGCATGGGGGGCCGTGGCGGCGGCCGTTCTTGGCGCCGCTACGTGGCTGATCGTGCGGTGGCGGACCAGGGTGGACAGCCGCCGGGAACTCGCCCGCGGGGACGCCAGCTACGCCAACGTGAGTATGGATTTGCAGGTCACCGAGCTGAACGCCGGCACCATCCCGGAGTCCTCTCGCTACGGCAGCACCGTCCTGGAGAAGCACCGCACTTTCCTTGCCAAGTACAACGCGGCCACCCAGCTGTCCAACCAGGCACACGCACTGACTCCGCGCGCCTTGGGACGCCGGCCGAACCTGAAGCTGGTGCGGAATTATGCCGATGCGACTGCGGAACTGGATGCGCTCGATGACGTCATAGCGGACACCAACGCCCTGCTGAACCGGGGGTCGGCGTGGGCGCCGGCGTGGGACCGGCAGCTGGCGCCGTTCCGCAGCGACCTGGCCGGCATTGAACAGATGCTCAGCAGGCGCCATGCCGGGGGCGACTCGGCGACGGCATCGGCGCTCCGGTCTTTCCGCGACCAGAGCCACCGTGACATCGAGCGCTGGTCGGCCGAACTCGCCGAGGGCAGCATCAGCCCCGAAACTGCCTTGGACCGGCTGCGCGATGCCCGGACCCACCTGACCGAACTGCTGAAGGACCACGCGGACACAGTCATCGCGGGCTTCGCGAAGAACGAGCGGGAAGCCAACCTGATGCGCGAGGGAATGGACAACGCCCAGGCCGGCACCAGGGCCAAGCATGGCCGCGCTTACGAGCCCAGCATCCTGGGTACCGTCTATCCGTCGTACTACTTTTTCTCGGTTCCGGCTTTCAATACCGGATTCAGCACCGGCGTGGGCAGCGTCAGCACCGCCCGGGGCGGCGGCAGCACCACCGGCTATGGCGCAAGCGGCGGCAGTTTCTCGGGGTCCGGGAGTTCGTCCAGTTTCTAGGCCCGGGAATGTCGGCGGGGGGCCGCCGGTGTTCCGTCTCGGGGTCTCGACAAGAATCCGGGATCGGAGGAAGCTGGGCATCGTAAGACGATCGCTACATCGGTTCGCCGCATGGGTTCAGGCCCGGCAAACCGACTCCGCTGGCCGGTCGCCGTTGTGGCCCGGACAGCCCCATCCGCAACTCTGATTGATGGAGAGAGCCATGACCACGAATGTTGTCGCTCAACTCGCAGTGAAGTCGCACAATTCTCCGGACGAACAGCGCCGCCCCGACAAGACGGAAGTGGATCTTGTCTCCGTCGACGCCTACACCATCGGAAGGTTCAAATTTGAACCCGGCTGGCGCTGGTCCGAGTGCATCAAACCCGTTGTTAAGACCGAATCATGCCAGCTGAGCCATGTTGGTTTTTGCGTTTCCGGCAAACTCACCGTCCAGACCGCTGACGGCAACCAGATCAACATCGCCGCACATGACTCCTACAGCATCCCGCCGGGGCATGACGCGTGGGTCGAAGGGGACGAACCCTTTACCGGTGTGGAGTTCGTCAGCGCCGCGGTCTTCGCCAAGTCACCCGAGTAACCGGCCGCGAGTAGTCGGCCGCGCCGGAGCAGCCGGGCGCTAAACAGCCCGGTTGGCTGCGGCGCAACTACCGCATCGGCGCAACTACCGCAGCGCTAGTGCGGGTTCACTGCTGCGGGTGGATCTTGTCAATCACGAAGTCCCCGCCGGGGATGACAGTGGTCTGATGGCCGTCGTCGAACCGCACCACGTACGGCGGCGCTCCATCCGCACCGTGAACCTCAACGATCTGGCCGTGCCGCTCCGACGATCCGACCGTCTTGCCCCGGATCGTGATCCGGTCTCCCTGCGTTGCCTTCATGGCAATCACCTCCAAGAACCAGAGTACGAGCCTCGGGGCGGGGATAACAGGGCCGTTGCGCACTGGAAGTTCGAGGGTGCACGGCCGGGGAAACGACTGAACTGACCATGTCACGGGACCGAGGGGGACCTGCAATGGCGGAGGAGAAACCCACCAACTGGTGGGCTACGCTGCCCGGCTTGCTGACCGCCGCAGCAGCTGTGATCACCGCTGTGACGGGGCTGCTGCTCGGGCTGGGACAACTGGGGGTGTTCGACGCCGGCCAGCCGGCGGCTTCGACGGCGAGCGCCTCCGGTACGGCTTCCCCGGGCGCTTCTGCCGGCACCGTACAGCCAGGGGCTGGTGCGTCATCGTCCGGGTCCGGGTCCGGCACCGGAAACGGCGCGGAATGGAAGGTAACCCTGCCGACCGAGCGCACGTACCGGGCCGCCGACGTCGAATATGAAATTCTCAGCGCGAGTGCGCGCCCCGATGTGTCCGGCAAAATCGCACTGACCCTCACGCTCAGGTGCACCAACCACGGCCGGTATGACCTCAACTTCTGGGACTCAACGTTCAGGCTGAACGTAGGCGGCGTCAGTTACTCCCCCGATCCCGGCCTGAACGAGCTGGTGGCGGGCGATTCGAGCAAGTCGGGTGACGTCCGATTCACCGTTCCGGCGGACATCCGCGAGGCGCTGCTGCGCATTAAATTTGCGGAAGGCGAGAGCTCGGCCCGGCTCGCCGTCTCGCCGCCCTGAGGAAACTGAGGAACTGAGGAAACTGAGGAAACCGCGAGCCCGGCCGGAGTGTGAATACGCGGAAGGCCGGCGACCTGCTGCCCCCAAGGCAGCTGATCGCCGGCCGTTGCGCCCGCACTGTGGGCGGGTTACGCCCCCGCTGGTGCGCCCGCTTGATGAAGCGGCGGGGAGGCTAGGCTCCGGCGCGGACGAAGGTCACGCCGCCGGTGGCCGTCAGCCAGGAGAGAGGGTGCGTGACGGTGGCGTTTACGCCGTTCATTCCGCCGCTGATCACCTGGCCGTCGCCGATGTAGATGCCGACGTGGCCGGACTGCACCACCATGTCACCGGGCTGGGGCTCCCCCACCACGGAACCGTAGTTCATGAACTGCATGGGCCCGAGGTCGCCCACCGGAATACCGGCTGAGCCAAGGGCCTTTTCCACCATGGCGGTGCAGTCCTGGGTGATGCCCAGCTGCGCGTAGGCGGCAGAAACCATGGCCGCATTGACACCGCCGGCAGCAGGCGCAGGGGCGGGAGCGGGCACCGCTGCCTGGACCTGCACGGAAACAGCGGGAGCAGCAGGCGCCGGAGCTGCCGCGGGGGCGGGGGCGGCCGCCACTGCGGGGGCAGGCTCTTCGACCGGCACCTCCACAGGGGCGGGCGTGGTGCTGACGTCCGGGCGTTCATAGCTGATCCTGACGTGGGAATCAGCGCTGAGCGGTGCACCCACCTGGGCATTGATGTCAGGGGCGGACGCCGGAGCTGAGTCACGTTCCGCAGGGGCCTCAGCGGCCTGCGCAGCCATGCCGCTGGACAGGACCAGGCCCGAGGCAGCGGCTATGACCGCAACCTGCCGGCCCGCCCTGCTCCGACCCCCGGCCGAAGTGGCCCCGGAGCGCCCCGCGGGCGCGGTTGAGCGATGATGAGCGGGCAGTTTACGTGAAAGCATGAATTAACCTCTCCCGATGCCTGCGAGGTTAGCTGTCGGATTCGGATGGGAGACACCCGGCCGCAGCGGCCGTCCGCAGTGCGGATGGCGTGCGGCTTCACCCCGAAGACCTGCCCAAACTATGCAGGTCAAAAGTGGTTTCCCCGTCCCTGCCGGATGGTTTTGATCGGATCCCGGACCGCGGCAGGGTTAGGCAATCCGCCCGGGAGTGCCGGTATCTGAGACAACGGGCACCGTTCCACCGTACGTGGGTCACCGCCGGAATGTCACATCAAGGTAACGGGGCCGCCGGGCGCTCCCCCGGCACCGCTGCGGCCCGGCGCAGGCGGCCCCCCGCAGGTAGCGGTACTCCACATATACTTGGATCCGCGGTTTGTCAAATTCGAGTGTTTTCCATCGACGCCGCGAGGCGTAGTCTACGTGCATGTTCTTGCGGGGGGACTCACATGCCTGGAGGAATCATGCGTTGGTCAAATCGCCCTGTCCACAACCAGCCACGCCATGTGGCGGAACTCCCGGCGCCTACCGCCGGGCATAGGAACAACCGGCGCTGGGTCGCCATCCTCGGAGCGCTGCTGCTGGCCGTCAGCACGGTAGCGGGCGTCGCCGGCACATCGAAAGCCGCGGGACCAACCATCGTCAGCCTCACGTTCGACGACGGCCTCGCCAGCCAGCTGGCCGCCGCGCAGGAGCTGAAAGCCCACGGCCTGGTGGGAACCTTCTTCATCACCACGTCCTTTGTGGGCCAGTCCGGGTTCCTCACCCAGGCGAACCTGCAGACGCTGGCCGCCGACGGCAATGAGATCGGCGGACACAGCGTGACCCATCCGGACATGACAACGCTCAGCGCAGCGGCTGCAAGCGCGGAGGCCTGCAACAGCAAGTCGACCCTCGAAGGCTGGGGCTTCACCGTCCGCAACTTCGCCTACCCCTTCGCTGCGGTGAATGCGACCGCCGAGTCCGCAGTCAGCGGCTGCGGGTACGCCAGTTCCCGGGGCCTCGGTGACATCCGCTCTCCTGCAAGCTGTGCCGGCTGCCCCGTTGCAGAAACGCTGCCGCCGCCGGAACCCATGGTCACCAAAGCACCCGACCAGGTGGCCGCGACGTGGAGCCTGGCGGACCTGCAGGCCACCGTCACCAACGCCGAGACGACCGGCGGCTGGCTGCAGCTGACCTTCCACGAGATTGCCAACGGAACGGACCCGTCACTGTCGATCAGCCCTGCACTGTTCAAGGAATTCGTCACGTGGCTGGCCGCGCGGACAGCAAACGGTACGACGTCGGTCCGCACCGTCGCGCAGGCATTGGGCCAGTCCCCGGTGTCGTCACCATCGCCCTCACCATCGCCCTCACCGTCTCCGCCTCCGTCTCCGTCCCCCTCGCCGTCGCCGTCGCCGTCGCCGTCGGGCTCGTTCACGGACGTTCCGGCGAACGCACAGTTCTTCACGGAGATCAGCTGGCTCGCCTCGCAGGGGATTTCCACCGGCTGGATTGAAGCGAACGGAACCAGCACCTACCGTCCGGCGCTCGCCGTCAACCGCGATGCCATGGCCGCCTTTATGTACCGTCTCGCCGGAAGTCCGGCGTTCACACCGCCCGGCACCTCGCCGTTCATCGACGTCACGCCACAAACGCAGTTCTACAAGGAAATCTCCTGGCTATCGTCGAGGGGCATTTCCACCGGCTGGGATGAAGGCAACGGCGCCAGGTCGTATCGGCCGCTACAGACGGTGAACCGGGACGCCATGGCTGCCTTCATGTATCGCTTTGCCAGCAGCCCCGCCTACAACGCACCGGCCAGTTCCCCGTTCAGCGACCTGGTCCCGCAGACGCAGTTCTACAAGGAGATCACCTGGCTCGCGTCAATGAACATCTCCACCGGCTGGGATGAAAGTAACGGCACCAAGACGTTCCGTCCCGTCCAGCCCGTGAGCAGGGATGCCATGGCAGCCTTTATGTACCGCTACAACACCGCCTTCCCAAGGTAGGACACGGCATGGAGCGGAATTCCAGGTGAAACACTATTGCGTGGCGATCTGCCAGCTGAGCGATCAGCCACCGGAGGACTTCGACGTCAATACCGAGCTCCTGATCCTTGAGGGCAAGGAACTCCATGTGGCGACGTGGGACGCGGAGCCGCGGGACGGCGGCTTCGACGTCCTGGTCCTCAACGACCGCGTGAGCGCCCTCGGGTTCATGGTGGTCACCGACTGGGAGTTCCTGGAAGGCAGGGCCTACGCGGTGGTGGAGCGCCGGGCCGGCGGCTGAGGGGCATCCGCCCGCGACAGCACGGCCGCCCGCCTCAGCCACGGATCCGGATCCCCCGCCCAGCGGTCCAGCACAACATCCGCCCTCGCCCTCGCCTGCCCTTCCAGCCCTGCGATCAAGGGACGGACGACGTCGTGTGCGAGGGGGTCCGCCAGCTCGCCCAGTTGCGCCTCCCGCACAAAGCCCTCGATTCGGGTCAGGTCGGAGTTGTCCAGGAGGGCAACCCGGGACTGCAGCAGGACAACCGCCGCCAGCCGGCGTTCGAAGACGGGCACCGACCACAGTTCAGTGCTGAGCGCGGTAATGTCATCGTGCGCCAGGTCGCGGTGGCGGCGCAGCATGTCGCGGACGGTCCCCCGCACGGCACCCACCGAGGCGCCGTAGTACTGAAGACCGTCGCCGAACCGGGCCTGTGCTTCTTCTGCCCGAAGCCAGGAGCTCTCGCGCTGCAGCGCGGCATCCACGAAGTCACAGGCATCAGTCACCCCACCATTCTGCCGTTCCCGCCGGTGGAAGACCGAACTCCGGAAGGCGTTTCGGTGCGGGCTACCGCGGGCAACCGATGCGGCCGCTAGGGACAAGGTAGTCCTCCGGTCCTGCGGCGTGAGATGCTCGGTCCCATGCGTGAACTGGTCGTTCTCGGCACCGCCTCGCAGGTTCCCACGCGGAGCCGCAACCACAACGGGTACCTGCTCCGCTGGGACGGCGAGGGCCTGCTCTTCGATCCCGGCGAAGGCACCCAGCGGCAGATGATCCACGCCGGCGTCTCAGCCAGCCAGGTGACGCGGATCTGCCTGACCCACGTCCACGGCGACCACTGCTTCGGGCTTCCCGGCGTCCTGTCGCGCATGGTGCTCGATGGTGTGCAGCACCCGGTGGACCTGCATTTTCCGGCTTCCGGCAGCGAGGTGGTCCGTGCCCTCGTGTCCCTCGCCTCACCCGGCCTCGACCTGCGGCTGCACCCGCACTCCGCACCGGGGCCGATCGCACCCGGCCTCGAGGTGCAGCCCCTGCGGCATCGCATTGAGACGTTCGGATACCGGCTGGTCGAGCCGGCCAGCCGCACGCTGCTGCCCGACCGGCTTGCGGCAGCAGGGATCTCGGGACCGGACATCGCGCGGCTGCAGCGGGAGGGGAACCTGGCCGGGGTGCGGCTGGAAGACCTGAGCATTCCGCGTCCCGGCCAGAGCTTCGCGTTCGTGATGGATACCGCGGAATGCGACGGCGCCCGGGAACTCGCCGAAGGCGTGGACCTCCTCGTGGCGGAATCAACGTTCAGCGACGACGACGCCGGGCTGGCTGCCAGGTATCTTCACCTCACCGCCGGGCAGGCCGGCGATCTGGCGTCCGCTGCCGGGGCCGGACTGCTGGTCCTGACGCATTTCTCATCCCGCTACAGGGACGTCGGTGTGCTGGCGGAACAGGCCGGTGCCCGCGCGGGCCGGGCCGCCGTCGTCGCCGCGCAGGACCTGGACAGGATCCCCTTGCCCAGGCGGGAGCGGGCCCCCTGGATTGCGGGCGGCTAACACCGTCAGTAGACGAAGATGTCGATCCAGGCCCGGTTGTGGGCATGCAGCAGGACCAGGAACAGCACGAAGTCGAACAGCAGGTGCACGGACACGATGTAGGACAGTGACTTGGTCCGGGTGAAGATGAACGCCTGGAGAAGGGCGAAGGGAAAGATGAACACCGGCGCCCAGGCGTGGAAGCCCAGTTCCCAGAGGAAGGACGTGAACAGGACAGCCTGCAGTACGTTGGCCTGGGCCAGCGGCAGGTGCCGGCGCAGGAGGATAAACACGGTGCAGATAAAGAACAGTTCATCCCAGATCCCCAGCACGTTGGTGCCCAGGAAAAGCCGGAAGATCCCCTCCGGGTCGGACACCGCGGGCCAGTTGCTGTACACACCGGTGTTGACCATGTAAGCCGGAAGCACCGCGTACCCCATCACGACGACGGCGGCCAGGTACCATTTCTCCGCCCGGGTCCAGGGGTGCCCGGTCAGCACCGGAAACTTCACCGCATGGTCCTTGTAGACAAAACGCGAAACCGTGTAGGGAACGCCCACGGCGAGGATCATCGCCGTGCCCATGACCAGCATGTGTTCGGTGCTGATGTCCGTGGTGATCGGAACCAGGCTGATGGCCACGAGCCCGGCGGCGATCAGCGCAAGATCGCGCAGGAGCGCCCGGTCGATCAGTCCGGCACTGACGAGGGCCAGCGCCAATAGTCCGTACCCCGGGATTCTCTGTTCCAGGACGAACAGGACAAAGCCGGAGAGCGACACAAGCGTCGCGGGGAGCAGTTTCGTCGAAAGAGAGCCGCGGATGCCGGCCCGGCGGCCGGCCCCTGCTCCGGTTCCGGCGGCGGGCGAACGGTTAGACATACTTGCTGAACCACGCCAGGGTGTCGTTCCAGGCGGCGGTGGCCTGGGTCTCGTTGTAGCGCTCGCTGGTGTCGTTGTGGAATGCATGGTCGACGTCGGGATAAACCTTTAGCTCGTGCCGGACATCAGTGGCGGCAAGGGCATCGCGGAGGGCCGGCATCGCTCCGGTGATGCGGTCATCGAGTTCGGCGTAGACGCCCAGGACGGCCGGCTTGATGGCGGGGACTTTGTCCAGGTCCGGGGCGGGACCGTAAAACGCCGAGGTGGCCTTCAGCCCGGACAGTTCCGTCGCCGCCTGCCACGTGATGCCGCCGCCGAAGCAGTAGCCCGTCATGGCAATCCGCCCGGAATCGACGAAGTCCTGTGAGTTCAGGTACTCGAAGGCTGCCGAAAAATCCGCGACGTGGCGCTTCGCTCCGGCCTGGGTCAGTGCACCCGGGACAGCGTCCCGGTCCAGGCTGGCCGTTCCTCCCTCCCTGCTGAGCAAGTCCAGGGCCAGGGCGGCGTAGCCGGCTTTGGCGAAGCGTCGTGCCACGTCCTGGATGTGCGGGGTCAGCCCCCGGTTCTCATGGCAGATGAGCACGGCGGCTCCGGGTTTGCCGCCTTCCGGCCGGGCAAGGTAGCCGCTGACGTCGGTGCCGGCGGAAGGGAACCGCACGGTTGCAGCCACGATGCCGGCCGCCCCCTCCGGTACGGACAGCGGGCTTTTGGCTCCGGGCACCGCGCCTGAGGAAGCGGTGCCGGTGGCCGTGCCGGTGCCGTTTGACGCTACGGACGGGGTGGGCATCGGGTCGGTGCTGCGCGGAAGCTCCTGCGGCGTGCAGCCCACCAGGGCCATGGCGGCCGCAGCAGCGGCCATGCTCCCGGTGATGAACGCCACCCGGCGGGTAAACGTGTGCTGGCTCATGGCACCGGCACGGTAGTCGTCGAAGAATTCCTCGATCAGGTATTTCTCAAATTTTCCGAGCTGCTGGGTCATGGAGCGCCTCCTGCCGTTTGCCAATTATCCTCCCCCGCGGTCCATCACGGGGCAAGGGCTGCCGGGCTTGGCGCAGCGGCTCAGGGCGTGGCCCTAGAACGGGTTGAGCAGCCGGTCCACGAACTGCCGGGTGCGTTCCTCCCGCGGGTCGCGCAGCACAGTGTCCGGGTGGCCTCGTTCCACCACGACGCCCCCGTCCATGAAGATGACTTCGTCGGCCACCTGCCGGGCGAATGCCAGCTCGTGGGTAACCACCACCATGGTCCAGCCCTCGTCCGCCAGCTCCTTGATGACAGTCAGTACATCACCCACCAGCTCAGGGTCCAGGGCTGACGTCGGCTCGTCAAAGAGAAGGAGCTGCGGCCGCAGCGCCAGCGCACGGACAATGCCCACACGCTGCTGCTGCCCCCCGGAAAGTTCGAAAGGGTAGCTCTTCTCCTTCGCTGACAGCCCCACGCGGGCAAGCAGCTCCCTCGCCTCGGCGATGGCTTCGGCCTTGGGGCGCTTCTGCACCTGGACCGGGCCCTCGATGATGTTTTCGAGGACGGTCTTGTGCGGAAAGAGGTTGTAGTGCTGGAACACCATGGCGCTCCGGTCCCTCAGGGCGGCCAGCTGCTTCTTGGTCACCGGCGCTGAAAAGTCGACGGCGAGCTGGCCGGCAAAGTCCACCACGCCGTCGTCGGGTATTTCGAGCCCGTTGAGGCACCGCAGGACCGTCGTCTTACCGGACCCGGACGGCCCGATCAGGGCCACGACTTCGCCGCGTCGGACGTTCACGTCCACGGATTTCAGCACTTCATGGCTGCCGAATGCCTTGCGCAATCCCCGTACGGAAAGCAGCGCGGCATCGTCCGGGAGAGCGGATTCAGTGGGCGACATAGCGGTCCAATCTCTTCTCCAGGGCGGACTGGCCTCCGGCCAGGACCAGGCAGATGATCCAATAGATAACCGCTGCCTCCAGATAAAGCAGCATGAATTCCTGGCTGAAGGCCGCCACCTGCTGCGCCTGGCGGAAGAGCTCGGTGACCAGGATCAGGGACGCCAGCGACGTGTCCTTGACCAGGCTGATGAACGTGTTGGACAAGGGCGGTACCGAGACCCGGGCGGCCTGCGGGAGGATGATGCGCACCAGCGACTGGCGGCGGGACATGCCGATGGTGTGGCCCGCCTCCCACTGGCCCTTGGGAACGGACAGGATGGCCGCGCGGATGACCTCGGCCGCGTACCCGCCCACGTTCAGGGAGAACGCGATGATGGCGCTGGGCCACGGGCTGATGGTGACCCCGATCGACGGAAGCCCGTAGAAAATGACGAAAAGCTGGACCAGCAGGGGTGTGCCGCGGATGACCGAGATGTACATCCGCGCAACGGTGGAGAACACGGGGTTCCGGCTCAGCCGCATCAGCGCGATCAGCAGTGCCAGCAGCAGCCCGAAGACGAAGGACGCCAGTGCCAGCGGAATCGTGCCCGTTACCGCGCCGGTCAGGATGGGCCCCAGCGAGCTCCAGACGAGGTCCCAGTTGATAGTCATGCGCTGACGCTGCGCTCGCCGCCGGCCGCCACCCCGCTACTTCGAGACGTCCGCGTCAAAGTATTTCTGCGAAATCCTGGTCAGCGTGCCGTCGGTCTGCAGTTCGCCGAGGGCCTTGTTCACGGCCTCGGCCAGGCTGCTTGACCCCTTGCGGAAGGCGAGGGCACTGAGCGATTTGTCCGTGGTCTCGGCGGCGATCTTGATGCCGCTGTCCTTCGCGGTCTTTTGGTAGTCCAGATACGTCAGTTTGTCGTTGATGGTGGCGTCAACACGGCCCTGCTTGAGCAGTGTGATCGCCTGCGCCCAGCCTTCCACGGCCTCGACATTGGCGCCGCTTTCCTGAGCCAGTTTGTACCAGTTGCTGGTCAGTGACTGCGCGGTGGTCTTGCCCTTGAGGTGTCAAAGGAACTGACGCTGCTGTCGTCGGCCTTGGTGACAATGACGCCGGTGCTCACCGTGTACGGTTCGGAGAATTCGTACTTCGCCTTTCGTTCGTCGGTGATGGAGACCTGGTTGGCCACCACGTCGAATCTCTTGGCCTCCAGCCCGGCGAAGATGGCGTCGAACTGGGTTTCCTGAAAGGAGGGTTTGACGCCGAGCTTTTCAGCGACGGCGGTGATGATCTCGACGTCGTACCCGGTCAGCTCGCCGCTGCCGTCGGCGTGGAACGAGAAGGGCTTGTACGTGCCCTCGGTGCCGATCTTGAGCTCACCTGCGCTCTTGACGTCGCTCAGGGAGGTGTCTGCGCCGCCCGCCGGGGCTGAGCCGGACGGTGTGGTGGACCCGGAACCGCAGCCGGCAAGGGCAAGGGCTGCAGCTGCCATGAGGCCGATAGCGGAAAGACGTGTGCGCTTCATGATGAACCTTCGTCCTGTAGCCGGAAGGGCTCGCCAGCTGCACCGCAGGCCGGCAGTCCACCTCCGACGATAGCAACATCTGCCTTGGGGAGAACAGATGCCCGCGGGTTAGGCTCATCCCATGTCGCCCGATCGCTACCTCGCCGAGCTGGCCCGCCTCCTGGAAGGCCTCACCGCGCTCGCCCGCCAGCCCGACGACGTGCTGTCCCGTTCCGTACCGGCCTGCCCCGGGTGGACGTTGGAACAGCTGTTCGGGCACCTTGGCTCCATCGAACGCTGGGCGGCAGCGGTGGTCCGCAGCGGGCAGTACGTCGAGGAACCGGCGCCTCCGGCCACGGGTGCGGCCGCATGGTTCATCGAGGGCGCCGAGCCGTTCCTCGCGACGATGGCGTCCCTGGATCCCGGGGCACCGTGCTGGAACTTTGGACCGCCGCCGCGCACAGCGGGCTTCTGGCTCCGGCGCCAGGCACACGAGCACGCCGTCCACCTCATCGACGCCTGCCAGGCGTCCGGACGGGCGGCACCGGCTTTGGGCAAGGACTTCCTGCTCGACGGCGTCGACGAGGTCCTCGCGATGTTCACCCCGCGCCAGGTGAGGCTGGGGCGAATGCAGCCACCGGAGCAGGCAGTTTCGTTCCGCGTGCCCGGCGCGGGAGGCCGGGCAGCGGGTACCGGCGCGGGCGCGGGCGCTTGGACCGTGGGCAGCGGCACCGCTGCGGCATCCGTCACCGCGGCATTACCGGACATGTACCTCGGGCTCTGGGGCCGCTCCAACCTCCAGGAGAAGGCCGTCATCGACGGCGACGCAGCCCTCGCACTGCGCGTTCTGCGGGAGCCGCTCACACCGTAAGGCGGACTGGCACGCAAGGCAACCAGCCGCCGTCGTGCGCTTGTTCAGGCTTGTGACTGGACGACTTCAGCGCGGCGGAACCTTCAACGCTACCGGCTTTCAGCGCGGCGGAGCCTGCGCTGGCGTGCCGCACCGCTGATCCGGCCCTGAACCATCAACAGCCGGGGAACGGCAAAGTAGACGGCCGTGGGGACCACCACCAAGGTCAGGACGAAGGCTCGAAGGACCGAAGGCCATTCCGGAGCAACGACTCCCAACACGTACATTCCCAGGGCCGCCATGGGAAAGATCGCCACCCAGGTGATGAATGCCCTCGTGTGGATGGACGCCAGGCCCGGGGGTCGATGATGGTGCACGTCCGTCTCATCTGCCGCCAGGGCCCTGCCATCGTGTTCCACTCATTCTCCAAACGTTTAGTTGGACTTGATGCTAGCGAGCCGTTTGCCGCAAAAGCAAACGGACAGTTGGAGATAGAATGACGCGATGGCCTGGGACACGGATGCGACACGGGAGAAGCTGCTCGATGCCGCCATCTCCGAGTTTTCGGAGCGCGGCTTCGCGGGGGCACGAATCCACCAGATCTCCCTGGCGTCGGGGTGCAACCGCGAACGGATCTACTTTTACTACGGCGGCAAGGCACAGCTCTTCGAAGCTGCACTTGGGCGTCAGCTCGTGACGGCATTGGAGGACCTCCCCGTAGTGGGCTCGGGTCCCGGGGCCGTTGCCGACTTCGCTGGCAGGTACTTCGACTTCTCGACCAGCTTTCCCGGCCTGGCCCGGCTGACGTTCTGGGAAGGACTGGAGCGCGGCGATCCCGTTGACGCAGCACGTCGGGCGCTGCTGGCAGCGGACAAGGCTGCTGAGATCCGTCATGCGCTCCCGGCGATCACTGAGGCTGCGGCCGAAGACCTGCTGTTGACCATCGTGACGCTGTGCCACGCCTGGGTGGCCATCCCGAACGTGCGTGCCGTGATTACCCCGACAGGGGACGGGACGCGCCGGCGAGCGTCGATCGTGCGGACTGTTGAACTGCTCTCCCGGGACGCCGAGAGCCCGGGACCGCTTCCCTACTGACGTGCCGGGCCTTCTTGGATAAGCTCAGGTTCTCACGGGCCGTTGGCCCAACCGCCCCGACGCTTCGGCCAGGGCCGAATGACTGCCGGGCTGAGCAGAGAGGCCAGTCATGGACTTTGCAGCGGACTATTCGCGATCGCTTGACCCGTTCCCCCAGTACCGGGCAATGCGGGAGAGTTCACCCGTCTTCCAGGACGAGCAATCCGGGAGCTGGCATGTCTTCCGATATGACAACGTCCAGCGTGTGCTGTCCGAACATGCAACCTTCTCCTCACGAATGGGCGGGGACGATCCGTCGGAGACAGGCCAGCTGTTTGCGGCGAGCCTGATCACCACGGATCCGCCCCGGCACCGGCAGTTGCGCTCGCTGGTGACCCAAGCCTTCACCCCGAAGGCCGTGGATGCGCTGGCTCCCCGCATCTCAGCCCTCACGGATGAGCTGCTGGACGGAATCGCTCCTGCGGGCACGGCCGACCTCATCGCGGGCCTGGCGTACCCGCTGCCGGTGATCGTCATAGCGGAACTCATGGGCATACCCCCTGGTGACCGCGACCGTTTCAAGCAGTGGTCCGATGTCATCGTTAGCCAAACGCGGTCCGGAGCGGAGGATGCTGACCACCACGCCACCAACGTTGAGATGACCGGGTACTTCCTGGACCTGATCGAACAGCGCCGGAGGCAGCCTGGAAACGACCTGATCAGTAACTTGCTCTCGGCCGAGATTGACGGGCAGAAGCTCAGCGTGCCCGAACTACTGGGCTTCTGCAGCCTGCTGCTGGTTGCCGGCAACGAAACGACCACCAACCTGATCGGCAACGCGGTCCTTTCCTTCACGGAAGTGCCGGGTACCTTCGAACGGCTCCTCGCCGAGCCGCAGCTGCTGCCGCAGGCCATCGAGGAAGTGCTGCGCTACCGTTCACCGGTCCAGTCCATGTACCGGGTCGCGGCCGCCGACACTGCTTTGGGCGACGTTCAGATTCCGGCCGGCGCCCCGCTGGTGGCATGGATCGGATCGGCGAACCGCGACGAGCGGCACTTCACGGAGCCCGACGAGTTCGACATCGATCGTGGCCCTTCCCGGCATCTCGCGTTCGGCCAGGGAATTCACTTCTGCCTTGGCGCCCCACTTGCCAGGCTTGAAGCCAGAATCGCGCTGGAGGCTACTCTGTCGCGGCTGCCAGGCCTAACGGTCGCCGCAGGGTCCCGGCTGGAACGGATGGACAGCACCATTGTCTACGGACTCAAGGAGCTTCCGGTGACGTGGGAGGCGGGCTGAACCCGCTGATCGCCATCAGCACCCGGCCGGAGGCATACTCATCAGCACCCGGCCGGAGGCATACTAAGGTATGAGCGACGCCGACGACTTCCTGGCCTGGGTTAAATCCTCGCTGCATGAGGCGGAACTGGCCCTCCATAACGGCGATTCGGCCCCGCGCCGGGCGCTGTGGTCCCGGCACGAGCCTGTGAGCATCCTGGGCGCGTGGCGGAATGCGTTTGGGCAGCGGGAGGTGGACGAGGCCTTCGCTGTGCTCGAGAGAGCCTTCTCCGACTGCACGTCCTACAGCTTCGAACTGCAGGCGTACGACGTGGCCGGCGCCATGGCCTATACCGCCGGCCTGGAGCATATTTCCACGTCCGTCGACGGTCAGCCGCGCAGTTACACCCTTCGCGCCACCCAGATCTATCGCCGCGAGGACGGCGAATGGAGGGTGGCGCATCGGCACGCCGACACCGTGAACGAGTGACGACGTGACCGGAGGAACGGGGTACGGCGGACCCCACTGGCGGCGAGTCATGGCGGCCCTCGCCAACAACGATGCGCGGACCGCTTACGCCCGGATTGTGTTGGGCGCCAAACTTCCAGATGCCGTCGCTGAGCTGAAGGATCATCGGCGTAACCGTGCCGTCGCCGCCCTTCTTGACTCCGGGCTTGTTGACCGGAATGCTGCCGGCGAACTGGTGGCTTCGGAGTCGGTTTTCCGTGACCTTCTCACGCAGCAACCCCGGCGGCAGCCGCAGGAGGGTGTGGCCCGGTTTATGCGTTTGGGCAGGATCGAGAGGTATCCGGCCAACAAGGCGGAGCGACGGGACCTCCTGGCCTGGATCGTCAGTGAGGCCATCAAGGCCGGTGAGGACCTGACGGAAAAGCAGGTCAATGAACGGCTCCTCAGTTATACGGACGACGTCGTGTTGCTTCGTCGCTACATGGTGGACTTCGGCCTGCTGGAACGGACGCGCTCCGGGTCCTCATATTCCCGGCCCAAAGAGACCTAGTCCGCATGCGGCCGCCCTGACGGTTCCAGCGGCTGCATCGAAGAATGTCGGTGCCTGCTGAGATGCTGTGGGTATGGACAGCAGCACGGCATGGAGCGCGGAGAGCAGCGAGGCGATGGCGGCCGTCGCTGAGTCCACTGCCGTGCTGGCGTCGTATTTCGGTTCCGGCGCGGAACGCGCTGAGGGGCCCGACGGCGGCCTGCCGCCGGGCGCTGATCCGTTGCGGGAGCTGGCGGATGACTGCCTGGACGCCCTGGCCGAGCTGGCCCGGCAGGAAGCCCGGACCGCTGCTTTGAAAGTGCGGCTGACTGCCGAGTACCTGCGGGCGGCCAACGCCCTGGCACCACCGGCGGACTCCCCGCAGGAGAGCACCGCCCAGGAGATGGCCATCATTGCCGAGCTCGCCTGCGTCCTGACCGTCACCGAACGCACCGCCGGTGCCCTCATCTCCGACGCCCTGGCCCTGACCACGGCGCTGCCGCTGACGCTGGCCGCCCTGCACGCCGGGACGATCTCCTGGCAGCACGCCCGGATCGTCGTCGACGAAACCTCCGGCCTGGATCCCGCAGGTTCAGCTGCCCTGGAAGCGCATTTCCTGGACCCCGACGCACCGCTGCCGGCCCGCGGGTGCCCGGCCGGGGAACTGGTTCCTTCCCGGTTCCGGGCCAAGGCACGTACCTGGCGGGAACGCCACCACCCGGTCAGCATCGAAACCCGCCACAGTCGATGCGCCGTGGACCGGCGGGTCGAGTACCAGCCGGACCGGGACGGCATGGCCTGGCTCTCCGCCTACCTCCCGGCCGATACCGCCGCCGGGATCTGGGACCGCACCACTGCCGCCGCCCGCGCCCTCCAAGGCCCGGACGAACCCCGGACCCTCACCCAGCTCCGCGCCGACACCGCCGCCACCTGGCTCCTCGGCGGAACAGGCTCCGGCGGCACAGGTGTGGCCGCGGGTGTCCCGTCCCCGCGGGCGCAGGTCCTGATCACCGTCCCGGTCCTGGCCCTCCTCGGTGCCACGGACGAACCGGCCATGCTCGACGGGCACGGTCCGATCCCGCCCTCGATGGCCCGCCGCCTGATCGCCGACGGCGCCGATTCCTTCCACCGCGTCCTGATCGACCCGCGTGACGGCGCACCGCTGGAAATCGGACGGACCAGCTACCGCCTCACGCAGGCCCAACGCCGATGGCTCCGGCTCCGCGACGGCAAATGCCCCTTCCCCGGCTGCAGCAACCCTTCCCTGGACAACGACGCAGACCACCTCCTGGCCTGGGCCGACGGCGGCACCACCGGAATCTCCAACCTCGGCCAGCCCTGCCCCAAACACCACCACCTCAAACACAGCACCGCCTGGACACCAACCAGTGCCGGCAAGAACAGCCCGCCGGGATGGACCTCACCGGCCGGGCGGCACTACCCCAGCGAACACCAGGACTGGGAACCACCCCACCAGCCGGACGACATCGAGATCGGGGACCTACGCGCGGGCCTGGGACCACCCGCAGATCCAGGACCCCATCCCGAACCGGAGCTACCCCCGGACCCCTTCCCCGAATGGCACCTCTTCACGCCCGGGCACGAATACCTAGCCGCAGACGCGGACGTTGACCACCAGCCCTGGCCAGACGCCCTGGACGATTTCCTTCCGGAGGCGTTACTACTGCAGGGCGCCTAAACCGCAGCGCGCTGCAGGATCCGTCAGCCCGCAGGTGGCGTGAACTGGCTTGCAGTAAACACTGCTCCTTGAGGGTCTCGGATTAGTGCCTCGCGCGTCCACTTGGTTTCGTTCTGGCTCATGACGTGCCCGCCGAGTCGTTCGGCCTCAACCGCCGTCCGGTCCTGGTCGGCAACGGTGAATGAGACGTGCCAGTGGGGTGGTTCATCTGGGCCCTTGGTTGCGATCCAGGCGATGGCGTCCTCGAAGCCGGGCGGGGCGACCAGCCCGGACTGCCTCGCCCTGATGTCCGGATCGGCTGTCGCCTCAAGGTGGTCACCATAGCCTGGCTGGCGGACCATCATCGCGAAGCCCAAGTCGTCGACCTGCCAGCCGAACGCTTCCTCGTAGAACGCAACGGCCACGCCGCGGTTGGCCGTGTGGAGGTCGCTGAAATTCCAGGCCCCTGGCAGATTTACCACTTGTGCCCCTAAGCGTCGCTTAGCCTGCCAGATGCGAAACTCGACGCCCTCCGGATCGGTCAGCGCAGCACTGCGTCCGCCTTCTCCGGCATCTGCAGGTGCCGATAGCACCGTGGCACCGGCGGCGACCAGATGCTGCACAGCGGCGTCCGCGTCCTCGACCGCCACGTAGGTGTTCCACACCGCGGCATCCCTTTGAGTGCCGGCCATCCCGCCGACGTCCTGGCCGTCGAGCTTAGCTATCAAGTAGCGGCCAGGCGATCCCGGCGGCATGACATCCTCGAATGTCCAGCCGAAGAGTCCGGAGTAGAACCCGACGGCCGCCTCGACGTCGGGCTGCTCCGTATCGATCCAACTTGGGACGCCGTGGGGGTAGGTCCGATCGGTCATGTCTAGCTCCCGTCCATGGACAAAGCCTAGCGAGTCAGGGTCCGGCCGGGTAGCCTGCCCGGCGCGGATATCAGGCCACGATTTCAAGGTTCGGGTGGTCAGCCAAAGTGAAGCCCGCCGGCCCTGCTACACCCCTGTTTCAGCAGGCAGCCGTCCGGATTGAACGGCTCGCTGCAGCAGCGCGTGATCTGCTTCCGTCTTGTCTGCATATCTTTTGGCCCAATCTGAGATTGCGTGGTCAAAGACGGCACTCCTTCCCAGATAACCGAGGATGAAGGCACTCCCGGGACTTTGGGAGTGTGCTCGCGCCAGCAGGCCGCCGCACAGCCCGGCGTAGACCGCGGTTTCCTTCGCGTTCATCTCGGTCAGCGTGAAAGATCCTTTCATATCGCGGAACTGCCGGATGTAGTAATCCCGCGGCAGCCCGTCTTCCCCGGGCACGTCCTTTATCCAGCCAAGGAAGGGGTCCGACTGGGCCTGCAGGATTCGTTGGGCGCCCACCACCCGGTATCCCTGACCGCGTGCGGTCAGGTCTGTGACGACGTATTGTGGTGCCTGGTCCACACGCCCGTGGGTTTCCAGGACGGATTTGCCTGCCTCCTTGGCCTGCAGAAACAGCGGCTCTCCGGCGGGACCCTGAAACAGCAGTATCCAACTGCGCGTCCCGACGCTGCCCACGCCCACTAGCCGGCGGGCGTAGTCCACCAGACGATACTGGCTTAGCAACAATGACGTATCCGCCCGAAGGGTGCTCCGATACCGCCGGACAAGTTGCTCCATGGCTGCGAAATCCATGGTTGCCGGGTGGCGGACGATGGGCGGCTGATCGACGATCCTGCGCGCCTCCGTCATCGCTCATGGTGAGTTTGGACAGCACTTGTTCGGACGTCCGCCGCCGGGCTCTTTGCTCTTCAGTCCTGATTCGTTTGTCCGCCAGCGTGTGCAGCGTCCCCAGGACCTCTGCATCAAGCTGAAAATAATACCGCTCAGTCGCTGTGTGGCTGTACAGGACCTTGAGCGCTTGTCGGTAATTTCGCACGCAGCCCTCGACTGCCGTGCGGCACTGCTCTTCAGTGAATGAACAGTTCCGGCCGTTCAACCAGACGCTCGCGGCCAGTCGTTTCACGTCCCATTCCCATGGCGCAGGATATGCCTCATCAAAATCATTGAGGTCAAGAATCAGGCGCCGTTCCGGGCTGGCGAAGAGCCCGAAGTTCGCCAGGTGTGCGTCGCCGCTCGCAATGAGGGTGTGGCCGGTGACGGGCGAGTCGGCGAGATCGTGGGCCATGACCGCCGCTGCCCCGCGGTAGAACGAGAATGGTGTCTCCAGCATCCGACCTACGCGCACCGGAATGAGCTCCGAGAGCCTGGTGATGTGCTGGCTTTCGAGGATTCCGATGGGGTCCCGTTCCGGGACGCCGTAAGCCGCCTGCTCTGTGCGGGGCAACGAGTTCCGCGCGTCCCGTCCAGCAACCCGGGCCAGGGCAATCGAGTCATGATGAGCCGAGCTTGGGATTTTCACGGCCGCAGGGTGCTGGTGAGCGGGAGCCGGCTGGCATCTGGCTTCTGGAATGCCACTGACTTCGACCATGTCCTGGCGAGCATGCCTGCATCATGCCACAACCCTTTTCGCCGGGACAGTGCCCTCGAAACCGTCCGGCTTTGTACCAGGCCCAATGCTTCCGCGAGCATGGTGGTTTGCCGCCCGGACGCGAGAGCGGAACGGCCCCGCACGCGTCAGCGTGCGGGGCCGTTCCAAATTCCTATATGGGAAAACAAGAGGACGCGAAGGAGAAGGACTTAGAAGTCCCAGTCCTCATCTTCGGTGTTGACGGCCTTGCCGATCACGTAGCTCGAACCCGAACCCGAGAAGAAGTCGTGGTTCTCGTCCGCGTTCGGGGACAGCGCCGAGAGGATGGCC
Organism: Arthrobacter sp. UNC362MFTsu5.1; assembly: GCF_000685965.1. GTDB lineage: Bacteria > Actinomycetota > Actinomycetes > Actinomycetales > Micrococcaceae > Arthrobacter. The sequence goes on along the minus strand of NZ_JMLE01000001.1, from coordinate 120,259 downwards.
GGATTCACGTCGGTGACGGACGCCGGGAACATGGCCTCGTAGCCCAGGTTCATCAGCGCCTTGTTGGCGTTGTAGTGCAGGAACTTCTTGACGTCCTCGGCCAGGCCGACGGAGTCGTAGAGGTCGTGTGTGTACTGGACTTCGTTCTCGTACAGCTCGAAGAGCAGCTCGAACGTGTAGTCCTTGATCTCCTGGCGCTTCTCCTCGGAGACCTTCTCCAGGCCCTTCTGGAACTTGTAGCCGATGTAGTAGCCGTGCACGGCCTCGTCGCGGATGATCAGGCGGATGAGGTCTGCCGTGTTCGTCAGCTTGGCCCGTGAGGACCAGTACATCGGCAGGTAGAAGCCCGAGTAGAACAGGAAGCTCTCCAGCAGCGTGGAAGCCACCTTTCGCTTCAGCGGATCGTCGCCCTGGTAGTAGTCCATGACGATCTGCGCCTTCTTCTGAAGGTTCGCGTTCTCGGTGGACCAGCGGAACGCCTCGTCGATCTCCTTCGTGGAGGCCAGCGTGGAGAAGATGGACGAGTAGCTCTTGGCGTGCACGGACTCCATGAAGGCAATGTTCGTGTACACGGCTTCTTCATGCGGGGTGATCGCATCCGGAATCAGCGAGACGGCGCCGACGGTGCCCTGGATGGTGTCCAGCAGGGTCAGTCCGGTGAACACGCGCATGGTGAGCTGCTGCTCGTCAGGGGTCAGTGTTGCCCAGGACTGGACGTCGTTGGACAGCGGGATCTTCTCCGGCAGCCAGAAGTTGTTGACGAGGCGGTTCCAGACATCCACGTCCTTGTCGTCCTGGATACGGTTCCAGTTAATCGCCTCGACGTGGCTAAGCAGCTTGACCTTTTCGGTCATGTCATCCCCTAAACGTTGGGTTGTTCTTGAAGTTAAGCGTACGACGGCGGGCGGGCGCCCGCCGTCGTACTGTCACGATTTAGTTGAAGATTAGAGCATGCAGCTGACGCAGCCGTCCACCTCGGTCCCTTCCAGCGCGAGCTGGCGGAGACGGATGTAGTAGATGGTCTTGATGCCCTTTTTCCAGGCGTAGATCTGCGCCTTGTTGATGTCGCGCGTCGTGGCGGTGTCCTTGAAGAACAACGTCAGGGACAGGCCCTGGTCCACGTGCTGCGTAGCAGCGGCGTAGGTGTCGATGACCTTCTCGTAGCCGATCTCGTACGCGTCCTGGTAGTACTCCAGGTTGTCGTTCGTCAGGTACGGCGCCGGATAGTACACGCGGCCCAGCTTGCCTTCCTTGCGGATCTCGATCTTGGACGCTACCGGGTGGATCGAGGAGGTGGAGTTGTTGATGTAGCTGATCGAGCCCGTCGGCGGGACGGCCTGCAGGTTCTGGTTGTAGATGCCGTGCTCCATGACGGAAGCCTTCAACTCGCGCCAGTCATCCTGCGTGGGGATGTGGATGTTCTTGAACAGCTCCGCGACCTTCTCGGTCTGCGGCACCCACTCCTGCTCCGTGTACTTGTCGAAGAACTCGCCCGAGGCATACTTGGACTTCTCGAAGCCGCCGAACGTCTGACCCGTCTGAATGGCCAGCTTATTGGAGGCGCGCACCGCGTGGTACACCACCGAGTAGAAGTAGATGTTGGTGAAGTCCAGGCCCTCTTCCGAACCGTAGTGGACCCGCTCACGTGCCAGGTAGCCGTGCAGGTTCATCTGGCCGAGGCCGATGGCGTGGCTCTGGTCGTTGCCGCGGGCGATGGACGGCACCGAGGTGATGTTGGACATGTCCGAAACAGCCGAAAGCGAGCGGATGGCCGTCTCGATGGTCAGGCCGAAGTCCGGCGAATCCATGGTCTTCGCGATGTTCAGCGAGCCCAGGTTGCAGGAGATGTCCTTGCCGGTCTGGTCGTAGGACAGGTCATCGTGGTACGTGGTGGGCTGCGAGACCTGGAGGATCTCGGAGCACAGGTTCGACATGATGATCTTGCCGTCGATCGGGTTTTCCCGGTTTACGGTGTCCTCGAACATGATGTACGGGTAACCGGATTCGAACTGGATCTCCGCGAGGGTCTGGAAGAACTCGCGCGCCTTGATCTTGGTCTTCTTGATCCGGGAATCGTCCACCATCTCGTAGTACTTCTCGGTGACCGAGACGTCGGAGAACGGCATGCCGTAGACCTTTTCGACGTCATACGGGGAGAACAGGTACATGTCCTCGTCCCGCTTGGCCAGCTCGAAGGTGATGTCCGGGATGACAACGCCGAGCGAGAGGGTCTTGATGCGGATCTTTTCGTCCGCGTTTTCCCGCTTCGTGTCCAGGAACCGGTAGATGTCCGGGTGGTGGGCGTGCAGGTACACGGCGCCGGCACCCTGGCGGGCACCGAGCTGGTTGGCGTAGGAGAAGCTGTCCTCGAGGAGCTTCATCACGGGGATGACGCCGGAGGACTGGTTCTCGATCTGCTTGATCGGCGCGCCGACTTCGCGGATGTTGGTCAGCGCGAACGCCACGCCGCCGCCGCGCTTGGACAGCTGCAGGGCGGAGTTGATGGACCGGCCGATCGACTCCATGTTGTCTTCGATGCGGAGCAGGAAGCAGGAGACCAGCTCGCCGCGCTGCTTCTTGCCGGCGTTCAGGAACGTGGGCGTGGCCGGCTGGAAGCGGCCCTCGATGATCTCGTCAACCATCTGCAGGGCAAGCTGCTCGTCGCCGCGGGCCAGGTGCAGGGCAACCATGCACACGCGGTCCTCGTAGCGCTCCAGGAAGCGCTTGCCGTCAAAGGTCTTCAGCGTGTAGGACGTGTAGAACTTGAAGGCGCCCAGGAAGGTCTCGAAGCGGAACTTCTTCTTGTACGCGCGGTTGAAGAGCTCGCGGATGAAGTTCATCGTGTACTGGTCGAGGGTCTCGCGCTCGTAGTACTGGTTCTTCACCAGGTAGTCGAGCTTCTCTTCCAGGTCGTGGAAGAACACGGTGTTGTTGTTCACGTGCTGCAGGAAGTACTGGTGTGCGGCCTCGCGGTCCGCCTCGAACTGGATTTCACCGTTCGGTCCGTACAGGTTCAGCATGGCGTTCAGCTCGTGATAGCCCAGGCCCTTGTAGGCGGCGGGCAGCGGCGGCTTCTCTGCGGTCTTCTCGACGGCGGGCATGGTTACTTCTGTGTCTGCGACAGTAGTGTCCAAAACTTGTCCAATCCTTGATTTACCAGGCGGACGTCTTCAGGCGTCCCCATGAGTTCGAAGCGGTAGAGGTGCGGTATCTGGCATTTGAAGGCGATGATGTCGCCCGCCATGCAGAAGTTGTCCCCGAAATTTGTGTTTCCTGCGCTGATCACTCCGCGGATCAGTGTCCTGTTCTGCGGGTTGTTGAGGAACCGGATGACCTGTTTTGGCACCGAGCCCTCACCGCCGGTCCCGCCGTAGGTGGGAACCACCAGCACGAAGGGCTCGGAGGCCACGAGTTCAGCTTCTCGCTGATGCAGGGGAATCCTGGCCGCATCCCGGCCGAGCTTCTCCACGAAGCGCCGGGTGTTCTCGGAGGCGGAGGAAAAGTAGATGAGGTGACTGGATGTCCGTGTCATCGGCGTCGTATTCGCAGCATCCGCTGCGAGCGGCGCATCGGCAAGTGCCGGCGCTGCCATGGGAGTCACCTCATCTACGTAAAGTTCTGTGCCGGAAGCGGCGGTGAAGCCTGGGCTAGGCCACGGATGCGGCAGCGCTCAGCGCCAGCTCTTCGATCTTGTCCGGGCGGAAGCCTGACCAGTGGTCCTGGTCCGTGACCACGACGGGGGCCTGCATGTAGCCGAGGGCCTTCAGCCGCTCAAGGGCGTCCGCGTCCTGGGAGATGTCGACGCTCTGGTAGGTGATGCCCTTCTTGTCCAGCGCGCGGTACGTTGCGTTGCACTGAACACAGGCCGGCTTCGTGTAAACCGTAACGGTCATGGTTCCTGTCCCCTTTGTTGAAGTCACTGCTTTTTGAAGTCTCTTGTCCATCGTTGCGGTAGACACTGCCCGGAACTGAAACCCCTCATCCGCGCCGGTCCTGCGTCCCGCTCAATCTGTATGTCGATACTACATGTAGTGCACGGCCCCGATGCGGACCCCAAGATGATGTATTACAAGTATGTCATTTAATGCACCGTTAATCCACAGGCAGCGTGGTCAAAAATGTCCGGAATTCAGCTGTTTTCGCGGACGAAATCCACACCCTGTGGAGTAGTTAGCCACAATTAAACGTCCCGCGTGTCGCCCGGTGGACGGCGTGTCGCGACGGTGCGGCGGGCGTGTCGGAAGGCACACAAAAGGGGCCCTGAATGAAGATTCAGGGCCCCGATGTGATGAACGGAACTAGATGTGGTGCTTTGTCGCTGCGTGGTCCAGGACGATCTGCTGGACGTCGAGGTAGCCCGTCTCGAAGCCCGCCCGGGAGTAGCAGAGGTAGAACAGCCACATCCGCTGGAAGATCGCGTCGAAGCCCATGGCCGCCACCTCGTCGGCGCGGGACATGAACCGTTCCTCCCAGAGGCGCAGGGTCTGCGCATAGTGCTCGCCCATGGCAAGGCGTTCCCGGACCCGGAGTCCGGTCTGCTTCTCGGTGATTTCCTCGATGGCCCGGACAGACGGGATGACGCCGCCGGGGAAGATGTACTTGTGCACCCACGTGTAGCTCGTCCGGGTGGCGATCAGCCGGTCGTGCGCGATGGTGATGGCCTGGATGGCCACCTTCCCGCCGGGGGCCAGGACGCGTTCGATCGTCTGGAAGTACGTAGCCCAGTACTCGTAGCCGACGGCTTCGATCATTTCCACCGAGACGACGGCGTCGTACTCGCCTTCCACCGCACGGTAGTCCTTGAGTTCAATGGTGACGGCGTCGGCGTAGCCGGCCTCGGCCACGCGCTGGCGGGCGAGCTCCTGCTGTTCGCTGGACAGCGTGACCGAGTAGACCGTCGCTCCGCGGGCTGCCGCACGAAGCGCGAGCTCGCCCCAGCCGGTGCCGATTTCCAGCACACGCGTCCCCTCGCGTACGCCGGCCTTGTCCAGCAGCCGGTCGATCTTGGCCTGCTGCGCCTCGGCGAAACCGTCCCAGGCAACGTGCCGAAGGGCGTCGCCGCTCTCCGGGAAAAGGGCGCTGGAGTAGGTCATGGTGCTGTCCAGGAAGGACGCAAAGAGCTCGTTGGAGAGGTCGTAGTGCCGCGAGATGTTGGACCGCGTGTTCTGCTCCGTGTTACGTTCCCTGCGCGGCTGGCGCGGCAGGTAGAGGGCCCGCAGTTTCTGCAGCGGCTCGGGCACCAGCGTGCCGACGCGGGCAGCGAAGACCTCCATCACTGCGGTGAGGTCATCGGCGTCCCAGTCGCCGGCCATATAGGACTCACCCAGGCCGATGAGTCCGCCGTCGCCGAGCCGGGCAGCGAACGCTTCGGGACGGTTCATGGTCATCACCGGGTAGGGGCGGCCGGACGCCTCTGCCGCGCCGGGGGCCGCCTTTCCCAGAACGGTCCCGTCGGGGTAGCGGACCTCGAGCGGAAGCCGCCGAACCGCTGCCTTGAAGATGGCGTCGGCAGCCCGGCCGGCAACCCTCGCCTTGAGCGACGAGGGCACCGTGGCAATGCTCGGCCAGATGTCGGCGTCAACCACTGCGGGCGGCTGGGGAACGGTGTAGGGCACTGCGGAGCCAGCGGCGAGGCCGGCGCGGGCGTGGGCGGAACGCTCGTTCGCAGGCTGTCCTGCTGCGGATCCGGTAGCTTCGGTAATGGTCACTGGACTGCCTCCTGTGAGGGGTGGTGTGGTCGTTTGATGATGGGCAGGCGACGTGCCCAGAGCTTGATGCCCTGCCAGCGGATCTGCGCTGCTACACGCAGCGGTGCCAGGGGCACGGCGAGCGCAGCGGAGAGAATGTTCGGCAGGGAGGCGTCGTGGCGTTCGCCGTCGACGGTCGCGATGAAGGGCTTCTGCCCTTCGCGCTCCAGAACGATGGACACCGCGAGCCGCTCCCCCGGTTCCGGGAGCTTCATCCGGTACTGGCCTTCGACGTCGTTGAAGGGGGAAACATAGAACGCCTTGGGCACGCTGGCCCTGCCGGCGTCGTCCGTTTCGAGCAGATAGCAGTGCCGTTCACCGTAGGTGTTGTGCACTTCGGCAACAACGCACCGCAGGTTCCCGACGGCGTCGTGGCACCAGAACAGGCTGAGCGGGTTGAACACGTGGCCGAACACCCGGGCGCTGGCAAGCATGGTGATCCGGCCGCCGTCGGGCTCTATCCCCCGGGTCCGCAGGAACCGCTCCACGTTGCCGCGGAGCGAGCCTTCCGCGTCGCCGAGGTGATCCGAGGCACGGAAATCGGCGAGCAGCCGGAGCGGCCACGGCAGTGACGGAAGCCGGTCGACGTCGACAAACCAGCTGTAGCTGCGGTACGTGAACGCATTGTGCAGCGGCGTGCGGCGCACGTGCGCGATGGAGGTGCGGTAGATGGCCGCCTGGGTGTTCATCAGGCGCCCTCCGCGGCGACGCCCGCCAGTGCGGGACCGGAAACGCCGGCCGGCTGTTCCCAGTCCCGGCCGAGCCGGGCGGCGGCCTTGACCCCGGAGAGCGCTCCGTCCTCGTGGAAACCCCAGCCATGGTACGCGCCGGCAAAGGCAAGGCGCCCGTCCCCCAGTGCGAGGACCTGCTGCTGGGCCCGGAGCGAACCGGGGGTGTACTGCGGGTGTTCGTAGACCATCCGGTCCAGGACGGTGCCGTCGGCGATGAGTTCGGACTCACCGAGGCTCACGATGTAGCGCCCGCCGTCAGCGGGCTCGAGGCGCTGCAGGCGCGTCATGTCGTAGCTGACCAGCACCTTGTCCGGACGTGCATCGCAGGACGGCAGCCGGTAGTTCCAGGACGCCTGCGCATTGGCGCTGGCAGGCAGCACGGCTTCGTCGCGGTGGAACAGCGTCTGGTTGACCGAGTAGGGCATTCCGCCGAGCGCCTCCTCCTCCGCCGGTGAAGCATCGGCGAGCATGCGCAGCGCCTGCGCGGGATGCGTGGCAATCACGACGGCGTCAAAGGTTTCCGTACCGTGCGGGGTGGTCAGTTCAACGCCCTCCCCGTCGCGTCGCACCGCCGTGACCGGACTGGACAGCCGGATGTCTGGCAGCGTGGCGGCCAGCTTGTCCACGTAGGTGCGCGAGCCGCCCTTGACCGTCCGCCACTGCGGGGAGCCGGAAACTCCGAGCAGGCCGTGGTGGGCCAGGAACGTAAACAGGTAGCGGGCCGGATAAGCCAGGGCAGTGGTGGGGTCGCAGGACCAGACGGCGCTCACCACGGGGGTCATGAAGTGCGAGATGAAGTAGCTGCTGAACTTCTCGCGGGCGAGGAACTCCCCCAGCGTCAGTTCCGGGTCCGTGTTGCCCGATGAGTCTCCTGACGCGGCGGTGCCGGACGCTGCCAGCAGGGCGCGGGCACGGCGGTGGAAACGCGTTACTTCCAGCAGCATCAGCAGGTACCTGCCGCGCAGCAGGGTGGAGGGCCGCGGGATAATGCCGCGCCCCTTGGCGCGGGCACCGGCATATTCGAGGCCGCAGCCGTCGCAGCGGACCGACATGCTCATCTCGGAGTCCTGCGTCTCCACCCCCAGCTCCGCGAAGAGCCGCAGGAGAGTCGGGTAAGTGCGTTCGTTATGCACGATGAAACCTGTGTCCACGCCCAGGACCGGGCCGCCGGCCTGCGGGACGTCGTGGGTGTGGGCATGGCCGCCCAGCCGGGAGTCGGCCTCGAACAGGGTCACGTTGTCCCGCCGGTTCAGGACATAGGCTGCGGTCAGCCCTGCCACGCCGCTGCCAATGACGGCTACCCGCCGGCCGTCCGGAATCGTTGCTGCTTGCGACACTGATCTACTCCTGTTGGCTTCGCCTGAATCGTCCTGATGAATCGTCTTATGGGCAATTCGTCACCGAAGGGCGCCCGGATGACTGCGAATTTCAGCCGGGCGCCTTGACGCGATTCTTCCCCATGGACACGGCCCGTCCGCGGCGACATTCCGGGGCCGCGGGGCGATATGCCACAATGAAGCGGGATTTCCGAGGCGAAGGACAACCATTGATCAACCCTGTTCACCTGCGGACCCTCGTGGAGGTCACCCGCCTGGGTTCGTTCGCGGCTGCCGCCAACCGGCTGGGCTATACGGCGTCGGCTGTTTCCCAGCAGATGTCCGCCCTGGAGCGGGACACCGGCGTGGACCTCTTCCAGCGTTCAGCCCGGAGCATCCAGCCCACCGAAGCCGCCCTGGTGATGACGCGGCATGCCGCCAAGGTCCTGACGGACATCGAGGCCCTGATGGCCGCTGCCTCCCGGACGCACGACGCCACCCACCAGGAACTGAGGCTCGGCATCTTCCCCAGCCTGGCAACCTATGTGCTTCCCCGGATCCTGCAGAACCCGAAGTGGAAGGACCTGGGCATCGACCTCAGGGTGTCCGTGGCGGAGCCGTCCCAGACCATCCAGGGGCTCCGCACCGGCGGCGAACTCGATGTTGCCCTGGTCTACCAGGTGGGCCAGTCCGGCCTGGCGTGGCCCCACACCGTGAACCGGCAGTGGATCGGCGACGACGAATTCCGCGTGGTGCTGCCCGCGGCCTGGGGTTTCCGCGCCGACGCCAAGGTGGCGGCGGACCACCTCTCGGACATGCCGTGGATTGTCCATCACCCGGGCACCAGCGACGCCACGGTTATTGAACGCCTGTTCGCCAGCTGCAACCTGCACCCGCGAGTGGTGGCTTATAGCGACGACTTCCACGCGAGCCTGGAAATGGCAGCCGCGGGCCTGGGTGCCGCGCTCGTGCCGGAGCTGGCCCTTCGGCACCGGCCGGCCGGGGTGGTGGTCCTCGATGTTCCGGAGATCAGGCTTGCCCGCAACGTGTTTGCCCTGCTGATCAACGACAAGCAGACGGCACGCGTCCAGCTCTTCGTCGAACTGTTGGCCGACACCCTGCACAGCCTGGGAGCCACGCGCTAGGATTCGCGGGCCCGGAAGCGGCGGGCCTTGGAACGCAGGATTTTCGGAAGCCCCGGCGCCCGCCCGGCGAACGACATCAGGGTGGTCACGAGTTTGTCCTTCGCCTTGCCGTAGGGCGGATAGGCAAGCCCGAAAGTGTCCGGCCATAGCGGCTTGTCCAGGCTGGCCCGCTCATGCGAGAACGTCCGCACGGAATGTTCGCCGTGATAAGCCCCCATGCCGCTGCCGCCGACCCCGCCGAACGGGAGTCCCGGGACCGAGACGTGCGCGGCCGGCGCCCCGTACGCAAGCGCACCCGATGAGGTTTCGGCAGCGAAGGAACTGCGGACTCTGTCATCGGCGCTGAATACATAAACCGCCAGCGGCTTGGGGTCGGCATTGATCATCCGGATGGCCTCGTCCTGTCCTGACACAGCCACCAGTGGCAGGAGCGGGCCGAAGATTTCCTCGCCCAGGATTGCGTCCCCGGGGGCTGGCCGCAGGAGGGTGGGCGCAAAGTAGCGGCTGCCGGGGTCCCGCTGGCCGCCGTGGACCACGGTGCTGCTGTCGGCCAGCTCAGCGAGCCGCTCGAAGTGCCGGTCATCAACGATCCGGCCGTAGGAAGCGCTGCCCGCAGGATCCTCGCCGAACATGGAGGTTATGGCGTCCACGATCAGCGGTTGGAGGGCGTCCAGTATTTCGGGTGCTGCCAGCACATAGTCCGGAGCCACACATGTCTGGCCGGCGTTCACGAACCGGCCCCAGGCAATGCGCCGTGCAGTGGTGGCCAGGTCGGCGGTTTCGTCCACGAAGGCCGGGCACCGGCCGCCCAGTTCCAGGGTCACGGGAGTCAGGTGCTCGGCTGCAGCCCGCATGACGACACGGGCCGCTGCCTGCCCGCCGGTGAAGAAGATGTGGTCGAAACGCTCCGCCAGCAGCGCGGTGGTTTCCGGGATACCGCCGGTCACCACCTCCGCGGCGCCGTCGAGGTATTCAGGCACCCAGCGGGCCAGGGCCGCCGACGTGGCGGGGGCATGCTCGCTGGGCTTGACCACCACGGTGTTGCCGGCCGCCAGTGCTCCGGCCATGGGTGCGAGGGTCAGCTGGACCGGGTAGTTCCAGGTCCCGATCACCAGCACCACACCAAGCGGAGTCAGCTCGGTCCACGCCCGCGCGGGTTGCAGGACAACAGGCACGGCCACCGGGCGGGGCCGGATCCACGCCGCCAGGTGCCGTTCCAGGTGGGCGGCTTCCGCGGTCACAAAGGCAATTTCGGTCATCACGGACTCGGTCCGGTGCTTCCCCAGGTCGCTGGACAGTGCAGCGATGAAATCCTCACGCCGTTCCGTGAGCATCCTGCGCAGGTTGCCGAGTTGTTCGAGGCGCCACGCCAGCGGGCGGGTCACCCCGCTGTCGAAGAGCTCGCGGGATCGGGCGACGGCGGCGGCAGTGTGCATCCGATCAATGTACCCGCGCCGGGATGCAGCCGGGTTGCAGCGCGGGGATACAGTCCCAGAAAAAATCCCGGATGCTGGAATGGACTGCCCGAGAGGGCTATGTTGAAGATATGAACAAGGTAGCGAGCCGGCACTTTGGTGAAATCGAGCTCAACCACGGCCGGGACCACAACATCGCAGCGAAGCATGAACTGGGCGGCCAGCCGGTAGAGCTGGACTTGAACATCAATGCCCACGACCACTTCGACGAGGCGGCCATGCACAAGGTTGACTACCGGCTGCGGTACCTGCCCGAGCTCGTGGACCAGGTCCGGGACATGATCGCCGAGGAACTGGAGCAGGAGGGCACCAGCCCCCAGGAGTACCGGCACTTCCACTGCAACGCCATCAAGGACGAGCACCTCAAGAAGGTGTTCGGCGTGGAGGACAAGAGCCAGCTGACCAATGCCGTGTTCCTGAAGGCGCTGAAACTTGGCCACGTGGGCATCTACCCCGGCCAGCCCGAACGCTACTTCGTCCTGGATTTCACCCTGGGCGAGCACTTCACCGACGAAGTCCTGGTGGCGTCCGCTGACGAGGACGGTGTGGTGGACGACGAGATCGTCTGGGAGTCGTAAAGCGCTGCATCGACTGCTCCGCAACGGCCCTTTTGAACCGTCAAAACGGCGGTTGCTCAGCAATCGATAGGTAAAGCACGACGGCGGCCGGTCACCTGAGGTGACCGGCCGCCGTCGTGCGTTGTGCGGTGGTTGAGCGGGCAAAGCCCTACTTGGCTGCCTGCAGCAGTTCCGCGCGGACCGTCTTGGTGGCCGTGACCAGGTTGCGCAGGGACTCTTCGGTCTCGGCGTAGCCGCGGGTCTTCAGGCCGCAGTCCGGGTTGACCCAGAGCTGGCGGGACGGAACGTGCTTCACGGCGGTGCTGAGCAGCTCGGTGACTTCCTGCTCACCCGGGACGCGCGGCGAGTGGATGTCGTAGACGCCCGGGCCAACGCCGCGGCCGAAGCCGTGGGACTCGAGGTCGTGGACAACCTCCATGCGTGAACGTGCGGCCTCGATCGAGGTGACGTCAGCATCCAGGCCGTCGATCGCGTCGATGATGGCGCCGAACTCGGAGTAGCACAGGTGGGTGTGGATCTGCGTGGCGTCGGCCGCACCGGCGGTGGCCAGGCGGAACGAGTTCACGGACCAGTCCAGGTAGGCAGCCTGGTCGGCCTTGCGCAGGGGCAGGAGTTCGCGCAGTGCGGGTTCGTCCACCTGGATGACCTTGATGCCGGCCGCTTCGAGGTCAGCGATCTCGTCGCGCAGCGCCAGTCCCACCTGGTTGGCGGTTTCACCCAGCGGCTGGTCGTCGCGGACGAAGGACCAGGCCAGGATGGTGACCGGACCGGTGAGCATGCCCTTCATCGGCTTGCTGGTCAGCGACTGGGCGTATTCGGCCCAGGCCACCGTGATGGGGGCGCTGCGGGTGACGTCGCCCCAGAGGATGGACGGACGCGTGCAGCGTGAGCCGTAGGACTGGACCCAGCCGTGGACCGTAACGTCGAAGCCTTCAAGGTTCTCGGCGAAGTACTGGACCATGTCGTTGCGCTCGGGCTCGCCGTGCACCAGGACGTCATAACCGAGCTCTTCCTGCAGCTCCACGACGCGCTTGATCTCGTCCTTCATGAGCTGCTCGTACTGCTCGTTGGTGAGGTCGCCCTTGTTGTTGCGGGCGCGGGCCGAACGGATTTCGGAGGTCTGCGGGAAGGAACCGATGGTGGTGGTCGGCAGCGGCGGCAGGTGCAGTGCCTCTTCCTGGGCGGCTTCGCGGACCGAGTACTCGGAGCGGTTGAAGTCGGCCGGGGTCAGGGCGGCGGTGCGCGCACGGACGTCGGCGCGCTGCACGCCCTCGGCGGCGGCGCGGGAGGCGATGATGCGGGTAGCCTCGTCGATGGCCCGCTGCACTGAGCTTGTTTCAACACCGGCAGCGTCGCTCAGCAGGCCGGCGAGGGTGGCAACCTCAACGGCCTTCTGGTCGGCGAACGCCAGCCAGCTGCGGAGCTGCGCGGACAGCTGGGCTTCTTCCTCGACGTCGTGCGGCACGTGCTGCGTGGAGGTGGAGGTGCTGATGGCGAGCTTGGCCACGGACTTCTTCAGTTCGGCGATCTTCTCCGCAGAGGCGGCGAGATCGTTGCGCCAGATGTTGTGGCCGTCCACGACGCCGGCAACCAGGGTCTTGTTGCCCAGTGCGGCGAGTGCCGCTTCGGACGGAACGGCGCCCTTGAAGACGTCGATGTGCAGCGCGTCGATGTTGGTGGCGGCCAGGGTGCCGAGCTGGCCGTTCAGTGCGCCGTACGGCGTGGAGACGAACAGCTGCGGGCGCTGGGCCACAGCGGACAGGACCTCGTAGGAGCGGGCGACGGCGGCCTGGATTTCCTCGGCGGAGGTGTCCTGGTCGACAACGAGGGCGGGCTCGTCGAGCTGGACCCAGCTGGCACCTGCGGCGGCCAGCTTCTCAAGTAGCGCGGTGTAGACCGGCAGGACGTCCTCAAGGCGGGACAGCGGGCTGAAGCCGGCCGGGGCGTCGTCGGAAGCCTTGCTCAGCAGCAGGAAGGTGACCGGACCCACGATGTACGGGCGGGTCTCCACACCGTTGGCGAGGGCGTATTCGAATTCCTCGACGATGCGGTTGGAGGTCAGCGCAAAGTTGGTCTCCGGGCCGATCTCCGGAACCAGGTAGTGGTAGTTGGTGTCGAACCACTTGGTCATTTCCAGCGGCTGTTCGTCCTTGTTACCGCGGGCCAGCGTGAAATAGCCGTCGATATCCAGCTGCCCCTCGGCGTTGAGGAGGTTGCCGAAACGGGCCGGGACAGCGCCGAGGTGGGCGACGGCGTCGAGCACCTGGTCATAGTAGGAGAAGGTGCCCGGAACAGCGGCGGCTTCGGTCAGGCCCAGGCCCTGCAGGCGCTTGGCGGTGCCCAGCTGGATTTCCTTGGCAGCGGCGTCCAGGGCGGCGGCGTCGATCTTGCCGGCCCAGTAGGCTTCGACGGCCTTCTTCAGTTCGCGGCGGCGGCCGATGCGCGGGTAGCCCAGGATCGAGGCGGCGGGGAAGGGAGTGGTCACGGCCGGGGTGTTCTGCTCAGTCATGTGAAAGTCCTTGGATGTGTTGGTGAAAGGCATGGGTGTATTACGGCTGGGAGTTTTGGTGCAGGGGCCAGTTTTGGCGGGCGGAGCTGACGGTTGGGACCGGCTTCTAGCTCGCCATTTCCTGGTGGCGGCGCGCAATGGCATTGAGCCTGCTCGCCGGACGGACGGGACGGGGCAGGGCCAGCTTGTCCAGGACCTCGAGCGCGCAGGCGTGCTCGTTGAAGGTGTACAAGTGGATTCCCGGCGCGCCGGCGTCCAGGGCGGCATTGGCCAGGTCCACTGTTGCCCGGACCCCGATCAGCCGTCGTTCGGCGTCGGTGTCCGCAGCGGCCAGCCGCGCCATGAGTTCCGGAGCGGGTTCGACGCCGGTCAGCTCGCCCAGGCGGTTGAGCCGGCGCACGCTGGTCAGGGGCATCACACCCGGAATGATGGGGATGGTGACCCCCGCACGGCGGGCCCTCGTGATGAGGTCGGCGTACTGCTCGGTGTGGAAGAACACCTGCGTGATGGCGAAGTCCGCACCGGAGCGCTGCTTGGCCAGCAGCACCTCGACGTCGTGGGCTTCCGTGGGTGACTCAGGGTGCCGGGTGGGGTACGCGGCAACGCCGACCGCCACCTTGCCGGCACAGAGCAGCGCTGAACGGCGCTGCTCCACGCGGCGGATCAGTTCGATCAGGTCCTGGGCGTACCGCAGCGAGCCGCTGGCAGGCGTTCCGCCATCCTTGGGCTGGTCACCACGGAGGGCCAGGATCCCGCGGACGCCGACGTCGAGCAGTTCACCGATGATCTCGGAGAGTTCCTCCGGTGTGTTGCCCACGCAGGTCAGGTGGGCCAGCGGCCGGAGGGTCGTTTCCAGCAGGAGCCGGTTGATGAGTTCGACGGCGGTGTCCCGGTTGGAGCCGCTGGCGCCGTACGTCACGGAAACGTAGTCCGGGTCCGTGGCTTCCAGTTCGCCAATGGTGGTCCAGAGCGACGCGGCGGCAGCCGCCGAACGCGGCGGGAACAGCTCATAGGAAAGAGCCACCGGAGCGGTGTCGGAGAGATTCGGATGTGTGTCAATAAGGCTAGGTGGAGACATTTGCGTCCTTGGCTTTGGGCCATTGCCGGCATGTGCACCTCGGTCCAGGGGACCTCGGAGACGCAGAACCGTCAATGAATTTGAGTTTGGGAACACGGAGTGAACTTCGGCAGGGCGCAGCCGCGACTGTTACGCCTGATAAGAAGTTGTCCGTGAGCAAATGTCAGGCCCACATGGGGGCACCCACACCCTCCTGGCGGAGGATCGCTGACACGTTACCTCGGTAACTTGTATAAGACTCTAGGGCCCGGCCCGGAGGCGTTCAAGCTGGCCCCCGAATTAAGACGCACCTTTACGCTCTGTTGCGCCGCCGCGTAGAACATTGTTCGCCGAAAGGCCGCAAAATGACTGTAGCCCCTGTCCTACCCGTCCAGCGTGCTCCTAGCATGGCTTAAAGAGCAGGTAAGGAGGCTTCGTCCATGACCGGCTTCGGACCCCCGCGGTACCTGACGGCCTTGATCCTCAAAGCGTTTAACGGATGGCTGGCCACTGCGGTTGCCTATCACGCCGTCCTGCGCCCGCATCACGTCTGCTGGGGGGCCACGCAGGCGGAAGCGGAGGCATCCATGCCGGGAGACTCCCTGGTACCTGACCCGTTCGTGGTTTCCACAAGGGCCGTTTCCATTCACGCCGCTCCCGGCAGCATCTGGCCGTGGCTGGTGCAGATGGGAGACGGCCGCGGAGGCCTTTACAGCTACGATTTCCTGGATCGCACGTTCGGAATATTGAGCGGCCCCAGCGTCAACCGGATCCTTCCCGGGTTTCAACAGCTCAGGGCAGGCGACGTGATCCCGCTTGGCAGGGGTCCGGACTGGCCGGTCGCCGCCCTTGACCACGAACACCACATGGTGCTGGAACCTGTGCCGGCACGCGTCAGCTGGTGTTTCGCCCTGGACCCGGACACGAACGGCACCCGGCTGGTAAGCCGCGTGCGGATCAGGATCTACACCCGGACCGTCCTGTGGGTTCTTGCACCGCTCATCGATCTGGCCTGGTTCATCATGGAGCGCAGAATGCTCCTGGGCATACGCCAGCGTGCAGAGCGGCTGGAAACTACCAAAGCCCGCGAACAACGGTGAAGATCACCAGGGCCTGTCCGTGCCGCTCCCGGCATCGTTGTTACCCAGGTATTCGTCCCGTTGCCTGCCGCCGTTTCGTTCCCGCTGCGCGGACTTGGCGGACTCCTCCAGCTTGTCCAGCTGGCTCTGCTGCGGTTCCGGATCGGGCTGCGGCTGCTTTTCTGCGCCGTTCCCGGTTTCAGCGTCGGGCCCCGCGGCGCCAAGCTTTTCCGCTTTGGACTGCAGCCGTTCTTCCGCTCCGCGGAGCCGGTCACCCTCACCGTCTGCGCCGTTGGCATTGTCCTGGCTTTCGTCCGGGTTGAAGCAACCCTGCGGAGCCGCCCTGATGACCTCCAGGCCTTCGTCATACAGGCGGGACGCATCAGCGGCCGACTGCGCGGACTTGGCGGCATCGGCGGGCATGGCGGCGTCGGCTGCCGCCGTTTCCGCGTCCGCCAGCCGTTCAATGCTGAGGACCAGGTTGACGCGCACCTTGCACTCATCGGCTGGCGGAGCGTCAGCAAGGGATGCTTCAAAGAGTTTGCGGGCACCGCTGAAATCCCCGCTGAGCACCAGGGCGTCGCCTGCGGCAAAGGGCGCCTTGTGCCGCTCCACCACGTTGGCAATGCCCAGGCCGGACGCCGCGGAAGCCGCGCCGGCCTGGTCGCCGCGGCCGAATGACGCCGCCGCTTCGCTGCCCAGACAGCCGACGCTCAGAAGCTTGACAGCGAGCGCCACGGCAACCAGCAGGGGCGCTGCGGATAGCAGCAGCAACCTGCGCCTCCGGTGCTTGTCGCGGCCCGGCAAGGCTGACGGGCTCTTTTCGGGGTTCATCGGCCGAACTCCGTTCTTCCGGGCCGGAGTTGCTTCAACTGGCGGAGCACGCGGATGCTTTCCCACAGCGCAAGGATGAACGCGGCCAGTGCCGGGGCCCAGTAGAGCTCCGTCCTTCCCTCGAGTGACTCCGAGGTCTCGTGGAGCGCGCCGGGCCTGGCCGCCTGCATCATCGGGGCCGTCCCGTCCCCGGCCGCGCGGTGGAGGTAGGGCACGCCAAGCTGTGACGCCACTTCCCGGAGGGTGTCCTCGTCGATTCGGGACACGGCGTCCCCGGCGTTGCCGGCACTGTGGTCCTGGATGTAGGCGGCGGTACCCTCGGACGAATAGCTGGATTTTTCCTTCATCCGTCCGCCTTGCCCGGTGCCGTAACCAAGCACCGCGCCGCCGTTGACCAGCGAGCCTTCAACGCGCATCGGCTCCGGCGCCTTGCCGCTGGTCTGTTCGCCGTCGCCGAGGTAGTAGACAATCCGCGCCCGCTCAGGGTGGCTGTCCCTGGCAGCCTTGAGCCGCTCGTTGAGGACAGTCCCGGCCACAGTGACGCTGCTGCCCGTCGAATACTGGGTGATCTGGGGTTCCAACACGCCGGTGAGGGTGTTGAGGGCTGACGTGTCCGTGGTCAGCGGCATCCGGACCACCGCCTGGGAGTCGAACGTGATCAGGGAAAACCTTGCCCCGGCCAGCTCCCCTGCGATGGCCATGATGTCCTTCCGGACGCCGTCGAGCCTGGGGCTGCCGTTTCCGTAGTCTTCGGCCGCGATGCTGCTGGTGGTGTCGACGACGAAAAAGACATTCAGGTCGGCGGCTGCTGACCGGACGCTGCCGCCGGGCACGCCCGGCCGGAGCGCCGCCAGCAGCAGCAGTGCCATGAGGCCGGCGGGCAGCAGCAGGCCGTGGAGTACTGCTCCAGGCTGCCGGCTCCGGACGGCCGTCCACCCCAGGACAACGACGAGCCCGGCAAGAGCGGGAAGGATGATCCACCACGGCCAGATGGGTTGGAAGGTCAAGACCTCAGCCTCCAGGTGGCGCCTGCCAGGACCAGGCCGGAGACCAGGGCGATGCCCAGCGGGATCTCGGCGCGGTCCGAAACGACGGCCTTCGGGGCGGCGGTAAAGGCGGTGGCCTCCGTCGATTGAACCTTGCGGATGATATCCGCGACCGCGTCCGGACTGTCCAGGGGGTAGTAGGCCCCGCCTGTCCCCTCTGCGGCCGCACGCAGCTCGGCACCGGGTTGATCGGGGTCCGTTCCGTAGTCGAAGTCCCCCGGGTTGAGGGCGTAGACCCGCACGTCCTTCTTTCTGGCCAGCGCTGCCGCTTCGGTCAAGGTGAAGATGGGTTCGCCCGAGACGAAGTTGTCGGTGGCCAGGACGACGGAACGGGACCGCTCCTCCGAACCGCCGCTTCCGTCCGCGCCTCCCCCGTCAGTTGCCGGGAAGCCCTGCACGCATGAGGCCAGGCCGTCCCCGATCAGGGAGGATCCGGCACCGTTCCACGTGCCGTCCAGGAATCCGGCGCTGCCGGGCGCGCCGTCAAATGCCTCCCTGGCGGCCTGCAGTTGTTCCTGCACGAAGTCGTAGTCGTCCGTCAAGGGGAAGACCTGCACCGCGCTGCTGTCGAAGACGGTCAGGCCCAGCCGTTCGCCGTCGAATCCCTGGGCCAGGCGGGCGAAGACCTCCACGACCGCCGCGTCGGCGCTGCTCATGGATCCGGAGGCGTCAAGGCACAGGATGATGTCGCGGTTGCGTTGCTCGGGACTGATGGTGCTGCGCCCGGCCGGCCTGGCCGCGGCCACCAGGGCTGCAGCCATCAGGACTCCCCCGGCGATGGCAGCCACCGTGAGCCAGCGGCGATGGCGACGCACTGCCGCCTGGTACTCCGGCAGTTCGGTGAGCCGGTGGCCGTGGGCCACCGGCCGCAGGGCGGCTTGGCGGCCCTGTTCCCGTTTCCGGGCCAGCCAGTATGTCCCCGCACCAAGGAGCAGGGCGGCCGGAATCATCCACCAGAAGATCAGTTCCATGTCCGGACCACCTCCCGGGCTGTTTCCGCGGCAGCCGCGACAGGGTCCCGGGGTTCAGGGGCGCGGGGTTCCGGGTCCCGGGGTTCCGGGTCCCGGGGTTCCGGGTCCCGGGGTTCAGGGTCCCGGGGTTCAGGGGCGCGGGGTTCCGGGCCTTCAGGGCCGAATTCCGCGGGATAGAGGCTGCTGACGGCCAGGGCGGCCGCGGGAATGTTCTGTTCGCGGAGCTCTGCCAGGGTCATCCGCGGGGCGTCGATGCCGGCAATGTCGCGGACAAAGCTCCTGATGAGCAGGCTGAGCTCCTGGTGCGAGGCGCGGGCGGACAGCCTGCCTGTGGCGGCCGCGGCTGCCACCGCGTCAATCCGGCGCAGGTAGTCCCGTTTGAGTCCGGACGGATCCGACGGCGGCCCGGAGGCGGGAGCCGTTATTGAGCTGTCTTGTTGCCGGGTGCTCAGGAAGACGTATGCAAGCCAGGCGGCGGCGAGCACCAGCAGGACCAGACCGGCCCACGGCAGCCAGGGGCTGTAGCTCAAAGGAGCGTAGAAGCCTGCGTCATTTTCCACGGCGGTGCCGTTCCAGCAGGGTGAACACCGCGGGCATCACGTCATGGCTGCTGCCTGCCTGGACGTGGGCAATGCCCAGCCGCCGCAGCACGGATTCCCGGGCCGCATCCCGCTGCTCCTGTGCCGCCGCGTAGGCGCGGATCACAGTATCAGATGCCGCGAGGCGGCCGGGAAGGAGGCCGGCGTCCGCAACATCGTAGCGGTCGGCAGGCGGGCCGGCCGTTTGTGCCCCCGCCGCTTCCGTTCGGGCCGGCTGTAGCCCGGCAGGGCCGGCCCCCGCCAGCTGTGCGTCGCGTACCGTCAGCCAGAGGACCTCGTGCTGGGCGCGCAGACGGCGCAGCACCCGCTCCATCCCGGCGTCCGGCACCACTTCGTCGGCCACCACGAAGAGCAGCATGCGCTGGCCGAAGTTGCGTGCCACGTAGGAGAGCTGCTCGCCGATGCTGCTGCGGGGCGAGGTCAGTGCCGTGCTGTCGTTGACTGCGCGGAGGAGCCTTTCCAGGTGCGCTTCACCGGCTTTCGCGGGCAGGGACCGGGATTCGGCCTCGTCACCGCACACCAGCCCCACCACGTCGCCGTGACGGTGGGCCAGGTAGCCCACCACCCCCAGGGCCATCACGGCAACGTCCTTCTTCGCTTCGCCGCCGAGCGAGGAAGCAGCCATATTGCGTCCGGTATCCGTCACCAGCAGCACCGTCTGCCGCCGCACGGCAACATAGCGCTTGATGAGCGGGGATCCGTGCCGGGCGGAAGCTTTCCAGTCGATGTCGCGGACTTCGTCTCCGGGAAGGTAGGCCCGGAGGTCGTCAAAGTCGAGGCTGCGGCCTTTGAAGACGGAACCGTATTCGCCGTCGAGCATTCCCCGGGCTTTGCGGTGGGCGAAGATGGACATCTTCGATTTCACCCGGGTCAGGAGGCTGGACACAGGCGCGCGCTCAGGGAGTCTGGACGGATGCCACGATGGCGTCGATGACCGTCTCCACCGGAACCTGCTCCGCCACCGCCTCGAAGCCGAGGATGATCCTGTGCCGGAGCACACGGTGGGCCAGCGCCTTCACGTCCTCGGGGATCACGTGGTCCCGGCCGTTCAGGAGGGCGACTGCGCGGGCGGCCTGGCTGAAGGCGATGCTGGCACGCGGGCTGGCTCCGAATTCGATGAACCCCGCCAGCCGGGAGTCGATGTACTGGGCGGCGTTCCGGGTGACGAACACCAGGCCGACGATGTACCGGACGATCGCCGGGTCGATGTAAACGCGCTTGACCAGTCCCTGCACTTCCGAGACCGCGTCCAGCGACGCGGCGGCGGCCGGACGCTGTTCGTCGGTGAAGACGCCCGAATCGATCCTGCGGATGATCTCGGCCTCTTCGGCCGGCGTGGGGTAGTCAAGGACGTCTTTGAGCATAAAACGGTCCATCTGTGCCTCGGGCAGCAGGTAGGTGCCCTCCTGTTCGATGGGGTTCTGCGTTGCCAGCACCAGGAACGGGCTGGGCAGCCGGTGCACCACTCCCCCGATGGACGTCTGCCGCTCCTGCATCGCCTCGAGCATGGCACTTTGTGTTTTTGCACTGGAGCGATTGATCTCGTCCAGGAGCACAATGTTGGCGTGCACCGGCCCCAACTGCGTGACGAACGTTCCCTTGGCCGCATCATAGATCTGGGTGCCTACGATGTCGCTGGGCAGGAGGTCAGGGGTGCACTGGATCCGCCGGAACTCGGCACTCACGGATTCCGCGACTGTCTGCGCAGCGGTGGTCTTCGCCAGCCCCGGGACGCTTTCCAGCAGGATGTGGCCGCCGGTCATGAGTCCTACCAGCAGCGATTCCCGGAGCCTCGCCTGCCCCACGACCTTCGCGTCGAAGCTGCGCGAGATGCTGGCCATGACCTGCTGCGCCCGGGCCAGTTCCGCCGCTTCGATCCGGACGGCGGCCGTTGACTGAAGCACTCGAAATCCCCCTGGTTGCTGTTCGTGGACGGCCGCTGGTGCTGCCGGACCCTCTGGCGGTCACAACGCGTCCGCCACGGGCCATCCTATCCAAGCCGTGGTCCGCGGATTCTGCAATGGGGAACCCTCCCCATGCGGGCCGCTCAGGACTATCCTGATGGCATGATTCAGCTTCCAGCCAGTTACCAGGAGTATCTCGCCGGCAAGAGCGAGAGTTTCATCAACACCGTCCGGCCGATCCTTATGCAGTCTGCGGCGGAGAAGTTGCATGGGGTCAGGGTCCTCTACAACCCGGGGCCCACCGGCCACCAGGCCCATCTGGATGACACGATCCCGTTCGGAACGGTTGTCGAAGACATCGACTGATAGCCGGCTCAGCCTTTCATCGCCCCGGACAGCGCAAACGATCCGCCGGCTCCGCGCGCCACGAGGACGTAGAGGACCAGGACCGGAACCGAGTAGAGGATCGAGAATGCGGCCAGCTGGCCGTAGGCAATCGCGCCGTGCTGTCCGAAGAAACTGAAGATCGAGACCGAAGCGGGCTGCTTGGACGGCGACAGCAGCAGGATGAAGGGCACGAAGAAATTGCCCCATGTCTGGATGAAAACAAAGATGAAGACCACACCCAGGCCTTGGCGCATGAGCGGCAGCACCACGGCGCGCAGGGCCGTGAGCCCGGACGCGCCATCCACCCAGGCGGCCTCCTCCAGCGAAACGGGAACCGCATCCATGAAGTTCTTGGTCATCCAGATGGCCATGGGAAGCGCGGTTGCAGCCATGAAGAGAACCGTGGCCGGCTGGGAATCCAGCAGCCGCAGCTGGACGAACAGGCCGTACACAGGCACCATGATTGCGGTTACCGGCAGGCAGGTACCGCACAGGATCGAGTACATGAACGGCCGGTTGAACCTGGACTCGAAGCGGGACAGGGGGTAGGCAGCCAGCACAGCGGCCACCAGGGTTACAGACGCTGTCCCGGCTGAGAGCAGCAGGCTGTTCCAGAGCGGCCTGAGCAGCAGCTCCGGCGTAAGGACCGCGGTGAAGTTCGCTAACGAGGCGCTGGCCGGCAGCCGCGTCTGGTAGCCGGCCTCGGCGTCCAGCGAGCCGAACACCAGCCACAGCAGCGGCAGGACGAAGCAGGCGCCGATCAGCAGCAAAGCGGCGTCCGCCGGACCCCGGCCCCGGCGGCGTCCCGGCCGTTCCCCTTGGCCGTGCCGGACGCGCCGTGACGTTTCGTCCAATTCCGGCCGGCCCGCCGTCGTCATCGTTTATCGCCCCTGAGGAGCCGGACGTAGGCAATCCCGAACACCAGGCCCAGAACAATGAGCACCGAGGCGATGGCGGTGCCGTAGCCAATGTCGCCGAACTTGAAGGCTTCCTGGTAGGCAAGGACCGGCAAGGTGGTGCTGGCGTTGGACGGACCGCCGGCCGTCATCACCCAGATCAGGGTAAAAACGGCCAGGGTCTGGAGCGTCACAAGCATCAGGTTGGTGGCGATGCTGGACCGGATCAGCGGCAGGGTGATGAACACCAGGCGCTGCCAGCCAGCCGCACCATCCATCAGGGCGGCCTCGGAGATGTCCTGCGGCACGTCGGCCAGGGCTGCCCGGTACACCAGCATCGAGAACGCGGTGCCGCGCCAGATGTTGGCCAGCACCACGGCCACCATCGGGTAGGCGTACAGCCAGTCGGCGCCGGCCATGCCCGCACCGCCAAGCACCTGGTTCAGGGTCCCGTCCTTGCTGAAGTAGGCGTACGCGGCAAAGGCCGCAACGATCTCGGGTAACACCCAGGCCGCAACGACGGCGGTTCCGACGACGGCGGCCACCGGCCTGCGTGCCCGCGTCATCAGGCCCGCGATCAGGAGTCCAAGCATGTTCTGGCCCACCACCGCCGACGCCGCGACAAAGACGACCGTCAGGACAACCGCGGCCGGAAATGCAGAGTCTCCCAGCAGCCGCACATAATTCTCGACGCCTGTCCAGGCCGGGTTCCTGGCATTGCGGCCGGTGAGGGCCGCGTTGGTGAAGGAGGCATGGAAGGACCAGAGGATGGGAGCGGCCAGGAAAAGGAGTATCAGGAGGACTGACGGCACAACCGGCAGCAACCGGAGCTGCTGCCGGACCGTTTTTCGTTCAACCATGCGTCATTTCTGCACGACCTTGGCGTCACCCACCAGGTCCTTGACTGTCTTGTCATACTGCGCGGCTGCCTCCTGCGGTGAGAGGGCACCGGTGATCACGGCTTCAGTGGCAACCTGGACTGCGGCGGAAATCCGCGGATAGTCCGCTGTGGCAGGCCGGTAGTGGGTGACGGAAACGAGCTCGGACACGTCCTTGACGAACGGATTTGCGGCCAGGTATTCGGGTTCGGCGGCGACGTCCGTCCGGACTGCGATCTGGGAACCGGACACCGTGAACGCCAGGGAGTTCTTCTTGCTCAAGGCCTCGGACAAGAACTTGAAAGCCAGGTCCGGGTTCTTGGAGTCCGCCCCGACGGCCAGCGTCCAGCCCCCCGACATGCTGACGCCGCCTGGTTCCTGGCCGCGCTGCGTGGGGAACTTCGCCACGCCCATGTCGTCGGCGTAGCCGGCCCACTCATAGTTGCCGCCCTTCTGCCAGAACGACGGCGTGTAGGAGCCTTCCACGGTGGCCCCCATTTTGCCCTTGGGCAGCCATTCGCCGAAGACCTTCTTCCAGACGTTGGCATCGAGCGCCTCGGCCGGCGTCACGGCCAGCCCTTCGTCATACAGGGTCTTCAGGAAAGTCAGGGAATCCTTGAAACCCTGGGACCCCACCACCCATTTCTTTTCCTGCTGGTCGTACAGTTCGCTGTCCGTGCCGTAGAGAAGCTCATAGAAACTCTGCATGACTGTGCCCTCACCGGTGGCCTTGCCGGCGTACATGTTGAACGGGACCAGCGACGGGTCCGCGGCTTTCATCTTGCGGGCCGCTTCCAGGATTTCGTCCCAGTTCCGGGGCTGCCACGGGACGGTTATTCCCGCCTTTTGCAGGACTGTCTTGTTGTACCAGATGGCGCGGGTGTCTGTACCGAGGGGCACCGCATAGATGCCGCCGTCGTCGCCGGTGCCGGCCGCTTTGGCGGCCTCGTTGTACAGCTTCCAGTCCGACCATTTCTCGAGGTAGCCGTCCAGTTTCAGGAGGTACCCGGCATCGACGTCCGACCGTACTTTGAAGGTGTCCTCATAGAAGACATCCGGGGCGGTCTCCGCCGACCTGAGGGCCAGCGACAGCTTGGTGCCGTAATCGTCATCGTTGGCCTCGATGGGCTGCAGGTCCACGGTTGTGCCCTGGTTTGCCGCTTCGAAGTCTTTCTTGGCGTCCTTGAACAGCGTGTCAAGGGCAGTAAACGAATCGGTCTTCTGGTAGACGATCTTCAGGGTCTTGTTTTCGGCGGCCGGCTGTTCCGCGGAGCAGGCTGATGTTGCCACCAGCGCTGTCGCACAAAACAGCGCCACAAGGAATTTGGCAGGGCGGTGCATGTCGCTCCAATCTTCGAGCGGCTGCAGCCCCCAATGTCCTCCAGCTGGCCCCAGCCTTTAGCCGATTTGCAATTTCAGGTTAGTGCTTCCCTCTGTCAAGCAGGGACGCCGACCTCAGCCTTCCAGCAGCAGCCGCTGCGCGCGAGGGGCCAGCGTATGCTCAAGCACCAGGCAGGCGGCGCCGATGGCACCTACATCCTCTCCTACACCGGTTCCGACAACCTCAATGTCATGAATCTGGCGGGCCGCGCTGTTCTCCGCCAGCAACCCGGGGACCCGGTCCAGGTAACGACGGGAGAGACGAGTCCAGAACGGACCGCCGAAGACCACCCTCTCGACGTCGAGGGTATTGGTGACTACAGCCACGGCCCGGGCGACCAGGACAGCGGAGTGGTCGAGGATCTCAGCCGCCTTGCGGTTGCCGGCGTCCGCCTCGTCACAGAGCCTGGCAAAACTTTCTTGGATGTCCAGCGCACCGGACGGGTGGCGCACAACGTCAAGGACTCCGGCGCTTTCGGCCTGCGCCACGAGGACCTGCGGGATACTGCTGGACTTCACGCAGCCCCTGAGCCCGCAGTCGCACGGCGGGCCGTCCGGATCCACAATGATGTGCCCGATTTCACCGGCGTTACCCGAGGTTCCGCGGACCACTTCGTCGTTGAGGACGATGCCGCAGCCAATGCCGGTGCCCATGTACATGAAGACGAAACTGCCGGAGCCGCTGGGCCCGCCGGCCCAGGTTTCGGCGACGGCTGCGCTGGTGACGTCCTTGTCCACCAGGGTGGACAGGCCGGTGGCCTCCGCGAGGGCATCCCGGAGCGGCACCCGGTCCCAGCCGAGGAGGAGGGGCGGATCAACCACGGTTCCCTCGTCCAGGTTGATCGGACCCGGGGCGGCCACGCCAAGGCCGGCAATCTTGTCAGGATCAACGCCGGAGGCGGCCACCAGGTCCTTGATCTCCGAGGCAATGATGGCAATGATGCCGTCCGGATCGCTGGCGCCCGGAGTGTTGATCCTGGAGTGCCTGACAACGGACCCCACGAGGTCCAGCACCACGAAGGTGGTGACGGTGGGATCGAGGTGAACGCCCACCGCGTACATCCCGGCGGGGTTCAGCCGGAGGATGGTGCGCGGCTTCCCCGGCCCGCTGCCTTCCTTGCCGGCTTCGACGATGAGGTTCTGGTCAAGCAGGCGGCGTGAGATGTTGGAGATCGTCTGCGGCGACAGGCCCACGATCTGGGCGAGTTCCACCCGGCTGAGGCCTCCCGAGGAGCGGCGGATGGCGTCAAGGATCACCGTGAGATTGAAGTCCCCCATACGGGGCAAATTGGTTCCGCGCCTCGGCGATGGCGTGCGGATCTCAGTCACGGATTCCCCTAAACTTCTTCGGTTATGCACTGCTGATGCTTGAATCGTACGTTACCCGCGCGCGCTGCGGTACGCTCACACGCTGACTTTGGCCACGGTGGTTTCGCTGCCGCGGCGGGCGTGCACCCGGCTCCGGCATCCCGGCGTCGCGGCACTTGCCGCTACGCAGCGCGGGGGGTGCTGACCGCAACAGTGAATTTGGCGTTCCTGCCTGCCACGCGGGTGGGGCCGACAAACCGTTCCAGTGCGGGCAGATACTGCAGGTGGCTGTTGTAGACGGTCCAGAGTTCTCCGCCCGGCGCCAGCACCCTTCCAGCGGCACGGAACATTTTGATTCCCGCCCCGGCGTGGACGCTGGCACCCAGGTGAAAGGGCGGATTCAACAGGATGAGGCCGGCGCTTCCGTCCGGCAGGGAGTCCATGGCATCGTCCTGGAGGACGGTGATCCGCCCCGCCAGGCCGTTGGCTTCAGCTGTGGCCCGGGCAGAGTCGACGGCCGCGGCCGACTGGTCAGTCGCAGTGACGTTCGATTCCGGATGGCTCCTGGCGTACATGGCGGCCAATATGCCGGTCCCGCAGCCGAGGTCCACAACATGTGGTACCGACGGCATGTCGGGCACGTACCGCAGCAGGAACCTTGTTCCGATGTCGAGCTTGGTACCCGCGAATACCGCACCGCGTGCGCAGACTGTGAGGTCCAGCTCGCTGTTGCTGTCCGCGACGGGAAACGGCGGCGGTCCCGTTACCGGCTTGGCGTCCCTGGCTATCAGGACCCGGGATTTTTGCCGGGCCAATTGCGGCTGAACGTCGTTGAAGTACCGTTGCAGGACGCTGTTCATGCCCAGGCTCATGTGCTTGATCCGGCCGCCGGCCAGCAGCACCGTGTCCGGAGCCGCGTAGCGGGCCACAGCGTCCGCCGCTTCCTCGAGCTCCGCGAGCGTCCTGGGCAGCTGGAGCAGCACCACGTCGGCGTCGTCGAACAGTGCGGCGCCGAGCGGCAACTGCTCAAAACCGGCGTCGATGCCAAGCCCTGCGGCATTGTTACGGAGTGCCCGCTCCCCCGTGATCAGGTCCTGGTGGACCTTGACGTCCCGGACGCCGTAGCCGGCCAGCGCCCCCAGGGTGAGGGCCCCGTAGCGGTCACCAATCACTGCGATCCGGCTCTCCGGCGTCAGCAGTTCCGACGCTGTTTCGAGGAGTAGCTTGTCGGTAGCATCCCAAGCCTGCAGGTTCGGGGCTTCAACGTCGGGGAACCGGCGCAGACCGGCGAGTACTGATGCCACGGTGTTGTCCGCCACGTGCAAGCTGCCGCCTTCCCTGTCCATTGTCATTCCGCCGCCGGGAGGGAACCACGGGGCGAAAAGCTACCCAGTAAACCTACCGCGAAAACGGTGCTGTCCGCGGCGTGCACAACGGTCAGGTCCGCGCCTCTTCAGCCGCGCGGCGATCGAACATCCGCAGGATGCCGGCTACTGCCGCCCTGCCGGCCCGGTTTGCGCCAATGGTGGACGACGACGGCCCGTACCCCACCAGGTGGACCCTTTCCTCCGCTGCCACCTGGGTGCCGTCCATGGCGATGCCCCCGCCGGTGCCCCGCAGGTGCAGCGGCGACAGGTGTTCCAGCTCCGCCCGGAAGCCGGTGGCCCAGAGGATTACCGCGGCGGCCAGGAAGCTTCCATCGGCCAGCCTGACGCCGTCGGGCTCTATCGCCGTGAACATCTCCCGCCGGTTCAGGGCGCCGCGCGCGGCAGCCGCACGCAGCGAGGGCGTCCGGATAAGACCCGTGACAGACACCACGCTTTGAGGCGGGAGTCCCTGGCGGACCCGTTCTTCGACCAGGGCGACGGCATCATGGCCCGCCTGCCGGTCAAACTCGGCGTCCCGCCACACCGGCTCCCGGCGGGTAAACCAGCTGGTGGTGGTCACCTGGGATATTTCGTCCAGCAGCCCGACGGCGGAAATTCCGCCGCCCACCACGATGACGTGCTGCCCGCGGAATTCCTCGGCCGCCACGTAGTCGGCCACGTGCAGCTGCCTGCCCCGGAAGCTGGACTGTCCCGGGTAGATCGGCCAGAACGGCCTGGTCCACGTGCCGGTGGCGTTGATGACCGCCCGCGCGGACCAGCTGCCCACGGATGTTTCGATCCGAAGGCGCCCCGAAGGGCGGTCATCTTCACGGGACACCGAACGGACCTTCACGGGCCGCAGGATATTCAGCCCGAGCCCGCTCTCATAGTCACCGAAGTAGCGTGAAAGGAACGCGGAACTCGGCTCAGCCGGGTCGACGTCCGGCTTCGGAATGCCCGGCAGGTCGCTGATGCCGTTGACGGTGGCCATCCGGAGGCTTTGCCAGCGGTGCCGCCATGCGCCACCAGGCCCGGCTTCGGCGTCAACCACAACGTATGAACCTGGCGCATTTTCCGCCATGGCTGGAGCTGCGTTTTCGCCGGTTCCGCCCGCGGCCAGAAAGCCGCGACGCTGAAGGTGGTAGGCGGCGGATAAGCCGGCCTGGCCCGCGCCGATGACCACTACATCCGCGGCCTGAAGTCCGGCCGCCTGGGCGTTGAGGATCTCCGGTCCCGCCTAGACCTTCTTGACCACGCTGGATTTGAGCTGCATGGGTCCGACACCGTCCACTTTGCAGTCGATGTCGTGGTCGCCCACGCCGTCCATCAGCCGGATGCCGCGAACTTTGGTCCCGACCTTGATGACCGTGGAGCTTCCTTTGATCTTGAGGTCCTTGATGACCGTGACGGTGTCACCGTCAGCGAGGACATTTCCCACCGCATCCTTGATGACCGACTCCGTGGCTCCTGCGGCATCCGTCGCCTCGGCCGACCACTCGTGGGCGCACTCGGGGCACACCAGCAGCGCGCCCATCTCATAGGTGTACTCGCTGGAGCATTCAGGGCAGGGAGGGAGGGTTTCGTTCACGCTCCCATATTAGTCGAGCGTTAAACAGCGAAAGCCGCCCTGAAGGGCGGCTTTCGCTGGATGAACCTGGGTGGAGCTGAGGGGACTCGAACCCCTGACCCCCTGCATGCCATGCAGGTGCGCTACCAGCTGCGCCACAGCCCCAAACTCTTGTTTCTTCCGGACCGATCTCCGTAAGCAACTTGATTATCTTAAACCACAATTGTGTAAGACGCCAATTCGGGTCCGGAGCGCCTGATCCGCCGGCCGCCACTGCCCTGAACGGCGGACATGAGCACGGACAAACGCCACGAAAGGAAGGGCCGGAAAACAAAAAGGTCCGCCGGAATCTTGCGATTCCGCCGGACCATTCGGTGGAGCTGAGGGGACTCGAACCCCTGACCCCCTGCATGCCATGCAGGTGCGCTACCAGCTGCGCCACAGCCCCGAATTTTCATTGCTCCGGCACCTTCAGTCTTCACTGACGGGCCCGGTTCTTTGTCCGGATCTCTCCGAAGCAACTCAAATATCTTAGAACAGGCATTCCGAAAATTCCAAATCGGGCATATTCGGTGGCCTGCTCCGGATTACTCGCTGTCTGAGGAGACCGCCGCTTTGGCCGACGTGTCTTCCCCGAGCTGAAGGTCAACCACGGGGCAGTCCTTCCACAGGCGCTCGAGGGCGTAGAAAACGCGGTCTTCCTCGTGCTGGACGTGGATGACGACGTCGGAGTAGTCCAGCAGGACCCAGCGTCCGCCGGAACGGCCCTCGCGGCGGACAGGACGGAGATCCTGCTTGCCCAGTTCCTCTTCAATGCCGTCCACGATGGCGTTGACCTGGCGCTCACTGGGCGCCGAGGCGATCAGGAAGACGTCCGCCAGGGCCAGCCGTTCGCTGACGTCCAGGCCCACGATGTCCTGGGCTATTTTGTCCGCAGCAGCACGCGCGGCTACGCGGGCTATGGCGATGGATGAATCGGTTGCAGTCACGGGACTCCTTGTTGTGGTTTAAAGCTATGTCGTTCGGACGCGATGGGTATCAGCGCCAGGGTGTCGGAGAGGGCTGCGGGGCGGATGATGCCCCGGTGCGTTGAATCAGGGTGCCAGGCCGCTGATGATCATGGTGACGCCGGCAATCAGCGCAACAATCCCCAAAGCAAGGACGGCCAGCTGGAGCAGCCTGATACGGTGCGCCCGGCCCAGGCCAGCGGTGACGGCGTCCAGCGGTTCCAGGCCGTAGGCGCTGTTGGCCGCTACACGCGGCTTGTCCACGAAATTCTCACCGGCTTCAGCAGCCCAGGGCTCTACGGCCGGGGACGGCGCCGCTGCTGCCGCTGGATCGGCGGCAGCCTGAGCGGCAGCCTCCGCGCGGGCAAGTACGCCCGCCCGGCCGGTGGCCGGCGCCGGGTTCCGCCTCGGCAGGCCGGTTTTGCGGGGCCCCTTGGTGCCTGGCGGCTGCAAGCGGGGGCCGGGATTGGTGACCACGGGGACATATGACGTAGCAGGCTTTTTCATCACCGGCCGGTCGATGCCGGGGACCTTCTCGAACTCCAGCGGAGTCACCATCGCGAGGTTGCTGACAGCCGAGGGCTCGGTCTTGGGGTGTGCAGGCTGGCTGGCCTGCTCGGCCAGCTTCTGCTTGGCCATGGCCCGCTTGTTCAGGATGGCGGCGCGCTCGGCCAGGGCAATCTGCTCCGCAAGGATTTCAGGATCCACTGCTTCGGGATCGTTCGCCGCGATGTGCTCCATCTTGGCGATCTGGTTCCTGGCCTGTTCGGCGATGAGGGAACGCGCTGCAAGGGCCTGCTCGACGGTCATTCCATCGGGAAGCCTGCTGTCCGCGCTGGCCTCCGGCGACTCCGTCCGCGGAGCCTCGGCGGGCTGGGTGCCGGCCTGTGGCGCCGGCTGTCCTGGACGCGCCTGCGGGGCGGCCTGCCCGGGACGTGCAGGAGGAACGGTGCGCTGGGCGGACGTGCGGGCCGGCGGAACGACCATGTTCGCGGCGGTGGCAGGCGCCGCCTCCGCCTGGAGCTGCTGGAGCCGGAGCTGGCGGCGCGTGGGCGGACCGCCGCCGGACAGCCGCTCCTCCTTCTGCGCCAGTTCCTTGATGGTGCGCAGGGCAGCGCGGTCCCGTGCCCGGCTCTGCGAGGAGCGCTCGGGGCCGGCCGGAGTCCGGACCGAGTCCACGGGCCCCGGAGCCACACGACGGATGCGGCCTGTGCCGTCTTCGCGGTCCGGCGCCGGTGTTGCGTTCCCGGGCGTTTTTGAGGCAGGGGGAACCGGACCCGGTGCCGGGGGCACCGCGTCCTGAACTGATTCCGCGCGCTCATCTCTGGCCTGTCGCAATTCGCGGCGGCTACGGAGGGGAGGCTGTTCCTGGCTCATCTAACAACTCACTCGGTACTGGCTGGTTCGTGTAACTCGGTAAGTGCGGCACTGTCGTCCGGGTCCGGCTGCCCGGCATACAAGCCGTATTTCGCAATGTATTGGACCACCCCGTCCGGCACGAGGTACCAGACAGGGTTCCCGGCCGCGACGCGCGTCCTGCAGTCAGTCGAGGAAATGGCCATGGCCGGGACTTCGAGGAGGCTGACGTCTTTCCTGCCCATTCCGTCGAGGACGTGCCCGGGCCGGGTCACGCCAACGAAATGCGCCAGCGACCACAGTTCATCGATGTTCTTCCATGACAGGATCTGCGCCATGGCGTCCGCTCCGGTGATGAAGAAAAGGTCCGCATCGGGACGCAGCGTACGGAGGTCGCGCAGGGTGTCGATGGTGTAGGTGGGGCCGGGGCGGTCCACATCAACCCTGCTGACGGTGAACCTGGGGTTGGACGCCGTGGCGATGACGGTCATGAGATACCGGTGCTCCGGTTCGCTGACCTTCTTGCTCATCTTCTGCCAAGGCTGGCCGGTGGGGACAAACACCACTTCGTCGAGGCCGAACTTGGCCGCAACTTCGCTGGCGGCGACAAGGTGACCGTGATGGATGGGATCAAAGGTGCCACCCATCACACCCAAACGCAGGCGGCGCTTGGCGCCGCGCCGCTTCAGGACCGCAGTGATGTTAGTGGCCTTGGCCGTGATCGTGCTTGTTCGGGTGCTGGCGGTGGGGATCCGAGTGCTCCTCGACGGCCTCATGCCGGTTGCCCAGGTTGCTGTAGGACAGCGTCACGAACATCAGAACGAGCATGATCGCAAAAATGGACACACCAAAGACCCACGGTTCGGCCCACAGCGGAGCCAGTTCTTCATGTTCGGCGACCGACGCGCCTACCTGCTGCAGCAGCATTTTCTCCCCTAAAGAGTTCACAAAATGACGACGGCGGTCATTCCCGCCGTTCCGGACTTCTGTTCCATGTTACAGCGTTGCTAGCTGCGGATCTGGCCCTCGCCCTGCACGATCCACTTGGTGGTAGTGAGTTCCGTCAGGCCCATGGGGCCGCGGGCGTGGAGCTTCTGGGTGGAAATTCCCACCTCGGCGCCCAGGCCAAGTTCACCGCCGTCGGTAAACCTGGTGGAGGCGTTGACGATAACCGCTGCTGAGTCGATTTCGGATATAAACCGTTCAGCGTTCGCGAGGTCGTTGGTGATGATGGCCTCGGTGTGGCCGGTGGACCATTTACGGATGTGCTTCACGGCCTCATCCAGGTTGTCCACCATGCCCACCGCGAGGTCGAGGTCCATGTATTCGGTGGCCCAGTCCTCGTCCGTGGCCGGAACGGATTCCACGGAGGCGGGCAGCGCGGCGCGGATCCTCTCATCGGCATGCAGTGTGACTCCGGCTTTCCGGAGGGCGGCGGCGACGGCGGGCAGGACGGTGGATCCGGAATGCACCAGGAGGGTCTCCACGGTGTTGCAGACGCTGGGGCGCTGGGTCTTGGCGTTGAGGAGGATTTCCACGGCCATGTCTTCACTGGCGGATTCGTCAATGAAGATATGGACGTTGCCTTCGCCGGTCTCGATGACGGGTACGGACGAATTGTTGACCACGGTCTGGATCAGGTCCCTGCCGCCGCGGGGAATCAGGACGTCCACCCGGCCGCGGGCCCGCATCAGGACATTGGCGCCTTCACGGCCGAACTGGTCCACGCTCTGGACGGCGTCCGCGGGCAGGCCCACTGAATCAAGAGCGTCGCGGAGGACCCGGATGAGGGCCTCATTGGTGGCCGCGGCGGCTGTGCCGCCCCGAAGGATCACCGCGTTGCCGCTTTTCAGCGCCAGCCCGGCAATGTCCACGGTCACGTTGGGGCGGGCCTCATAGATGGCGGCAACGACGCCCATGGGAACGTTGATCTGGCGCAGGCGCAGGCCGTTGGGCAGCGTCTGGCCGCGGACCACATTCCCCACGGGGTCCGGCAGGCCCGCAAGGTTCTCCAGCGCAGCGGCGAGGGCCTCGATGCGCGTGTCGTTAAGCGTCAGGCGGTCCAGGAGGGCGGCCGATGTTCCGTTGGCACGGCCGGCTTCCACATCCTTGGCATTGGCGGCCAGGATCTGGGCCTTGCTGGCGATCAGGGCCGCACCGATGGCCCGAAGGCCCTTGTCCTTCCAGGCACGGTTTGCGCGCGCCATCCGGCGGGCAGCGTGACGGGATCGGTCAGCGATGGCGTGCACGGCGGCCTCGACTTCAGCCGGGGACAGCTGGGCATCTTCCGGCGCGGAAGATACCTCCGCGGCCTCGTGGGATTTCTCGGCGGCTTGGTGGATCAGTGCCTCAGTCATCATTCAAGTCTAGGCGAATCAGCCCGCTAGACCAGAACCAGGTCATCAACGTGAACAACCTCACGGTCGAAGCCACGGCCGAGGGACTCCCCCAGTTCCACCGTGGAACGTCCCAGCATTTGGGGCAGTTCGTCCGAGGAATAGTTGACCAGACCGCGGGCGATGACCGTACCGTCCGGGGAAACCATTTCGACGGCGTCGCCTGATTCAAAGGTGCCTTCAACGGCTGTGATCCCGGCCGGGAGCAGCGAGAAGCGGTGGTCACGGACAGCCTTGACGGCGCCGTCGTCGAGTAACAGCCGGCCCTGCACGTGCGCAAGGTGGGCGAGCCACATCATCCGCACCGATTTGCGGCCGCTGTTGACGGAGAACCAGGTTCCCACGTCCTCGCCGTTCAAGGCTGCTGCGGCGTTGGCGGTGGACGTGACGAGCGCGGGGATTCCCGAATCGGCTGCCATCGTGGCGGCCTCGACCTTGGTCTGCATGCCGCCGGTTCCCACGCCTGCCTTGCCGGGCTTGCCGATATTGACGCCCTCAAGGTCCTGGGGGCCGTCCACCTGGGCGATTCGCTTGGCACCTTTTGAGGGCGGCCCGTCATAGAGCGAGTCGACATCGGAGAGCAGCACCAGGGCATCGGCCCGGACCAGGTGCGCCACGAGGGCGGACAGCCGGTCGTTGTCACCGAAACGGATCTTGTGCGTGGCCACGGTGTCGTTCTCGTTGACCACGGGCACAACGCCCAGGTTGAGGAGCCGGTTCAGGGCGCGGAAAGCATTCATGTGGTGGCTGCGCCGCATCAGGTCATCCGCGGTCAGCAGGACCTGGCTCACGGTCACGCCGTGTGCTGCGAAGGCATGCGTGTAGCGGGCCATGAGGAGCCCCTGGCCCACGCTGGCGGCTGCCTGCTGGGTGGCGAGGTCCCGGGGACGCTTCACCAGGCCCAGCGGGGCCAGGCCGGCCGAGATGGCGCCGGAGGACACGAGGATGATCTCCGTGCCGGCGTTGCACTTGGCGGCCAGCGCGTCCGAAAGCCTGATCAGCGCCTCTTCTGAAATTCCACCCTGGATGCTGGTGAGCGACGACGATCCGACCTTGACCACGATGCGGCGCGCCCTGGCGAGCATGCTGCGGTCGTCGGTCCTGGGTTCCTCGATGACAATTGCGGAATTATCGGTCACGTGTGGGGGTTCACTCCTCATTCTCGGTGGTCAGTCCGCTTTCCTTGAGCGGCTGTGCGGCACGGCGGCCGCTCACTGATTCAGTCCAGATGCCGGCTTTACGTTCGGCTTCCAGCTCGGCCCGGGCCGCAGCCTTGGCGTCGCGGCGCTCCTGCTGCTCGTCACGCT
This sequence comes from Arthrobacter sp. UNC362MFTsu5.1, assembly GCF_000685965.1. Classification (GTDB taxonomy): domain Bacteria; phylum Actinomycetota; class Actinomycetes; order Actinomycetales; family Micrococcaceae; genus Arthrobacter. The sequence continues at coordinate 85,419 of NZ_JMLE01000001.1, read as the reverse complement.
TCTGACCGCGGGTGGGGCGGTCGCCGATGTCGGCGAAGCGGACGTCCGTGCCACGCGGCGAGGCAAGCAGCTCGGCGCCGGCCATCATGGTGGGCTCCCAGTCGAAGACCACGCCGTCGTCTTCACCGATCACAACGGTGTCGCCGGGCTTCGCGCCCTGCTTGAACAGCTCGTTTTCGACGCCCAGCTTGGCCAGGCGGTCCGCGAGGTAGCCGATGGCTTCCTCGTTGGTGAAGTCGGTCTGCTTGACCCAGCGCACGGGCTTGTCGCCCAAAACGCGGAACAGCGGCTCGAGGTTCTTTTCCTCGCGGCGGATCTTGAAGCCGGACTCGTTGACTGCGCGGGGGCGCAGCACCGGGGCGTGGACCTTGGGCGGCGTGGCGGCCACAGCGTCCCGGGCGGCCTTGACGATCTCCGCCATGGCGAAGCCAAGCTGGCGCAGGCCTTCATGGCTCGTGGCGGAGATTTCGAACACGCGGTAGCCGCGGGACTCAAGCTCGGGCCGGACGAATTCGGCCATGTCCTTGCCGTCCGGCAGGTCCACCTTGTTCAGGGCCACAAGGCGCGGCCGGTGGTTGAGCGGGACAACTTCGCCGTCGCTGCCGGCGTAGCTCATGTCAACCGCGTACTTTTCGAGCTCGGCTTCGATGATGGCGAGGTCGGACAGCGGATCGCGGTCAGCCTCGAGCGTTCCGCAGTCCAGGACGTGAACCAGCGCGGCGCAGCGTTCCACGTGCCGCAGGAAGTGGTGGCCCAGGCCCTTGCCCTCGCTGGCTCCCTCGATGAGGCCGGGGACGTCTGCAATGGTGAAGCGCACGTCGCCGGCCTGGACGACGCCCAGGTTGGGGATCAGCGTGGTGAAGGGGTAGTCGGCAATTTTCGGGCGTGCCGCGGACATGGCGGCAATCAGGCTGGACTTGCCGGCGGACGGGAAGCCCACCAGGGCGATGTCCGCAATGGACTTCAGTTCCAGGACGATGTCGCTGGATTCGCCTTCGATGCCGAGCAGCGCGAAGCCCGGGGCGCGGCGCTTCTGCGAGGAAAGTGCGGCGTTGCCGAGCCCGCCGGGGCCGCCGGCGGCAGCGATGAACTCGGTGCCTTCGCCGACGAGGTCGGCCAGCACGCGACCGTCCTTGGTCTTGACGACGGTGCCTTCCGGAACGGGAAGGATCAGGGTTTCGCCGTTCTTGCCGCCGCGCCAGTCGCCCATGCCGGGTCCGCCGTTGGTGGCGTGGCGGTGCGGCGCGTGGTGGTAGTCCAGCAGCGTGGTGGTCTGGGGGTCAACGCGCAGGATGACATCGCCGCCGTCGCCGCCGTTGCCGCCGTCCGGACCGCCCAGGGGCTTGAACTTCTCGCGGTGGACGGAGACACAGCCGTGACCGCCGGTACCGCCGGATACGTGCAGTACTACCCGGTCTACAAAGCTCGCCACGTGAATCTCCTCTGTGCTTAACCTGACCGTCTTGGACGCCCAAATTGATTGTAATGCGGTTAAAAGAACAGTGGAGCGGGCCATCATGGCCCGCTCCACCGGTTTAGATCTTGTTGTTACTCTGCAGCTGCAGCAGCAACGATGTTCACGACTCGACGGCCGCGGCGGGTGCCGAATTCGACAGCGCCGGGGGTCAGGGCGAACAGGGTGTCGTCGCCGCCACGGCCAACGCCGGCGCCCGGGTGGAAGTGGGTGCCACGCTGGCGGACGATGATCTCGCCTGCGGAAACTACCTGGCCGCCGAAGCGCTTGACGCCGAGGTACTGGGCGTTGGAGTCACGACCGTTGCGAGTGGAGCTCGCGCCTTTTTTATGTGCCATTTGAAATGCCTGCCTTAAAAATTCTGGGGAATCTGCTGAAAACCTGAAAAGTAACGGAAGGTTACTTGATACCGGTGATCTTGACCTTGGTCAGTTCCTGACGGTGACCCTGGCGCTTCTTGTACCCGGTCTTGTTCTTGAACTTCTGGATGACGATCTTCGGACCACGAAGGTCCTGGAGGATCTCAGCCGTAACCGTTACCTTGGCCAGGTCCGCAGCGGCAGACGTGACTTTGTCACCGTCTACCAGGAGCAGTGCGGGCAACTCAATGGTGCTGCCGGCTCCACCGGGGACGCGGTTCAGGGTAACGAAGTCTCCAACGGAAACCTTCTCTTGGCGGCCGCCTGCGCGGACAATCGCGTACACCACTGGGGAACTCACTTCTCTCGACGTTTATTACTAGATTTGCGTGCGGAACCTGGGTCCAATTGTTTGGCCTGGCTCACGCTGTGCCTCAACGCCGGTGGATTCCCCGGGGGAACCCATGAGTTATCCCACGAACCATTCCGCTTGTCATTCCAAACAGACTGTTCCGGGGTCATAACCCAAGTGTTGGCGTAAGCACCGAAGATCTAGACTACGCTAATTTTGCCTTCGGCCGCAAATGAGGCTGGCTCCGACGGTAGTACGTGATAGGCGCCACTCTGTGCAATACAGACTGCCGCTGCAACGACTTCCGGAACCGTGCCCCATTACCTTACCGGCTCCGGAACACTTTGCGGTGCAGCATGCACGCGCGGCGCGTCGAAAAAGTCCACCTCGTAGCGGCACGACTGCCGGAAGGCCAGGCGCATGGCCTGCCGTTCTGCTGCAGAGGCAGCCTGTGCGGCGTCGTCGGTGATACGCACTGCCTCCCTGGTGGCGGCGGCGAATTCCTCGTCGGCGTACGTGCGGAGCCAGTCGGCGTAGGGATGGCCCGACGGCGACCCGGCCGCCTCGAACTGACCGTGCAAGGTGGCACCCACCTCGGCGTAAAGCCAGAAGCACGGCAGCACCGCGGCCACGAGCACTCCATAGCTTCCGGAAACAGATGAGGCCAGCAGGTGGTCCACGTAGGACTTGGTGACCGGTCCCAGGGCGGCGTCCACGTTCCGGGTGCTGAGCCACGTCCTGTGCAGTTCGGACTCCACTTCCAGGCATTGTTGCGCCGAGCGGGCCCAGAAGAGCTGTTCGGCCTCGGTGGGGGCAATGGCGGCGGCACGGGACAGAACCCTGGAATAGCCGTTCAGGTAGATGGCATCCTGGGCAAGGTAATACGCAAAGTGCTGCTCGGTAAGGGAGCCGTCGGCGAGGCCGCGGATGAAGTCCAGCCCGTAGATGTCATCCAGGTCCGCTCCGGCGTCCTGCCGGAGCGCCGCGGCGAACTCCCCTGCGGCCAGCGCATCCTGGCCCTTCGGCGCCAGATGGTGGAAATGGTGCACCGGGCCGTTGCCCGTTCCCACCTCCAGCGCTCCGGCTTCCCTGAGCGCTCCCTGCAGCCATGGCTTCACTGCCCGCAGGGATGCCTCCCAATCCCCCAGCCTTGCCTGCGCGGTGGCCATGGCCGAGGACAGGGAACAGCCGGTGCCGTGGCTGTTCCTGGTGTCGATCCGCGCGCCGGGGACCACCACAACGTCCTGGGCGAGCAGTCCTTCAGTGTTGACGAGGGCGTCGGGGCATTCGCCGCCCTCGAGGTGTCCGCCCTTGACCAGCACCGTGGTGCCCGCCTGCGCGGCGAGGCGCTTGCCCTGGCCGAGTGCCGCTTCCCAGTTGTCCGCCAGTGGCTCGTTGAGCAGCATCGCCAGTTCTGCCAGGTTCGGCGTGATGAGGTCGGCCAGCGGCAGCAGTTCGCGCAGCTCGGCCTCGGCAGCCTCCTGCAGGAGCCGGTCCCCGCTGGTGGCGACCATCACGGGGTCAAGAACCACGACGGCGGGACGGGCTTTCTCCAGCCAGCTACGGACGGCGGCAATCACCGCAGAGTCGCCCAGCATGCCGATTTTCACGGCGTCGATGCTGATGTCGTCGCTAATGGCCTCTAGCTGCGCAGTCAGGAAGCCGGCCGGCGGAACGTGGACCGCCCGGACACCGTGGGTGTTCTGTGCCGTCAGGGCGGTGATGGCAGCCATGCCGTATCCCCCGTTGGCGGCAATGCTTTTGAGGTCCGCCTGGATTCCCGCCCCGCCGGACGGATCGGAACCGGCGATGGCCAGCACCCGCGGCGTGCTGCGCAGCGGGCCGCCTCCCGGTGCAGGCGCTACGGGCGTGGCAGGAGTGGGCAGGAATGATGAAGCCAAAGGAGACATCCCTTCGCCGGTGCTAACCGGACAGGTTCAACGGGTCTGGATCTCAGCCGGCCCTGTGCGCGGCACCCCGTGTCAGTCCCCTAGCCTAGCTTTTCCCCGCAACGAACTCGCGGGCACGGCCCGAAACACGCGTATTGCTACGCCTGTCCCGGGCCGCACCCGCGGTGTCAGCTGGCTGAACGAAAGCCTGGCCTGATCAAAGCTCGTTGGCTCAGAGTTCCGAGGCCGGGACCCCCACGCCAAGGATGATCGGCTCGTTGGCCGGCGCCTTGGCGGGCGCATCCTTCTTCGCCGGCTCAGGTGCCTTGGCTTCGTGCGTGTGCCCTGATGCGGCAACCGGGGCAGTCTCGTGGTGTTCCACGGACGTCTCGTTCGCTGCGCCCTGGGCACGGCTCGCGCTTCGGTTGCGGCGGGGACGGCGGGCCCGGCCCTGCACCGCGGTGTGGTCGGTGTAGTCGGCTTCAACAGCCTGGGCCGCCGGCGCCTGCGCTGCAGGTGCCTGGGCCGCCGGTGCCTGCGCTGCCGGTGCCTGCGGTTCAACCGGTGATGCCGGAGCCTCTGCCGCGGCAGGCTCACCAAGGTGGGCGAAAGCTTCGGCCAGGCGGTCAAGGGTCAGTGCCGGTCCGGAGGCAGGGGCTTCTCCGGCGTGCTCTACGAACGGCAGTGCCACCTTTTCGCCGCCAAAGGTCAGGACCGCTGCCGGCCGCCCTGCAGCAGCCACTTCGGTTTCCGACACCTTCGCGGGCCGGGCCGCAGCGGGTGCAGACGGGGTGGCCTGCGTCGGAGCCGGCCGCGCCGGCGCTCCTGCCTGCCCGGCCGGGGACTGGGCGCCCTGTGCCTGGGCTGCCAGTGCCTGGCCTACTGCCTGTGCTGCGGCGGCCGCGGCCGCGGGGGCTGCATGGCCGGCCTCGGCATCGTGGAGGTGGGCAGCATGCGCTGCCGCTGCGATGTTGGCCAGCGCCACGCGGGTCGCTTCAGCCTTGGCATGGCGCTCGGCGTCGGTGGGCTCGTGGTGCACAGGAGCCGGCGTCAGCGGAGCAGCCTCGGAAGACGGCTGGCCGCCCTTGCCGCGTCGGCGGCTCTTGCGCTCCGTACGGGGTGGCTGCTGGGTTTCCGTCCGCGGCACGTGGTGTTCGGCGGCCACAACGTTGGCGCGGCGGTGTTCCACGGGCTCGTCGTGGGTGACGATGCCGCGGCCGGCGCATGCCTCGCACTGCTCGCCGAAGACTTCCAGGAGACCGGTGCCCATGCGCTTGCGGGTCATCTGCACGAGGCCCAGCGAGGTGACTTCGGCAACCTGGTGCTTGGTCCGGTCGCGTCCGAGGCACTCGACCATGCGGCGAAGCACAAGGTCGCGGTTGGATTCGAGCACCATGTCGATGAAGTCAATGACGATAATGCCGCCGATGTCGCGGAGCCGCAGCTGGCGCACCACTTCCTCGGCCGCTTCCAGGTTGTTCTTGGTGACGGTTTCCTCAAGGTTGCCGCCGCTGCCGGTGAACTTGCCGGTGTTGACGTCAACCACGGTCATGGCTTCGGTGCGGTCGATCACCAGGGAGCCGCCGGAAGGCAGGAAGACCTTGCGGTCCAAGGCCTTGTGGATCTGCTCGTCGATCCGCCAGGCCGCGAAGATGTCCGTGTCCTTGGTCCACTTTTCGAGCCGGCCCACCAGGTCCGGCGCCACGTACGTGACGTACGCCTCGATGGTGTCCCAGGCTTCCTCGCCGGAAACGATCAGCTTGGAGAAGTCCTCGTTGAAGACGTCGCGGACCACCTTGATGGTGAGGTCCGGTTCGCCGTAGAGCAGCTCCGGCGCAAGGATCTTGGTGGACGTGGCCTGGCCTTCGATGCCTTCCCACTGGGCGCGCAGGCGGTTGATGTCGTGCGTCAGCTCTTCCTCGGACGCCCCCTCGGCGGCCGTGCGGACAATAACGCCGGCATCTTCGGGGAGGCGGTCCTTCAGGATCCGCTTGAGCCGGTTGCGCTCGACGTCGGGCAGCTTGCGGGAGATCCCGGTCATGGAACCGCCGGGAACGTAGACGAGGTAGCGGCCGGGCAGGGAGATCTGGCTCGTCAGGCGGGCGCCCTTGTGGCCGACCGGGTCCTTGGTGACCTGGACCAATACGGAGTCCCCGGACTTCAGCGCGTTCTCGATCCGGCGCTGCTTGCCCTCAAGGTTGACGGCGTCCCAGTTGACCTCGCCGGCGTACAGCACGGCGTTGCGGCCGCGTCCGATATCCACGAATGCGGCTTCCATGGAGGGCAGGACGTTCTGGACCTTGCCCAGGTACACGTTGCCGATCAGGGAGTCCTGCTGGGTCTTGGAAACGAAGTGCTCGGCCAGGACGCCGTCTTCCAGGACGCCGATCTGGATTCTGTCGTCGCGCTGGCGGACGATCATCTGGCGGTCCACGGATTCGCGGCGGGCCAGGAACTCCGCCTCGGTAATCACGGTGCGGCGGCGGCCGGTGTCGCGGGATTCGCGGCGGCGCTGCTTCTTGGCCTCAAGCCGGGTGGAGCCCTTGACAGACGTGACGCGGTTGTTGACGGGCGCCTCGCTGATGGCCCGGGGCGCCCGGACGCGCGTCACGGTGTTGGGCGGGTCATCGTCTCCCCCGCCAGTGAGCTCAAGGTCCTGGTCGCCGCGGCGGCGGCGGCGACGGCGGCGGGACGTGACGCCGTCGTCCGCGGTAACGATGGACTCCTCATCGGCGTCCTCGTCGCCGGCGCCTTCGCCAGCCTCGGATTCGCCGGCAGCTTCCCGGTCGGTTACGCGGCTGCGGCCACGGCGTCCGCGGCTTCGACGGCGGCGCGAGCCACCGGCGTCGACATCCTCGCCCTCGCCCTCGTCCTCCGTCTCCTCGTCGCTTTCCTTGGCCGCGGCAGGCGCGGCTGCCGGGCGGACCACGGCGCTCAGGTCCGGTGCCTGGAAAATCATGGAGGTGACAGCGCCGGGTTCGAGGAAGAGCGCACCGACGGGGCTGGCGGCTTCAGCCGCTGCAGGCTGCGCCGGCTCGGCAGGTACGGGAGCGGCGGGTTCCTGGCCGGCGGCGGCCACGTTTTGTTCGGTCGGTTCAGTTGTTGCTGCCGGTTCAGTTGCTGCTGCGGATTCTGCTGCTACGGATTCGGCAGCGGGCGCGGCTTCCTTGGCGGCGGCAGGCTCAGCGGCCGGCTGGACGTCGGCGGCTTTGGCCGGGGCTTTGGCGCGTGAGGCACGGCGGCGGACAGGCTTTTCGACGACGGCGGCTTCTGCCGGCGCCTCAAGTGCCTGCCCGGTTTCACCCTGCCCGGTTTCAACCTGCTCTGCAGCAACCGTCACCGACGCGTCATCGGCGAATACCGGAAGCGGCTCGGCGGGCTCCACCTTTTTGCGTGAACGGCTGCGGCGCGCCGGCGGCTTTTCCTCTGCAGCGGCTTCTTCCGCCTGGGCTTCTTCCGCCGGGGTGTCTGCTGCCGGGGCTTCTGCGGCAGGGGTCTCCGCCCGGGCTGGCTCCGATTCGACGGCTTCAGCCTTGGGGACAACTTTGCGCCGTGTCCGGACGGCCCGCTTGGGCGCTGGGGGCGCTACTGCCTCTTCGCTAGCAGCGGTTTCTTCATTAACGGCTTGAACCTGGTCATTATCCATATGTGGCGACACTCCTGCCCCTGACGCACCGCCACATCCGGCACCCATTGGGGCACATATTGTCAAAACCCGCAGGCGTTGACAGAAGTCAATTGGATACCCTCAGGTTCGCACCGGCAGTGGGGTGCGGCAGCCCTGGAGGGCCGGTAGCGTTGTTCTGAAACCCGTTGTTCTCAAAGCCACAACCAGGTGCCGTCCAATGGCATTGCAGATAGTCCGGGATCTATCGTGGATCCGGAGCATGCCCTGCTCATCATTGGCGGTCTTACAAACAAGCCACCGGACTGAAATTCGAATGTGGATCGTATTCCAGCCAGCTTCATTCTCTCATACGCTCAGTCAATCAACGCGGAAGCGGCGCGATCCAACCCACGAACAACGAGCGGCGGGGAGGAGTCTGTGGGGCCAGTCCAGCCTCCGGCGTTACAATCAGGGCGAGGAGCCCTCTAGAAAAAGGACGCGACATCCCATGCCCAGCATCTCCAATTCCATGCAGAACGACTTGGTGGACGGTGACCTCCGCGAACGTTCAGCGGCCCGGGAAGGCTTGCCTCCCATGACCCGGGACAAACCGTTTGGCTGGCTGCTGGTCATCACCGGCGTCATTGGCTGGCTCGCCTCCGGCGCCCTGGTCCTGGAGAAGCTCGCAGTCCTCAAGGATCCCAACCATGTCACGGCCTGCGACATCAGTCCGTGGGTCTCCTGCGGAGCCGTCATGCAGACGTGGCAGAGTTCCCTCTTCGGCTTTCCCAACATGTTTATCGGCATCGTGGCGTTCGCCATCGTGATCACCACCGGCATGGCGGTTCTCTCCGGCGCCAAGTTTGCCCGCTGGTACTGGCTCGGCCTGCAGGCCGGCGTGACGCTTGGCTTTGCCTTCGTGGTGTGGCTGTGGTCGCAGGCGCTGTATTCCATCCACATCCTGTGCCCGTTCTGCATGGTGGTCTGGGCCGCGATGATTCCGCTCTTTGTGTGGACCTCGGTCCGGAACATCGCACACGGCGTGATCAAGCTGCCGGCAGGCCCCGCGAAGATCGCCGGCGACTCCGGCTGGATTGTCACTGCCCTGCTGTACGTGGCCGTGATCGCCACGATCTTCTTCGCCTTCATCCAGGTTTTCGTCGGGACATCCGGCTACTAGGCCAAAGAAAAAGCGCGAACTGGCAGTTGATGCCCTCAGAATCGAAATTTGAGGGCATCAGCTGCCAGTTCGCGCTTAAGGAAGCCTAGTCCTGGAACCAGATCTTGATCTCGCGTTCGGCGGAATCGACCGAGTCGGAACCGTGGACCAGGTTCTGCTGGACCTTCAGGCCCCAGTCGCGGCCGAAGTCGCCGCGGATGGTGCCGGGCGCCGCCGTCGTCGGGTCGGTGGTGCCGGCGAGGGAACGGAAGCCCTCAATGACGCGGTGGCCTTCGAAGATGGCGGCGACAACGGGTCCGCTGAGCATGAACTCCACGAGCGGCTCGTAGAACGGCTTGCCCACGTGCTCTTCGTAGTGCTGCTCCAGCAGTTCGCGGCTGGCGTCGACCTTCTTGAGCTCGGTCAGGGTGTAGCCCTTGGCTTCAATCCGGCCAAGGATGGCGCCGGTCAGGTTGCGGGTCACGCCGTCGGGCTTGATCAGGACGAGGGTGCGCTCAATGCTCACAGCTGCTCCAATGTGGTTGGTGGGGGTTCGAAATTAGTCTAGTTGGTTTCGACGTCGGGGTGGGCGGCTTCCCATTCGGCCTGTTCACGTTCGCGCTGCGCGGCCTCGCGGTCGATCCGAATGCCGGTCCGGATGCCGTACCACCAGGCCACGGCGAAGAGGATCCCCACAACGAACATCATGGGTTCGATGAATCCGGCGAAGATCAGGACGAGCTGCAGGATCCAGCCCAGGGCAACACCCCACGGCTTGGACAGCACGGCACAGGTGAACACCAGCACCAGGCTCAGCCCGATGCCCACGGAGAGGATTACAGCGGGCGGGAACTCGTCGCGGCGGAGGCCGAAGACGGCCAGCGTGGCGAAGAACGCAACGAACCCTTCCAGAACCAGGACCGTGGAGGCGAACATGACCTTGGTGGAGCGCCGCTTCTTGGGCATCCCCGGACGCCACTCCCGCTGCGCTTTTGTAAGTCGGGCCATGGTCAGGCATCCGCCTTTCCGAGCAGGATCCGGGCTTCCGCCACGAGCGTGATGGAGCCGGTCACCAGGACGCCGCCGGCCAGGTCCTCATTGGACTCGGCGTGCTCAACGGCCCATTCCAGGGCGTCGTCGAGCTTTTCGGCAACGTGGATGTTGTCCTCGCCGAAGCCCAGGTCCAGCGCGATTTCAGCGAGGTCCTCGGCCGGTACGGCGCGGGGCGAGTTGGACTGCGTGAAGCAGTATTCGGCCGCGAGGTCGCCCAGGGACTCCTTGAGCTGGCGGAGAATCTCCTCGGCGTCCTTCTCCTTCAGGACGCCCACCACCACCACGAGCTTGGTGAAGCTGAAGGCCTCGTGGATCGCCTCGGCCGAAACGCGGATCCCCTCGGGGTTGTGGGCGGCGTCCACGATGATGGTCGGGGCAGTCCGAAGCACCTCCAGGCGGCCCGGTGAGGTGACCGTAGCAAACGCCTCCTGGAGGATTTCGGCGTCGAGCGGCTTTTCACCGCCAAAGAAGGCCTCCAGCGCGGCAATGGCGACGGCGGCGTTCTCCGCCTGGTGCGCGCCGTGCAGCGGAACCAGGAGTTCCTCATACCGGCCGGCCAGGCCCTGGATGGTCACCATCTGGCCGCCGACGGCGACAGTCCGGGACTCGACGCCGAACTCCACGCCTTCGAAGCGGTACGGTGCCTGGACTTCGCGGGCCTTCTCGAGCAGCACCTGGGCGGCACCCACGGGCTGTGCGGCGCTGACCAGGAAACCTCCCGGCTTGATGATGCCGGCCTTTTCGTAGGCAATCTGTTCAGTGGTCTCGCCGAGGAGGTCGGTGTGGTCCAGTGAGATGGGCGTCACGACGGCCACCTGGCCGTCGCCGACATTGGTGGCATCGGTGATCCCGCCCAGTCCCACCTCCATGACGGCCACGTTGACCGGCTGGTCGGCAAAAACGGCGAAGGCCAGGATGGTGAGGCACTCGAAGTAGGTCAGCCGGGGCTGGCCCTCGGCTTCGAGTTCGCTGTCCACGATCTGCAGGTAGGGCCTGATCTCGTCCCAGATCCGGACGAAGGTCTCGTCCGACACGGGGGCGCCGTCGACGCTGATCCGCTCGGTGACCTTGGACAGGTGCGGGCTGGTGTAGCGCCCGGTGCTCAGCCCGTGGGCCCGGAGCCCGGCTTCGATCATCCGGGCCGTGGACGTCTTGCCGTTGGTGCCGGTGACGTGGATGATCGGGAACGCCTTGTTGGGCTCCCCCAGCACATCCATGGCCCGGAACAGCGGTGCAAGGCGCGGCTCCATTTTGTTTTCCGGCGCCCGGCCCAGCAGCTCGGCGTAGACGCTTTCCACGGAGAATTCGTCGGTCATTTGTTTAGGCCTCTACTTTTTCTGCCGCGGTCCTGGCAACAGTGACCTGCGGTTCGTTGACGTCGGCCGCGACGGTGTCCAGCCGGACTGTCAGCGTCTCGGTCTTGACGAGTTCAGCGTTCGCCAGCAGGGCATCAACGACGTCCTGCTTCGCGGTGACGGTGGTGTGGATCCGGTCGCTGACGTTGAGTCCGGCGTCCTTGCGGGCCTGCTGGATGGCGCGGACCATGTCGCGGGCGGCACCTTCGGCTTCCAGTTCCGGGGTGACCTCGGTGTTGAGCACCACGAACCCGCCGCCCGGCAGCACCGCCGCCGCGCGCGAGCCTTCACCCTCCGCGGCTTCCGCCACGACGGTTTCCAGCGTGTATTCCTGCGGCTCCAGGGCCAGGCCGCCGGCGGTGACCACGCCTTCTTCGCTAACAGACCAGTCCCCGGACTTGGAGCCCTTGATGGCCTGCTGGACGTTCTTCCCCAGGCGCGGGCCGGCGGCCCGGGCGTTCACCACGAGCTTCTGCTCGATGCCGAACTCCTCCGGGGAGGCGCTTTCGGCGTCGAGCAGGCGGACGGAGCGAAGGTTCAGTTCGTCGGCGACGACGGCGGCGAAGCCTTCCAGCGCGTCCGCGCCGGGTGCCACCACGGTGAGTTCCTGCAGCGGCAGGCGGACCCGGAGGTTCGCGGCCTTGCGCAGCGAGGATCCGGTGGAGCAGATCTGCTGCACGCGGTCCATGGCTTCCACCAGCGAGGGGTTGGCCGGGAACAGTTCCGCGTCCGGCCAGTCGGCCAGGTGCACGGAACGTCCGCCGGTGAGGCCCCGCCAGATCTCCTCGGAGACCAGCGGCAGCAGGGAGGCGGCCACCCGGGAGACGGTTTCCAGCGCGGTGTAGAGCGCGTCGAAGGCATCAACGCTCTCGTCGAAGAAGCGCTGGCGGCTCCGGCGCACGTACCAGTTGGTGAGCATGTCCAGGTAGCTGCGCAGTTCGTCGCAGGCACCGGAGATGTCGTAGCCGTCCAGCTGGGCGGTCACATTGCGGACCAGGTCGCCGGTGTTGGCCATCAGGTACTGGTCCAGGGTGTCGGCGTAGCCGTCGTACCGCAGCTTCGCGTCATAACCGCGCCCGCCGTCCGCGGCGTTCGTGTACAGCGTGAAGAAGCTGTACACGTTCCACAGCGGCAGGATGACCTGGCGGACGCCGTCGCGGATTCCCTGTTCGGTGACCACCAGGTTGCCGCCGCGCAGGATGGGGCTGGACATCAGGAACCAGCGCATGGCGTCCGAGCCGTCGCGGTCCAGGACCTCGGAGACGTCCGGGTAGTTGCGCAGGCTCTTGGACATCTTCTGCCCGTCTGAACCCAGCACGATGCCGTGGCTGATGACGTTGCGGAAGGCGGGCCGGTCGAACAGCGCTGTGGAGAGGATGTGCAGCATGTAGAACCAGCCGCGGGTCTGGCCGATGTACTCGACGATGAAGTCCGCCGGGTTGTGGGTGTCGAACCATTCCTCGTTCTGGAACGGGTAGTGCACCTGGCCGTACGGCATGGAGCCGGAGTCGAACCAGACGTCCAGGACGTCCTCGACGCGGCGCATCACAGACTGGCCCTCTTCGGGGGTCCGCGGGTCATCCGGGTTCGGGCGTGTCAGCTCGTCGATGAACGGCCGGTGGAGGTCCACCTGGCCGGCTTTGTTCAGCGGCAGACGGCCGAAGTCGGCTTCGATCTCGGCGAGGGAGCCGTAGACGTCGGTGCGCGGGTATTCGGGGTCGCTGGACTGCCACACCGGGATGGGGCTGCCCCAGTAGCGGTTGCGGCTGATGGACCAGTCGCGGGCGTTGGCCAGCCACTTGCCGAACTGGCCGTCCTTGACGTTGCCCGGGATCCAGTTGATCTCCTGGTTCAGCTCGGACATGCGGTCCTTGAACTTGGTGACTTCCACGTACCAGGAGGACACCGCGCGGTAGATCAGCGGGTTGCGGCAGCGCCAGCAGTGCGGGTAGCTGTGCTCGTAGCTGGCCTGGCGCACCAGGCGGCCCTGCGCGCGGAGCACCTGCGTGATGGGCTTGTTGGCCTCGAACACCTGCAGGCCTACGATGTCGTGCAGGTCACCGTGCGAGAAGAGCGGCAGGAACTTGGCGCCCTCGTCCACGGAGAGGACCACGGGGATGCCGGCCTCTTCACAGACCTTCTGGTCATCCTCACCGTAGGCAGGCGCCTGGTGGACGATGCCGGTGCCGTCGGTGGTGGTGACGTAGTCGGCCACGAGGAAGCGCCAGGCATTCTCGGTGCCGTACTTCTCAGCGTCGCTGAAGTCGCTCCACAGCGGCCGGTACTGCAGGCCGGCCAGCTCGGCGCCGGTGTAGGTGGCGGTAACCGCGGCCTCGGCGGCCTCAACGCCGGCGGTGCCGTCCCCGTAGCCGAGGTCCTTGGCGTAGGCGCCCAGCAGGTCGGCTGCGAGCAGGAAGCTGCCCGTGACGGGGGCCTCGGGGGACGCGGCCTTGATGCCGTTGGGACCGGCAGGCAGCACGGCGTAGGTGATGGACGGGCCGACGGCGAGCGCCAGGTTGGTGGGCAGCGTCCAGGGCGTGGTGGTCCAGGCGAGGGCCTGAACACCGGCGAGCTTCTGTGACAGTTCGGATTCCCCGGCGGTGATGGGGAAGGTGACCGTGACGGTCTGGTCCTGGCGGTTCTTGTAGACGTCGTCGTCCATGCGCAGTTCATGGTTGGACAGCGGCGTCTCGTCCTTCCAGCAGTACGGCAGGACGCGGTATCCGTTGTAGGTCAGGCCCTTTTCGTGCAGCTGCTTGAAGGCCCAGAGCACGGACTCCATGTATTCGACGTTGAGCGTCTTGTAGTCGTTCTCGAAGTCCACCCAGCGGGCCTGGCGGGTGACGTAGCTCTTCCACTCGTCGGCGTATTTCATCACGGAGGCGCGGCAGGCGTCGTTGAACTTGTCGATGCCCATGGCCTCGATCTGGGTCTTGTCCGTCATGCCCAGCTGCTTCATGGCTTCCAGCTCGGCGGGGAGGCCGTGGGTGTCCCAGCCGAAGCGGCGCTCGACGCGGCGTCCGCGCTGGGTCTGGTAGCGGCCCACCAGGTCCTTGGCGTAGCCGGTCAGCAAGTGGCCGTAGTGGGGCAGGCCGTTGGCGAAGGGAGGGCCGTCGTAGAAAACGAACTCGTTGCTGCCGGGCTGCCCGCCGGGGGCGTCAGCGCTGCGCTGGTCGATGCTCGCCTGGAAGGTGCCGTCCTCATCCCAGTACTTGAGGATGCGTTCTTCGATCTCCGGGAACTTCACAGAGGCCGATACACCGGAGGTGTTGGAAGCAGAGGCGGTGGAGCCGGCGCCTGCGGCGGAGGCCTTGGGGTAATAAGTCATCTCGACATCCTGGGTTGAGCTAGTGAACAAGTGGATCATTCAGGATGCGAGGACGGCCCGTGCGCTGTTTTCCAACTGCACCGGTACCGCGGTACCACCTCACTTACCGTCACCGGGCCCCTGCGATAAGGGCAGAGCACCGGCGTCGGCCGCTCATTGCTGCTGTGACGGGCTTACCCGTCCGGTTCTACTGCCCCGGGTTCCTGCACGGCAGGGGGTCCGGGGGTTCTTCCGGAAGCTCACCGGTGATGGCCGGGTCAACGCTGTTACCCGATTCTACCCAGAGTTGCCCTGGGTTGTGGTAGCCGGAAGGGTAATCCCGGGCACACGCGGACAGTTCGACTGCATAGACTCGGAGCCATGACCCTCCGCTCCACAGCCTCCCCGGCCGCCGGACTGCCGGCGCGCCGCCGGTCCGCCGCCTGGCCGGTGCTCTGTGTGCTGGCCACCGTGCCGGTGGCCGGGCTGTCGGTGTTCCGCGCCATCCCGGCACAGTGGCCGACCGTCGTGGTGCAGCTCCTGTCCTTCACGCCGTGGCTGCTGATCCCAGCCGGAGCCGCAATTCTCCTGGCCGTTGTGGGCCGGCGCAGGTGGCTGGTCTGGCTGACGGCGGTCGCGGCGGCGGCCCAGCTCTTCTGGCTGTTCCCGCTGGATTACGGGCGGGGCGCCCCGGAGGCCGGCGCAGTAACAGTGCCCCTGACGGCAATGAACATCAATTCGGAATTCGGCCAGGCGGACGCGGCGGAAATCGTCCGCCTGGTTCGGGAGAAGGGCGTCGGGCTGCTGACGGTCCAGGAGCATTCGCAGGTACTCGAAGACCGGCTGGCCGCTGCCGGGCTGCCGGAGTTGCTGCCGAACCGGCTCAGCGATCCCACGGACGACGGCGCCGGCAGTGCCATCTATTCCGCGCACCGCCTGGAGGCGGTTGGCACCCTGCCCGATACCCCGTTCCAGATGCCGATTGTCCGGCTGACGCTGGACGGTGCGGGAACGCCGGCGGTCCTCGAGGTGGCCAACGTCCATGCGCTTCCGCCGGTGGACGTGCGCGTTGAGCAGTGGCGCAGCGACCTTGCGGCCCTTGCCCGCCTGGCGGCACGGCCCGGCAACCGGCTCCTGATCGGCGACTTCAACGCCACCTATGACCACGCGGAGTTCCGTGCGCTGCTGGACGACGGCCCGGACGGCCGGAAAATGGTGGATGCGGGGACGGCCGCCGGAATGCGGCTCGTCCCCACGTGGCCGATGGAGGGGCACCGGCTGCCCGGTATCGCCATCGACCACCTCGTCACCAGCCCGGGCATCACCAGTGCCGGCTACTCGGTCCACCGCATACCCGGAACCGACCACGCCGCCGTCGTGGCGACGCTGGCCGTCCCGTCGGCAGGTTAGCGCGAGGTTTTCGGCTGGTCGAAGCTCTGCGGCAGCTTCATGCCGGCCTCTGCCATAACGTCCCGGAGCCGGTCCGGGTAGTCGGTGATGATGCCGTCCACACCGGCGGCGATCAGCGAGCGCATGGTGGGTTTGTCGTCCACGGTCCACGGGATGACCTGCATGCCCGCATCATGGGCGCGCTGCACCATGTCGGCAGTGACGTAGGGGACATAGCCGGGATCCGTCACCGAGCCGTTTTGCGGCGAGCCGTGCACCGGCGAGATGGCGTCGAAGCCTAGAAAGGAGGCCGCGTTGACGAGGTCTCCGCCGAAGTCGTCCGAGTCAATGCCTCCGAGCCAAGGCGAGCTGCCCGGTTGCCCGGCCTGGAGGAAGTCCTTGTTCGTCAGCGCAACAGTGCGGATCTGCGGATCGCGCTGCTGTACCAGGCGCAGCGAACCCCAGTCGAAGCTCTGAATGGAGACACGGTGCTGCATGTTGGCTGCCTTGATTTCCCGCAGCGCTACATCCACGAACTGTTCCCGCGGTGCCGTTTGCTCCGGAGCGCCGGCTTCGACCTTGGTCTCGATGTTGAACTTCACCTGGCTGGCACGGTAGGACTCCGCCAGGGCGAACACCTCCGAAAGCGTAGGCATCTGCGCGCCCGGAGACGCGGCCTGCCCCGGGAACTGGGAAAGGGTGAGGCTGCCGCAGTCCAGGCTCCGGACCTGCGCAAACGTCAGATCCTTGACGTATTTGCCCACATACGGGAATTGCGGATCACCCGCCTCTACAGGCGCTGTGTCCCGGCATTTGGCGGGACTGATCTTGCGGTCGTGCGTAATGACTTCGCGGCCGTCCTTGGTGATCTGAAGGTCAAGCTCGAGCGTCGTGACGCCTGTCTCGATGCCCTTGGCGAAGGAGGCAAGGGTGGACTCGACCGTGAGTCCAATGCCGCCCCGATGGGCCTCGAGGTCGAAGTGGTTGTCGCCCCCTTGCGGGTTGGTGTCTGCGGCCAAGGCCGGGGACGGGAGGGCGATGAGCAGGGCTGCGCTGAGTATGGCGGCGCCAAGCGTCTTCGGGTGTTGCATGGTGTGGTCTCCACTCTGGTGGGTGTTCAGGTGAAGTGCCACAGTCGCCGTCGATCATCAACAGCTGGTCACAGGTCCGGAACGCCCGGACCAACCCGGGATGAACCTCCGGTGGCGGGAAGCCCCTGCGTACCAGGCTCCCCGGCCCTCCTCCCCCGGCTTAGGCCTGCTTACGGATGAGCTTGTGGGTGGCCGCCTGCGCAACGGGCCGGATCACGATCTGGTCCAGGTTGACGTGGTGCGGCGCAGTGACGGCGTAGCGGACCACATCGGCTACGTCGTCGGCAGTGAGCGGCTTCTCCACGCCCTGGTAGACCTTTCCGGCGGCCTCCCGGTCGCCCAGCCTGTTGAGGGCGAACTCCTCGGTGTGCACCAGGCCCGGTGCAACTTCGATGACACGGACATTGTTCTCCACCTCTTCCAGCCGGAGCGCTCCGGTCATGGCGTGCTGGGCGAACTTGGCCGCGTTGTAGCCGGCACCGCCCTCATAGGCGGAAAGTCCCGCCGTCGAGGTCAGGTTGAGGACTGTGCCCTCGCCGTTGGCCCGCAGCATGGGAAGGAAGGCGCGGGTCAGTTTCATGGTGCCCAGGACGTTCACGTCGAACATCCACTCCCAGTCCTCGGTTTTGGCATCGGCAATCCGGTCCGCGCCCCGTGCACCCCCGGCAATGTTGATCAGGGTGTCGATGCCGCCGTCCTTCGTCACCTCGGCCAGGAGCCTTTCCACGTCATCGTCGTCGGCGATATCCGCCGGCACAGCCGTGGCTCCTGTGGCCTCGGCCAGCGCCGCGAGCCGGTCCGCCCGGCGGGCAACGGCGAAGACCGTCCAACCCTCGGCCCGCAACGCGCGGACCGTCGCCTCGCCGATTCCCGTGCTTGCTCCCGTAACTACTGCTGCCTTTGTGCGCTTTTCCTCAGTCATGGCACCACCCTAACGTTGGAGGAAGTCCAGAAGCACACGGGCATGGTTGGTCTCAGGATCCCTGGCACCGTACAGGAGGGTGATCCGCCCGTGCTTCACCGCCAGCTCCTGCAGCGTGGCCACGGCCGGGTTGTTTTCGAGTTCCGCCTCGTACTGTTCACGGAAATCCGCGAAACGTTCCTGCATGTGGCCGAACTCGGTCCGCAGCGCTGTTGAGGGCGCCACCTCCTTCAGCCAGAGGTCCAGCCTGGCCCGTTCCTTGCTGATGCCGCGCGGCCAGAGCCGGTCCACCAGGACGCGGAAACCGTCGTCGTCGGAGGGGTCATCGTAGATGCGTTTGGTCACGAGTTTGCGGTCATCACTGTCCATACCGGGATGCTACTGCAGGGGCCCGGCGCCAGCGAGGGAAGAGAACATGAAACAATTGCTCCATGGCTGAAGACACTCAGGGTACAGACACGCCCACTACCGCCCCTATCAACGTTCCGGACAAGCCCGCCCTTGAGGGGTTGGAAGCTGCCCTGACGCAGCGCTGGCTTGACGAAGGAACCTACAAGTTTAATCGGGAGACCACCAGGGAGCAGGTCTACTCGATCGACACTCCCCCGCCCACGGCGTCGGGATCCCTGCATGTGGGCCACATGTTCTCCTACACCCAGACCGACGTCCTGGCGCGCTACCAGCGCATGACCGGAAAGAACGTCTTCTACCCCATGGGCTGGGACGACAATGGCCTGCCCACCGAGCGCCGCGTCCAGAATTACTACGGTGTGCGCTGCGATCCGGCCGTCCATTACAACGCCGCCTACCGTCCGCCGGCTGAACCGGCCAAGAACCAGCGCGATTTTGACGTCATCTCGCGCCGCAACTTCATCGAACTGTGCGAGGAACTCGCCGTCGAGGACGAGAAGGTCTTCGAGAACCTCTTCCAGACCCTTGGCCTGTCCGTCGACTGGGACCTGACCTACCGGACCATCGATGACAAGTCCCGGGCCATCTCCCAGCGCGCCTTCCTGGCGAACCTCGCCGCCGGCGACGCCTACATGGCTGAGGCCCCCACGCTGTGGGACGTCACCTTCCGCACCGCGGTGGCCCAGGCTGAACTCGAGGACCGCGAGGTCGCAGGCGCCTACTACCGCTACCCGTTCTTCACCGAGGACGGCGAGAAGCTCTACATCGAGACCACCCGCCCGGAACTGCTGGCCGCCTGTGCCGCCCTCGTGGCAAACCCCGACGACGAGCGGTACCAGCCGCTGTTCGGCAAGAAGGTCACCTCTCCCCTGTTCGGCATCGAGGTTGAGGTGAAGGCCCACCACCTGGCCAAGGCGGACAAGGGCTCCGGCATCGCCATGGTCTGCACCTTCGGAGACCTCACCGACGTGACCTGGTGGCGCGAGCTCCAGCTGCCCACCCGCGCCATCGTGGGCCGTGACGGCCGCATCATCGGTGAGACGCCGGACTGGATCACCACCGAGCAGGGCCGGGCGGCCTTCGAATCGATCGCCGGCAAGACGGTCTTCAGCGCCAAGGAAGCAGTGGTCGAGCAGCTCGCCGCTGCCGAACTCCTCGACGGCGAGCCCAAGAAGATCATGCACCCGGTCAATTTCTTCGAGAAGGGCGACAAGCCCCTCGAAGTGGTGACCTCGCGCCAGTGGTACATCCGCAACGGCGGACGCGACGAGGACCGCCGCGAACGTCTGATCGGCCGCGGCAACGAGATCGAGTTCCACCCGGCATTCATGCGCTCCCGCTACGAGAACTGGATCTCAGGACTGAACGGCGACTGGCTGGTCTCCCGCCAGCGCTTCTTCGGTGTGCCGGTACCGGTCTGGTACCCGCTGGATGCCGACGGGAACCCGGAATACGACGCACCGATCGTCCCGACGGACCAGCAACTCCCCGTCGATCCGGCTGCCGACGCGGCGCCCGGCTACGAGGAAGCCCAGCGCGACCAGCCGGGCGGCTTCACTGGTGACGCCGATGTCCTCGACACCTGGGCCACGTCCTCGCTGACACCGCAGATCGTGGGCGGCTGGAGCACCGACGAGGCACTCTTTGCCAAGGTCTACCCGTTCGACGTGCGCCCTCAGGCCCACGACATCATCCGGACCTGGCTGTTCTCCACGGCCGTGCGTGCCGATGCGCTGCAGGACACCGCGCCGTGGAAGCACGCCGCCATTTCGGGCTGGATCCTCGACCCGGACCGCAAGAAGATGTCCAAGTCCAAGGGCAACGTGATCGTGCCTACCGATGTCCTCGAGGAGTACGGTTCGGACGCGGTCCGGTACTGGGCCGCCTCGGCAAAGCTCGGCGCGGACACGGCCTACGAGATCGCGCAGATGAAGATCGGCCGCCGCCTGGCCATCAAGCTCCTCAACGCCTCCAAGTTCGTCCTGAACCTGGGCGCCACGGAAAACTCTGTGGTGTCCACGGACCTGTCCGTACTGACCAACCCGTTGGACCGCGCCGTCCTGGCACAGCTGTCCGACGTGGTGGCACAGGCCACCAAGGCGTTCGAGAACTATGACTACGCCCGGGCGTTGCAGATCAGCGAGAGCTTCTTCTGGCAGTTCACGGACGACTACGTGGAACTCATCAAGGACCGGGCCTACGGGGCGGCCGGCGAAGCAGAGCAGGCATCAGTGCTGGCGGCGCTGGCCACCACCCTGGATACGTTGCTGAGGCTGTTCGCGCCGTTCCTGCCCTTCGCCACCGAAGAGGTCTGGGGCTGGTGGCGCACGGGATCAGTGCACCGTGCCGAGTGGCCCGCGGCGTCAGAGGTCTCCGACGGCGACACCACCATGCTCGCGACGGTCGGGGTTGCGCTAAGCGGTATCCGCAAGGCCAAGTCCGAGGCCAAGGTCAAGCAGCGCACCGAGGTGCTGTCCGCCACGATCACCGCCACGGAGTCGATCACCACGCAGCTGAAGGCCGGCCTGGCCGACCTGAAGGCCGCCTCGAATGCCCGCGAGCTCACCCTCGTGGCAGGCGACGGCGAATTGACGGTCAGCGATGTTGTGCTGGCCCAGCCGGAAGAAGCACCGGGCGCCTAGCCCGCTCGCCGGCTACCGGACATATGTGAAGCCCCATCAGCGTTCGTCGCTGGTGGGGCTTCCGTCTTCGGGTGTCACCCTGTTTTTGGGCAAAGGGGAAGCCCCATCAGCGTTTTGCCGTTGGTGGGGCTTCGACTTTTTCGATTGTCTCGTGACGTCTATGACAATCTGGCGGAATCCTCGGAATTTCAGGTCTTCCTACCTCGTCACTGGTAGCCAGCTTCTGACTTTGCCGAAGGCTGCGTCAGATGCGTGTCACTGAATCTTTGGTTTCCGTGTCCCTCTTCTTTCGAAGTGGGTAAGCACTATTGTTGTCCCACCCGGGCCGATCCGCAAGGGTCCCGAAAGAACTACATCCTAGTAATTCCGGTTCCCCCTGAGGGGCGTTAGGCGGAGCTTGTCAGTTGAATTCAGGCCGTTCAGTGCGGCTGCGCTTGATCTCGAAGAAGTGCGGGTACGAAGCCAGGGTCACCGCGGCGTCCCACAGCCGGCCGGCTTCTTCGCCCCGGGGAATGCGGGTCAGGACCGGGCCGAAGAATGCCGTGCCGTTGAAGGCCACCACGGGCGTTCCCACGTCCTGGCCCACAAGGGAGATGCCCTCTTCGTGGCTGGCGCGAAGCTGCGGGTCGAAGGCGTCCGAGGTCGCTTCGGCCGCGAGCCCGGCAGGGAGCCCGCAGTCCGCCAGGGCCTTGCTGATCACGACGGCGAAATCCTTTTCGCCGGCGTCGTGGATCAGGCTGCCCATGGCGTCATAGAGCGGCTT
Organism: Arthrobacter sp. UNC362MFTsu5.1; assembly: GCF_000685965.1. Classification (GTDB taxonomy): domain Bacteria; phylum Actinomycetota; class Actinomycetes; order Actinomycetales; family Micrococcaceae; genus Arthrobacter. The sequence continues at coordinate 63,646 of NZ_JMLE01000001.1, read as the reverse complement.
GATGACCTGGTCACCGTGCTGCTCGCGGGCGGCAATGATGACGCGTACCGGGCCCCATGCCTTGTCCATCGCCTCGCGGTAGCCGGGGTCCAGTTCGCGGCCCTCATTCAGGACGGCAAGGCTCATCACGTGCCATTCGGTTTCAATGTCGCGGACTTCCTCCACTTCGCCCACCCAGCGGGACGTGATCCAGGCGAAGGGGCACAGGGGGTCGAACCAGAAGTCGGCTTTGCTCGCGGTGGTTTCAGGCACGGAGATCTCCTCGTAAAGTCATCGGGGCGTGGCGCACCTCAGGCGCACATCTAGCAAGAGCGAAGAACTAAGCGGATTTATTCCGGCGCTTAGCCACAACGTCGTGCGCGATCATGGTGGGCTGCGCCTTTTTCGCCACGACGTCGGCTGTGATGACGACGCTGGCGATGTCGTCCCGGCTGGGGAGGTCGAACATCACGGGGAGGAGCACTTCTTCCATGATGGCGCGGAGCCCGCGGGCACCCGTGCCCCGTTCCAGTGCCTGGTCGGCGATCATGTCCAGGGCGGCGTCGTCAAACAGCAGTTCCACACCGTCCAGCTGGAACATCTTCTGGTACTGCTTCACCAGGGCATTCTTCGGTGTGGAGAGGATCTGGATCAGGGCCGGACGGTCCAGGTTGGAGACGGTGGTGATGACGGGAAGCCGGCCGATGAATTCCGGGATCAGCCCGAACTTCAGCAGGTCTTCCGGCATGACCTCGCCGTAAGAGTCGGAATTGTTCTTGACTTCGTTCAGCGGAGCACCGAATCCTATGCCCTTTCGTCCCGAGCGGGAGCCGATAATGTCCTCGAGCCCTGCGAAGGCACCGGCAACGATGAACAGCACGTTGGTGGTGTCGATCTGGATGAATTCCTGGTGCGGGTGCTTCCGGCCGCCCTGCGGGGGAACTGAGGCCACTGTGCCTTCGAGGATCTTCAGCAGGGCCTGCTGTACGCCTTCGCCGGAGACATCACGGGTGATGGAAGGGTTTTCGCTCTTCCGCGAGATCTTGTCGATCTCGTCGATGTAGATGATGCCCTGCTCGGCCTTTTTGACGTCATAGTCAGCAGCCTGGATCAGCTTCAGGAGGATGTTCTCGACGTCCTCGCCCACGTACCCGGCCTCGGTCAGTGCCGTGGCATCCGCGACGGCGAAGGGAACGTTGAGGCGTCGGGCCAGCGTCTGGGCCAGATAGGTCTTACCGCAGCCGGTGGGGCCGATCAGGAGGATGTTCGACTTGGCGATCTCGACGTCGTCGTGATGGACGCCTTCGGCGAGGCTGCCGCTCTTGGGCGCGTGGCCGGCCTGGATCCGCTTGTAGTGGTTGTAGACCGCAACGGCGAGCGAGCGCTTGGCGGGCTCCTGGCCGATCACGTATTCCTGGAGGAAGTCAAAGATCTCGCGGGGCTTGGGCAGTTCGAAGCTGCCGAGGTCCGCTACTTCGGCGAGTTCTTCTTCAATGATCTCGTTGCAGAGTTCAATGCACTCGTCGCAGATGTAGACGCCGGGCCCGGCAATGAGCTTGCGCACCTGCTTCTGGCTCTTTCCGCAGAAAGAGCACTTCAGCAGATCCGTGCTCTCGCCAATCCGAGCCATATGTGAACCCCTTAGTATCCTGCTGCTACCGCAGCACTGCACCGGTTGCTGGAATCACGGTGGGTCCGGAAGGTCCGGCCGTGACATGTTCCACTCTAAGTCACATTCGGCCTGAGGGGTGGAACCTTACGTATTGAAAACGAAAGCCGGTGCGGTCCATTTTCCATGAACCGCACCGGCTCCGCGTGTCGTGCTTAATTACCTGCTGATCGCCTGCGGCTTGATCTTGCGGGAATCAAGAACCTGGTCGATCAGGCCGTAGGACTGTGCCTCGGCGGCGGTCAGGATCTTGTCACGCTCGATGTCGTTGTTGACCTGCTCGGACGTACGGCCCGAGTGCTTGGCCAGGGTGTCTTCGAGCCAGGACCGCATGCGCATGACTTCGGCTGCCTGGATCTCAAGGTCGGAGGCCTGTCCGCCCTGGCCGCCGGACAGTGCCGGCTGGTGGATGAGTACGCGTGCGTTGGGCAGTGCCAGGCGCTTGCCGGGCGTGCCGGCCGCGAGCAGGACAGCCGCCGCACTTGCCGCCTGGCCCAGGCACACGGTCTGGATCTCGGGGCGGATGTACTGCATCGTGTCGTAGATGGCCGTCATGGCGGTGAAGGAACCGCCCGGAGAGTTGATGTACAGCGTGATGTCGCGGTCCGGGTCGGTGGACTCGAGCACCAGCAGCTGTGCCATAACGTCGTCCGCGGAGGCATCGTCCACCTGGACGCCGAGGAAGATGATCCGGTCCTCGAAGAGCTTGGTGTACGGGTCCTGGCGCTTGAAGCCATAGGGCGTACGTTCCTCGAACTGCGGCAGCACATAGCGGCTGGTGGGCAGGTTCCCGGCAGACGATCCGAAATTGTAGTTCATGTTCATTTCTCCTGGAATCATTTCTGTCTTCGCCGGTTACTTTTCCGAGCCGCTGGCGTTTTGCGTTCCGCCGCCGCCGGCAACAGATCCCGCGTGAGCGGCAATCTTGTCGAAGAAGCCGTACTCGAGGGCCTCAGTAGCCGTAAACCACTTGTCGCGGTCATTGTCCTTGAGGATGGTCTCCACGGTCTGGCCGGTCTGGTCTGCGGTGAGTTCCGCCATGACCTTCTTCATGTGGAGGATGAGCTCAGCCTGGATCTTGATGTCCGAGGCCGTGCCGCCGATGCCGCCGGAAGGCTGGTGCATCAGGATGCGTGCATTCGGGGTGGCGTAGCGCTTGCCCTTGGTGCCCGATGAGAGCAGGAACTGGCCCATCGACGCGGCGAGGCCGGTGGCGACGGTTACGACGTCGTTCGGGATGAACTGCATGGTGTCGTAGATGGCCATGCCGGCCGTCACGGAGCCGCCCGGCGAGTTGATGTAAAGGTAGATGTCCTTATCCGGGTTCTCCGCGGACAGCAGCAGCAACTGCGAGCAGATCGCGTTGGCGTTCTCATCGCGGACCTCGGAGCCGAGCCAGATGATTCGCTCTTTCAGCAGGCGGTTGTAAATGTAGTTGTCCTGGGCTGCCGGATCGACAGTAGCCATCCGGGGGGCCCCTGCTTGCTGTGACATATGTACTTACCTCTCGCTGGCGACGGTGACGTCACGGGACGACGCCACTGAAAATCACTACTTGGACACTAACCGGTTTCGCGGCCGTTTTGTTCACGCGGATCGCGCTGTTCGCTGACGGCGCACGATTGCCGCAGCGGCCCACCGCACAGCACTGCACCGCCGCTGTGCGGGGTTGGCTCAGGGGTTAAACAGGAAGCCCCCGGATCAGGGATCCGGGGGCTTCCGTGCAACGTGGTGTTAGAACTTCACGGCTGCCGGATCGTCGCTTGACGCTTCGTCCTTGGCGGCAGCTTCGCCTTCAGCAGCTTCGCCGTCGACGGCGGGAGCTTCTTCAGCTTCGGCGGCAGGAGCTTCTTCGCCACCGGGGCGGACGAAGTCGCTCAGGTCAACCTTGTTGCCCTCGGAGTCGGTGACCTCGGCCTGGCCCAGCACAACTGCCAGGGCCTTGCGGCGGCGGACCTCGGAAACCATCATGGGAACCTGGCCGGACTGATCGATGATCTGTGCGAACTGGTTCGGGTCCATGCCGTACTGGCTGGCAGTGGTCACGATGTAGTCGATCAGCTCGTTCTGGCTGACGCCGACCTCTTCCTTGTCAGCAATGGCGTCCAGGATGATCTCGTTCTGGAAGGCACGCTCGGTGTTGGCCTTGACCTCGGCGCGGTGCTCCTCGGTGTCGTGGTCACCCTCGCCGTGGGAGTTCTCGGCCTTGAAGTGCTGCTCCAGCTGCTCTTCGACCACCGAGGCGGGAACGGGGACCTCGACGAGCTCAACGAGCTTGTCCAGGACCTTGTCGCGTGCCTCGACACCCTGCTCAACAACCTTGGATTCGGCAGCCTGCTTGCCGAGGTCCGCACGCAGTTCTGCAAGCGTGTCGAACTCGGAAGCCAGCTGGGCGAAGTCGTCGTCGGCCTCGGGAAGCTCGCGCTCCTTGACGGACTTGACCACTACCTTGACCTGGGCGGCTTCGCCGGCGTGGTCGCCGCCAACGAGGGTGGTCTCGAAAATGGCGTCCTCGTCAGCGCTGAGGCCGGTGACGGCCTCGTCCAGGCCTTCGAGCATGGTGCCGGCGCCAACCTGGTAGGACAGGCCTGAGGCGGAGTCAACTTCGGCTCCGTCGATGGATGCGGTGATGTCGATGGTCAGGAAGTCGCCGTCGGCGGCCGGGCGGTCCACGGACTTCAGGGTGCCGAAGCGGCCGCGGAGTTCGTCAAGGGCCTTGTCAACATCGGCTTCGGTGGACTCGGCGGCGGCTACCTCGACCTTGATGCCGGAGTAGTCCGGCAGTTCGATCTCGGGACGGATGTCAACCTCGGCGTGGAACTTGAGTTCGCCGTCGGTCGCGGTGGGGTCCGGAACCTCGGTGATTTCAACCTCGGGACGGCTCAGCGGACGGATGCCGGTTTCCTGGACTGCGTCCTGGTACCAGCCGTTGAGGCCTTCGTTGATGGCCGTTTCCAGCACGTAGCCGCGGCCAACGCGTTGGTCGATCAGCTTCGCGGGGACCTTGCCCTTGCGGAACCCAGGGACCTGGATCTGCGAAGCAACAGTCTTGTATGCCTCTTCGATGTTGGGCTTCAATTCCTCAAAAGGGACCTCAACATTGAGCTTGACCCGCGTGGGGGTGAGGTTCTCGACAGCGCTCTTCACAGTCTAAGTACTCCTGGTTTTGTGGGATGGGGTTCTGCAAACGCAATGATCTGACAAGCTGCAGAGTCGGGGTGACAGGATTTGAACCTGCGACTTCCTGCTCCCAAAGCAGGCGCTCTAGCCAAGCTGAGCTACACCCCGTAAGTGCACAGAACAGTCTACGGTCATATCGGCCGGATATGCACATTTGACACCGGGGCCCTGAATTAGGTTTAGTTATATCCGGCTCGAGCAGCCGACCGGAAGTGCAGCGCCGCAAGCGACGTACAGCATGTAGACGTACAGTAGTAGCAGCGCATTCCCGGGGACGTAGCTTAATGGTAAAGCCTCAGTCTTCCAAACTGATTACGCGGGTTCGATTCCCGTCGTCCCCTCCAGGACACCAGTCTTCTCCAAGACAACAAACAGCCCCTCTCCGGAGGGGCTTTTTTGTTCCCTGCCTCGTTCTCTTAGGAACCCTGCTGGCACACAGGGCACCAGTAGAGTTTGCGGGCAGCCAGATCCGTCAGCGCCACGGGGGTGCGGCAGTTGCGGCATTCGAGGCCCTGCCGCCGGTAGACGAAGTGGGATTCCTCGGGCGCCGGCAGTCCGGCAGCCGGCTCTGTCCAGTAGCTGGGAGGCGTGGTGATGATCCTGCCGTCGCGGACGCCGTCGGACATCACGGCAACGGTGTCCTCCCACAGTGCGCCGGCCGCATCGGCGTCCAGGGCACGGCCCGGCAGCCAGGGGTCCAGTCCCTGGCGGAAGAGCAGTTCTGCGCGGTAGACATTCCCGACGCCGGCAATCACCTTCTGGTCCATGAGCAGAGCCGCCAGGGGCGTCTTCCGTGCCGTCACTCCGGTGACGAAGGCTTCCCGGTCCCCGGGAAGGTTGCGGAGCGGGTCCGGCCCAAGCCGTGCCAGGACGGCGCCGGCCTCAGCCTCGGTGATGGCGTGGCAGGTGGTGGCGCCCCGGAGGTCAGCCCAGCCGTGGGCGCCTGCCAGCCTGACCCGGACCGCACCGACAGGCGCCGGCGGGCCGGAGTAAACCGAACCGTCGTCCGCTGAAGCTGCGGCGCCGTCGTCGAACACTTCCCGCTCCCCCACTTTCCGGGGCGCTCCGATGCTGGAGGCACCGCGGAAGGAGGCGTCACCGCCGAAATCCCACGCACCGTACAGGCCAAGGTGCACGTGCAGGACGAGCCCGCGGTCGAAGTGCAGGAACAAGTGCTTGCCGTGGGCCACCGTGCCCACGAGCGTGCTGGCGTCCAGCAGCGCCGCGCCGTCGGCGAACCGCCCCTGCGGACTGGAAACAGCGAGTCTCTGCCCGGAGAACACGTCCGCAAACTGGCGTGCCAGCCGGTGGACCGAATGTCCCTCCGGCACTAGGCGATAACCTCGCCGGTGTTCTCGTAGGCCGCGATCTTGCCGATGCGGCGGACGTGGCGTTCGTCGTTGCTGAACGGTTCCTGCAGGAAGGCCTCGATGATTTCCGTTGCCTCGTCCACGCTGTGCTGGCGGCCGCCGACTGCAACGACGTTGGCGTCGTTGTGCTCGCGCGCCAGCATTGCGGTGGACAGGTTCCAGGCCAGCGCGGCCCGCACGCCCCTGACCTTGTTGGCGGCGATCTGCTCGCCGTTTCCGGAGCCGCCCAGCACGATGCCCAGGGCGTTCACTCCGGCAGCCTGGTCCGCCACGACGGCGAGCGCCGCGTTGATGCAGAAGGAGGGGTAGTCATCCAGGGCGTCGTAGACCTTGGGCCCGTGGTCCACCACGTCGTAGCCCTTGGCCGTGAGGTGGGACACGAGGTGGGCGCTGAGCTCCATGCCGGCGTGGTCGGTGGCGATGTGGACGCGCGGAAAATCGGAAGATGTGGTCACGGCAAGGTCCGTTCAGTCATAAGCACCGGTAGGCTTCCGGGCTGCTTCGGGGGGTCGCATTCAAGCGTACTAGGGTGCGGGCACAGGCTGCCTGCCATGAACACTCTGCGGACGCCCGGGCCGGCGGGCCCGGCGCCACGGCACCCAGGGCCGGCGGACTCAGGGCCGGCGGACTCAGGGCTGGGGCGGGCGCTTCTCGCCGCGGGCCCGGGCAGCTACGCGGGACAGGACGGCGGCCACCCTTTCGGCCGAGTCGGGACTGCCGCCGCTGACGGCCGCTTTCCGTCCGTCCGCGCGGTTGACGACGACGGCGGGTCCGCTGCTGACCAGCATGGCGGTGGTCCCGCCGTGGTGGCGGTAGCCCCAGCCGCCATAGTCTGCGGCGCGGACATCGGCCGGGGTTGCCGAGGAAATCGCCGACGCCGGAATTTCCATCACGCGGACGAACCCGGCGGCGAAAACCCGCAAACCGCTCCGGTCAACGATGATACGGGCGAAGAGGAAGGCGGCCGCCAGCACCGCCAGCACCACCAGGAGTGCACCCAGCCACGGGACGGCGATGGAGACCAGCGCTGCCGGGAACAGCGAGGCGACGCCCAGCATCACAAACACCGAACTGCGCGCATGGACCCACAGCCGTACTGAATCCGACGCCAGCTCGGGGTCCGATTCGCGCTCCAGCGCGTCCCGCAAGGCGCGCTCATCGTCCACAGACCACCGCTCGTCGGCCTTGAAAACGAAGCCCATGATGACGCCCAGGGGTAGTGCAGCCCCGCTCCCGAGGGCCAGGACGGACATATCAACACGTGCTTCGCGGACGTCGGCGATTCCCGCCTGGCCCACGAGGACTGCTGCCAGCACCGTGGTGACAAAGAGACTTAGGGTGAGCCCGGCGCCCATCATCACACGTCGCATGACGGCGGGCCGGCTCAACGGCACGGCCTGCCCCAGGACGAGCCAGCCCACCACCGCGATGATCAGGCCGCCGCAGGTCACGAAGGCGGAGAACGGCGCAAAGCCGGCCGGTCCGGTCCCGGACCACAGCACCGCCATGGGGTCCGGCACGTCCGTCCGGAGCAGGAAGGCACAGACGACGAATGCGACGGCCAGCAACGCAGGGAAACCCACCGCGAACCGCAGAGCCCTGACGTCCACCGAGTCCCTGAACTTTCCCATACCCCAACGCTACTCCGTGCCGATGCCGCGTGATCCACCTAACTTGCCATCGCCGGGTGAAGTGAAAGAATAACTTCACAGTGCTGGCAATGACCGTTGCCGGCCGGCAACCGCAACCCTTTCTGGAGGCCCCACCTTGCCAGGCATGAACCTGACGCGCGCCGAAGCCCGCGAGCGCGCCAACCTCATCTCCGTTGAGTCCTACGACGTCAGCCTGGACCTGACCAAGGGTGACAAAGTCTTCGGATCCACTACCGCCGTAAAGTTCAGCGCCCGGCCCGGATCCTCCACCTTCATCGACGCGGTTACCCACAAGGTTCACAGTGTCATGCTGAACGGCACTGAACTCGACCCGGCGGAGGTGTCGGACGGTGTCCGCATCCAACTGCCGTACCTCGCCGCGGAGAACGATCTGCTGGTGGTTGCCGAGGCCCCGTACATGAACACCGGCGAAGGACTGCACCGCTTCGTGGACCCCGTCGACAACGAGGTCTACCTGTATACGCAGTTCGAGGTTCCGGATTCGCGCCGGATGTTCGCGGTGTTCGAGCAGCCCGACCTCAAGGCGAGCTTTACGTTCACCGTCACCGCGCCGTCGCACTGGGACCTGGTGTCCAACTCCCCCACGCCTGTCCCCATCGAAACCATTCCCGGTGAAGACGGCGGCGCACGCTCGGTCTGGGAGTTCGCCGCCACACCCCGGCTGTCCTCCTACGTCACGGCACTGATCGCCGGTCCGTACCAGTCGGTGCGCAGCGAGGTGAAGTGCGCCGACGGGCGCATCGTTCCCCTGGGTGTGTTTGCGCGCAAGTCGCTCATGCAATACCTCGACGCCGACAACATCTTCGAACTCACCCGGCAGGGATTCGAGTTCTTCGAGGCGCAGTTTGGCTGCCCCTACCCGTTCGCGAAGTACGACCAGCTCTTCGTGCCCGAGTTCAATGCCGGCGCCATGGAAAACGCCGGCGCCGTGACCATCCTGGAAGGCTACGTTTTCCGCGGCAAGGTCACGGGCGCGCAGGTGGAACGCCGCGCCATCACCGTCCTGCACGAGCTCGCGCACATGTGGTTCGGCGATCTGGTCACCATGCGCTGGTGGAACGACCTGTGGCTCAACGAATCGTTCGCCGAGTACATGTCGCACCTGGCGGCGGTGGAGAACACCGAGTTTGACCATGCCTGGACCACATTTGCCTCGGTGGAGAAGTCCTGGGCCTACCGCCAGGACCAGCTGCCCACCACGCACCCCATCTTCGCCGAGATCAACGACCTGCAGGACGTTGAAGTGAACTTCGACGGCATCACGTACGCCAAGGGCGCCTCGGTTCTGCGCCAGCTGGTGGCCTGGGTCGGTCCGGAGCAGTTCATGTCCGGAGTGCGCGAGTATTTCAGCAAGCACGCCTGGCAGAACACCGAGCTCAGCGACCTCATGGTGGAGCTGGAAAAGGCCAGTGGCCGCGACCTGGACGAGTGGGGGCGGCTGTGGCTGGAAACCGCCGGTGTCAACACGTTGACTCCCGATGTGGCGGTGGATCCTTCCGGAGCCATCACCTCGTTCAGCATCGTGCAGTCCGCGGTGGCCGAGCAGCCCACCCTTCGCCCGCACCGCCTCGCTGTCGGGTTCTACGACGTCACCGACGGGCAGCTTGTCCGGGTGCACCGTGAGGAACTGGACGTCGACGGGGAACGGACCGAGGTGCCCGGCCTGGCCGGTCTGCGCCAGCCGGACCTGATCCTGCTGAACGACGACGACCTCGCCTATGCCAAGGTCCGGCTCGATCCGAAGTCGCTGGCCACCGCAACGGCCCACCTGAAGGACTTCCGCGAGAGCCTGCCGCGGACGCTCGTCTGGGGTTCCGCCTGGGACGCTGCCCGCGACGGCGAAACCCCGGCCCGCGGCTACGTCGAACTGATCCTCGCCAACATCGCGTCCGAATCCGATTCCTCGGTGATCCTGGTCCAGCTCCGGCAGCTGGCCACAACGCTCAGCTATTACGTTGCCGAGGAACACCGGGAAAAGACGTCCATAGCCGCTGCGGACACTCTCTGGGACCTGGCCGGTTCCGTGCCGGCGGGCTCGGATGCGCAACTGCAGTTCGTGAAGTCCTTCGCGCTGCTGGCGCGCAGCGACGGCCAGCTGGATACCGTTTCGGCGCTGCTGGACGGCTCGGCATCCCTGGCAGGCCTCACCGTCGACCAGGATCTGCGGTGGGAGCTGATGGCTTCGCTGGTAGCCGGCGGCCGGGCAGGCCAGGACCGGATCGACGCTGAACTTGAGCGGGACAACACCGCGAACGGCCAGAACGCGGCCGCGCTGGCCAAGGCCGCCATCCCCACGCCCGAGGCCAAGGCTGCGGCCTGGGATTCCATCGTGGTGAAGGGCGAGCTGTCCAACGCCCTGCAGGCATCCGCGGTGGCAGGATTCACCCGGGTGCTGGACCCGGCGCTGCTGGCGCCGTACACGGAGAAGTATTTCGACGCCGTTCCCGGCATCGTTGCCAACCGCACCCATGCGCTTGCCCAGCAGATCGTCGTCGGACTTTACCCGGCCCAGCAGACCACGCAGGAAACTGTGGACCGGACGGACGAGTTCCTGGCCGCGCTGCCGGAGGACAGCACCGCGCTGCGGCGCATGATGCTGGAGAACCGCGACGGCGTGGCGCGCGCGCTGCGGGCCCGCGAGGCCGACATCGGATAGCCGCCGGCATCTGTTCCCACGAACCGGAACCCCGGAGCTGGCGTGCTGCTGCTCCGGGGTTCCGGCGTTCGGCCGATGTGGAGTTGCGGCGTCACTAGAATTGCGGCATGACGCTTGATGAGCACCGCTACGCCGTGACTGTCCGATGGACCGGGAACCGGGGGGACGGAACGTCGACCTACCGGGGGTATTCCCGCGACCACGACATCGAGATCCCCGGCCTTCCCGTCCTCAAGGGGTCGGCCGACCCCACCTTCCACGGGGACAAGACGCGGTACAACCCCGAACAGCTGCTGTTGACCGCCCTCTCGCAGTGCCACATGCTCTCTTTCCTGCACGTGGCAGTGAAGCACGGCGTGGTGGTAACGGCGTACGAGGACCGCGCCGCGGGCCTGATGCGGACCAACCGCGACGGCAGCGGCCAGTTCGAATCCGCCACGCTCAGGCCCGAAGTGACGGTGGCCGCCGCCGTGGACGACGCGCTCATGGAACAGCTGCATCACGAGGCAAACAAGGTCTGCTTCATTGCCCGGAGCGTGAACTTTCCCGTGCTCCACGAACCCTCGGTGCACGTTGAGGAACCCTAGCCCCAGGCAGGGAATGGTCAGGGCAGGAATTCTTCCACGAGCCGCCGCTCAGTCCCGGCACTGAGCCCGGCTTTCCGTTCCCTGTCCAGGCCGCGGCGGCGTTCGTCCTCGAGCGTGTCCCGCAATGTCTCCTGCCACGGCCGCAGGTTGAGTCCGGCCGCAACAGCGGCCGCGTTGGAGCGTGTGGCGAAACCGTCGTGTCCCGCCGGGAGCCAGAGCGGCAGCGAATCCGGACCTGCCCAGTACCCGATCCCCCGGGCAACCAGCCAGTCTTCCGGGACGCTGTACGTCCGGCCGGAATACATACCCTGCCGCTGGGATTCATCCAGGTAGTCATCGAACCGCACGCCGGTGCCCACCGCATTCAAGGCACCCGTGATCTGCAGTCCGGCGGCCTTCAGGATCCACGCGGCGAGATCGCGGACGTCGATCACCTGCGTTGCACTGGAGCCGATGTCCGGAACGATGGCGGGTTTGCCATCCCGGGCAAACCGTGCGGGCCAGTAGCCGTAACGGTCCGAACTGTCGCCGGGACCACCGATCAGCCCCGCCCGGCAGAGGTGGACCTTGCCCTCGGCGATGGTTGCCGCGTAGTGCTCAATCGCCGATTTAGCCTCGCCGTAATTCTCCGGGGCAGCGGCTGTGCCCGGGGTGAGCGGCGGTAACAAACCCGCGCTTTCGTCTTCGCCCGGCACCGAATGGTCTGCGTAAACGGAGCAACTGGACACCACGGTCCAGTGCGCTGCCACGGGCGCCAGAGCCTCCAGCGCGTCCCGGGCGTGCTCCGGATCACGGGTTACGTCGATGACGGCGTCCCAGTCCCCTGCGGCCTGTTCATAGGACTGGCGCCCGGCGGCCCGATCGGCCCGCAGCCAGGCCGTTCCCTCCGGCGGGACGGCCGCCGAGCCGCGGGCCAGGCAGGTAACATCATGGCCCGCGGCGGCCGCCTGCCGGGCAATTTCGGCGGACAGGAAAGCGGTGCCGCCAAGAATCAGGATGCGCATGTGGCCACGCTACGGCGCTAGTGTTGAAGGTGAACAGAGTGTTATGCGCCCGGCGAACGCCCGGCAGCTCCGGCGGAAGCCGATAAGCAATAAGGAGCATCCCTGCCGATGTACAGCATGTTGTCGATCACCCCGCCCGCCACACCGGATATTTCCGGAATCAACGCCGCAGGAATTGTGATCAGCATCGGAGTGGGCGTCACGATCTGGCTCGTCGCGTCCTTCGTGATTGCCGGAATCACCAAGAGCGTGGCCGCCGGCACCACCTTCTTCAAGAAACCGCACTTCCGCTGGGTGGCCCCGGCCCTGCGGGCACTGGACCACGAACGCCGGGTCCAGCGTGCCAAAACAATCGGATCCCTGCTGAACAGCGTGGCGGGTGTCCTCATCGCCGTGATCACGATTATGTACGTCCTCAAGAACCTGGACGTGGACATCGCGCCGCTGCTGACAAGCGTGGGTATCCTGGGTGTCGCCATCGGCTTCGGCGCCCAGCAGCTGATCCGCGACTTCCTCGCCGGCATCTTCATCACCATCGAGGATCAGTACGGCATCGGCGACATCATTGAGACCAGTGAAGTGGTGGGCACCGTCGAATCCATGGGCCTGCGCATCACCCGCGTCCGTTCCGACGACGGCGCCATCTGGTACCTGCGCAACGGCGAAATCCTTCGGGTGGGCAACCGCTCCCAGGGAAACTATGTAGCCCCGGTGGACGAATCCGCGGAGGCGCCCGCCCCTGAGACCGCACCCCAGCAGAAGGCCGGAGAATAGAACCATGACGATTCCCAGCGCCGGCGAACCCCGCCAGCCACAGCAGCTGATGCAGAACGATCCGTTCACGCAGCCTGGCTACACCGACAACTTCTACGACGCAGTGGGCGGCCACGAGACGTTCGTGAAGCTCATTGACGTCTTCTACGACGGCGTGGCCACCGACCCGCTGCTCCGGCCGATGTATCCGGAAGAGGACCTGGGGCCGGCGAAAAGGCGTTTCCTGATGTTCCTCGAGCAGTACTGGGGCGGCCCCACCACCTATGGCGAGGAACGCGGACACCCGCGGCTGCGCATGCGCCACATGCCGTTCCGCGTCACCCCCGAAGCGAAGGAGCGGTGGCTGCACCACATGCGCGCAGCAGTGGACGCGCTGGAACTTCCGCCGCTCTATGAAGGCACCCTGTGGGACTACATGGAGCGGGCAGCGCTGTCGATGGTGAACAGCCCCTCGGACGCCTGAGAACGCTTCCGCATCCCGGCCGACACGCGGTTAGCGCCGTTTCCGCCGCGTCGCGAGTGCGGCGCGTGCGTTGCCGCCGGCATGCACCAGCAAGGCAATCAGAAGGAACGCCACCAGCACCTGGGCCGTCGTCGTCAACGCGGCCGGCCAGCCGCCCTCGAGTGTCGGATCGAGGAAGTCGTATACGTACCACCCGTCGATTGCCCCGCGCATCCAGGAGTAGACCAGGAAAGCGGACGGGTAGATGAGCCAGGTGAGCGGCCGGGACAATTTTCCGCGGACGGTTTTCGTGACCAGGAGCCAGTCGAGGGCTATGAACAGCGGAGCCAGGCGGTGGTGTGCCAGCTGGGGCCAGTACATGTCCCAGCTCCACCACGGCTCGTCCGGCGGGGCGACGAGGACCGCGTAGATGATTCCTGTCATGACCAGATAGAACGTGAGTGCGCCCAGCAAATGGTCCCACCACTCCGGCAGCCTCGCCCGCGTCCGCGCGGCGGAATAAACAAGGACCAGTCCGAGGACGAGGTTCGACTGGACTGTGAACTCCGAGTAGAGCTGGCCGATGTCCACATCGCTGCCCGGAAGCGTGGCGTCGTACGTTTTCCGGACCAGGGCCACCAGGACGAAGAGGCCGACTGCAACGCGGAGCAGGCGGATCCAGACGCGGTCGGGATGCAGCGCATCGTTGAAGCCGGGGTGCCGCTCGATCGGGGGAACCAGGATGGCCACGTCGCTCATGCGGTCAGTATTTCAGGCTGCCGCGCCCGGCAGGGAGGAGCTAAAGTCCCGACCCTGTGCGCGCCAGGACGTGGCCGCGGGATCCGCTGAGCCTGAACCAGCACCGGCACATGTTCAGAGGACGGTGATCTCTCCTGCGAGATGGGCGACTGCGACGCCCGCGTGCACCCGGACAGCATCGACCAGACAGTCGTCGTCCGCGTAAAATCCCGGGCTGTGATTGGGGAAGAGTCCGCGGCCGCCCTCCAGCGGCCGCAGCTCATCGGCGTCCATCTGCGTATCCTGGACCCCGTAGCTCAGGTAGGCGCCGCCAAAGGCGTTGACGAACTCCGACATGTCGTCGTAGCCCAGCGTCAGCGGCACTTCGACGACCCTCCCCGGACCGAGGATCCGGCTGAGCGTTGGCAGCATGGCGTCAATCCACTGCGGCCGGTTGACGACTGACGGCACGGGCTGCAGGAACTCCGTTTCGGCCGTGCAGCCGTAGGCCGCCGCCTGGTGCCCGGCAAGTTGCAGCAGTTTCTGCTGAACGGCGTGCATGTCGGATTCTACGGCGCAGCGGATTGTCCCGAACAGGGTCACCGTCTGGCCGATGATGTTAAACCGGCCCGCGTCCTCAACGTGGCCAACACTGACGGAGACGGCATGGTAGGCAGGAACCTGCCGGTAGAGCTCACCAATTCCGCCGATGATTCCCGCGGCCGCCGGCATCGGGTCGATCCCCATCCACGGCGTGGAGCCGTGCACCTGCAGGCCCGTGATGGTGATCCGCACGACGCACGAGGACGCATATGCGGTTCCGGCACGATAGCCCACCACGCCGGCAGGCAACGGCGAGACGTGCATGCCGAACATCATCGTTGGTTCCGGGTCAGCCAGGGCTCCAGCGGCGAGCATGGCACGCGCTCCCCCGGTCTCGTCCAGCGGCGGCCCTTCCTCGGCTGGCTGGAAGACGAAGACAACTGTGCCGGGCAGCCGGTCGCGAAGCTCCGCCAGGACACCGGCTGTGGCGAGCACCACCGCCGTATGGCAGTCATGGCCGCATGCGTGGGAGACCGGGTGGGGACCGCCCGGATACCCGTCGTCAATGGCTGTCGACGCGAACTCCAGGCCGGATGCCTCGGCGACCGGAAGGGCGTCCATATCCGCACGGAGGGCAGCGACCCTGTCCCCCGGCAGTCCCCCGCGCAGGACCCCCACGACGCCGTATCCGGCGATGCCGGTGCGGACCTCGTCGAGGCCAAGGGATTGCAGATGACCTGCGACCAGTGCGGATGTGGTTCTCTCGCGGTTGGAGAGCTCCGGGTGTTGGTGCAACCGGTGACGGAGCGCGATCAGCTCGGCACGGCGCGCCCGGGCCATGCGGTCAATTAGGGGGCCGAACTCCGTTGACATCGCTCGATATTCCTTCCGCCGGCAACAAGGGAGCTAAAGTCCCGACCCTGTGCGCGCCAGGACGTGTCCGCGGGATCCGCTGAGCCTGAACCAGCGCCCCGCCCGGTAGAGCTGCTGTTCGCTGTCGGCGAGGAATCCGAGGGTGAGGGCGGCGAAGGCCGCGCCCAGCGGCAGCCCGGCAGCTCCGGGGAGTTCCCTGCCCCAGACTGTGGCCCGGGCGTTGTTGACGATCAGCGCGCCGGGTTTGTCCGGGATGATGGCGGCGATCTCGGTGATGCCGGCCTCGGCGGCCTGGCGCAGTTCAGCGTCCGGCAGTGTGGCCACGCGCTCCCAGCCCGCGCGTGGCGCGCCCACGCCTGCCCACGATTCGGTGACGGTCATGGGCGGCAGCGGCAGTTCGACGTCGTTCTCCCCTGCCCGGGCGAGCCGGTCCAGGACTGCCGAAATCGGGACGGTGACGTCCGTGTCCGCCGGCTGCGCGAGGGCCATGGTCCGCAGCCCGAGGATCGTCGGCGTCGCCTCGCCCAGCAGCCTGGGGCGCAGCACGCACACGTAGGCGGCCAGCACCGGGCCGGACGCCTGGAGGCGGATGGCGCCGTCGTCGATCGACTTGGCGCGGGTGGCAAAGGTGCGCAGATCGGCGAGGTCGCGGGGATCGGTGAACTGCAGGGGCTGGGTTAGGACGTCAGACACAATATCGACTCTACCGGCTGTGCCTCTTTGGGACGGCGCCGGAGTCACGTCTAAAGTCGAACCATGACTGAAGCCGACGCCGGACTGCAGGGGACACCGCCCCCGGACCCCACCTCCTCGCTCATTGAACTCCTTGACCTCGGCGAGCTTGAGGGGGCCAGGACCGATGAGGACATCTTCATGGGCCCGTCCCAGCGGCAGCCGCGGCAGCGCGTCTTCGGCGGCCAGGTCCTGGCACAATCGCTCATCGCCGCGAATCGTACCGTTGACCCCGCGCGCAGCGTCCATTCCATGCACGGATACTTCCTGCGCCCGGGTGATGCCAACAAGCCCATTACGTTCGGTGTCCAGCGGCTGCGGGATGGCCGTTCGTTCTCCGCCCGCCGGGTGCACGCGTACCAGGACGGCATGCCCATCCTGTCCATGATCGCCTCCTTCCAGGAGGAAGACGAGGGAATCGACCACCAGTCAGCCATGCCCGCGGGCATTCCCGACCCCGAATCGCTGCCCAGCACGGCGGACCTCCTGGGCAAGTTCGACCACCCGGTGGCACGGCACTGGGCCTACGAGCGTCCCTTCGATATCCGGCACGTGGACCCGCCGCTGTACGTTTCGGCCAACGGCGAGAGGGACGCCCGCAACGCCGTGTGGATGAAGACCTTCGGGCCGATGCCGGATGACGCCAACACGCACCGCGCGGCCCTTGCCTACGCCAGTGACTACACGCTGCTGGAATCCATTCTGCGCAGACACGGTCTCAGCTGGATCACGCCGGGCATGAGCGTCGCAAGCCTCGACCATGCCATGTGGTGGCACCGGCCCGTGCGCGTCGATGAATGGCTGCTGTACGTCCAGGAATCTCCCAGCGCCCAGGGCGCCCGCGGGCTGGCCACCGGCAAGATCTTCAGCCGGGACGGCCAGCACGTCGCAACGGTGGCCCAGGAGGGCATGGTCCGGGTTCCCACCGACCTCAAAAACAAGGTAGCGGGCGCTGTCCAGGCCAAGGTCCTCCAGCACCAGTTGCGCAAGGCCGGGAAGGGCTGACCCGGCAGTTCCGGTGAACAGCCGACGACGGCCCGCTCCTGCCCGTGAGCAGGAATGCAAGAAGGCCGGCTCCCCTCGGGGAGCCGGCCTTCTTGCGTGACCGCGGTGGCTGTGGAGCCTAGTCGCGGGTCAGGCGGCGGTGCGTGACCCGGTGCGGCTTGGCCGCATCGGGGCCGAGGCGCTCCACCTTGTTCTCTTCGTACGACTCGAAGTTACCTTCGAACCAGTACCACTTCGACGGGTTTTCCTCGTCACCTTCGTAGGCGAGGATGTGGGTGGCCACCCGGTCCAGGAACCAGCGGTCGTGCGATACCACCACGGCGCAGCCGGGGAACTCCAGCAGCGCGTTCTCGAGGCTGCTGAGCGTTTCGACGTCGAGGTCGTTGGTCGGTTCGTCAAGGAGCAGCAAGTTGCCGCCCTGCTTGAGGGTCAGCGCCAGGTTCAGGCGGTTGCGCTCACCACCGGAGAGGACACCTGCCTTCTTCTGCTGGTCCGGGCCCTTGAATCCGAAGGCAGCGACGTAGGCGCGGGACGGCATTTCAACGTGGCCCACCTGGATGTAGTCGAGGCCGTCGGACACAACTTCCCAGAGCGTCTTATTGGGGTCAATGCCGCCGCGGCTCTGGTCAGCGTAGGAGATCTTGACGGAGTCGCCGATCTTCAGGTCGCCGCCGTCCAGCGGCTCCAGGCCCACGATGGTCTTGAACAGGGTGGTCTTGCCGACACCGTTCGGGCCGATGACGCCCACGATGCCGTTACGGGGCAGCGTGAAGGACAGGCCGTCGATGAGGGTCCGGTCTTCGAAGCCCTTCTGCAGGTTCTTGGCCTCGAGCACAAGGCCGCCGAGGCGGGGTCCCGGCGGGATCTGGATCTCTTCGAAGTCGAGCTTGCGGGTCCGGTCCGCTTCCGCGGCCATTTCCTCGTAGCGGGCCAGGCGCGCCTTGGACTTGGTCTGGCGGCCCTTCGCGTTGGAGCGGACCCATTCGAGTTCTTCGGTGAGGCGCTTGGCCTGCTTGGCGTCCTTCTTGCCCTGGACTTCCAGGCGGGCGCGCTTCTTCTCCAGGTACGTGGAGTAGTTGCCTTCGTACGGGTAAAGGTGCCCGCGGTCCACCTCGGCGATCCATTCCGCGACGTGGTCGAGGAAGTACCGGTCGTGGGTGACGGCGAGGACGGCACCGGCGTAGCTGGAGAGGTGCTGCTCCAGCCACAGGACGCTTTCGGCGTCGAGGTGGTTGGTGGGCTCGTCCAGCAGCAGGAGGTCAGGCTTCTGCAGCAGGAGCTTGCACAGTGCGACGCGGCGGCGCTCACCACCGGAGAGGAGCGTGACGTCGGCATCGGCCGGCGGGCAGCGGAGGGCATCCATGGCCTGCTCGAGCTGGGAGTCGAGGTCCCATGCGTCGGCTGCGTCGATGGCTTCCTGGAGCTGGCCCATTTCCTCCAGCAGGGTGTCGTAGTCAGCGTCCGGGCTGGCCATTTCCTCGGAGATCTCGTTGAAACGCTGGATCTTGCCGTAGATCTCGCCAACGCCTTCCTGGACGTTGCCCAGGACCGTCTTCTCCTCGTTCAGCGGCGGCTCCTGGAGCAGGATGCCCACCGTGTAGCCGGGGCTCAGCCGTGCCTCACCGTTGGAGGGAGTGTCCAGGCCAGCCATGATCTTGAGGATGGTGGACTTACCGGCACCGTTGGGGCCAACAACACCGATCTTGGCACCAGGGAAGAAGGACATGCTCACGTCGTCGAGAATGAGTTTTTCGCCAACAGCCTTGCGGGCCTTGGTCATTGTGTAGATAAATTCCGCCATGGTTCCAAATCTAGTGGGTCGGCGGGGTTAACTCACATTCGCGGTTGTCATTGGCAGGCGCCTTGGTGGCGGTTCGCGCCAGGCTCAGCCTCCGACGAAGCACTTTCCCGTTGCCAGCACGGGCAGGACTGTGACGACGACACTTCCGTCGCGGATCTGGCCGATCACACAATCCGGCCCCTGCAGGGCGGCGGCCTCAATGGCGTCGACCTCCAGGCCGGTGGGCGTGCGGCTGGCGGATACCTGCAACGAACCGGCGGGTATTCCGGCGCCGGTCAAGGCCGCTGCCAGCTGTTCCTGGCCCGGTTTGGGGTTGGCCGCGGCGACGCCCTGGAGCGCGTTGATCACAGTGTCCTTCAACCTGGCAGTCGCCGCGTCCGGTTCCGGCGCCGCGGCACTGCCAGAGGCGGTGGTCCCGGCCGTCGCTGTCGGTGCAGGCTGCGCGGCCCCGGATGCCGGCACAGCGGCCGGGGAGGCCGACTGCTGGGCCCGGGAACCGGGATCGGCGCCAGTGCCAGTGCTGGTGCAACCGGCGAGTGCCACCGCAAGCATGGAAGCGGCGAGTGCAAGCGCGGGCGACCCTGCCAGGCGCCGTCGGGGTCCGGACTGTCGGGTTCCGGACTGTCGGGTTCCGAACTGTCGCGTTCCGGACCGGCTGATCCGGTCCTGGCGAATTCCGGACTGTCGCTGGGATGTCTCTGCTCGGATCACTTGGCCATTCTGCCATGCGGCACCGCAGGGGGACGGTGCCGCACTGGCGGCATCAGCGGGATCTGTTCAGGCGGCGGCCCCGGTAAGCTCGCCGGTCTCCGAATCGAGCTGCAGGACGTCGCCGTTTTCGTCGTCAACGAAGATCCCGTCTGCGGACGAGTCGCCGGTTTCATCGGGGTCGCCATGGTCGCCGATGCCCTGGGTCTCGGAGGCAGAACCTTGCGGGTCGTGGCCCGCGCCCTGTTGCGAGGGGTTGCCGGCGTTGCGGATGAAATTGGCGGAACCCCACATGAGGTCGTGGCCGACGGAATCCGCGTCGATCTCGGCGGAGTGGTAGATCCGGCCCTCCTTTTCCCAGCTCCGCATTTTGAGCCTTCCCACGATGATGACCCGCTGGCCCTTTTTGATGCTGCAGGCCATGTTCCCGGCAAGCTGCCGGTAGCCCTGAACGGTGAACCAGTTGGTATTTCCATCGACCCACGTACCGGATGCGCGATCGTACCGGCGGTCCGTGGAGCCAAGCCGGAAGGATGCCGTTGGGACGCCCCCGGGTGTGGTGGAAGTCTTGATCTCCGTGGCGACGAAGCCCCGGACGGTCATGTTGTCAGTCATCTTGGTGTCCTGTCTCGAATGATGATGCCCTAGCAGGCACCTTCAGCTTCACGCCGCAACGCCGCCGTTTCGAGGCACAGCTCCCCCTATGTGCAAAACTACGGGGAGCACGGGGGTGTGGGGGATGAGTCAAAACGCCACAAGCCGGCTGACTGGCCGAACCCGCGCGGCACTGTAAACTTTTCTAGGCGCCGCCGGAGCAGTCCGAAAGCGCCCACGTGCCCCAGTAGCTCAGGGGATAGAGCAGCGGCCTTCTAATCCGCCGGTCGGGGGTTCGATTCCCTCCTGGGGCACAAAAATGAAGCGGCCCGCCCCTGCAGCACTGCAGCCGCGGGCCGCTTCTGATTAGCGGTGATCAACGCCGCCGGGGTGCCCCTCCGGCGTGTCATCCATCTCAGCGATGTCGGGCTCGATCGTTGCGGCCAGGTCGCCGGCAATGGAATCCCGTGCTGCCTCGTCCGCCGGCCGGGACGTGCCGTCGTCGCCGCGCGCGCTGCCGTCTTCGTCTGGAATCTCGGTCATGTGCCCAAGCTAGCCCCGGACGTCCGGATTGTCGACGGGTCACGGCTCCGCCCCAACCCGCCGCCCCCGGCAGGCGCTATGCCGTCAGCTCTCCAGCAGTTCCTTGAGGTTTCCCAGCACCATGTCCCAGAGTTTCGCGGACTCTTCCGCCTCGGAATCGCTCTTGTTGTTTCCCTGCCTGATGCTGACCTGCGTTCCCGCCGGCGTCTCATCCAGCCGGTACTCCACAGTGTGGTAGTTTTCCGGCACGTCCGGCAGCCCCGAGAGCGGGCTGTAATGGGTGATGCGGAGCATCTCCCCGGGCCGGTTTTTGAGCACGATGCCCTTATCCTCGTAGCTCTTGCCCTTCCACTCCCCCGCGAACGTCACGGGGTCACCTTCCCGCCAGGTAGTGGTCAGGGTGGTGCCAAGGAAATATTGTTTGACGATCGCGGGATCGGTCAGCGCCTCCCACACCACGCTTACCGGTGCCTTCACGAGCACCGTGGCTTCAGCGTCTTTGATCTGGTCCTTCATGTGCTTGCCTCCTCCGCACGACAATACGCGCGAGCCCCCGCCCTGTTAAGGGGCAGGACGACTACGGAACAGGACGAAGGCCCGGCACCGCTTGGGGCGGTACCGGGCCTCAGGACGGGTGCGGTCAGGCTGGAGTCGGTCAGGCGTACGGCAGGACGAGTCCCGCGTAACGCTCCTTCATCGTTGCCAGGACGCTGTCGCCGTCGGCGTCCCAGATTTCCTGGTTGAAGATTTCCACTTCGATGTCGCCGGTGTAGCCGGCGTCCCGGACCCAGGTGCCGATCGTGGCGAAGTCGATGACGCCGTCGCCCATCAGCCCCCGGGACAACAGCGCATCGGCCGCGATGGGCAGATTGAAGTCGCACACCTGGTAGGAAGCAATGCGGTGCTCCCGGCCGGCCCGTTCAATCTGCGCCTTCAGTTCCGGATCCCACCAGACGTGGAAGGTGTCGACGGCGACGCCGACCGCCTTTGCGTCGTACGGTGCCGCCAGGTCCAGGGCCTGGCCGAGCGTGGAGATCAGGGCGCGGTCCGCGGCGTACATCGGATGCAGCGGCTCGAGCACCAGCCGGACGCCATTTTCGACGGCGAACGGAACCAGGTCGGCGAGGCGGTCGGCAACGCGCTGGCGGGCAGCCACAACGTCCTTCTCCCCCGGGGCAAGGCCGCCGACCACCAGGAACAATTCCTGCGTGTCCAGGGCCACGGCTTCGAGGATGGCGGCGCGGTTGTCGGCCAGCGCAGCAGCTTGTCCCTCGGCGTCGGCTGCGGTCAGGAAGCCGCCCCGGCACAACGAGGACACCCGCAGGCCGGCGTCACGGATGAGCTTGGCCGCCTTGTCCACGCCCGCTTCGTGCACGCGGTCACGCCACGGGCCGATGGCAGGGATGCCCGCGCGGGCGCAACCGTCAACGGCCTCTGCCAGGGTCCATTTCTTGGTGGTGGCGCTGTTCAGGGACAGCCGTGAGAAGGGGGACGGTCCTGGGTTCAAGGTCATACTCCCACCCCGTTGATCCGCAGGTAGTCCGACATCCGGAAAGCGGCCAGGGCAGGGTCCTTCAGCAGCCCCGCCTGGTCGGCCAGTTCGAAGGTCTTCGCCAGGTGCACCACGGAGCGGCCCGAATGCAGCCCACCCACCATCTGGAAACCCGGCTGCTTGCCGTTGAGCCAGGACATGAACGCGATGCCCGTCTTGTAGTAGAACGTGGGGGCGCTGAAGATGTGCTTGCCGAGTTCCCGGGTGGAGTCCAGGATGGCGCGGGCCCTGACGGCGTCGCCGGCGTCGTAGCTCTGCAGCGCGGCCGATGCCGCCGGGTAGATGGCGGCGAAAATGCCCAGCAGGGCGTCCGAGTGGTGCGTTCCGTCGCCGTCGATCAGTTCCGGGTAGTTGAAGTCGTCGCCCGTGTAGAGCCGGACGCCTTCGGGGAGGCTGGCGCGGAGCGCTACTTCGTGCGACGCGTCCAGGAGCGAGACCTTCACGCCGTCCACCTTGTCCGCGTGTTCGCGGATCAGGGACAGGAACGTATCGGTGGCCGTGGCGACGTCGTCGGAGCCCCAGTAGCCGGCCAGGGCAGGATCAAACATGGTGCCGAGCCAGTGCAGGATGACCGGCTGCTCAACTTCCTGAAGGAGGGTCGAGTAAACGTGCAGGTAGTCGTCCGCTCCGCTGGCTACCTTCGCCAGGGCCCGGGAGGCCATGAGGATCACCTTGGGACCGGCTTCGGCCACCACGGCGATCTGTTCGCGGTAGGCGTCGATGACGGCCTGGATGCCGGCGGCGCCTGACGGCAGGGCGGCCGGATCCAGTTGGTCGGTACCGGCGCCGCAGGAGACGAGGTCTCGGACGGACTTGCCGGCCGTCGCCGCGCCGCCGGAAGAGACCACTGAAGCGGCCTCCACGCCGGTGCGTTTGATCAGCTGCTGGGTGGCGGCCCAGTCCAGGCCCATGCCGCGCTGCGCCGTGTCCATGGCGTCGGCAACGCCAAGGCCGTAGGACCAGAGCTCGTGGCGGTAGGCCATGGTGGCGTCCCAGTCGAGGCGGGCGGGGGCGCCCGGGGTGTTGTCCGCGGTGACTTCCGGGATGACGTGGGCCGCCGCGTAGGCGTGGCGCGAGGTGATGGGCGCCGCTGGCCTGGACCAGGCCGGGGCGGACTGGAGCCGGTACTCGCGGGTTCCGCCGTCGTGGGTGGGAAGGATCAGTGATGTCATCAGAGTGAGATCTCCGGGATGTCGATGGTGCGGCGTTCGTTGTTGGACTGCAGGCCGAGTTCGGCGAGCTGGACGCCGCGGGCGGCGGAGAGCAGGCCGAAGCGGTGTTCGCGGCCGGCAACGACGTCGCGCAGGAATTCTTCCCACTGCAGCTTGAAGCCGTTGTCCAGTTCGGCGTTGGCGGGGACTTCCTGCCACTGGCTGCGGAAGGATTCCGTGACGGGCAGGTCCGGGTTCCAGACCGGCTTGGGGGTGTGGGCGCGTTGCTGGGCGACGCACTTGTTCAGGCCGGCGACGGCTGAACCGTGGGTGCCGTCGATCTGGAACTCGACCAGTTCATCGCGGTAGACACGGACGGCCCAGGAGGAGTTGATCTGGCCGATGACCGGGTCGCCGCCGGGGGTTTCGAGTTCGAAGATGCCGTAGGAGGCGTCGTCGGCCGTGGCTTTGTATTCCTTGCCGGCTTCGTCCCAGCGGGCCGGGATGTGGGTGGCGGTCTTGGCGTTGACGCTCTTGACCTTGCCGATGATGCCTTCGAGGACGTAGTTCCAGTGGCAGAACATGTCCGTGGTCATGCCGCCGCCGTCTTCCTTGCGGTAGTTCCAGGACGGGCGCTGGGCTGCCTGGACGTCGCCTTCGAAGACCCAGTAGCCGAATTCGCCGCGGATGGACAGGATGCGGCCGAAGAAGCCTTCATCCACGAGGCGGCGCAGCTTGACCAGGCCGGGCAGGTACAGCTTGTCGTGCACGACGCCGGCGGTGACGCCCGCTTCCTTCCCGATCCGGGCCAGTTCGATGGCCTCTTCGAGGGTTTCGGCCGTGGGCTTTTCGGTGAAGATGTGCTTTCCGGCGCGCATGGCCTTCTTCAGCGTGGCGGCCCGGAGGCTGGTCATGGAGGCATCGAAGATGATGTCCACCGTGGGGTCGTTGATGACGGCGTCCAGGTCGGTGGACCACTCGGAGACCTTGTGCAGCTCGGCGAGCTCCCTGATCTTCGCTTCGTTGCGTCCCACCAGGATGGGCTCGACCTGCACCTTGGTGCCGTCCTCGAGCGTGAAGCCGCCGGCGTCACGGATGGGGAGGATGGAGCGCAGCAGGTGCTGGCGGTAGCCCATCCGGCCGGTGATGCCGTTCATGGCGATACGGATCGTCTTTGTTTCGAAGCCCATGTGTCCTCCACAGTTCGTTTTCTCATCGAGCGTTGGGAAAGCGCGTTCCCACTGCATTTATGATGCATCTTCCGGCGCCGCACGGCAAGCGCTTTCCCGAAAGTCGTTCAAACTGCCATAATGGCCACTACGCGCACGTTGGCTGAACAGGAGAAACCGGTGGCTGCAAGCACTCTCACCGAGGTGGCACGACTGGCCGGGGTCTCACCGGCTACTGCATCACGCGTCCTCAACGGTTCCGCCCGCAAACCCGGTCCGGGGGTTTCCGAGCGGGTCCGGCAGGCGGCAGAAGCCCTCGGCTATATCCCCAACGCCCAGGCCCAGGCGCTCGCGAAATCCAGCTCGGGACTCGTGGGCCTGATCGTGCACGACATCGCGGATCCGTATTTTTCAGCCATAGCCCGCGGCGTGCAGGACGTGGCCCGTGAACAGCACAAGATGGTGCTGCTGGCCACCACCGGCGGGACGCCGGCCGATGAGAAGGAAGCAGTAGCCGCCTTTGCGGCCAGACGGGCCGACGCCATTGTCATTGCCGGCTCCCGGTCCAGCCGGCCGGAGGACGCTCAGGGCAATGCCGAGCTCGCCGCCGAACTGGACCGCTACTGCCGCAACGGCGGTCATGTCGGCGTGGTGGGGCAGGCGATCGTCGGAGCCGGCCCGCTGGACGGATACCACTTGGTGGAAGTGCCGAACGAAGAACTTGCTGCGGAACTCGCCGCGAAACTGGCGGCCAGCCATCCGGGTGACTTCGTGATCATCGGCGGACCCGAGGGACTCATCACCTCAGACGACCGGGTCCGCGGCTTCCAGTCCGGCCTTGCCGCCGCTGGCCGCCCCGCAGCTGAAGTCCTCCGGGCATCGTTCAACCGCGCCGGCGGCTACGACGCCGGCCTCGCGCTGGCCGAACGCTTGAGGACTGCCCGGGAAGCCGAACCAGTGAATGAGGGCGCACAGCCCGGCCTGTGCATTTTCGCCGCGAACGACGTCATGGCCATCGGCGCCACGGCGGCGCTCCGTGCCGAGGGATTCAGGATTCCCCGCGACGCCCTGATCGCAGGGTTCGACGACATCGAAACCCTGCGGGACTTCCGCCCGGGGCTCTCGACCGTCCGCCTGCCGCTGGAGGAGATCGGCCGCCTGGCCACGCTGAGCACCGTGGGGTCCGGTCCCGGCGCTACGGAAGGACACCACGACGACGGTCCGGCCGTCACGGGTCAGGTGACGCTCAGGCGGAGCACCGAGTGGACCGCCTGAGCGGCAGTCCCGCGACGCCGGCCGGCCTCACCGTCATCCCGGCCCGCCAGCCTGCTGCCCGGAGGTCCCCGGCGATGCTTGTCCTTCCGGGCGGCGGCTACGAACACCACGCCGACCACGAAGCCGAACCGGTGGCCGAATGGCTGGCGTCGCTGGGCATCCACGCTTTCGTGCTCCGGTATCGGGTGGCGCCACACCGCCACCCGGCACCGCTGGCGGACGCGAAGGCCGCCGTATCCTGGATCAGGCGGGGCAGCCACGGGCTCGCAGTGGACAGCTCCCGCGTGGGCGTGCTGGGATTCTCCGCGGGCGGCCACCTGGCCGCCACCCTCGCCTCGGGACTTTCCGCCGGAGACGACGCTCTCGACCTGCCGTCGTCCCGGCCGGACCTTACCGTCCTCTGCTACCCCGTGGTGTCCTTCCAAGCGGCCGTCCACCAGGGCAGCATCAACAACCTGCTCGGCGACTCGCCGTCCGGTGACCTCCTGGCAGAGCTTTCTGCCGAGCTCACAGTCACGGACGGCACTCCCCCGGCCTTCATCTGGCACACATCCGACGACGACGCCGTTGATGTGGAACACAGCCTGCGCTATGCCCTGGCGCTGCGCCAGGCAGCCGTCCCTGCAGAGTTGCATATCTTTCCGCACGGCCGCCACGGGCTGGGCCTCGCTGACGGGGTGGCCGGCGTCGAGCGATGGACCGAGCTTTGTACCACCTGGCTCGCCGGACACGGCTGGTGCCCGTGACCGCAACGCCAGTGACCACAGCGCCGGCCGACTGGCCCGACGTCGAACGCCTTTTCGGAGTGCGCGGTGAGCCGTCGCGCTGCTGGTGCAGGTTCTTTGCCCTGACGGGAGCCGAATGGAATGACGTCACGCCCGGGGACCGGAAGAAACAGTTCCGGGCGAAGTTCGACGCCGATACCCCGGCACCGGGGGTCCTCGCCTTCAGGGAAGGACAGCCGGTGGGCTGGTGCGCGGTTGAACCGCGCGACTGCTACCCAAGGATCCTGCGTTCGAAGGTGTTCAAGGCGGCCGGACCGGCCGTGCAGAGCCCGCCGGAGGACGGTCCCGAAGGTTCCGTCTGGTCGGTGACCTGTTTCGTCGTCGCGCCGGGGCACCGTCGCAGCGGCGTGGCTGCAGCACTGCTTCGCGCCGCCGTCGGCCATGCCATGGATCACGGCGCCGGCGTTGTGGAAGGCTACCCGGTGGATCCGGAGGTGCGTCCCAAAGCCGGCCCTGCTGACCTGTACCACGGAACGTTGAAGCTGTTCCTGGACGCAGGCTTCGAGGTGGTCAGCGATGCGGTGCCCGGCCGGGCAGTGGTCCGCCTCGCCGTTCGGGCCTGAGGCCTCGACGGACCCGAAGACCTAACGTGAAGACCTAGCGTGCCGGTCTCAACCCCTGCGGCGAAGCCAGCACCGAACGCAGGGCGCTCCCGGCCGCGCCCAGGAGGGCGGCCGACTGGCCGAGTTCCGAGATTGCCACACCGGCCGGGCCGACGACGCCGGGCGCAAAGTCCGCCAGGCTCCGGACAACGGCGGGTCCAATCCACGGTCCCATCCGGGTGAAATGGCCGCCGAGGACAACTGCTGAGAGATCCATCAACCGGGCAGTGGACGCCGCGGCAATCCCAAGGTAGTGCCCGGCGCGCGCCACTGCGGAAATGGCGTCCGCATTTCCGGCCGCAAGCAGCTCGGTGAGGTGTTCGAGCCGCGCGGACGCGGTCCCGTCGGGAATGCCGGCTTCAGCGAAGATGGCTTCCTGGCCCGCGAACGTTTCCAGGCAGCCGCGGCCGCCGCATGAACAGTCCGGCCCCGAAGGATCCACCACTACGTGCCCCACTTCGCCGGCCTGCCCGCGGGGTCCCGAAAAGAGCTGCGAGCCGATGACGAGGCCGCCACCGACGCCCACTTCGCCGGAGACAAAGAGGTAGTCCTGGAAATCAACGCCGTGCCCGTACCAGAGCTCCGCCAGCGCAGCGCAGTTTGCCTCGTTGTGGAGGAGTGTGCCCTGCGGTGCCCCCGGCAGCAACCCGTGCAGCTCAAGGGCAACCCCGTGCCATTTCAGGTTGGGGGCGCTGGAAACAGTTCCGGACCCCGTGTCCACAAGGCCGGGAACAGCCAGCCCCCCGCCAAGGATTTCGACTCCGCCCGCGGATGCCTCCGAAGCAACATCGGCGGCGAGACCCGCCAGCAGGGCCATCACGGCTTGCGGTGATTTGCCGCGGTTGCCGCATTCCAGTGTCCTGTGGATCCGCAGGGTCCCGCCAAGGTCAAGGAGCCCGGCCGAAATGTAGTCGACATTGATTTCCATGCCCACCACGCCGCGACGGGTGCTGAGCTCAAGGCCCACGCCAGGGCGGCCGCGCTCACCGTCCCGGGCCGCACCGGATTCCGCCACCAGGCCGGCGTCCACGAGCTCGGCGACGAGGCTGGACACGGACGCCTTGGTCAGGCCGGTCCTGGCGGCCAGGTCGGCGCGGGTGGGGCGAACGTCCGGATCGGTCCGAGGCTCCGCGAGGGACGCCAGGATGCGCACCAGGTTTCCGCGCCGGACATCCTCGACTCGCCCGGGCGCAGGACGGACCGTACCGCCGTCGGCATTTTTTCCCAGTGACATTTCCGCCGCCTTCATCATTGACCTTAGTCAATCATGATGCATATAGTTCAGATTGAAAACTAATTGATCCACTGCCGCTTCGGCGGTGGGCCGCAGCCGGGACTCCACCCTCCACAACCCTGAACCAAGGATGCTTCATGACTCTTCAGCCCACCCCTGCAGACCGCTTCACCTTTGGCCTTTGGACCGTCGGCTGGACCGGCGCCGATCCGTTCGGCGTCGCCACCCGCCCGGCCCTGGACCCCGTCGAGGCCGTTCACAAGCTCAGTGAACTCGGCGCGTACGGCATCACCTTCCACGACAACGACCTGGTTCCGTTCGATGCATCAGCGTCCGAACGCGAACTGATCCTGAAGAACTTCAAGACCGCCCTGGCCGAGACCGGCCTGAAGACACCCATGGTGACCACCAACCTCTTCAGCCACCCGGTCTTCAAGGACGGCGGCTTCACATCCAACGACCGCTCCGTCCGCCGGTTCGCCCTCAGCAAGGTCCTGCAGAACATCGACCTTGCCGCCGAGCTGGGTGCAGAAACCTTCGTCATGTGGGGCGGACGCGAAGGCAGCGAGTACGACGGTTCCAAGGACCTCTCCGCCGCCCTGGACCGGATGAAGGAAGGCGTGGACACGGCTGCGGCGTACATCAAGGACAAGGGCTACGGCCTGCGGATCGCCTTGGAGCCCAAGCCCAACGAGCCCCGCGGAGACATCTTCCTGCCCACCGTCGGCCACGGACTGGCCTTCATCGCCCAGCTCGAACACGGCGACATCGTGGGCCTCAACCCGGAAACCGGCCACGAGCAGATGGCAGGACTGAACTTCACCCACGGCATCGCCCAGGCACTGTGGGCCGGAAAGCTCTTCCACATCGACCTCAACGGCCAGCGCGGCATCAAATACGACCAGGACCTCGTCTTCGGCCACGGCGACCTCACCAGCGCCTTCTTCACCGTGGACCTCCTCGAAAACGGCTTCCCCAACGGCGGCCCCACGTACGACGGCCCGCGCCACTTCGACTACAAGCCCTCCCGCACCGACGGCTACGACGGCGTCTGGGAATCGGCGAAGTCCAACATGTCCATGTACCTGCTCCTGAAGGAGCGGGCCCTGGCCTTCCGCGCCGACCCGGACGTCCAGGAAGCGCTGGCCACCTCCGGGGTCTTCGAACTCGGCGAGCCCACGCTCGCCGCCGGGGAGACCGCCGCGGAGCTGCTCGCTGACGCGTCCGCTTTCGCGGAGTTCGACGCCGATGCTGCCGCGCAGCGATCGTTTGCATTCGTCCGGCTCAACCAGCTGGCCATCGAGCACCTGCTCGGAGCACGCTAGGCCCGGCTCCCCCGCCCAACAAACACCCGCTGCCGCCGGACCCGTACTCCCGGGTCCGGCGGCAGAGCCCTTCAGAAAGAACCGACATGCCGCTGGTAGCAGGAATCGACAGTTCCACGCAGTCATGCAAAGTGGTGATCCGGGATGCGCAGACCGGCACCCTCATCCGCCAAGGGCGCGCGGCCCACCCCGAAGGCACCGAGATCCACCCGGACCACTGGTGGACCGCCCTCCAGGAGGCCATCGCCCGGGCCGGCGGCCTCGATGACGTTGCCGCCGTCTCCGTTGGCGGCCAGCAGCATGGCATGGTGTGCCTGGACTCCTCCGGCACCGTGATCCGTCCCGCACTGCTGTGGAACGACACCCGCTCCGCAGGCGACGCGGAACAACTTATCGCAGCTGCCGGCGACGGCGATGCGGCGGCAGGCGCCGACGTCTGGGCGCAGGCGACGGGTACGGTCCCGGTGGCATCACTGACCATCACGAAACTCCGCTGGCTTGCCCGCAACGAACCGGACAACGCGCGCCGCGTTGCGGCCGTGTGCCTGCCGCACGACTGGCTGTCCTGGCGCCTGGCCGGCCACGGCCCGGGAAGCGGGCCGTCGTCGCTGCAGCTCCTGCGAACCGACCGATCGGACGCGTCCGGCACCGGATACTTTTCCACCGCCTCGGGAACCTATCTCCCGGAAGTCCTCGAAAAGGTACTGGGCCATCTTCCGGCGCTTCCCGCCGTCGTCGGCCCCCTGGAAGCCGCCGGCAGGACGCCGGCCGGCGCACTCATTGGCCCCGGCGCCGGCGACAACGCTGCCGCAGCCCTCGGCGTGGACGCCCGGCCGGGTGACGTTGTGGTGTCGCTGGGGACATCAGGAACGGTATTCGCCGTCTCGGAGACCCCGTCCGCCGATGCCACCGGACTCGTGGCAGGCTTCGCAGATGCCACGGGCAACTTCCTCCCGCTGGCCTGCACCCTGAACGCCACCCGGATCTTCGATGCCACGGCCGCGCTGCTGGGAGTAACCCTTGCCGGACTCACCGAACTGGCCCTCGCCGCCCCGGCCGGTTCCGGCGGCCTCACACTCGTGCCGTACTTCGAAGGCGAGCGCACGCCCAACCTGCCCGACGCCACAGGATCCCTGCACGGGGCCACCCTGGCCAGCTACACCCGAGACAACCTGGCCCGGGCCGCGATCGAGGGCGTGGTCTGCTCCCTTGCGGACGGCCTGGCCGCCCTGCAGGCCCAGGGAGTGAAGGCCGGCCGGATCATCCTGGTGGGTGGCGGGGCGCAATCAGCGGCCGTGCAGCAGATTGCTGCGTCCGTTTTCGGACTCCCCGTGGTGGTGCCCGAACCAGGGGAATACGTGGCCGACGGCGCCGCCCGCCAGGCGGCAGCCGTCCTGACGGGTCAATGGCCGCAGTGGGGTTCCGGCGGCACCGAAGTAGAGGCAGCCGACGGCGGTGCACCGGAGGTCCTTGCACAGTACCGGCGGTACGCCAGCAACTATCTCGCCGGCTGACGCCTACCTCAGCGACTGATTGCGCGGACGGTCCAGCTGGCCTCGTGGGACTCCCCCGGGGCCAGCCGGACCACGTCGGTTCCGCTGTTGAAGGCGTCAGGCGGGCACGTCATGGGTTCAACCGCGAGGCCCAGCCGGGATGGCCCTGCGGGCTTGTCGGCCGTGTGGATCTGCAGCCACGGCCACGCAGAATCCCATTCCAGTTCGACGCCGGTGCCGGACGGGTCGTAGGCCCGAACTGCCGCGAGTCCGTCCTCGTTGGGAATCAGGCCGGCAAAGGCGTGGTCGATTTCGACCGCACCCAGGACCCGCTCAAACCGGAAGTCAAAGGCATGGCCTTCGACGCCGGCCATGCCCTCCGGCAGCAGCCGGTCGGCGGACACCTCCATGAATTCGGTGGCCGGGATCTGCACGGTCCACTCATCCAGCGGGGCAGGTCCGGCGAGGAGGTACGGATGCGGGCACACACCGTAGGGCGCGGCGTCCGGGCCAACATTCTCGGCGCGCACCGTGCCGCGCAGCCCGTCAGCCCGGAGTTCGTATTCAACAGAGATGTCAAGGCGCCCCGGATACCCCTTTCCCGGTTCAACACGGGTACCGAGGCGGACGGAGGATGCGGTGTGCTCCTGGAGTTCCCACAGCGCGCCAAACACCAGGCCGTGCAGTGCAGTCCCCCGGGCTTCCTCGTTGACCGCGGACCGGAACTCCTTGCCGTCGAAGCTGTACCGGCCATCAGCCAGCCGGTTGGGCCACGGGGCGCAGATGACGCCGCGGTAGTCAGGAATCTCCCCCTCGGACCCGAAGCCGATGACCAGATCGCGGCCTTCGTGCTGCAGCTCCCGGAGTGCTCCTCCACGGGCCGTCGCGATTGCGGTGTAGGGGCCGAAACTGATCTCATGCTCGGTGGGGGTCATAGGTGTCCATTTACTGCCGGAGATGGTGTGTTAGCGCTCACTATTCTAATACACCGCCTGTCGGACAGGGCAAGGATGACGTGACCGTCCGCCAGTAGAGTTGCCACCATGGCGAACGAAGAACTGATAGCCGGAATCCGCAGCCGGCTGCGGGACTCGGCAGACCCGGTGCGGGCAGCCGGAAGCCAGGCCTACATGAAGTCGGACATGCCGTCGCTTGGAGTCAGGGTTCCCGAGGTGCGGAAGATCACCCATGGCGCCGCCGCGCAGTGGCCCTGCAGTTCAATCCAGGACCTGAGCAATACAGTCCTGGCGCTCTGGCGTTCGGCCGCATTCCGGGAAGAGCGGTATGCCGCCATTGACCTGACGGGTTCGCGGCTGGCCGTCGGCCGGCTGGAACTGCTGCCGGTATACGAAGAGATTATCCGGACCGGGGCGTGGTGGGATCTGGTGGACGGGGTGGCGCACCGGATGTGCGCCCTGCTGCAGGCACACCGTCCGGAGCTCGACCGGATCCTCCGCGCCTGGAGCAAGGACCCCGATATGTGGATCCGCAGATCCGCCATCACCGCCCAGCTCGCGGCAAAGGCCGCCACCGACCCGGAGCTGCTCGCCTCGGTCATCGAGGCCAATCTGTCCGACCCGGAGTTTTTCATCCGGAAGGCCATTGGTTGGGCCTTACGCGAGTACGCGAAGACCGATCCGGCCTGGGTCCGGGAGTTCGTTGACCGCCACGGCACGGAGCTCAGCCCGCTCTCCCGCCGCGAGGCCCTTAAGAACCTCCCGGCCGGGTGACTTCCGGCCCGGTGACTCCCGGCCCTGCGGCCGCCTCAGATGACCGGGCGGGTGGTAACCGGCTCATCCGGCTTGCTGAACAGCTGCTTCGTTTTGGGATCCAGGAAGATCAGGTACAGCGCGAACAGCAGCGCGATGATGGCCGCGGCGTTGCGTGCCAGTGCCAGCGGAAGGCCCAGGTCCTCCGTCTGCAGGTAGGGGAAGACCTCGAGCTGGTCTGAGATGGCGTAGACCATAAAGAAGGACACGATGAAGTAAAGAGCTTTCACCTGCCAGTCGTCCCGGATGCCGGTGACGGCGAACAGCGGGATGAGCCACACAACGTACCAGGACTGGATCATGGGAGCGAGCAGGACCACGGCCGCGAACCCCAGGGTGAGCCGGCGCATCAGGCGGTCGTGGTCGCCGCGGAAGATCTGCCAGGCGACAATTCCGACGGCCAGCAGTTTGCCGGCGTCGTAAACCCATTTGGCCAGTCCCCAGCCGTCCAGCCCGAAGGCGTTCGAGATGGATGCCACCACAAGCCCCAGCAGGCCCACCGGTGCGTACCAGATCCAGATACTGCCCGGCGCGGAGAGTCCGTTCACCCAGCCGAAGCCAAAGCCGTTCACCAGGCTCATGGCGTACAGCATCGCCAGGCTGATGCCGGCAGTGAGTCCCCAGAAAACGAACTTCCGCGGCCAGCCGGCGTTCTTTCCCGCCCATAGGAGCCCGATAAACGGCAGGAACACGATGGTGATCGGCTTGACGGAGATCGACAGCGTCACGAGGACCAGCCCGAACACCACGCGCTTGGTGGCGCAGTAATAAAGTCCGGCCAGCGCCAGGCCGATCATGAGCGCATCGTTGTGGACACTGGCGATGAAGTTGGTCAGGAACAGCGGATTGGCTGCGGTGAGCCACAGCGCGCGGTGCGGATTCACGCCGTGCAGCTCCGCCAGTTTGGGAACGTACACAATGCACAGCACCACGCCCACCAGGGCGGCACCACGGAAGAGCATGATGCTCGCCTCGGGCTGCACGTTGGTGGACCACACCACCAGTTGTTCGATCCACAGGAACAACTGCCCGTAGGGAACGGGTGCCTCGGTCCACATCTTGTCGGCCCCGAGTTGGAAATAGTTGGAGAGTGCCGAAATCCCGTTTTCGTAGGGATTGAAGCCTTCAACCATCAGCCGGCCCTGGCCGATGTAGGCGTAGACGTCACGGCTGAAGAGCGGGACCGAGAACATCATGGGAAGCCCCCACAGGGCCACAGCCTGCAGGGTGGCCTTCCGGGCACCCGCGCCCCAGACGCGGACACGCTGGCCAAGGCGAAGCCAGGCCCGCACCAGGAGCATGCCGCCGACGGCCAGCAGCACGATGGACAGTGCCACCCCTACCGCTTCAGTGCGCATCCAGATGAACAGCGGCAGCCGGCGAAGTTCAGAGACGGGCGCAAGCCAGCCGACGCCCAGCGAGCCGATCGCCATGAACATCGAGCCGGCGAACCCCGAGAGGAGCGGCGAGAGGGCGTTGTCCACTTCAGCCTCAACCGGCTCCGGTGACGTACCGGCAGCCACTCTTCCCGCCGCAGGCACAGGCGCCGTCATCTCAGGATCGTCCAATCTGTTGTGGGGCATTGTTCACCCGCTAGCAGCCGGTCACGCCGGCGGGGGTGGGGCCGCGGCAGCAAAAACAGCGCACCGCCACGTATCGAAATCCTAGCACCGGACAGCTCCGTGGCAGCGGAACGGTAGGCTGGTCGGGTGCCTATTACTAACGAACGCATTGTCTGGATCGACTGCGAGATGACCGGCCTGGACATCAAGAATGACGCCCTAATCGAGGTGGCCGCACTGGTGACGGACTCCGAACTCAACATCCTGGGTGACGGCGTCGACGTCGTCATCCGGCCGGACGACGCCGCGCTGGCCCAGATGAACGATTTCGTCCGCGACATGCACACCCGATCCGGGCTTCTCGAAGAGCTTCCGCACGGAAAGACGATGGCAGAGGCCGAAGCCGTGATCATGGAATACATCGCCAAGTGGGTTCCGGATCCGCGCAAGGCTCCGCTGGGCGGCAACTCCGTGGGCACGGACCGCGTCTTCCTTGCCCGGGACATGCCGGCGGTGGTGGAGCACCTGCACTACCGGGTCATTGACGTCAGCACCATCAAGGAACTGTCGCGGCGCTGGTTCGCGCGGGCCTACTTCCAGGCTCCGGCCAAGCACGGCGGGCACCGCGCCCTCGGCGACATCAAGGATTCCATCGATGAGCTGCGCTACTACCGGGAGGCAGTCTTCGTCCCGGCGCCGGGACCGGACAGTGCCACCGCCCAGCGCATTTCGAAGTCCGTCATGGCCTCCGCCGAGTCCCTTGCAGCGGCGACGGAAAAGTAATCTGCGCCACGTTTGAAGGAAATTTTCCTAAAACCGGCAAAAGTGGCAAAAACAGCCCCGCGGAGCAGGTAAGCTATATGACGTTGCCTTCCAAGACAGCCGGTAACCCGGACGGTCTCGCGGGGCACATGGTGGGCTTAGCTCAGTTGGCAGAGCGCCTGGTTGTGGTCCAGGAGGTCGCGGGTTCAACCCCCGTAGCTCACCCTCATGAAGGGCAGGATTTTCGCCCTTACCTAAAGGCCGCACCGGTTATCCGGTGCGGCCTTTACTTGTTTCCGCACTGCATCAAAGGAACCACCTGACATGACCGTTCTGCCGATCACCATCTGGGGCGAGCCGGTTCTCCACCGCCGGGCCGCCGAAGTGGAAGTCTTCGACGACGAACTCCGCACCCTTATCGCCGACATGTTCGAAACGAACGACGCCGCCAACGGCGTGGGGCTCGCCGCCCCCCAGGTGGGCGTTGGCAAGCGCATCTTTGTGTACAAGTTCGCGAACGACGACGGCGTGCCCCCTGCCGGCGCCGTGGTGAACCCGGTCCTGACGCTGTCCAAGGTTTCCGGCGCCCTCCCGGACCCCGATGAGGAAGTGGAGGGCTGCCTGTCCTTCCCCGGCGGCCAGTACCCGCTCAAGCGCGCGGAGTGGGCTCGGGTGCAGGGCTTCGACGGTGACGGGAATCCGGTGGACTTCGAGGCCACGGACTGGTTCGCCCGGATAATCCAGCATGAATACGACCACCTGGACGGCAAGCTCTACGTGAACCGGCTGATGGACCGCTACGCCCGCAAAGCCATGAAGCAGGCCAAGCGGAGCGGCTGGGGCGTTCCCGGCCTGACGTGGATGCCCGGCGTCGACCCCGACCCGTTCGGGCACTGATTTTTAATCGGGCACCGGTTTTCGTCGGACACCGGTTTTAATCGGACACCGGGCGGCCGCCCCTAGCGGTCGTCCTATCGCGGAATGAGGGTCTGCTGCTGCGGGCACGAGGCCAGGACACGATTCATGGCGTCTTTTTCGGCCTGGGTCACCCACAGCGCGTAGGCAGCTTTCACTGAGATCTGGCGGGCCACGTAGTGGCACCTGAAGGCCTTGTTTTTCGGAAGCCAGCCGGCTGCGTCCGAGGCGCTCTTTTCCTGGTTGGCGGGACCGTCGGCGGCCACGAGGTTCAGGGGATCGTTGGCGAGGTTTTGACGCTGTAGCGGCGTCAATTGCTGGGCGCCCTTCTGCCACGCGTCGCCCAGGGCCACGACGTGGTCAATCTGGACGGCTTTGCTGCTCTCCGCTCCCCTGGTGAAGGTCACCACCGCTCCGGTGTACGGCTCATGGAATTCCCCGCGTGCCACGCGGCACCGGGAACCCTCGGTGAACTGTGCCCCGCCGAGGTCCCGCCGGAGGATGTCATTGCGGGTGTCGCAGCCGTTGCGGTCCACATCCAGCCAGGCCTGGCCGAATGCGGTGCGTTCGTAGTTGTCGTTGGCCGCCCGCCCTTTCACCTCGAGCGATTCCAGCGCATCGGCCGCACGGCCTTCCGGTACAGGCCGGACAGGCGGAACAGCTTTCATCCACGCCGGATCAAGCACAGGAGCGGTGCTGGGGCCCGTGACGGACGGCTCCGCCACGGCAAACTGGCCTGCCGTAAAGAACCAGCACACGGCTGAAACCAGGCCGGCGGCCAGCACTATCAGTACAGCCCAGGCCTGGCGGGAGCGGCGCCGTGCACGCCGGTAAGCCGCCCAGCTGATGGTCATGGTTGCAGAGCCCGATGTTGATTCCTACGCACCGGACGAGCTTAGGTGCGGCCACTGACAATGCGGCCGATATCCACAGTGTGGAGGGGCAGTTACTGCTCTTTCATCACACGTTTCAGGTCCACGGTGGCGAGGTCCAGCAGCTCCTCAAGCTGTTTGATCCTGCTATCGGGAATCTCTCCCGCAGCATGCGCCACTCGCGCCTGTTCGAGGAGGCGGGTAGCTTCCTTGTGGTTCTGCCGCGCTACGTCGAGGGCGTGTTCGAGGGTGGTTTCATGTTCGAGAGTCGATTCGTGTTCCATGACACCATTTTGGGTCCGTTTCCCGGCCGATGCCAGAGCACCGGCCGGGAAACCTCAGACCCGGATCCCGTCCGGACTGCTAGACCGCGATTGCTGCCAGCGCCGCGGCGGGTTCCTTGACGGGGAACGACGGCGGGTTGACACCGGCCATTTCCTCCATCACGCGGACCACCTGGCAGCTGTAGCCGAACTCGTTGTCGTACCAGACGTAGAGGACCAGGTTCTTGTCGTTGGAGATCGTGGCCAGGCCGTCAACAATGCCGGCACGCCGGGAACCGACGAAGTCCGTGGAGACGACCTCGGGGGAATCGATGTAGTCGATCTGCTTGCGCAGCTCGGAGTGCAGGGACATCTGCCGCAGGAAGTCGTTGACCTCGTCCTTGGTGGTGCCGTTCTCCAGGCTCAGGTTCAGGATGGCCAGGGAAACGTCCGGGGTCGGGACGCGGATGGAGCTGCCGGTGAGCTTGCCAAGGAGTTCGGGGAGCGCCTTGGCCACGGCCTTGGCGGCACCGGTTTCGGTGATCACCATGTTCAGCGCGGCGGAGCGGCCGCGGCGGTCGCCCTTGTGGAAGTTGTCGATCAGGTTCTGGTCGTTGGTGAACGAGTGGACCGTCTCGACGTGGCCGTGGACCACGCCGAACCTGTCGTTGATGGCCTTCAGGACCGGGGTGATGGCGTTGGTGGTGCAGGACGCCGCGGTGACGATCTTGTCCGAGTCCAGGATGGTGCCGTGGTTGATGCCGTGGACGATGTTCTTCAGCTCGCCCTTGCCGGGTGCCGTGAGCAGGACGCGGGAGACGCCCTTGCTCAGGAGGTGCTGGGACAGGCCTTCGGCGTCGCGCCAGCGTCCGGTGTTGTCCACCACGAGGGCGTCCTTGATGCCGTAGGCCGTGTAATCCACGGTGGAGGGGTTGTCCGAGTAGATGACCTGGACCTGGACACCGTTGGCCGTGATGGTGTTGTTCTCGGTGTCCACCTTGATGGTGCCCTCGAACGATCCGTGAACGGAGTCGCGGCGCAGCAGGCTGGCGCGCTTGGCGAGGTCGTTGTCCGAGCCGCGGCGGACCACGATCGCGCGTAGACGGAGTCCGTGACCGCCACCGGCCTTTTCGATGAGGAGGCGCGCCAGCAGGCGGCCGATGCGGCCAAAGCCGTAGAGCACGACGTCAGTGCTGGTGCGGTCGTCGCCGCCACGCTTGCCCACGACGTCCGCGAGTTCAGCGCGCAGGAACTCCTCCAGGCTCGCACCGTTGGCCTCGGCCTTGAACTTCTGGTTCAGGCGGGCGATGTCGATGGCAGCAGCACCCAGATCCAGCCCGGCGAGGGCATCCAGCAACGGGGCCGTCTCTTCCAGGAGCAGCTCGTCCTTGCTCATCCGGCGCGCGAAACGGTGCGCCTTCAGGATGTTCATGGTGGACTTGTTGATCAGGCTGCGGCCGTGGATGGAAGTCACCACGTTGTTCTCGCGGTACAGCCGGCCGATCACCGGGATCATGGCCTCGGCAAGTGCCTCACGGCCCATCCACGTATCAAGACAAGAATCTGACGTCTGGCTCACAGAACTACCTTCCTTGGGTCAACCACATACGTCCTCGTATGCGGATGTCGGCCACCGGAGGTATTCCGGGGCACAGGCATCGGCGGGGATTCGGTCCACCCCGGACACCTTGGAGAATCGCAAAGAAAAACCGCCGGCTGCGAACGCAGACCCGGCGGCAGAACTTCTACGTTCGCTATCCATTCTAGGGCGGCGACGCCGCCAGTACTGCCCCGCAAAGCGTGAAGTCACTCACATGCCGGTGACGGCAGATGTGCCGCCAAAGCGGTGATGGATGGGTTGACCGATACGCCGGGTTCTGTGTTCCCGCGCCGTTGCCGGTGCGGGAGTAGCGGCCATCCATCTACGAACGCCGTTGCCGACGCCCTCCAGCGGCCTACCCGGACACTCGGGCGAGCAGCCCTCGAACGTGCCCTGTCTGGCCTTGCTCCGGGTGGGGTTTACCTAGCCTTCCCGGTCACCCGGGAAGCTGGTGGTCTCTTACACCGCCGTTTCACCCTTACCTGCTTCGTGCCGCTTTCAAACCGGCGCGACGCAGGCGGTCTATTCTCTGTGGCACTGGCCTGCGGGTTGCCCCGAGTGGGCGTTACCCACCACCCTGCTCTGCGGAGCCCGGACGTTCCTCGAGCCACTTGCGTGACGCGCGGCCGCCTGGTCAACCCATCCGCATTTCATTCTACGTGCTGCACCGGCACCCGCCGTGCGGGACGTCCTGCGGACCGCCCCGGAGGGACGTTTCGGGCGCACGGAGGGACGTTTCGGGCGCCAGGTGGGACAATTGGACCAGGTCAACTCATGCAAGAAAAGAGGGGATCCTGATGGACCCCACCAGTACGTACATCGCTATCGCCGTCGCAGTGCTGCTGCTCATCTTCCTGAAGATGTCCATCCGGATCGTGCGGCAGTATGAGCAGGGGGTGCTCTTCCGGCTTGGCAGGGTCATGGGCATTCGGCTCCCGGGCCTGCGGTTCATCATCCCGGTTGTCGACCGCCTTCCGTTGGTCAGCCTGCGGATCGTGACCATGCCGATCCAGTCGCAGGGCATCATCACCCAGGACAACGTGAGCGTCGACATTTCCGCCGTTGCCTACTACCGCGTGGTCGACGCCGTGAAATCCGTTGTGGCCATCGAGAACGTCGCGGCCGCAATCGACCAGATCGCGCAAACCACGTTGCGGAAGGTGGTCGGCAGGCACAGCCTGGACCAGACGCTGTCAGAAACCGAGCGCATCAACAGCGATATCCGGGAAATCCTTGATGCCCTGACGCTGGCCTGGGGTGTCGAGGTGACCCTGGTGGAACTGAAAGACATCCAACTGCCCGAGAGCATGAAGCGCGCAATGGCCCGCCAGGCCGAGGCTGAGCGGGAGAAGAGGGCAAAGATCATCGCCGCGGAAGGCGAGGCCATCGCGGCAGCGGCGCTCGGCGACGCGTCGGACACCATGATGGCGCATCCGCTGGCCCTGCAGCTGCGGAACCTGCAATCGCTGGTCGAAATCGCGGTGGACAAGAACTCGACGGTTGTCTTCCCGGCGCCGCTGATGAGTACCATCGGCGAACTGTCCGCGTTCCTTGCCCGGGAAAACCAGGCGGCGACGGCCGCCGCCAAACCGCCGATCAAGGCGGCCTGAGCGGCGGGCCGGTATGGGGGCCTTCACGCCTATGATCGGCTTATGGAATTCCCGACGCTCGGACGCAGGCGGCTGCTGGAACTCGGAGCCGGCGGTGTGACCGCCGCTGTGCTGGCGGGGTGTGCGCCGGTCAGTGACGGCCTGACGGCGTCGAGGGCGGAAGTGCGCAGTGGTTCCTTCACGTCGAGGTTCCGCCCGGATACGGGGACGAACTGGTCCGTGGCGATTCCGGGCGGCAGTGCCGGCAGCGACCAGCAGCCCCTGCCCGTGGCACTCTTCCTGCACGGTACGGGCGCGGACCACCGGATGGTTTTCGACGACCTGCAGGCTGACCGGGTCCTGGCGCAGCACGTGGCCCGCGGCGGGCAGCCTTTTGCGATCGCGGCTGTGGATGGCGGCGAAAGCTGGTGGCACCGGCGCGCAACAGGAACGGACACGCAGTCCATGGTGGTGGAGGAATTCCTCCCTTTGCTGGCAAGCCAGGGGCTGGACACCGGCAGGACCGCCGTGTTCGGCCTGTCGATGGGCGGCTTCGGCGCCCTGCTCCTCGCCTCCCAGCACCGGCTGCCCGGCCTCCGTGCCGTCGCAGCGATGAGTCCGGCAGTGTGGAGCATGCACGACGCCGGGCGGGCGGACAACTTTGACGGCGCCGCAGACTTCGAGGCCAACGACATCTTCGCGCTCAGGCCGGAACTGGAAATGTTGCCCAAGAGGATCGACTGCGGCACCGCGGACAACCTGCTCTACAGCGTGAAGGACTATGTCAGCGGCCTGCCCGGGGAGCATGAAGGCGGGTTCCAGGACGGCGGCCACGACAGCGGCTACTGGCGCTCCATCCTGCCGGATGTCATCTCGTTCCTGGGGCGGAACCTGGCCTGACCACCGGCACAGCACTCCGCCCCCCCGCGCCGGTAAGATCGTACGGTGCTGATTCTGCTGCCCCCGTCTGAAGGCAAGACCCCCGCTGTCCATGGTGAAGCCGTCGACTGGACCGCCCTGAGCTTTCCCGTGTTGAACACTTACCGGGCAAAGGTGCTCGAAGCACTGGGGGACGTCAGCGCCCACCGGGACGCACTCGCGCTGCTGGGCGTCGGAGCTTCGCTCAGTGCCGACGTCGAACGCAACACCCGGCTGCACACGGAACCGGCGGCGCCGGCGCACCAGGTCTATTCCGGTGTCCTGTACGACGCACTTGGCTACCAGTCGCTGACGCCGGCGCAGCGCCGGAAGGCGGATGAATCGGTGCTGGTCATCTCCGCCCTCTGGGGCGCCATCCGCTTTGCTGACCGGGTGCCCGCCTACCGGCTGTCCATGGGTACGTCACTGCCCGACGTCGGCCGCCTGGCGTCATTCTGGAAGCCGCAGATTTCGGCGGCCCTGGCAGCCGCAAGCGAAGGGGAGCTTCTGGTGGACTGCCGCTCCAGCACTTATTCCGCGGCTTGGGCTCCCCCGCCGGCGCAAACTGTTGCCGTCAACGTGTTTACGGAGGTGAACGGCGTGCGCAAGGTGGTCAGCCACTTCGCCAAGCACACGCGCGGCGAGCTGGCCCGCCACCTGCTGACGCGCCGGGGTGCCGCTCCCCGGAACCCTGCTCAGCTGCTCAAGGCGGCCCGCGAAAAGTGGGAAGCCGAGCTGGTCGAGGGCACTTCACGCAAAGCGCACGCCCTCAACATCATTCTCGCTGCCTAGGCCCATTCGGCGGAGCGGACCAGGATGCAGCCGGAGTCCGGGCAAAACACGATGTCGTCCTCGGCCGCTGCCTTGATCTCGGCAAGGTCGCCGGGGCTCAGCTGCATCCCCGAACCTTCGGACTTGCCGTGGAACAACCGAGCCGCCCCGACTCCGCGCTTGGCGAGCGTCTTGTCGTAAATTGCCAGCAATCCGGCATCAAGGCCGGCGGCGAACTCCGCACGAGCGGCGCCCACTTCGGCGGCCTCGGCGGCAATCTCCGCCAGGGCGGCGTCCAGCTCAGCCCGGATCCCGCCGAAGGATCCCTGGACGTCATCCACGATCTTCTGCTGGGCCGCCTGGCGTTCACGGAGTCCCTCCAGCCGTTCCATGACCTCGAGCTCCACGTCTTCAAGGGCCGAGCGCCGCTTGTTGAGCGAGGCAATGTCGCTTTGCAGGGCAACCAGGTCCTTGGACAGGCCGGTGCCGCTGTTCAGTCGCGCTTCATCGCGTTCGATCCTGGACGCCACCTGCTCCACATCGGCTTCCGAGCGCTTGAGCTCGGTTTCAGCGTCGTGGACCGCCATTTTTGCGGCACCGAGTTCGCCGTTGGCCACGGACAGCGCAGCCTGCAGGTCGCTGATCCGGGGATCGTTTTCGAGGGTCCGGCGGCGGTTGGACAGCGATTTGAGCCTGGCGTCGAGTCCCTGCAGTTCGAGCAATTTCAACTGTTCTGCCGGTGCTGCCTTGGCCACTATTACCTCCGCTTGTTCCTACCGGCCACGGCCGGGCACCGGACCGGCGCAGTTTAGACTCTAGCGCCTAGCGTGCTCCCCTGCCTCGCTAAACCCCGGCAGGGGCCCCCGCACGCGAGGCTTAGCCCGGAGTCAGAATGAAGTCCCACGGATCACTGTTGGTGGTGCTGACCCGGATGTCGACGTCGTGGCCCTGGTCGCTGAGGACGTTTCCGAGTGCCTCAGCCGCGGCCGGCAGCCACAGCCACTCGCTGGCGAAGTGGGAAACGTCAATGAGGTACGGCCTGTCATTTACGGCATTCTCACGCGCCTCTGACGCCGGGTGGTGGCGGAGGTCCGCGGTCACGAAGAGGTCGGCGTTGCTCGCCCGGACCTCGTTGAACAGGGAGTCCCCCGCGCCGCCGCACACGGCGACGCGCCGCACCAGGCCGTCCTTGTCCCCGGAGACCCTGACGCCGCCGGCGACCGAGGGCAGGATGCCGTAGACGCGAGCTGCGAAGTCCCCGAGCGTCATGACGTCTTCAAGGTCCCCGACGCGGCCGATGCCTTCCTCCGGCAGGCCGTTCGTGGCGGGAGTCAGCGGCACAACATCATGGAGGCCAAGGGCGTCCGCAAGGACATCGGAGACGCCCCCGACCGCGGAGTCACCGTTGGTATGGACGGTCAGGAGCGCGGTTCCGGATTCGATCAGGCGGTGGACGGCTTTGCCTTTGGCAGTCGTGGCCGCAACGGAGGTAACGCCCTTGAGCAGAAGGGGGTGGTGCGTGATCAGCAGGTCAGCACCCCATTCGATGGCTTCTTCGATGACGTCAAGGGTGGGATCGACCGCGAACATGATCCTGCTGACGACTGCTGAGGGATGGCCTGCGACAAGGCCCACCTCGTCCCACTCCTCGGCGAGTGATTCGGGCCAGAGTTCTTCGACGGCCAGCAGGATCTCGCCCAGTGCCGGGGCATCCGAGGGTTCGGCAGCGTCAGACTCAGCACCGGCCGGATCAGCAGCGGTACGGGCGTCTTCTGCAACGTCGGTGTTCACAGGTTCCATACCCTCATTTTTACCCTATCCGCCGTCTTCGCCCGCACGCGCAGCAGTCTCGTAAGGTGGTTGGGGAATCATCGGCGCGCTTCAACCATTGAAGAGGACATGAAAACTTTTGTGCTTGGCGGAGGCTGCTTCTGGTGCCTTGACGCCGTCTACCAGCAAACCAAGGGTGTTACGTCGGTCATTTCCGGCTATACCGGCGGCCACGACCGCCATCCGGACTACTACTCGGTCTGCTCGGGCACCACAGGCCACGCCGAGGTGGTGGCGGTGAGCTTTGATGAGGACGTGATCCCGGCCGAGGTCATCCTGGACATGTTCTTCGCCCTCCACGATCCCACCACGCTCAACCGCCAGGGATACGACGTCGGTACCCAGTACCGCTCGTCCATGTTTTACGAGACCACGGAGGAAAAGATCCTTTTCGAGGAGGCGATCGAACGGA
This sequence comes from Arthrobacter sp. UNC362MFTsu5.1, assembly GCF_000685965.1. Taxonomy (GTDB): domain Bacteria; phylum Actinomycetota; class Actinomycetes; order Actinomycetales; family Micrococcaceae; genus Arthrobacter. Next base: position 18,926 of record NZ_JMLE01000001.1, on the reverse strand, counting down.
ACCAGGCGCTGTGGGCGCATCCGATCGTCACCGAGGTCAGCAGGCTGCCCGTATTCCATGTGGCCGAGGATTTCCACCAGAACTACTACGGCAAGCATCCGGAACAGGGCTACTGCCAGGTGATCATCAACCCCAAGCTGGCCAAGGCAAGGAAATATTACTCTGCATGGCTTAATGCTTAGCTAGGCTCCGGCCGCCCTCGTTAGGCTGACCTCAGTATTCGCTGTTCAGAGAACTCTTCAGAGATAGGCACAAATACATGGCACGGATCTACGACGACGTCACCCAGCTTGTCGGCGGCACTCCGCTGGTCAGGCTCAACCGGCTGACCGAGGGCCTCGACGCCCATGTGGCGGTCAAGCTCGAGTTCTACAACCCGGCCAACAGCGTCAAGGACCGTATCGGCGTGGCCATTGTGGACGCAGCGGAGAAGTCCGGCGCGCTCAAGCCCGGCGGAACCATCGTCGAAGGAACCTCCGGCAACACGGGCATCGCCCTGGCCATGGTGGGTGCAGCCCGCGGCTACAAGGTCATCCTGACCATGCCCGAGACCATGTCCACCGAGCGCCGTGTCATGCTCCGCGCCTTCGGCGCGGAAATCGTGCTTACCCCGGGTTCCGAAGGCATGCGCGGCGCCGTGGAGAAGGCCCAGGAGATCGTGGCCAACACGGAGAACTCCATCTGGGCCCAGCAGTTCGCCAATGAAGCCAACCCGGAGATCCACCGCACCACCACCGCCGAGGAAATCTGGTCCGACACCGACGGCAAGGTGGACATCTTCGTCGCCGGCATCGGCACCGGCGGCACCGTCACCGGCGTCGGCCAGGTCCTGAAGGAACGCAAGCCCGACGTCCAGATCGTTGCCATCGAGCCGAAGGACTCCGCCATCCTGAACGGCGGCGCCCCCGGCCCGCACAAGATCCAGGGCATCGGTGCCAACTTCATTCCCGAAATCCTCGACACCAACGTCTACGACGAAGTCCTGGACGCCACCTTGGAGGACTCCGTCCGCGTTGCCCGCGACCTCGGCGTCAAGGAAGGCATCCTCGGCGGCATCTCCTCGGGTGCGATCGTCTGGGGAGCCCTCGAACTCGCCAAGCGCCCGGAGAATGCCGGTAAGCTCATCGTCGCGGTTGTCTGCGACTTCGGCGAGCGTTACATCTCCACCGTGCTCTATGACGACATCCGAGGCTAAGCCTTAGCCCGCCATTCACCGTTTCCTGTAGAAAGGTCTTTGTGAGCTTCTTCGCAAGACTTAAGGAAGACCTCGACGCCGCCCGGTCGCATGACCCGGCGGCTCGAGGCTCTTTTGAGAACTTTTTTGCCTACTCCGGCCTCCACGCGATCTGGGCGCACCGCCTGACGCACAAGCTCTGGCAGAATCCGTCGCTGCGCTTCCCGGCACGGCTGATTTCGCAGCTGGCACGGTTCCTGACCGGGATCGAGATCCACCCGGGCGCGACCATCGGCAAGCGCTTCTTCATCGACCACGGCATGGGCGTGGTCATCGGTGAGACGGCGGAGATCGGTGAGGACGTGATGATCTATCACGGCGTCACCCTGGGCGGACGCTCGCTGGCGAAGGTCAAGCGGCACCCCACCATCGGGGACCGCGTGACCATCGGCGCGGGCGCCAAGATCCTGGGCCCCATCACCATTGGCCGGGACAGCGCAGTGGGCGCCAACGCTGTGGTGGTGAAGGACGCCCCGCCGGAATCCATCATCACCGGTGTTCCTGCAACATGGCGCCACCGGGATGCCCAGCGCGAAACCAAACCGGCTGTGGACCCTGCCGAGTACTACATCGAGTACCGGATCTAGCGGCCCAGCCGCTGGTAGATAGTCCAGAACACTACGTCGAACGCGCGGTCCGGCAGGATCCTTCGCAGGGCCAGGATGGCGCGGGCGCCCTTGCCCACCGGGTAGCGCGTCTTCGGCCGGGCTGCCGTTGCGGCGTGGACAATGGCATCGGCGATGACAGCCGGGTGCGTTGACATGCTGGAACCTTCGGTGGAGGCCAGCGCCGCGGCGACGATTTTGGCCTGGTCCCGGTAGGGGCCATGCCCGGACGTTTCCAGCAGGCTCTCGCCCGAGATGCCTCCCCATTCAGTCTGCGTGCCCGCCGGTTCGATGATTGACACCTTGATGCCGTGCGGCTTGAGCTCCAGGCGCAAGGAGTCACTCAGGCCCTCGACGGCGAACTTCGTGGCGTGGTACCAGGCGCCGAGGGGCTCGTACATCTTGCCGCCGATGGAGGAAACGTTGATGATCCTCCCTTGGGCGGCGGCCCGCATGACGGGCAGCACCAGCTGTGTCATGCGCGCCAGGCCGAAGACGTTGACGTCGAACTGCCGCCGGCCTTCAGCCAGTTCCACCTCTTCCAAGGACCCGTAGGACCCGTAGCCGGCGTTGTTCACGAGGACATCGATCCGGCCGTGCGCCTCGAGGATTCCGCCCACGGCCGCCGCCATGGACGCCTCGTCCGTGACATCCAGCGCCAGCACCTTCACCCCGTGGGCCTTCAGCGGCTCCATCTTCTCGACCCGGCGGGCGCCTGCGTACACAGTGAATCCGTGCTCACTCAGCTTCCTGGCGGCCTCGAAGCCGATGCCGGTGGACGCACCGGTAACAAACGCGACTGGCTGCGACATGGGCTGCACTCCTTGGAGACGACAATCATTGGACAGGCTGCGATGGGAAGCCGCTGCCACCGAGAGGGTAGTCCGCAAACGGCAACGGCCGGCACGTCCCAGAGTATCCGGGAAGCGCCGGCCGTTGCCGTCATAGCACGGTGTGGCTTGAAGCTAGTGGGTGTCCACTGCCTCGATTTCGGACTTGTCCTCGCCCCACAGGGTGTGGAACGTGCCCTCGGCGTCAACACGGCCGTAGGTGTGCGCACCGAAGAGGTCGCGCTGGCCCTGGATCACCGCGGCCGGCAGGCGCTTGCGGCGCAGGCCGTCGTAGTATGCGAGCGACGAGGAGAACACCGGCACCGGGATGCCCAGCTGAACAGCCGTGGCCACCACTCGGCGCCATGCCGGCAGGACCTCGGCGATGGCCTTGGTGAAGGCCGGTGCGAACAGCAGGTTGGCGGGCTTTTCCTCAGCGGCGTAGGCCTTGGTGATTTCCTTCAGCAGTTCCGCACGGATGATGCAGCCGCCGCGCCACAGGGAAGCGATCTCGTCCAGCTTCAGGTCCCAGCCGTATTCCTTCGCGGCCGAGGTCAGCATGTCCAGGCCCTGGGCGTAGGAAACCAGCTTGGAGGCGTACAGAGCCTGGCGCACGTCCTCGACGAACGTTTCCGGAACCTCGACGGCGATTTCTTCGCCGGCCAGGAGTTCCTGGGCCAGCTTGCGCTGCTCGGCCTGGGACGAGAGGGCGCGTGCGAACACGGATTCGGCGATGCCCGACGTCGGGGATCCCAGCTCGAGTGCGGAGATAACCGTCCAGCGGCCCGTGCCCTTCTGGCCTGCGGCGTCCACCACGACGTCGACGAACGGCTTGCCGGTGCGGGTGTCGACGTGGCCGAGGACCTCGGCGGAGATTTCGATCAGGAAGGAGGCGAGCTCGCCCTTGTTCCACTCAGCGAAGATCTTGGACTGCTCGGCCGGTTCGATGCCGGCACCCGAGCGGAGAAGGTCGAAGGCTTCGCCGATGACCTGCATGTCGGCGTATTCGATGCCGTTGTGGACCATCTTGACGAAGTGGCCGGCGCCGTCGGTGCCGATCCAGGCGCAGCAGGGCTGGCCGTCAACATTAGCGGCGATCTTTTCCAGCAGCGGTCCGAGGGCGTCGTAGGACTCCTTGGAACCGCCGGGCATGATGGACGGGCCGTTCAGGGCGCCTTCCTCACCGCCGGAAACACCGATGCCTACGAAGTGCAGGTCCTTCTTGGCCAGGGCCGCTTCGCGGCGGCGGGTGTCCTCGTAGTGCGAGTTGCCGGCGTCGATGATGATGTCGCCGGCTTCCAGCAGGGGTTCCAGCTGTTCGATCACGGAGTCGACCGGCTTGCCGGCCTTGACCATGATCAAAACGCGGCGGGGCTTTTCCAGCGAATCCACGAGCTCCTGGAGGGTCTCGGTACGCACGAAGTCGCCGTCGTGTCCGTGCTTTTCCAGCAGCGCGTCAGTCTTCTCAACAGACCTGTTGTGCAGGGCAACGGTGAAGCCGTTCCGGGCCAGGTTGCGGGCGAGGTTGGCCCCCATCACCGCAAGGCCGGTGACACCGATGTGTGCTGACATCAAAACTCCAATTCATTTCTGTGCAACGTGTGCATTCTGTTCCGCACTTCCTGCGGAACACGCTTCAAGAACTAGTGGCTGTCAATAAACCATATGTATTTCCGTCGACAACGGGAAAGTTGCGCCCACGTTTTGGAAGGTGGCGCGTCACAAAACAGTCTATGATGCCGCCAGCGTCATGCCGGGCGCAGTGCACGCCCGGGCCGGGACGGTGCCGCGCAGGACGGCGGCCCCAGCCAGATTATGCTTACGACTATGTCAACCAGCCTCCACCACCGCGCCATCGAAAACCTGGGCACCCGCATCGTGAGCGGCGCGCTGCCCACTGGCCATGTGATGCTGGCGGAACAGCTTGAGGACGAACTGAAAGTCTCGCGCTCCGTGGTCCGCGAAGCAGTCCGCGTCCTGCAGTCCCTCGGCCTGGTGGAAACCATCAAGCGTGTGGGAATCCGGGTGCTTCCGGCCCACCGCTGGAATCCGTTTGATCCGCTGGTCATCCGCTGGCGCCTGGCCGGTGACGGCCGCGGCGCCCAGCTCAGGTCCCTCGCGGAGCTGCGCTCCGCCGTCGAGCCCGTTGCCGCCGAACTGGCGGCCGCCAATGCCCCCCAGGAGATCCGGCAGGAACTGCTGGACGTCTCGCTGGCAATGCGCGACGCCGGCCAGGCCGGCAATGTGGCCGAATTCCTGGAGCTGGACATCAAATTCCACTCACTTCTCCTCACCGGATCCGGCAACGAAATGTTCGCCAACCTCGTCGGGCAGGTGGCGGAAACGCTGACCGGCCGTACGGTCCACGGACTCATGCCGGACCGCCCGCGGGAGACGGCCCTGCAATGGCACGTTGATGTGGCAGAGGCCATCGCCGCAGCGGACGCCGCCGGTGCCCGCGAGGCCTCCGGCAGGATCATGCGCGAGACGATCTCTGAGATGGAACCCGGCTGGCGGGACCAGCCCAGGGTTTTCATTCCGCTGCAGCAGGGCTGAACTCCAGGAGTACCTTGCCGGATTCGGCGGAGTTCCGGGCCATTTCGAAGGCTTCCAGGGCGTCCTCCAGCGGGTATTCGTGGGTGATGACCGGGTCGATGAGCAGGGTGCCGTCGGCGAGGGCGGTGATGACGTCGTCGATCTCGTCGTTGAAGCGGAAGGAGCCCTTCAGCTCCAGTTCGCGGGTGATGGCGAGTGAGATCAGGACCGGTTGCGGGCCGGCGGGCAGCAGGCCCACCATCACCACGGTGCCGCCGCGGGCGGCGCCCTGGATGGCGGAGGCCAGGCCGTGGTGGTTGCCGGAAGATTCAATCACGACGTCGGCCTCGACCGCGGCGATCGCCGCCGCGTCGGAAGCGGCGAGCACGTCGTCCGCTCCCACGGCCGCCGCGATGTCCAGCGGTTTGGCGTGCATGTCCACGGCCACGATCCGCCCGGCACCGGCCCGTTTCAGCACCGCGACGGCCAGCGCACCGATGGGGCCGCTGCCGATCACCAGGGCCGTTTTGCCGCTGACGTCCCCGGCCCGGGCCACCGCGTGCCAGGCCACGGAGGCGGGCTCGATCAGCGCCGCGGTCCGCAGGCTAAGGCCTGCCGGCAGTGCCCGGAGCATCCGTGCCGGCAGGTTCACGTACCGGCTGAAGGCGCCGTCGGTGTGCGGGAAACGGGCAGCGCTGCCCAGGTACGTGCACCCCGGTGAGAGGTTGGGCCGGTCCGCCGGATACCGGGCCGCGCCCGGGCCGGGCGTGGCCGGATGGACAGCAACCCGGGTCCCGGCGGCCGGTCCGGTGCCGTCCGCCGCGCCCTGCAGCACGGTGCCGACAATCTCGTGCCCCAGCACCAGCGGCGCTTTCAGGATCGATTCCCCGGCCGCACCGTGCAGCCAGTAATGCAGGTCCGAACCGCAGATGCCACCGTAGCGGACTTCGATGACGGCCTCGTCCGGAGCAGGCGTGCCAAGAGGCACGTCCTCGATCCGGAGGTCACCGGCCGCGTGCGCCACCACGGCCGGGCCGCCGGCAGGAAGCTGGTGAACTCCGCCCATCAGACCACCACCGTCATTCCGCCGTCAATGAAAATGGTCTGCCCGTTCACGAAGTCCGAGCCGCTGGAGGCCAGCCACACCGCAGGACCGGCCAGGTCCTGCACCGTCCCCCACCGGTGCGCCGGAGTCCGGCCCAGAATCCAGGCGTTGAACCGCTCATCATCCACGAGGTTCTGCGTCATCTCGGTATGGATATAGCCCGGCGCGATCCCGTTGATCTGCAGGCCCGAGGCCGCCCACTCCGCGGTCATCGCCCGGGTCAGGTTCCGCAACCCGCCCTTCGCCGCGATATACGGGGCGATCGTGGGCCGGGCCAGGTCGGTCTGCACCGAACAAATGTTGATGATCTTCCCCCGCCCGCGCGGGATCATGTGCCGCGCCGCCTCACGCCCCACCAAAAACGCGCTCGTCAGGTCCGTGGAGATCACCCGCTCCCAATCCGCCACATCCAGCTCCAGCATCGGCACCCGGTGCTGGATCCCGGCATTATTCACCAGGATCTCCAACGGACCCACGTTCTCCTCCACCCACGCCACACCCCGCGCCGCCTCCGCATCACTCGTGACATCGAACGCGCAGCTGTGCACCCGCCCCGGCGGATACCCGGCCGCCATCGCAGCCTCCGCCGCCTTCACCCGCTCAACATTGATACCGTTTAACACCACCGTCGCCCCCGCATCCGCCAGCGCCCGCGCCAGCGCATTACCGATCCCCCGGCTCGAACCGGTCACCAGGGCAACACGCCCCGTCAAGTCAAAAAGTGCACTCATTGTTTGGTGTTCCTCAATTGGTCTGGGCTGTTTGGTGGTCACAGAGATTGGCGATAGTTTGCCGGACGGCGGCGAGGTCGAGGTCCCCGAGTCCCTGGCGCTTCAATTCGGCGTAAAGTTCGACGCCGGCCGAGGCCATGGGCACCGCCGCGTCCACGGCGGCGGCGCTTTCGAGGACGAACGAGAGATCCTTGTGCATGAACTTCGCCGGTCCTGTGGGTTCGTAATCCTTGGCGGCGAGTCGGGGCCCCACAACGTCCAGGACCCTGCTGCCGGCCAGCCCGCCGCCAAGCACCTCATACAACGCCGCAACGTCCATGCCCGAGCGCTCGGCGAGCTCGGCTGCTTCGGCGAGTGCCGCCGTCGTGGTTCCCACGATGAGCTGGTTGCAGGCTTTTGCCAACGACCCGGATCCCAGGGGCCCCAGCCGCCGGACAGTGCCGCCCATGGCGTTGAACAGCGGGAGGAGCCGTTGGAAGTCCCGTTCCTCCGCGCCGGCCATGATGGCCAGGGTCCCCTCCTCGGCGCCCGTGGTGCCGCCGCTGACGGGTGCATCGACAACCACTGCGTTGCCGCGGCTCACAGCCGCCACCCTCGCCCCGAAATCCTTCACGGCCGCGGGCGACACGCTGCTCATGACGACGACGGCGGTCCCGGGCGTGGGCGGCTCTGCGGCCCAGCCGGCGAGGAGCTCCCGGGCCGCGTCCTCTATGTAGGACAGGTCAGGGAGCATGAAGATGATGACCGGCTGGTCCCGCAGTGCTGCGACGTCTGCGGCGCGGATGCCTCCGCGTGCGGCAAAGTCGTCCAGGGCGGCAGTTGACCTGTTCCAGCCGGTGACGGTCCAGCCGGCCTTCAGCAGGTTGACGGCCATACGGCCGCCCATCAGGCCCAGCCCGACGAAACCGGCCCTTCTTTCGTTCAAATTTTCGCTCAGATCAGGGTTTGCCTGCGCATCCATCGGCAGCGGCACCTCACTTCATCGTGGTTATCGTCGTGGTCAGTCATTTGTTAACAGGAGGAAATCTGTTCAATATCCTAGCCTCCATTCAGTATGATGAACACTATGACGACTAAAACCACCGTCGCAATCGCCGTCCCGCTCGAAGCTGAGCTGGTTGAGCGCATCCGCGCCGTAGATCCCGCCGTGACCGTCCTCTACGAGCCCGACCTCCTCCCGCCCGAGCGGTTCCCGGCGGACCACTCCGGCGATCCGGAGTTCACGCGCACTCCCGAACAGGAGGAGCGCTACTGGGACATGCTGAACAAGGCCGAGGTCCTGTACGGCGTCCCCAACGAGAGCCCTGCCGGACTGGCCCGCATCGCCGGCAGCAACCCGCGGCTTCAGTGGATCCACGCAATGGCCGCGGGTGCGGGCGGAGCGGTCAAGGCTTCCGGTCTGGACCAGGAAACCCTGCAGAAATTCAAGGTGACCACCTCAGCCGGCGTTCATGCCCTGCCACTGGCGGAGTTCGCCGCGCTGGGTATCTTCAACGGCTTCAAACGCAGCGCGGAGCTAGCTGTGGACCAGGCCGCCAAGGTCTGGCCGGAACTGCGCACGCCGACGCGTCTGGTAAACGGCTCCACGCTGGTGGTGACGGGCCTCGGCGAGATCGGGCTGGAAACAGCCCGCATCGCACGGGCACTCGGCATGAAGGTTAGCGGCACCAAGCGGAACGTTGAGCCGATCGATGGCATCGAAGAGGTTGCCGGAAACGACGGCCTGGCCGGCCTGCTCGCCTCGGCCGACGCCGTCGTGAACACCCTGCCCGGCACGCCGTACACGGAAAAGCTGTTCAACCGTGAGGTATTCGCCGCAATGAAGCCGGGGACGGTTTTCGTCAACGTGGGCCGCGGTACCGTGGTGGACGAAGACGCACTCCTGGAGGCACTCGATAACGGCCAGGTGGGCTACGCCTGCCTCGACGTTTTCGCCGTCGAACCCCTGCCGCAGGACAGCCCGCTCTGGAACCACCCGAGGGTCATGGTTTCCCCGCATACGTCGGCCCTGAGCGCCGCTGAGAACCGGCTGATCGCCGAGCGCTTCAGCAGCAACCTGCGCACGTTCCTCGACGGCGGGGAACTCCCCCACCTCGTGGACACCGTGCACTTCTACTAAGCCGCATCACAGAACGATGCCACGAGGGCGGTGAGCGGAGGGGGTGCGTGTCCGGCCGGCAATGCGTCGACGAGCAGTGGCGCGTATCGGGCCTTGTTGCCGCTGCGTCCTCCGAAGAACCGGCGCAGCTGCATCGTAATCGGCCGTTCCCGCAGCGACGGCTGGCGCTGGAGGCGCCGGAACGATGCGAGCTCGCCTTGAGCCGCGATGACGTTGAGCACGCCATCGATCCCCAGGCTGCGGATGAGCTCGTCCTCCAGATCTGCATGACAGACGTGGAACCCGCGCTCGGCCAGGGAACCGGACCCGATGCCGGCCCGGCCGAGCGCGCGGGCGATGCCACGGGATTCCCCGGCATCACACAAGCCGACTATCCTGTGGCCCGCGCCATTCGGGCCATAGCGGTCGAGGAAGTGCCCGATGCTGGTCGCGCCGCCCATCGGGACGACTGACACCCGCAAGGCTGTCAGGTCATAGCCGAGGCGACGGGCCAGCGCCTCGACCGCCAGCCGGTCACTCTCACCCTCAACCAGCGCCGTCGTCGCCTGCATGGAAGTCGCCTGCATGGAACCAGTATGTCGGACGGCGTCTTGCGGCGGCATTCCAGGCCCTGCCTAGTGCGCCTCTGCCTGGTGCGGCCTTGCCCGTTCGACGTCGGCGGCGCTCCCGGCGTGCCCCCGGGCAATAAGTCCGGCCACCACGCCGTCGATGTCTGCCTCCGGCCGGTTCTGGCTGAGCTTGGTCTTCGCCTCGATCCGGGTGATCACCAGTTCCAGGCCCACGATGGCGCGCAACTGCCCGGAGATGTAACGCTCCGGCGCGTCGTCCACGCTCCACGGGTGGTCGAAGCCTGCTTCGTTTGCGTCGGTCAGCCGCCTGACCTGACCGGCGAGCCAGGCCGGATCGTCGTGGACAACCAAGGTTCCGTAGACGTGCGCCGTGGAGTAGTTCCAGGTGGGAACAACGCGCCCGTGCTCGGCCTTCGATGCGTACCAGGACGGCGAGATATAGGCGTCCGCCCCCTGGATAATGGCGAGTGCTTCTCCGATCACCGGCTCGGACCACTGCGCGTTGTTCCGGGCCACATGGGTGTTCAGGGCACCGTGTTCGCCGATCGAGGGGTCATAGGAGAACGGCAACATCGTGGCGAGCAGGCCCTGCGATGTCATGGTGACCAGATTGGCGGCGGCCGGCCGGCCCAGGAGATCCTGGACGGCGTCGGGTCCGGCTGCGAAATGGGCTGGGGTGTACATGGTGCTAATCCTTTGCAGGCTGGAGGGAACGTGTCGCGTGAAGAGCCGCGGGTTGCGCCGCGTGCGGAGCGGGTTGCGCCGCGTGCGGAGCGGGCACCGGTTTGAGGCGGACCCGCACGGCTGCGCCGGCGCAGAGGATAACCGCCACGCCGCCGACGATGGTGGTCCAGGTCAGGGCCTCGCCCAGCAGGAAGCCGGCCCAGCAGATGCTTAGTACTGGCTGGACGAGCTGGATTTGGCTGACCTGCGCCATGGGCCCGATGGCCAGTCCCCGGTACCAGGCGAAGAAGCCCAGGAACATGCTCACTACACCGAGGTAGGCGAACGCTGCCCACTGGACCGGTGAAGCCGACGGCGGCTGCTGAGCCAGGGAGAGCAGCGTCAGGACCACCATCAGCGGCGATGCCAGCACCACCGCCCAGGATACGGTCTGCCAGGGGCCCAGTTCGCGGGCCAGCAGGCCGCCTTCCGCGTAGCCGACAGCCGCTGCCACCACCGCGCCCAGGAGCAGCAGGTCCGCAGCGTGCAGCCGGCCGAACCCGCCGGACTGCAAGGAGGCGAAGGCAATAGCCGCCAGCGCGCCCAGACCGGTGATCAGCCAAAACACCAGGGGCGGACGTTCGCGCCCCCTCAGCACAGCGGCCGTCGCCGTCGCGGCAGGGAGCAGTGCGATCACCACCGCGCCGTGGCTGGCCGGCGTGGTGGTGAGCGCGAAGGATGTCAGTAAGGGAAATCCGATCACGACGCCGGCGGCCACCACGGCGAGCCGGGCCCACTGCACGCCGCGGGGAAGCCGCTGCCGTGAGATTGCGAGGGCAAAGGCAGCGAGGACGGCGGCCGCCGCTGCGCGGCCGGACCCGACGAACAAGGGCGAAAGCCCCGCGACGGCGACCTTGGTGAACGGAACCGTGAACGAGAAGGCCGCTACTCCGAGGAGGCCCCACCAGAGTCCCGAAGGAGTGCGGGACAGTACCACTGGGTTCAAAATGGCGGTAGCGCTACTATTGTCTTCCATGAACAACGATAGCAGCTCCCGAATTGCGACGCGACTGCGGGAGTGGGTCGCCAAGGCCGCGCCAGGATCGAAACTGCCGTCCACAAGGTCGCTGGTCGCCGAGTACCATGCCAGTCCGGTGACCGTGCAAAAGGCGCTCCAGACCCTCACTGCGCTGGGGCTGATCGAGAGCCGGCCCGGCGTCGGAACGTTTGTCCGGGCCGTCCGGACTGCGCGGCCCTCGGACTATGGGTGGCAGACGGCGGCCCTGCGGTCACCGCTGGTACCGCTGCCCTTGGCCTCCAGCACCATGCGCGACGTCGCCAACAGCGCCATAGCTTTCCACTCCGGCTACCCGGACCGGGAACTCCTGCCTGAGCGCCTTGTCCGGGCGGCACTCGCCCGCGCGGCCCGGAGCGACGCAGCTTTGTCCCGTCCCCCGGCAGCGGGCCTGCCGGAACTGCAATCGTGGTTCGCACACGAAGTCGGCGCCTCGACCCCGGCCGGAACCACGCCGCCGAACCCGAGCGACGTCGTCGTACTGCCGGGAAGCCAGAGCGGGCTCAGTTCCATTTTCAGCGCGCTGGCCGGCCGCGGACAGCCGCTGCTGATGGAATCACCAACCTACTGGGGCGCCATTCTGGCGGCGGCGCAGGCCGGCGTCCGCGTTGTTCCGGTGCCCAGCGGACCGGACGGTCCGGACCCGGCGGAACTGGCCCGGGCCTTTGACGAAACAGGCGCGCGCCTGTTCTATGCCCAGCCGAACTACGCAAACCCCACCGGTGCGCAGTGGGCGGCCGGGCGGGGTGACGAGGTTTTGGAGGTGGTGCGCGCGAAGGGTGCGTTCCTGGTGGAGGACGACTGGGCGCACGACTTCGGCATCACCACCAGTCCGGTGCCTGTCGCCTCCCGCGACGACTCCGGCCACGTGGTGTACCTCCGCTCGCTGACCAAGAGCGTATCCCCGGCCATCCGCATCGCAGCCGTTATCGCCCGCGGCCCGGCGCGTGAACGGATTCTCGCAGACCGGGCGGCCGAGTCGATGTATGTCAGCGGCCTGCTGCAGGCGGCAGCGCTCGACGTCGTGACCCAGCCCGGGTGGCAGACGCACCTGCGGAGCCTCCGGCACCAGCTCCAGTCGCGCCGCGACCTCCTGGTCACCAGCATGCGAGAGCACGCCCCGCAGGCACACATCGAGCAGGTTCCCAAGGGAGGCCTGAACCTCTGGGCGCGGCTGCCCGACGGAACGGACCTCGAACGGCTGACCCGCGACTGCGAAAGCGCCGGGGTCATCATCGCCGCCGGGCGGGAGTGGTTCCCGGCCGAACCCGCCGGCGCGTTCATCCGCCTCAATTACTCCGGGTCCAACCCGGGGGCGTTCCCCGAAGGGGCTCGGATCATCGGACAGGCACTGGAGCGCAACAAAGCTTAGCGACAGGCGGGCACGGCAAAGGCTGCGGCTTCCTCCGCGCGGAGGGAGCCACAGCCTTTGTTCCGGAGTGCAGTTGCGGCGGTGCGGGTGGTTCTAGCTCGCGTCCTCGGTCAGGACGAGGTCGCGGCCCACGGTCTCCGGAGTGAAGAACGTGGTGGCGAACGAAATGAGCGCCAGCACCAGCGAGTAGATGGCAAGCACCAGCCAGGAGTGATCCGTGGCCGCCAGCAGCGACGCGCCGACGAGGGGAACGAGGCCGCCGGCCAAGACAGCGGAGAGTTCGCGGCTCATGGCAACGCCGGTGAAGCGGTACTGGGAACCGAACAGTTCCGGCAGGAGCGGGCACTGCGGTCCGAGCATGGACTGGACGCCGATGGCGATACCCACCACCATGACCACCCAGACAAGGGTCACGTTGCCCAGCGTCACAAGGTAGAACGCCGGGAGTGCGATGACGGCCTGGAAGAGTGCGCCGTAGCGGTAGACCGGCACCCGGCCGAAACGGTCCGAAAGCGCCCCGAAGGTGACCACCATGACGGCGGCGAAGCCGGCGGCAATGAGCAGGCCCACAGGCCCGATGAACTTGTCGCCCGGGAACACCCCGTCCTTGGCTGCCAGGAAGGCGATCAGGAGAGCTGAGTAGATCGACGAGTTGCCGTTCTCGCCCATGCGCAGGCCGATGCCCACCAGGACGTTCTTCTTGGAGTGCTTCCACAGCTGGCCGATGGGGTTCTTGACCACGTTCTTGTGCTTTTCGAGCTCCTGGAACACCGGAGTTTCCTTGAGCCGGAGCCGGATGAAGATGGCTACTGCAATCAGGAAGATGCTAGCCAGGAAGGGCACTCGCCACAGCCAGCCTTCGAGCACTGCCTTGTCAGCCATGGCAATCAACGCAAAGGTTCCGGCGCCGAGGAGGGTGCCGAGCTGGATGCCGACGAACGGCAGGGAAGCAAAGAATCCACGACGGCGGCGCGGCGCGACTTCGGATATCAGCGTGGTGGCGCCGGCCTGTTCAGCCCCGGCGCCGAGGCCCTGGAGAATGCGCAGCGTCACGAGAAGGACCGCACCCAGCATGCCCGCCTGCTCGAACGTGGGAAGCAGGCCGATGGCGAAGCTTGCGGTTCCCATCAGGCCGATCGTGAGGATAAGGACCATCTTCCGGCCGAACCTGTCGCCGATGTAGCCGAAGATGACCCCGCCGAACGGTCGGGCCGCAAACCCCACGCCGTAGGTGGCGAAGGACGCGATCAGCGCGCCGTCTTCACCAAGGGGCTTGAAGAAAAGCGGTCCGAAGATCAAAGCCGATGCGAGGCCGTAAATGTAGAAATCGTAGTACTCCAGAGCGGAGCCCACGGAGCTGGCAAGAGTTGCCCTCCGCAGTTGTTCCGGTTCGACGACGGCGTCGTCCGCATCGGCCAGTGGTGATTCAGTACGAGTTGTCACAAGCACTCCCTTAAGAACACTCCAGACCCCCGTTGGTCTGGTGGGATAGCGACGACACCGGTGGTGTCGATCACTATATTGAACAGCGTACAGCACCCTGAACGGTTCGCCAATGATGAAAGCTGATTTATTTTCCGGCGGAATCTGGGCCGGCCCTCAGCCTCCCCTTCTTACCCCATGGGATTGCCCAGCGACCGGGCCAGCTCCTGCAGTTCCTTGACCATCATGGCGCCCTGCTCCTCGGAGTAGGTGGCCTTTAGGGCGGTGACGGACAGCCCCAGGCTGGGCCCGTGCGCACCCCTGGTGGGAACCGACACAGCCAGGCAGACGACTCCCGTGGTGGACTCCTCGTCCTCGAAGGCATATCCGCGCTCCCGGATGAGGGGCAGCTGCTTCTTGAATTCAGCACCCGTCCGGAGCGACTTCGGGGTGAGTACGGGAAGTTCCTGGTCGTCGGGGAACATTTCGTCGATGTCGTGATCATGCAGCCTTGCAATGAGCGCCTTACCCACAGCGCACAACGACACCGGCATCTTGTCACCGATATTCGAGGTCAGCCGGACCGCGGGATGCCCTTCGTAACGGGCCAGGTAGATGACGTTGGTCCCGTCCAGCATGGCGATGCGGACAGTCTCGCCGGACAGGGTGGGTGCCTGCTCACAGAAGCGGTAGAACTCCTGCACCTCATCAAGCCTGCTCAGGTAGGCAGCGCCCAGTTCTACGAGTTTGCGCCCGAGCGTAAAGTCGGCCCCCTGCCGGTTGATAAGGCGCGCTTCCTCAAGGGCAAGCAGGAGGTTCGATGTTGATGACTTGGGGATTCCGAGTTCCCGGGAGAGATCACTCAGCGTTAGCCGACCCGTCGCGGAGGCGGCCAGGGCCTCCAGTACGGCGGCGGCACGCGTCACGGCCGGCGCAGGGGACGCACTCCCCAGTCCGTCGGAAGTGCGGGGAGCCCGGGAATCGGCCATGATTCTCCTTCAGTTAAAGCGCGTCCGTAAGTGCGCCGTTCATTCACAGCTGTTCATTCAGCTGAACAGTAACCATCATAATGTCTGCGGGCACGATTTGCTCGCCCTGCGCGGATCGCCGGGGAGGGGCGGGCGCCGGCGCCGAGGGACCTTCGACCCTGGAAGGAGAGGCCGGGGCATGGAAATGTTTCACATTTCGAAAAATTCACTGTATATTCATTCCAAGCCTTCCACCGCGGCATCCCCCAATAGCCGCGGTGGAAGGCTTTTCCAATTCCCCGGGATTCCGCTGTCCATCAACGGTCCAGCGGATCACGCGGCGTCGGCAACGGCCTCCCGGAGCCGCCAGCCTCCACCGAGTCCGTCGCGGATCAGTTCCATGGTGGTCAGGGCCGAGTTCTCGTTCCGGCCAAGGCGGGCCTGGACCCGCCACACCTCGATGTCCACTCGCCCCAGGCCCCTGGGCATCCTGCGCTCGGCCTCCCACCAGCTGATGCGCTCAAACCAACGGACCGGCTCCGCGCCAATGGTCCATTCGCGGCCACCGCGGAGAACGGAAAGCGGCCGGCCGTCCGGTGCCAGCCTCATCATGACGTGTTCCATGCCGCCACACTATGGACGGGGTCCGACATTCTTCCCTGGCGCCAATGAACGTGTCACGGACAACAAAAAACCCCGCCGATGCCTGCCTGATCGGCCTGCAACGACGGGGTTTTGCTGGTGGGTCCTACCGGGATCGAACCGATGACATCCACGGTGTAAACGTGGCGCTCTACCAGCTGAGCTAAAGACCCAAACCGCGGCTTCCGCGCCTCAGCGCTTCAACCAACGAACAACAACTCTACCGGACAAGTCCCGGAGAACGCCAATCGGGCAACCCGGCCAGGGGGCAGTGCGGCGCACGTCACAGGTCCGGCAGTTCGGCGGCCAGCCACGTCAATGATTCACTGACCCCCGCCTCCAGCTTTATGGTGGCGAGGTCGTCGCCGCGCGTGGCTCCCCGGTTGATGATCACCACCGGCTTCTCCTGCTTTGCTGCGTGCCGGACGAATCGAAGGCCGCTCATGACCGTTAGTGAGGATCCGGCAACAACCAGGGCGCCGGCCTCGTCGACCATGGCATACGAGCGCTCCACCCGGTCTTTCGGTACATTTTCGCCAAAGTACACAAAGTCTGGTTTGAGGGTGCCTCCGCAGGCCGGGCAGTGAGCCACGACGAAACTGCCGATCAGGGCCGAGTCCTCTACTGTTGCATCGGCGTCGGGTGCAATCTCCACCACGCCGTCCGCCAGGGCCCGTTCCAGGAATCCGGGGTTCAGCTCCTCCAGGACTCCTGCCAGCAGGGTCCTGCTGTAGCGGCGGGCGCAGGACAGACAGGCCACCCGGTCGAAGCGCCCATGGAGGTCAACGACATTGACGCTGCCCGCATCTTCGTGGAGCCGGTCCACGTTTTGGGTGATGAGGCCGGTGAGAAGGCCCCGCTGCTCAAGCCGGGCCGCAGCCGCATGGCCCTCATTCGGATCAGCGCGCCGGAGGTGCGACCAGCCGATGTGGTTACGGGCCCAATACCGCTGGCGGTTACCGGCGTGGCCGATGAACTCCTGATAGGTCATGGGCGCCCTCGGGGCAGCTCCGGGCCCGCGATAGTCCGGGATGCCCGAGTCTGTGCTGAGGCCGGCTCCCGTGAGGAGCGCGAAGCGTTTTCCGGCTATGGCGTCCCTGATCTTCCCCAGGACTCCAAGTTCGTCCGGGGCGGGAGCGGCAGCACCCACCGGCGGCAGGCTGGCGAATCCAGTCATGCCAAGTCCGGGGTGCCGCTGCCTCATTCCGTCAGTTCCTGCCGAGCTCCGCCAGGGCCGCGCGGTATCCCGCCAGATCACGGGCCTGGCCGCGAGGATTCACCACGACGTACCGGATGATGCCGTGCGCGTCGATGATGAAAGTTCCGCGCTGTGCCATGCCGCTGCCCGGGTCGAAGACGCCGTAGTCCGATGCCACTGCCCCGTGCGGCCAGAAGTCGGCCAGCAGATCAAATCCGTAGCCTTCCTTTTCCGCATAGGCCCGCACCGTGAACTTGCTGTCCACGGAGATGGCCAGGACAGTTGCGTCCGCGTCTGCGAACAGCGAAAGGTTGTCCCGGATCTCGCAAAGCTCGCCGGTACAGATCCCCGAGAAGGCAAACGGATAGAAAACGACGACGATGTTGCGTCCCCGAAGCTCCGACAGCCGGACCGGTTCGCCGTACTGATTGACCAGCTCGAAGTCCGGGGCCGGCTCGCCGACCTCCGGAACCCTGGCCGTCGCGGAATTCTCTGCCTGTTGCAGTGGCTGAAGCGTCACTTGTTCTTCCTGGTGACCAGGCGCGTGGCGCTCCAGTCCTTGGAGACACCGGCCGAAGTGGTGAGGTGAAGCCCTGCCGTGGGTGCTGCTTCCTGGATCTCCGCCGGGGACACGTAGCCCTGCCGCCCCGACTTCGGAGTCAGAACCCAGACCACACCGTTCTCACTCAACGTGGTCAGGGAATCCATGAGCGTGTCAACAAGGTCCCCGTCGCCGTCCCGCCACCAGAAAATGACGGCGTCTACAACGTCATGGTCGTCTTCATCCAGGAGTTCGGACCCGGTGAGGTCCTCGATATCGTCACGTAAGTCGAAGTCGACGTCGTCGTCGTAACCGAACTCCTGAATCAGATCCCCGTTTTTGAAACCCAATTTTTCCGCCACATTTACCGAAGTGGCGGCGTCGGCCTCACTCACGTGTTCCTCCAATGCTTAGTCATTTGCATAAATCTAGTGATTTCCATTACTACAAGCCAACACCCTTTGTGCCTGCTCTTCAAGCTACTGCCCCCGCGATCCCACTTATTCTGCGTCACACCAAGGGTCTGGCGGGGGTCCGGCCCGGCGGCTGCCGTCACAAACCAGTATGACGTCAAATACGACGAGGACGTCAGGCAGCGGCTACGCATCGGATAGCTCTCACAGCTAGAGTGGCTGATGACGTCTATGCCGGCGGGGCGATCGCCCTGGATTTAAGCGGTCATAGACGTGATAGGACCCTGCCCGGCGCACATGACCGGGCTGTTGTAACCGATACGTCGCACACGTCGCGTTCACGCCAGGCAGTTACCCTGCCGGACCTGAGTGCGCCGATGCATGCGCGCAAAGAGAGGTTGGACGTGGCTGCAGGAGAAGATACCTCCCATATCCTCAGCGGGTTGACTAACCAGCTGCCTGATCGTGATCCGGAAGAGACCGCCGAATGGATTGAGTCCCTGGATACGCTGATCAGGGAACAGGGCACCGAGCGTGCCCAGTACATCATGCGCAGTCTCCTGCAGCGTGCCGGCGCCCAGAGCGTCGGGGTTCCGATGGTCACCACCACGGACTATGTGAACACCATCCCGGTGGACCAGGAAGCGGAGTTCCCCGGGAACGAGGAATACGAACGCCGCTACCGGGCCTACATGCGCTGGAACGCCGCGGTGATGGTGCACCGGTCCCAGCGGCCGAACATCGGGGTGGGCGGGCACATCTCCACCTATGCCGGTGCCGCGACCCTGTACGAGGTCGGCTTCAACCACTTCTTCCGCGGCAAGGACCACCCCGGCGGCGGGGACCAGGTCTTCTTCCAGGGCCACGCCTCCCCCGGCATGTACGCCCGCGCGTTCATGGAAGG